>JAADEH010000012.1 GCA_013153495.1 Aquificota bacterium
AAGGAGCCGTGCGGACCCTTGCGTTCCGCTCTTACTTACTCAAGAATTTAACACATTCTCCCGAAATTTTCTATATGATTTTCCCCATAAATTATGATTTTAAAGTCATAAATTGCCCGTCCCTTTCAAAACCACAATCACAACATCCGGGGGAGATAGAAGCCTCATAGGGGGTCCACCTGTTCCCACTCCTTTGCTAACAATTATGAACTTTCCCGGGACAAGCTCCTTTATCCCCCTGTCGGTTTCATATAGAACCCTCAAAAGGGTATATCCCACAAAGAAGAGCACTCCGCCGTGGGTGTGTCCCGCCAGGACGAGGTCAATGTAAGGCAGGGCTTTTTCGTTTATTTGGGGTCTGTGTTTTATCACTATGGTGTAAAGGGGGCTTGGGTTATTCAAAACCTGTAGCTCGTCGGTAATTACTTTATACCCGAGCCTTTCACCCGCAGGGTCGTCTAAACCTACAATTCTTAAAAGACCGCCTACGGCGGTGGTTTCTCCTCTTAAAACCCTAAAACCTGCTTCCTCCAAAAACTTTTGCGATTGCTCTGCTCCCACATAGAACTCATGGTTTCCCAAAACAGCGAACTTTCCCAAAGGTGGTTCTATCTGAGAGAGCATGTGTGCCAAGTGCTTTAGCCTTTCCATGTTCCCATCCACCATGTCCCCCGTGGCTATCACGATGTCAGGCTTCTCCTTTTCGTAAACTTCGAGCACCTTTCTAACCTTGTCCTCCCTCATCACCGGTCCCAAGTGCAGGTCCGAAATGTGAAGTATCTTTAGACTCGTTCCTGCGGGGAGCTTGGGGGTCTCTATGGTGTATCTTTCCACTTTCAGAAAGTGGGTCTCCGCATGGCTGTATGCGCTCAGAAAAAGAGCAACCACAAGGCTTATGAAAAATGCCTGCCTTTTGGAGGGTGAGTGAAACCTGCGGTATAGGTCTAAAACAAAGCTGGCAAGCACGAAGTAAAAGAGAAAACCCATCCAGAGCAGTCCCGAAAGAGCTACCCAGTAGGTGGCTTCCTCAAAGCCTCTGCGGTCTAAGAACCTCCACAGGGCAGGTGAGAAGGTGGTGAGGGTAAATAAAAGCACGAGGGCTAATCTGCTGAGTTTGGACAGGTTAAAGACGAACACGACCTTCCGGTATGCATAGTAGTGCATAAGGGAGTATATTGAGAAGAATACAACCGCAAAGAGGCTCATCTAAGCCTCTAAGACTGCTCCCTTTGAGGCGTCCGTAACGAGTTTGGCATACCGCCTGAGCCAGGGACTCGGAATGTCCTTTTGCTTTGGCTTGAAGCTCTTGAGCCTCTCCTTGAGTTCCTCTTCGGAGATAAGAAGCTCTAACCTTCGGTTAGGAATGTCTATGAGTATCTCGTCTCCGTCTTGAACTACTCCTATTGGACCACCCTGTGCCGCCTCGGGGGAAACGTGTCCTATACAGGCTCCTCTGGTTCCTCCCGAGAACCTTCCGTCGGTTATGAGAGCCACTTTGTCTCCTAAGCCCATACCCACTATGGCTGAGGTGGGCGAGAGCATTTCCCTCATTCCGGGACCGCCTTTTGGACCTTCGTAGCGTATAACTACCACATGACCGGGCTTGACCTTTCCTCCGAGGATACCCTCTATCGCCTCTTCCTCCGAGTCAAAGCATATGGCTTTCCCTCTGAACTTGAGCATGCTCTCTACGACACCTGCGGTTTTAACAACAGACCCTTCGGGTGCGAGGTTACCAAAGAGTATGGCTATCCCACCATCTTCTGAATAGGGGTTGTCTATGGAGCGAACCACCTCCCCATCCGCATCGGGAGCGGAGTTGGCTATCTCGCCGAGGGTTTTACCGCTCACGGTTATCCTGTCAAGATGTAGCAGTCCCTCCTTTTTGGAGAGTTCTTTCAGTATGGTGGGAATTCCGCCTACCCTGTCCAAGTCCTCTATGTGGTAGTGAGAAGCGGGGGCAATCTTACACACCGTAGGTGTCCTCTTAGAAATCTCGTTTATCTTCGCAAGGTCGTATTCAATCCCGGCTTCTCTGGCTATGGCGAGCAGGTGCAGAATGGTGTTGGAAGAGCCACCCATCGCTATGTCCACCGTGAAGGCATCGTCTATTGCCTCCTCCGTGAGTATGTCCCGCGCCTTTATGCCCTTTTCGAGGAGTTCCATTATCTTCCTCGCCGCCTCTCTGGCAAGAAGCTCCCTTCTGGGGTCTATGGCAAGGATTGTTCCGTTTCCGGGCAGAGCTAAGCCTAAAACTTCCGTGAGGCAGTTCATGGAATTGGCTGTAAACATTCCCGCACAGCTACCGCAGGTGGGACAGGCGTTCTGCTCTATAACCTGAAGTTCCTTTTCCGTTATCTGTCCGCTCTTTAGCTGTCCTATACCCTCAAAGACGGAAATAAGGTCTATCTTCTTTCCTTCGTGCTCTCCCGCAAGCATGGGACCCCCGCTTATGAATATCGTGGGGATATTTACCCTCATAGCACCCATCAGCATTCCGGGGACTATCTTGTCGCAGTTGGGTATGCATATAAGGGCATCGAGCTGGTGGGCATTTACCACAGTCTCTATTGAGTCCGCTATAAGCTCTCTCGAGGGCAGGGAGTAGTGCATCCCGTAATGTCCCATCGCTATCCCGTCGTCAACCCCTATGACGTTGAACTCTATGGGAACGCCTCCCGCCTTGCGAACCTCCTCCTTTATAGGCTGGACGAACTCCCTCAGATGGACGTGTCCGGGAATTATGTCTATGTAGGAGTTAGCTATGCCTATCAGAGGCTTGTCAAAGTCTTCCTCCGAAAGTCCGCAGGCTCTCAGGAGCGCTCTGTGGGGTGCTCTCTCTATTCCTTTCTTGACCACATCACTGCGATATCTCATATTATCCTCCTCAAATATTTTGCCAATTTACCAATTAATATTATTAAACGTGGTTGGCGGAATATGATTCCTGACACGCTGAAAATTTATAAAGAGCGCTTCGTATATGCCTACACCGCAACAGGTGTAATATCTCTTCTGGCGTTTGGCGTTACACCCCACCTGAGAGCCGGCAACACAAAGATTGCAATAATTGAATTTTTCATGGCTCTTGCTTTAATGGGCAACCTGCTTGCTTATTTTAAGCACAGGAACTACACGATACTGTCCAACATAGCTCACTTCATAATAATGGTAATATTCATATTCCTCATAATAACCGGAGGTTATAAAGGAACAGGTATATTCTGGACATTTAGTTATCCTCTCCTTTCCTTCTTTCTGAATAGAATTCACGAAGTTATTTTTTGGAATTTGGCTTTCTTCCTTTCAATTCTTACTATTTATTTGGTCAAGCCGGACATGATTTATTACGAACCTGAAGTGTTGAGGCAGGCTGCGGGTGTATATACAGCCATATTCATACTTGCTTTCGTTTACAATTCTGTCATATCCAAACTTATAAAGGCTCTGTCCCGCAAGGCTTCCTTCGATGCTCTCACCGGTTTATACAGCAGAAACTTTGCTCTCGAAACTTTAGAGAAAATTTTTTCTAAAAGTCCTAACGAAAGACCTCCTCTAATTCTCGTTTACATAGACCTTGACAACATGAAAGGTGTAAATGACTCCTTGGGACACGATGAAGGTGATAGGGTTCTCGAAAGGGTTGCGGAGATAATCCGCAGTAAGTTCCGCAAGGAGGACATAGTTGCCCGCTTTGGAGGAGATGAGTTCGTTATCGTATCCTTCAGCACGAGTGTAAAGAGCATAGAAGAAAGACTTATAGAAGTTAAGGAGCTAATAGAAAAAGAATTCAAAGATTACGGGTTATCCATAAGCTGGGGAATTGTTAGAACTCCTGAGGAAGGTAGTGACCTTGACACACTCATAAAAAAGGCAGATGAGAAAATGTATGCTATGAAATCTGCCAAGAAGTCGTGATTTCTGGTGGAGGCGGCGGGAATCGAACCCGCGTCCGAGACCGGTGGCCCGTCCGAGGCTCTACAGGCTTAGCCCGTGTTTTGGTTCGCCCTCAAGGCGCCCACGGGCAGGCTCCCTGAGGGGAGCACGGAATAGGTTTCTCGGGAGTTCCTCACCGTGCGTCGGAACCCCCAAAGCCTCTGTTGTCTGACGCCTTCGGGTCAGCCAGAGGCGCACCTCCCCGAGGCGCGCTGCCTTTCTAATTAGGCAGCGAGAGCGACTTCAGCTTCGGGAAGTGTTGTTAGTGGCTATTAAGGTTGCCACCCTGCCTGCTCCTCGGGGACCACTCGGTCCCGTCGAAACCAGTCGCCCCCTTGTTAGCCGATGTTTTAATTTATAACTTTTACTGTGTCCCGTCAAGATATGATTTAAATCATTACTTTAAATTGCATAAATGTCGAATAATTAATCTCAAAACAATGTTTTATTTTTTACAAACGAAGCGGGAGGGGAGTTTCGGCAGTACGGGGGGTCGGTTAGGTGCCACCCCCTCTTTTTAATAAAATGTAAATAATGGTTTTCTTCCGCGTTCCTCAGCATTTGTGGAGAGATTACAACTGGCAAATAAAGAACAGAATAAAAACTATAGAGGAACTTCAAAAGTTCATCATCCTTACGAGGGAAGAGATAGAGGGAATAAAGAGGACGCAGGGTCTCTATCCTATGGCTATAACTCCCTATTACCTGTCTCTGATAGACCCCGAAGACCCAAACGACCCCATAAGACTCCAGGCGATACCCAGGGCTGTGGAGGTTGAGGAGGAGGTGCAGAAGTTCGGAGAGCCGGACGCTCTGAGAGAGGAGGGAGAAATACCCGGGCTTACCCACCGTTATCCCGACAGAGTTTTAATGACGGTTACGACCTTCTGTGCTGTTTATTGCAGACACTGTATGCGTAAGAGGATTTTTGCAGAGGGAGAGAGGGCGAGGACAAAAGAGGAAATAGACAGGATGCTCGACTACATAAAGGAGCACGAGGAGGTGAGAGATGTCCTCATATCGGGAGGGGAGCCTCTGAGTTTGGGCAACGAGAAGTTGAGGTATATACTCAGTAAGCTCAGAGAAATAAAGCACGTGGAGATAATAAGGTTCGGAACCAGGCTTCCCGTTCTCGCTCCCCAGAGGTTCTTTGACGAGGAGCTACTCGACATACTCGAAGAACACTCCCCTATATGGATAAACACCCACTTCAACCACCCGAAGGAGATAACGGAACTCTCCCAAGAAGCCGTTGATAAACTCCTTAGAAGAGGTATCCCGGTAAACAATCAGACCGTTCTTCTCAAGGGTGTAAACGACGACCCCCGGGTCATGCTGGAACTGATGAGGGGTCTGCTGAGAATAAAGGTAAAGCCTCAATACCTCTTTCACTGCGACCCGATAAGGGGTGCGGTTCACTTCAGAACTACGGTGGATAAGGGTATGGAGATTATGCGCTACTTGAGGGGTAGAATATCTGGCATGGGAATTCCTACCTATGCGGTTGACCTGCCGGGCGGGAAGGGTAAAGTCCCCATACTTCCAAATTACATAATAGAGAGGGAAGGAGACCGTTTCGTTTTTGAGAGCTTCACGGGAGAAGCTGTGGAGTATGTGATAAATGAACCTGTTTAAAGCTATCGCTTTGAGCTTTTACGACCTTATTCGTCAGAATTATGCTTATCATTCGGGTGCTCTGACCTATCAATTCCTGCTTTCGATAGCACCTCTTACCATAGTGCTCGTCAACGCTTTGAGCCTTATGCCGGTGATAGACTTGGACAGGATAATAGAAACGGTTGACCGCATACTGCCTCAATACACCAACAAGGTGGTTCACGAGATACTCGCTCTCCAGAAGAAAAGCGGGCAGGTGTCCTTTATAGCGCTGGGTTTGTCCTACTTCTTCTCGGTTGGGTTTATAAAGAACCTCGGGAAGGCTTTTTACTTCGTGTCGGAGGGTCTTCTGGGACAGAAGAGGGAGTTCCTTTACTGGCTCCTTATGCCTGTGCTTCTGCTCGTGTTTATCCTCGTTATGTCCGCTTTCTTTTTCCTGAGCCTTTACATGAAGTTCGTAATACCGAAAACTTACACCTTTGTGAGCGACCTGCTCTATGTGCTTCCCGGAGCGCTGATACTTATGGTTCTTTACGGAAGTTTTCTTACCCGAAGGGTCAGTCCATATAAACTCATGTTCGTATCTTTCTTCGTTTCCGTTCTTATCTTCCTAATACAGTGGGTCTTTACATGGTATGTTGCCAACATCTTCAAGGGGAGTCTCCTTTACGGTTCTCTGAGCACGGTTGTTGCCTTTCTGATTTGGGCAAACCTGATATTTTTGATGATAGTGTTGGGTGCTCGCTTGATTTACCGGCTTGAAAATTCGTAAAATACTGTTTTAATCCACAGGAGGAAGGACATGGAAAGGGATTGGAACGTAGGCACCAAGTATCTCAACGATAAGACTCGTGTGATAGTTATAGGGATAACGGGAAGGGAAGCTTCTCAGGTGGTATCGGAAACGGAGGCTCTCTATCCGGGAATAATAAAGGTCGGTGTTACTCCCGGTAAGGGCGGTCAGGAAGTTGCAGGCGTGCCGGTTTTCAACACCGTGAGGGAAGCCTTAAGCTCTCCCGAAGGCAAAGATGTAAATACGGGACTAATCTATGTTCCACCTGCGTCCGTAAAGGATGCGGTCATAGAGCTGGTAGATGCGGGGATAAAGGTCATATACATAATCACGGAGCATGTTCCGATAAGGGATACGGTTTACTTTTACCACTACGCAAAGGAGAGGGGCGTTACCATTGTGGGACCCACTTCCTTGGGTTGTATAGTTCCCAGAATTCCCGCAAGGATAGGGGCTATAGGAGGTAAAAATCCTTCCATAGCGTATAGGGACGGAGGGCTGGTTATACTCTCCAAGTCTGGAGGACTTACGACCACGACCGCAGAGATGTTTATGAGGAGAGGTTGGGGAGTTTACATGGCTCTCGCTCTCGGAGGGGACGTTATATCCTGCACCACCTTTGCGGATGTTTTAGAGGAAATAAAAGACGACCCCAACGTTAAGGGCGTGATAATTCAGGGTGAAGTGGGAGGAACTTACGAGGAGCAGGCGGCGGAGACTATAAGGAGGCTTTACAAGGAGGGCAAGTGGAACAAGCCTGTTGCAGCTTTCGTTGCTGGAAGGTTCCAGGAAGGTCTCGAAGGCGTTTCCTTCGGGCATGCGGGTGCTATAGTTGAGAGGGGTAAGGGTAAGGCAACCGATAAGATAAGGCTCTTTAACGAAGTAGGTAAGGAAACGGGTCTCGTAAAGGTTGCGGAGTTCTATCACGACCTCGTTAACTGCATAGAGGAACTCGGTGTGGAGAGGGACTTTGAAGACTCCACACCTGAAGGCAGGGTTCAGCCTCTTTACTCTACCATAGACCCCGAGACCTGCAAGTTTAAGGGTGATTGAAGACCGAGTTCGCTGGAATAAAAAGTATCTCGAGGGGAGGGCTTCCTCCCTTCATCTTACCTTGGTTCGTTTTTATCACCTTGCCAAAGGGGGAAAGGCTCTCGACATAGCCTGCGGAACCGGCGAAAACTCGGTCTTTTTAGCAAAGAAGGGCTTTGAGGTGGTAGCCTTCGATGTTTCAGATGTAGCCGTAAGAAAGGCACGCAGGCTTGCAAAGAGGGAAGGCGTAAGGGTTCTCTTCAAACCGGTAGATGTAAAGTCCTTTTCCTTCGGAAGGGGTCGCTTCGACCTTATACTGAACTTTTACTTCCTCGACAGAAGTATCTTTAAAAGGATAGAGAGGGCTTTGAAGCCAAAAGGTATATTGATATTCGAAACCTACAACGAGGAACATCTAAAGGTAAAGCCTACCTTTAATCCCCAATACCTGCTCAGGAAGGGGGAGCTGATGAACTCCTTCGAGAACTTGGAACCTCTATATTACTGCGAGGTGTCCAACGTAACCACCTTGGTGGCAAGGAAACCTTAGCCTTTGAAGCTAAGCCTCCTGTGAATTGCTAAGTAGGGCGGGGTTCTGAAGTGGGGTATGCGGTGGACGAAGTAGTGACGGGCTATGTGGTAGCTGGTGTCAAAGCCGTAAAAGTTGAGCTTCATATGCTCGAGTTCCTCTTCTCTGCACCTCTTTATCAGCTCCTTCCAGCGGGGCGATGTTCGCTCGGAGATTTTCCGCTTGATAAACTCCTCGAACTCGGGAGAGTTTACAAACTCCTTTATCTTCTCCTTCAAAATTTCTCTAAACTCCGAAGGAGTTCTTCCAAAAACTCCATCTATAAGACCTATCTCGAAAGCCTTTTTTGAGCTTAGAGGCATCCTTTCTTCCATAACTTCTTTGCCTTTTTCCCATCCGAGCCTTTTAGGTAGGGTGTAGGTCCAGAACTCCGAGCCGTATAGGTTGCCTATGTTCTTGTAGTGGGGATTTAAAACTACCCCTTCCCTCGCAAAGACCGTGTCGCAGGTCAGAGCTAAAAATACACCTCCCGCTCCCGCATTCCCCTGCATTCCTGCCACTGTGAGTTTGTCTGGGGTGGTGAGTATCTCCTCGCACAGGTCGTCCATAGCGTTTATGTTCCTCCAGGATTCGTCAGGTGGGCTGTCCGCATGCTCGATGGTGTTTAGGTTCATGCCGTTTGAGAAAAAGTCCTCCTGTCCCAAAAGCACTATTGCCTTCACGGGTCTGTTTTTCATGTATCTGACCGCTTCTTTGAGCCTTTGGCACTGTTCGGTGGACATGGCACCGTTGTAAAAGTTGAAGTGTATAAAGCCTATATCACCTTCCTCTTCACACACTATCTCCCTGTAGGTTTTGAACTCTACTTTCTCCCAGGGTTTTATTTGAACCTCCGGAACGCTGTCGGAAAGCTCAGGAAGGACCCGCAGAGCGGGTAGCTTTATAGACCTCTTACTTCTCTCCCTCATGTGGGTTATCCAGACCGCACCGTCGGTGGTAGCAACGCACACCGCTTCGTCCCGATGGGCTATCACCTGACCGGGTCTGCCTTTGAGTTCCTCCTCCGGAAAAGCGTTGTATAGCAAAACTTCTTTGTCGAAGATTTTTTGCTCCAGCACCCCTGGCTGGCTGTCGGAAGCGTATATTTTCCTGAGAACATCACGGGTCGTGTCCCTCTCCCAATCTATCCTCCTTACGCTCTGTTCCATCTTAGGGTTCCACACCCCTTCCCTCTGGGGTTCGGGGGTGAAGTTTCCGCTCTCGAACTTTTCCACCGCTTCCAACACGCACTCCACCGCACCTTCGGTAACCTCGAGTCGGTATATACTCGACTTCCTGGCAAACCTCATGGGGAACTCTCTCCAAGCCCACACATCTCCCGCATCGTATTCGTCGCTCGCCTCTATGAGGGTTACACCCCACCTATTTTCGCCACGCATTATCGCCCAATCAAGAGCGGAAGGACCTCTGTCCCCCCTCACGCCCGGGTGAATTATGAGGGTTTTAACCTTTTTCCAGACTTCACTCGGAATTTTCCTCCTCAAAAAGGGTGCAATCACGAGGTCGGGTTTGTAAAGCTCTACCGCTTCCACCGTAAGGTCCGGATGAACGTCAAGCTCAACGGATACCTCGTGTCCCCTTTCGGTCAGCTCGCAGTATAACCTCTGGGAGAGAGAATTGAAGCGATAGCACAAAAACAGAATTCTCATGATGAATACCTATTCATAGAATTTAGAAAGACCGCTTCGCGGTGCAAGTATAATAAGAGAGCTTATGCAACCCGTAATAATAAATCCCGAGGACCCGAAAAGGGAAAACGCCAAGAAGATAATAAAGCTCGCCTTCCCGGTCATAGTGGTGAACCTCCTCTACACGGTGGAGAGCATGTTCTCCCTGGTTCTCGTCTCGGGAATTTCCGCCTCAGCGGTCGCCTCGGTGGGCTTTAGCCTGAGCCTGCTCTGGTTCATATACTCCCTTATGGCTCTGTCCTATACGGGAACCAGCGTCCTCGTCGCCCAGCGGGTAGGTGCGGGAGAAGACCCCTCTCCCATACTCACCACAGGTCTGGTCATATCCTTCCTGATAGCCCTTCCCCTGACCTTCTTCGGCAGGGATTTAGTTCTGTTTTTAATGTCCCTCTTGGGAGCCTCCGAAAGGGTAGTGTCCTTGGCAGGTGAGTATTTAGAACCGATTTTCTGGTTTATAACCGTAGGTTTTATGACGAACACCTTTTACGGAGCCTTCAACGGTGCGGGGGACACGAAAACGCCCATGAAGGTTGCCATACTCATGAACATAGTAAACATTTCCACAGCCTACTGTCTCATATACGGCAAGCTCGGACTACCAGCACTCGGTGTGGCAGGTGCAGGGTGGGGGATAGTCCTCTCTGAGCTGTTGGCTTTCGTGATTTACCTTTACCTTACTGCGGTTAAGGGAAAGCCCTTTCATCTGTCCTTTAAAACCGACAGGAAGGTGGTTACCAAGTTCCTGAGAATAGGGTTCCCCACAGCGGTGGAGAGAGCCATAACGAGCCTGTCCTTCAACATATTCGTCGGGTTCCTTGCCAAGTTCGGAGACAAAGTTCTCGCCGCACACCAGATAGGTCTGAGGGTAGAGAGCATATCCTTTATGGTGGGTTTCGGCTTCATGGTAGCGAGCACCGTAATAGCGGGGCAGAACTTCGGAGCAAAAAACCTGAAGGGACTCGTGTATGGGACATACTTCACCGCTCACCTGACCGCTTTTATCATGGGCATAGGTGGTCTCCTCCTTATCCTCTTCCCCAAATACCTGACGCTACCCTTCAGCAGGGACCCGGAGGTTATCAAGTGGGCAGTTTACTACCTCGTAATAGTCGGAATATCTCAGGTTCCCATGGCTTATGCGGTCATATTCTCAGGTGCTCTGAAGGGAATGGGAAGAACTACCGTAACTATGGTGCTGAACATATTTTCCTTCTGGGCTTTCAGGATTGTCCCTTCCTACTTTCTGCTCAAAGTCTTTCCCACACCTCTCGTTCCCTGGATTTTCATGACCGTAGAGATGTTCCTCAGAGCGTTGATGTTCTTTTTTGCCTTTAAACGGGAGGTCAGACGTCAAAGCCCTTCATTCCCTCCTCAACTTCCTGAGCAATCCGGCTGATGCTCTTTATCTCCTTAACTATTTCCTTAACGCTGGCAGTATTTTTCTCGGAGACGGAAGTTATCTCCGTCATGTTGTCCCTTATTATGTCTATTGCTCTGCTCTGCTCCTCCATGGCTGTCGCTATGGTGTCTATTATGTTCGCTATCTCCTTAGTTACCTCCTCTATCTTTCCGTAACTGCTAACCACATCTTCCGAGGCATTCCTGCCCTCCTCTATTGCGTTTAGAGCCTTCTCAACGAGGGAAGCGATTTCTTTGGCAGCGTTTCCCGATATTTCCGCAAGCCTTCTGACCTCGTCCGCAACTACCGCAAATCCTCTTCCCATCTCTCCGGCTCTTGCGGCTTCTATCGCAGCGTTGAGTGCCAGAAGATTTGTCTGCTCCGCTATAGTGATTATGGTCTCCGTTATAGAGCTTATCTCCTTGCTTACCTCAACTATGCGGTTTATTGCGGTGTGCATAATGTCAACCTTCTCCTTGCCTGCCCTTATGCTTTCTTCCATCTCGAGGGATACATTCCTCGCACGCAGTGTTTCCTCCGATACCTGTCTGAGCGCTTCGGAGGTTTCGTCAACCGAAGTCATTATGCTCGCTATACTGCTGTTGAGGTTGTCATTCTCCCTCTCCATACGGTCCGCATTTTTGTCCAGAACCTTCACGCTCTCGGAAATCCTGTCCAGACCCTCCTTTACGTTCTTCAAAGCCTTTTGAAGGTCTGCCAATGACCTGTTTATGTAGTTCTTCAGCTCTTCGAGGTCTCCCCTATACTCACCCGACAACCGAACTTTCAGGTTTCCCTTAGAGACCTTTTCCATAACGTCCTTTATGGATACGACCGCATTCCCTATGTCCCTAACCATCTGCCCCAGGGAGTCCACCAGCCTGTCAAGCTCGTTCCTGAACCTTTTAAACTGTATGTCCCTAAAGACCATGTTGGTTGCAAGCTCTTCAACCTTTGAGGAAAGTTCCTTTATGTTGCCCGTTATTCCCCTCGAAACCCACCAGAGAGCTACGGACACTACGAGTATAGAGGGTATGGTTATTCCTACCACCACGTTGTTGGCAAAGGCTATGTCTTCCTTAAGCTCTTCCTGCTCCTTTCTTATCTGCTTGAGACGATGCTCTATCAGAAGGTCTAAGGTTTCTATGGTATCCTTGAAGCCCTTTTTCTCAACCTCCAGGAGCATATCCTTAGCTTCCTCGTAAGCCTCAAGCTCCAAGAGCTGAACGACACCTTCGAGGTCTCCCTGATAGGTAAAGAAGGAGAGTGTTCTCGTAAGCTCCGCTTCTTCCTTGCTCAGGTTCTTTATGTTTTTCTGAAGGACAGCTAACTTGTCCATAAAGGACTTGAAGTTCTCCTTTATCTGTCTGCGTGCCTCCTCGTCCTGGGGGTTAAATATTAGGTTCCTTATGCCTATTGCCGCATACAAGAGGTTCATCTTCATGTCCTTGTAAATGTCAAGCTCCTCAACCGCATCCTGCACGTCGTTTACCGAACGGGTAACCTTTTGCTGGGTGGTGTAAAGAACGGTGGTTACGGCAACGGCAACCACTATGAGAAGTACATTAACTCCGAGGAGCTTACCTTTTATAGTCATCCCTTGCCTCCTTCCTGAAAAATAATCGGAAAGTAACGAAAGAATATTAACAGCAGGAGGAAGAGAGACATGCACCTTAAGGAGAAGATAAACACCATAAAGGAAAAGCTCTTGGACCCCTTTAACGTGAACGACCTCGAGAGAGAATTCGAAGAGCTTTTAAACCTCATGAAGAACTCGGACCCGAAAGACATTCTCTCCATCAGAGAGGACTTCGAGGAAGTCAGAAAGCTCCTTTCGAGAAACCTATCCATCATATCGGGAGGTCTTAAGCCCCTTCTCGAGAGGGAACAGGGAAGCATATTCTCGAGGAGAGTGTAATGTTCGGGTCTTCCTTCGGTATAATCTCTCAGGCTCTTGAGATATACAGAAAGTCCTTAGACATACACAACAGGAACGTTATAAACGCCAACAATCCCGATTATGTCCAAGAGGACCCCGTAATCGAGAGCTTTGCCCCCGCAGGTATAAACTTCCAGGAGGTCAGACGGGACCAGAACATTTACTATCTCAACCTCAGAAACTCCAAACTCTCCCTCGTATCATACCTACAGGAAAGGAGCGGGTTTCTCGAAAATGTGGAAGGTATATTTCAGGAGCTTTTTGAAGGGACGGGTATAAACGACTACACAAACAGGTTCTTTCAAGCCTACTTAGACCTCATGAAGGACCCAACAAACGAGGGAGCCAAGAACGAACTTATCAACTCCGCAAAGGCACTGAGCGACTTCCTGCAAACCAAAACCTCTGACCTCGACAAGCTGGACCAGAGCGTAGATTACACCCTCAGAGACAAAGTCAGCAGAGCAAACGAACTTATAAGAAAACTATTCGTAATAAATAAGGACATAACTATCTCCTACGCCCAGACCTACGCAAGGGGGAAGGACTACAAAAATCTACTCGACACGAGGGATAAGTATCTGAGAGAGCTATCCGAGCTTATAAACATCAACATTCAGGAGGACGAGATAGGCAGGGTCAAGCTCACCACCTCCAAAGGTTTCGCACTCCTTGACTACACCGACAACTACTGGCAACTGGAATACTCAGGGGGAAGACTTTACTGGAAGTCCAAGAGCGGACCCGATACGGACATTACCGACATAGTTGAGTCCGGCAAGATAAAAGCCCTATTAGATGTCAGAAGCGACATATCGAGGTTCAGAAGTAAACTGTCCAACATCGCAACGAGCCTAATATCCTCGGTAAAGATACCGAGAGAAAACTCCAACACGGTGTATCTCATCAAAAATGTCTCGGACCCTACTGTCCCCCTCTCGGGATACGGTATAGACGGCAACCTTGAATTTTACGACGACTCCGCCACTCCACCACTTTTAACTACAATAAGCAACTACGGAACCCTATCATTGAACGACCTTGCCAACGCAATAAACACCGACCCGGCACTCTCCTCTGCGGGAATATCCGCCACGGTGATAAACAACCCCGACGGAACATATACCCTCAGAATAGACCTCCCGACCGCCAACCACTCTGTATCCGACAGCGGTGGAAACTTCTTCGAAAGCTCACCCCTCTTTACGGGAACGGGAGCGAGGGACATAAAACCTGTCAGCACGCTCGGGTCCGACCTACAGGACCTCGACTTTGCCTTTGCGGATACCTTCAGCGACTTTGCAAATACCTGGTGGCAGTCTATCAAGGACAGCGTAAACGACCTCGTGAGCGACATATCAAACACCCAAGCGGACACAAAGGACAAGCTCTACATAGAAGAAGCCCTGCTACAATCCCTCGATAGAAAACTTCAGGAGATGCAGGGAGTTTCCATAGACAGGGAGTTTATGGAAATAATGAAGGTTAAAAGAACCTACGAAGCGGTCGCAAAGATAGTTTCCACCATAGACGAGCTACTGCAAACGACCTTGAACATGTGAGGTGAGAAGAGATGAAAGTGCCCGACTATCTTATATACACCGTCTTCCAACAGCAGGACGAAAGGCTCAAGAGGGAGCTAACACGCAAAACCCTCGAAATAGCCACGGGCAAGAGAATTCAAAACCTCTCCGACGACCCGGTAGCTACCTACAACGTCCTACAGCTCAAGAAGGACATAGCCCAGCTCTCCCAGTTCTCCAGGAACAGACTCTTTGCGGACGTGAACCTGACCTACATAGACGGAGTTCTCTCCAAGATGTCCGACAAAGTTAAGTTCCTATACACCAAAGCGGTTCAAGCTAAGAACCAGATACACACAGCGGACAACCTGAAAGCCCTCAGCTCCGAATTCAGAGAAGCCATAGACTTTCTGCTCGTTCGGGCAAACGAGAAGGTAGGTGAAAACTACATATTCTCAGGTTCAGCCTTGACCACCAAACCCTTTACCGACACCTTCACCTACCAAGGCTCTCAGGAAGAGTTCAACGTCCAGATAGGTGAGGTAAACTTTGTGGAAGTATTCCCACGGGGGGACAGACTCTTTTCCACAAACGTGTATGAGCTGAGCACCACCTACAACTCCCCTACCGACAGCCTCGGGACGAGCGGAACCCTTCAGGTAAGCTACAACTCCACCACCGTGAGCGTGGACTACGGCAGGGGAGTATGGTATTTAGGGGAAAAGGTTCAGGACCCCGACATCCCCCTCTCCGCCTACGGACTCGACGGAGACCTGATACTCTACGACAGCTCCATGAACGAGCTTGCCCGCATAGACAACTACGGACAGTATTCCCTAAACTACTTAATTAGTCTTATAAATACCACCTTCGGTGGTGGGAACATAAACGCCTCCCTCGTTTCAAATCCTGACGGCACCTACACCCTCAAAATAACCGATGCCGACTTCCCTCCCGACAACTTTATACAGGACACATCCAACGCCGTGGTGGAAACCGACAATCTCGAAAACCTCGTCAGAGCCTTCAACGCCCTCTCTCCCTCAAACCTGAGAGCTTACGTCCATCAAACCCCCACTTCCCGATACACTCTGAGACTAATACCCGAAGATGCATCCACAACCCTCAACATCTCCTTCTCGGGAACTCCCCTCGGCAGCTTTTCAACCCCAAACGTATTTCAGCTTTTAGCTAAGGTCAGAGATAAGCTCTCCGCAGGACTAAGTCCCGACGAATCCGACCTTATGGCAATAGAGCGAAGCTACGACAAAATTACTCAAGAGCGCTCGAGGCTCGGAAGTATCCTCTCCCAGGTTAAAGAAGAACAACCCCTTCAGGAAAACAAGATGGACGCCCTCAAGAAACGGAAGTCGGATACCGAAGAGGTGGAAGTTTCCGAAAGCATAATGGAATACACCAGATACAGGATAGCTTACGAAGCCCTCATGAGAATAGTGGCAGACACTAAGGACATGACCATACTCAAATACCTCTAATCCTCCTCCTCCGTAAAGGCACTCAGGACAGTCTCTATTATGGAGATTATTACGGAAATTATGTTTGCTGCGAGAGCACCCTGAGCCAAACCCACCGCCTCGTGAGAGTCTCCCATAAAGAAGATAAAGAGAGCAGGTATAAGGTGCAGGTCCGCCACAAGGCTCGAAGCGAGCATCTCCGTAGAGAGAACTCTCCCCTCCCCTATTTTGAGTATCGTTGCAGCGAGATTTGCGGCAACCGTTATAACCAGCTCGTAGGGGTTGGGGCTGACTATGAAACTTATGTTGGTCGTAAGAGCCATCAATATAAAGAAGTCCGTTATTATCTTCTTGTATCTCATGCTTTATCCTCCAGGACCTTGTGAGCCTCCTCCAAGAGAACTTTCTGCGCCCTTCGCAGGTTTTTGGGTCTTCCGAATATTATCAGCGTATCCCCTTCCTCTATGGTGGTCTCACCGGAGATGGTGATGTCAAGCTCCCCGTCGGGCTTCCTTATGGCTATTATGGTTACCTTGAGACTCCGTCTGAGGTCTATCTCTTTCAGTTTCTTCCCCACGAGAGGTGAACCCGGCTCTACCCTCAGCTCGAGTATGTCTATGTCCGTCTCTTCACCGAAGGCTATCCTGTCGAAAAGGTCCGATATAAAGGCTGAACCGGTGTGGAATATGTAGGCAGCAAGTCTTGTAGCCAAGAGCTTGTTGGGAACGAACGCCTTATTTGCTCCCAGCTCTTCCATCTTCTCCGCCGTTCCGTCGGTGGAAGCGAAGGAGTATATGTAAAACTCCTCCTTAGAAGGTCTTAGCAATCTTGCGGTAACTATAACCGCTATGTTCCTCGCATCGTCTCTGAGGTTAACCACCATGCCCTTCGCCCGCTTTATCCCTGCGGACAGCAGAACTGACCTCTTGTAAGGTTCCTCGGTAATGAAATACTTTATGTTGTGCTCCTGAAGGTATTTTAGGGCTTCGGGGTTGTCCTCTATCACCACGAACTCTATTTTTCTCTTCTTTAGCGTTTGAGCGAGCCATGCGGAAGTTTTATCGTATCCGCAGACTATAAAGTGTCCCTCAAGTTCCTCTATTTCTCTCAGCATTCTTATAGCCCTGTAGAGGGTAATTATATCTTCCTTAAAGAATATCCTTACTATCACCGTTACAGAGGTGGTGAACACCCCTATTCCCAAGAGCGACAGAAAGGAAGTAAATATCCTCCCGTAAACCGTATCGCTTCCGGCAACAACCTCCCCGTATCCTATGGTTCCGATGGTAATTATGGTCATGTAAAAGGAGTTTATAAAGTCCCCTCCCGAGAGTAGCATGTAGCCTAAAGTTCCCACCGTCAGGGCTGTGTGAAGCATCAGGAGTGGAATTCTCAACTCCCGCAGAGCCTCTATAAAACGCCTCTGATAAATTTCTATCAGCTTTGGCTCTCTCTTTTTGCGAAGCCTTCTTTTGATTTTCCTCTTCAGCTTTAAACGAGGCATAACCCTACCGAAAATTTATAATAATAGACAGCAATGAGAGTTAACGCACTCGTTATCGACATAGAGGGGACTACCTCCGAGATAACGGACAAACTCAACGAAGTTCTTGACACCATATACGACGAAGGGGGAGAAGTTATAGACGTCAAAGTTACCCACGCCAGGGAGCACGGTATAGACGGCTTTACGGTCGTTTACACCATAGTTTATAAAAGCGAGAGGGAAATACCGGAGGAATAAAGGCATGTCCATAGAAAAATGCTCCTGGAGGTTTCCCCTTGGAGGAGATAAGAAGCGTGCAAAAGTATCTCAAAACCATCTTTCAGGACATAAGAAAAGAACTTGAGGAAAACGAGTTCATACGAGCGCTCGTAGGTTCTCAGGAAAACCTAACCAACCTCATGGAAGGTCAGGAAAAGCTAATAGCTGAGTATCTTGAGCATTGGCAGAGCGGAGCGGTTGACTTTTCCAAACGCTTTGAAGAGCTTTACAGTAAAACGGACGTTCCTTACGCAGTCATAGCCTGGAACATAGACCGCATAAAGAGCAAGATAATGGAAAAGCTCATCGACGAGCAATACTCCCAAGAGTTCCTCTTGAAGATGAAAGCCTACCTCGAGGACCTCGTTAACCAGATAGCCAAGATATACCTCAAGAAAGAGAGCAAAACCCTGAGAAACTTCAAAAAATCCCCCTTTTCCGAAAAGCTCCTATACGTAACCCACAGGGATTGGCTCACGAGGATTGCTGATGCCATAGAGAAAGACGACTTTTCTCAATTTCCCGTGATGTCCGCCAGCGAGTGTGAGTTCTCCCATGTGCTTGAATACCCCGAGTCCCTATTTGTGTGCATGGATGCCAACATGTGCACCTACGTTCACAACCTCCACGCTTTAATACACGACACCGCCAACACCTTCTATACCTTCTACACTAAGGGAGCTTACTATCAGGCTTACAGGGTCTTTAAGGACATGACCGAGCTGATAGCAAAACTGCTAAAAACCATTTCCGAGCTATACTTCCTCGCCTATTCGGACCCGGAGTCAAACTTTTTCAAGCTGGTTCACCTGCTTTCCTCGAGGGGAGATTACAAATACGTATCCATGATAGACGTGGTAGGACTTAAGAACATAAACAGAACCTACGGGGACAAGGCTGGAGACCAGGTGGTCAGGGAAGTGGAAAAGCGACTTATGGAGACTTTCGGTAAGGACATAGAAAGAACCCTGATAATAAAGGGTTCCACTGCGGACTTTTTCATGCTCAACATGGACTTTTCCGAGGAGGAGATAAGAGAGCGTATGCTGGAGGTTTCCAAAAACCTTCACTTTGAGGTGCAGATAAACGGAAAGAAGATACCCATATCGGTTACCGTATCTACGGTGGAGATAGAACCCTACATGGAACTTGTGGAGGCTGACCTCAGAGACATACTCTACTTCCTGAAGGAGGAAGCCAAAAAGTCCGTAGAGCACACCAGCATTTCCATAGGAAAGGAGAGACGGCAGGAGATACTCAACTGGATTAACGAGAAGTATAGAAATGTCGAGAAGGTAAAGAGCAGGATAGAGAGGGGAGAGATAGAGCTTATGTTTCACCCCATAGTGGAAACTTTCAACACAAACCGGGTTGTAGGTGCGGAGGTCCTGGTTCGAATAAAGGACGGAGAGAAGCTCATACCCGCAGGGGTGTTCATAGACCTCATATACGAGCTAAACCTCGTTGAAGAGCTTGACAAGAAGGTTCTTGACAAACTGCTCGAATACTCCGACCTGCTGAGGGGTGTAATTAACTCCCTGTTTATAAACGTTAGCTCAAGGTCTCTGATGTCGGACAGCTATCTGAAGAAGCTCTGCGACTTTATAAGGGAGATGAAAGACTTCAACATAACGGTGGAGCTTACGGAACAGCAGTTGATAGAGAACTTCGAAGCGGTGGTAAAGATAGCGGAAAACAGCCACGTTGCGGTTGCGGTGGACGACTTCGGGACGGGATACTCTTCCCTCAAGGTCGTGGCTGACCTCGTCGAGAAAAACCTGCTCAAGTTCCTAAAGATTGACGGTTCCCTTATAAGGGACATTCTCAAGTCCCATGCCATATGGAAGGTCGTTGACATAATCTCCGTCCTGAGCAAGAGACTTGAAACCAAAACCGTAGCGGAGTTCATAGAAAATCCGGAGGAGCTTACGGTCGTTAGGTCTATGGGTATAGATTACTGTCAGGGATACTACATAGCAAAACCTATGACCATTACGGAGTTGATAACTTGGGTAAAGTCCTTAGGATAGAGGTCAGGGTAAAACCGAGGTCAAAGAGGGAGGAGATAAGGGAGGTTGAGAAGGGAAAGCTCGAGGTGCGTGTAAAGGAACCACCGGAGGGAGGTAAGGCAAACAGAAGGGTGATAGAGCTTGTGGCTTCCTACCTAAAAATTCCCAAATCCAGACTCAGGATAGTGAGGGGACACACATCCAAGGAAAAGGTTCTGGAAGCGGAGCTGTGAGTAAAATATCTCTTTTAGAGATGAAAAGCCTCATATCCACCAGAGACCTGAGCAGGGAAGATGTAGAGAGAATACTCAACTACGCACAACAGATAAAGGGAGGAGATGTTCCCCAGCTTGAAGGTGATGTGGCTCTCCTCTTTATGGAACCTTCCACCAGAACGAGGATTTCCTTCGAAAAAGCCTGCAGGAAGCTGGGTCTCGAGACATACACGGTGGTGGGGGAGAGTAGCTCCATGGTCAAGGGAGAGAGCTTTTTCGATACTTTAAAGACCTTCGAGGCTTTGGGTTTTTCCTCGGTGGTTTTCAGGGTTCCCTTCGTCCTGTTCCCCTACGAAGACTTGGTGAAGAACCTCTCCCTGTCCCTCGTAAATGCGGGGGACGGAACACACCAGCACCCTACCCAGGGACTTATAGACCTCTTCACTCTTCTGGAGGAGTTCGGAAGCTTGGAAGGTCTTCGTGTCCTCTACGTGGGAGACATAACCCACAGCAGGGTTTTCAGGTCCGGGGTTCATCTTCTCAATGCCTTCGGAGTGAAGGTGTCCGTCTGCGGACCGAGGACGCTCATTCCACGGGAGGTTAAGAGCCTCGGTGTTGAGGAGGTCTTTGACGACATCGACGAAGCCTTAGAAAATTCCGATGCGGTCATCTGGCTCAGACTTCAGAAGGAAAGACAGAAGGAGAACTTTATCCCTTCCGAGAGGAGCTATTTTAGGCAGTTCGGGTTGACGGTGGAAAGATACGAAAAGCTCAGGGGAAAGTTCCTTCATCCCGGTCCGGTAAATCGGGAGATTGACATAGACGGGAGGCTGATGTATTCGGAAAAGTCTCTCATTCAAAAACAGGTTGAGAACGGACTCTACGTGCGAATGGCAGTTATGAGGTGGTGTTTGGAGTGAGGGTGGGTCTGGGTTTTGACTCCCACGAGTTCGAAGAAGGAAAACCTCTCCTTTTGGGAGGTGTGGAGATAGACTTTCCCTACGGTCTCAGGGGACACTCGGACGGTGATGCTCTCCTTCATGCCATAACCGATGCCCTTCTGGGTGCCCTCGGTGAGCCGGACATAGGGGAGCTTTTTAAGGATACGGAAGAGAAATGGAGAGGTGCGTCCTCGGAAATCTTTTTGAAGGAAGCCCTCAGAAGGGTGAAAGAGAAGGGATACAGGATTATAAATCTCGACTGCGTTCTGATAGCGGACAAGCCGAAGATAGCTCCTTACAAGGGGAGAATAAAGGAAAACCTATCCGAGCTTCTGGGTATTCCAAGAGAGTGTATATCCGTAAAGGGGAAGAGGAGGGAAGGTTTTTGCTCCGAAGAGGGTGTAGCTTGCATGTGCGTGGTTCTTTTGAGGAAAGAAGATGAGGATTAATCTCGTCCTTTCGGGAGGTGCCGCGAGGGGGATAGCCCACATAGGGGTCCTGAAAGCCCTCGAGGAGATGGGATTTAAGGTAAAAGCCCTGAGCGGGTCCAGCGCGGGAGCCATAGTTTCCGTTTTCTACTCCTACGGATACAGCCCCGAGGAGATGATGGGTCTTATTCAGGAAACGAAGTGGTTTTCTCTCTTCCGTCCCAAAATACCGCGAAGCGGTCTTTTCTCACTGAAAAAATCCGAAGACTACCTGAGAAAGCTTATAAAGACCGATAGGATAGAGGATTTGTCCAAAAGGGTGTTTATATGCACCACCGACTTGCTTTCCGCAAGACCTCTCTACTTCAGCAAGGGAGACCTCGTCCCAATACTTTTAGGAAGCTGTGCCCTGCCGGGTATATTTGAGCCTGTAAGATACGGGGAATACCTTTTCGTAGATGGAGGTGTTATGAACAACCTACCGGTGGAACCTTTCGAGAGGTATAAAACGCTAAAGGTGGGTGTGGACGTCAATCCCATAGAGAGGGTGGAGGAGGTGAGCAACGTGGTAAGCATACTCATAAGGAGCTTCTTCTTAGCGGTTAGGTCTAACGTGGACAAGCGGAAGGAACTCTGCGACGTGGTCATAACCCCAGACATAGTTGAGTTTTCCCCCCTCGACGTGAGAAAGGCTCGGGAATTATACCGTTTAGGTTATGAAAAGACCCTTCGGGTGATGGAGAGATTTTTGGATTGACCGTCCCGTAGCTTTAAATTTTTCCCTTTTATGCTTATACTATCCTCTTAAGGAGTTTGGCATGAGAGAGATACTGGTAACGGACGTTTCTTTGAGGGACGGTATTCAGAGTCTTCTCGCTACCCGGGTAAGGACGGAGGACATGCTCGAAACCCTCGAGGTGCTCGACAAGTGCGGGTTCTGGTCCCTCGAGGTCTGGGGTGGAGCAACCTTCGATGTGTGCCTCAGGTTCCTGAAGGAAGACCCCTGGGAAAGACTCCGCAAGTTTAAAGAGATAGCCAAAAACACCAAGTTGGAGATGCTCCTCAGAGGTCAGAATGTAGTCGGATACAGGCACTATGCGGACGATGTGGTGGAGGAGTTCGTAAAGAGAGCATACGACAACGGTATAGAGGTCTTCAGGATATTCGATGCCCTGAACGACACCCGAAACATGCGCAAATCCATAGAGGTAGCCAAAAAGGTTGGAGCTATAGTCAAAGGTGTTCTTTCCTATACCATAAGCCCAGTGCACACCGTCGAATACTACGTAAAAATTGCGGGACAGCTCGTTGACATGGGAATAGACATAATATCCATAAAGGACCAGGCAGGACTGCTTTCTCCGAAGGTAGCCTACGACCTCGTGTCTGCCCTAAAGAGCGAGTATCCTGACTATCCCGTTCACCTGCACACCCAAACCACAGCGGACCTTGCTGAGATGGCACAGCTAAAAGGTATAGAAGCCGGAGCGGACATGATAGACACCGCCTTTTACTCTCTCTCCTGCCAGACCTCTCACCCGCCCGGTGAGACCATGATATACGTTCTGAGGGAATTCGGATACAAAGTGAACATAGATGAGAGCCTATACAAAAAGGCTGGGGACATGTTCAGGGAGATAAGGAACAAGTATAAGAAGTTCGACGTCCTTCCGCCCTATCCCGATGTGGGTGTTCTCATACACCAGATACCGGGAGGTATGATAACCAACTTCATAAACCAGCTCCGGGAGCAGAACTTGGAAGACAAGCTCGAGGAGGTTCTGGAGGAAGTTACCCGTGTCAGGGAAGACCTCGGCTACCCGCCTCTCGTTACCCCCACAAGTCAGATAGTGGGAACCCAAGCCTTTATGAACGTCCTGCACGGGGAAAGGTATAAGGTGGTTACTAAGGAAACAAAGGACTACGTAAAAGGTCTATACGGAAGACCACCGGCACCAATAAAGGAGGAGGTTTTGAGAAAAATCCTCGGGGACGAAGAACCCATATACGACAAGAGACCTGCGGACCTTCTCGAACCAGAGCTTGAAAAGGCAAGAGAAGAAGCCATAGAGGCAGGTGCAAAGAGCGAAGAGGACATTCTCTCCTACGTCCTTTTCCCCGTGGTTGCCAAGGAATTTTTCGAGTGGAGAGAGAAGGTGGAAAAAGGAGAGGTCCCGCCCGTTCCTATGGAGGACATGGAAGGAGAGGCTTGCCTCGAAAAAGCTCCCGTTGAGTTCAACATAACCGTTCACGGAGAGCAGTATCACGTCCAGATAGCGGGAAGGGGAGAAGAAACCGCAGGTGGTAGAACCTTCTTCATAAGGCTCGACGGAAGACTCGAAGAGGTAGTTCTTCAGCCCATAAGGGAAGTGGAGGTAGGTGGAGGAGGATACGAACTTTCCGAAGGAGCACCCGTAACCCCCAAGAGACCCAAACCGAGAAATGTAGGTGATGTAACCTCTCCAATATCCGGTAAGGTGGTAAACATAAAAGTCAGTGTGGGACAGGAAGTGAAGGAAGGGGACGTTCTCCTCGTGGTGGAAGCTATGAAGATGGAGAACGAAATACACAGCCCCGTTGACGGAGTTGTGGAAGAGATACTCGTTCAGGTTGGAGAGAGCGTAAACCCCGACGAGGTCCTGATAAGGATAAAACCCAAAAAGAAATGATAAGGCTCGCCGTTCCCAAAGGAAGGCTCTTTGAGGAGAGCGTTGAGGTTCTGTATTCGAAGGGACTGATACCCCAAAAGCTCAAGGAGGGTAGGAAGCTCACCGTAGAGGTGGGAAACCTGACCATACTCCTCGTCAAACCCTTCGATGTTCCCGTGTATGTGGAGAATGGAGTTGCGGACCTCGGAATATGCGGATACGACGTGTATCTGGAAAAAAGCCCCGACGTTTACAGAGTTTTAGACCTCGGCATAGGTGCCTGCAGAATATCGGTAGCGGGGAGACCCGAGAGTGAAGAGAAATACTGGAACAGCTCCTATCTGAAGGTTGCAACGAAATACGAAAGAATAGCCAAAGAGTTCTTTACCAGGAAGGGAGTAAAGGCAGAAATTGTGCCTCTGAGCGGTTCCGTGGAGCTTGCACCCCTGATAGGACTTTCCGATTACATACTCGACCTCGTCCAGACGGGCAGAACCCTTAAGGAAAACGGACTTATAGAGATAGAGGAGGTGGGTAAGTCCACCGCATGGCTCATATGCAACCGAGCGAGCTTCAGAAACAAAGGAAGTGAAATAAGGGAGTTTATAGAGAGCCTCTCTTAGCCACCTCTACGAACTCTTTGAACAGGTAATAAGAGTCGTGGGGTCCCGGTGAATTTTCGGGGTGATACTGGATAGCCATAACGGGAAGTTCCCTGTGTCTTATACCCTCAACGGTGTCGTCCAGCAGGTTTACGTGGGTTATTTCCACTTCCGGAGGCAAGGAGTCGGGGTCTATAGCAAAGTTGTGGTTCTGAGCGGTTATCTCTACCTTTCCCGTTCTCAGGTCCTTTACGGGGTGATTACCGCCGTGATGACCGAACTTGAGTTTGTATGTCTTCCCACCGAGAGCGAGACCTATTATCTGACACCCCAAGCATATCCCGAATATGGGCTTTTTTCCCAAAAACTCCCGAACGAGCCTTATAC
This sequence comes from Aquificota bacterium, assembly GCA_013153495.1. GTDB lineage: Bacteria > Aquificota > Aquificia > Aquificales > Aquificaceae > Hydrogenivirga. Next base: position 24,987 of record JAADEH010000012.1, read on the forward strand.
CTGCTACCACCCTCTCCGGGTCTCCGGGTCCGTTGGATAGAAAGATTGCGTCCGGGTTCATCTCCTTTATAAGCTCCTTAGCTTCATTGGGAGGGATAACCACCACCCGTGCACCTTCCGAGGTAAAGCGCCTGAGTATGTTGAACTTTATCCCGAAATCCACAACCGCCACGAGGGGTCTGTCGTTTTCCAAGAGGGGATAGCCTCTACCTAACTTCCAATCTCCCCTGTTCCAGAAGTAAACCTCTCGGGTTGCCACCTCGCTCACGAGGTCAAGGTCAGATATGTCGGGAACTCTGCGAGCCTTTTCCACAGCCTCTTTTGGGTTCAAAGTCTCGGTCGATATTATCCCCCTCACCACACCCTTTTCTCTTATCCTCTTTACGAGCGCCCTCGTATCTATTCCCTCTATACCCACCACTCCGTTCTCTTTCAGGTATTGGTGAAGGCTCTTGCTCGCCCGCCAGTTGGAGTATCTCGAAAAGGCTTCCTTCACCACAAAACCGTTTACCTGAACCTTTTTGGACTCCAAATCCTCATCGTTTATCCCGTAGTTTCCCATCTGGGTGTAGGTCATTACAACTATCTGCCCCCTGTAGGAGGGGTCCGTGAGTATCTCCTGGTATCCTGTCATGGAAGTGTTAAATATTAGCTCTCCCTGGGTTTCCCCCTCCGCACCGAAGGAGTATCCCAAGAAGTAAGTTCCGTCCTCGAGCGCAAGTATAGCTCTCTTTCCCATCAAAGGTAATATCTTAACTCACAGCTCTATGCTTTCGATGTTGTAAACCTCGAAGACTTCCCGATGCCTCAGCAGACCGAGAGCTTCCCGATAGATAATCAAATACTTCCTCTGCTCGATAGCCTTCTCTCTAAGGTAAAAGAACCTCTTCCTCAACCTCACCATCAACCGCATCGAAAAGAGGGAGGGCTTAGCTTCCCTTTCTATACGAACCTTCAGGTATGCAACCGCCCTGCTTATCCTCTCCATCTCCCTCATGCATAGCTCTATCTTTGCACCGTATCCGCCCCCTACGCTCGCTATCTCCTTGATAAACTCCTCGTCAAGTTCGGATTTATCCAGCATCTTTATCAAATATAGAATAGTTATGAAGTGGAAAAGGCACTGGTAGTGGAGAGGGTAGCCCAGCTCATAGGGGTATATGTCCTCTCCGAAGGTAAAGTCTTGAGAGGAATTCCCAGAGGAAAGGTTCTTAAAAAGACCCGCATATATGCGGGTGATTACGTATTAGGAAAGGAGATAGACGACCAGACCTTTGCCATAGAAGAGGTCTTGGACAGAAAAAACGTCCTCGTCAGACCGCCCATAGCCAACGTGGACCGGGTTATATGCGTTATGACTATTCAAAAGCCCGACTTTGACAACTACCTCTTGGACAGTCTTCTCGTGGTCTATGACCATGTGGGTTGTAAGCCCGTGATAATTTTCAACAAGGTGGACATACTCGACGAGGAAGGAAGGCAGGAGCTTAAAAGGTGGACCAGCATATACGCAGATGCAGGATACGATGTGTTTCATGTAAGTGCAAAGACCGGTGAAGGTCTCGATAAGGTAGTTCAGCTGGTAGAAGGGGAGATATGCATACTTGCGGGACCCTCGGGAGTAGGTAAAAGCTCTATTCTCAAACATCTGACGGGAGAAGAACTCAGGACAGGGGAAGTAAGCGAAAAGACCCACAGAGGAAGACACACCACCACGGGAGTTAAGCTCATTCCCTTCGGGAGCGGGTCCTTCATAGGGGATACGCCGGGTTTCTCCCGGGTCGAAGTCCTTCAATTTGTGAGGAAGAGGGACGTTAAAAACTACTTCAGGGAATTTCTCAGATACGAATGTAAGTATCCGGACTGCACCCACCTGAGAGAACCCGGATGCGAGGTCAGAGAAGCCCTTAAAAGAGGAGAGATAAGTTGCGAAAGATATAAAAGCTACTTGAAGATGCTTAAAGAATACATAGAGGAGCTAAAGGAGATATGCGGGTAAAACTGACATCTTTTATATTCAGGAGGCAAAACGTAAGGGACAGCAACGGTGATATTATTTTTCACCGCATCTGGATTGACCGCTGGGAAGAAGAAAGAACACCCGTAGAACCAAAGGAGCTAATCCTTCATCTCGTAGCTAACTATTCCCCCGAGTTGGAGAACAAGCTGTTGGGGAACAGAAGAGGTATTGTAGATATTCCCGTTGACATGCTTATTCTCAGGTCAGTCGTCAGCGTTCTAAATGGTCTAAAGTTTGTTCTGAACTTAACTCCCCCGAGAAAAGTCTTAAAAGAGGAGCACCTTGAATCTATAGAAACCGTATTGGACAAGTATCAGGAGGAGGGATTTTTATTTTCCATAGACGAAAGCCTATTAAGAACCAATAGGGAGTTTTACAAGCGGTTTTCCGACTTTATAACTTATGCATTCTTTAAGGAGTCTATAATTCCCCTTGACGGTAAACTGAGCATAGGATGTTCGGAAAGCTTCTCCCCCACAGAAGTGGACTTCGTATGTGAAGGTGAGTTCGAGGACGTCTTTGTAGTTAACTCTCTAAAGCACCTTCAAACAGCTTTATCGAAGGTCATATCTATGATTTCTGAGGATGTATCCGTCGAAGAATTAGCGGATGCAATAAAGGGAGACCCGGCTCTCGTAACGAAACTCCTTCAATACGTTAACTCGCCTCTCTTCCCCCACCGTAAAAGGATAGAAAGTATAACGAACGCTATCAGTTATTTAGGACTTGAAAACCTGAAGAAGTTTCTCATAGCTGTGTGGATGTCCCAGTTCTTTGGCAGAGACCCAACCTTTTTAGAGTTTGTTAAGGAGATGATTTTTAATGCATTCTTCTTGGAGAGTTTCCACAGAAAACTCAACAGCCTACCCAAGGACAAGCTCTTCCTTGCAGGTCTTTTTTACAAAATGCCGGACGCATTTGGTGTGAGACCCGAGGTTTTCTTCAGCTCAATACAGATACCGGAGGACATACTTAAACTCCTCGATTCTGAAGAACTTAAACCTTTCCTCAAAATCTTAGATTGCTTTAGGGAAGGATGTCCGAAGGAAACCCTTTCTAAGTTAGGTATCGGTGAGGAGGATATGTCAAAAGGTATTGAGTATGCACGGAAGAATCTTGAGATGTTCCTCTCTTAGGAAGATATTTTAAGCATGGAAACCTGTCCCAAGTGCGGATACTTTCTGGAAATAATTGAGTGTTGTGGAGGGGGTATCTGGCGCTGTGATAAGTGCGGGGAGTATTTTTACTACGGAGAGCTTATAGGTCAAACTCCTCACCCGGAGAGCGAAGAAGCATCTCCCGAAGAACCTCCCTCAAATCCTCACGAACAATAACTACCCTGTAAACCGCTTCGGTTATGGGAGCGTATATGTTCCTTTTCTTTACAAGCTCATACAAGGCTTCTGCAGTTTTTACACCTTCAACCACCTGACCTATCTTCTCAAGAGCTTCCTCCACATCCATACCCCTACCCAAAAGCAGTCCGAAGGTTCTGTTCCGGGAAAGGTCGGAGGTTGATGTAAGTATGAGGTCTCCCGCTCCTGAAAGACCGAAAAAGGTTTCCCTCTTAGCTCCCAAGGAAACTCCTATCCTCGTCATCTCGAGCAGACCCCGTGTAATGAGCGCAGCTCTGGCGTTGTATCCCAACCCCAAGCCGTCGGATATACCGCAGGCGATAGCGATGACGTTCTTGAGCGCACCACCGAGTTCCACACCTACCATGTCTTCGTTCAGATAAACACGGAAGTTTGGGTCGTTAAAGGCTTCCTGAAGCTCGAGTGCACTCTCCCTGTTTTCTTCAAAACCTAAAACTATTGCCGTAGGCAGTCCTTTAGAAACTTCCTCAGCAAAAGAAGGTCCCGAGAGAGCGAAAACTTCGGCGGAAGGTTCTATTTCCTTTATTATCTCGCTTACCCTCTTGAAGGTTTTCAGTTCCAAGCCCTTTGATGCATTAACTACTTTTTTCCCTTTCAGTTTCAGAGGGGAAAACACCTCTCTTACGACCTGTGTCGGTAGTGCACAAATCAAATTTTCGTATCCTTTGAGCTTTGAAAGGTCTGTGGTCGCTCTCAGGTTTTCAGGAAGCTCTATACCCTCTATGTAGGGATGTTTTCCGGAGTTAAGTTTATCGACCGTAGCGGGGTTTATGTCGTATATGAGAACCGCGTGCCCTTTACGGGAAAGGTGGAGTCCGAGAGCGGTTCCCCACCTCCCACCTCCGAGGACGGCAAACTCCATACCCAACTTAGGATTATACTATTGAAGCGGGGATGTTAAAGGGTGCTGTTGAGGAGGCTCTTTACTGGATAATTTCTATCCTGATAAACCTGATAATGTTCTCCCTTTTGACCACCGTGTTCATAGTGAAGGTTCAAGAGGTGCCCGAGATTTATCCTCTAAGAGTTGAGATAAGAGAGCTGAAGGTTGAAAAGCCTCAAAGGAACAAATCCGTTGTGGAGGCTCGTTCTGAGGCAAAGAGAACCGTATCAAAAGCCAGACCAAAGGGAGGTGCTCAAAAAAGGCAGGCTGGAGCTACTATCACCCAAGCTCACTCGAAGGGTGATGTAAAAGTCCCCGTTCAGGAAGAGGAGGACGTGTCAGTCTTAGCGGAGCTTCAGAAAAAGATAGAAAGCAGGTTGAAAAAGAGACAACAGGTTAAAAAGCAGGTTGGTGCTCTCTCCGCGGTGGTTACGGGTAAGGAGGTAAAGATAAAGGGGGGTAGCAGGAGCATAGTTTACATACCACCGGCTCCGGACCTCATATCTTCCGAGTTCCCGAGTGCGGTCAGAGTCAGGATATGGGTTGCACCCGACGGGAGAGTCGTTAAGGCTATTCTCCTTCAGAGGAGTGGAAATGTTAATATAGATAATACGCTTCTCGCATACGTTAGAGGGATAAAGTTTGAAAGGGTAGAGGATGAGGAGGTGCAGGTGGGGGAGATAACCTTCAGCTTCCGAGGAGGTTGAGATAGATGGGAATAGGAAAGGTGGTTAGACTCGAGAGGATAATGAACAGAAGCACTAAGAGAACGATAATAGTTCCCATGGACCACGGCGTAAGCTCCGGTCCCATAGAGGGAATTAGAGACATAAAGCAGGCGGTTGACAAGGTGGCGGAAGGCGGAGCTAATGCGGTGGTTCTCCACAAGGGAATGGTCAGAGCGGGACACAGAGGAGGAGGCAGGGACATAGGTCTAATAGTGCATCTTTCCGCTTCTACGGACCTTTCTCCGTCTAAGAATGACAAGGTTCTGGTCTGCACAGTGGAAGAAGCTATAAAGCTGGGAGCGGATGCGGTTTCCATACACGTGAACATAGGTGCGGACATGGAAAGGGAGATGCTCAGGGACTTCGGGATAGTGTCGAAAGCCTGCGAGGAGTGGCAGATGCCCCTTCTGGCTATGGTTTACGGGAGGGGACCCAAGATAGAGAACCAGTATGACCCCAAGGTGGTAGCTCACTGTGCGAGGATAGGTGCGGAGCTGGGAGCGGACATCGTTAAAGTTCCCTACTCCGGAGACCCGGAAAGTTTCAGCCTTGCCACGGAAGGTTCTCCCATACCCGTCGTTATTGCAGGCGGTCCAAAGATGAAGTCCGAAAGGGACGTCTTGGAGATGGTCTATGGAGCTATAAGAGCGGGTGCTTCGGGACTCTCCATAGGAAGGAACGTCTTTCAGGCAAAAGACCCAGCCCTGATGGTGAGAGCGATGGCAAAGATAGTCCACGAGGGTGGAACCGTAGAGGAAGCCTTGGAAATTCTCGGAAGTTCATAGTCCATTTTCCATATAAATCCCGCAGGAGGTAGTTAATGGGACTTCTCGAAGGTAAAAAGGCTCTTATAACGGGAATAGCGAATGAGAGAAGTATAGCCTACGGCATAGCTAAATCTTTCCACAGAGAGGGAGCACAGCTCGCCTTCACATACGCCAACGACAAACTCAAAAAGAGGGTAGAAGAGATAGCCAAAAGCTTCGGGAGCGAGCTTATGACCAAGTGCGACGTATCCCTCGACGAGGACATAGTTTCTTTGAAGGACTTCCTGAAGGAAGCGTGGGGTGAGCTGGACATAATCGTGCATTCCATAGCCTTCGCACCCAAGGATGAGTTCAAAGGTGGTGTTATAGACACATCAAGGGAAGGTTTCAAGGTAGCTATGGATATATCCGTGTATTCACTAATAGCTATGACGAGGGAGCTTCTCCCTCTCATGGAGGGGAGAAATGGAGCCATAGTAACGCTGTCCTACTACGGAGCGGAGAAGGTTGTTCCTCACTACAACGTTATGGGGATTGCCAAAGCGGCACTCGAGAGCACCGTAAGGTATTTAGCCTACGACATAGCCAAACACGGACACCGCATAAACGCCATATCCGCCGGACCGGTTAAAACCCTCGCCGCATACAGCATAACAGGCTTCCATCTTCTCATGGAACACACCACAAGGGTAAACCCCTTCGGAAGACCCATAACCATAGAAGATGTAGGAGACACAGCGGTTTACCTGTGTAGTGATTGGTCCAGAGGAGTTACGGGAGAGGTCATACACGTGGACAATGGCTACCACATTATGGGAGTTTTCGACAAGGAAGAACACATAAAGAAAGAGGACTCCTGAGGTGTTTTTGAAACCTACGAATGTCCCCCTAACGGTAAAGGAGTTCGATACCACAAGGTGCGGAGTCTGCGTAGCCTGCGGTTGCCACTGCGGATACATAGCCTACTTAAAAGAAGGTGAGCTGATAGACCTCTACGGACACCCCCACGACCCCAACGGCATAGGGAGTTTGTGCACCAAGGGTATAACCCTCATACAGGAAGCTAAAAACAACCCCCTCAGGCTCGACAAACCCCTGCTAAGGGAAGGGGACAGCTTCAGGGAAGTGCCCGCCGAAACCGTTAAAAACCTCATCAAGGGAAAGGTTGCAGTATTTTTGGACAGACTCACGGATTTGAACGATTACCTGTCCGCCAGAAAACATGCGGCTCAAACCTTTTCCGACTCGGTGCACCTTCCTTTCCAACCCAGCACCCTAAGACCCCAGGAGTGGAGAGAACAGAAGGTCATACTCGCCTTCGAGTGCGAGACGGTCTTCTCCGAGGTTATGGCTACACGCTGGCTCATAGACGCCTTCGAAAGGTCCGCCTACATAGTTGCCATATCTTCCCGATACGGAACAACTTCCGCAAAGGCTAAGAAGAGAATTCTTCTAAAACCACCTTCGGTGGTGAGATTTCTAAAAGAACTTGCGGACAGGATAGAAGGAAAGGAAGTTCAGAGCAGGTTCGAAGAAACCGAGCACCTCGCAAAACTCCTCTCAACCATAAAAGAGTCCCTAATTCTCATAGGTGAAACCTTGCTCAGAAGCCCCTGGAAAGGAACGGTTTTAAGCTCCCTTCAAAGGATAAGGAAGAAGCTGAAAGTCCACTACTCCATAGTTGGAAATGTATCACCCCTACCCTCGAAGGGATTGGAGGATTTCCTGCAAGAGTTCGAAAGCTACGACACCCTAATCCTCACAGGAAACCCGGCTATGTTCATGGACGAGGACAAACTCAAAGCCCTCTCGAAGAGAAACGTCATATACCTCGGACTTTTCCCCAACCTAACCGCCAACAACTCTAAAGCCGTAATCCCAGCAGAGCTTTTCCCCGAAAGGGAGTTTATAGCCTTCAGAAACGGCTTCGGACTTCTGACATACACCCCTCAGGTTCTAAGCCCGCCCCCGAACGCAACGAGCCTTCACGAACTCCTCGGAGAGGTATCACGGGAAGAGCTAAACGACACCCTCAAGGAATTAGGTTCTTCTTTAAATTCTGTTATAAACCTTCCCAAAATAGAGGACGTTTCCTTAGAGTTTGAGGAAGAACCCGTAGAGGAGGAAGGCATTTACTTAGTTTGCGACAGCACCCTCGTGGACGAACTCGGACACTGGAACGCATGGACCCACGACATAGAGAGAAGGCAGTTTGCTTACACAAACCCTAAGACAGCCGAGAAGTTGAAAGTGCAAGAACGCATAAACTTAAGAGGTGTTCAGCTCGAGGTCAGGCTAAGCTCCAACATAGCTCCCGACGTGATATTCGTGCCGAACTCTTACGAGGAGAGCCAGCCCTTCGACCCCGGAATCAGGGTGGGGAGACTTTTGGAGAAGCCATATCTGAGTGTAGAGAGGTATGAGTAAAATAGTAAAGCGGAGGTAGAAGAATGAATATAGAGTTCAGGGGTGTAGACATTCAGATAACTGACGCTATGAAGAGCTTCATCGAAAGCAAGCTCAGGAGGTTTCACAGGTATCTCAAGGAGGCAGGAGAGGACCAAGTAGAAGTTATAGTTTCCATATCCGCCGTCCGCTCGAGGCACAAAGATTATGCGGGGGACAGCAAACCCATAGTTTACAGGGTGGACATGCACATGTATCTCAAGAACGTCCCCCACGGTTCTATACATGCCTGGGAGGAAGACACCGACGTATTTACCGCCCTTGACCAGGTGCTGGACGAGATAGAGAGACAGCTCATAAAGCTCAAACAGAGGAGGCTCGAACAGAGGAGGGTCTCCGCCAAGCTCAAGGAACAGATGCACGCACCCGAACAGCTACCCCCAGAGGAGAGGGAAAAACCCCTCGTGGTGGAGGAGGACCTCATAGTGGACAAACCGATGAGCGTAGAGGATGCCATATTCGAGCTTGAGAGCAATCATGCCTTCTTCCTTCCTTTCGTGGACATAGAGACTGGGAACCTGAGAATTCTCTATCGCAAGAAGGGAGGCAACTTCGGAATAATCAATACCAAGTGCAGGCTGATGTGATATGGAATACAGGTTTAAGTTTTTAAGGTTCAGGTTTATCTCCTACGGGGTGTCTCTCCTTTTGGTTTTAGGAAGTGTTCTTCTGCTCTTCACTAAAGGTCTTAACCTCGGTCTGGACTTTACAGGCGGAAAGGTCGTGGAGGTTCGCTTCGAAAATCCGCCCGATATAGGCAAGCTGAGAAAAGCTCTGAAAGAGAGGGGTCTCGAGTCCTTTTTGGTTCAGGAAACCAAGGAGGGCACCTACATAATCAAGGTCAGGCAGGGGGAGAACTTTTCGGCGGTCAAGGAAGCCATATCCGAGTTTGGAAAGTATGAGCTTATAAGAGAAGAACTTATAGGTAGCGTGATAAGTGAGGAACTCAGGCAGAAGGCTATAATGGCTATACTAACCGCCCTGGGCGGTATTCTCCTCTACCTCGCCTTTAGGTTCAAACCCCTTTGGGGTGTGGGAGCGCTCGTAGCCCTGATTCACGATGTTCTGATAGTGCTCGGAGCATATTCTCTTACATACCGTGAGGTTAACCTTGAAGTGGTCTCCGCCCTTCTAATCGTGGCGGGATACTCGGTGGCGGACTCGGTGGTAATTTTCGACCGCATAAGGGAAAACCTCAAAATAAGAAAAACCCTTCCCCTCGAGGAGATAATGGACATATCTATAAACCAGACTCTATCGAGAACTATAATGACCTCTCTCACCACCTTTGCGACTGCCCTGACTCTCTTTATACTCGGCGGATACGCTTTGTCGAACATAATGTTCGCCTTTGTAGTAGGCGTGGTGGTGGGAACCTTCTCTTCCGTGTTCGTGGCAAGCGCCTTTGCTTTGGACATGAGCAGGTTTTTCAAGGTTAAGGAAAAAGAGGAGACACAGGAAGAGACCGTTTGATGGAATACGGACTTCTCTTTATTCTCGGACTGGTTCTCGGCAGTTTTTACAACGTTCTCATCTACCGCCTTCCGAGAAATGTATCCGTCGTATTTCCTCCCTCTCACTGCCCCGAGTGCAAGAGCAGGATAAGGTGGTTCGACAATGTCCCCCTAATTTCCTACATTCTCCTGAGAGGCAGGTGCAGGAACTGCGGAGCTAAAATCTCCCTTCAATACCCTCTGGTGGAGCTTTCTTCGGGACTTCTTGCGGTTTACTCCTACTGGAGGTGGGGGTTTTCCGTAGATGCCTTGGTTTACTATCTCTTCTTCAGTGCCCTGCTCGTAGCTTCCCTTATAGACCTCAAGTTTTTCATAATCCCTGATGTCATAACGATACCCGGAACCCTTTTGGGTCTTGCCTCTTCCTTCTTTCGGGAAGACATAACGCCCCTGCACAGCTTCGTGGGTTTTCTTGTAGGTCTGGGAATTCCTCTTCTTATTTACCTCTACTATGTGAAGTTCCGTAAAATGGAAGGCTTAGGTTTCGGAGACGTAAAGCTCTTAGCCTTTGTGGGTTCGGTGAGCGGTGTTTACGGTGTCCTGAGTGCCCTGTTTCTGGGAAGTCTATTCGGACTCCTCTTCGCCCTACCCATGCTTATCAAAAACAGAAACCTTCAGTTCGTAATCCCCTTCGGACCCTTTTTGTCTCTCGGATGCTTTGCGGGAATTTTGATGGAGGATTACATAAAAGTCTTCCTGCGGTTCAGCATACCCTGAAAAACCGTGTATCATAAAACCCATGCAAGTTAGAATAGGCACCAGAAAGAGCAAACTCGCCCTTTGGCAGGCTAACTTCGTAAAGAGCTTTCTCGAGAAACACTGGAGTGTGGAGATCGAGCTTGTAAAGATAACCACGACCGGAGATAAAATACTCGACTCCCCCTTAGCAAAGATAGGGGGGAAGGGGCTATTCGTCAAAGAGATAGAGCAGGCTCTAATAGAAGGGAGAATTGACCTTGCGGTTCACTCCCTGAAAGATGTTCCCATGGTAATACCGGAGGGTTTGAAACTCGGTGCCATAACCGAAAGGGAGGACCCTTACGACGTTCTACTCTCGAGAGAAGGACTCAAGCTCCGAGACCTTCCCTCCGGTGCAAAGGTGGGAACTTCCTCCCTTAGAAGGCAGGTTCAGATAAAGAAACTCCGTAGGGACCTTGAGGTGGAAGTCCTCAGAGGGAATGTAGATACGAGAGTAAGGAAGCTCAAGGAAGGTCTTTACGACGCAATAATCCTCGCCTATGCGGGTGTTAAAAGAATGGGATACGAAGAGGAGGTCGTCGAGGTTCTGGATTACTTCATACCTGCGGTAGGACAGGGAAGCCTTGCCATAGAGATAAGGGAAGGGGACGAGAGAATAGAAGAGCTTATAAAGCCTCTGGACCACTTCGAAAGCAGGGTTCGTGCGGAATGTGAGAGGTCCTTCCTAAGAGAGCTGGAAGGAGGGTGTCAGGTTCCCATAGGTGCCTTTGCCCAGGTGGAAAACGGAAAGCTTACCATAAAAGGTTTTGTGTCCGACCTGGAAGGTATTAAATTTATCGAAGGAGAGGAGTCGGGAAGCGTGGAGGAAGCACGGGAAATAGGTAGAAGGCTTGCAAAGGACATTCTCTCACGGGGAGGAGAAGAGATACTCAAAGAGATATACGGAGGTTGAGTATGGATGTCGCTGTAAAGGAACTGGGAAAGTGGCTGTTGAACTTTGCTCTCGTAGTAAGCGCAACGCTGGTTTTACAGCCTCTCATTCAAAAAGATGTCCATCAAAGCTATACAGGGCTGGGCATAGTTTCAACCCTTATACTGTTGGCAGGAGGTTTTTCACTCATATGGTTAGGAGAACTCATTAGGAAGAAAAATCTGGAGGTCGAGGAATGAAAGATATTTACATGTATGCAATATTGATTGGTGTCATCGTATGGTTGGTGGGAATGATAATGGGAATATACGAGCTTAAAAGGAGAAAGCAGGCAAGGTCGGTATGAGGTGTAAGGTATGAAACCTGTCGGTATAGTTTTGGGAACGAAGCCTTCAAATCCCTTAGAGTTCTGGGTGGGAGTGGAAAGGGGAAGCCTTTTACAGCTCGACGATGTGGTGGTTGTGCACTCCCGCATAGATGGCTCCTCTGAGGAGATAAGGTTTTACGGCATAGTTCAGGAGGTTCAGAAATACCTGGAAGGTATAGAGCTGGTCTATGACGCAAAGCTGGTTAACGAAGGCATAGTGCCTGCAAATCTCGCCTACATGGCAAGGGTTGCGGTTACGAGGATAGAACCCGAAATATTCATACCGCCCACTCCCGGAGACCCCGCCTACAGAGCACGTGGAAGAGAGCTTGAGAAAGCCCTCTACTACGACAACATGAGAAGTAAGATACCAGTGGGAATATCCAGAAGCGGAGACGTTGTGTATCTCAACTACGACTTTCTCAACGGAAGGGAAGGTGCTCACGTTTCCATATCTGGAATGTCCGGAGTAGCCACCAAAACCTCCTATGCGCTCTTTCTCCTATACTCCATATTCCAGAAAGCGGACGACAGAAACCGCATTCACGGTTTGATATTTAACGTAAAGGGGAAGGACCTCCTGTGGATAGATAAGAAGAACAAAAGGTTTACGGAAAAGTTCGAGGAAGACTTTAAGAAAATGGGTCTGGAACCAAGACCTTTCCACAACGTCGGTTTTTACGCTCCCCCGGAAACACCCGGTAGCACCGTCCCGGCTACCAAGGACAGGCTCGAGGGTGTGAACCCCTACTGCTGGAGCATGAAAGAATTTGCTCAAGAGGGTCTTCTTAGGTTCCTCTTTGCGGAGGGAGACGAAGGAGCAACATCCCTGCACTACGTTATAGACAGAGTGTCCGAGAAGCTCCAACAGCTCGCAAAGAACAGCCCTCCCGACATACTCACCGACGAAAACGGCAGGGAGATTGAAAGCCTTGCTGACCTTCTAAGATTGCTTCAGGAAGTTATAGAGGACAGAGAAAACAAAACGGACCCCGATAGATACAAGGAGTGGTTCGGAACCGCCGCCACCTCCACCGCCTACGCCTTTCTCAGAAGGTTTCATCACGCAGCCTCCCACTGCAGGACCCTCATACACGGCTCTGGCTCAAGACCCATAGACTGGAAAGCGAACCAACTGACAGTAATAGACATATCCGACCTCCATGGCATAGCCAAAATGTTCGTGGTAGGTTCCATACTCAAGAGAGTCTTTAAAGAAAAAGAAGAAAGTGCTAACCCGTATCCTAAAATCTTCGTGGTTCTCGACGAACTAAATAAATACGCACCCAAGGACAGGTGGAGTCCTATTAAGGACATACTGCTTGACATAGCTGAGAGGGGAAGGAGCTTGGGAGTAATACTTATAGGTGCTCAGCAGACCGCAAGCGAGGTAGAGAAGAGGATAGTGGCAAACGCAGCCATAAAAGTTACCGGCAGACTCGACAGCTCGGAAGTCCTAAGCAAAGAATACGAGTTCCTGACGGGGAACTTCAGGCAGAGAGCAATTATGCTCAAGAAGGGAACCATGATACTTTACCAGCCTGACATACCTAACCCCATGGTGATAACCTTTCCCCTCGGACCCTGGGCTACCAAGAAAGAGGAGGTTGAGGAGGAAGTCTATGTTCCCGAGGAATTTGATAACTTTTAGTCTTTTGCTTTTTTTCCTGACATTAAGTTTGGTGCAGGCAAAGGTAACCGGTGCGGATTACGGAATATACGAGGGAAAGATAAGGCTCGTCTTACACCTTTCCAAGAAAAGGGACTTTAAAGTGTTCACCCTCGAAAATCCCCGCAGAATAGTAATTGACATATACGGAGAGAATAAGGTTGCCAAACTCAAACTCCCAGTGGACATGCGATACAGAGTCGGCAAACACCGCTGGGGAACGAGGATAGTTATACTCTACCAGAGGGATTTTTCCCTAAAATACTTTTACCTAAGAAACCCCGACAGGATAGTCTTAGACATATACAGGGAGGATAACAACCTATACACAGAGCTTTTGAAAATAATAGGGGAAGACCACAAGGAAGAGAAAAAAATCCCGCAAAAGGTAGTAAAAAAGGAACCTAAGGAAGAAGACCCCATAAAGGAGTTGATAAGAAAAGCCCGTTCCCAGCCTATGGTTTACGAGGAAAAAGTTATAGTTATAGACGCAGGACATGGAGGTAAAGACCCGGGAGCCATAGGATACGGAGGTATAAAGGAAAAGCACATAAACCTCGCCATAGCAAAGAAAGTTGCCTATTTCCTGAAAAAGGACGGCAGGTTTAAAGTAATACTCACGAGAAAGGGAGACTACTTCATACCGCTTCACGAAAGGGCAGAAATAGCACTGCGAAACAGGGCAGACCTGTTCATCAGCATACACTCAGACGCCGCTCCCAGAAGAAACCCCAGAGCGAGAGGAACTCAAGTTTTCGCTCTGTCCTACAAAAGAGCGGTTGAAAAGAAGAGGCAGATACTCAGAAACAGGAGATACGCAAAGCTCGTTCTCGGGGACGCTGCGAATATAAGGTCGGGAGTCGTAAGAAAAGTCCTTGCGGACTTAGCTATAGATGTAACCCTTACCGAAAGCGTTTACTTTGCACGCCTGCTTGCAAGTGAGCTGAAAAAAGTGGTAGGAAAAGAGGTGTATTTTAAAGGTATAAACAGAGCGGGATTTGCAGTTCTCAAAACACCCGGGATACCTTCCGTTCTGGTCGAAACCGGCTTTATAACCAATCCTTCGGAGGCACGAAAGCTCAGAAACCCAGAATTTCAGAGAAAGGTTGCGTGGTCCATATACAGGGCTATAGTTCGCTACTTTTACGGTGACGATTTCGGTCGCAAACTCGTAAAATATAAGTAAATACTAACCGGAGGTGGGCATAATGCTCCTACTGATACTACTTGCGAGCTTCGGTATGGTCTTAGCCAAACCTATACTTGACTCCTTTGAAGAGGTGAAGAGGTTTCCTTTCATAACCTATAAACCCGCTTGGACCGGGACACCCGCCCAATCTGAGGAGGTTGCAGTTCCCAATGTGGTAATAACCTATGGAAAAAATGAAGATAAGTCCATTGTGGCTTCCGCTTCCCAGATAGCCTATTACCTGGGGCAGTGGACCGATGACATGGGACTCACACCCAAGATGGTAAAGGAGGGCAAACTACCCTCCCTGATACTTCCCTGGACAAAGGCTTTGGAAAGTGGAAAGAACCTTATAGTTGTTGGAACTAACAACCCGCTCGTTAAAGAGCTTGGTCTGACCTTCAAGGGACCCACCCTAAAGGTTATAGAGTGGAAGGGAAGAAAGGTGCTTATAGTGGGTGGTAGAAACACCCAAGAAGTTTTAAAGGCATCCGGTTTTCTGGCTCACAGGGTTGTGGGTTTCAAAGCGGGAGCTTACAAGACCTTTTTCAGCTTCGTCAAACTCAGAGGGCTTATAGAACACGAGAATTACACGGCAGCAATTGACCTGATAAGGGACTCGTCGGGATTGTCCGCCTGTGGTAAAAACATGTCCCTCGCAGCTCCTATGATGGCTAAGTTTCCACCCGAGGTAAAGAAGGTAGTCAAAAAGAGAAACAGGATAATGTATGTGGAACTCGTAAAAGCCTTAGAAGCTAAGGACAAAGATAAAGCGGTTAACCTTTGGAAAGAGGCTATGTTCACCTGCTACCAGTGCCATCAAGGCATAAACATAAAGAGGCTCAGAAAGTTCGTTCCCAACCCGGAGATACACTCTAAACACCAAAGGATAGCTCAAAGCTTCGGACTCGTTAAGAAAGTAAACGGTCAGGTAAGTTGCACAGCCTGCCACAGCGGAAGAACAGAGCACAGGGGGTATTGAGTTTATAACCCTTTAAGACGCTTAATTAAGGCTTCAAGATTTACATTTTTATATGCATCTTTTCTATGAGCGATTGCGAGTATGTAAACCACCTTAGTTTCATCATCAATTATGTATATCACTCTATATCTACCCACTCTCAACTTCCACAAATCCTTTACTGTCCCCTTTAGACGCTGTCCATATATAAATGGCTCGCTGGACAACTTGTTTTCTATAGCTGTTTTTATTTTCTTCTTCACACTTGCATCAAGTGTTTTTATGTCATCTTTAATTTTGGAATGGTATCTAATCCCATACTTCTTCATGAGTTAGGGTTTTGTCTTTATCAAGTGTTGATAACCTCTCCTCCCCTATTTTAGATAGACCAATATCCTCTGCAAGGTTCATTCCTAACTCAATATATTCTTCTATGACTGAGGATAGGCTTTCACCTCTACTGCGGGCAACTTCCTTTATTGCATCAAATAATTCTTGTTCCATTGTGATGCTAACCTTTCTACTCTTTACAGACATGCAATTTAGTTTAGAATTTACCTTTAAAGTTGTCAACAACTTTTCAGCCCGATGAAAGCAAGTAGAGTTTTCCTCGTAGGCTTTATGTGTAGCGGTAAGACGACCGTTGGAAAGCTCCTCGCCCAGAGGCTCGGTTGGGACTTCTTAGATGTTGACGAGGAAATAGAGGGGAGGGAAAGGCTTACCATACCCGAGATATTCGACAAAAAGGGGGAAAACTACTTCCGTGAGCTTGAGCTAAAAACGCTCCGAGAGCTTGCGGAAAGGGATAGGGTCGTAATATCCACCGGCGGTGGATTGGGAGCTAACGAAAAAGCTATGGAGTTTATGAAAGATAAAGGTCTTGTGGTGTGGCTAAAGGTTTCCTACGAGGAGTTTCTAAAGAGGTGCGGAAAGGACCCAAACAGACCCCTCCTAAAAAAGGGTGAGGAGTTTCTTAGAAAACTTATGGAGGAGAGGAGCAAAATCTACTCTAAGGCTCACCTTCATGTAGAAAACAAAGAGCCTGAAAGTGCAGTCAAAATTATACTGAAGAGTTTAAAAAGCTGAGGGGAGACCCCCGGCGCATCAGTCAGCCAGGAGGTCTCTTCTTATCTGCTCGGGTGTGGGGCATTCGGAAGGAGGTAATCCCTTAGTCTTCGAAGCGTAATACATCAGGGGGATAAGGACTAAGGTAAGGGTTGTAGAGCCTATCGTTCCGAAAATCAGGGATATAGCAAGCCCGTTGAATATTGGGTCGAAGAGTATTACGAAGGCTCCTATAATGACCGCTACCGCGGTGAGGAGTATGGGACGAGTTCTTATAACTCCCGCCTCTACAACCGCCATGTGGGGCGGTAGTCCCTCCTTCATGCGCTCTTCCGCAAAGTCCACAAGCAGTATGGAGTTCCTCACGATTATTCCCGCGAGAGCTATGAAACCTATCATCGAAGTTGCGGTAAAGAACACTCCCCCGAGTATGTGGTCCATTATCCAGTGTCCGGGGATTATTCCCACGAGGGTAAGGGGTATAGGAGCCATGATTATTCCGGGAGCTTTGAAGCTCTTGAACCAACCGAGTATGAGAACATACATCACAAACAGGGCAACGCCGAAGGCAAGACCCAGGTCTCTGAAGACCTCAAGGGTTATGTGCATCTCCCCGTCCCACTTTACATATACCCTGTCCTCTATAAGAGGAAGGGACATCCAGAGTTCCCCTATCTCACCGTAGGGGTTTTCTATGTTAAGAACCTTATCTCGGACGTCCATTATACCGTAAAAGGGAGCTTCTTCCCTTCCGGCCACATCTCCTATCACGTATATAACCTTTCTGAGGTTTTTGTGGTATATGGTCTCGGGTATGGTGGTCTCTTCAAGTTCAACCAGCTCCGCGAGGGGGACCGCCTGACCTTTGGAGTTTACAAGTTTGAAGTTCTTTAGTATCTCGGGAACTCTATATTCCTCCGCAAGTCTCAGCTTTATGGGAACGTGCTCCGTGTCGGTGCTCTGGAGAACACCCACCTGCATACCGCCTATGAGTGCACGCATGGTCATGACTATTTCCTCTTTGGAGAAGCCGGAGAGCTTAGCCTTGTCTTCCTTCACGCGGAAGTTGAGCATGGGAGCGGGGTGCTCCAAGTAAATTCCCTCGTCCGTAACCTGCTTGGAGTCCTTAAATATCTCGAGAACCTTCAAGGCAACCTCTTTCTGTGTCTTCCTGTCGGGTGCATAGACCTCGGCTACTATTGGGGAGAGAACCGGGGGTCCGGGCGGAACTTCCACCACAGCCACATATTTAGCTCCGTGCTTCTTGGCTATCTCGTGGACTTTAGGTCTTATGAGTTTGGCAAATTCGTGAGACTGCTCTTTGCGGTCGTGCTTGCCGACGAGGTTGACCTGTATCTCCGCAAAGTGGGAAGCCTGTCTGAGGTAGTAGTGCCTGACGAGTCCGTTAAAGTTAAAGGGCGCAGCTGTTCCCACGTATATCTGGTAGTCGGTAACTATGTTCTGCTTTGCTATGTAATTTCCTATTTCCTTTGCCACGCGGAGCGTCTCTTCAAGGGTTGTGCCTTCGGGCATGTCTAAGACTATCTCAAGCTCGGACTTGTTGTCGTAGGGGAGCATTTTCACCACGACCGCCTTGGTGTAGAACATAAGCATGGAGGCTCCCATAAGCAGAAGAACGAAAGCGTAGAAGGCGTATCTCTTTGCCTTGCTCATCAGCATGGGAGCCATTATCCTGCAGTAGAGTCGCCAGAAGAAGGTCTTTCTTATGTCAACCTCTTCGTGTTTGCGCTCCTTCTCAAGGAACTTGTAGGCTGCCCACGGGGTTATTATGAAGGCAACCAGCAGGGAGAAGAACATGGCAACCGATGCGTTTATGGGTATGGGTCTCATGTAGGGTCCCATCAGTCCCGTAACGAAAGCCATGGGCATAAGAGCCGCTATAACCGTAAAGGTAGCGAGTATGGTGGGGTTTCCGACCTCGTCGGTAGCTCGAACTATCGCATCTCTGGGTGGGAGTTTCTGCATCTCGAACCATCGGTGAATGTTTTCCACAACCACTATGGCGTCGTCAACGAGTATCCCTATGGCGAATATGAGGGCAAAGAGGGTAACCCTGTTCAGGGTAAATCCATACATCTCGCTGAGGAATAGGGCTATGGCGAGGGTAACAGGAACCGCTATCCCCACGACGAGAGCTTCCCTTACTCCGAGTGCCACCGCTATAAGGAGTATCACCGAGAAGGTAGCTATGAGAAGGTGCTCGAGGAGTTCGTTGGCTTTTTCCTTTGCGGTTTCTCCGTAGTTTCTCGTAACGGTAATGTTCAGGTCCTTGGGGAGTATTTTCCCCTTTGCATGTTCTACGAGCTGGAGAACCTCCTCAGCAACGTCAACCGCGTTCGTTCCCTTCCTCTTGGACACCGCTATGGTAACCGCAGGCATGAGTTTGTCCTGGGGTTTTTCTATTCCCTTGTGCTCGGCGGAGGGACCAAAACCCATCAGAACGTAGTCCTTTATCTCCGCGGGACCGTCTATGACGGTGGCAACATCCTTTAGATATACGACCCTTCCGTCTCGGACGCTGACCACGAGGTTCTCAACATCTTCTTTGGACTTGAAGAAGTTTCCGACCTTTATGAGGTATTCCCTGTTTCCTTTATTGACCTTTCCGCTTATAGCCTGAGCGTTTGCAGCTTTAAGTAGCTGGGCTATGTATAGGGGGGATACTCTGTAAGCCTCTAACTTCTGAGGGTCTAAGATAATTCTTATTTCACGAGGAGTTCCTCCAACGAGGAAGACGTCCGCGACGTTCTCTATCTTCTTTATCTCGTTTTGAAGGGTTGCGGCAAAGCGTCTGAGGTCATACCAGTCGTAGTTTTCTCCCCAGAGGGTGAGGGTAACTATGGGGACGTCGTCTATGGACATGGGCTTTATGAGGGGCGGTAGAACCACACCCGGGGGAGCTAAATCCATGGCGGACATCATCTTGGAGTTGAGGTCAACGAGAGCCTTAACGGGGTCCGTGCCAACGTAGAAGCGGGCAGTAACTATTGCCATATCGTTCATAGAAGCGGAGTATATGTATTCGATGTCCTTGAGTTCCCAGAGTTTCTTTTCAAGGGGAATAACTACCCTGCTCTCCACCTCCTCCGGGGTGGCTCCCGGATAGGAGATGAATATGTCTATCATGGGAACAACTATCTGAGGCTCTTCCTCCTTCGGTGTAGTTAGAACCGCAAAGGCACCGAGGGCAAGGGAAACGAGTATGAGTATGGGGGTTAGCTTTGAATCTATGAAGTAATGGGCGAGTCTCCCTGCAAGTCCATACATCCCTTAACCTCCTACCTTGCATCCGTCGCAAGCTTTCTCCAAGCCTTCGACCACTATCCTTTCGGTGCCTTCCAAGCCGGACAGAACCTCAACCTTGCCGTTTACCTTCCTACCTAAGCGAACGAACCTGAGTTCCAAGGTGTTGTCGGGCTTTACCACCCAAACTCCCGTAAAGTCCCACCTCTTATAGACCGCTTCCTCCGGTATGAGAACGGTTTTCCTAATAGGTTCTTCCACATAAACCTTTACGAAGAAGCCACCCTTTATGCTCTTGTCTTCCAAGAGAGCCTTTACCTTAAAGGTTCTGCTCATCGGGTTTACGGAAGGTTCCACCTCCACCACCTTTGCGGTGGTCCACCTTTTCAAAGTTTCTACATACACCCGAAGGGTGTCTCCTCTCTTAACTTTTCCGTATAACCTTTCGGGAAGGCTCACCTCAACCTTGTAAGGCGGTTTTTCCAGGACAAGAAGCGGGTATCCGGGTTTTGCTATGTCTCCTACATCCGCAAGCTTTGAGACCACATAACCGCTGAAGGGTGCTCTGACTTCCGTGTAGGAGAGGTTTGAAGAAACTGCCTTGAGGTTCTGCTTTGCCATCTCTATTCCAGACTTTGCCGCTTCCAGCTGTGCCTGCGCAGCCTTGAACTTAGCCTCCACCATGTCGAACTCGTGCTGGGTGATTGCGTTGGCGGACAGGAGTTTTTTGAACCTCTCGTAGGTCTTCTTCACAGCTTCGTAATTGGCGAGGGCTGCCTTGTATTGCTTCTGAGCCTGGACGACCTGCTGGCGTGCTGCTTCAACCTGAGCCTTCGTATCCCTGGGGTCTATCCTGACGAGAAGCTGTCCCTTCTTCACGTAATCCCCTTCCTTGACGGGAAGGTGGCTAATGTATCCCATTAACCTCGTGGATACCTCCGCTCTATCGGAAGGAACGACCGTTCCCGCAAAGGATATGTAGCTCTTCTGGATAACCTCAACGGGGGCAACCTTTATTCCCTTCACGACCTTTCTCTCAGGCTCGACCTCTTTGGCGGATATCCTGGGGTGGAAAACCCCTGCCAGCCACAGAACTATGAGGGCAACGGGCAAAAACAGAAAGAAGAAGTATTTTCCGAAAGTTCTCATCTCACCACCTCCTTAAATAGACCCGCTTCTAACAGAGCTTTCCCGTAGCTGAGATTACACTCGTAAAGAGCCTGAATGTAGTCAAATCTTGCGTTCTCGAGCTGTGTCTGGGCGTCCAAAAGGTCCACCATACGGGCAAGACCGTTCTCATATCTGACCTCAAGAATTCTGACCGCTTCCTGTGCGGACTTTACCCTTGCCTTTGCGGACTCGAGCATGCTGAGAGCCGTTTCGTATTGGGAGTATGCTCTTTCTATACCGAAGAGTATAGCCTTCTTGAGTAGCTCCCTTCTCTTGAGGAGTGCCTGTTCCTTCTCTTTGAAGCTCTTAGCCTTCTGAAGGGAAGAAAGTCCCGTATTGAAGTTTAAAGATACATTCACCCCAAACATATAACCGCTCCCGTCGGAGCCGAAGGGCACATCCTTGTCGTATAGGCTGTAAGAAGCGAAGGCACCTACCTGCGGTAAGTTGTCCGCTATGGACGCTCTGTATCCTTCCCTCAGAACCTTAAGGTAATCCTCTACCGCTACGAGGTCTTCCCTGTTTTCGAAGGCTCTCCTTTTCAGGTCTTCGAGGTCGAGAGAGGGACACTCATTTAGAGCAGGGACGGTGTAGCCTTCATAATCGGTGTTGGCAACGAGGCTCAGACCTTTCATGGCTACCTTGTAGTTGTTTTCAGCCTCCGTCAACTTTTCCTCGGTTTTCTTCAGGAAAACTTCCGCTCTGAGGACGTCCGATAGGAGAGCCATACCCACCTGATTTAGCTTTTTGGCTATTCTCAGATGCTCCTTTGCGTCCTGAATGTTCTTCTTGGCTACCTTAACCGCAGAGCTTGCGAGAGAAGCTCCCAAGTAAGCCTCGTAGGCTTTAAAGAGTATCTCCTCTTCCCTGCGGGAGACCTTCTTCTCCTCTGCCTTTTTCCTGTATAGAGCCATGTTCTTGTAGGCTCTAATCTTTCCCCCTATCCAGACAGGAATTTCTAAGTAAAGCTTTGTTTCGAAGTTGCTGACCGCATCGGGGTCGTTGAGTTTAGAGGGTATAAAGTCCGTTGCCTGTATCCTCTCCTGATTGAGCTTCGTAAAGAGAACGTAAGCGGGTATGTCCGTTCTTGTGAAGGTTTCTTCGAGTTTCAGGTTGGGAAAGAGCTTTGCTCTGACAGCTTTGTATTCGAGTTCGTAGGCTTTAAGCTCGTGTTTGAGAGCCTTTATCTCAAGGTTATTTTTTAGCGTATCCTCCATTACCCTGTTCAGGCTCAGCTCACCTGCAAAGGTCAGAGATGCGGTGAGCGTAAGGAGTATCCATCTCATCACCGACCTCCCAATTTAGAATATAAGAATATTCTTATATCCTTATAAAGTCAAGTGCAAAGTTCACAAAGCTATACACAACCGCTCCTCGAACTATCATAGTCCAAAAGTTGAAACTACGCTATCCGGAGCTTGGTAATATAATCCTTCCCGATGGATACCCTCCGGGAGCTTTTGAGTCTCTTGGGGAAGAGATTGAAAAGGGAAGACTATCCCGACTCTTTCTTTGAAAACCACCTGGCATTTAGGCTCAAAGGAAACACCCTCGAGGCAGTGAAGCATCCTTCCCTTCCCAACCCGGAAAGCCTGAAAAACATAAACCGTCAGAAGACGGTTCTTTTCAGAAATACTGAGCAATTTATTCGGGGACTGCCTGCGAACGATGTCCTGCTCTGGGGTGAGAGGGGAACGGGCAAGTCCTCTCTGGTAAAGGCAACATTAACCGCATTCCACGAAAGAGGACTCAGAATTATTCAGGTCTATAAGCTGGATATTATGTTTTTAACAGACCTCTACGAGGTGATAAGGGACAGAAAACAGAAGTTTATCCTCTTCTTCGACGACCTCTCCTTTGAGCCTTCCGACGAGAGCTTTAAGCTCTTAAAGTCCATACTCGAGGGGGACGTGGAAGAGAGACCTAATAACCTTCTGGTGTATGCAACTTCCAATCGAAGGAACATAGTGGCTGAGCGGGAGCTTGAGGAGAAGTTCCCTTCAGAGGGACTTCAGGAGAGGGTATCTTTGGCTGACAGGTTCGGGATAAGGTTGGGGTTCTTTCCTTTCGGTCAGGAAGAGTATTTGAACGTGGTCCTGTCCGCTCTCAGGAGTATGGGAATAGAGGTTGAAGAGGAAGCGGTCAGAGAAGAGGCTCTGAGGTGGGCTACCGAAAGGGGCAGTTTTTCCGGAAGGACCGCGGTTCAGTTTGCAAAGGATTATGCGGGAAGGCTTAATCTCGGTCTCTGAGGTCTCCTACGGTGAACTTTCTCATTCTCTTGAAAAACTCCAAGAGTTTGTGTCGGTGATACTCCTCCTGAGAATTTATCCACTCCAAGAGCCTCTTTAAAGAGGGGTCCGATACCTGCTTGGCTACCTCCAGATACTCCTTTTTGGAACTCTCCTCGTATAGTATGTGGTCTTCCACTTTTGCTGTTCCGGAAGTCTTCGGCATAGACAGGTCAGGAAAACCTCCCATCTCCCCGACTTTTTCCCCCAGCTCACCCATGTGAACCATACTCTCTATAGCAAGGTCGAGCATTATGTCCTTGTATTCACAGTTTTTCGAGTGGAAGAAACTCTTAAGATAGTCGAGAATTATCCTATACTCCTCCTTGAGGAGTTTGTTAACAAGCTCTACCGTCTTTTTATCCGCTTCCCTCTTTTCCTCTTCGGTAAATTCCATCTCCTTTACTTCCTCGAGAAGTTCCTCAAACTCGTGTTTGTGCTCGGTCTCGTCCCTTATTACCCTCTCGAGAAGTCTCTTTACGGAGTCGTCCTTCACCTCTTCGAGCTGTTTAGTGTAAGTATCTATGGCAAACTGCTCCGCATTTACGTTGTTCTGTATCATGCTTGCCCAATCGGGACCACCGACCTTTATCTCCTCCTCTACCCTTTTGAGTTCCACTTCACCACCCAGCTGAACTACTTTCTGGGCAAACCACTTCATGTGCCTCATTTCCTGACGGGCTATCCTCTCTATCTCTTCGGTTATCTCGGCATTCCTTATGAGGAATATGTGGTATAGATACTGGATTATGGCAGAGTGCTCGAGGGCAACGTCGTAAAGCAGGACACCTATAAGCTCGGACTTCTTCATGGCTTAACCTCCCGATAATAGGCTATGGGTTTTTCTTCCGAAAAACAACCCCAAATTTTTTATGGGGAAAATCATATAGAAAATTTTGGGAGAATGTGTTAAATTCTTGAGCAAGTAAGAGCGGAACGCAAGGGTCCGCACGGCTCCTTGTCAACCGAATAGGGCAATTTAAGGCAAAGCCTTGGGAGAGAAGCTCGAGAAGGAATTTATTGATAATTCTGCAAAATTTTGACAGGTGGGTTAATTGCGAACAATTCTCACTCCCGAGGCGTTGATTTTCAACAAGATAAAAAGGTGCCCTTAAAGGTTATCCCTGAAAATGAGGGATTGCGACTTGTGTATTCACCATATATGCAAAACAACCTTTCTCTCTTAAAGGTTATCCCTGAAAATGAGGGATTGCGACAAGCTTATACTTCTTCCTCTCCCAGAAGGGTGTAAAGACCTTAAAGGTTATCCCTGAAAATGAGGGATTGCGACCTATTGAAAACACAGTTACAACTATATGTAAGTAGAATGCTTAAAGGTTATCCCTGAAAATGAGGGATTGCGACCCATCTAATTGCCTTGCCCCGTCGCATAGAGACAGGCTTAAAGGTTATCCCTGAAAATGAGGGATTGCGACCTGGGTATGGAGTAGCCATTTGCCTCAAGTCTTGAAGGTTATCCCTGTAAACGAGGGATAAAGTTCCTCTACTCTGCGGGAGTGATTATCTTTACACCTTTAAAGAGGTATGACTTATAAACACACCGTAAAAAATCTCAAGCGGAAGGATGAACAAAAGTTGAAGGCTATTCCTATAAATGTGGATTTGACTCCGTTCTTCCCTTAAGGAAGCTTAAAATAATCTCTCGGTATGCACTGTCTGATAAATTACATGGAAGTTGAGAAACCTCTATCTTGGGATAACTTGCTCGTTGAGGTAGGTTTCGGACGGGGAGACTTTACCGTAAGGTTGGCACGGGAAAATCCCGACAGGGTAGTTCTGGGGTTTGAACTTTCGGGAATATCCATAGAGAAGTTGCTTAAAAGAGTAAAGAGAGAAAACATAAAAAATGTATTTTGCGTGCCTATGGATGCCTTTTGGGGGTTTTACTTCCTTTTGAAAGACTCTTCCGTGGAGAAGATATTCATGAATTATCCCGACCCCTGGTTTAAGAAAAAACATCACAAAAGGAGATTGACCTCCGAGAGGAACTTATACCTCTTTGCCAGAAAGCTGAAAGACAAAGGAGAGATAGTCGTAAGAACGGACCACTATCCCTTTGTAGAATACACGCTACGAGAGTCTGAAAAGGTGCAGGCATTTAAGCATAAACTCAAAGAGTTAGATGTAGAGGAACCTCTGACTAAATACGAAAGGAAGTGGCTTTCTATGGGAAAGAAGCTCTACGAGCTTAGGTTGATAAAGGTAAAAGAACCGAAACCCACACCTATGCCGAAGGTAAGGGAGGTAAAGGAAGTGTTTCCCGTAAAAGTTGAGAGTAAAGAGATAAACATCGGAGCTTTGGAAAACAGAGAGGAAAGGCTCGAAGAACAGGTGGTTTTAAAGACATTCAGGGTCTTTGAGGGGAAAAACTCATACCTCGTAGAGGTCCTTCTATCCGAAGAGGGTTTCGTTCAAAAGTTCTTCGTTGAGCTGAGGAAGAAGAATGAAAGCTGGATTGTAGATTTGTCCAAGTTCAGTCAGGTTTTGAGGACGGAGAAAATTCAAAGGACTGTGGAGTTTATAGCAAAGGAAGTCCTTAGACCATAATCTCGTTGATGCCTTCGCACTTCATAATTTTTGAGAAAAAGGTGCTTATTATGTAGTCCGCAAGTTTTACCACCTCGGTTTGAAGTTTGTGGGCTATGTAAACTCCCTCTTTGGGAAACTTCTCTAAAACGTATTCCTCCACTCCCTTTCCGTTTATTTCTATGGTTTCCTTTTTGGAAATCCAGCCCTTTTTGTATCTGAACTGGGCGTTGTAGCTTATCTGGTGTGCACCCCCCAGGGGTATGTCCCATAGTATGACGGGATAAACCGTCATGTTGAGCTGAAGTCCGAGGATGTTTATGTATTTGTATATCTTGAGCCAGTTCACCATACACCTGTCCTTTTCGCAATCCTCTATGAGGTGGGCGTATTCGTCGAAGGCAAAGTGATGTTCTAAGATACACATAAAGCGCTTTTCATTTCTGCCGAGCCAGCTTCTGAGCTTTTGAAGTTCCTCTTCCCTCGCTGATTCAATCCCCGACAAAAACTTTTTGATGTTGAAGGTAAACTCTTCAACTTGTTCCATGGGACCTGCCCCCATTTACATTATGTAAAAAATCGCTTACTCTTCAAGCGGTTAGCTTTATAGCCCTATAAAGGTGATTAATATCCGACTGTCCTTCTGCTCAAAAGGTCCCTTACGGTCTTCTCTATGCCCTCCGCATCTATACCGACGAGGTTCCTGAGAAGGTTTTGATTTCCGTGCTCTATGAACCTGTCCGGAACTCCGAGGTTCACCACTTTCTTGAGTATTCCTTTCCTTGCAAAGAACTCCAAGACAGCGGAGCCGAAGCCTCCCACGACCGTGTTGTCCTCCACCGTGATGAAAAGGTCATACTTAGAAGCGAGTTTTTCGAGGAGCTTTTCGTCTAAAGGTTTTACAAATCTTGCGTTGACCACTCCTACCCTTATGCCCTCTTTGTATAGTTTCTCGGAAGCCTTTAGTGCCTGATACACGGGATACCCCACCGCAAGTATGACGACCTCTTCCCCTTCGAGAAGTTCCTCCCAACTACCTATGGGTATCTCCTTAAAGCCTTCCGTGGGAACTCCGTAGGCTGCACCCCTTGGGTATCTGACCGCAAAGGGGACTGAGCTGTTTATGGCGGTGTAGAGCAGGTCCCTAAGCTCTTGCTCGTCCTTGGGAGCGGACACCACCATGTTGGGAACGCACCTCAGATATGAGAGGTCAAAGACCCCGTGGTGGGTGGGTCCGTCGTCTCCCACCAAACCTCCCCTGTCTATGGCGAAGGTTACGGGAAGGTTCTGGAGAGCTATGTCGTGAATTACCTGGTCGTAAGCCCTCTGAAGGAAGGTGGAATAGTAAGAAGCTACGGGTTTTAAGCCCTCACAGGCAAGCCCGGCTGCAAAGGTCGCTGCGTGTTGCTCCGCAATACCTACATCAAAGAACCTTTCGGGGAAACGCTTTGAAAACTCCACAAGCCCCGAGCCTTCCCTCATTGCGGGAGTTATCACCACTATCCTCTCGTCCTGCTCCGCAAGCTCCACTATTGCCTTTCCGAAGACGGATGTCCATGTGGGCGGTGAGGGTTTTTTGATTATCTCCCCCGATTCTACCTTGTAAGGTGCTACCCCGTGCCACTTTACGGGGTCCTCCTCCGCATGGGGATAACCTTTACCTTTCTTTGTAGCTACATGTAGCAGAACAGGCCCCTTTATGTCCTTAACATTTTGAAGGGTTTGCTCGAGAGCCTGAAGGTCGTGCCCGTCTATAACACCTATGTAGTTGAAGCCGAGTTCTTCGAATATAACACCCGGAGAGATTAATCCCTTTAGAAACTCCTCGGTAAGCTTCATAAACCTAAGAGGTGTCTCTCCCAAATGGCTCAGGAGGCTCTTTATCTTCTGCCTCGACTCTTGAACGAAGTGCCCGCTTATTATCCTACTTAGATATGTCGATATAGCTCCCACGTTGGGGGAGATGGACATCTCGTTGTCGTTGAGTATGACGATGAACTTATCGGGTCTTATGTGTCCTGCGTTGTTGAGAGCTTCAAAAGCCATACCTGCGGTCATTGCCCCGTCGCCTATAACCGCTACCACGTATCCGTCTTCACCTTTGAGGTCCTTTCCAACTCTGAAACCCAAAGCGGAAGATATGGATGTAGAACTGTGCCCCGCTCCGAAGGCGTCGTAGGGACTCTCTTCCCTCCTAAGAAACCCCGCTATACCTCCGTATTGGCGTAAAGTAGGGAACTTCTCCTTACGGTCCGTCAGTATCTTCCAGGGATAGCCCTGATGCCCTATGTCCCAAACTATAACGTCCTTCGGAGGTTCGAATACTCTGAGCAGAGCTATTGTAAGCTCCACAACTCCGAGACCCGGTCCGACGTGCCCACCGTTTTTGGAAGTAACTTCTATTATGTAATCCCTGACTTCCTGAGCGAGCTTCTTGAGTTCCTCCTCGGAAAGGTTCTTTAAATCCTGCGGACCCTCGTATCTTGAAAGGATTTCATACTTCTCAAGCATAAGCTAAAAATTATTCTACCTCAGAAGAAAATCAATCTCAGAAGCCATCCGAATATGAGAACAGCCAGAGACAGCCCCAGTCCCAAGAAGGAAAAAGCTATACCGAGCTTCCTTCCCATGTCCCTCTGCTTAATCCAGAGAATTACGAAGGTCAGAAGCGTGTAACCCATCAGAGCTATACCGAGCCACTTGTGGGGGAAGAGGAATATAAAGGGTGCCTTTTGTTGAACGTATTGGGTTCCCGCTACCGTCAGCCCCGTGAGGACGGCAAGTATCGAGAAAACGGTCGCCATGGCATGGTTTGTAAGTGCATAGTAAAAAA
Organism: Aquificota bacterium; assembly: GCA_013153495.1. Lineage (GTDB taxonomy): Bacteria > Aquificota > Aquificia > Aquificales > Aquificaceae > Hydrogenivirga. Next base: position 53,724 of record JAADEH010000012.1, read on the forward strand.
CGAAGTTGCTCCTCTTCAAGATTGTGAAGTATAGGAAGTATGCTCCGTAGGCAAACACCAGTGCTCCTACCGTGAAGTATATCACCAGCGGATGATAGTTCATACTCACTACCTCCTCACACTCGCCTCAAACTCTATTATATCTTCGTATAGCTTCTTAAGAATATTCTTATAGTCTTCCCTGCCTTCTTCGACGCTGTCCATCAACTCCTCCAGCCTTCTCGTGAACTCCTCCGAAACGAAGGGAATAATCTTCTCCTGCTTCTTCAGAAACTCGTATATCTCCTTCCCGAGCTTTGTGGGTATGAGGAAGCCGTTTCTCTCTATGACGTATCCTCTCTCCAAGAGCTTCTCGACGGTGCTCGCATAAGTAGAAGGTCTGCCTATGCCCCTCCTCTTCATCTCCTGAACGAGACTTCCCTGGGTAAAGAGGTAAGCACTGGGAACTTCCTTAAACTCCTTAACCTTTGATACATCTACCCTGCCTTCGAGGTCTGGATGTAGCTCCAAGGGATAAACCCTGTCAAAACCGCTCTCCTCAATTCCCACTTTCAGAGTAAGCTCAAGCTCCCTTCCCTGCGCCTTTACCAAAATTCTGCGAACTCTCACCCTTGCGGGTTTCATCTGGGAAGCTATGAACTTCTTAAAGATTAGGTCGTATAGGGATATGTGGTCCCTGCCCAGGTCCTGAACCTGTCCCGAAAGAACCACCGAGCGTAGCTCCTCCGACTCCATCGGCTTTGTCGGTCTTATGCACTCGTGCGCTCCTCCCTCTCCCCACCTGCGGGGACTGAAAAACTCCTCCGACAGATTTTCCCTGAGATAACTCCTTGCGAGGGAAATTCCCGCATCGGACACCCTCGTGGAGTCGGTTCTGTGATAGGTTATAAAGCCCTTCTCGAAGAGTTCCTGAGCGAGGCTCATAGTTTTCTTTACACCGAACTTAAAGCGGTCCGAAGCCTCCTTAAGAAGCGTGTCGGTGGTAAAGGGTGGGGGTGGTCCCACTTCCTGCACTTCCTCGGAAAGGACTTCAAACTCAACAAACTCGAGACTTTCAAAAAACTCCTTAGCTTCTTTCTTGTTGGAAAATTCAAACTCAATCCTGAGCCACCTTCCGTTTTCACGGAAGGTCAAAAACACTACCGGTTTTTTCTTTCTGTATTCCCTTTCCCGCTCTATTATCCATCCTAAGACGGGTATCTGAACCCTCCCGCCCGAGAGCCAGAGCTTCTGGAAGGTGGACTGAAGAATTCTGGAGACCTCAAAGCCTATCCACCTGTCGGATATGCGCCGAAGAACCTGAGCCTTAACGAGGTTTTCGTCAAACTCCCTCGGACTTTTCAGAGCTTCCGAAATCGCCCTTCTGGTAACTTCGTGAAACTCAATTCTCCTTATGTTCCCCACATAGGGAGAAAGAACAGCTCCCACGTCCCAACCTATCTTCTCCCCTTCCGTGTCAGGGTCCGTTGCCACGTAAGCACTTTCCACCTCCTCCCCTATCTGCCTCAAGCCCTCCACTGTTCCCTCCTTCCCCTCTATCACTTCATACACGGGGATAAAGTCTCCGTTATCCACGAAGACGCCGTGAAATCCTCCTTCCTTAGCAAGGTCAAGGATGTGCCCCAAAGATGAGGTAATCATAAGGTATAGGTCTCCTGCGGTAACCTCGAGAACCTCAAAATCACCGAACCTCCTGGATATGGGTTTTCCGAAGAAGTTAGCTATTGTTCTCGCCTTGTTGGGAGACTCCACCACTATGAGGACGGGCTTTATGTGCTCCCTTCGCTCTATGTTTGCCTTTCCCGCTATTATTTCTCTGACCTTTTTCCTGTCCAAGTCTATTTCTTGAAGGACCTCTTCGAGGTTTACCCTGTCGCACGGGACGAATTTAACCTCCTCGTTAAACCACCTGACTTTTCTAATCAAGTTGTTGAGAGCTTTGCTGTCGTCAACGAGTATGTAGGAAAGCCCTTTCGTTATTCCACCCGCATACATTCGGGAAGTTCTGCCCGAAGCCTGAAGGTATCCCGTAACGTCCGCAACCACGAGGGTATATCCTCCCTCCGTCCTTCTTAGGGTTATCTCCTCGGACTCCTCTACGAGCCTTCTTACCTCCTCAGACAGAAGGAAGCCCTTTACCTCCTCTCTCAGAGCCTCTATCCGCTTTTTGAGGTCGGGTGTTCTATCCACGAACTCCTCGCTCAGGAAGGAATACCTCCTCAAGGTCTGTATCCAGCGGTCCACCTCACGGAGTTTGTCTTTGAGGTGCTTGGCTATGCTGGGTCTGAGAGACAGAAGCGCCCAGAGAAGGTGGGAAACGCTCGTCTCTATGTTTAATGAAACCGTTATCTTGGGAACTCCGTAAAAGAGAGCGTAGCGAACCACGTGGGGTAAGTCCAACCCCCTCACGAGGGGATTTTTGTAAGAGGATATGCCCACTAAGACCTCAACCTCTCCCCTCTCGAACTCGGAAAAGTCCTTAACCTCTTCGTAGGACTTAGCGGATATGCCCGCTTCCCTCAGAGCCTCGACCACCTCCTTGACACCTTCCCTTCCCATCTCGGAAGATATAAAGACAAGACCCCCCTTTCCTAAGAGCTTTACCCTCTCAAGGAGAGATTTTTTCAAGTCCCGAGTTTCTTCGTAGAGGTCGAGAACATTTCTTAAAAACACCGTAGGTCTTCCCACCTCAAACCCCAAAAGCTCCCTGAAGAGTTTTATCCTGCTCGAGCGTGGATTTCCCGTTGCGGAAGAGACCACTATCACACCCCTTGCCTTCTTAGAAATATCCTGAACCTCTCTGGAAAGCCTCCTTATCTCCTCCCAATCTTCTTCACCTTTGTTTCTCTTCTCCTTTAGCTTTATGAGCTGGTAAGCCTTCTCCACGTCCTCTTCGGAAAAACCCAGAAGGTAGAGAGCTTTATCTATGTTCTTTGCGGTCTTGAGGAAGGAGTCAACGTCGTCCACGAAAATAAACTCGAAATCTTTGGGGATAATGTCGTAGTTTTTGTATAGATACATAGAGGTGGTAACGAGAACCTTAAAGTCTCCCCTCTCTATCCTTGCCTTCGTTTCCTTCTTTTTCTTCTCGGTTTTGTCCCCCGCAACGAGGAGTTCCCCCTCAGAAATTCCCATCTCAAGGAGCCTTTTCTGGGTCTGTTCCACTAAAAGCTTTGTGGGCAGGATTATGTAGCTCTTTTTTCCCTTCTTTGCAAGGTGGTATGCGGTTATAAGACCGAAGGTCGTTTTACCCACTCCCGTGGGAGCCAGAAGCGCAAAGCTCCTTTTGAGAAAAACTTTCTTCGCCCAGGACCTCTGAAGGCTCCAAGGGTCCGCCCCTACCTTTTCGAGGAAAATCCCTTCCCATTCTTTTACCTCCCTCTCCACCTCGCAGAGGTCCTTTAAAAAACCTTTTTTTATGTGAGAGCAAAGCTCCTCTCTTTGGACTTGTTCGGGAAGGCATCTTTCACAGGGAAGTCCTCTAACGAGCCTGTCCGAGCCTATGTCCCCCCCGCAGTTGGGACAGAGCTTCTCGAATACCGCTGAAATCATAACTTAGATATTTTATGATGACTAAGAGGAGGGCGGGGAGGAAACCCCGCTATAGATTTTAAGAGCTTCCTTTTAGAGATTTGACGCTTTCCATGTTATGCTCGAGTTCATCAACGTCTATAACTTTTTCCACCCGTTCCATTATTTGAGAGTATATCTTGTTTAAAAGAGCCATAAGTTTCTTATCCGCATCCTCGTAGCCGGAATATTCTATTGCGGAGTTATATCCCAATGACGACAAATCTATTCTCTTGATAATAATTTTTTCCATAGATACTGGTTCATAGAAAACTAATTTTATTCCACCGATGAACTGTATAGTTCCCTTATCCCTACACCCAATAACCGGCAAACACTCACGCCTATTCTTTATTATAGGTCCGAAATCGAATTCAGGGACTACTACATAATGTATCTGCTTCTTTTGGGCGTAAGTTATTTCGTCAAAGTTATCAAAGCCACCTACAATCTTCAGCCCTTTACTTTCAAGTATTTTTTCCATGTCTGTTAACATAGCATTTCTGAGTCGTTGAGCATAATCAGAGTAATACTTTGCCTTAAGCCTATAATCAACAGGCATATTTTTTGCTATTAACGCACCAAAAGGAGATGTTGCTATAGATTCGGACATTTTTTCTTTAAAGGTGATGACAGGCTTTACAACCGCAACTTTTATATCTTTTTTAGCCTTAGATGTTGCTTTTGGTGAATAGGATAGGTCTAATGTAGTAACTTGAGTTTTAGTGCTACACGATAAAACAATCATCACGATAACAATGAGGGTTAGAGGTAAAGTGGAAATATTAGAGGCTTTGAAAAAAGACCTTATACTCATATAAACTCCCTCCTGCTTAATTATATTGGGACATATTATAACTAATCTTACTGTAAAATTCAAGACAAAAATAAAATTTACCCCGCCTCTTCCTGCTCACGGACCACTGCGGAGAGGTTTTCTACGGGGAATACCCTAGATATTCCTCCTCTTGCGGATACTCCGAGGAGTTTGTCCGCAAAGCTGGCAAGCACTTCCCGAAGGGTTACTACTATAAACTGAGCTTCCTTGGACTTTTCCTTTATAAGCTCCCCTACCTTGCGGGCATTTGCCTCGTCCAAATGTGCGTCAACCTCGTCAAAGTAGTAAAAGGGAGAAGGCTTATACTCCTGTATGGCAAATATGAGGGACAGAGCGGCAAGGGTCTTTTCCCCTCCCGACATGGCTTCCAAATACTGAACGTCTTTGCCTCTGGGTTTGACCACGAGGTTTATACCACCGCTGAAGGGGTCTATCTCGTTCTCTATAACCATCTGAGCCTTACCGCCTGGTGATAGGAAGGAGAAGGTTTTTCTTAGGTTCTTGTTTATGTTTTCGAAGGCTTCCATAAAGGTTTTGAGTTTTTTGGTTTCTATCTCCTCTATCATCTCCTTTATGGCTTTGCGCTCTTCCTGGAGCTTTGCGTGTTTGTCCTGGTAGTCCTGATACCTTTCAAGCTCCTCCTTGTAATCTTCATCCGCTCTGAGGTTCACATTTCCTAAGTGCTGAAGCTCCCTCTCTATACGGAAGAGCCTTTCCTTGAGCTTTGCGGTGCTTTCCTTTACCTCGGGAAGAGGTCCTTCAAATTCAAGCTCCTGAAGTCTTTGATTTAGGTCCGTGAGCTTCTGCTCAACTCTGCTGAGATTTGCGCTAAGGTCTCCAACCTTTGAATGCAGGTCTTCCTCCTCAACTCTGAGCCTGCCGAGGCTCGCCTGAAGGTCCCTCACTTCCTCCTCGAGCTTGTCCTTTTCCTTGTAGTGCTGATATACCTGAGCTTCTATGTCCTTCACTTTCTCCTCGAGCTGAGACCTTCTGGTTTTAAGCTCCTCTATCTCCTTCCCGAGGGTTTCGAACTCCCTTTCGAGGTCTTCTATGCGGAGCTTTTTCCTGTTTATCTCCTCTTCGAGAGCCTTTATTTCCGACTCTTTGTCCTTGAAAGCGAGCTTTATCTCCTCGAGCTGTGCCCTCTTGTTCTCCGCCTTTCTCTTTATCTTCTCGTATTCCTGTCTTTTTTCCTCTATTCCCGAAGAACGGTAGTAATTTATTATGTCCTGTCGCTTGAGTATCAGGTTCCTGAGCTTCTCCTCACTGTATTCTATGTCTTCTTTTAGAGCCTTCAGTTTCTCCCTTATTTCCTCCTCCTGAGACTTGAGAACTTCCACGTATTCGTAGGCTTTTTCTATTTTCTGGTCGAACTCCTTGAGCTTTTTGTCTCCTTCTTTCGAAAGCTCTTCAAACTCGGAGAGTTTCTTTTCGAGAACCTTTAAAACTCCTTCTTTCTCCGCTATCTCGCTCCTTATTGCCCTGAGCTTTATTATGAGGTCCTGCTCCTTCTCTCTCAGCTCCTGCTCCTCTATGTCGAGCTTTCTCTTTTCCTCTTCGTAAAACTTGCGACCGAGTTCCCCTCCCGACCTCTGACTGCCCCCCGTTATAACACCGCTCTTTTCGAACAGCTCACCTTCGAGGGTAACCATTCGGTAGTTTCCTATTCCTATGTTCTTAGCGGACTCAAAATTTTCCACTATCAGGGTGTCTCCGAAGGCAAAGCGAACAGCCCTTTCAAAGCGCTTGTCGTATTCCACGAGGTTTATGGCAAAGTCAATAGCTCCCCTCGTGCGGGGGTAGGGGGGAAGTGTGCTCTCCGCCCTTATGCGGTTGAGAGGTATAAAGCTCATACGACCGAGATTTCTTTCCTTCAGAAAGTCTATGCACCTTTTGGCTACGTCTTCGTTTTCAACTACCACATACTTGAGCCTTCCGCCTCCCGCAACTTCTACCGCCCTTATGTGCTCGGGGTCTTTTACGGTTATGAGGTCCCCTACTGTTCCGTAAACTCCCTCTATGCCTTCGAACAGAACATCCAAAGGCTCCGAGCTGGCAAGCTTGCTCTCCACGTAAGCCTTTGCCTTTATAACCTCCTCTATCTTCTTCCTTACCTGTCGCAGTTCCTCCTCGGTCTTTTTCAGGTAATCCTTTTCCTGTTTTAGGGTGTCCTGCTCCACCGCTTTCATTCTTCTATACTTTTCAAGCTCGCCGAAGGACTCCTCTATGCGCCTTTTTGTCTCCTCCTTCTCTTCCTTGAGCTTCTCTATGTCCTCAAGGGTCTTCTCTATCTTCAGCTCTATCTCCCTCAGCTTCAGTCTCAGGTTGTTTTCCTCCTCTTTCTTCTTCTCTATGTGTTCCTTGAGCTGTTTTTCCTTCTCCTCCGCACGCTGAGCCTCTTCTATTGACACTTTGAGTTTGTCGTCAAGCTCCTTGAGCTTTCTGTAGGCTTCCTCTTCCTCCTCCTTCAGGGTTTCGTATTCCCTCTCCCTTAGTCTCAGCTCCTCCTCGAGAGCGGAAAGCTCTTCTTTTAGGTTTTCCACGTCCTTGAGAAGATATCCGAGAGCCTTCTCCTCCTTCTCCTTTTCCAGAAGGAGTTCCTCCCTGCGTCTCTCCTTAGCCTCTATTTCCTTCCCTATGTGCTCTATGTCCGAAGAAATCTTCCCTATCCTTTCCCTAAAGGGGAGAAGCTTCTCACTGAGTTCCTTGAGTCTTCCTTCCTTTTCCGAGAGCAAAGCTTCTCTTTCTCTTATCTCCTCCTTTATCTGGGAGAGCTTTTCCTTGAGTTCCTGAAGTTGAGCGCTCAGCTTCTCCTTCTCGGAGCTGAACTTCTTAATTTCCTTGGAAAGCAGAGCTATTTCAAGCTCTCTTTTCTCTTTGTTTAATTCCCTATACCTGTCGAGTTTTTCCTTCTCCTCCTTGAGTTTGTCCAGCTGAATTTTTATCTCGTCCAGAAGGAGCTTCAGCTCCCTTATCTTTATGTCCACCTCCATGAGGTCGTTTATGGCTCTTTGCTTCTTGGTCTCGTATTCGCTTATTCCCGCAACGTCCTCTATTACCTTCCTCCTCTCGACGGGGGTCATCTTGAGAAACTTTATGATGTCCCCTTGGAGAACCACGTTGTATCCGTTCTCGTATATGCCAGCCTTCGAGAGGAAGTCCTTTAAATCCTTTTCCCTAACGGTGGTGCCGTTAACTTTAAAGGTGCTCCTCCCGTCCTGAGACACCTTACGGGATATAACTATCACCTCATCGGGAACGGGGAAAGCCCCTTCGTTCCTAAAGTGAACCTCAACGTAAGCGTGGGGTGCCCTGTCCCCATCTTTGGAAAATATCAGGTAGGAGAGGTTTTTTGCTCTGAGGGTCTTTGTGGTGGCTATCCCCAAAGCGAAGGATATGGCATCTCCTATGTTGGACTTGCCCGCACCGTTGGGACCAACTATGGATATGAAGCCCGCACCGAGAGGTATCTCCCTCCTTTCCTTCCCGTAGGACTTGAAGCCCTCAACGACTATCTTCTCAACGAAAGCCTTCATCTCAGCTTCTTAATTATCTCGGGAAGCCTCATAAGAGTCGCATATATGCGCTTCCACTTACTCCACTCCACAGCGGGAATTGAAGACCCATAGACCTTTCCGCCCTCGAGACTCTTTGATACACCCGACTTGGCAGTTACCGTAGCGTTGTCCCCTATCTCTACGTGGTCCGCAACCCCCACCTGACCTGCGAGCACCACACCCTTTCCAGTCCTCACGCTTCCCGATATTCCCACCTGACTCACTATTATGTTCCCCTCACCTATATCACAATTATGAGCAATCATAACGAGGTTATCAACCTTGGAGAACCTTCTCACACGGGTCGAGTCTATGAGCGCCCTATCGATGGTGGTGTTAGCCCCAATTTCCACATCGTCCTCTATAACCACATTCCCTATGTGATTGAGCTTCCTTATGCCCTCCTTCCCTATGTGGTATCCGAAGCCGTCCGCCCCTATTACAGCCCCGCTGTGAATTCTCACCCTCTTCCCTATCACCGTGTTGGGATATATGTGAACACCGCTGAAGATAACGCTCCCCTCACCCACGACCGTGTTCCTGCCTATGTAAGTAAAGGGATAAACCTTCACCCCCTCTTCGAGAACTACCCCGTCCTCTATGCAGACGAAGGGACCCACATAAACGCCCCTGCCCATTTTCACATCCTTTCCTACATGAGCCTTTGGAGATACCCCTTCGGGGTGTTTTTCAGGATAAAAGAAGTCTAAGAACTTAGCCAAAGCCAGCCTGACGTCATCAACGAGTATGTAGTTGGGAAAGTCTATCTCGGAACTCACCACCAAGGCTGAGGGATTTCCCCTGAGAGCCTTTTCCACGTCTTTGGCAGAGGGACAAAAGACAACCGTCCCCTCCTTGGGAACGGAAGGAGAAGATATACCCCTAAGCTCGAGGTTTTCGTCGCCCTTTAGCTCACCCTCTACCGCACGAGCAACTTCGCCCAGCTTCATTTCTTCTTGGGAACTCCTGCATCGATTATGTTAATAACGTCGGTGGTTATGTCCATATCTGATTCCTTGTATATGAACACACCGCAGTCTATAACGCCCGAATAGCCCCTCTCCTTCGCCAGCTTCTCCGAAGCCTCCTTCACCCTGTTATAAACCATGTTTTCGAGCCTCTGTCTCATATCGGTAAGCTCCTTCTGAGCCTTCGCCTGCAACTCCCTCGCCTGACTTTCGAGCTTCTGATACTCCTTTATCTTCTCCTCCTTAGCCTTCTGGGATATGGCTTTACTCTCTATCTGCTTCTTGAGGTCCTCGAGCTTTTTCTCCAACTCCCCCAACCGCTTCTGGTATTCAACCAGCTTGTCCCTGAGTTCCGCCTGTGCCTGAGCCACGAGCTTCGACTCCTGAAGTATCCTGTTGGTGTCCACGCAAGCGAGCTTTCCCTGAGCAAAGGACATAAGGGATAAACTGAAAATCCCGACCAGAAGAATGAGAACCTTAACCATTTTCACCTCCTTTTCTATATTAACCTCCCCCCAGCTTGAGGAAGGCATATATCAACCATCCCGTTATAGCAACATATATCCATACAACAGCGGTAATGGGAGCAATCTTTTTGTGTTTCGAGAGCCTGTCCGTTATCCCCAGAAACACCGTTATCACCGCAAGAGGTAAGTTTATGGCAGCGAGGATAGAGTGCGAAATAAGTATGAACATGTATAGACCCTTGTAAGGACCCTCGTAAGGCTTCGGAGGATACATAAAGTATTTAATCCCGTAAAAGACTAAAAACAGAAGCGCTAAGAAGGAAGCGCTGAGCATAGCCTTCTTGTGAAGCTCCTTCCTGCCCGTCTTTACGAAAAAAAGACCCAGCAGTATCAAAATCCCGCTCGCACCTATGGTTGCCAAACTCAAAAAGGTCAAAAGCTCGTAACTCATAAATCACCTCAAGAGATGAACTATAACGAAAGTCATAAGGTAAGTAAGCAGAGCGAAAACCGCCAACATTATGGCTATGGTAAAGTTAGTCCGCTTGGTGTGTTTCTTTCTGGACTCTAAGCTCATGCCTTCTAATTATAGAGTAAAGAACGAACAAAACGAATATGATTCCCCCCATAACCGAAAGAACCGAACCGACACCCATAAGCACCATAAACAGATACACCTTCAAGGACTCTATGTATCCCGTCCCGAAAGTCTTGCGGGGAGCACCATAGACGCCCGCCCAGAACAGCCCCGAAGTGAAGAGGAACATACCCACACCGTATAGATAAGGCTGAACCCTAATTAACTTGGGAAGTCTCCCCACATACCCCAGCTCTTCCAAAAACCTGTAAGTGAGAACCATCAAAGCTATCAAGATGCTACCTATAACCCCGTGGTAGTGAGCGGGAATTCTCAGGTCAGAACCCGCTATCATGTAGCCCATAAAAGCACCGAAAACATACATCAAAACGCTCAGAACCAGCCCGCCCCTCACAAAACCCGAAATCTTAGAGGAAGAAAACAGCACGTAAGCGGAATAAACCAGAGTAGGAACGCCAATCCCCACAGCGTATCCCACGGTGGTAAGAGTCTTAACGCCCTCAGAAATGGTATCCTCCACCACGAGCTGAAGCACAAAGTAGAGCAACGGAAAAGGCAGGAAAAGGAAGTTTAAAAACCGAAGGTTCTTAGAAAGACCTCCTTCGGAGGTTTTTAAAAGGAACAACCACGAACCGACAAGAAGCGTGGCATTTATAAACTGGTGAATGTGCCCGGGAAGCCAGTATAGACGCTCGAAGAACAGATAAACCTCCCCCGTATGGGGAGTTCTCAAAAAGGAAATCAGCAAACTCACCACAAAGAGAACCGACAGAAGAACCGACACGGACATAAGACCCTCAAGTATGTCGGAGCTAAATAGCCCCCTCAGAGACCTCTTCAAAAACCTCAAACTCGCCAGAAGATACCCAACCCCGAAAGAAGCAACCCCTACGAAGAAGAGCACATGGTCAATCGTGGGAACGTAATTGTTGTGAACCGCCGTCCCCAACCCCAAAACTGCGGACAGGAATATTAGAACCGCACCCAAAACTGCAGGGACAAACTCAAGCAGGCTCCCCTCTTCACCAAAAACCCTGTGCCAGAGAGCCACCAGAAAGGAGAGAAAGCCTATTATGAGAGCGAGGTCAACGTGCCCTATCAACCAGTGGTAGAAAAGCTGTGGAGGGAAGAGGTTTGAAACACCCGGTGTCCTTGCCAAGGCAACCAGGAGAGCGAAGAACCCCCCCGCACCTATAGACAGGACAAATAGAAGAAACCACCTGCGCATTAAGTTTTCACCAGGTCGATGACCATAACGCTAAAGAGGACAGCTATGTAAAAGATTGAAAAGAAAAACAGCTTCATACTCTCTTCCTTCTTGGAAAAGAGAAACTTCAGAGTGTAAGCGGTGTAAGCTATGCTCAGAACAAGAGCGGTTACGAAGTAAAGCTCACCCGTCATACCTATTGCGTATGGAACTATGCTGAGGGGCAGAAGGGAAACCGTGTAAATCAAGGTCTTAACCTTGGTGATAAAAACGCCCCTCGCAACGGGAAGCGTAGGAATTCCCGCCCTTGCGTAATCGTCCCTATACTTGAGAGCCAAAACCCAGAAGTGGGGAGGTTGCCACATGAACATTATCAGAAAAAGGACAAAGGCATTCATGTCCAAAGTTCCGGACCCCGCCACATAACCTATAACGGGAGGAAGCGCACCGGATATACCCCCCACCTCGGTGGCTATGGGAGTCCTGCGTTTTAAAAGCATGGTATATAAAACCACGTAGGAGAAGGAAGCTATCATGGCAAGCACCGCAGCGATGGGATTTACCATCAGATACAGGGAAAGGAAGGAAGCTCCTAACAGGAACAGTCCGAACACGAGAGCGCTCTTAGGATTTACCGTTCCCCTTGGGAGAGGTCTGGAAGAGGTTCTCTCCATAAGGGTGTCCACATCCCTGTCGAAGAACATATTGATGACCGCAGAACCCGCAGCAGCCAGACCCGTTCCGAGCAGGGTCCACAGAACCAAAGAAGGCTCAAGATTGCCCTTAGAACCTATATACATACCACCGAGGGTGGTTATTAAAACGAGAGTAACTATCCCCGGCTTCGTAAGAATTAGATACTCTTTGAGAGTAGAGGTATATGATAGCGTCTTCTCTACCATGCCTCTGCCCCTTGAGTTTGTTTCTCTACCCCGCTTACCATTTTACCCCTTAAAACCTCCGGTGCAACGAGATAAGAAACCCATATAACCAGCAGGAACCCTATGGCTATGTGGAAGAACAGAACCGGCAGGAAGAACTTGGAAAGAACCGTAGCAACGCCAGCCACGACCTGAGCGGTTATAAGGAGGAAAGTTATAAAAGAATACCTGTCGAACTTCTTCAGCATTATATACAAACTGAATATAACAAGCCCCATAGCTATGGATATGTGGAAGAAGTAAGCAAAGAGGTTAAAGTCAGCCGCCTTAACATACCTGACCAGAATACCTACGAGTATCTGAAACATAACGAGCAGGAAGAGAGGCTCTGCAAAGGGAATTTTTGCCTTCTCTTCGAGCCTTCCTCCAACGGAGTAGTAAGCCAAAGTCAACCCCGAAAGTATAAGCACGGAGAGTATCAGGTGTGAGGTCGTATATACGTAGTGGAGGAACTCCTTGAGGAGAGGTGCTTCCGTCAGGACAACCCTCATACCTAAGAGAGCTTCTAAGATGAGGAATATAAAAATCCAGACCATAGCCTTTCTGGGAAAGCCCCTGAAGTTCCTCCAAACGAGAACGAGAGATACCAGCATGAAAAGTCCAGCCAGACCGCCGAGTATGCGGTGCGTTTGCTCAATCCAAGGCTGAAGGTGCGTCTCCACGACCATAGGAGCGGGTGGGGTCGGTATTTCCTCCTTCAGCTGAAAGGGGAGCAGCTGTCCGTGGCAAAGGGGCCAGTCGGGACAACCCAAACCGCTACCGGTGGAGGTAACTATACCACCGAACACCATCAGAATGTAGGTAACTACTACCGACAGGAACAGAAAAGTTCTCGTCATAACTAATCTCCTCTATTGGGAAGTGGAAATGGGGGTTCGTTTCGTATGTTGTGGAGCTTGTTTATGAAGTGCTCCCTATTTTCGGGATGCTTGGCAAACTGGTAAACGGTGAACAACAGAGAGAGCAAAGCAACGCCCGCAACCGCCAATCCTACGAGGATTTTTCCCCAATCACGCTTAGATTCTTCCATGGGAAAGATATTATAAACAAAAGAGGGGCATTCGCCCCTCTTAGGAGTTAAAACTTACAGTATCCGTGAGGACAGAAGTCCTTATCCACCTTTGGTGGCTCGTCGAAGTTGTGGGGAGGAGGTGGTGAAGGAAGTTGCCACTCGAGAGAGTTACTCTGCCAGGGATTGTTGGGAGCCTTCTCACCGCTGAGAGCACCCTTTATAAGGGCTACTATCGCCAGCAGTATCCCGAAGGCAAGTATGAAAGCTCCGTAGGTCTGTATCTGATGGAGGGTTACCCAGCTCTCTATGGGAGGATAGTCGTAATACCTTCTGGGCATTCCCCAGATACCTATTATGAGCTGAGCAAAGTATAGGAGGTTCGAACCAATCATAACTATCCAGAAGGAGAGCTTACCCAACCCTTCGGAATACATCTTTCCGGTTATCTTGGGCCACCAGTAGAAGAAACCTGCAAAGGCTGAAAGGGTAACCGCCATACCGAGGACGTAGTGGAAGTGTCCCACAACAAAGTAGGAGTCGTGAACCGCTATGTCGAAGGCAGGTATCCCGAGGGGAATTCCGGTAAGACCTCCTATGAGGAACATGAGGATTGCACCCAGAGCGTAGAGCATGGGTGTCTTATACTGAATAGCCGCCTTGTAAAGGGTAGCGACCCAGTTGAATATCTTTATACCGGTAGGAACTGCGATAAGAAGGGTGGTGTAAGACATAAGTATCTTCACCCAGTCGGGAATACCTGAGACGAACATGTGGTGGGTCCACACAAGGAAACCGACCAGTGCTATTGCCCATATAGCCACAACCATAGACCTGTATCCGAATATGGGCTTCCTTGCCAGAGCGGATACCACCTCGGAAATAACGCCAAAGGCAGGCAGAACCATAACATAAACCGCAGGGTGAGAGTAGAACCAGAAGAGGTTCTGGTAAAGTATCGGGTCTCCACCTCTTGCGGGGTCAAAGAAGCTCGTATTCAGGTAAGTGTCGAGAAAGAGCATAGTTACCGCACCCGCAACGGAGGGAACACCGAGAAGCTGTATAACGTTAGCAGCCATTATTCCGTGTATAAAGAGGTTGAGGTTGAAGAAGCCCAGTCCGGGCTGTCTCATAGAGATGACGGTAGTTATGAAGTTAACCGCACCCGCTATGGAGGCAAAACCTGTAAGGTGCCATATGAACACGAACAGAGCGGTTTGACCCGCAAATCCTATCCCTTCCGTGGAAGCGAGAGGAGGGTATCCGGTCCACATGGTCATTATCTGGTTTCCGGGTATGAAGGTAAGGAGAGCTATAACGCTTGCCGCAAAGAACATCCAGTAACCGAGAGCGTTAAGCCTCGGGAAGGCAACGTCCCTTGCGCCTATCATAAGAGGAATTAGGAAGTTGGCAAAGGCTGCCCATATACCTATTGCCCACCACAGCAGTATGACCGCTCCGTGAACGGTTAGAAACCAGTTGTAGGTCTCGGGCTTTATGTAGTCGGCTCCGGGGCTGAACAGCTCCAACCTCATACCCAGAGCCATAAGACCGGCAACTATGAAGAAAACGGTCGATGTAACTCCATACATTATGCCTATCTTCTTGTGGTCCGTCGTAAATATCCACTCCCATAGGGAAGCGGCAAACCAAGGTTTGTGAGCTGGCAGTGCCTCTCTCATCTTGCTACCTCCTGAGCCTTATTTTTTGCAAGCTGTGCGTTTTCCAGGCTCGCAACCTCGCCCCTTAGCCACTTTTCAAATTCTTCTTTGGGAACGACTTTGAGCTTTGCAAACATCCTGGCATGCCACTGACCGCAGTATTCCCTGCAGAAGACCCAGTATTCGCCGGGCTTGTTTATCTGGAACCAGGTATATGTGGTTCTGCCCGGAACCATGTCCTGGGTAACTCCCGCAGCTTGGACGTAGAAAGAGTGAATGACATCCTGAGAGGTGAGGACAGCCTTTATGGGAACTCCAGCGGGGATGTAAACGTAGTTCTGGAACACACCGTCTATGCTGTAGCACTCCTCGGGTTTGCACTTCTTGTCCTCAGTATCCTTTATAGCCTGAGCTATGACCATCTTGCCGTTGGGATACTGGAAAATCCAGCCCCAGGCAAAAGCTGTAACCTTAAGCTCCATAGCATTCTCCGGAGGCTTTCTCATCTGGGTAAATATGGCAAAACCGTGGGTAGCGAGGTATAGGACTATTATCAGAGGAACTATGGTCCACAGGGCTTCCAATCCCCAGTGTCCTTCGTGCTCCTGGTCTCCAACCTCCCTTTCGCCGGGCTTGAACCTGTATTTAATCATGAAGTATAGGGAAGGTATGGCTACCACCGCATATATGATTACCGATATAACCAGCCAAATCTTATACATAAGGTCCCACAGGTCGTAGGGTCTCGCCACCACGTCCGCTTCCGATGCAATAGCCAGAGCGGAAAATGCCAGCAGTCCTAAAATCAGTTTCATACTTGAGCACCTCCTGTTTTATATCTTCATACCGCCCACAAGGTAAGCGGTGCTTGCAACCAAGAGCCACATAACGTCAACGAAGTGCCAGTATGCGGAAGTCGTCCTCAAAATGGTCATCTTTTGAGGAGTTATCTTACCCATAAGGGTGAATATCAGAACGTAAGCCTGCATAACCAGACCCACTATAACGTGGGATGTGTGGATACCCGTAAGGGTGTAGAAGCCCGTCCCATACATGTTGGAGCTTATGGTAAAGCCCTCGTGCCATAGGTGTATCCATTCCATGACGTGGAGAACCGTAAACAGTATTCCGAAGAACATCGTTATGAGAATGAACATAACGGTCTTTCCGGGCTGTCCGTGGTGCATAGCCTGTTCCGCTTTAAAGATGGTAAAGCTCGACGCCCAGAGTATTAGAGTTAGGATAATGGGCATCTTAAGGTTCATAGCCTCCGGTATCCACTGGCTCACCCACACGTCCGAGTGTATAGCCCGAGCCATCCAGAAGGCTGCAAACACTGTTCCGAAGATGATTATCTCGGAAACTATGAATAGGTAAATTGCGAGATTTCCGTATCCCTCGTCCTGACCCTGGGTGAAGAACTCATTAGCCCACCCAGCCATGCCTATCAGTGCGAGAACGATGGACATACCTCCGAGAATGAGAGCGAGCATGGGGTTCTTCCAGGCAAAGTATGCGGTTATTGCCACCGGAGCGAGCAGTATGGCTATACCTACCGGAAGAGGCCAGACGCTTACTTCGTGTTCACCATGATGGTGGTGGTGAGCAACCTCATGAGCCATTCCTGAACCTCCTTTTTTATTTGGCTTTTTATTTTACACATAAGCTCACCTGATAACCATAACCAGGTAGGGATTTTTCTATAAAAGTTCCTTAACGTCCCTTTCAATTTCCTTATACTTTCCGAGACGAACCTTAACTATTTTCCCCTCTCTGTCTATCAAGAAGGAAGTAGGGAGACCCTGAACGCTGTATAGGTTAACCACATTCTTATCGTCGTATAGTATAGGAAAGCTGAGCTTAAACTCCCTTACAAACTTCCTCACGGGGTCAATAGATGCATCTGTGCTTATGGCAAGTATTTCAAAACCCTTGTCCTTATACTTTCTGTAAACGCTCTCAAAGAGAGGCATCTCCTCCCTGCAGGGGGGACACCAGGTAGCCCAGAAGTTTATCAGAACGACCTTCCCCCTGTAATCGGACAGGGAGACCTCCTTTCCGTCTAAGGTCTTCAGCTTAAAGTCGGGAGCGGGTTTGCCCTTTCCCAAGCCAGGAGGAGCCTGTTGTGAGTTGGTAAAGAGAGCCATGTAGAGCAGAAGTGCCACGAGGAGTATTCCCAATCCGTAAGCTAAGTTCTTACTCATACCTTCTTAAACTCCTCCGGCAGTTCTCTGGGGGGAACGCCCGTGTATTCGGTTTCCTCCTTCTCGTTAAGTCTTTTGGAGAAGGGTCTTTCGGTTGTAAGTTCTTCGTAAACGTGGGCAACCAATCCGGGAACCCTTCCTATTATGAAGAAGCCTTTTCCGAGCCTCCAGTCAAATCCCATCTCGGAAGCCACCGCCGCTATGGCACCATCTACGTTCAAGACTATCCTCTTGCCTTTCTGTTTATAAATCTCCTCCTCAACCTGCTGAGCAAACTCGCAGTGAGGTCCGTAAAAGCCGTATTCTTTGGCAAGCTCCATCAATCTTTTGGTTCTGGGGTCAAACTCTTTGTAATACCTGTGTCCGAAACCCGGTATGGGTTTCTTCTGGGAGAGATACTCGGAGACTATTTCGGATACGCTTTTGTCGCTCTTTACACCTTCCTGGATAAACTTCATTGCGTCCTCGAGGGCACCGCCGTGAGCGGAACCGAATGCCATTACTCCCGCCGCAACACCTACGTTCAGAGAGTTTCCACCGCTTGCAACAGCCCTCGCCGCTATTACGGAGGGGGGAGCTATACCGTGGTCAATAACCGAAACGAACATAGCTTCCATCATCTTGGATTCCGCTTCGTTGGGAAGCTCTCCCTTCAGGATAAGGTAAATCGCCTGGGCAAAGCTCAGATTGCCTACGAGGTCCAACAGCCTGTATCCCCTTATGTAGGTTTCGTGTTCCACGTGCTGGGTTATTGCAGTTCTCCACTTTTTCTCCGCCATGGACGCACCCCTAAAACGAAGTTTTAAAAATATTACCACACTTGCTCGGAGAACTACCTTAGGGTAAATTATTTGGCACTATGAGATACATAACGGTCGTTCTGGTAGCCTTAGTAGGTTTTCTCTTTGCACTTCCGAATGTGGAGATACCCTTCCAGAAACTCTCTTTCTTGAACCTAAAAGAGGACCTTGAAGAAGCCAAGGAGGAGGGAAAGTTCCTCTTTATCATGTTTCATCAGGAGGGATGTCCCTTCTGTGACAAGATGTATAGGGTAACCTTCCAGGACCCGAAGGTTAAGGAGTTCTTCACGAAGCACTTTTACATGGTCCTCATAGACATAAAGGGTGCCAACCCTGTGGTGGACTTTGACGGCAAGGAGATGACGGAAAAGGAGTTCGCTCACAAACACAGAATACGGGCAACGCCCGTCTTTTTATTCGTTGACCACGAAGGTAAACAGATACTCAAGATAGTGGGCTACATACCACCTCGGGACTGGCTACTTATAGGAAGGTTCATAGTCGAGGGACACTACAAAAATAAAAGTCTATATAAGTTCCTGAGAGAAGAGCGTAAAAAGAGCGGGTGATGTTAAGGCTCGCAATCCTTTTAATCCTCCTTATGGGAATGTCCCTATCCCAGGAAGTCCTGGTTCTGAACTACGAGAAAGCCACCGAAATAGCCTTAAAGCAGAGCAGGGAGATACTCAGGCTCAAGAAGGAGATAATGTCCCTGGAAGACCTATACAGGTCGGAAAGGTGGGAGAGGTTCGCCCCAAAGGTCGAACTCCTGGCAGACAAAGACGGTCTGAACTTATTTACGAGCATCCTGCTGTTGGATTTCGGGAACAGGCTTGCAAGGATAAGGTCCGCACGGATAAGCACGGAGATAAAGAGAGAGCTACTCAAGGAGCTGGAAAGGCAGGTAAAGATAAAGGTTTTTAAGCTCTTTATGGAACTCGCCCTTGCGGAAAAGCTGGCTGAAGTCAGGAGGGAGGAGATGGCAGTCGCCTACGTTAGGTTCGACAGGGAAAGGGAAAGGCTCGAAAGGGGCTTATCTGACAGAGTAAAAGTTGCGGAGTGGGAAGCCACCTACACAAAGTTCAGGGCACAGCTGATGGAAGCCCAAAGAAGGTATAACGAAACCCTGCTCGAGATAAAGAGGCTTCTCGGAATTCCCGTAGAAAAACCCCTTGAAATAGACTACAGAAGCCTGCTAAATTTCAAAGTCCCCGAGAACAAAACCATAAACACCCAGCAACTGATGAAAAAGCTCGAAGGGAATTATCTACTCAGAATAAAGAAGCTCGAGATAGCCTACTTCGAAAGCAAAGCCAAGGAACAGAGGAAAATTTTCTACCCAGAGCTTTACGCCTACTTTGAGGTTAAAAACCGCTACGAGAACTTTGACAAGCTCAAAGGGGAGGCAAACTTCCTGCTCAGGCTTCCCCTCTTCGACGGTAAGGCTTCCTTTTACAGGGAGAGAAGTTTCTTAGACCTGAAGAGAGCTGTTGAGATAGAAAGAAAGGACCTCTTCGAGGTGGTAAAGAAGGAAATTTTGAAAGCACCTTACGACTGGGAGGAGCTGAGCGCAAAGTATCGGGACGCCCTCACCTTCGACAACTGGGCACAGGAGAACCTCGACCTCTCCCGCTCAAATTACGAGCTGGAACTCGCCTTCGACCTCGGATACGCCATGTCCACCAAAACGGAAGCGGAAAGGAGAGTTATGGAAGCAAAGTTCGAGATAATTCTCTTCCTGATGAGGCTGGTAAACCTCGTAGGTGAGGACCCAGCAAAGGTCCTTCGGGGAGAGATAAACTTCTTTACGGACAAGGTGGAGGAGATATGAAGGCACTTGCTCTGATACTGCTTTTAGTGAGCCTATCCTTGGCTCAGGAAGTTCAAGTCTTTGTGATAGTTAAGGGGAAGGTGGAAAAGCTCTACGTCAAAGAAGGACAAACAGTAAAAAAGGGACAGAAACTCCTGAAGATAGACCCCTCTCTTTACCTTGCGGAGAGAAAACGCCTCGAAGGGAAAAAGAAGGAGATAGAAGCACGCCTGTGGAAGGTGGAGAGAGATTACATGAGACTCAAAGAACTCTTTGAAAGGGACCTTCTTGCGGAAACGAGGTTAGAAAACCAGAAGATACAATACGATACACTCAAAGCCCAAATTCAGCAGGTAGAAGGAGAGCTGGACAGAATAGAAACCCTAATCTCCTATACGGAAATAACCGCTCCCGTGGGAGGCAGGATAAAGAGGATATTCGTCTATGAGGGGAGTTTTGTAAACGGTAGCCTCACGCCCCAGGTGGTGATACTCATCTCCCGCTAAAAACTAAATTTATAAGTATGAGGGGGATAAAGGTCTTCAGCGGAGAGATTAAGAAGCTCAGGGACAGGATAGCTAAGATAGAGGAAGCCCTAAAGCACATACCCAAGGACATAAGCGAGCTGGAAAATCAGCTCGAGCTTGTAAGGAAAGCCCTTAACAAAAAGGAAAGGGAAACCCTCGAAATTGCAAAACTCATAAGGGAAAAGGAACACGAGTTTACGGAAGTCAAACAGAAGGTTCTCTATCACGACAAGTATATCCGCAAGGCAAGCTCACCCAGAGAATACGAAAGGTTGATAGAAGAGAGGGACAGGCTCACCTCGAGAGCCTTTGAACTCAGCGAGGAGATAACCGAACTCCGTTCCCGCTTTGACAAAACCAAGGCACAGGAACTTGAGTTATACCAGAAAGAGCAGGAACTTGAAAAGGAACTATACAAACTTAAGAGGGAATACGGAGCGCTTCTAAACGAACTCAGGGGCTTAACACAGCTCTTAGAGAGGAAGGTATCGGAAATAGAGGAGAAATTTAACTTGTAAAAACCAAAACTTAATTAAAAACCGGGAGGTGAGCCATGGCAAGGCTTGTTAAGTGCACCGAAAAAGGACCATACAAGCTGGAAGCGGGGGATAAAACCTTTTGGATATGCAGGTGCGGACTTTCAAAGGACCAGCCTTTCTGCGACGGCTCCCACAAGAGAACAAAAGACGAAGAGGAAGGCAAACTTTACATATACGACGAAAACTCGAGGGTAGAAATAACCCCCTGAGACTCAGCGCTCATTCAGCATCTCTGAAAGCTCCCGTATAAGGGCTTCAGCCTTTTCCCTCGGAACCGCAAGGTATGCGGTGGTCTCACTCCCCTTGTAGCTCGAAGGGAGAGACAAATACCACCTTCCATCTGTCCCCCTGCACAACCTATAACGGTCTTTTCGGTTAGAAATTTCAAGAGCACACGGGACTTCCAAATCGGGAGCACCGAACCAGACGGGTTTGCCTTCTTTTTTCAATCCCTCCAGAGCTTTTACAATCTCTTCTGCCTTTTTCCCTTCGAAGGTTCCGAACCTGACTCTGCTCCCCTTCCAAAGCTCTGCTCTCAGGGAAAAAACCTTTTCCACATTTTCGTGCAAAAAGACCCTGAGTGCTATAAATAAGCTGACTCCGATGAAGATAACGAGGGGAAATATAACCCTGCCCACCTGTCCACTCTCCCAACCCTTCAGGTCTTATATTAATCCCTATGCGGGAACTTTTCATAGATAGAGCAAAGATATACGTCAAAGGTGGAAGAGGAGGCAACGGCATAGTGGCTTTTCTGAGGGAGAAGTATAGACCAAAAGGTGGACCCGCAGGCGGGGACGGCGGAAAGGGAGGAGACGTGGTTCTAATTGCCACAGGTAGCAAACACACCCTGCTGGACTTTAAATACAAAAAGCACTTTAAGGCTCAGAACGGCGAGCACGGAAAAGGCAAAAATCAAAAAGGTAAGGACGGAGAGGACTTGATAATCTATGTCCCCGTGGGAACTGTGGTCAAGGACGCTCAAACGGGAGATGTTCTGTGCGACCTCACAAGAGAAGGTCAGAGGTGCATCGTAGCAAGAGGAGGCAAAGGAGGGAGAGGAAACGCACGATTTGCAACCCCGACAAATCAGGCACCCCGGTATGCGGAACCCGGCGAGGAGGGAGAGGAAAGATGGATAATTCTTGAGCTGAAGCTAATAGCAGATGTGGGAATTGTTGGACTCCCGAACGCAGGCAAATCCACACTACTTTCCAGACTCACAAAGGCAAGACCGAAGGTGGCGGACTATCCCTTTACAACTCTCAGCCCAAATCTCGGAGTTATGGAGCTGGACGAAGAAAGAAGGCTCGTCCTTGCGGACATACCGGGACTTATAGAGAACGCTCACAAGGGAGCGGGACTGGGACACGAATTCCTCAGACACATAGAGAGAACCAAGTTTCTCCTTCACCTCATAGATGTATCCGACACGAGAGAAAAAGACCCCGTAGAAGCCTTCGAGCTTATAAACAGGGAGCTTGAACTCTACAGCCCCGAGCTTACGAGGAAACCACAGGTGGTAGTTGCAAGTAAAATAGATGCTCTCTCGGACAGAGGATACCTTAATCAGCTCAGGAATTACTTTGAAGAGAAGGGATACCCTTTCTATGCTGTCTCTTCCGCAACCGGAGAAGGTATAGAACAGCTCAAAGAAGCCCTGTGGGAAAAGTATAGGGAGGTAGAAAATGCCCCTGTTGGGAAAGTATAGGTTTTCCTTCGACACCTGGAGGAGGATAGAGCCGGAGGAGGACTTCCTCGAAGAGTCCCAGGACATAGAAGACCCTGACATAGAAACTAAAGATTGGAAACCCATAGGAGGAACTCCCTGCGACGGAATAAGCATTGCCTTCGTAGATGGAGTTAGAAGAACGGAACACCTCGTCTATATAGAGGACGAATACGGGGGATTTTCTCAAGGAGCTTTCGTTTCCGTGGGAGCGGGTGCGCTCTTTATGAAGCACGGGACCGTAAACTTAGCCCAGGACTCTTTTAAGAACCTCAGCGTCAGAAGGTATCTTGTGGTGGAAGGGGGTGTAGAACTCGAAGAGAACTCTATAAAGTTCCCCTTCGAAGAGACGACCTTAGAGTTTTTGATAGAAAAAGCGGAAGGTGAAATATCTCCCTTCGTAAACCGCATTATGGCAGACTTAGAGTCGAGCGTAGCTCAGTCGGTATTCAAGAGTTGCAAACCCGAGCTGATGATAACCGACGGCACCGTCCACTACAGTGCAAAAGTCAAAAAACTACCCTTCGTAGGATACGTTAAAAAACACCGAAGGTTATACATACCCTCGGACAGAACCCACATACTCAGAGAACTCAAGGTCGGGGAAAGAACCCCCATAGTTAAACTCCACTCCCAACCCACGATGGAAGGAGAGGGAGCTAAGAGCTTTGATAAATTCACCTGGTATGTAAAAATCAGCCCTGCGGAAGGTATAAGCGGTGTGGCAAGGCTCGAGATAACCGCAGGCATCGGTCTCCAGAAAGCCAAAGAGCTTGCAAACCTGACTGCCTACATAATTCCCAAACTCGCTTCGGTGGAATTCTCCGACAAAAGGGCACCCCAGAACCTTACCCCCGTCAAATACCTCGAAAACGCTCTAAGAAGAAGGCTCGGCAGTCAAACCCTCATAAGGAGGATAATCACAAAACACCTCACAGCCCCAGAAGCCTCTTAAGCTCTTCGAGGTCCTGCGTAAAGTCCCCGTCAGCCCTCGGATTTCTCAAAATGTATGCAGGATGGTATGTGAGGAAAACCTTTATGCTCGGGTCGTAAGGGTAAGGGAAAGTCTGACCCCTCACCTTGGTTATGGAAAACTTCTTTCCCAGTATGCCCTCACCTGCGGTAGCCCCCAGACAACATATAACCTTCGGCTTTATTATCTCCAGCTCCTTTTTCAGGTAAGGAAAGCAAGCACTTATCTCCGCAGAAGTTGGCTTTCGGTTGCCCGGAGGTCTGCACTTGCAAACGTTAGTTATGTAAACCTCTTCCCTCTTCAGACCCAAAACTTCCTCTATCTTGCGGTTCAGATACTTACCAGCCCTGCCCACAAAAGGTCTTCCCTGAATGTCCTCTTCCTCACCCGGAGCCTCCCCCACGAAGACCACCGGAGAGTAAGGGTTGCCGTCCCCGAATACCACCTGAGTCCTGCTCTTGTGAAGGGGACACTTGGTGCAGTCCTTGAAAGACTCGAAGTGCCTTTTCAAAAGTTCCTCTTTATTTTTTTCAGGTTTTTTAAAAGACCCCTTCGGGGTGGAACTTATCTTCTCTGTAAAATAAACCTCCCTGAACCCTATAACCTCAAGAGCCTTAGCGGTTTCCCTTATGCCCATTATACATTTCCACTGCCTGATATACGACCCTTACCCACCGTCCTTTCCGTTTCCCTCTCTACGCTGAAGATTATACTCAGTAATGCATAACCAAAAGCTAAAGCTCCAACAATTAAAGCAATGTAGCTAATTATCTCAATCATTTATCTCCTCCATGCTTTTGAGCAGCTTCTGGATACTTTTAACCACAATTACAATTCCCAGCAAAACCAACACGAATAATATAAAACCTACCAAAATTAACAACAACTCTTTAAATCCTTCCACTCCTCTGAGAAACAAGCTTGACAACCCACCCCCGAGAGCAATGAGCAAAACCCATAAAAGTTTAAGTAGCTCAGTGTAGAACTTTATTCTCTCTTTAACAGCTTCTTTATCCATCGTCTATAGCCTATACCCCGAAAACCTCCACAGGTTCTTCCCTGAACTTCCCCTCCACCAGCTCCCAGCTTCTGAAGGATACAGCTTTGCCCTTCTGAACGGAGACTATTATGTAGGAAAACCCTTCAAAAGCTCTCTCCTCGTCAAACTGGGAAGGTCTGTCCGGATGGTCAGGATGGGAGTGGTAAACCCCCACTATCTCAAGCCCGAACTCCCGAGCCTTGTCCTCCGCCTTCATGTAGTCTTTGGGGTCTATCTCGTAGCGGTCATTTTTACGGTCCGGGTTTGCGTTCGGGGTTTCGTAGGCTCCGAAGGCTATCCTCACATCCCCCTGAACCTTGCCCAGCAAAAGCCCGCAGGTCTCGTAGGGATAGTCTCTTTCCGCCTGAGCGAGGATTTTATCTAAAGCTCTCTTCCTTATCTTAAGCATGTCCTTAATTTTAAAAGAAAAAAGGAGAGAGGAGAAAGGGGGAGAGGAAAGGGAGGGGAGGGGGTCTAAGTGTTTAATCCTCAGTTTCTATTTCGAGAGCCTCTCCATTAGAGTTTATTTTGACTTCAAGTAGCTGACTTACTGGTAGATTTTGAAGGCAGTTAAGACCATACATGTATTCATCGGACGAACCATACATATCACCATATTCGTATTCACACTTAGTAAATTCTGTAACTTTAACAGTGATGGTGTTAGTATTTTGCAGAGTCAAAGTAAATTCTCCAAGCACTCCGTCTTGGGGGGTTTCATAGATGTTTACATCACCTTGGCTTTGGACAACTCCGTAGTATTCTCCATAATAAGCACTGCTTCCGCACTTATTTCTGTCCTTAGTCTCAATCTCCTTAGCATTAACTGTAGATGTATTAGCGGGATTATTTCCTGGCACTGTTTCTATTTCTATGCATGCTCCTCTTTGAAGTCGGGATATACAATCAGCGGCTCGATCACCCGAAAAGTTAGAATCATACTCAACGTCGTTACATTCATATATACTGTCAAGTTTAACAGTATAAGAATTTCCTCTCCAATCTACTGTTATAGTTTTATCGCCAGTGTTTATACGGCTTATTGTTGCATAGAATTCATAGGGGGGTGGAGTGGTAGGAGGAGCTTTAGTAACTACATTAACTTGACATATGTCCCAGTCTTGATAATTTCCTTGAGCACATGCACCCCTATCATTAGGGTCATTAACTTCAAATCCAGCCAAATCAAAGTCTATAACAAGTTGACTGCCAACATTAATTGTTTGTGAATATATTATAGAACATTGATTAGTTGTTGTATTACATGCAACACTATTTGGAGAACCCGATAAATCCACAAACTGTGCAATAGCCGTCTGTGTTCCAGTTTGATCTGTGTAAGATAGATTCACACTTTTACCAACTACTACTTCAAATCCCGCGTATGTGCTGTATGTAAGGTTAGCTGTGTCCATATACTTTAAAATGCTTTGTCCGTTTTGGTTCAGTTGGATAAAGTCTATTACGACCCCATTAGGGTCTTGAAATACAGTTTCCTTTTGTGAACATGCTGAGTCGATACAAAGATTAACTTCATAAACTGTAACTTCGAAAGAGTCATACTGATTTGCCGGTTTATCTGTCAAATACAAAGCAGCGGTAGTTCCCGTGGTTCCACCACCACCTCCACCACAGCTGTAGAGAACCGCTCCTGCTCCGAATATAGCCCCTAAAAGTGCCAGTTTCTTTCTCATCTCACTTACCTCCTGTTAATTTTTCTTGAGAAGAAGATAACAATTCAAAGTTACCTAACGGTTACTTCGGGGGTAAACCAGTAAAGGATACTAACAGATGAGTGTTTGTAAGTAAACTTAATGTCCGAATACCTTTGCAAAGTCTAAGCTTACCTCACAGCCTTCTAAGTCAAGCTCAAGGCTTTCATTGACCAAGTCTTTCAGTTTTCTGTATCTTCCCTCAACGAGCTTGTAAGCTTTAGCTTTTTTTAAGTTCGGAAAGACCATAATGTAATACTCAACCCCCTCACGCTCGTATAGTTCAAACTTCAGCCCCTCGTCCCTTTCGGAGGTGCTTTCAGAAACTACTTCAAATATCACCTTCGGAGTTTTTAGTATTTTCCCCTCCACCCTACCGCACACCATAAATACATCAGGACGCACCACGGTATGCTCGTCTATCACATAATCGGTGTCTATACCAACAACGCAGTCCTTACATTCCTTTTCGAGCTGTTCGTCTAAGAACCTGAATATCTTTCCCACCACTCTTTGATGCTCAAAGGAAGGGAACGCAAGTGCGTATGGAATTCCGTCTATAAGCTCCCAGTCCCCTTCCCAACTTTCGTAATCCTTCAGCGTATATTTAGGGAGGTATCTGTGGGCTATGCCCATAATTGATAATTATAATCAGCGGAACGGCACCTAACCGTCCCGCTAAGAGTTTTTTAAATTAGAGCGCTGATAGAGCACTTACCCTGTAATTGACCATCATGCCTGCATCGTGGTGCTCAAGTATGTGGCAGTGAAGGAGATAAACCTGTTCCCTTCCGAAGTTGTGAGTCATATCTACCGCTATCTTTACGGTCTCACCGGGTCCTACTATCACTGTATCTTTCCATCCCAAATCCGTTGCCATTCTGCCGTTGGTATCTATAGCCAGATTATCTATTACCTGAGGGCTATTGGTCCTTGAGATTATCTGAAACTGGAACCCGTGAAGGTGCATGGGGTGGTACATGGGTGTGTTGTTGACAAAGATAATTTCTACCTTATCACCATTGTTGAAGTTGTAGCCATAATCCGCAAGAGGGTCGCTATCATTCCAAACCTGCCCATTAATTGTAAAAACTCCGTTATTCATGTCAAGCGTAAAAGTTTGCTGCTGTGTTGTAGATATTGGGTTTATCGTTGAAAGAGTTTGCGGTATATTTCCGTTGTAATTGCTATCTTGTGTAACTCTAAACTCCAAAACCTCAAACTCTCTATTTATAAGTCCGGACATACCCCCCATTCCCACGAGGTTGTGCTGGAGGCTGTAAAGTCTGAGAACATCTCCCACATTAACATCTCTGAAGTCAATGAGTATGTCTATCCTCTCACCGGGAGCTATCAGTATCTCGCTGACCTGAACGGGAGCTTCCAATAAACCACCTTCCACCCCTATGACCCAAAACCTCATTCTCTGTGAACCTCTAAGAAGAACGAGCCTGTAGGGTCTTGCGTTAGAGCCGTTCAGAAGCCTGAACCTGTATATCCTCCTCTCCACGTTCATGTAAGGGTTGGGAGTGAGGTTTACCAAGACCTGCTCACCCCAGAAGCCCATTATCCCATTCATGCCGAGGGGGTTATAGACGAGGTTTCCGTTTGCGTCGAAGGTTTTGTCCTGAATTATGAGGGGAATGTCGGTAATTCCATATTGAAGGTCTAAAGTGGTCTTTAGGTTGTCCTCGTCCGTGTCCTCAATTATTATCATGCTCGCAAGTCCGTGATAGACCTGATATCCCGTCTTCCCGTGGGGGTGGGGATGATAGAAGTATGTTCCCGAGCGGTCGATTATGTTTATTGTTGGATAGTTGTATGAGTTCCCACTACCCACAGCGTAAGAGGGGTGTCCGTCGGACTCCCAGTCCGCTCTGAAACCGTGCCAGTGGATTATGGACTTTTCTCCGATGTTGTTTTGAAAGTTGACGTCAAAGTTTTGTCCGCTTCTTAAGACTATTATGGGGTTGTAGTAGGTCTTCCCGTTTGCAGAAACTGTGTATGTTAGCATTCTCGTTTGTTTGCCAGGCAAGATTTCAAAGTATGAAGGCTGAGCGGTCATATCAAATCTATTTTGAGGGTAAAAATAACCCAAAAGCCCGCTGTCTGAAGGTATATATAAAGGATTTTTTTGAACTCCTGAACTACCTCCACCGCCGCAGGCGGTTATCCAAGCTCCTGAATAAATAACTCCGGCTCCCATAAAGGCATACTTTAAGAAGTCCCTTCTGTTCATGGATTAACCTCCTGAGATTTTGGTGAAAAGTTTAATGGAAAATCGTTACTTGAATGTTAGTTTTGCGGTGAAAAATTTTCCGTTAAATTCAATTTTAATTTCACACCCGATTTCAGAACACAATTTTTTAACTATTGCAAGACCTAAACCCAACCCCCTCTGGGACTCTTTATAGTATCTTTCAAAGAGTTTTTCCGGATTTTTAATAGGTTTTGAGGTGTTTTTTATAATAAGAGCCGATGGGTGAAGCGTGATTTTTACCAAGCCATCTTTTACGTTGTGCTTGAAGGCGTTATCGAGAAGGTTTGATATAACCCTCCTGAGGGCGGAAGAGTCCGCTTTTACGACGACGTCCCGCAGAGTGGTTTCGATTTTTATGTGGGGATAGGCTTTCTTGAAGGTTTCCAGCTCTTCGAGGATAAGGTCTTTAAGGTTTACATCCTCGATTTGGAGCTTTATCTCGCTCTGGAGAGGTCTGAGGTTTTCCTTAAGGCTTTCCAGTTGTCTCAGAGCCAGCTCAGCCCTGTCTATTTCTTCTTCCTTATACTTAGCTTTAAGAAGTTTGAGGTTTACCTTCAGGGTCATTAGGGGTGTGTTTATGTCGTGTATTATGTCCCTCATTACTTCCTCTATTATCTGAAGTGCTCTTCTGAGCGGTGCTATCGAATAGAGAGAAAAAACGAGAGAAAGGAAAAAGGCTGGTATGGATAAAGCTCCGAAAAAGACTGCAGACTTTAGAGCAAGTTCTTTGACGTCTTTAGAGAATTTCTCCTTTGGATAGTAAATCTTTATTGCATCCTCTTTTGAGCCGGGGACGGGAACTATTATGCTGAGACCTTCCGGACCCTCTATAAGCTCGTAGAACCTCTTTTCACCTTCCTTTATGGTTGTTAATGTGATGTCAAACTTTTCCCCTTCGAAGGTGTAGCTGTAATTTTTCATCTCCAAGAATATTCTGTTTTTGAGGTTAAGAACTTCCATTCTGAAGAGCAGGTAGGATATGGCTCCGAGGAAAAGCTCCATTGTGAGGAAGAAAAGGATAAATCCCTTTATGAAGGACTCCCTTTCGTAGGAAGTTTTAGGGAGGATTTCCTTAATCAATTGTATACCCCAAGCCCCGGACGGACTTTATGTCTATGCCCGTCTTTTTCCTGAGCCTATTTATCAGAACCCTTAGAGCCACCGGAGAGGGGTTGAGCATGTAATCGTAAAGCTCCTCCTTAGTTACCACGCGACCTCTGTTTCTGAGAAGTTTGTGGAGAATGTTTCTCTGCACCTCTCCGAGGTCGAGTTCCTGGTCTCCCTTGAAGAACCTCCCGTCTTTATAAACGACATCTCCGTATCTGAGTTCCTCTTCCTGCTTTTTCAATCGTGCCTTTATCCTGACTACAAGTTCCTCGGGGTCGAAGGGTTTTTTCAGATAATCCTCCGCTCCTGCGTTGAAGCCTCTCGTTATTGTGCCTATGTCGGTCAGTGCGCTTATGAATATTGTCGGGGTGTCGTCTTTGAAGTTTCGAAGGTCTTCCAAAAGTTCTATACCGTCTCCGTCTCCGAGATTAACGTCCAGGACGTATAGGTCGTATTTCCTTCGTTCGAGCATGTCAACCGCCTCTTCAAAGCTGTATGCCAAGTCCACACTAAAGCCGTGTATCTCGAGAAATTTTTTAAGGCTTTCGGCTAAAAGCCTGTCGTCCTCGACGAGCAGTATCCGCCCGCTCATGTCTAAAATCTTATGCCGAGCCTGACGGTCAGGCTATGGTCCGCAGCTTCCCTGTCAAGTCCCTTTGTGTAGCTCAGGGTGGTGTATAGCTTCTTCGTTATGTCGTAGAGGGCAAACAGAGAAATGTAAGCGTTATACTTCTTGTCGTAAGAGGACTGGGTAATATCCAAAGACAAACTCCCGTAAAGTTTACGGGTAAAGTCGTATCCCATACCCACGGAACCTGAGAAGGTGTCCTTTAGTCTGCTATCTCCCCTAAAGGTGTAGCTGAAGTAAGTGAAAACATCGTATCCGTCGAGTATGTAGTCCAGGACGAGGGAAGGTGTTATGTCCACTTTGCCGTTGGTGTATTGGTCCGCACCGGTGGGTAGCTTAAACCTTATGCCGGGGAGCGTGTATAACCTCTTCGTAAGGAATTTGGAGTATCCGAAAAACAGGGAGCTATCTCCCATTCCGGGGTCGTATCGCTTACTGCTCAGATAATACCTCGTGGTGAAAGAAGTATAAAAGCCTCTGTAGGAATAGGCTATGGACACTAAAGAGTATGTTCTCTCCTCTCCTTCGTCCTTAAAGTATCCTCCTCCAACTCTGAGGTAGAACTTTCCCTTTCTCGGACCCCTTTTGCTTTCCCTCTCTATGGGACACCCGTCCTTGTCCACCAACACGAGTATAGGTGTGTTGGGACATTTATCCTTGCTGTCTTCGACCCCGTCAAGGTCGCTATCCTGAAAGGCAAAAACTACCTGCCAACAAACACACACCCCCGCTATGAGCAGCGCCCCTTTCCTCATTAACTACCTCTTTTATTTAATCATCATCATGTTCCTTATCCTCTTTCATTTCATCGTCAACCTTATGTTCATATTGTTCTTCATATTTTTCTTCATTTCTTTCTTCATATCTTTCCTCATGTCGTTCCTCATATCTCTCTTCATACTTCTCTTCCGCTTTCTCCTCGTATCTTTCCTCGTGAGCTTCCGCTCTTTCTTCTCCGTGGCGCTCTTCGTGTTGTTCTTCATAACGGTCCTCGTGAGCCTCTTCGTGCCTATCTTCACCTTCTCTATGTTCCCTTTCCTCTCTCTCTCTGTGCTCTGCTCTGTGCTCGTATTTCTCTCCCTTAAGTTCCCTGTAGATTTCCCGTATGGCTTCTTCCCTTTCTCTTCTGTTCATTTCACGGAGTTTGAGCTTGAGTTCGTTCATAACTTTGTATCTTTCTTCCGGGGGAGCTTGCTTTACTTTTGTTATAAGCTCCTGTATCTCCCTCTCTATGTCGGAAGAGAGGGAAAGGTTCGCCCACAAAGCCAAGGTTAAAAGTGCCAGCCGCTTCATAGTGCTTTTAATATATTAACCCTAAGTTACCTTTCGGTTACCTTTATTATTAGAACCTATGGATAGGGAGAAGATTTATTACTACTTTGTGATAGCTCTCGTCCTGTTTTTTATATTTGCTTCTCTTTTGATTTTGCTTCCCTTTGCGGTTCCCATAATGTGGGCGATAGTGATAGGTATAGTCCTATACCCCGTTCACAGGTATGTAGAAAAGTTAGTTAAAAGTAAAACTTTGGCGGCGTTCGTGATGAGCGCTGTCGTGTTCCTCTTCATCATAGTTCCCTTCAGCATTATAAGCGTCTTGGTGTTGCAACAGCTCATAGATGTTACACAAAAACTTATCCTCTACTTCCAAAGCCATACCTACAAAGAACTTATGGATACTGTTGTGGGCTATATACCGCTGGGAGATTACAGGGAGAGGTTCTCTCCTGCGGTTGAGTTTTTCCAGAAGGAAGAGTTTAGAAAGCTCGCTGCGGAGTCCTTAAATAAAATACTGAAGTTTCTGGGAGACAAACTGGGTCAGTTGGCTTTTACTGCGGGGAAGAATGTTTTCTACATATTTGTCTTTTTGATAACCTTTTTCTTCATTCTCAGAGACGGTCCGGGGCTTTTGAAGAGGGTAGAAAGGCTCATACCTATGAAGCACGAGGACTTAGAAAGTGTGATGGGAACAATATACAGAACAGTCTTAGCTGTCGTTTACGGCTCGGTGGGAACCGCGCTCATTCAGTCCATACTTGCCTTCTTTGCCTACTCTGTGGTAGGGATAAAATTTGCGCTTCTATGGAGCGTTCTCACCTTCTTTGCCGCTTTTATTCCTCCCTTTGGGGCTTCCGCGGTGTGGTTTCCCTTGGCTGTTTACAGTTTCTTTCAGATAGGACTCTGGCAGGCAGTGTTTTTGGGTCTTTGGGGAACTTTTGTAATATCCACTATGGACAACTTCGTCCGTCCCCTGATAATAAAGCAGGGCATTCAGATACCTTATGTGGTTCTGTTCTTTGCTACAATCGGGGGATTGCTCAAGTTCGGCTTTATAGGTCTGTTCCTGGGTCCCATAATATTCACGACCCTGTTTTCTTTGTTTAAGATTTACGAGAGGAGAATTTTGAATCAAGATACTTGAAGGCTTTGTCTCCTATGTCCTTTCTGAACTGCATACCTTCGAAGTGTATCTTAGAAACCGCTTCGTAAGCTCTATCTTTAGCTTCCTTGAGGGTCCGTCCGTAGGCACACACGTTCAAGACCCTTCCTCCGTTGGTTACAACCTTTCCATCCTTAAGGGTCGTTCCGGCGTGGAATATTATCACATCCTCGAGCTTTTGGGCTTCTTCGAGACCTTCTATGACCTTACCCTTCTCCGGATTTTGTGGATAACCCCTCGAGGCTATAACCACGTCGAGGCTCCAGCGCTCGTCCTCTTCGAGCTTAATGTCTTTTCCTTCGTAGAAGTCCAGCAGGGACTGCAGAAAGTCTCCTCGGACGCGCATGAGTATGGGTTGGGCTTCGGGGTCTCCGAGGCGAACGTTGAACTCGAGCACCTTGGGACCTTCTGCGGTTATCATGAGTCCTGCGTAGAGGAAGCCTCTGAAGTATATTCCTTCTTCCTTTAAACCCGCAAGGGTTCTTTCTATAACCTCTCTCCTTATTCGCTCTTCTACCTCGGGCGTTATTACGGGTGTGGGTGAGTAGGCTCCCATTCCTCCCGTGTTGGGTCCCTTGTCTCCGTCCAAGAGTCTCTTGTGGTCCTGAGAGGTCGGCAGGGGAACGTATTTGTCTCCGTTTACCATGACTATGTAAGAGGCTTCCTCACCTTCGAGGAACTCTTCGATTACGACCCTCTTACCCGCTCCTCCGAGGGCACCCTTTTTCATGAAGTTTTCGAGGGTCTGGATTGCCTGTTCTTCGGAAAAACACACCACCGCACCTTTGCCTGCGGCGAGTCCGTCCGCTTTAACCACTATGGGAGCACCTACATCCTTTACGAACCGAACAGCCTTGTCAAAGTCTTCAAAAACCTGATACTGGGCTGTCGGAACCTCATACTTTTCCATAAACTTTTTGGCGAAGGCTTTGCTACCTTCGAGCTGTGAGGCTTCCTTTGAGGGTCCGAAAATCTTTAGCCCTCTTTTTTCAAACTCGTCGGTTATACCCTCAACGAGGGGTGCTTCGGGACCCACCACCGTAAAGTCTATACCTTCCTTGTAGGCGAAGTCCGCAAGGGCTTTAATGTCTGTGGGTGATATGTCCACCTTTTTGGCTATGCTCCATATACCCGCATTTCCTTTTGCACAGTAAAGCTCTTTTACGAGAGGGCTTTGACTTAACTTCCAAGCTAAGGCGTGTTCCCTACCACCGTTACCTACTACAAGAACTTTCACGGGAAGTATTATAATGGAAGACTCACAACTTTATCGGTTCAG
Organism: Aquificota bacterium; assembly: GCA_013153495.1. Classification (GTDB taxonomy): domain Bacteria; phylum Aquificota; class Aquificia; order Aquificales; family Aquificaceae; genus Hydrogenivirga. The sequence goes on from JAADEH010000012.1 coordinate 87,584, forward strand.
ATTGATGGAGCTATGCTTTTTAGTTTTTTAGCCTGGCGAATTACCAGGGGTGCCTACCTGACCGCTTTTGTGCTTGCCTTCGTTCTCCTCATGCTTCAAGTCTTCAGAATTGGCTTCATACTTTTCGGGCTACCCATAACAAGCTCAGCTCCTTTCTTTCTGACATGGTTTGCCTATTACACCTTTTTCTTCCTTCCGGACGGAATAATAGTGGCGACCGCACTGACAGCTTACGAGCTGAAAGAGAAAAAGTTACTTCACGTTTTATACTCTTTCCATATATCACCCCGAAGGCTTCTCCTTATGTTTTCCATCCCCGTTCTTCTCTTCTTTATTCTCTCTGCGGTGCTTTCACCTTTTATGTTCGAAGAGCAGGTTTCCTTTGCCAGAAGGGGACTTTTTATTCAGTATAAGGACAGGATTTTTGAAAATATCCCCGAGAAAACCTTTCTCTCTTCGGGGGGAATAGTCATATATGCGGGGGACAAGAAAAAGGGGGAGATACGGGAGGTATTCTTAAAGTATAAAAATACCTACATTCTTGCGGAGTCTGCTTATTATGAGGGGAAGGGCAGGTTTCTCTTCGAGAGGGGTTCTCTGCTTACGAAGGAAAGGGGCAAATACTTCCTCATGGAGTTCGACAAATACTGGCTCGACACGGAAGAGTTTTTGGCAACCGGGATAAGGGAAAAAAGAGCGAGAGAGGGTAAGATACTGAATGCGGTAAATACGCTTTCTATAATTCCGATGTTTTTGTTTTCATTCTTCGGTGCCTTGAAGCTTTGCAGAACTCACACGCAGGTTTACTACCTCATAGGTGCGGGAATACTCCTACATCAGCTGTTGCTTTTTATGGTCAAGGTTATCCTTTGAGGGTCTTTATTTCCCTTCCGAGCTTTTCCTGAACGGACTCTACCTTGCTCCTTAGCCTGCCTGACTTGCCCTCTCGGTAATCTATCTTCATAGTTATGGAAATCCTGGGGCAGTCCTTTTTCAACTCCTCAAAACCCTTTTTCAGAACATTCATAACCTGGTCCCAGTCCTCACCTTCGATTATGGTTCCCATTGGGGTGAGAACGTAGGGAAGTCCCGATTTATCCACTATGTCCACGACCCTTGCCACATACTTGCTTACGCTTTCTCCCTTTCCAAGAGGAGTCATGCTAACGAACACTAAGAAACTCATGGTTTAGAATTATAGCAGAAGTTTTTCTGCCTCTTCCTGGGGCATGGGCTTTGCCAACAGGAAACCCTGAACAAAGTTGCAACCTAAGAGTCTTAAGAGCCTGAGCTGTTCTTCACTCTCCACTCCTTCCGCTATGGTTTCCATTCCCAGCCTGCGGGCGAGTTCCACTATGGTTTCTACTATCGCGAGGGACTTGTCGCTATGGACCATGCGGTGAACGAACTTCATGTCTATCTTTATGATGTCAACGGGAAGGGTTTCCAAATATGCAAGGGAAGAGTATCCTGTTCCGAAGTCGTCTATGGCAACTTTGACTCCGAGGTTCCTAACCTCTTCCAAAAATTCCAGGGCATAGTCGGGGTTTTCTACAAAGAGTCTTTCCGTGATTTCCAGGACCATGCTTTCTCGGACGTCCTTTGAAACTTCTATCACCTTCTTTACAAAGGCTTCATCTTTGAAGCTCTTCGGGGATACGTTGAAGGAAACCATGACCTTTCTATTCAGCTTGAGTATGAAGTCCCTGAGCTTTTCCAGCAGTCTGTCTTCAACCTCCCTTATAAGTCCTGTCTTTTCGAGAACGAGGATAAACTCCTTCGGAGTGTGGATTTTCCCTTCCCTGTCCTTCAGTCTTATCAGAGCTTCGAGACCCACGACCTTTCTGTCCACGAGGCGGTATATGGGCTGAAAGAACAGGACAAACCTATCCTCCTGAAGGGCTTTTTCGAGGTCGCTCCTTATACGGAAGTGCTCCTTTACCATCAGGGTTATGTCCTTGCTGAAAAATCGATAGGTGTTCTCCCCTTCCCTTTTAGCGAAGGATAGAGCTGTGGAAGCCTTTTCCAGAAGTTCCTGAGCTGTGGTGGCGTCCGAAGGATATATGGAAGCTCCCACATTTATGTTCACTTTTACGAGCTTACCATCTATCTGGAAGGGTTTTGAGAACATGGAAAAGAGCTTGTGCGTTATGGTGGTAACGTCTTTTTTTGAAACACCCTTTGCGAGAACCGCAAACTCGTCTCCCCCTATCCTTCCCACTATGTCCCTTTCAAAGAGGTTGTTCCTGAGCAACCCCGCTACCATTTTGAGTATCTCGTTGCCTACATTTGTTCCATACACCTCGTTTATTCCCGAGAAGTCTAGAATGTCTATAAGGAAAAATATGTGCTCCCTGTCCTTATCTTTTGCGAGGTTGAGGTCAACCGCTACGAGGAAGCCTTCCCGGTTGGGAAGACCTGTCAGAGCATCGGTGTATTTTAGCTTTGCTATTTCCTCCTCCAAGTATTTTTCGGAAGTTACGTCCTTTCCGAAGGCTACGAACCTTACCTTTCCCTTTCCCACGCCGACAGGCGTTATTGTCTGGTCCAAATAAAATAGACTTCCGTCCTTCCTTTTATTTACGAAAACCGCCTGGAAGGTTTTACCCGCTTTAATAGTGCTCCACAATCTTTTGTAAAACTCGTCGGAGTGATAGCCTGATTTAAATATGCGTGGGTTCTGACCTATAAGCTCGTCCTGAGAGTATCCCGATATTTCTTCAACCGCTCGGTTTGCGTAGAGTATGTTTCCTTCCTCGTCTGTGATTATCACCCACTCGTGTCCTTTCTCTATTGCGGTGTTTATGAGCTTGACGAACTTCTCCTTCTCTATCCTTTCGAGGGCAAAGGATATGTCCTGCTGTATTTCCTTCAGAAGTTCCAACTCCTCTTCACGGAACATGTTGGGAAAGGCACTGTATATGTTCAGAACACCTACGGTCTTACCTCTTATCTGGAAAGGAATAGCACAGGAGGAGAGAAAACCGTGCTTTAGCATCTCCTCCCGCCAAGGTTTCACAGCGGGGTTGGTTCTCGTGTCAGGGTTTATTATTATCTGACCTTCCCTTAGAGCGGTTCCGGTGGGTCCCCTTCCTTCCGGCGTCCTTTCGTCTATAGAAATCCTTATCTTGGACACATAACCGCCATCGTCTCCGCAAACTTTTAGAGGTTTTACATAACCGGTTTCATCATCGGGGACGCCGACCCACACCATCTTAAAGCCTGCCTTTTCCACGAGGAGTCTGCATATCTCCTTCAAAAGCTCGTCTTCGTCGTAAACGGTAATTATCAGCTGGTTTATGTCCTTAAGTATCTGGAACATGCGCTCGTATCGTTTTTGTTTCGTTATATCTATGAATATGACGAAGCCTGCAGGTTTACCTTTCCATTGAATAGTCCTCGTGAATATGTAAGCTATCCTGACGTTGCCTTCCTTTGTTAGAACGGGAAGCTCCGTATATACACGGTCAAACTGCTCTCCGCTGAGGCGTCTCCTTACCACTTCCTTTATGTAATCTCTGTGGTTCTCGGGAACGAGTTCGTAGGCTTTCTTCTCGAGAAGCTCCTCTCTGGTGTATCCGAAAGCTCTGAGAGCTGTCTGGTTTGCATACACTATGGTGTCCTGATAGATAATTACTCCTACCGCAGGAGCATTATCAACCGCCTTAAAGACTTCGTAGTATTCTTCCTGCTGGGAAATGTCTTCCCAAACCCCTACTATCTCTATATCCCCATCATCGGAGCATTCCACCACACTGACCGTGTCGAGTATAAACATGTAAGAGCCGTCCTTTTTTCTGAACCTGTAGGCTCTCCTGATAAAGTCCTTTCCCTCGGATAATCTTTTGCACTCTATAAAAACCTTTTCCCTGTCCTCCGGGTGTATGTTTTGATACCACCAGCCGGGGTCGCGTTCTATGTCTTCTTTGCTCCAACCGGTGAGCTTTTCCACCCAATCGTTCAGAAACTCTATCTTTTCGACAGTGAAATCCTTATCACGGACTTTCGCCTTCGCTTTGTAAATTACACCCGGAATGGCGTTGAAGGCTTCTTTATCCATTACTCACTTAACTTAATACTTAATCGTAGAAAGTGCAGGATTGTTTAATGTAAAATCCTTCATAATGCTGAAGATTAAGGCTTTTCTGCTGGTCTTACTTTTAGGCTCAGCTTTTTCCTACTATGTGGAGGATTTGGAAAGGGGAAATGTGATAAACACCTTCAAGAGGTTTATAGAAGGGAAAGCGAGCGAGTATGACCTCTACCTGATAAAGAGTCTAACGGAAGACATAAAGAATGACCCGCCCGAGTTCTTCAGGTTGTTCTCCAAGGGGCTTATGGCTGAAAAGAGGGGAAACCTAAAACTTGCCATAGAGAATTACCTTCGCTCTATTGAGCTGAAACCTGACTACAACCCCTCCTATTTCAGGTTCAACGAACTAATCAGAAAGGTAGAAAACCCGGAAATTTTCAGAAAGAGAATTACGGAAATTATAAGAAAGAGATTTAGTAAAGCTCCACCGGTGATAATTAAAAATCCACCGGACAAATACGTTTTCCTCGTCGAAAAGATGTCCCAGTATATGCTCATATACAAGGGGAAAGAACTTGAAGGACTGTATCCGGTAACCACCGGGAGGGATTGGGAGGACAAATGGGTTGAGGGAGACAGAAGGACCCCTGAGGGTATCTATTACTTTACGGAATTCATTCCACCCGACAGGTTGCCCAAGATGTATGGCGGAATTGCGGTGGTGCTGAACTATCCCAACCCAGTTGACAAACTACTCGGGAAGGGAGGGAGCGGTATATGGCTACACGGAAGCGATGAGAACAACAGGAACAACATACCCTTCAGCACGAGAGGGTGCGTTGTGGCAGACAACGAAGACCTGAAAACCATAGTAAAGAAGATAAAAACGGACAACACCCTTATAGCCATATACAAAGAAATTCCCTTCAACATAAAGCTCGACGATGTTTTGAGCTTCCTGAGGGAGTGGGAAAGGAGCTGGGAAAGCAAGGATTACGAAAAATACATCTCCATGTATTCTAAGAACTTCAGGTGGAAGAGGGGAGGGCTGAAAGAGTGGAAGAGATACAAGAAAAGGGTAATTCTCGACAAGAAGAGCATAGAGGTTGATGTAGAAGACCTGACGGTCTTAGCTTTCAGGAGGGGAATGTCCGACGAGGTCGAATACTACGTTGCGGAGTTTCTCCAGAGATACAGCTCTGACAAGTATTCTGATGTTGGTATAAAGAGGTTGTATATAATAAAAGAGGACGGGAAGCTCAGGATTCTACGGGAGGAATTTAGAAGGGGAGGCTGATATGGCAACTGCTCTCCTTATGTTCCTGTTAATTTCCGCACTTGTTCTCGCAATTTGTCCTTCGGACCCACCGGTGGCTTTGGAGATAGAAGCTCAGACCACCGACAAGGTCGGTAAACTGCACAGGAGAGCCGACGTCCTAATATTCATACCCATGCGCAAGGAAGAACTTGTCAGTATAGACGTTCCCCTTGACTTGAAACTCTCCTCAACCAAGATAAAGGAAAACCTCTTCAGGATAGAGCTGAAGATAAGGAATCTCTCGGTGGAAACGGTTGAAGAAGCGAGGATAGAGCAACCCGTGAAGGGTAAATTTTCCCTCCACGACATAAGGGCAAAAAAGGTAATATCGAGAAAACCTTACATATTTGAGTTCGTTGACCTATACCCCACGGACATAAAGGAGGGGTCTGTTGTCATAAACCTTCCCAGCCTGAGACCCTCCGAAGAGCTTGAGGTAAGCTATAAACTCGAAACCGAATCGGAATTTCTGAAACCGAAAGTATCGGGTGGAATGAAGAAAGAAATAAAAGAGACAAAAGAGGTTTACATACTCGTAGGTAAGTATTCCCTTCTCTTCGACTACGGTAAGACCGCAACCGAGGACATAAATGTGGAAAACGTTTCCTACGTTATAGACAACCTGAAGGCTATGAAGATAAAACCTGTAGTTAAGATAGTGGGTGTTGCGGACGGAAAGTCCACATCGGACACCAAGAACAGGCGTGTGGCAAAAGAAAGAGCGCTTTTCGTTGCAGAGAAGATACTCGGAAGTGAGTTTGCCTGCTATCTAAATTCCCTTTACGCTTCCAGAGATTAGAGTCTGACAACAATACCTTTCTCTTTAAGAAACTTCTTAAGTTCGGGTATAGAAAGTTCACGGAAGTGGAACAGAGAAGCGGCAAGCGCTGCATCTACCTTGCCTTTATCAAAAACTTCGTAAAAGTGTTCCTTATTGCCTGCCCCACCGCTCGCTATGACAGGTATGTTTACCGACTCAGCAACAGCCCTGCACAATTCCACATCGTATCCCGCTTTAGTCCCATCTTTGTCCATGGAAGTTAAGAGTATTTCCCCGGCTCCGAGCCTTTCCACCTCCTTAGCCCACTCAACAGCATCTATGCCCGTAGGGGTTCTCCCTCCGTGTATGTAAACCTCCCAGCTTTCTCCCTTTCTTTTGGCATCTATTGCCACCACTATGCACTGGGAACCGAAGAGCTTTGCACCTTCGTTTACCACCTGTGGATTTTTCACCGCAGCGGTGTTTATGGAGACCTTGTCCGCTCCAGCTTCTAAGAGTTTACGCATATCCTCTACCGTTCTTATACCTCCCCCGACGGTGAAAGGCATAAATACCGTTTCCGCAACCTTTTTGACAACTTCAATCATTATACCTCTGTCCTCCGCAGAAGCGGTTATGTCCAGAAATACAAGTTCGTCCGCACCTTCCTGTTCATACCTCTTGGCAACCTCCACGGGGTCTCCCGCATCTCTGAGGTTCAAAAACCTTACACCCTTTACGACCCTTCCCTTGTCCACATCCAAGCAGGGAATTATCCTCTTGGCAAGCATTTTCGAGCTTTAGATTTTATGACATAGGAGGGTAGAAAGCAAACCTGCAGGGTCTATATAAATTTCTTGAGATAAAAACCAAACAAGGAGGTTATAAGATGGCTCAGAAGGTTGCTCAGGATGTCATAAAGGAAAAACTCATACTCGATGCAAATACAGGCAAACCTGTTAAGGAAATCAGCATAGAGGACGGTGTTATAAAGATAGTTAAGGAAAGCGGTGAAACCGTAGAAATACCGACCAATACGGTGAGAGGAAAATACATACTTATGAGGCTTGAAGCGGGCTTGAGTGAAATAACAGAGCCTATTTACGTATAAAGTTCATCAAGCCACCCTCCTTTTTGATAGAATTTTATGTAGAAATAAAGCGGAGGGTGGTCTTATGTCCGTAATAGAATGGGATGAAAGTCTGCGTGTAGGTGTTCCCGAAATGGATGAGGAGCGAAAAACTTTAGTCAATATGCTCAATAAAATCTATGAAATACTTAAAGATGGTGACAGAGAACAAGCAAGAAATTATTTTGTCAATGAGTTTATAACATATCTAAACTCTCATCTTGCCAACGAGGAAAAATTTTTGGAAAGCATAAAATATCCGGACTTAGAGAGGCACAAACAAGCTCACGATGTCCTTAGAAGAGAAATAGATAGATTGAATAGGGACTTTGACTTGACGAACCCGAAGGACTTTGCCTACGCGCTGTCCCTCTGCTGGGGATGGATATACTCCCACATACAAAAGGTGGACAAGAAATATGGAGAGTTCTTTAATAGTAAGCATGAGGGTTGAGGTTGTTCAGGGGAGTCTTTTAGAGGTTGAGGCGGATGTGATAGTAAACCCCGCAAACAGCTACGGATACATGGGTGGGGGCGTAGCGGGTGTGATAAGGAAGTTCGGCGGTGAGGAGATAGAAAAAGAAGCGGTAGCGAAAGCTCCTATTCCCGTAGGAAAGGCTATTTTGACTACTGCGGGCAAACTTAAATTCAGAGGAGTTGTTCACGCTCCTACTATGGAAGAACCCGCTATGCGAACTACCGAAGAAAAGGTCAGGAAGGCAACGAGAGCGTCCCTTGAGCTTGCGGACAAGGAATGTTTTAAGAGTATAGCTATGCCCGGTATGGGAACGGGAGTTGGTAGAGTTCCCAAAGATGTAGCCGCAAAGGCTATGGTCGAAGAGATACTTTCCTTCAGACCTAAGTGTCTGGAAAAGGTTGTGCTGATGGATTTAGACGAGGAGATGGTCAAGGAGTGGAAAAAGGCTCTCGAGGAGTTTGGAAGGGTTTAGACACTCCCTATCGGAACACACTTCGGGGAAACAGGGGGAGCATTCGAGGTTTAAACTAACCTGATACACCGACTTGCCTATAGGCTTCCACACAACAGGGTCCGTGGGACCGTATATAACGACGCTCGGAACTTCCAAGTAGGACGCAAGGTGGGATATTCCCGAGTCAAGACCTACATAGAGCTTTGCTTCTTTAAGAGCCTTCCCTATCCAGAGAGGGTTATGGCTTTCCACATAATTTCTAACTTCGCTTTTGACCCAGGTGTCCGCTTCTCCTACCAAATACACTACTTCAAAACCTCTTCCCAAGAGGAAAGTTTCCAGCTCTAAGAACAAACTTACAGGGGGATTTTTCTTGGGAGAACCGCTTGAGGGATGTAGAACCACTTTGCCTCTAAAGGGGGAGTTTTCCAAAGGCTCTAAGGGAAGTTCCCTTGAGTATCGGTATCTTTCAAGCCCGAGACTTTTAAGGTAATAATCAACTATCCAAACCCTCTCCTTAGGAAAGGGTTTTAAGTTGCCATCGATGGATATTACAGCTTTGAAATCGAAATCTTCGTTGGGAATTTCGCTCAGGACTCTATCCGCCCAGCCCACTTCCCGAGCTATACGGAAGTAATCCGTATTTCCCACGGCGGTTATGTGATAGCCCCTCGACTTGAGTATCTCAATAATTGGAAAGGTAAGCAGTGTATCTCCCAGACCGCCACGCCTGTATAGGAGAGCTTTCATGTAAAGATTTCGTAGCTCAGGACCCCTTCAAAGACCTTATATACGGAGCCGTCGAGGAACACCTCCTCCAAGTTCTCGTCAAAGTCTATCCTCAGAACTTCACCGCTTTTGGTGAGCACCTCAATAGGCTTTTCGGAAACGATACCTTTCAGGTATGCAACTATTGCCCCTGCGGTGGCACCTGTTCCACAGGCAAGGGTTTCCGCCTCAACCCCCCTTTCGTATGTTCTTATCCTTATGCGGTTCCTACCGACAGCCTCGATGAAGTTTACATTCGTTCCTTTGGGTTGGAACTCTTCGTGAAACCTTATTGCCCTTCCGAGTTTTCTAATGTCTATGTTGTCTATGCCTTTGACGGGAGCGACAAAGTGGGGAACACCCGTGTTTATAAATACACCTTCGATGTTCTGTCCTTCCACCCGAAGGGTCTTTTCTATAGGTTCGGAAGGTTTCGTTAGTTGAACCTTTACCCTTTTACCCCCTTCTAAAACACGAGCCTTTATGACACCCGCAAGGGTTTCAAAACTAACCTCTTCATCAACTATACCCAAATCGTAGCAAAAGCGCACCGCACATCTCGAACCGTTCCCGCACATCTCCGCTTCGGAGCCGTCGGAGTTGAAAAACTGCCACTTGAAATCATTTTGTTTGTCTTTGGGGTCTTCTATCAGGATAAGTCCGTCCGCACCGACACCGGTGTGAGGTTGGCACAGCTTAACGACGAACTCTTTAAGGTCTATACCCAGCTCTTTGAGCTTTTCGTAAACCTTTCCGTCCCTGTTGTCTATAAGAATAAAGTCGTTTCCCGAACCCTGGAGCTTTGCAAATTCCATAGCTCCTATATTTTACAGGGGAATTAGGTCTTCCTTTACGGTTATGAGTCCCTTCTCCCTGCTTACGCTCAGCACTATATCCCCCACGAAGGGAACCATTATTCTCTCGTCTTCGAGCACCAGCATGTCGTAAACCCCGAAGTCTTCCACACGTTTTACCCTTCCCAGCTTTCTTCCCCTGTCCGTTATAACTTCCATTCCGACCAGCTCGTAGGCGTAAAACTCATCCTCCTCTCTTTTGGGGAGTTGCTTTTGAGGAAGGAAAAGGTGCGCTCCCTTGAACTGCTCAATGGCATCTATGCTGTCATAGCCTTTGAATTTCAAGACAAAGAGCTGTCCGTGCTCCTTTACCCTCTCCACCCGAAAGGGGACGTAATCACCACCTACCCTTTTTAAATAAACCTTCTTGAGATTTTGAAAGACCTCCTGTGGAGCAAGGGGATAAACCTTAAGCTCTCCCTTTACACCGAAGGTGTCTATTATCTTGCCTATGATTACGTAGTCCATTTTTTATAATTATTCCACCCTATGGATACACTCACACTCCTAAACGAGGAAATAGTAAACTGCACCAAGTGTGAAAGGCTCTCCGCATACATCAGGGAAGTGGCAAAGAGGAAGGTCAAAAGGTTTAGAGACTGGGAATACTGGGGAAAACCTCTGCCCGGCTTCGGAGACCCCGACCCTAAACTTTTGATAGTGGGGCTTGCCCCTGCAGCTCACGGGGGGAACAGAACGGGAAGGATGTTCACCGGAGACAGCTCAGGGAACTGGCTCGCAAGAGCACTTTACGAAACCGGTTTTGCAAACAAACCCAACTCTGAACACCGAGATGACGGACTTGAGCTGAAAGACGCTTACATAACCGCAGTGGTCAGGTGTGCACCCCCGGAGAACAAACCCACAAAGGAGGAAATGGAAAACTGCAACCTTTACTTAGTGGAGGAGCTGAAAACTTTCAAAAACCTGAAAGTCGTTCTCTGTTTGGGAAGCATAGCGCTCAGGGGAACCCTGATGGCACTCAAAAAGCTGTATCCACAGACAAGTTTTAGAGGTATAAAGTTCGGACACGGTTTGAGATACAGCATAGAGGGACTTCCCTTTATCCTTTACACCTCTTACCATCCCAGCAAGCAGAATACACAGACGGGAAGGTTAAGGTGGGAGGATTGGTTGAGGGTTTTTGAGAGTATAAGAAAGGAAATGGAGGGTAGCCCATGAAGACAGGAGTTATCCTCTGCGCAGGTTTGGCTTCCCGTATGAGACCTTACTCTGGAGATGTTCCCAAACCTCTCATAAAAGTGGCAGGTAGGGAAATCCTTTACAGAACCATAAAGCTACTTCAGGAAAACGGCTTGGAGAGGTTTCTCGTAGTTGTTAACGACCACAACAAGCACAAAATAGAGGAGTTTCTTAAGACTTTGGACGTGGAATACCAGACAGTCCTGAACGAGCATCCCGAGAGGGAAAACGGCTACTCCCTGTATGTGGCTCTAAAGCACTTGGAGGACGAAAAGTTCGTTCTAACGATGGGAGACCACCTATACTCGGAAAGTTTCATTTCAAAGGCTCTTAAAGGTGAGGGATTGATAGTGGACGAGCTTGCTCTCTTTACCGACAGGGAGGAAGCAACAAAGGTTCTGTGCAGGGAGGGAAGAGTCGAGCTTATAGGTAAAGACCTCAAGGAATTCAACGCATACGATACAGGGTTCTTTATCCTTACCAAGGACATATCAGACACGGTAAGCAAGCTCGAAAGAGAAAAGGAAAAACTGACGCTGAGCAATATCGTTCAGGAAGCCAAACTCAAGTGCTATCCCGTATCGGGGGAGTTCTGGACCGACGTTGACACTCCCCAAGACATAGAGCGAGCCAAAAGAGAGCTTCTCAGAGCGTCAGTCAAGGGAACGGGGGACGGCTTTATATCCCGCCACCTGAACCGGAAGGTCTCCCTCTGGTTTTCGGAAAAGCTCGTGGATAAAATCACTCCCAATCAGGCAACCTGGATAGTTTTTCTGATAGGAGTCTTCGCTTCCATAGTAGCGCTCGTAAGTCCGCCCTTGGGTGGATTAATCTACCAGCTAAGCTCCATGCTTGACGGCATAGATGGGGAAATAGCGAGAGCGAGCCTTCGGACGAGCAAGTTCGGTGCGTGGCTTGACTCCGTTCTGGACAGATTCGTTGACTTCTTCTTCTTGAGTGCGCTTGCGGTGTGGCTAAAGCCGGACACTTCTTTCCTGCCGTGGGTCTTATTTGCCATCTTTGGCTCTTTTATGGTCAGCTACACTACCGAAAGGTTCAGAGGAGCATTTTGTAAGGACGCCTACGGCGTGATAAAACCTTTAAGGTTTCTGTTAGGAAAGAGGGACGAGAGAGTATTCCTTACCATGGTCTTTACGCTTTTGGGGTGGATAGAGGCTCTGTTTGTTCTTCTTGCGTTGATAACCAACATCAGAGTTCTTCTAACGATGTATCTGGTCTGGAAGCAGGAAGGCACTCACTGAGTTTCTATCAGGTGCTTGAGGAGCTGTGGGTTGTTGGTGGTAATTCCCCAGAAGCCTTTTTTGATAAGCTCCCTGAGTTCCTCTTCCCTCTCCTCGTGCCAGCAGACGACCTCAAAACCTTCCGAGTTCATGTGGAGTATGTCCTCTTCAGATATGAGTTTATGGGGTGTCGGGTGTTTGTTCTCCCAGCAAGGGTGTATTATGTCCCCGTTATACTTTCTGGAAAGGGCAACCATGTCTTCCACGGGCAGGAGGTTTCGGAAGAGTAGAGCGGTCTTAATGTGAGAGTTCCTGTCCTTGAACCTTCGCATGAAAGGGAAGTCATCGGAAGAAGATACCACCACGTTTGACTTTGGATTTATGTCTTTCAGCACGTCCGTAAGGACGTCTATCATGTCTCTATCCTTTATATCCAAGTAAAGACCTATTCCAGAGTCTTGGGACCAGCTGATAACCTCCTCAAGTTCGGCGGAGTCGGGTATGAGCCTCTTCAGGTCCGCAAGTTCCATATCCCTTATGGGTGTTCCCTTAAAGTCAAGGTCGTGGTTGACAAATATCTTTCCGTCCCTCGTGAGGACGAGGTCAAGCTCTATCATGTCGGAACCGACTTCGTGGGCACCTTTAAAGGCTGACCAGGTGTTTTCCCTGTAAGCTGAGCTGTATCCCCTGTGGGCTATTATCTTAGGTTTTTTCATTCTTGCCTGATGATAACATATTCCTGTGAACAGGCTATTCGTTCGCTCACAGCTTCAGAGGTTTTTAGAGGAAGATTGGGGAACGGGAGATTTGACCACGGAGCTTATATGTTTGGAAGAGACCGCAAAGGCGGTGATAAGGGCAAAGAGTGGGGGCGTTCTTGCAGGGCTTCCCTTCCTTCAGGAGCTTTTTTTGATGTTGGGAGGGGTTTACGTTAAACCTTTAAAGAGTGAAGGCTCGGAATTTGAGGAAGGGGACACAATAGTTGAGCTTGACGGCAGGGCTGACGTAATCCTGAGCGGGGAGAGGCTCGCTCTGAACCTTCTTCAAAGCCTTTCGGGAATAGCTACGAGGACGAGGGAGTTTGTGAGGGCTTTGGAGGGAACGGGGGTGAGAATACTCGATACGAGAAAGACCACACCGGGATACAGGTTCTTTGAAAAGTATGCGGTGAGGGTCGGCGGAGGACACAACCACAGGTTTGCTCTATACGACATGGTGCTTATTAAGGACAATCACAAGAGGGTTGCGGGGGGACTGAGGGAAGCGGTAAGGCGGGTTAGGGAAAAGCTGTCCCCCGCTTACAAGGTGGAAGTGGAGGTGGAGAATTTAGAGGAGCTGGTGGAGGCTCTCGAGCTTGAGGTGGACATCGTAATGCTCGACAACTTCTCTCCCGAGGAAGTCAAAGAGGCGGTAAAGATTGCGGACGGTAAGGTGGAGATAGAGGTCTCGGGCGGGATAAACCTTGAGAATGTGAGAGAGTATGCGATTGAGGGGGTGAGCTACATATCCTCTGGCTCGATTATTTACGGCGCTTCTTGGTGCGACCTTTCCCTTCAGGTTCTGTAAAGAGGATTATGGCGAATTCCTCCCAGTTGAAGGGTTTGAAACCACGCCGTAAGGCGTCTCTTTCAAGCTTTTTTACGTTCAAAATTTTCTCTATCTCAGCTTTGAGTTTAAGGTTCTCTTCCCTCAGGCTTTTGTATTCTTTGAGCTTCCGGGAATGCTCTTTCAAAACCTTTATGGAGTAGGCGGAGTAAATCATGTTCCCCACAAATATCAAAACTCCCAAGCCGACGACCAGAAAAGGGTTCATACTCTCTCCCCTGCTCTTAATTTAGCACTTCTTGAGGCGGGATTGTCTCTTACTTCCTCCTCAGAAGGTGTTATAGGTTTTTTTGTGAGGATTTTGAGTTTGTCCGAGTGTTCTTTTAGGAAGTTCTTAACTATTCTGTCTTCGAGGGAGTGAAAACTTATCACCACGAGCCTGCCACCGACCTTTAAAAAGTCCAAAGTTTTCTCCAATGCGATTTTGAGGCTTTCAAGTTCCCTGTTTACTTCTATCCTAATAGCTTGAAAGGTTCTGGTAGCGGGGTGTATTCTCCCGTGCCTGAGCTTCGGTGGATACACGGACTCAACGAGTTTTGCCAGCTCGGCGGTGGTCTCTATTGGTTTTTTCTTCCTTGCCTGAACTATGGTTCTCGCTATCTTCCTGCTGAGCCTCTCCTCCCCGTATTCCCATATTATCCTTGCAAGCTCTTTTTCGGGATACTCGTTTACCACCTTGTAGGCGGTTAGTTTTTGTTCTCTGTCCATTCTCATGTCCAAGGGTGCATTTATTTGAAAGGAGAAGCCCCTTTCACTTTTGAGCTGGAGCATGGATACACCAAGGTCGAAGAGGAAACCGTCAACCTGCTCAATTCCTTCCGCTTCAAGAACAGCATCTAAATCCGCAAAGTCTGCTTTGTAAATAGTGTATCTGCCTTCAAATTCTTTCAGGTTTTCCTTTGCAAGCTCTATGGCTTCTTCGTCTCTGTCTATGCCTATGACGAAGGCTTTGGGGTTCTTTTGGAGAACTCTCTTGGTGTGTCCCCCGAGTCCGAGAGTGCAGTCAACGTATAGAGTGCCTTTATTTCCTAAAAGCAGGTCCGTGGATTCTTCTAACAGAACCGGTTTGTGCATCAGGTTGTTTTTTTCTTCTGGTCTGGATATTTCCATACTTCGTAGGTTAAGTATAGCAATCCTATGGAAAATATAAGAAGCGGTATGGAAAATAGAACCCACTCCCAGCTCAATTAACCGACCTCCAGAGCTTTAATATAAACACAACCATGGCTATTACAACAATTACCTCCACAAAAGTTCCGAACAGGAATATATATCTTTCTCCCAAAGTCCAGTCTGGATATTCTCTGCCAACTTCAGCAACATAACCTAGAACGAATATGAACAGAACTCCCAGCCCCTTCACGAGCATGGAATAAAACTCTTGAGGCTTCACAGTTTAAAGCTCCTTCTGTGGATATCCGTTATCCCGTGCTTTTTTATCAGTTCCCTGTGTTTCTTCGTGGGGTAGCCCTTGTGCTTGATAAAGTCGTATTGGGGGTAGATTTGGTGGTAATGTTCCATTATCCTGTCCCGCAGGACCTTTGCTATCACGCTGGCACAGGCACAGGAAAGGCTCCTTTCGTCTCCCTTGACGAGGGGAAGGCAGTTAAATTCCTCTAACTTTACATAATCGGTTATTACAACGTCAAAGTTGTGCTTAAGGTCTTGGAGTGCTCTCTTCATTGCAAGCTTTGTGGCATTGAGTATGTTAATTCTGTCTATGACCGCACTGTCAACAACCGCAGTTCCCACCGCGATAGCGGTCTTTTTAATATACTCGTAAAGTTCCTCTCTTTCCTTTTTGGTCAGTTTTTTCGAGTCTCCCTTGAGAAAGGGTTGTGTGAAGGGTTTTAGTATAACTGCGGAAGCCACTACCGGTCCTGCAAGGGGTCCCCTCCCAGCCTCGTCAACTCCCGCTACGATTAATCCTTCCCGCCAGAACTTCTCTTCGTGCTCAGTCATTACCCTCTTGGGAAGTTTCCTCCGGGGTTTGCTCCTGGGATTTTTTAGCCTCCTCTTCCCTTTGTCTGCGGGCTTCCTCCTTTCTCTTCTGCATCGCTTCGTATTCCCACTTCTTAATCTCTTTTATCTTCCTCTGAGCAACCTTACCCCTAAGCTCTCTGAGGAAGTAGAGCTTTGCTCTCCTGACCTTACCTATCTTCACTATCTCTATCTTCTCTATGTTGGGGCTGTAGTAGGGAAATATTCTCTCTATCCCCACCCCGTAGGACTCTTTTCTGACCGTAAAGGTCTTGTCCGCTCCGCTGCCCCTTATCCTTATAACCACACCTTCAAAGGGCTGTATCCTTTCCCTGTCTCCTTCCTTTATCCTGTAATGAACCTTTATGGTATCTCCTACTTTGAAGTTGGGATACTCCTTTTTGGGAAGGTATCTCTTCTGAACCTTTTCGAGAACGCCGTTCATCTTTTCTCCTCCTGAATGTTTGGAATATGAGATTATCCTACATTTGGGGATTTTTTTCAAGCGGAAACCCCTTGAGAGTTGACCTGCGGTGAGAGCGGGATTACCATATACAACCGTGTCGGTAGAACACATACCGGAGGAGTGGTGGAAGTCCGCAGAAGGTTATCTGTTTAACCCCGCCGAGGCTAAGAGATACTTTGAGAAGCTCCTGAGTTTACACCCCAACCCCAAAAACTTAATCAAATACTTAAACGAAAGACGCTTCGTGCTTCTTTTGGAGATAATGGAACAGTCCGAGTGCTTGAGGAGCTTTCTATTCCGACACCCTGAGGAGTTCGAGAAAACTATCCCCGGTCTTTGGTATGTAAGCAAAGAGAAGGAAGACTACCTTCGGGACCTTCAGGAGATTATTCAGAATGTGGAAACGGAACAGGAATTTTCGGAGAAGCTCGCCTACTTTAGGCACAGGGAGCTTTTGAGGATATTCGCAAAAACCATACTCAAAACCGCAAAGACAGAGGACATACTCCGGGAATACTCCTACCTACCTGATGCCATGTTAGAACTGTCATACCGGAGAGCTTACGAAGAAGCGGTGCGTAAATACGGGAAACCTGTTTCCGAAGAGGGAAGGGAAGTCCACGGGGTAGTTATAGGTCTGGGAAAGCTCGGAAGCGAGGAGCTGAACTTCTATTCGGACATAGACCTCATGTTCCTACACTCCGACGACAGAGGTTCCGCGGGAAACAAAACCCTCAACGAGTTCTTTTCGGAAGTCTTCAAAAAGCTATTCAAGCTCATGACCACCCAAACTCCGGAGGGCAAACCCTACGAGGTGGACTTAGACCTCAGACCCTTCGGAAAAACGGGACCCATAACCATGTCCCTTAGAAGCGCCGAACTTTATTACGAGTCTTACGGCAGAGTTTGGGAGAGGTTCGCACTCCTCAGAGCCAGACCCGTAGCCGGGGATAGGGAACTCGGGGAGAGATTTATGAAGGAAGTGGTCAGACCCTTTGTGTATGCCTCCGCTGACTACAAGCTCGTGGAAGAGATAAAGCTAATGAAAAAAAGGATAGAAGCGGAAAGCAAAAAGAAATTTCTAAAGGGCTTTAACGTTAAGACGGGAGAAGGGGGAATAAGGGAAGTGGAGTTTACGGTTCAGTCCCTGATAATACTACTGGGAGGCAAAAGTAAATTTCTGAGGGAGAGCAACACCTTCAGAGGAATATGGAAACTGAACCAGAAAGGTGTATTTTCCGACGACGAGGCACTCTTTTTGGAAAGAGCCTACGCCTTCTTGAGGGATACGGAGCACAGAATTCAGCTAAGAAAGTGCATTCAAACCCAAGTCCTCAGCGAAGCGGACATACCCCAGATTGCCAAGTTCCTCGGATACAAAACAGAAGAGGACTTCAGGAAGGACCTGCAAGCGGTAAGAGAGGGAGTGAAGGAGATATTCAACAGCCTGATACCCGAAAGGAAGGAAGAGAGCCTGGACCCGGTTCAGATAGCGCTTATAACCGAAGACCTCGACTACGGAACTCATCTGCTTAAAGAACTCAACTTCCAGAACCCCAAGCAATCCTTTTCCATGCTCATGAGCTACCTATACGGCAAAGAGGGATTGAGGCTCTCGGACAAGGAGAAGGAAAAGTTCATATCCCTCGTTCCAAGGCTCGTTCAGCTTTCTGCCAAATCCTCGGACCCGGACGAAACCCTAAGAAACTTTGACAAGTTCTTCTCAAACCCCACAGGCAGAAAGGTTATCCTCAGCGACCCGAAAGAGGACTTCTTAGAGGGATTGTTCAAGGTGTTTTCCACCTCGGGAACCCTCTCCTCACTCGTGGGAAAGAACCCCGACCTGGTGGAAGACGTGCTTACCCTATACAGGGAATACCCGAGCGGAGAAAAACTCGAAGAAGAGTTCAGAAAATACGAGGAAATCCTCGAACTCACTACGGAAAATCTGTTCAGACGATTTAAGAAAGTCTGGGAGATAAGGATAGGCTTGGTTTATCTGATGGGAGATAAAAGTTACGACAACCTGATAAAGCTCTTCAAAGCCCTTAGCCTCCTTGCGGACTTCCTCTTAGAGAAGTTATGGGAGAAAACTACACTGACCGCCTCACCGGCAGTGCTTTATTCTCTCGGAAAACTCGGGAGCAGGGAGCTTAGCTTCGGCTCGGACCTGGATTTGGTCTTCTGCGTCAGAGATACAGAAGAAAAGGAGGAAACCACTAAAAAAGTTCAAAAGCTCGTTAGGTTCATAACTGCTCACACAGCGGAAGGCTACCTATACGATGTGGATTTTAGGCTCAGACCCATGGGAACCAAAGGGGAGCTTGTCCCCACCTTAGACTTCTACCAAAGATACTTCGAAAATGAGGCAAGAACCTGGGAAAGACTCGCCTGGACCAGAGCAAGGTTCATAACGGGAGATAAAAATCTAAGGGAAAAAATGGAAAATCTAATAGAAAAATTCCTCTTTGAAAAACCCTGGGGAGAGAGTGAAAGAAGGGAAGTTTACGAGATGAGAATGAAACTCCAGGAAATGGCAAAAAGGGGAAGAGAAGTCCTGGACATAAAGTTCGGATCAGGTGGTATAGTGGACGGGGAGTTCTTGGTTCAATACCTGCTGATAAAGGAAAAAATCAGAGAAACGTCGATGATAGAAGGTTTTAAAAGGCTGATGCCAAAATACCCTGCTCTGAAGGAAGCCTACGAAGTCTTTATGTTCTTAAGACTCGTAGAAACTCACCTGAGACTTATAAAAGAGAGGGGAAGCTCGGTTCTGCAAGGGAGGGATTTTGAAAGGGTGGGAAAATCTCTCGGGATGGAAGGAGAGGAACTTAAAGAGGAACTTAGGGTGAAGATGAAAACTCTGAGGGAGATATTCTTAGAGTTTTTAGGTTAGTCCTCAATTAAATCCTTTATCTTTATGCTCACGCCTTCCAGAACTTCAAACTCTTCCTCAAAACTGTAAATCCTTGCGGTTTTATTTTCACGGAGGTAAAGCGTAGCCAGCTGGGTTTGAGGGTCAATCACGAGAACCCTGTCAACGCCGAACTCAAGATAATCCTTAACCTTGCCCTCTATCTCGCCGTAGGTGTTTCCCTCCGATACTATCTCCACAACAAGTTCGGGGGGGACCTCGAGCATACCCTTCGGTTTCGTTTTGAGCCTCTCCTTGCTTATGTAGATAATGTCCGCCGCCCTAATCCTCAAAGGCTCACGCTTTATGATAATGCCAACCTCCCCACCCACAACATAGCCTTTTCGTCTTAGTTTTGGTCTCAGATGAGCCAAGATACCAGCTTCGTAATCACCGTGTTCAAACCCCGTAGGAGCCAACTCAACCACCCCCCCATCTATAACCTCATACCAGCCCTCCGCAGGAAGCCTATCCAAGTCCTCGTAAGTGTATATCTTCTTTTCACTTACCCTCATAGCACACCCTCTAATATTAAACCTAAAACTATTCGACGGACTTCTTTAATCCTTCTAAAACGGCTCTAAAAACCTTATAAATATCCTCAGACTTTATTCTTTCGTATAGATGTTTAGCTCTTTCTTCATCATACACATGAACAAGCTCGTTTCTTATCTCAATCAACTCCTTGAGAAGCGCTTCCATTTCCTCAGAAGCTATACCTTCCTTAATCAGTCCTCCAAAGCAGGACCTCGGAGAATAACAGTCAACACCTCTACTTTTTAAAAACTCCTTAGATGCTTTCCACAAGGCTTCGAAAGTATATTCAAATCTCTTAACAACCACCTCAGTTAGAACATCATTATCGGTAATTAAGTCCTCTAACCTCTTACTCCTGACCGCTTCCTCAAACTTTCTAAACGCTTTTTCAAACTTTTCAACAGCCCTGGAGACTCTATCCAAACCCTTCCCTCCGTTAGCACACTCTCAAGAAACTCAGCATCACCTACCTTTGCTAAGTCAACAAGGTCAACATCCCGGAGCATAGGGAGTTTTTCAATCTCATCAAGTATCGCAAAATAGGTTCCGCTGTCCAGCTCCTTTTCGCAGTAAACACCTACATCTATATCGGAAGTTCTACCCATATCACCCCTTGCCACACTACCGAAAAAAATCACCAGGCAATCCCTATCCTTAAGCACCTTACCTATAGCTTCTCCCACCATGCTCATATACTCTTCAGGTGTGTATTTTTTAAATCCCCTCACACCAAAGCCCTCACAAACAGCCAGCTGTTAATTAAGAATATAGGCAATAGTCTATAAAGACCCTCCAAAAAGTAAAGGGACACCATACCTGAAGAGGTTAGAAAGACCGCTTCCGCGGTGTTTATTTGAGGATAAATACTGAAAGACAGCTCGGACATCAGGGAAACCACCTTTACAAAAATCAGTCCCGCTAAGTTGAAAAGGTCAACAAAGGGCGGAAAGCTCATCAAGGTCATAAGAGAAAGAACCCCGAACAGCGAGTATATCAACACCACAGGCGACAGCAAAGGAGTGTAAATAACGGATAAAGGAGATATGGAAGAAAAAGTGCCTATGAGAGGGGATACCCCCGTAAAGGCGGAAGCTGAAGCCAGAAGCGTTTTTGCTTTATTGCTAAGTTCCAAACCCCTCAGCATAAGGATTATGTAGGCGGTAGCAACAAAGGAAAGCCAAAAGGAGTAGGAAAAAAGGTAATGGGGATAAAGAAACAGAATAACCGTTCCGGAGAAGAGAAGAATAGATAGAGTATCGGGCTTGCTGAAGCTCAGGAGAATAAGTATGAAAAGAACAGCCATTATGGTAGCTCTCAGAACAGGTGGCTCGTTCGGAACAACAATAAGAGAGTAAGCAATCACACCCACTAAGGCGAGTTTAAGACCCTGAAACCTTGGTAGCATGTGAGACAGAACGAGAGCCAAAGTCCCCACATGAAGCCCGCTTATGACCAAAAGGTGAACGAGACCCGTTTGAAGAAAATCCCTCTGCACGTCGGATGGTAGAAGTTCCCTCGGCTGACCGAACAGAAAGGACATACCCAAAGGAACCATTGACTTATCCCGTGAGGTCTCCCTATACCTCTCCATCAAAAAATTTCTCACACTTTTCTCAGGTGGCAGAATTTCCACATCTTTGTAGCTCGCATATACAAAAATCCTGTTGTCTTTTACTGACACGCTTCCCAACAAACTGAGCCTTTCCACTCCCGAAGGGAGTCCTCCAAAAACCTTCAAGAAAACCTTTCTACCTTCAAGCTCCTCAATCTCGCTTCTTTCGACCTTCAGCTTAGTAATAACGTATCCACCTTCGTTCACTATATCACCGGCAATAGCCCCTCTTAAGTAAACATCCTTTTCTCTAAAGTCAGGAAGGTCAGCTCTGAGAAAAGCCACAAAACATGCCAGAGCAAACAGGATAAGGTGGGATAGTTCATTTCTCATTTAAAACTCTGTCCTTAATAGCTTCAAAAGTATCTATCAGGACCTGATATTTATTTAGGGCTTCCTTTATGCCTTCGAGTAAAATTTCTTTCTCCCAAGGATAAGCGTGTGTCAGATGGTTTCTCAGCTCCCTTAACTTCTTCCATTCGTTTGCAGAAGGTATGAGATTCAATTGTTCCATACGGTTGAGTATGTCTATAAATGACTTATCCCGCACATCTTCTTCCAAAAGCTCAAGGACCGCCGGGAACAATTTTTGACTCATGCTATCCTGCATTTTAGAAAATCTAAATATGAAAGAATCTATAGTTTCTACTACCTCGGGATTTTCAAGTATTTCTCCTGTCAGATTCCAAGCTTTTATTTTACCTGCAGTGTAAAGAACCCTTTCTTTATGCTTCTCTATTTCTTGAATTATAAGATTTATATCCTTTCTCATAGTTTAACGCCTTTTGACTTAATGTCTATACACATAGGCTCGTTGCATCCATGGGGTTTCAAGATAACATCTATTTTCTGGTCCCCTATTATGTCTTTAAGTTTAACCAGAAAGTCTATCTTCTTGCTTAAGCTTACTTGGGATTTATTTGTTTCCACATACAAGTCTATATCTCCACCTTTTAGTTTAATATCTGTTCTCGAACCGAATAACCACACGGAAGAATTCTCTCCAAAAACCTCTCTTACAGTATCCTTAATAGCTCTAATTTCCTCTTCAGTTAATCTTACTGCTTTCTTATAGGTATCCATGCCTGAAATTTAAACTTAATGAGGGAGTAATAAACGACAACATATGTCAAGCAGAAAATAAACATTAAGCCTATAATAGCATAGTGGTTTTTATAAACGACAAACCCGACAAAAGCTAAAACAAACTGAGTTAGAACTATAACTGCTGAAGTTAGTGGGTTATTTTTAAACACTCTTTTATAAAGTAGTGAATGAAGATGGAGCTTATCAGGCTCGAGAGGTGTTCTGCCTGAACGGACACGTCTATATATGGAGAACAATGTGTCAAAGATTGGATAGGCAAGGAGCAGAACAGGATACCAAGGTGATGCATCAGGATTTCTGTTTACGAGCATAATAGAAATAACCGCAAGCATGAACCCTAAAAAGTATGCTCCTCCATCACCAAGAAAAATTTTTCCCCAGGGGAAGTTGAGAATAAAAAATCCTAAAGTTGCAAACAAAATCACAAAGGAAAGCTTATAAAGATACATGTCTCCTTCTTGTTTTGCCACTAAACCCAAAAACAGTAAGGCAACAATTGTCACTCCAGAAGCGAGACCGTTTAGACCGTCTATTAGATTTAAAGCATTAATCACTCCAACTATTGCAAATATTGTAAAAAAAGGAGCTATAAAACTCGGCACATCCAATATACCTAAATCTGTCAAAAGATTGCCCGTAATTAAGATGAAAACTATGGCAGATAAGCTTTGTAGAAAGAGTCTAATCTTCGGTTTAATAGTTCTACCTGAGTCTTCATAAATACCTGTTAGAAATGCGGGTAAAGAGGAAAGGAAAACGGGGAAGGCATTAACTAATCCATAAAACAGAGATGCAATGACTATTCCCAATCCACCGGCTCTTGGAACAGGTTTCCTATGAACCCTTTGAGGTTTTATTGTGGAATCGGGGAAGATTCTTTTTTTTGTAGAAACGATGTTTATAAATACGCTCAGAGCGAATGTGAGTAAGAATATTATCATTCAGATAACTCGGTTTCTATTCTATGCAAAATGTCCTTAATCTTTTGCCCATATCCTTTTTTTAAAACTAACAAATACTCGTCAGTTTCCACAACTATTGTATCTTTAATACCAAGCACCATAACTGTTTTTTTGCCACTACTATCCAATACGAGCGTATTTTCCGTATCAATCTCTATAACATTACCGAATTTAGCATTTCCCTTTGTATCCTTAGGTGATATATCATGGAAAGATTCCCACGAGCCTACATCTGACCAAGTCAAATCCATAGGAATTACAACTGCTCTATTTGTTTTTTCCATAATAGCAAAGTCTATAGATATATCAGGCAGTTTGTGGAATTTATGGAGGAACCCTTCTAAATCATATTCCATTAAGCTAGTGTATATATTCTGACAGTATTTTTTTAACTCCTCCAGCATAATATCTGGTGAAAACACAAATATACCACTATTCCAGAAGAAATTACCAGACAGCAAATATTTTTGAGCAGTTTGAAAATCAGGTTTTTCGTGAAACTTGACAACTTTGTAAGCACTTTCTCTTAATTTCTCACCCGCTTCTATATATCCATATCCTGCTTCAGGTCTTGAAGGTCTCACTCCAAACGTAACTATATATCCATCCTGTGCAATTTCTTCTGCGCTTTTCACATAAGTTACAAACTGCTCAGTTGGCTGAATTATGTGGTCTGCCGGCATAACTATAACAGGTTCTGAGATATTAGATTTTTCCATGAGGAATTTAAGCCCTAATGCTATCGCAGCTGCAGTATTTCTCCTAACGGGTTCGTATATTAC
Source organism: Aquificota bacterium (assembly GCA_013153495.1). Taxonomy (GTDB): domain Bacteria; phylum Aquificota; class Aquificia; order Aquificales; family Aquificaceae; genus Hydrogenivirga. Next base: position 111,787 of record JAADEH010000012.1, read on the forward strand.
ACGAATTTCATCAGCCAAGCCCAATTTATCAATTTCTCTATATATATGGTTTTTATAATTAGAGTTTGTCAATATGACTATATCCTCGGGTGATTTCACAAGTGCAAGAGACCTCTTTAAAGCCTTAAGGAATAAAGTCTCCCCATCTACAAGTTTGATAAACTGCTTGGGGTTATTTTCTGTTGACAAGGGAAACAACCTATTTCCAGAACCTCCACAGAGTATTAATGCTTTCATAATTCTAAGTCTCTTCTTTGTACCACTTATATAGCATTTTTACCCCTTCTGATACAGATATCTTATGTTTCCAACCAAGTTTGCGTATCCTTGTTACATCAGTAACTTTTCGCGGGGTTCCATCTGGTTTTTGAGGATTAAAAAAAAGCTCGCCTTCAAATCCCACTGTTTTCTTAATTAAGAAAGCTAAATCCTTTATAGATATTTCCTCTCCAGTCCCTATATTTATATGTGTATTTCTTATTTCTTTCCCTTGCCTCACCAGTTCAAACGGACTGCAGGAACAAGAACTTATGTCGGATAAATCAGGATAAACTATGCTAAGTATATCCTCAAAGTTAATATTCTTCATAAGAAATACACAAGCATTTGCTAAGTCATCAGCCCATAAAAATTCCCTTTTTGGTTTACCAGTTCCCCAAATTTCTACACTTACTTTTCCATCTTTCCCCTTTATTCCATATTTCTTTAGAATATATATAATATCTTTTGGTGAAGCACTTCCATTTATACCTTCTATGGGTCTTTTATCCAGATCTTTTCTTATACATTCCCAGTTGTTTTCATCCAAACACTTGGCAAGATGCATTTTTCTCATAAGAGCAGGAATTACATGTGAGGTTTCTAAGTCAAAGTTATCCCAATACCCGTAGAGATTCGTGGGCATTACGGAAATGAAGTTTGTTCCATATTGAAGATTGTAACTTTCACACATTTTTAACCCTGCTATTTTCGCTATAGCATAGGGCTCGTTAGTATACTCTAAAATGTCAGTTAATAAATATTCCTCCTTCATAGGTTGCGGACAGTTTCGAGGATATATACATGTACTTCCCAAAAAAAGGAGCTTTTTTGCCTCATATTTACAACTGTAATGTATAACATTGTTTTGTATTTGCAGGTTTTGATATATAAAATCTGCTCTATATATATTATTTGCCCAGATTCCGCCCACTTTTGCTGCAGCAAGAAAAATATATTCTGGTTTTAAATTCTTGAATAAATCTTCTGTTGCTGATTGGTCTGTTAAATCTATTTGGATAAACCTAATAAAACCCTTTTCGATATACTCTTTAAAACCCTTATATGTTCTTTCAGGGTTTTTACTTCTGTAGGTTCCAATAATATTGGTATACCCACTCCTAAGAAGTTCCCTAACTATAGCACTACCAACAAGTCCTGTAGCACCAGCAACAAGAATTTTAGAGTTTTTATTCATATCTACTTAATCTCTATTCTCTTATCTTTGCATAAAAGGTATATTCGTGGTTTGTATATCCAAAACCTTTTTCCTTAGATATTTCAATACCTTTGCCTATAGGCTCAAGCCCTACAAGTTTCATATCGTAATCCACCATAATTTTTACTAACTCCTCAAATGTAGTTCTTGGTTCCCATCCTAACTTTTCCCGTGCTTTTGTTATATCTGCCTGCAAAAATTCCACTTCTGTAGGTCTAAAGTATCTTGGGTCTATCTCTACAATAACCTGTCCTGATTTTAATATATGTTCCCACCTCTTATCTACACTTTTTACTATTCCCCTCTCTTCTGTTCCTTCTCCCTTCCACTCTAATTCTATCCTTGCATATCCAAAAGCTGTGTTTAGAAACTCCTTTACAGAATGGCTTTCTCCGGTTCCTATTACATAATCATCTGCCTCTTCTTGTTGAAGCATAAGCCACATAGCTTCAACATATTCAGGAGCAAATCCCCAGTCTCTTTTTGCATATAAGTTTCCAAGATATAACTTTTTCTGTTTTCCAGCTAAAATATGAGCTAAAGCTCTTGTTATTTTTCTTGTAACAAAGGTTTCACCTCTTCGGGGACTTTCGTGATTAAAAAGTATTCCATTACAAGCAAATATGTCATAAGCCTCTCTGTAATTGACAGTTATCCAGAAAGCGTAGACTTTTGCAACTGCATAGGGACTTCTAGGATAAAAGAATGTCTTTTCGTTTTGAGGTGGTGGGGAAGCCCCAAACATTTCAGATGAAGAAGCCTGATAAAATTTAGCCTTTATACCGCTCCTTCTTATGGCTTCTAAAATCCTCAAAGCTCCTAATCCTGTGATATTACCTGTATATTCTGGCATTTCAAAAGAAACCTTTACGTGGGATTGTGCTCCTAAATTGTAGATTTCATCTGGCTGAATATTCCATATTATTTCTGTTAAAATTCCAGGATCAGACAGGTCTCCATAATGCAAAAATAACCTTGCTTCAGGCTCATGAGGATCTACATATATGTGATCTATCCTATGAGTATTGAAAGTGGAACTCCTTCTTATTATGCCATGAACCTCATAACCTTTTGATAGCAATAGTTCAGCTAAATAGGAGCCATCTTGTCCAGTTATACCTGTTATAAGAGCTACCTTTTTAGACATTTTTTGCCTCCAGTGAGAGTTTCAAAAACTCAGGAATTTTATACAAACGCTTTAATACTATGCCATAAAAAGGTAATTTGTATTCTCTGATGATTTTCCAATCTTCTTTTAACTTCTTTATCAATTTTTTGGGAGTGTGCCCACTCTTTCCTCCTGCTTTCATTTTAACTAAAACTTTGGGTAAGTATAACAACCTATATTTACCTTTTAAAAATATTCTTAACATAAATTCATAATCTGAAGCTATTTCAAAATCCTCCTTATATAGACCCATATGTTTATACACCTGTGACCTTAAAAATAAGGTTGTATGAATAGGGTGCCAACCGTATCTTACCTTCTTAATACTAAGAATACCAGTTCTGGTTTTTCTAATTATGTTACCATTATCATTGATAAATTCAGCTTCACCATAGATTCCATCAACGTTATATTTTTTAAGCAAACTAACTACTTCCTCTAATAATTCCTTATATGCAAACATATCACCAGCATGTAGTACTCCAATTATATCTCCAGTGCATAGTTTTAATCCCTTATTTAAAGCTTCATAAAGTCCGTTATCTTTTTCAGAAACAAGTATAATCTCATAATCTTTTACTGAATTTTTATAGTTCTTAAGAACATCTAGAGTTCCATCTACTGATTTTCCGTCAATTATAACATGTTGTATGTTTTTATAAGTTTGATTCATTAAACTTTTCAGGCTATATCCTATTTCATCTCTTCTGTTTAAAACCGCAGTTATTATACTTACTTTCATTTTCTCCTTATAATAAACCTTTCCAGGACAACTACATCCATCTTAGTTCTAAGAAAACAATCTAAAGCTTCCTCAGGTCTGCATACTATAGGCTCATTTTCATTAAAAGAAGTGTTTAATACTATAGGTATTCCAGTAAGCTTTCGAAATTCCTCAATAAGCCTATAATATCTTGCATTTTGTTCTTCTCTTAAAGTTTGTAACCTACCAGTTCCATCAACATGTGTTACTGCAGGAATGTTCCTCCTTCTTTCTTCTTTTATTAGAAATACTTTTTCCATAAATGGAACTTCATCATCTATTTCAAAGTAATCCTTAACATGCTCCCTTAATATAGTTGGAGCAAAAGGTCTAAACGGTTCTCTATGTTTAATTTTTAAATTTAAAATGTCCCTCATATCCTTTCTTCTTGGGTCAGCAAGAATAGAACGATTTCCTAAAGCTCTCGCTCCAAATTCCATTCTACCCTGAAACCATCCAATAACTTTACCATCTGCTATGTACTTAGCCACCTTACCGCAAAGTTCTTCTTCATTCTCTATAAACTCTATTTCACAATTTTCCTTTTCAAGAGGATTCTTATATTCCTCTATGAGATTTTCAATGTATTCTTCACTAAAAGAAGGTCCTAAGTAGGCATGCTCCATTTTATAAACGCGTTGATTTCCCAGTACTTCACACCATATGTCTAATGCACTTCCTATAGCTCCCCCATTATCCGCTGCACCTGCAGGTATAAATGCCCTTTTGAAAGGAGTTAACGTATAAATCTTTCCATTCATAACAGAATTCATGGCTGCCCCACCTGCTAAGCATATATTTTTCAGCCCAGTTTCCTTATAAAGATATTTGAGCATGTGAGAAACTGCTTCCTCAAACATTCTCTGCATGGATGCCGCCACATCCATATGGTGTTGAGTAATAGATTCATCCTTTTTTCTTGCAGGACCTAATTCCTCTTCTAACTCTTCACTGAAAAGTCTTCCAACATACGGAGTAGTATCGTTCCACTCGTATTCAATATTTTCTTTATGATGTCTGAAATATTTAAGATTTAGTTCAAATGTTCCATCATCTTTAAGTATTATAATCTTCCTCATTATATCTATATATCTCGGTTCCCCGTATGCAGAAAGCCCCATAACTTTATATTCGTCTCCATATTTCCAGAATCCTAAATACTGAGTCATTGCTTCATAAAAGATTCCCAGGGAATGAGGAAAGTAAATTCTTTTAAATATTTCTATCCTATTTCCCTTTCCTATACCAAAGGCAGTGCTAACAAAATCTCCAAAGCCATCTACAGAGAATAAAGCCGATTCTTCAAAAGGAGAAGAAAAAAAAGAGCTTGCCATATGGCCTCTGTGATGCTCCACATCCATTATTTTTACTTTTATACCTACACCAAATCTATTTCTAAACTCCTCCTTAAGGTTTGCTCGCTTTTTTTGATTTTTCACTCTGTTCATTAATAAACTAAAGGAAGGTCTATTTTTTATCATATACAGGAGTTTGTGTTCTAAATTTGCTTTTGGATTGCTGTTTATAGCTATATAATTTATATCTTCAAATCCTATGCCTGCTTCCTTTATACAATATTCTATAGCTTTTTCAGGAAAACCTGCCCAATGTTTTTTCCTTGTAAATCTTTCTTCTTCCGCAGCTGCTATAACTTTACCATCTCTTAAAATTGCAGCTGAGGAATCTCCGTGATAAGCATTAATGCCTAAGATTATCATGCCTTAACCCCCATTTATCAAGTTAGAATACAGCTTTACCCACATTTTTCCAACAGTTTCTCTTGAAAAGTTCTTCTCAACAAATTGCCTTGCAATTTTCCCCCTATTAATCCGTTCCTCCAAGCTCCAAGACATAATCTTCTTCAATGCCTGTTTAAGCTCGTTTACGTTAGGATTAATCAAAACGCCTCCACTTTTTTCCCAATTAAGCAGTCCAGTCTGAAAAGTTGTTATAGTGGGAGTATAACAAGCTGTTGACTCAAGATTAACCATTCCAATGGTTTCTGAATAAGAAGGTAATACTGTTACCCATGCTTTTCTATAGAATTCAAACTTTTCATGCCCCCAAACTTCTCCCACAAATTCTATATTTTTATTCCCATTAGATAGCTTCTTTAAAAGATTTACATAATTTTTATCTTCTTCAGGTCCAATTATTGTCAACTTCCAATCTTTTATTTTCAAACTATTGAAAGTCCTAATTAAAAGCTCTATCCCTTTTTTAGGGTGTAACCTACCTACAAAAAGAATATACTTTTGGGGCTTTTCACTCTTTGTTTTTCTCAAATATTCATCTATTTTTTTTATATCCACAGCATTAGGTATGACTATTATTTCATTATAAGGAAAATATTTTTTTAGACTTTGTTTTTCTAAATCTGTTATTGCATGTATTACTGCTGCTTTTTTAAACACATATTGGATAAATAGCCTTAAATAAATACTTTTCTTAAGGTATTTCAGTAAGCCGATATTTTTTATATCCATCACCCACTGTTCCAACATCCCGTGTATTGACACTATAAAAGGCTTTCTGTATTTTATAGCCAATTTCGCTCCCATATACTGTGGATATTGCCATACACCATGTATGTGTACAACATCAAAACTTGAAATAGTTTTCTCTAAATCCTTTTTAAACTTTCTTGAATATCTCCATATATTATTAGTATTCGGTGTTAATACTTTGAATTCAAAATTGCCTTCTATAAAAGCACTCAATTGTTTTATGGATGTGTAAACACCATAAAAGTTCTTACTATACTCCTCTGTAATAAATAATATCTTTCCATGCTTCATTTCAAAATATGAGTCAATTTACATACTACTTCCCTTGTTCAACAACTAACGTCTCCATTATATTTGACAGGAATCAAATAAAATAATTCATCTGTATTGATTGTATTTAATACATTCATAGTCAAATCATCAAATTTATCCATTATATTGTTTCTAAATTTTTATTTGGAGCATTTAAGCTTTCTTTTACATATATTAACAAAATCAATTTAAGGCTTTTATTTCCTTTAAACGTATATTCCATTCAAAAAAGAGCTACCACAAGCCAGAAATAATTATATATGTTGCGGCTCTGCAGGGCTTAGTTCTGTATTTAGCTTCTATTAAAGCAGTTGCCTTCTTATAGTGCGCAGTTTTTAAAACTAAATCGTATTTAAAATGCCTTATAATTGTTATCTTTCCTGGCTTTTTTGAAGTCATTCTTAGATTATGCTTTATAATATATTCACCGTCCAACCTACTAGTAATTTGTTCTTCCGTATTCATTTTATTACCTACCTTCATAAACAAGCCTGTGTAGATACCCTATTAGAAACCAGAAATAGGGAAGCCCCCAGGGCAGTGCAGACAAAGTAGAAATAAAAGCTGCTATATAGTAGGGTTTATATTTACTTTTCTTAAAGCCTGAGAAAACAAGCCATAAAAAGACACTTGCCCCCAACATACCTGTTTCGCCCACAAATTGAAAAAACAAGGAAAACGGGACCGCTAAATTTTCGCCGTTTAAGTATTGATGTAGTTCTCCAGGAACGATATATTCCCCACTAAGAAATTTAGGAAAGTAATACCCAAAACTCCCTATGCCTGCACCTATAAGATATGTATCTACTGCCATATTCAGAAGAGCCTCTATATACAAAAATCTGATAAGTGCTGACATATCTTGTGCGTTAATTAAAGAAGCAAATCTATCTATATCCATGACTATAAACGAGCCAATAATACAAAAAAATAACAACGCATATATAAGCCGCTTTCTAATGGATTTTATACAAAAAATCTTAAAAAATAAAAGTGTAGATAATACTATATAAACATAGACACTCAGTGATAAAATTGCAGCTGCAACAATAATAAATTTCAACAGATAGCCAAATTTAAATCTATAGGCTACATATCTCTCTGATAGAAAGTATAAAACCAACAAATAAGAAGCTAAAAAAGAAGGCTCAGAAAATAATAGGGTTAATCGCTCTCTATCCAAAACCTGAGCAAGAATAACTTCCCTTAGTCTATTTATAAAATCTAATAGTTGTTCATTAAACAATATGCCAATGCCCTGAATAATACCCAAAATAGAAATACAAACCAATATTATTGAAGAAACCCTTAAAAAAGTTCTTTCCCTTAGAAAAAACAAATTGAAGCCCACCATGTAAAATAAAAAAGCAAAGAGAATACTCAAAAAGTATCTACCTATTCTATATATATCTCCATGGTATATATATCCTAAAGCGGAATAGTAAACCCAAATAAGTAATAACAGATGCCATTTCATTTTTACATCTTTATAGAGGGAAATTTTATTGTGTAAAAAAGAAAAGACTATAAAGGGAATAATGAGTAAATGGAATATTGGTCTTGTTGTAGTTTCAAATAACGGTATGTTTAGCTGAGGAAAGTGGAATAAAAATATTGAGCTTAATAAAATTAAAAAGTAAAAATAGTTTTTGTTCACAGGAACTTTAATATATACCCCCATACCAAGCCCTTTATATATTCTTTAGCAATATAGAGCTTAGAAATATTGTTATTTATCTTCTTATATTCTGTTAACACATTTTTTCTATCTAAAAAAGCTCTCCCAAAAGCTTGGCACTCAGCTATTATCATATTAACTTTGAAAAATTGAAACTGGTTCTTATACAAATTGAAGAAGAAGTTATAGTCAGATGCTAATATGAATGATAAATCAAAAGGGAATTGCTTATGTAAATATGATTTAACAAAACATGCTTGGTGAGAGAAGGGCATACCATATTTTATATAAGCGATATCTTTTGCCTTAAAAAATCTCTTGAATCTTATATAATTCACAACTGAATCCCCATATAATACTTCATATTTGTCAGTTTTCATTAGAGTAGAAGTCTTTTCAACAACCTCATAGTTATAAAACTTATCCCCAGCATTCATGAAATTTATCCATTGCCCAGAAGCTAAGAGAATTCCTTTATTCATAGCATCATATATACCTTTATCCGGTTCGCTTACCCAATAGTCTATATAATCTTCATATTTCTTTATGATTTCCAAAGTCCCATCCGTTGATCCACCATCAATAATAATATATTCAATATTAGGATAGGTTTGATTAATAACACTCTTAATTGTTTCTTCCAACTCATTTTTTCTATTTAAAACCACTGTGATAATTGTAACTAATGGTAGTCTTATTATCTCACTATCACTTTTTAATTTTTTAATATCTAAACCCAAGCGTTTAGGTGGTTCTACCTTAAATAATCTCTTCCCTCTAAAATCACAAGCATACCACTTTCCGTTTTCTATTTCGTAGCTGAATTTAAGATAACCTTTTGTTCTTAGTCCTCCTTCATCTATTCGGTTTACACTCTCTGGTAAAAAACAGGCATCTATTTCTTCTCCATTTATTCTTTTTAAAAGTTTATAAGCAAGTTTTGTGGTACTGAAATTTTTATTTAACATTATTAAATTCAGGGTATATCCTTTTCTAAGCTATTTAATGCTTTTTCTATAACATATATAAGTGTTCTTTTAAAATTATTTGGCAGCGCATTAACTCTCTTGTACCCCATTTTTATAAGTTTTTCTCTTAATTGCTTATCTTGAAATAATAACTTCATTTTCTCCGCTATATCTTTAGGATTTGTAGGATCAAACACCAATCCTGCATCACCTACTTGTTCTGGAAGAGCACAAACATTGGAAAAACAAACAGGAGTTCCTATAATAAAGGCTTCATATATTGGAATACTAACACTTTCAAATAGACTGGGTATTACTAAAGCAATAGCCATTTTATAGATAAAGGCCAAGTCCTTATAATCCACATACCCAAGGATTATAACATTTTTTTCGAGATTAAGCTCTTTAATTTTTTTTACTACATTATAGTAATTATTTTTAGGATATCCAGTTAAAACTAAATACACATCATTATAAGTATCCAATACTAATTTAAATGCTTCTATCAACTTAATATGGTTTTTATGATACCAAAATTGTGCAGGATAGATAAAATATTTATCAGGGAGATTATATTTAAGTTTTATCTCCTTTTGTTTTTCATAACTATGAAGATCTGCAGTAGAAAATTCTACAGGAGGTGGAGCTTGTGCAACTATTATTTTATTTGATGGAACTTTTAAAAATTTTTCTATATCTTTCTTCACATAATGTGATTCACATAGAATAAATAATGCTTTTTTGGATAGACTCCTATTTAATAGCCACCGAACAAACCTTTCCTTTAAAGTAAAAAACTGTGGATAATAATTTTCTTGCATATCGTGTAAAGTAAAGATAAATGGTTTATCTAAGAAGTAATGAGGATAAGGAGATATATAAGGCGATAAAAATAAATCCACATCAGAGAATTTCTTTAATTCTTCTTTGTCGAATCCTATATTTATAGGAGTTTGTAATAACAAACTCATACCTCTCAATAGCCTCAAGTACACCTTATTTCTCTTTTTTATTACTCTTATATCCATATTTTTTGCATATAAAAAATCTTCCCTGTTTTTATCACTAATAAATAGAACAAATCTATGATGACTATCCTCGTTCAAAGTTTTTACAATACTTTGGGTATATTGATATATACCTCCTGCTTCAGGAGTGACTAAAGCTAAAATCCCTATTTTTTTCATCTTTAACTTCTAAAAGATTCCAAAACCTTAGCAATTGTCTCACATATATAATCAATCTCTTCATCTTTAATATCATGAAATGTAGGTAAACACACGCCTTTTTGAGCTAATAAATGGGTAACAGGAGTAGTGCTATATTCGTACATAGGCATATCAGAGATAGGATAAAAGAATGGTCTTGTGTCTATACCATATGCTTTAAGTTTTTTCATAAACATATCTCTTTTTTCGTAATCAAAATCTTCTATTATTAAATAAACCATCCAGTAAACATTTTTAGCCCAATTAGCTGTAAAATTTAGCCTTATACCCTTTAGTGAACTAAGGTTTTCATAATATCTATTGAAAATTTTAATACGTCTTTCAATTATCTCTTCAATTCTCTCAAGTTGAGCCAATCCTATAGCTGCTTGAATATTAGTCATACGATAATTAAAACCTACTTCAGTATGCCAGTATCTCCTTGAATGGTCCATCGCATGATCTCTGAGAAATCTCATTCGTTCATAAAGCTCTCTATTGTTAGTAACCACCATTCCTCCCTCACCTGTGGTAATTATTTTATTTCCATAAAAGCTAAAAATCGCACAATCTCCCCATGCTCCTACTTTTTTATCTTTTATCTCTGCACCATGAGCTTCTGCAGCATCTTCTATAACATAAAGATTGTATTTCTTAGCTATCTTATTAATTTCCTCCATATTAGCAGGATGTCCGTATAAATGAACAGGTATTATAGCCTTTGTTTTTTCCGTTATTTTAGCCTCTATTTGCTCGGGGTTTATACATAGAGTTTCTTCTTCAATATCTACTGTAACTACTTTTGCTCCTGTATAGGCAACAGCATTTGCTGTAGCTACAAAAGTAAGATCAGGGATTATCACTTCATCTCCTGAGCCTACACCAAGGGCTGTTAAGGCTAAGTGAAGTGCAGTTGTTCCGCTTGATGTTGTGAGGGCGTATTCCACGCCAATATATTCTGAAAATGTCTTCTCAAATTTATCTATGAATTCTCCTAAAGATGATATCCAACCTGAGTTGATAGCATGAATTATATATTTTTTTTCCTTCAAACCTATATATGGTTTAGCTATGGGAATTTTCATTTTTTCTTTTATGGAGAACTAATTCTATATAAATAATTTTATATTGAAAATCTTTAAATAAACCAATGTTTGTGTCTTTAGAAAATCTTATGCTTATGGTTTTTTCAGGAGCAGGAAAGCCAAATTTGACATATTCATCTACCATAAAATCTATTATTTCCGCCCCTATATATCCGAATATTTTCCTTATAGCATCAAAAGAATATATAAAGTGTAATCCATATACAAATTGATCTTTCCCTAAAGGCAGTAATACATACATTTTACCCTTATCTTTCATAACTCTTTTTAATTCTTTCAAAAATTCAACCAAGGCTTTTGGATTTTTCTTTTCTCCATATCTTCCTATACCTATTAGATGCAGTGTGCCAGGGGACGTAAATACATCAAAAAAATTGTCTTCAAATGGTAATGGGTAGGAAACATCATGCTCTATCCATTCCACAGAGGATATATAGTCAACAGGACGCTTTAATACGCAAGCATAAACATTATTATTAATACTATTAATCATATTTAGAACTTTAGGACTACCTACATCTAATATGTTAAGATTTTTGCTACCTGACAATTTTTTTACAACCCAATATGTAAATATTTGATAATGATCTGGGGTTTCTTCAGGATCTTCTTTTACTAATCCAACATTATGAAATTTAAATCTTATATCAAGCTCAGAATATGCATCTTTTATTTCTCTCATGAAGTATGTATATTGCCTGTATCCTTTCAATGCGTTAAGCTTTCTCTTCAAGAAGAGTACATATGATAAAGGATTTAAAAATTTATGCATATTTCTTCTCCCTTTCGGCTACATATATAATAGCATTATATATATCAGTCAAGCTATTCACTTTTATATCTTTTGAATATGGACCTATATAGGAGAAGAAGGTATCTTGAGCTCTCCATCCACCAAATTCCCCATAAAATCCTTTCTTAAACATATGTTCGTAATTAACATTGGATTTTATAAATGTATTACCTTCTGTCCTTAAGGAATTAAAGAAAGTATCCTCCATATATATCCTTATATTAGGAAGAGGTGTTTGATATGATGTAGTAGTATATTTAGGAAGTTCAAGAGGTTCAAACTTAATTTTCCCCTGTAAAGGTGTATTTTTTACAACAGCTTGCAAATCTTCACATATTTGTTTAGATAATTTCCAAACCTCATTTAGAGGCATATATTTACCTAAAAATCTTTCATCATTTATGTATATTAAATCTGTATATCCTATAGAAAAAGCTAAAGAATTTACAAAATTGTAGGATGGCATATATGCGTAATTCTTATTATACATAATATTCTTTGACTTAACAAATATTTTCTTTACCATGCTTTTTAGTGGATTCTTTTTAATTACACCTATATTACACAACAATTCATTTATATTTATATGATACTCTAATGCACCAGAGCCATGATCTGACACTATAAATATATGTTTTGGATCTAAGAATTCCACAAAATCCTTCAACTTCTCTTGGAAAACACTACATATATCTAGAATTATACGCTTAAGCTTGCTTTCATATGGATTAAGTTCGGTTTTGTTAAATAAACTAGCAAATTTAAACATGATTTCTGAAACTAAGGGGAAGTGAGAAAACAAAAAATCTACTCTTTGCTTATTTAAAATTAGATGTAGCATTTTAAATATTGAGTCTATATGACTTAAAGCTTTGTTATAAAATTCATTTTCATCCTTAGGTATATAAGCTCCGTATCCCAATCTAAAACCAAAATCAATATTTTTACTGGCGGTAGTATTATTTCGCAAAACTTCCATCAATGTATTTGGATATACATCTTTTTCTATATCAATCTTAAGTTTAGAAGACATAGCCCCAAGAACCATAAATCCATTGATATGTTGTATAATATCCACAGTATTTACATTAAATACTCCAAAAGAGAAGCCTATTTGGTTTATCTTATGCCATAATAATTCACATTCATTAATATGTAGTATAACGTGAGACAATCCAGTAGAAGATAAAGGTTTTATAGTTGATCCTGATCTTATAGGGACTAGGTAAAATGCACCCGTTTCATAAGCCGTTTTACCTGTATAGATTTCTACCCACCCTCTAGAAACATTATTGTCTATACGAGGATTAAATACCACTCCCTTGGCTGATAATGACTCTATAAAGTGTAAGTTCAACTTTTCTATTGCATTAAATCCTAAAGAATCGATGCCAATGATTAACACTTTCATAACATTTGTAATGAGCTTAATAGAGCATTCAAAGATTTATTTTTCAATTCATTTATTTTCCTATCTATTGATCCATAGTCAAGCGTAGTATTATAATCATAATGATTATACAAACCTTGTGGAGATTCAACCATAGATCTGTCTATATCAAACAGTTTAATCAAGGTACTAATTTTATTAAGCCTATAAGGTGTTAATTGAAAAATGAAGTTTTTTTTGTATTTTAATGCAAATATAATTCCATGATACATATTAGTTATTATGAATTCTGCTTTTTTAAAAAATTTTATCCAATCAAAAGGAGATATTCTTATTATATTTACTTTGCACCAATTATTTCTATAGAATAGAGAAATTGGAGTTAATCCTTTAGTTGTACAGAAATCCAATATATATTTTCCCCAAACTGAATCAAAAAAACCATAAACAATACAATATTTTTTGTCTTTATTTATTATGATTTTAGAATAAGCCCTCACAAATGCATCATCTTCAAAATTCCATAAAAATGTTGGATCTAAAACTATTAGACTAGGTTTAGAAAATTTTTGTTCCAATATATTTTTTGTATTAAAATCTCTGGCCAAAAATTGTCTAACTTTGCTTAATCCTTTTATAACAAAATTCGGAAATTTATCGTTCATAGAAACTGATCCGAAGCTAACTGCATATGTTAATAACCTTACTCTATTCAATCCATATCCCCAAAATGCAGGTATATTCGCACCTATAGCATTTTTAAAATTCCATATTTCATCACTTCCTAAAACGACAGTTTTTATACTCTCATTTTCAAGATATTTATTTAATGATTCTAAAGAAAAAAACAAAGGTGAAATTTGTAAATGTCGCCACAAACTTCTAAATTTATGGTATTTTATAATATTATCCATAATATATACTGGATTCTTATTTAAGAAGTATATTTTAAATTCCTTTGCTAAATATGGAATTGTTTTATGATGAATTAGTATTGGGACATATCCTAAATCTTCAATAACTCTATATAGAGAATAAGCTTGCAGGAAAGCTCCAGGATTAAGCTCATCAAAAGTAGTTAATATACCTACTTTTTCCATATAAAACCCCTTAAATTTATAAGCAAGAACCCCATAGTTTGATGAATGAACGAAACTCTTGTCTCTTTTACTAAAATGTGGGATACATAATTAGCAACTATAGATGAAATTAATGTAGATATAGCTGCACCTTCTATTCCATATATGGATATAAGAAAAAAGTTAAGTATTATATTTATAATAGTGCCAAATGTATTAAACAAAAAGCCATATTTTTCCAAGTTTTCTGCTATTAACCATCTAGCCCATAACATTCCTGATGTAGTAAATATTATTGCAAAGGATAGAATGTTTAATACCGCCACGCTTTGTTTATATTCATAACTAAATAAAGTAGTTATTATATATGGTAGAATAAATAAATTTATAGCAACCACTGCATACGATAACAAAGCTATTACACTATAATATCCTTGCACCTTTGCCATGAACATGTTTTTATCCTGTTGCTTATAATTTAATATTCTAGGGAAAATAAAACTTATAAAAGCGTGAAATATCAAATACCAAATTTCTATAAATCTAGTAGATACTGTATATATGCCTACAAACTTCTCTCCCAGCATATGCTTCACCATAATCAAATCCACCTTAAGGTATATTATCATAGATATATGAGACAAAATTAAAAATACAGCTGATGATAAAATCTTCTTAGTTAAAGGAAAAGAGAATCTAAGCCCCTTTATATTCATTTTCTTAAAGAAAAAAATAAATATAAGTGTTAATATAAATAAAGCTATTTTCTGTATAGAATAAAGTGATGCAAAATAAAGTGTATCTTTTTTTATTAATACTCCTATTACCCGCAATAAGTTTGTTATTAACAATGATAATGTTTCCGCACCTTCCGATAGCTTAGGTGCTTGAATAGCTTGTAAATAGAACCTGCCTATATTTACAGCTTCAAATATAATAGAGAAAGAAACTACAATTGCTATAAGTATATAATTATTATAATCATATAAAAGGAAATATATGCAGAATAGGATAAATGCAACAATAGAAAAGATTAAACGTAGTAAAAATGCTGAGAAAAACACCTCTCCTTTGTGTACATTTACGACAAATTCCCTAACAAGTACATTATCTACACCTAAAGATGCTATAGGTGTGATTATACTTACAACAGCTAATACATAACTAAGCTTACCAAACTCATAAGCACCTAAATAATTTGCAATCAATATCAAGGTATATGTTCCGATTGATATATTAATAAGTTTAGGTAGTAAATACCATGCTATGTTTTCAAAATCTCTAAGACTCTTTCGGATCGATTTTTTTTGCATTTATTTTCAAGTCTAAAGGTCTCACATCATAGTTAGGGATAAGTAGTATATTTATATCTCCTCCCTTTTTGTTAAGGTCAAGCTTTGAACCGATCCTTTGAAACATTTAGAGGTTTTTTGAGAGTTTTCATACTCATAAAACATTATGTTTATGATTGCAATATACCTTTTTCTTTAAGGTGGTTCTTTATATTTTCATTCGTAAGCCATTTTATTCCTTAATTTCCTCATTTTTATCCAATCTTCTGATGATTTTATTATTCTAAACTTTCTAGCTTATCAAGCACGTCTATAAAACTCATATAGTCCCTTATTCTTCTATCCGGCTTAGCTAAATACAAGCGTGTCTATGGTCTTTATAACATAGAAGTCCTCTAAGCCTATCCCTTCCAAGTCCCATAAATCTTTAATCTCCTCAATAGCCCTTCTTAGGCTATTCAAGTGCGTTTCCGTTATCTTTAAAGCGTCTTCTATCATATTTATATTCCAGTTTTTAACGCTTCCCTATGTATATCCTTAAGTTCTGATTGAGGACTTTATCGTAGTCTCTGTAGTATACGTGTTTCTCGTGGTGCATTTCGTATATAAGTTCCCGCAGAATGCCTTCTCTATTGGATTTTCCCGACCTTTTTCCTCAAGCCTTACCATTACTTAGCACCCTCACTAAAAGAGAGGTTAGCTTCTATCATCCATCTACATACCTCTTCATTTTTCTTTTATACTTTTATACTTTCGTAAGTTTTTATCAAGTCTTCAGATTTCTTGAGAGCTGTTTTTATATTCTCTATCAAGAGTTCCTTTTCCCACGGATAAGTGTGTGTGTGTATATTCCTTTTTCTTGGCTCCTCTCCCAGAACTTCGAGAATCAAAGGGAATAGTTTCTCTCCCATCATGCTCTGCATCTTCGAAAACCTGAAGATAAAAGAGTCTATAGTTTCAACTATCTCTGGATTCTCCAAAAGCTCGGGGGTTAGGTTCCACTTTTCTATTATGGTATCCGAACTGCCTAAGGGTTTTACGATAACATCTATCCTCTGTTCACCTATCTTTTCTTCAAGCCCTGCAATGAAGAAGAGTTCTTTCACCTCTCCTCCATCCTAAACTGGAGCGCTTGAGCTATGTGGTGGGGTTTTATGTAATCGCTCTGGTCTAAGTCTGCTATGGTTCTGGCGACTTTTAGGGTTCTGAAGTAGCTACGGGCGGAGAGCTTCAGGCGTTCGACGGCGTCTTTCAGGAGCTTTTTGGATTCTGTGTCCATCATGTTGAGGCAGAACTTTTCCACTTCGCTGTTGGTCATTCTGCCGTTAAAGTCGGTTTTGGAGTTTTTAAATCTCTCTTGCTGTATCCGGTAGGCGTTGAGAACTCTTGCATACACGTCTTTGGAGCTTTCTCCTTTCTTGTGTTTTACGAGGTCTTCTTTTTCGACGGGGTCGAACCACACTCTCAGGTCTATTCTGTCCTTGAGGGGCTGGGATATGCGGGAGTTGTAAGCCTTTATTTGGCGTGGGGTGCAGGTGCATTCTTTGTAAGGGTTTCCGTAGTTTCCGCAGGGGCAGGGGTTTTGGGCTGTTATGAGCGTAAAGCGAGCCGGGAAGCTAACTCTGCCTTGCGCACGGGATATGTTTATCTTTCCTTCCTCTAAGGGTTGTCTGAGGACTTCTAAGGTCTTTCTGGGGAATTCGGGTAGTTCGTCTAAGAAGAGGACTCCCCGGTGGGAAAGGGATATTTCTCCGGGTGAGGGAACTGAGCCACCTCCTATTAGAGCCACTTCGGAAGCGGTGTGATGGGGGGAGCGGTAGGGTCTTTGGGTTATGAGTCCTTCCGAAAGAAGTCCCGCAACGCTGTATATGGTGCTGACCTCGAGGCTTTCCTCAAAGCTCATGGGCGGGAGTATGGTTCTTATCCTTCTGGCGAGCATGGACTTGCCGGAGCCGGGTGTTCCTATCATGGAGAGGTTGTGAGCACCTGCAGCGCTTATTTCCAAAGCCTTCTTGGCAAGGCTCTGTCCTATGACGTCCGAAAGGTCCATGTCTTCTTCTGTTTTATTTTCTTGTGTTTTTAAACTCACCGGCGAAGCCGGTCTTTTTAAATTTAAGAAATCTATAACTTCCGAGAGGTTTTTAAAACCGTAAGCCTCTATGTTTTCGACTACCGCACCTTCGTGGGCGTTGGGTAGGGGGAGTATGAATTGGCGGGTGCTTTGGCGCAGGGCTATTACTATGGGTAGAACACCGCTGACTTTGCTAAGCTCTCCGTCGAGGGAAAGCTCTCCGAGGAAGGCGAACCGAGCTACTCGGTCTTTGTCGAGTTCTCCCATGAGTGCGAGTATGCCAACCGCTATGGGAAGGTCGTAGAGGGTTCCCTGCTTTCTGATGTGAGAGGGGGAGAGGTTGACGGTTATGCGCTTTTGGGGGAAGGAAAATCTGGAGTTCTTGAGGGCACTGCGGACTCTTTCCTTGGCTTCTTTTATGGCTGCGTCGGGAAGTCCCACTATGTTGAAGGAAGGCAGTCCGGGAGATATGTCCACTTCTACGCTAACCTCGTATCCTTCTATCCCCCAAATCCCTCCGCTCTTTACTTTTACAAAGCTCATTAAAGTTTTAGCCTCTTGAGCAGATTTTCCAAATATGGGAGTTGGTCGTGTATTTTGTTTATAGCATGGGCTATATTCTCAGTTCTATCTTCATATTCGTGAACTATTGTGTTTCTCAACTCTCTAAGCTCAAACCATTTGATTTTGTCTATGCCGAGCTGATACCTTTCCGCAAGGTTGAGGACATCTATCATGGTTAGGTTATCCACATTCTCACCTTTGATGGATAGGTAGAGGCGAACGAGTTTACCAAGGTTGTCTTGAACCTTAGAAAACCTGTAAGCTATCTGCTCCAGATAAGCCACGAGGTCTCCCTGAAGGATTTCTCTTACTTTGTTTGCATTCAGGGGCATACCTACCTGTTGCAAGTGCTTATAAGCTCCTTTGAGCCTGCTGATGTGTTTTTGGGTTTCAGTGTATAAATGCTCATATCTCTCCTCTAATTTCACAACTCCACACCGGTTTTAAGGGCTTCCTGCTCTATGGGTCTTGATGGGTCCTCTGCAAGCACGAGGTCTATTTTCTGGTCCCCTATTTCCATCTTCAGCTGCGCTAAAAACCTTATCCTCTTATCAAAGAGGTTTTCCCTGCTTGCGGGAATTATGTAAAGGTCTATGTCTCCACCTCTCTTGTTAGGGTCAACTCTGCTACCGAAGAGTATGACTTTTGTTCCCTCTCCGAAAACTTTCTTGGCTGTGTTCTTGATAGCTTCTATCTCCTCCTGAGAGAGTCTGACTTTAGATGTCATCTTTTATTTTGTCAAATCTATCCAAACCTTTCCTTCCTTAAGGATTTCTTCCTTAAAGTCTTCTTCAAGCTTTGAAAGGATAACTATATCCACCTTTTGGGTCCTCTATTATCCCTTTCAGTTCAAGAAGGTCATCTTCTATGTTCTCTGCGATGTCTATGGCTAAGCTCTTGCAAGTTTTCTATCTTTTTCGTTCTCATTTCCTGTTTCTGTAAAACTTTATTACCTCCCCTGTGCCAGCTTCCATTATCACGTATCCCTCGGTTCCCTTCACTTTCCAGAAGCACTCACCGGTTCTTTTTGATTGGCTTACCCAAGCTTTAAAGGGTTTTCCGACATGCTCCCTGGCTATGTTTACGGCTCTTTCCATGTCTATTGCGTTATATACACAGTCGTAGAAGGTGCCTGTGTGGCTTACAAAACTGAAAGCTGTGAGAAATATGATAACCTTTATCATTCCCTCCTCCCTTTATATAGACTAACACCTCCATTGGCGAAAAATTATAATTACACTAAGCTGGCTTGTCAACAGCGTTTGAGCAACATTGCATTGACAATAAGAGACTCAAGTTTTAACTTCACTATGTCTTTTTCTCGCCTCCTGAACCCATTCTAAGAATAGAGCGAGAAAGATTCCAAGGAACAGAGAAGAAACTAATGAAACCGCAACGATAAGTTTCTCCTTAGGTTTAGAGTGAGTGGTGGGCTTGTCAGGGGAAACTATAACCTCAAAAGGTTTTAGTGTGGAGAGAACTATATCTACCTCGGCGAGCTGTTGTGATATGGTAGCTATAGTTTCGTTCAATCTAACTATTTCCGCTATAGCTGTAGGGTCTCCTTTATCCGCTTTGTCCTTTAGCTTTTCTTTATAGGAATTTAACTCGTCGAGTAATTTTATCAATGTAGATTTGCTTTCTAACAATTCCTTTTTCACAGCATGTAATTTTTCTTTAATTGTTGATGTTTGTTTAAGTTTTTGAATCAGTTCTTCGTATGCTTTAGGGACGGAATCAGGTGAATAGGCTTCTATGGTTATGTTAACAACCGATGGGTCTTTTATCAAAGATTTCGACTTAATAGATACTATATATTTGGTTTCAAGTTTTACATAGGATACTAAATCCTCAATAGCGCTAGGCGAGATTATTAGCAATCGTTGATTTATATCTTTGCCTACTTCAATATTGTAGTTTGCAAGAGCTATAGGGTCGTAATTTATTCTTATAACTCCCGTTCCGCTGTATATTTTCGGTGCAGTTAGGATATATATAAACGAAACAATTAAGCCGAGAAATACAGTTCCAAATATTACCTTCCACCTCTTCTTGAGCTTTAACCAGAGTTCATACAGGTCTATTTCATCTTCGTAAAATACATCTTCCCTTTGCTTTTCCATAATAGGGAAATTTTATAATAAACACATGCCCTTCAGAAATCTCAGAGAGTTTGTTAGAGAGCTTGAAAAGAGAGGGGAGCTTGTTCGCATTAAAGAGAAGCTTTCCCCTATCCTTGAGATAACGGAGGTGATAGACAGGGTCTCCAAGATGCCCGGAGGCGGAAAGGCTCTACTGTTTGAGAACGTGGAGGGATACGATATACCCATAGTTGCGAACTTATACGGTTCGGAGAGGAGGATAAAGCTCGCTCTCGGATACGAAAACCTTGAGGACATAGGTTGGAAGTTATACAGGATACTCAGACCGGAGGTTCCCAAAACCTTTCTGGATAAGTTAAAGCGACTGCCGGAGCTTAAGAAGTTAAATGACGCAATACCCAAGGTGGTCAAAAAGGCTCCCGTGCAGGAGGTGGTGGACAAAGACCCGGACCTTTTGAGTCTTCCTATACCCAAGTGCTGGCCCCTTGACGGGGGAAGATACATAACCTTCGGTCAAGTTATAACAAATGACCCCGAGAGCGGAGTGAGGAATGTAGGGCTTTACAGACTTCAGGTGCTGGACAACAAACGCTTAGCGGTTCACTGGCAGATACACAAGGACGGAAGTCATCACTTCTGGAAGGCTAAGAGACTCGGTAAGAAGATAGAGGTGGCCGTGGCTTTAGGAGGTGAGTCTCCTCTGCCTTACGTGGCGAGCGCACCCCTACCCCCGGAGGTGGACGAATATCTCTTTGCAGGGATAATAATGGAAAGACCCGTTGAGCTGGTAAAGGGTATAACCGTTGACGTAGAGTATCCTGCCAATGCGGAGATAGTGATAGAGGGGTATGTGGACCCGACGGAGGAGTTGGTGGACGAGGGACCCTTCGGGGACCACACGGGATACTACACACCCGTTGATAAATATCCCCAGATGCACGTAACTGCCATAGTTCGAAGAAAGAACCCTATATTTTTGCACACTATTGTGGGAAGACCTCCCCAGGAGGACAAGTATCTGGGCTGGGCTACCGAGAGGATATTTTTACCACTTATAAAGTTTAACCTTCCGGAGGTAGTTGATTATCACCTACCCGCCGAAGGCGGGTTTCATAACTTCTGCTTTGTATCCATAAAGAAGCGCTATCCGGGGCATGCCTATAAGGTAGCCTACGCTCTGCTGGGGCTGGGGTTGATGTCTTTGGAAAAGCACATAGTTGTTTTTGACGACTGGATAAATGTTCAGGACATAGGTGAGGTCATATGGGCTTGGGGGAACAACGTGGACCCGTCAAGAGACGTTCAGATACTCAAGGGTCCCATAGACGTTCTGGACCACGCTACCAACGAGGTGGGTTTTGGCGGGAAGATGGTTATAGATGCAACGACCAAGTGGAAGGAGGAGGGCTACACGAGAGAGTGGCCCCCCGTGATAGAGATGTCCCCGGAGGTGAAGAGGAAGATAGACGAGATATGGGACAGGTTGGGGATTAATATATAAGATATGAGCGATTGGCAATTGGTGATAACAATTCTCGCAGGGATGGGAGGATTACTCGCTCTCACCGCAAGCCTTATAAACAAGCGTATCGATGCTGTGGATAAGAGAATAGATGACCTGAGCAGGCGGATAGAGAGTTTGGACAGAAGAATGGACAGGATTGAGCACAAGATAGAGAGACTGGAAGATTTAATCTTAAAACTTCTCGGGGAGCCTTCCCACAGGGGAGAGAAACCTTAACCCTTCAGCGTTCCGAGGGGTTTTAATCTTGCAACCACCTTGGCTATGCCAAGGTCATTTATAACCCTAACCACTTCTGAAACGTCTTTGTAAGCTTGGGGTATCTCTTCCATTATGGTTCCCTTTCCTCTGGCGACAACCGTAAGACCCGCTATGACCTTCTCAAGACCTTGCTCTTTTACGAACTTCTTTGCCTTCCTGCGGGACATTACCCTGCCCGCACCGTGGCAGGCGGTTCCGAAGCTCTTGTTCATGGACTCGGGCTGTCCCACGAGCAGGTAGGAAGCTCTCCCCATGTCTCCGGGTATTATGACAGGCTGACCTATGTCCCTGTAAGCGGGCGGGACTTCGGGGTTGTGGGGAGGGAAGGCTCTCGTGGCTCCTTTGCGGTGAACTACGACCTTTTTCTTTTTGTTGCCTACTCTGTGTTCCTCTACCTTGGCTATGTTGTGGGCGTGGTCGTAAATCAGTCGGTATCCGAATTCCTCCCAGGATATTCCGAGGAATTTACGAACGGTGCTTGCGGTTTTAAAGCCGAGTATCTGCCTGTTGGCAAAGGCGTAGTTAGCGGAAGCGCACATTGCCTTGAAGTAGTCCTGTCCTTCGTTGGACATAAAGGGCATGCAGGCGAGCTGAGGGTCGGGAAGTTCTATCCCGTATTTGGGGAGGACTTTGACAGCCACCTTAAGGTAATCGGTGCACACCTGATGACCGAAGCCCCTTGAACCCGAGTGAACCATTATTGTTACCTGTCCTTCGTTAAGTCCGAGAGCCTGAGCGGACTCTTCGTCGTATATTTCCTCAACCATCTGAACCTCTACGAAGTGATTTCCCGAGCCTACCGTTCCAAGCTCGTCCGAACCTCTCTCGTAGGCTTCCGCAGATGCCTTGCCCGGGTCCGCATCGGGAAGGGCACCAAAGCTTTCTATGTGCTCTAAGTCTTCCTCAAACCCGTATCCGTGCTCGACAGCCCAGCGGGCACCTTTTACGAGAACCTCCTCCATCTTTGAGCGGGAGAGCTTTATGTCCCCGGTAGAACCCACACCCGCGGGAACATTTTTAAGTATCTCTCCCATGAGTTCCTTTATCTTTGGAGCTATATCCTTGGCACTTAGGTTAGTTGCGATAAGCCTGACGCCACAGTTTATGTCATACCCGACCGAGCCGGGGCTTATTATTCCCGTTTCCACGTCCGTTGCCATAACTCCGCCCACGGGGAAGCCGTATCCCACATGAACGTCTGGCATAACGTATATAGCCTTCTGGACCCCTCTTAGGGTTGCAGCATTCGCAGCCTGCTTTATGGCATCCTCCTCGAGGAGTTCAAAGAGGGCATCGCTCAGATACAGGATTACGGGAACCTTCTGACCCTCCACCGTGTTTTTGGGAAGCTCCCAGATATGTTCACCCCTGCGTATTAGCTGTTCTTTGAGTCCCACCTCTGCCCACCTCCATTAAGTTAAATATACGAAAAAGTATTGCGGTTATTTTTGTATTATATATACTATTTTATGTTAATAGTGATGCAAAAATTCCCGAGACTTATAAGGGGATTGGTGGAGGAAGCTCTCAGAATATTCCCATCCGTTATGATCGTAGGGGCGAGGCAGGTTGGAAAAACAACCCTATGTTTGGACATCATGGAAAACTACATAACCTTTGACGATATATCCACCCTAAATTCCGCTATGGAGGACCCGGAAGGGTTTGTGGAAAGCATAGATAAACCTTCGGTTATAGACGAGGTCCAAAGGGTTCCGGAGGTTCTCATTAGTATAAAGAAATTCATAGACACTCACAAAGCACCCGGAACTTTTTTAATAACAGGTTCCGCAAACATTCCCCTTATGAAGCACATATTCGAGACCTTGTCGGGCAGGGTTGCTGTCTTGGAGATGTTACCTCTCAGCATGAAAGAGATATACGGTAAAAGGGAGAATGTCTTGGACCTGCTTTTTGAGGGTAAATTCTTGGACTATCAATACGAACCGATAGACACCGAAACCGTCCTGAGCCACGTGCTGAGGGGAGGGTTCCCGCAGGTTCAGGATATGCCCGACAACCTCAGAAGGTTGTGGTTCAGTTCCTACACATCAACCTATGTAGATAGAGACGTTATGGATATACAGGAACTTAGGGCGCTGGACAAGTTCCACAGGGTTTATCTGTTGCTGTCCGCTCGTGTAGGGTCCTTGCTAAACAAGTCCTCAATTGCAAGAGATGGCGGGGTTAACTTGAGAACCGTTGAAAACTACATAGAGCTTTTAAAGCTGGTGTTTCAGGTCTATCTTCTGAGTCCATACCATACGAATGTGAGTAAAAGGGTTATAAAGCAACCGAAGGTTTACTTGTGTGATACGGGTCTGTTGTGCCATCTGCTCGGAATACACAGCTTGGAGGAACTCAAGAAGCATCCTATGAACGGACCTATCTTCGAGAACTTCGTGTTTTTAGAGTTTTTGAAGGGTTTGAAGTATTCTCCCCAGGGAGGGGAGTTATCCTTTTACAGGACAACCGACGGGACGGAAATAGACTTTATAGTTCGTAGGGGAGATGTGGGTTTGGCTATTGAGATAAAACTATCTAAGACGGTTAAGGGAAGGGACTTTAGGGCTATAAAGGGACTTATGGAAAGGGATAAGAGCATAGCCTACGGAATAGTGCTATACACGGGAGAGAAGTTACTGCCTTTTGGCGAGCGTCTCTTTGCTGTCCCAGTGAGCATATTTTTTTAACGCACGAACCTGTCTATTATCTTCGCACCGTTGAGGTCTCCCCATACGTTCGTGGCTGTTCTGAGCATGTCCAAAAATCTGTCAACCGCTATTATCAGACCTATACCTTCCAAAGGAATTCCCACGGAGCTTAGGACGAGGGTTAGCATCACGAGTCCCGCTCCCGGTATTGCGGCAGCACCTATGGAAGCGAGGGTTGCGGTGGTAAAGATTATGAAGAGCTGGGAAATGCTCAGCTCCACTCCGTAAACGTTGGCTATAAAGACCGCAGCGACGCTCTCGTATAGTGCCGTTCCGTCCATGTTTATGGTAGCTCCGAGGGGCAGAACGAAGCCTGCGGTCTCCTTACGGACCTTTCCTTTCTCTTCCGCAACCTGCATGGATACGGGCAAAGTTGCAGCGCTTGAGGCTGTAGAAAAAGCCAAGAGGGGAGCTTCTCTTACCTGAAGGAAGTATCTGTAGGGGTTATACCTGCCGAGCAGGAATGCCAGAAGGGGAAGGGTTACGAAGGCGTGTATGAGGAGTCCGAGTATAACGGTGAGGGCATACTTCCAGAGGGAGAAAAAGACCTCTATTCCCATGTCCGCTACGAGGAAGCCTACGAGGGCAAACACGCCGACAGGCGTCAGTTTAACTATCCATTTCGTAAGGTTTATAAGTCCGTCGTTGAGTCCGTCAAAGAGGTTGAAGACGTGTTTCATCTTCTCCTTGGGTATGGCGAGGGTAGCAAGACCGAAGAGAACCGCAAAGAAGATTATTTGGAGAACTTTACCTTCTGCAAAGCTCTGAACCGGGTTGGTGGGAATTATGTTCCAGATGACGTCCTCGAAGGTAAGCTCTTTGACCTTGACCGCTTCCGTTGCCTGGTGGACTATCTCGTTACCCTTTCCGGGCTGTATTAGAACGACGAGGATTAGTCCCACAAGGACCGCTAAAGCGGTGGTGGTGAAGTAGTAGGCTATTGTTTTGAGTCCCATGTCCCTGAACTTTGCCACATCCCCGAGACCGAGCATAGCTATGAAGACGGAGGTAAAGACGAGGGGCACTATTATCATCTTGAGAAGGGCTAAGAATATGTCCCCTAAGAGTTTGAGCTTGAGCATACCTTCAGGAAGGTAAAGCCCCGCAAAGACTCCGAGGAATATGGATATTAAGGTCAGGTTCTCTATCGAGAGTAGTCTTCTCATGGTCTTATTAGCATATACTATTTGGGGGATGAGTTTCGTAAGCAGGGAGCTGAAACCTTACTTTGAGAGGGGACTTACTCCCGTAGTGGAGTTTCTGGCAAGCAAGGGCGTTCATCCGAACCTGATAACCCTTACGGGTTTCCTTTTGATAGCTTTAGGGTCTCTTGCACTTCTGTATGGAATGAAGGCGCTGGCACTCTTTCTGCTGGGAGTGGGTGCTTTGCTCGACGCTATGGACGGGGCGGTTGCACGTAGGCTCGGGCTGGAGTCCGAGCTGGGAGCTTTTCTGGACTCGACGGTGGACCGCTTTTCGGACGCTCTTCCCTTTCTTTCTCTTGCGGTGGTTTACGGTAGAGATGGAAACCCGGAGGGCGTCGCTCTTGCGGTTCTGTCCCTGATAGGTTCCTACGGGGTGAGCTACACGAGGGCGAGGGCTGAGGCTCTGGGGGTCTATGGTATAGGTGGCTTCTTTGAGAGAACCGAGAGGTGGGTCGTTCTCCTCTTGGGAATAGCCTTGGACTTGATACCGTTAGCTTTGGTCGTTATTGCTGTCGGTGGGATACTTACGACCATTCAGAGGGTTTACGAGGTAAAAAAAGCTCTTGAGAGGAGATTTCCATGAATATCTACGACATGGTCAAACAGCTGAAGAGTCTTCAGCAGGGATTTGAAGAGGCTAAGGAGAGCCTGCGACACAAGAAGGAGATAATTGAAAGAGACGGGGTAGAGATAGTCTTCAACGGGCTGGGTGAGATAGTGGATATAGAGGTCAAGGACGAAGAGCTTAAGGGAGATTGGAACAAGCTCAAACCTGTTCTGATAAGCCTTATAAATCAGGCGCAGGACATATCGAGGGACATGGCTAAGGAGGAGTTCAACCGCAGGTTCGGGGGACTTTTGGGAGGTTTAGGGCTTGGGTTATGAGGAGGTTCTTCCCAAGCCTATCAAGGAAGCTTTGGAAAAGATAACTAAGATACCTACCTACGGCGAGCGGGGAGCGAGCCGTCTTTTATATAACCTAATGAAGTTAGACCTCGAAGAGAGGCGGGCGGTTGTGGAGAGTTTGAGGGAGGCGGCGGAGAGCTTAAGACCCTGTAAGGAGTGCTTTCTCTTGACCGATGCGGATATTTGCTCGGTGTGTTCGGACCCCAAAAGGAGCAAGAGGTTTATCTGCGTGGTGGAGGAGTCCCAGGATGCTTACGCTATAGAGAGGCTGGAGAGGTATAAGGGGGTTTATCACGTTCTGGGGGGCAGGATAGCACCCTTGGAGGGTATTTCTCCCCAGGACCTTACGGTGGACAGGTTGATGGAGAGGGTGGAGAAGAACAGAGTTAGGGAGGTCATAATAGCGACCAATCCCAATGCGGAGGGAGAAGCCACTGCCAACTACCTTATAAAGCTACTCAAAAGCAGGTTTGCCTCTTTGAAGGTTTCGAGGGTGTCCTACGGGCTTCAGTTCGGCTCTTTGCTTGAGTTTGCGGACGAGCTTTCCTTGGAAAAGTCCTTCGAGAACAGGAAGTAGGCTACATCTTCTTCTATCCAGAGAACCGCTTGGGGTATCTCACCTATGAGGAAGTTGACCCTTTCGGGTATGCCGTATCCCCTTCGGACGTGTCCCGAACCCACTATGACCACGAGCTTGTGGTTCGGATAGGCGAGAGCTGTTTTTGCCACCTTGTATGCCATACCCGTATCCCACAGGAGCTGAACCCGAAAGAAAGGCTCTTCGTGGGTTCCTTTGTGCTCTCCGAGGGCTTCTCGCAGGAACTCTTTGTGTTTGTCGTGGAAGGGTTTTACCTTGGGAGGTATGTATCTGCTTTTTAGGTTCTCAACTCCTTTTTCCCTCGCATGTTTTATCAGCTCGGAGGGGACGTTCAGGGCAAACAACTTTATGTAGTTTTCCTTGGCAAATCTCCACAGGGGGGCGTAGAGTTCCTTATCGAAGCGCCACCTTTTGTAATACTGGGTTCTCTTGAGCATCTCTTCTTCCTCTATCTCGCACTCCACATACTCGTCGAGGGCGTCCTGAAAGGGTTGCTGGAAGGCTTCCATTAGGAGGATAAGTTTGTGTCCCCTTCTGTGAAGTTCTTCAAGTATTCTGAGCTGGAGTTGGTGTATGTCTTTTCTATCGTGTGTCTCCCCGAGGTATATAACCCGAGCTTCTTCCATCCTGCTCAAAACCCTCTCGAAATCAACTCCTTCGTAAAAGTGAAACTCCTTTGCCAGCAGGGAAAAGGGCATGAGAAGGAGAATTAACCACATTTCCCGTTAGTATATCCTAATAGAGATGTCCGCAATACTTATAACGGGAACGGATACGGGTGTTGGAAAAACCTTCATAACCTACAACATAGCTCTGGCTCTCAAGAGAAAAGGCGTAAGGGTGGGGTGCTTCAAACCCGTTGAGACTTACGTCAGGGACATTCCCGAGGACGGTTTACTCCTGGCAAAGGCTACGGGGCAGAGGGTAGAGGAGGTAGTTCCCATGACCTTTGAGCTTCCCCTCGCTCCCTATGCGGGCGAGATTGAGGAGGGAAAGGAGGTTGACCTCGAATTTTTGAGGGAGAAGTTTGAGCTTTTGAGAAGTAAGTATGAGGTTCTCTTAGTGGAAGGAGCCGGGGGCATAGCGGTTCCGATAAAGAGGAACTATACCTACGCTCACTTGGCTCGGGATTGGAGGCTTCCCCTGTTGATAGTCGGTAGGGCTGGGCTGGGGACTTTAAATCACACTTTTCTGACCTGGTTCTACGCAGTTAAGATGAAACTTAAGGTTCTTGGCATAGTTCTGAACGGGTTTACGGGAGAGGACGTGTCCGAGAGGACGAACCCACGGATAGTGGAGGAGATGACGGGGATAAGACCCCTGCGTGTCAGGAAGCACGACGGCTTGGAAGTCTCGGAGGAGGAAGCAAAGGGATTACTTGAGCTTATCGGGTTTTAATCCGTAGTAGAAAGCAACTTGCTCCGCAAGTTCCTTAAAGTAAGGAGCGCTTACCACACCGCCGTAGAGTTTTTTACCCTTCGGTTCGTCAACCACTATGACGCCCACAAACCTCGGGTTGGATGCGGGAAAGAACCCCGCAAAGCTGACGATAACCTTATCTTTGGAGTATGCCTTTGCTCTCGGATCATACTTCTGGGCTGTTCCCGTCTTCCCCGCTATGTAAAAGTATTTAGACTTTGCTCTCCTTCCCGTTCCCTTCTCCACGACGTCTATCAGGGTTCTCCTGAGCCACCTTACGGTTTTTTCGGAGAGAACCCGGTTCCGCAGGATTTCTTCTTCAGCTCGATAGACCACCTTACCCTCGGAGGAAACGACTTCCTTGACTATTTGAGGCTTTATTATTCTCCCTGTGGCAAGCCCGCCGAAGGCAACTGCTATGTTGAGGGTGTTGAGAGCTATCCCCTGACCTATGGAGATGTAAAGCAGGTTTGCAGGGTAATTGAGGTCCGGTATCTGGGGATTAGCTTCTCCGGGGAAGATTTTAAAACGCTTGTTGAGATGGAAACTATCCAGAAGTTTCTCTACCTCCTTCTTATTGAGGTTCTGAGCTATTTTTATAGTTCCTACATTGGAAGAATGTATCAGGACCTCCCTTACGCTTATTGTGCCCAAGCGCTTCGGGTCTCTTACTTTTCTGTCAAAAACTTCCACAACTCCCTTACCTGTATCTATCCACATATCGGTTGTTATATACCCTTTATCCAGCGCCCACCCTACAAAGAAGGGTTTCATTATAGAACCCGGCTCGAAGGGGTCCGTAACCGCATGATTTTTACGCACACGGGGCGGATACTTGTAAAACCTGTTGGGGTCAAAGTATGGATAGGTGGTCAAACCGAGTATGTGCCCGTTGGACAAGTCCATTACGAGTATGGCAACGCGCTTCGGGCGCCATTTTTTAACTATGCTGTTCCTTATACGCTCTATTATCATCTGAACGCCTAAGTCTACGGTGAGAAGAACATCTTTTTCTTTTCCTAAGGACCCCTGAAGGGGGTGTAGAAAAACCTTACCCATACCGCCGTTCGCATACATAAGTGCGGTAGAATACCCTCCGCCGAGGTGCTCGTTTAACATGAATTCCATTCCTTCGAGACCTATCCCGTCAACACCCACAAAACCTATGAGATTGGAAGCTAAGGTTCCGTTTGGATAGAGCCTTCTATACTCTTCCTGGATACCGAGGTAGCTCGTGTTTCCGGTAGCCCTGATGAGTGCTTTCAGCTCTCTCTTTAAGTCTCTGCTTACACCCGAGAGTATCTTTACGGGCTTATTCTTTCCTTTGTCCATTCTTTTGCGTATTTCCTTTTTCGAAAGACCCGTTATACGGGATAGCTCTTCCACGAGCTTGTCCTTGTTTTTGAGCAAGCTCGTATTCGGATGGGCATATAGAGATAGGGTGGGAACGCTGAGTGCGAGGTCCTTTCCGTTTGCGTCCTGAAGGCTACCTCTGTATAGGGGAATTTTAAGGGTGAAGACCCTGTCAAAGCTCCTCTTTATTTCTTCCGCGAGGTCGTCTTCCGATACCGCAAGGTCTATTAGTCTTAAGGAAACTATCAGGAAAACAAAAATAGAGGCTCCAAAAACCAAAAGGAGCCTCGTGCTGAACTTCCTATTGAAAACCCTATCCGTGCCCAAAGTTTATCACTGATACCTGAAAACGCTCGGGTTCAGAACATCGGGATAAGCCTTTTCCATCTCGTAATCGAAGAGTTGCTTGCGTATCTTCTTCAGGTCGTTTTTGTTGGGCTTGAAGGGATAGCTCTTTATGTCGGATACGGAGCTGTCTCCAAAGGGTCTGTTGCAGGCAACCTCCGTGGTCTTTCCTCTACAACCCGCTGTCATAAAGGGCTTTCCGCTCCAGAATATCTCCTCAAACACCTCCTCAGAAACACCCCAATCAACTATCTGACCCTTTTCGTTGAACTCCATGTAGTCGTAGCGGGAGAGCCCGTTGTCTATGAGATACCTTGCCATCTGGACCCTTCTATACTGGGGTGCAGGGCACGGCTTTTCCTTTTCCATCAAAGACCCTTCCTCGGGCCAGAAGGAGAAGAGGTGCGTCCTCGCTCCAAGGTCCCTGACCTTCTGTATGGTCTCTACCATTTCCTGCTCCGTCTCTCCGAGACCCACTATGAGGTGGCAACCCGCGTATCCGTCTCCCATAACCTCCGCACACCATTCGAGCACCTTCCAGTAGGTATCCCACCTGTGGGGGCTGTTCATGGGTCTTCCCCTGAGCTTGTCGAATATCTCAGGGGTTGCTGCATCGAGAGCAACGGTAAGGGTGTCCGCACCGAGTTTCTTGTAGTCCTCTATGTCTTCGTAGGTCTGTCCCGTAGCGTTCATGAGTATGGATACAAATAGCTGGTCTCCCAGCTCTTCCATAACCCTCTTCAGGACGTATTTGGTATCCCTTATGGAACGGGGGTGGGTTATCTGGGATATGCAAAGACGCTCCGCGTGCCCAACCTGCTTCGTTCTTTCTATTATGTCGTCGAGCTTTACGGTGGGCCACTCCACCCTTATAAAGTTCTTCTTGGAATACTCCATGTCCCTTGCCTTCTGAAGACCGCAGTATGCACAGGTTGCGTGGCAACCGGAAGGATAAGTTAGAAGGGTGTTTATACAGCTTAGCTTCGTATTTCTATAAAATTGACCCGGAATGAGACCCAAGGTCATGGCTGCTGCCCAACTTATTTGAAGGTATTCGGGACTTTCCTTCTGCTGGGTGAGGTTCTCCAGGACGAGCTTGTTCATACTCTAACCTCCCGACGATGTTTCCATGTAATTATACTACCGCTCAGAAGTTCAAAAACAGGTTGAGGGTGAGAGTATCCACCGAGTCAATCCTGTCCGTATCGAATACCTTGTATTTGTATTCTAAAGAGGTTCCCACGGGACCCACCCTACCCGACATACCGAAGAAGGCTTGGGCACCTGCGGTGTTTTCATCTCTGATAGTGCCGATTGTGTTTCCCGTTCTCGTGTCCTTCGCATCCACTCCGAACCTGTTGGTTGAAATACCCACACCTCCGTAAAGTCCAAAAGTAGGTGAAGCGTTCAAGCGAGCCTTTCCGTTAAGCTCAACGGTGGTGTAGGTGAACTCGAGCTGGCAAGTCCCGTATCCCGGGCAGTAGAAGAGACCCACCCTCTCCTTGCCGTATCCGAACTCAAAGCTCGGTCCGAAAGAAAGAAAGGTCGTAGGGGAAAACATGTGCTCACCGTAGATGGAGAAGAAACTTTCGAGGGTGGTGCTACCGCTTCCGCTCCAGTTAACACGGGAGTTACCAAGCTTGATACCTATTTCTAAGGCAAGAACCTGAGAAACCGCTACCAGCAGGAATAGGACAAACCTTCCCATAAAAATCACTTTACCACCAGCCACAGGTAAAGGTCTCCTGTTTTAGGGTCTATCCACTCGTCCTCTATGACGGCATTCCTTATAAGCATAGTTTTCACTTCCTGTTCGGAGTATGAGCTGAACTTCTTCCTGTAATACTTCACAGTTTGGGTATCGACATTAATCTCTTCCTTCGTAATCTCCGTCTTTACTATAAGCTCCACCTGTTTGGCAAGGTCCGCAAGGGCAATCTGCTTGGCAAGTCTCTTCTGTTCCGCATAACCTTTCCCGGGAATTTTCTTCGCTATCCCGACACCCCCCAAAACTCCTCCGTAGTTGGGATTTCTCACCCACACGGGAAGACCGTCCACCACGGGGTATTTAGTTCGAGGTGTGTCTCTCTTTGCAAGCTCAACAGGTGCCCTTTTTAGCTTAGGTTCTTCCCTTTTTGGAAACCTTTCCTCTTCGAGCTGAAGGTCCTTTGCGGGTTTGTCTGCTTCCCTTTCAAGCTCCCTGAAGGCTTCCTCCGCTTTCCTGAGCTGTTCCTCTTTGGAGGGAGGTGGTGCTGTTTTTTTGGAACCGCAGGAAAAGACAAAAAGAAGGAGGGGCAAAAGGAGGAAAGCTACCTTTCTCATAGCAACTGTGCCTCCACTTCGGTGGTAGAAAATCTAAGCAGTTTTAGGTTTGGTGTCCTTTCTATTGCGTTTGCAAGGTAAACGGTCTTGTCCAGATAAACTACCTTGAACTTACCGAGTCCTAAGTCTTCCACCGACTCTACCCAAGGAACTCTCTGGAGTCTCTCTTTTATTGCAAAGTTATCCCTCGTGCTTCTAACACCTTTTACGATTACCGTTACCACTTTGCGCTTAAAGGCTCTGTAATTCTCTAACTTGTTCATTATGTCCGCTCCGAGGTTCTTTGCGAGGGCTTCCATAGCCTTGTAGCCTGCATCTTCCATGCTGGGTGCCCTGCCGATAGCGGAGACGGAACCTGACGCTAAAATCCTCAATCCCCCTTCGTCCCGGGTGAGGAGATAGTATGTTAGCCTGGCGGTAGCTACATCGAAGGCTGACCTGAGTCCGTAGCCTATGTCTTCACCGCTTCTCGTGGTAGGTATTACGTCAACCTTTCCCACTATCATGGCTCCCGAAAGAACCTGGGACATGTAGGAACGCAAAAGTATGAAGCGTCTTTGGGCTACTACCCTTTCCACGTAGTATGGGTCTATGTTTGGGTTTCCCGCAAAGTCGTAAACCTTAAATCCTTGCTGGTTGAGTATGTTCACGAGTTCTACCGTTACGGGGTTCATCTCGTCCAGCTCAACGTGGCTCGGTTTTTTGGTCAAAAGGATAACCGTAAAGGTGGTATCGCTGGATATGAGGCTCAGGGCTTTTTCAGCCTCTTCCGGATATACGCATCCCTTTATTTCCACACGCACCATGTCCTCGTAGTTCTCCTCGTCCACAATCTTTACGTCCTTTATGAAGCCTCCCACCCTGTTCCTTATGACTTCGTCGAGGAGCTGGAAGTTGTGAACTACAGTTTTCACGCTGGTGGTAATACCGAGGGCTTTCTCTATGGCATCCCATTTAGCACGGGCGAGGGCTTCCACTCTGGCGGAGGCTCTGTCTCCATTTATAACCGTTGCTTCCCCTATGCCGGTTGAGGGTATGCACTTGACTTTTCTCCTTGGGGTTTCGGGTGGAGGTAGCTTTTCCCTTTTTACGGGAAGTATGACGGCTCTGGGTTCCTTCGATGCGGTTTTTTGAGATGGGGTTCCCCTGCACAGAACCGCTCCATACTTTTCATCAAATTTTGCGTCGTTCCACCAGCCGTCTGGTCTGCCTGCACGGGCAAGCTCCACAGCTCCGTAATTCTCCGTCGCTCCACCGTTAGGTTCTCCGGGACCAAAATTCTTAAAATCTACGGCGGAGCCGTCCTTCCATATCCAAACACCTTCCCTTTCCTGGTCCGTAAGACCTATCCACGCTCCGTGCCACACACCGGGTTGCCAGGAAACCTGTTTGAGGAGTTCCACCACCTTTTCGTTTTCCTCCTTGCTGTGTATGGAAGCGATGGTCATGCCTTCCTGGGCGCATATCTCCACCGCTGACCCCCAATCTATTGGTCCCGACATCACTATGAGGGTAAAGGGTGGGTTCTGGTAGCGTGCCACTTCCTTAGCTTGGGGAACGGGCATAATCTTGTATATGCTCTGCTGAATTCCGAAGGTTATGTTCAGCGCAACTATTATAAGCAACAGGAACATTCTCACCATAACCTTTCCCCCTCAGAAGAGCTTTTTTATTATTCCACCTTTTTTCTCGATGGGCTTTCTTTCTACGACCTGTCCCAACTTAACTCTCATGAGCTGATTTTTGTCCCCTTCCGCAACGGTCCAGGCTTTATCCCTCTGTATCTGGTTGGAAACTACGAGGGATACGGGAAGTTTAACTTGGTCGCAGATGGTTCTGCCGGTTATCGGGTCCTGCACCTCCTGAAAGTCTAAGACGAAAAATTCCTGACCTTCTTTGACACCGTTTTTGGAGCCTACATTTATAAGGGCGTATCTTTCCTTTCCGTCGGGAGAGGTTCTGAGCTGTATTATGTATCCTCTGAGAGGGAACAGTTTGGAGAGTTCCGGTCTCATGTCCTCCAAGGCTTCTTGGGAAGCTTTCTTTGCGGCACCTATTATGGAGTCGTAGTTAAAGGTGGGGGTCTTTCCAAGAACTTCCCGTCCCGTTCCTCTCTTGGAGAAGATTATCTCTCCGGTTTCCGTGTCGAGCACCTTTACCACTATGTCAACGGTCAGGTTCCAACCTTCCTGCGTGGATGCTCCCACGGAAGCTACGGAGCCGAAAAAGCCGAAGTGCTGTGCAACTCCCCTGCGAACCTCCCCCACGTCAATCCACTTGAGGTTTATGTTGTTTATAGCTCCGGTAACTATGTATCTGACTCCCGCAAGTCTTCCTACCTGAACTGCTGTGTTGGGGTCAACGAGTCCTGACATTTGAAGCTT
Organism: Aquificota bacterium; assembly: GCA_013153495.1. Taxonomy (GTDB): domain Bacteria; phylum Aquificota; class Aquificia; order Aquificales; family Aquificaceae; genus Hydrogenivirga. Next base: position 147,294 of record JAADEH010000012.1, read on the forward strand.
TTGCTCCTGTAGAATTTTCTCTAAGTCTCTCCGTGTGTAGATGGTCATACCTCCTATGTTTGCAAGCTCGGACACAACAGCTTCCGCTACGCTTTTACCGAGATTTGCGTTTATGTCCCTGGATACGGTTTGAGCATGTTGGCTCCATTCTTTACTTCCCGCAGAACCTCCCACATGACCTACTCCTATGCCGGACGAACCCCCTGTAGCTCCCCACACACCTCCGTGAATTTCCCTTCTTGTTTCCCTTCCTGCGGAATATGTCTCGGTTACCTTTGCCAAGTCAAAGGTCGTGTTGTTGGTAAAGTCCACCACCGCTATCTTGGGTATAGCATTCTCGTAAGCTACTTTACAGGCGGGGGGGACTTCCACCTTTACCCGGTCCGCAGGAGTTATGGGGTAGGTGGTCGGGTCCATGGATGCAGACTTGGGACCGCAGGCAATTACCAAGAAAACTGAACACAGGGAGAGAAAAGTAAGCGTTTTCATACCTATCCCCTCCTTTTAAAAGGGCTACAACCTTCATTTTATTCCCCTTACACTTATATTCAAATCCGCTATGGACTTTATGTGTGTGAAAATTACCGAGCGTTTGTGTTTGAAGGTCTTCAGAGAAGGAGAACTCCTGCTGAGGACGGAAATCGGGACGGGATGTGAAGGGTGCAGAGATAAGCTTTTCGAGAGTTATCTGAGTGGTGAGGGGGACATAGAAGTCCCTTTCGAGAAGCTCGACCTTTCGGGATACAGTTCACGGGTGGTTAGGGTTTACGAAACCTTGAAAAAAGAAGTCCCTCCGGGGGAACTTATAACCTACTCGGAACTCGGAAAACTGAGCGGTGAGCACCCGAGGTTCGTGGGATACTGTATGCGGATAAACCGCTTTCCCTTGATAATACCTTGCCACAGGGTGGTGTCCAAGGGGGGATTGGGTGGGTTTTCTTATGGGTTGAGCATTAAGAGAGAACTAATAGAGTTTGAGAGAAAGCTCTTCAGGAACGCTCACCGAAGAGACGGGTCCCCACCCTGACTATGGTTGCTCCCTCTTCCACTGCCACCTCGAAGTCGTGGGACATTCCCATGGAAAGGTGAGGGAGTTCTACCTTAAACTCCTCCTCGAGCTTGTCCCTGAGGTTGCGAAGTTTTGCGAAGAAGGGTCTTACCTCCTCGGGATTCTCGAGGTATGGGGGAATGGTCATAAGACCCACTACCTTTAAGTTGGGAAGGGACAGGGTGTATTCAAACAGCTCCGGCAAGTTCTCAGGCTCAACTCCTCCCTTCGTTTCCTCTCCTCCCACATTTACCTCTATCAGGACTTCCTGGGTTATGCCTACTTTTGAAGCTCTCTTCTGGATTTCGTCGGCAAGGCTCTTTCTGTCGAGGGAATGTATTAGGGAGACCTTTTTCATTAGATACTTGACCTTGTTGGTCTGGAGCCTTCCGATAAAGTGCCAGTCTATGTTTAACTCTTGCAGGGCTTCGTATTTTTTTAGGAACTCCTGAACTCTGTTTTCTCCGAATGTCCTGAGTCCGCACTCGTAGAACCTGCGAAGCACCTCGGGGGGGACAGTCTTGGAAGCTCCGAGAAGTTTAACCTCTTCGGGTTTTCTCCCCACACGCTGACAGGCGTCCTTTATAGACTCTAAAACTTCCTGTAGTTTTTCGCACTCTCCCATCGGGAGAATATATTATCACCTGCGGTTGAAGAGGGCTTTCAGGGTGGTTTTTTTTACTTCCTCGACGAGTTTTTTCCGGGGTATGGTGAGCATGTTCATCTCCCACAGTATGAAGAGTCTTTCTATGGAACCTACTATGATGCTGAGGGCTACTTCCGGGGTTACGGATATTTGTCCCTTTTTGTAGGCTTCACGGAACATGTTTATGAGAAGGTTTCCCGGTAGGCGTCCGTTGTTGCCGTTGTGTCTGAGTATGTGATACACGGTCAGAAATCTGAAGGCGTCGGGGTTTTCGAAGGCGTAATTTATGAGGACTTCGATTAGCTTGGAAATCCTTGACTTTATGTCCCTCTGGGTGAGAACTTCCTCCCTGATGAGCAGGTTTATGTCGTTGGAAATTTTCGCTATCAGGTAGTTAACTATTTCGTCCTTGCTGGTGAAGTGTCTGTATATAGCTCCTTCGGTAATCCCCACTCTGCGGGCTATGTCCTTTATGGTCGTGCCTTTGAAACCCTTCTTTGAAAAGAGTCTCAGAGCCACGATGGAAATCTTTTCCTTAGTGGGAGTAAGCTCCCAGGTTCTTCCTTTCCCACTCATAAAACTCCTCCGAAAAGAGCTTTACCCTCCTCTTCTTGAACTCCCTCGTGGAAAACAGGACTGCGTAATCTATGGGTTTTATGACCTCTTTAAGTTCTCGGGCAAACTCGAGGACTTCTTCCCTGCTGTGTCCGTGAACCATGGAGAAGAGGTTGAACTTCCACAGCTCGCTGGTGGTTCTCCGGTAGCAGTGGGATACGCTCCTGTAAGAGGCTAAGAGCTGTCCTGCCTCATCTACTCTGTCCTCGGGAACCTGCCAAACGACCATTCCGTTAGCTTTGAAACCGACCTTACGGTGGTAAAGGATTGCGGAGAACCTACGCATTATGCCTCTTTCTTTCAAACTTCTCAGGTGCTTTACGAGTTCCTCCTCCGTGATAGACATCTCCCGTGCGAGTTTGCCAAAAGGTCTCGGCTCCAAGGGAATATCTTCCTGAGTGCGCTTTATGACTTCCCTCTCAAGGGGAGAGATGGGATGAGGTTTGCTTTCTACCACGGGTTTTATCTCTTCCTTTTCCTTTAAGTCGGTGTAGTCGAGACGAACTCCTATCTTGTAGGTCTTGATTGTTCTTAGGACTGCGAACTCCTCCACACCGCACAGGTCCGCTATAAGTTCTACCGTCTCCTCGAGGGAGAGTTTCGAGTCCGGCGGAACCGCAAGGGTGAACCAGAGGTTAAAGGTGTGCTCACGCTCGTAGTTGTGGCTCACACCTGGGTGGGTGTTTACGAAGTTCGCTACCTCTTCTATGCGTTCGGGATTGACTTTAAAAGCCACGAGGGAGCTGTCGTATCCCACAGCCCTGGTGTCGTATATGGGCGATATCTGCCTTATTATTTTGTCTTCTTTGAGCTTTTTGAGGGTTTCCAGCAGGGCGTCCTCTTCAATTCCGAGCCTCTTTGCAATTTCCGTAAAGGGTCTTTGGGTTATGGGTATGTCCTTTTGAACCTCTTTTAGAACCTTATCGAGCATGATAGACCTCCTCCGCTTTGAGGTTGGTAAGAAGCTCCGACAGCTCCTTTTGAAGCCTTACGACCTCTCCCACGACCATTATTGCGGGTGGGTTCACCGGTGGCGGTTCCGTGGCTACCTCCTTAAGGGTGGATACGGTAACTCTCTGTTGGGGCGTCGTTCCTCTCTCCACGAAGGCTACGGGTTCGTCGGGATTTCTGCCGGAAGCTATAAGCTCTTTGGCTATTCTCTGTCTGTTCCTGACTCCCATAAGGATTACGAGGGTGTCTATTTCCCGAAAGGCGAGCCAGTTTACCCTCTTTTCCTTTCCTGTCGCTTCGTGTCCGGTGATTACCGCAAAGGAAGAGGCTATTCCCCTGAAGGTTAAAGGTATGCCTGCGTAAGCGGGGACCGAGTATAGGGAGCTGACCCCGGGGACTATCTCGTAGGGTATGCCGTGTCTTTTTAGGTAGAGGGCTTCTTCCCCTCCTCTCCCGAAAACGAAGGGGTCTCCACCCTTGAGCCTGACGACTACCTCGTGGGTGCTTGCGTAGTAAACCAGAAGTCTGTTTATCTCCTCCTGCGGTATGGTGTGCTTACCGTCGCTCTTTCCCACATATACGAGCTTGCAGGCGGGTTTCGTGTAGTGAAGTGCTTCTTCCGATATGAGTCTATCGTATAGAACCACATCCGCTTCGTGGAGAACCTTGACTGCCTTCAGCGTCAATAACTCCGGGTCCCCCGGACCTGCTCCCACCAGATAAACTTTACCCATAGCTCAACCTCCCTTGATGAAAACCCCCGAGGGGGTCATGGCGGGGAACTCCTCGAGAACCTCCAAGTCCGGAACGGATACTTTCTTGAGCTTGTTCTCGTAGTAGGAAGATATGTAAATGAACTTTCCGTCGGGTGTAAAGCGGAAGTGGAGTATCCTCCTGCCGAGGGGAACGCTTTTCAGAACTCTGAGAGTTTCCCTGTCTATTAGGGTCAGGTAATCCTCCTTATCACCGCTAAAGTTAACCGCTAAATACCTTCCGTCGGGAGACACGGACACGAATACGGGAAGACCTACAACCTCTACAGAGCCTTCGTAGGTAAAGCTTTCGAGGTTAACCACGTGAACCTTCCTATCACCCACCGCAGGTATGTAGGCGTAATTCCGGTAAACTCCCCACAGACCGAAGTGGGGAACTTTGAAAACCACCTCCTCTTTATCCTTTCTGAACTTCACCTTACGGTATGAAAAGTCTTTCAGACTCAAAACTCCCACAGAGCTTTCCTTGAAGAAACCCACTATGTATCTGTCTCCGGCGATGAGGGCATCGAAGGGCACCCTTCCTACACCTTTTAGTTCCTTGACCTTCTTAAGGTTTTCACAATCAACCACCCAGACGGAGTCCTTATCCATAAGGGAAAAGACCAGGAGGTTTTTATAGCTCTTTATACCCACATTCTTGGAACCTGTTATGAACTCCTTAACTACCTTAAGGTCGTCGTTCAGAAACACCACCGTATGGGGGGCATAGTTTGCCACCGCTATCCTGTTTGAGCAGAAGGTAAAGCCTATGGTGCTCTTTCCCACTTTGACCTTCTCTAAGAGGCTGTCCTTAGAAGTGTCTATCTTGGAGAGGTATCCGTCCCTGCTTATGAGGTAGGCGAACTTTCCCTTGAACTTCAGGGTTGCATGGTTTAGGTTTCCGAGGTCTTTTATGCGGTGAATACCTTTACCTTCTATAACTGCCACGCTCCCCTGCTCTCTCTCCACCACATAGACCTTTACCCCGAAGGACAGAGATACGAGCAGTAGCAGTATCAGAGGTAGCATGCCGGGTCCTCCCCGAAGTAGTCTCCGGTGGCATAGTAGGCTCTTGCACGGGAGTTCCCGTTGCATATGTCCAAGTAGGGGCAGACGGAGCACTTACCCTTTACCTTGCGGGGTCTTTCCCTGAGTTTTGAAAGGAGTCCGTTGGAGTGCCATATCTCGGAAAAGCTTTTCTCCCTTAAATTTCCGATGCTGTGGAAGAAGAAGGGGTCGGGCTTGACGTTTCCCCTGTGGTCTATGTTGACCAGCCTTACACCTGCCTGATTGCCCCCCCAGACTTTAAGGTTTTCGTAGAGAAGGTTCGATCTGTCGGGATAGCGTTCCTTAAAGATTTGGTATAGCAAAACCGCATCGGTTTCGTTGTTCCCCGTTACGACCTCCAAGGAAGCTCCCCTCTCTACCAGGTCTATGGCTCTTTCCACCACGAAACGGGCGAGTTTTCGGTATTCTTCCCTCTCCACACCTGAGAGTTTCAAGCCCCTGCCGGAGTAAACGAGGTGGGAGATATAGAGCTTCGGGACTTCAAGTTCTAAGGCAAGGTCGAAAATGAAAGGAAGACTTCGGGCTGTTTGAGGTGTGAGGGTGAACCTAAGACCTACCTTTATGCCTCTTTCCCTGCACAGCAAAACCGCATTCAGGGCTTCCTCGAAGGAGTGCCTTTTTCCACGGAAGAGGTCGTGAACCTCTGGGGTTCCGTCTATGCTTATCCCTACATAGTCGAAGCTCTCCTTTATCCTGTCGATGTTTTCCTTGTTTATCAAAAGCCCGTTGGTGGAAAGGTATGTTTTTATGCCTTTTGACCTTAAAAGGTTGGAAATTTCGTATATGTCTTCTCTAAGAAGCGGCTCTCCTCCGGACAGAACCGCAAAGCGCACTCCCTCGCTTATCAGCTCTTCGGAAATTCTGTCTATCTCATCGAGGGAAATATCTTCAGACTTGTCCTGATTGGCGGAAGAGTAGCAGTGCTTGCAGTATAGGTTGCACCTGTTGGTTAGGTTCCATATCAGGATTACTCCGGGGAAAGGTTTCACCCGCTCTCCCTTTAAAGCCTTTCTCACATACTCAGTTATTCTGAGCATCTTTCAGCTCCAGCTTCACCTCGCAAACCCCTTCTCCCATGGCGTTGCACTTGGTTTCGTAGGCTTTCACTCTTCGTTTTAGGAAGTTCTCCAGCACTCCCGCTACAAAACCCACCTCAAAGTGGCAAATCCTCTCCCCTATGTTGGGCATACCGCTACAGGTTATACATTCCTCGAGCCTGAAAACCGCAACCTCCTCCTCCACCCTCTCGGGAAGGAGCAAACCTATCTTTGAGTCCTTGACGAAGGCTTCTATTTCCTCGAGGTAGCTTTTCAAGTCCGCTCGTGGAACGGTTTTTCCCACAGCCTTGCCGAGTTCCCTACCTGCATTCTGGAAGAGGACGACCGCTCCCCTATTTCCCATTAACTCCTTCAGATACATTCCCGAGTAAAGGCGGAAGGCTCTGAACACGGATAGGGGAATTTCCTCACCGAGAGTAGGTCTGTGGACGTTCCCTATAATTTTTAGCAAATCACTCATTGCCAAGCTCCTTTATGTAAGCGAGCAAAGCCTCAACCTCTTCCGGAGTTAGGGGTATCCTCGGCATGGCGTTTCTTCTGTATCCCAAGAGCTTTGAAGTCTCCTCGGGGTTGAGCATCTGGGAAACTATCTGAGCCTCGGTTCTGTTCTTGGCTATCCATCTGAAGGGCGGACCGAAGGCTTCCTCTCTCTGGTGGTGGCATCCCCAGCACTTGTTCATGAAAACCTCGTATCCCAGAAGGTAAGGGTAAAACTTCCTGCTTTTGAGGACATAGTTGTATTTACCCGCAGGATATTTTGCCTCCACTTTTCCTACGGGCTTTAAGGTCAGGGGGTTGTAAATCAGAAGTCCGCTTTCCTTACCAACCACGCTAAGGTAGGCAAACCTGCCGTCGGGGGTGAACTCCACGTGGGTGGCAACACCCGAGTCCGTTATCCTTATCTTCTCCACCCGAAGGGTCCTTTTATCTAAGAGGGTAAAAATTCCGTCTCCGTTATCTATCCAGAGGTGAGGAACCGCAGGAGAGGTGCGAACGAAAAAACCCTCCGAACCCGTGTCCACACTTTTTACAAGTTCCCAATCGTATAGCTTCCAGATGCTCACCAGCGGGGAACCTATGTGCCGTGTGGCAAAGTAAAAATTACCCCCGCTATACCAGAAGCCTGCGGAGAAGAGATGGGGCATAGCAACTTCCTTCTCAAAGACCTTCTCGAGGGTGTCGAGCCTGTAAACCGACAGCTTCCTCTCCGTGCGGGAGCTACCCACTATGAATTTCTCGAAGGGGTCTATGAAAAAGTCCTCGAGGGCTAAGTCTATATCCCGATAAGTTACTTTCCCTTCCTCGGATATGAAGGCTACCTTCGGAAGGTCCCGGAAGGTGAGGACGAAACCACCCTTGGAACTGAGCTCGTAAACCGCACCCGGTCTTGCGGGAAGCTTTATCTCCTTGATAGGTTTTAGGTCGGTGTTTAAAAGGACCGCTTTCGGCGGTAGGATACAGCTTGCTATCAGGACACCCTTCGGAGAAAGAGCTATGTTTCTCATATACACGCAGGCTCTGACCTGATAAAGAGGTCTTCCTTCGGTTAGGGAATAGACGACGACATGACCGTCCCTTGCGGGAACGAAGAACCTATCCTCGGAGAACTTAACACCACCGTGAACGTTTTTGAAGGAAAAGCTGTCTAAGACTTTAGTGCCTTCCAAGAGGAGTATCCTATGAGCACCTTTGTCAACAGCAACCACGAGGTTTTTCAGGTTATTTATGGAGAGATTTTTAGGTTCTCTCTTGAGCTTTGTGTGGCTCCTCTCTATGTCCCTGACCGTGTAGCTTATCTCATCTGCGGGGGAGGTTATGTAGGCTATTATGCTGTCTATCTGTTCCTTTGACAGGTGCCTGAAGGCAGGCATAGTGGTGGCGGGTATGCCTTTCCTTATAACCTCGAAGAGGTCTTTATAACTCTTCTTCCTAAGAAATTCGGGAATTAACGGCGGAGCGGTTTTGCCTATTCTCCGCTCGTGATGACAGTCTGCACAGTGTTGAAGATACAAGCTCCTCCCATCTTGGGCAAAGGAAAAGAGAAAAAGGAAAAAAAGGGAAAGGGAGGGGGCGAGGGAGCGTGGTGAGATGAGAGGAGCCATCGGACCTCACCTCAATAGATGTCGTTGGTGGTGGTATATACGTTGAATATGCCCGTGGGTGTCCTGACCCAGTCTCCCGTAATCACTTCCTTAATCTTCATGGTTCTGTCGTCGAAGACCACTATGGCGGTGGGCTTGTCCTTCCTACCCCACACAGAGACCCAGACCTCCTTTCCATACATGTCGAACTCGGGGTGGACTATCCTTCCGTCTATGTTCTTGTATCCCTTCTTCTTAAGCTCTTCTATAACGTCTATGGTCTTGATTACCTTGAGGCTGTCCTTGTCTATAACGTAGAGTTGTCTTTGGAGCTTGGGGTCCGCACTGAGGGTTCTGTCAACCCAGATGTGGGGGGAGTTGGGGTGGGTCTTCACAAAGAGGGTTCCTCCTCCGGGACCGGGAAGCTCGACGTTGGCTACCAGCTTCCATGCGTATCTCGACCTGTTGACGGGGTCGGTTCCTATGCAGGCGACGTTGTTAGAGCCGAGGTGTCCAGTGCACCAGACGGGTCCGAACCTCGGATGGACGAAGTTTGCTCCCCTTCCCGGGTGGGGTTTGACACCGGTCTCTATCTCCGCAACGAATTTCTTTTCTACCGAGTCTATGACTATTACCTTGTTCCTCATGTTTGCGGCGACGAGGAAGTATCTCTTGGAAAGGTCCCAGCCTCCGTCGTGGAGAAACCTCTCGGCATCTATGATGTGCATCTTTATGTTGGTGGGGTCTTTGTAGTTGACTATGAGAACCTTTCCGGGTTCCTTGTTGCTGACTATCCACTCCGTATCGTGGTGGGAGGCGACTATTGAAGCTACCCTCGCTTCACGAACATACTCGTTGGTGTCCCATGTGTAGTCGCTCGTGTCTATTATCTTCAGGGGTTCGAGGGTTTGACCGTCCAGAAGGACGAAGCTGGGAGGCCAGTAGCAACCCACTATGGCGAGTTTGTCCATGTAGTCTCCCTTCGGTCCCTTATACTTGCTGGTGTCTATGGAACGAGCATCGTAGCAAACCTTTACCTCAGCAACCTTGTCGGGCTTCTTCATCCAGAGGTCTATGAGGGTTGCCTTTCCGTCCCTTCCTATTGTCAGGAAGTATCTTCCCGTTCCTGAGGAACGGAATATGTGAACCGCAAATCCGGTATCGACTATGGAGACGAGCTTTTTTGTGTCTCCGTCTATTATGGCTACCTTGCCCACATCCCTGAGTATCACTCCCATGAAGTTCTTCCAGTTGAGTTTGTGCTCGGGCTTTTTGGGTCTTGCCTCCGGGGGAACATAGACCTTCCACCACTTCTTCATGTCATCGAGGGACATGAGGGGAGGCTCAGGGGGTTCGTGCATAAGATACTTTGCTATGAGCTTAATCTCCTCCTTCGAGAGTATTCCCTGCCTTCCCCAGTCCGGCATTCCACCGGGTGTTCCGTTGGTTATTATGGTTTCCAGATACTTGAGACCCCTCTGTCGGGTTATGTCGGGCGTTAGGGCTGGTCCCGTTGCACCTTTTCTGAGCATACCGTGGCAACCCGCACATCGGTCAAAGTAGATTTGGGTAGCCTTCTTCATCTCCTCCGGGGTCAGCTTAGGAACACTACCACCTTGGGCTACAAAGGAAAAACCCAAGGAGAGGACACCTGCCACAACACCGAGCTTGACAGCCTTCATAACCACACCTCCTACTCCTGATTTATGTCATATAAAGTAAATATGCACTCACTTATGATTGTTGTCAATCCGTTAATGACCATTAACTCATAAATATTGAGAATAAGTTTCTGTATCAAGGAGTTTCCCTCCTCAGACCTGCTATAAAACCCTTAAGCACCACGAAGTAAAACATCAGGGTAATCGGGACAAGACCCCCAAAAACCATAACCACGAAGGACCAGTCCAAGGTGTAAGTTCCCGTAACAGGGTCGTATCTGAAGCATCTCAGAAGAATTCCCTTCAGGGGACTTAGGGCTACCTTGTCAACCTTAGCAAGCTCTATAAGTTCCTTTAGCTTAGAGCTTTTAAAGGATATGCCGAGCACATAACCGGAAATCCTCAACCGAGGAGACAGAACCACCAGGAGGTTCGGGTGGGCAAACATATCGGTTTTTTCATCGTAGAAAAACTTAAAGTCTAAGGATTTGGACAGAAGCTCGAGGTTTTCCCCTTTGGCAAGGACGACCTCCCAACCTTCACCTATATCCCTTCTGTTTATGAAATTCCTCAAGTCCTCTACAGTATCCCTCTGGTCGAAATCAACGAGGAGGACTTTGTATGTGCCTTCGTCTATGTTCCTTAAGGCTTCTTTTAGCTTTTGGACTATGAGGGGACAGGAAGAGGTGCATCTGGTGTATATGAAGCTCAAAAGCATGGGTTTTCCGTCAGCAAGCTCTGACAGGGTGGCTGTTCTTCCTTCGGAGGTTATAAGGACTACATCGGGAACCTCTTTACCCAGCAAGAATTCCGCTTTAGGTATCAGTTCCGAGGAGAAGGATAAAAGGGAAAGGAAGAGAAGGAAGGGGACAAGGAGGGGAGCCATGGGTTATTTAACCTCCCACATGGCGGACAGCCAGCCGTAGTTGAGAGCCACGAATATGATGAAGGCAACCATGAATAGAAGAACCAGAACGAAGGTTCCGGGTGCCGCAAAACCCTCGTGTTCTCCCTTCTTGGGCGGCGGAGGAGGTTCCGCTATAGGTATCTGAAGGTCCTGGGGACCGTTAAAGGGCTTTCCAAAGAATACCGAAACCACCACCTGGAGTATCCATATGAGTGCTCCCACAACTGCAAGTATTCCCCCTATTCCGAAGAGCGCCCAGAAGAAGTCTGTTACCGGGTTGAAGGTGAAGGTAAAGGGTCCTCCGGAAAAGGTTATATCCCAGTGTCTGCGGGGAACGCCGAAAGCTCCGAGTATATACATGGAAACCGCAAGTATGGCAACGCCTATACCGAATAGCCAGGGAACGAATTTGGAAACTCCGTAGAAAGCTATCTTTTTCCTGAAGAGGAGAGGTATGAGGTAGTAGGTAACGCTCATAAAAGCGAGGGCTGTTCCGCCTACCACAGCTCCCTTAAAGTGGCCGGGAACGGATATGGTGTTGTGAACTATTATGTTGGTCTGTTCCATTCCGTTGACAACACCGGTTATACCGCCTATAAAACCGAAGATTATCATTGAAAGCATAAGTCCCGAAAATGCTGGATTTCCCCAAGGTGCAGCTTTTAGCCACTCGAAAAGTCCCTTCGTAAACCCCCTTCTCCTCTGGGCGACCTCTATGGCGGAAGGAACCGCAAAGGCGTGTATCATGGAAGCAAAAACAGCTAAATACATAACGTAGCTCGTGTTCCAAACTTTCCAGACAGGGCTGACCGCAGGGTCAACGAGGAGGTGGTGAGCTGACGCAACGTTTATGGCGATTATGTAAAGGACGAAGGCAAATCTGCTGACCTTCTCGTTTATGGAAGTGCCTCCCACCGTCAGAAAGGCGAGGAGATACCAGACCGAAACGTGAGCGGCAACGTTAATCTGCTGAGAGGGGTGTCCGAGTCCCCACCATATGAGCTTGTAAACCGCAGGGTCTATGTCCGAGATTATTCCCAAGGACCACAAGAAGGTGGGTATGTAGATTATTGCTCCCGAAACTATGGTTATGACCGCTATTATGGCTGCAGCCATTAACCCGTAAACGAACAGGGGCAAAGATTGACCAGGATTTTCCCTCCTCCATATCATCAAGTTTGCGAAGAACACCGTAACTATTACGAGCGCTCCCACCGCAAAGAGTATCATTCCTAAGTAAAAGAGGGGGTGAGCCTTTAAGGGTGCGTAGGAAGTCATGAGAACGTCCGCATTACCCGTGAGTATGGTGTAGTTGACCAGAAGCCAGCCTAATATGGCTAAACCCGTTCCGAGCCAGCCTGCGAAGGGAGAGGACATCCTCGTATTCAGGAATGCGGTTGAGCCAAAAACCAGTGCGGCAAGCTCGAAGAATATTATCCAGAAGACTAAAGCGTCCAGACCGTGGAGCGTGAGAACCCTGTAATACCAGTCAACCGGAAGGAGGTGAAAGAGTTGCCAGCGGGTCAAAACGAGGAGGAGCGCAGCTACAACCGCAATGAGGAAGGAAACCACAGCCATAACCGCATTTACCTTGGCTATCTTTTCTGCTCTGATGTCCACCTTGAAACCCGTAACATCACAGGTTCTAAACCACTTCTCACCCTCGTGAACAGCAACAGCCATAACTACACCTCCCTTACTCCTCGACAATTATCTTGCCTATCATCATGTGGTGTCCTATACCGCAGAACTCGTTGCAAACTATGGCATACTCACCTGCCGAGGTGGGTCTGAAGGTAAGAACATAGTCGTATTTGGGGAACACCATGAAGTTCATGTTCACCGGCTGAATGGAAAAACCGTGCAAGACGTCCAAGGAGGAGATGTGAAACCTATACTCCTCACCCTTTTTGAGGACGAGAACAGGCTCCCAGCGGAACTGGCGTCCGAGCAGGAAAACATCGCTCCCCGGAGGAGGTTTGACGACGGGTATGCCGTTCTCCTCACCTATTTTGTATTTTTCTATAAAGGCTTGAGTAAGTTGATAGAACTCCTCCGGAGTTGTTTTGTAGGTTACGAAGGAAGGGTTCTGCTTGGCGTAAACGTGCCATATTATCATCCAGAAGAAGAGGAAGAGGGACATGACGAATGCCAATCCCATCCATATCTTCTCGTCCTTTGCCACCTTCTGATGGAACCAGTTTTCACCGGGCGGTAGGATAGCCATGGCACTCACCTCCCTAAGAGGGATTGCTTTATCTCGTCTGGTATGGGCGGAATCCACGCAAGCTCCATCAGTCCCCAGATAAGGTAGGAGACCGCATAGACTGCGACCCCTATAAACAGCAGGAGGATAAAGTCGTCGAACACGAGCTGTAAAAAGGGCGTTTTCCTCTCCTCACTCATCCCAGCACCTCCGTAAATGTTTATTCACTTACTCTTTAGTTTAAGACCATTTACTCATTTTTCTATAAATCTTGCGAAAGACTCCATAAAATTTTTTTATGATTAAAAGACCACTTTTTCCTATTATGTAAAGGGAGGAGCTATGTAAGTAGGTAATCACTTATGGAGGTTCTCCATGGAGCTGGTTAGCGTGAGTTCCACCTACAGGCTCATGCAGAGGATATCCTACGCACTCAGCGGTATATACTCCTCCAAGCTCAACCCTATTTATTACCTGGGTGCTATAACAGTTTTTCTTTTAGTTATAGACGTTCTGTCGGGAGTTTATCTGTTTATCTTCTACGACGTTGACCCGAAGGGTGCTTACCAATCTGTGGAAAACATATCCTCTTCCTTTTTAGGCAGCGTTATGAGGGGGATACACAGATACTCCTCGGACGGGCTGATACTTTTTGCTGTTCTGCACATGCTTCACATGATATTTACGGACCGCTTCCGCATGTTCAGGTGGGTGGCTTGGGTCTCCGGCGTGGGCACATTGCTGATATTCATAGTTATAGGTTTATCGGGATACCTACTCGTATGGGACGAGAGGGCACAGCTGACGGGATTGTTGACCGCAAAGTTTTTCAGCGTAGTCCCCATATTCGGTCATGCCTTGATGAGTGCTTTTCTGGGAACCGACATCAAGAACCTCGGTGGGTTGTTCAGGATACTTCTCTTCGGACACATAGCGGTAACTATTCTCCTCGTCTTTACCCTGTGGGTTCACGTTATGAGGATTTCAAGACCGAGGTTGTTCCCTCCAAAATACCTGATGGTGCTCTTGACCGTATATACAGTAGGTATGGCTATTCTCTTTCCTGCAAAGAGCGACCCCCCTGCGGACTTAGGGAAGGTTCCCTTCGAGATGAGCTTGGACTGGTTTTATCTTACGGGTTTTCCTCTCTTTAAGGTGCTCCCTCTGTCCGCAAACTGGGCTGTGTTTCTGGGCTTTTTCGGACTGCTTACGGTTTTTCCCTGGCTCATAAAGGGAAGGAGAAACCCACCCGCACGGGTCATAGAGGACAGGTGTGAAGGTTGCAGGCAGTGTTTTGAGGACTGTCCCTACGAAGCCATTTACATGAGGAGAGTAAACGAAAAAGAGGAAAAGGCTTTCGTTATGGAAAGCAAATGTGCTGGGTGTGGGATATGCGTGGCATCCTGCAATTACGGAGCAAACGAAATAGATACGGTTCCTTACGGGGAAATTCTCTCCGAACTTGAGGAAAAGAGACCCAAGGTGCTCGTCTTCAGGTGTCCTTTCAGCGCTCGGGTGAAGGAGAGGGAAAACCTCTTGATTAAAACTCTTCCCTGCACAGGTGCGGTAAACACGGTTTGGTTTAAGGAGTTTTTAAAATACGCTGAAGGCGTCCTTCTAATATCCTGCGACGGACCGGACTGTTACTTCAGAGAGGGCGTAGAGTGGACCGAGGAAAGGTTTTTGGGCAAAAGGAGACCACGCTTCCCCAAGAGCTTGGAGGGAGGCAGGGTTATGATTTTGGAAGCTCCCAGCACCGCAAAGGTTGAGGACAAGGTGGAAGAGTTCATAAACTCCCTTGGAGAAGGTGATAGGGTCAGGATAGTGGCAAAGAACAGGCTCAATCCCGTGCTCGCTCCCCTGGTGCTTGCGGTTCCTTTCTTGAGCTTCTATCCCCTGACTACCGATAAGATGGAGTTTTACCCCACCGACAAGGCGATAGCGGTGGTTACCTTCAAGTATAGGTCCTCTCCGGTAAAAAAGGCTGAGAAGGCTTTCAGCAAGTTGGAACACATGAAGGCGGTTCAGAACATAGCCGTGGAGAGGTCCCCAATAGAGGTTGTCTTTGTGGTGGACGGGAGAGAGCTTCTGCGTAAGGTTTACAACCCCCGTGGCATGAGGAAAGACTCTGCCATATACGTGTATGAAGAGTTTTTAATAGAACCCGGGAGGCACACCTTCGAGCTTACTCTGAGGGAAACCGCAAATCCTAAGAAGGTGGTTCACTTTACCTTAAACCGTCAGCTGGAACGGAAGACGAGCCTTGCAATAACCTTTGACGAGGACAGAGGGTTCTTTCCGATAGGTGAGCACTTTTAGCACCTATATGACATAAACCCTTTACCGCAGGTGTTCTCCTCTATAAATTAATGTTTACTTACAAAGAGGAGGTGAGAGATGCTGATAGCTCAGTATTTGACCGAAGAGCATAGGAAGTGCGACCAGTTTTACGCAGAGGCGGAGAAGGCGGTTTCGGAAGGCGATTGGAAAAAGGCAAAGAAGCTCTTCGAAGAGTTTAAAGAGAAGACCCTGCTTCACTTCCAGAAGGAGGAGGAAGTTCTATTTCCCGAGTTCGAAGCCAGAACCGGAATGGTGATGGGACCCACCCAGGTCATGAGACACGAGCACGCTCAGGCGAGGGAGCTTATAGACAGGCTCGAGAAGGCTCTCGAGGATAAGAACAAGGAGGAGTTCCTCTCGATAGGTGAGTCTCTGATGATACTAATCCAACAGCACAACATGAAGGAGGAGCAGATACTCTATCCCATGAGCGACCAGCATCTGGAAGGAGACGCTATGGTGGAAAAGATGGCTCAGCTGGGTGAGGTATGAGCGCTCCGGGTATATCCCTTCTGTATGCACCTCCCTTTAGCATAGTCTCGAGGTTCTTTCTCACCTCTGCGGTGTTCGGTGTAGTGGGAAGCCTCATAGGAATTTACCAAGCTGTAACGGGAGAGTTCCGCTTCCAAGCTCTCGTTCACACCTTTACCCTCGGATTTGCGGGAATGACGATGGTAGGTGCATTATTCCAGATGCTTCCCGTGGTGGCGGGAGCTGTCATAGAAAACCCCCTGCGGAAAGCTACCTTCGTCCACGCAACCCTGACCGCAGGAACAGCCCTCCTCGTAGCAGGCTTGTGGGATTTCAAAAAAACTCTCCTTATTGCAGGTATCCTTCTGGTAGGAATGTCCCTTCTGTTCATACTTCCCCTTATGCTATACAAACTCCTCCGACTGAAGAGCTACACGAATACCTCGAGCGGTATGAGGTATGCCCTCCTGAGTGCAACTGCGGGAACGGTTCTGGGAATTCTTGCGGTTCTGAGCGTAGTCGGAATTCTCTGGAGCGAGCATTACAACTTCCTCAGAGAGGCTCACATGAGTCTTATGCTGTTCGGCTGGGTCGGGATACTCATAGCGTCGGTTGCCTTTCAGGTCATAGAGATGTTCTTCGTTACCCCTCCCTATCCGGAGAAATTTGCCCGAGCACTCCCCCCTCTGATTTTGCTTCTTGCCTTCGTAGGTCTTTTCTTTGAAGAATGGTTTTTTAAAATACCGCTTTCAGCGGTCCTTATAGTATTTGCTTTCCTTACCCTCGACAGGCTACGCAAAAGACGGAGAAAGATACCCGACCCCCTCGTGAGCCTCTGGTATCTGGGAATGGTTCTCCTGATAATGTCCATGACGCTTTACCCCTTTGCGGATTTCGGAACCCGAAGCTTTACAGGTTTCTTACTTCTTTACGGGGGTTTCGTCCACAGCGTAATACTTGCCATGATGTATAGGATTATCCCCTTCCTGGTGTGGCTACATCTGTCCAACAGGGGAGTTCCCAACGCACCCACCATGCACGAAGTCATAAGTCCCAAGAAAGCCTGGTGGCAGTTTTACCTTCACATTGCCTGCATCTCAGCCCTTGCGGTTGCGTTCCTCACAGAAAATAAGATGGTCTCGATATTGACGGGCTTTGGTTACTCTCTGTCCTTTCTCTTTCTGCTCTTGAACTTGAGCGGTGGGGTTTTTACCTACGTCAGGATAGCATACCGGTCAGATGACGCTCTTCAACGCTGATTAGGTCCGCTATGGTGGTGCTCTTTAAGAAGTCAACTATGCTCTTTTTGAGTTTTTCCCACCTGTGGTGAACCACGCATGGGTTAGTGTTGAAGGTTTCGCACTTGTCCGGCATTAGAACGCAAGCCTGAAACCTGTAATCCTCCCCCATCAGGGAGACTACATCCCACATGGTGAGCTTTTCGGGGTCAACCTTGAGGGAAAAACCTCCACGGGGTCCCTTTACCGAGTGGAGTATGTCCCTTCTGGCAAGCTCGTGGAGTATTTTGGAAAGGAAAGGTTTGGGTATGTTCTGAGCCTTCGCTATCTCGTCCGCTTTAACGAGCCTATCCCTGTGCATAGCGAGATAGGCTAAAGCCAAAAGTGCGTATCTAACTGTATCTGAGTAAATCATCTTAAATTAGATTATATCCATAAAACGGTGTTTTATCAAGACATTTGAAGCGGTTTTTTTACCCCTTTTTTACATCCTCTTTATTAAATCTATAAACCCTACCGCAAAATCGACACACCACCTCCGCCGGTCCTTCCGCAAAGAGGTCCTCAAGCTCACTATCCGACAGAAGAAGGAGGCTCGACTTTGCCACTTCCTCGTCGCAGGGGCAGTAATACTCCACCTCTTTGAGTCCTACGAGCTGGGGCTTAAGGTCTTCCAAAATCATGGTGGCTATATCTTCGGGTCTTTTACCTTCTTCCATAAGCTCGGTTACAGGTGGAAGGCTGTTAACCCTGTGCTCAAGGAGGTCCACCACCTTGTCGCTTATACCTCCAAGGGTTTGAACCAAAAACCCACCCGCCTGCCTGACCCTGCCATCGCTGTCCACCAACACTCCTATCCCCACAGCAGAGGGAACCTGCTCCGATTGAGCGAAGTAGTAGGCAAGGTCCTGAGCAATCTCACCCGATATTAGAGGAACCACGCTCGTGTAGGGGGTTCCCATCCTAAGCTCCTTTACCACCGTAAGGGTTCCCTCATTGCCCACAATCTTTGAAACGTCAAACTTTCTCTTGCCATTAACTTCCTTCGTGTAGGTTTCTACCTGGGGGTTTTCCACAAAGCCTCTGACCCTTCCCTTTCCGTCAGCCTCCACCACAATCGTCCCTATTGGACCGTTTCCTTCTATCTTCAGGAGAACCTTCTGGTCCGTTGCGTGCTTTACGAGAGATGTGAGCAGTAGTGCTCCGACGATAGCCCTTCCCAAAGCAACGGTAGCTCCCGGTGATAGGTTGTGAACCCTCCTTGCGGTCTCAACCGTGTTGGTAGCCTTTACCACATAAACCCTTGCGGGTTCACTTTTTGGGACAGCTATTACCATGTAATCCCTGTTTTCGAAATAACCTTTCAGGTCTTTCTTTGTCTGTTCGGAAAGCTCTTTCTGTATCATGACTTATAAATATAGAGCTTCACCTTTTTCTCTTCAAAGTCCTCTTTGAGGACGACTATGTGGGTTGGGTCGCTCAGGGGTTCGTTTTTACTTACCCGGTCCGTTCTTTTGTCGAGGAAGTATATGTCGCAGTCTTCGTGCTTCGAGGGGTCGAACTCCTCGAGGGGAAAAATTTTCAGGTCCATGTCTGCGGTTCTGTATCCGTAAACAAGCCCTATGAGGAAGGAAAAGGTCTTGCTCTTTTTGGGATTTATAGGTCTCACGGTAGGGAAAGATTATATCTTCCTCTTTCTCCGCAGGATTGCGGGTATCTCCTCTTCCGGCTCTACGGGGTTGATGCTCTCCTCGGGAACAGCCTTCTTCATGCTCTGAGGTTCCTTCTTTATAACCCTGAAGATGTTTTCTTCGTCCTGGCTTCTCTGCTCTACCTTGTCAAAGTCCGTCGCCACCACCGCAACCCTTATGAAGTTCTCCGCTCCTTCCTCGAGAACCGCTCCGAATATAATCATGGGTTCGCCGTGAGCCTTCTCCATTATCCCGTTTATAGCCTGCTCAAGCTCGTTAAAGGGAACATCCTCACTCACCCAGAGGGTAACGAGCAGTCTCTTGGCACCCTCTATGGAGTTTCCTTCAAGCAGGGGGCTGGTGATAGCCTGCTCAACTGCGGTCTCAATCTTACCTTCACCTCTACCCTCTCCCATTCCTATCAGAGCAAGTCCTCCGTTTTCCATAACCGTCCTGACGTCCGCAAAGTCAACGTTTATCATTGCGGAAGTGGATATTATGTTGGTTATACCTCTGACCGCCTTTGAGAGGACGTTGTCCACTTCCTTAAAGGCATCCTTTACGGTCAGAACCTTGTTGCCTATCTCCTGAAGCTTCTGGTTGTGTATAACTATGTAAGTATCTACGTTATCTTTGAGTTTGTCCAAGCCTTCGAGAGCTACCTTCATTCTGCGGGGACCTTCGAACTTAAAGGGTAAGGTAGCTACCGCTACCGTTAGTATGCCCATCTCCCTTGCAGTCTGAGCTATCACAGGTGCCGCACCGGTTCCCGTTCCCCCACCTAAACCAACAGCAATAAAGAGCATGTCGGTTTCTCTCAGAATGTCCTTTATCTTATCCACATCTTCCAAAGCAGCCTGCTCACCTATTTCGGGTTTGGCTCCCGCTCCGAGACCCCTCGTTACCTTTTCTCCTATCTGTATCTTGTGGGGAACCGACAGGGAGCTGAGGTGCTGGACGTCCGTATTTATTGCGTATATGTCCACATCCTCTATACCGTCCAGATACATCCTGTTTACTGCGTTGCAACCACCACCCCCTACACCAACTACCTTTATTCTCGTGGGATTAAGTCCACCCTGCATATCCATAGCCGTCCCTCCTTAGATAATCTCCTTAATCCAATCGACAAACTTGTTGAAAATGCTCTTAACTCCCTTGTTGTTTGTGCTTACGGGAGTTTCTCTACCACCGACTACCCACCCCTCCGGGTTCACACCGAACTTGAGAAGCCCCACCGCCGTAGCGTATCTGGGGTCTTCTATCTTCTCCTTCAACCCTATCAAGCCCGTGGGAACACCCACCCTTGCGGGAAGGTCCGTAAAGCGTTCCAGAAACTCCTTTATACCCGTCAGCCTCGCACTCCCCCCGGTAATCACCACCCCCGCATTTGCAGTATCTATCTTGTGCCCCGCCTTCTCTATCTCCTCGATAATCTTTTCAACTATCTCCTCCAAGCGTATTTGTATGACTTCAGCGAGTTTAGACTTCTCTATGGATATTTCTCTCGTTTCACCCCTCGGTTTTATCTTGATTACCTCTCCCTCCTTTACGAGGTCCACCAGAGCCACCCCGTCTTCCTTCTTTATCTTTTCCGCACTTTCGTGGTCCACCTTCATGTATAGGCTTATGTCCTTGGTTATGGTGTTTCCCGCCAGGGGAATACAGCCCGTAATTACGGGATGCCCTTCCGAGTATAGGACAAAATCCGTAAGACTTGCCCCCATGTCTATGAGGAGAACTCCCTCTTCCTTTTCGTCGTCATTTAGAACCGCCTTTGCAGATGCGAGAGCGCTCACGACCCTCATCTGAGGGTGAAACCCAGCAGAGGTTACCGCCTTCTCTATGTTTCTGCTTACGGTCGTCCCTATCTTTACCAGGTGGATTTGAGCGGAAAGCTTTGAGCCTATCAACTCCCTCGGGTCCTCTATGCCTTCCTGGTCGTCGAGGGTATATTTCCAGGGAACCGCATGGAGAACATCGTATCCGTCCTCCTTGCCCTTGGTGATGCTCCTTTCGAGCAAGCGGTCTATGTGCTCGTCCTCCACCTCTATGGGACTGGGAGAAATATTAATAGTGTCCCTTTCGTTCTGGCTTTTGACGGTTGGTCCGGACACGTTTATTATGGGATTGGTTACCTTCTGACCGGACATCTCCTCCGCTTCCCTGACTGCGGTAAGTATAGCCCTTGCCGCAACCTCAAGCCTCGTTACGGAACCCTTATCTATACCTCGGGATTTAGCTTCACCGACACCGATTATGTGTATGTCCCCGTATGAGTCAACCTCCCCTATGAGGACCGCTATTTTATCTGTGCCTATGTCTATCGAAGCAACTGTTCTCATCCCACCTCAATTTCTTACCTTACTAAGATAAATCTACCGTATCGCAAATCAACTTTTCTCTCGGGAAAATTATAAATCATTTCCAACCTTGCGGATACGCTCTTGGACATGAGTTCAAGAGGTGGAAGAAGGACGACCTTATCCTTAATGTGCAGAACGACCTTGTCTCTCATAACTTTAACAGCTTCTACGGGAAGTTTCAAAGAGAGAACATACCTGTATAGGTTGGGAAAATACGCACTCAGGTTATCCAGGTCG
This sequence comes from Aquificota bacterium, assembly GCA_013153495.1. Lineage (GTDB taxonomy): Bacteria > Aquificota > Aquificia > Aquificales > Aquificaceae > Hydrogenivirga. The sequence goes on from JAADEH010000012.1 coordinate 168,633, forward strand.
TAAGCCACTATTTCGACGAGTTTCGAGCCTTCCTCCCCTATAGGTTTGAAAATAACCCCTTCGGGGTCTATAAGGAGATAAGAATTTCCAGTTTTGAGCTTAGCTACAGGTTCCCTTTCCTTAACCTCAACCGAAACGCTCGTTCCGTTGAGACTGAAGTCTCTCTTCAGGGAGACCTTCTTTACCCTATCTCCGAAGCGGGACCTCAAAACCTCCTTAAGGTTTTCCTCCCTGAGAGCTAAGATGTTTTCGCTCAAGTCAAAAACCGCCTCTCTTACAGCCTGCGGGTCTATCTTCGAAGTTCCATAGACGGAAACCTCTTTGACCTTAAATACGGGAGTTTGTGATAGAAAGAAAGGAGCGTAAAAACTTGCAAAGGCTATGAAGCCCAACCATACCAGGAGCATTGTATGAGAGAAAATTCGTTCAAGTTTCGTCCTCCTCCTGTGTTTTTTTTTCACAGCTCCCTCCAGTATTTAACTCAGTATTATAGACAACATTTCTTCAAAACTTATTCCTAACTTATTGCAAGCCATAGGCAAAAGGCTAAGTTCCGTCATGCCGGGAATAGTGTTAACCTCTAAAATCATGGGTTTTCCCTCCTCCGTTACCCTAAAGTCCACCCTCGACATGTCCTTAAGACCCAGCAACCGGTGGACTCTAAGAGCCAAATTCTGAAGAACCTCAACCAAAGGGGTCTCTTCGACGAACACATACTCGGAAGCTCCCTTGGTGTATTTGCTTTCGTAGTCGTATATCCCCTTTTTGGGGATTATCTCTATAGGTGGGAGAGGTTCGTCTTTAAGTATCCCCACGGTCATGTCCCTACCCTCTACGAACTCCTCCACGAGGACTTTATCGGTTAGTTTGTAGAGTTCTTTAAGAGCTTTATCGAGGTCCTCTTTGGTATTAACTACTTCAAGTCCCACGCTCGAACCCTGGTCCGCAGGTTTGACCACCGCAGGAAACTTGTCCCAACTTTTTACCTCCTCTCCCTTTCTGACACACACCCATTCGGGTGTAGGCAACCCTTCCGACACGAGCAGACGCTTGGTTATGTCCTTATCCATAGCTAAAGCGCTTCCTAAAACTCCCGAGCCCGTGTAGGGAATACCCAGAATATCCAGAAGTCCCTGAACCCTACCGTCCTCACCGTAAGGTCCGTGAAGAGCTATAAAGACCTTGTCAGGTTTTATTTCGAGAAGTTTGCAGGCAAGGTCGGGAGTCAAGTCAAGCTCGAAAACTTCGTGTCCCAATCTCCTGAGAGCCTCCGATACAGCTTTGCCCGTCTTTAGGGAGATTTCCCTTTCAGAGGACCTTCCACCCATCAGAACCACAACTCTCAACGAGTCTGACCTCCTCCTCTAATACTATCCCGAACTCTTCAAAGACCCGCCTCTTAGCCTCCTCTACCAAAGCCTTCACTTGCTCAAAAGTCCCCCCGCCTAAGTTCACCATAAAGTTGGCATGTTTTTCGGAGAATGCCACATTCCCCACCCTACAGCCCTTCATTCCCACCAGCTCGAGCAGTCTTCCCGCATAATTTCCGTTCGGGTTTTTAAAGGTCGAACCGCTCGTAGGCTGATTTATAGGCTGACTGTCTTTCCTCACCCGCCTGATTTTCTTAAAGTCTTCGAGAACATTCTCCCTTGCTTTCCTAAGCTCGAGGGTGCAGGAGAGAACTATACCCTCCTTCGGAAAGGGTGAACTGCGGTATGAAAAGACGAGTTCCTCCGCCCGAGCACGAACCAGCTCCCCGCTCCAGGACACATACAGGACTTCCTTCAAAAAGTTCGAAAACTCCACACCGAAAGCTCCCGCATTCATCGCAACCGCTCCCCCGACCGTTGCGGGAAACCCCGCAAGTTTGTAAATACCCTCGAGATTCTCCTTTATGGAGAGGCTTATTACCTCCTTAAGAGGTGTGCCTGCGAGCACTTCTACGTAGAAGGTGTCTCCCTCACTTATGACCTTCATTCCACGCAGTTTGGAAAGACCGACCACCACACCTCCGATGTCTCCGGGTATCGTGTTGGAGCCACCGCCCAGAAGGAAGAGGGGTAAATCCTTCTCTTTCGAAAATAAAATAGCCTCCTTTACTTCACCGTAGCTGGAAGGAAATAACAGATAATCCGCTTTCCCTCCGATTTTTATGGTCGTAAACCTCGAAAGGTCTTCACCTCTCAAACAATCCACAGAGCTATTTTAACTTAGCGCTGACTTCCTCATACACCCCTTCCCTGTCCTTCAGGTATCTCCTGCCGAGTTCTATAGCCTCCTCCCTGGTTAGAATTCCTTTCCTCACAAGGAATTGAAGATACTGGGTCAGGTTGGTGGGTCTGTCGCTCAGCTTACCCCTCTCAAAGTCTATAAGATAAACCTCTCCCTTCTCACCTACGAGGACATTCTTATCCAAACGTCCGAACTCGTCCTTGCTTATACCCATAGAGTCAAGCAGGTAGGCAAGTTCTAAGAGTTTCTTCAGGACTTTCCTTTCCTCCTGCGGGGGCAACTTCGCTTTTCTCAGGGGAACGCCCTCTATGAACTCGTATATAAAGAAGTCCTCCCCGCTGAGAATTATCTGAGGAAACCCCCTCAAACCCTTCAGCCTTTCGAGAATTTTTGCTTCCTTCCTGATAGCCTCCTCCACCTGAGGTTTTTTTGCCACCTTGACCGCCACCTTTTTCCCTTCCCACTCCCCTACATACACGACACCCCTCCAGCCCTCCGCAAGCTTCTTTAAGTTCTTTATGTTTTTGGAAAACTCTCCGAACCTCACAAATATATAATTCTTACCTATGGACAAACCTCTGGTGGCAATAATAATGGGGAGCATCTCCGACTGGGAACACATGAAGGGAGCCTCTGAGATACTTCAGGAATTCGGAGTCCCCCACGAGAGGAAGGTCGTCTCAGCCCACAGAACACCCGAAATGATGTTCGAATACGCCACCTCAGCTCAGGAGAGGGGAATAGAGGTAATAATAGCAGGTGCAGGGGGTGCGGCTCATCTTCCCGGAATGGTGGCATCTCTCACAACGCTACCTGTGATAGGTGTCCCCGTTCCTTCCAGACACCTTTCGGGTATAGACTCTCTCTATTCCATAGTCCAGATGCCCGCCGGTGTCCCCGTAGCGACGGTAGCCATAGGAAATTCCACCAATGCGGGACTCTTAGCCTTGAGAATTCTCTCCATAAAATATCCTGAGATAGACAGAAAGCTCAAGGAATACAGGGAAAAGCTCAAGGAAAAAGTCTTCAAAATGAAGATAGAGGATTGAGGAATGAACGTAGGGATACTCGGGGGTGGTCAGCTCGGCTGGATGACCATACTGGAGGGGAGAAAATTCGGCTTTAGGTTCCTCGTTCTGGACAAAAATCCCAACGCACCCGCAAGCAGGCTGGCAGACAGGTGGTTTCCTCCCGAGAAGGTGGAGAGCTTTTACAACCAAGCGGACATAATAACCTACGAGTTCGAGCACATAGATGAAAAGGTTCTTTCCAAGGTAGAGGACAAGGTCCTGCCCAACCCACAGGCTCTGAGGCTCAAGAGGATAAGAGGAGAGGAAAAGAAGTTCCTATACAGCAGAGGATTTCCCGTTGTAAGCTTCCGTGTGGGGAAGAGGGAACAGCTTGAAAGTATGGTCAGGGAGATAGGTCTGCCCGCCGTGGTAAAGAGCGAAAGGCTCGGATACGACGGAAGGGGTCAATACAGAATAAATTCTTTGAAGGACCTCGAAGAGGTTTTTAAAAACCACTCTCAGGAAGAGAGCTTCGTCGTGGAAAAGTTCGTGGACTTTGAGGAAGAGCTGTCGGTCGTGGGTGTAAGGGACAGAAGCGGAAGCGTAAAAGCCTTCCCCATAACGAGAAACGTTCACGAGAGGGGAATACTCCTCTACAACTGGACCCAGCCCCACGAAGCAGAAAAGGAAGCGGTCTCCATAGTCTCCGAGCTGATGGAAGAGCTGAACATAGTGGGTCTGCTTGCGGTGGAGTTTTTCTTCACCAAAGAGGGAAAGCTTCTCATCAACGAGTTTGCCCCACGACCCCACAACACGGGACACTACACCCTCGACGGAACCTACACCTCCCAGTTTGAAAACCTACTCAGAGCCATAACGGGACTTCCCCTCGGCTCAACCGCCCTCAAAACCCATGCGGGAATGGTGAACATCCTCGGACTTTCCTACGAAGAGATACCCTCCGAAGAGATACTGTCCCTCGAAGGAACCAAGCTCTACTGGTATGGGAAGGAGAAGCGCCCACGCAGGAAGGTGGGACACATAAACGTAGTTTCGAGGGACATGAACTCCCTAAAGGATAAAATATCAAAGGTTTTGGAAAGTTTATACCACAGAGAGTATCAGCTGTCATGAGCGTAGCGGTCAGCAAGGTAGAGGAAGTCATACCCAAGGTAAAGAAGTTCGTTCTCCAAAGGGTGGGAGAGTTTGAAAGACTCGGAAGGGAAGGGAAAACCCACTTTGACTTCAGACCCTTTTTGGACATAGACTACGAGGCAGGCTTGTTCTCCGAGCTGTGCTTTTGCATACTGACCGCCAACTCCTCCGCCTCCATGGGAATAAGAATACAGGCAAAGGTGAGAGACGAAGGCTTTATGGAAATGAGCTTTGAAGAGCTTGCCACCCTCATACGGTCCCACGGACACCGCTTCCCCGAACAGAGAGCACAGAGAATAGTGGAAGTTCGCCAAAGATGGAAGGATATAGAAGGACTGCTTCGCAGTGAAAAGGACAGTAAGGAAATCAGGAAACTCCTTGCGGACCCAAAATCCCCTTACAAAATAAAAGGCTTCGGCTACAAGGAAGCCTCCCACTTCCTCAGAAACATAGGCTCGAAAGACATAGCCATAATAGACCGCCACGTTTACAGGTTCCTGACGGAGAACGGACTCTTTCCCCAGGTGAAAACCCTAACCCCTAAGAGGTATCTTGAAGCGGAGGAAGCCTTGGAGAAGGTTTGCAACGAGCTTAACATAACCCAAGCGGAGCTTGACCTCTACATCTTCTACATCAAAACGAAGAAGGTTCTCAAGTAGTTGATAAAACTCATAAGGAGCAAATCCCATGCGCTGTTAGAATTATGAAAAAAATCACGGAGGTGAAAGGATGGAATTCAAGCACGTATTTATATGCGTAAACCAGAGACCCCCGGGACACCCGCAAGGTTCCTGTGCTGACAAAGGCTCGAGGGACGTCTATCAGGCTTTTATGGAGAAGCTCCAGATGGACCCGGAACTCTTTATGTCCACAGCGGTAACCCCCACAGGCTGTCTCGGACCCTGCATGATGGGACCTACCATAGTGGTCTATCCAGAAGGTGTGTGGTATGGGAACGTTAAGGTCGAAGACGTTGACGAGATAATCAACGAGCACCTAAAGGGTGGAAAACCCGTAGAAAGGCTCGTAGTCTCTAAAGGCAAACCGCCGGGAATGTTTTAAAATAGGACCGGGACTATGCCTGTCCCGGCACCCCTGCCTCTTCAAACTCTATCTCAAGTCTCTCGTGGGGAATGATTGTAGTTATAGCATGTTTATAAACGAGGGTCTGCTGTCTCCCGTCCTCCAAGAGTATAGTAAACATGTCAAAGGACCTTATTTTGCCCTGTAACCTCACCCCGTTGACGAGGTATATGGAGACCTTAACTCTCCTCTTCCTCGCCGTGTTCAAAAAACTCTCCTGTAATTTGTAAGGCATTATGTTTACCTCCTTATTATCATATTTTCTGTAATATCATACAGCTTTTGAGCGAGTTCTTCATACTTTCTTGAATTCTCCAGAGACTCTATGAGATGCCTCGGAAAAACGCTCTCCCCGAAGTATGACCCCACAAAAGCACCCACCAAAAACCCTATGGAGTCGGTGTCGCCCCCAAACTCGCCGTAGGAGTTCACCGCCCACCAGAAACCCTCTATAGGTGTCTCGATGTTGGAGAGGAATATGAACAGGGAAAGAGGAAGAGCCTCAAAGACGAAAGTCCCGTTTCCTAAATTCCTTATAGCCATGTCGAGGCTTGCCTGTTCAAAGAGAAGCTCCTGCACCATGTCTATCGTTTTCTCGAACTTTCTCTCCTTTATAAAGCGCTTCAGAGCGTTTAAAAACCTTATCCTCTCGTTAAAGTCTCTCAGGTCAAACTCCTCGGACACCAAGTAAGATACGGAAGCTCCCAAAAGGGAAGCACCGTCCGCAATAGCCTCGCTCCTGTGGGTCAGGAGGGATACGAGCTTGGAACCCTCCACCGCAAGCTCGGGATTGTAGTAATGGAACAAACCCACTACGACGCTTCTGAGAATTCCCTCAACGGAGCTTGAGGTCAGACCGTGAAGGGAAGGATTTATCCCCCGAGAGAGGAGGTCTATGGAGGTCAAAAGCATAGGGTCCGGATACCTGTGATTTACCTCGTCCTCATACCAAAGGGTCAACCTTCTGAGGAAGTCTTTTATGTCTATCTCCTTCTTTGAAACTACGCTTTCTAAGAGAATTCTCATTATGGTCGTTTCGTCGGAAGTTTCCTCCGGAAGCTGTCCGTATGCTGGACTGGAGGGGTGAGGTGGGACAAAACCTTCTATCCTCCCTCCGTAGAATTCCATGACCTCTTCTTCAACTACGTCCTCAACGCTCTTGCCTATGGCATCTCCGAGAGCAGCACCGAGGATTGCACCCTTAAACTTATCCCTGATAATCTGCATAAGTAATAATTTAAGGAGGGAATATAATGGGTGATAGTCAAAGCGGAGGTAAAAATTATGGAGCTTGTCATAGAGGACGTTTTTAAAACTGTTCGGGACAAGGAATTCCTGAAAATTGCGGACAAGGTCCTTGAGGAAAAACGGCTGTCGGAGGAGGACGCCTTATACCTCTTCAGGAGTAATAACCTGACAGCTCTCGGACACCTTGCGGAGTTTGTCAACAGGAAGAAGAACGGAATGCACGCCTACTTCATAATCAACCGACAGATAAACCCGACCAACGTCTGCGTCTATCAGTGTGATTTTTGTGCCTTCGGTGTTCGTAAATCGGACCCGAGAGCATACGAGATGAGCTTGGAGGAAATCCTCCAAAAGGTAGAGGAAACCTTCAGAGCGGGGGGAAAGGAAATTCACATGGTCGGTGGCATACCCGCTCACTGGGGATACGACAAGTATCTTGAACTTGTCAGAGCTATAAAGAGCAGGTTCCCCGAGATAGTCGTAAAAGCGTGGACCGCCATAGAGGTTCACCACATGGCTAAAATCTCAAAGAAGAGTTACGAGGAGGTTCTGAGGGAGTTAAAGGAAGCCGGTCTCGACGCTCTCCCCGGTGGTGGTGCGGAGATTTTTTCCGAAAGAGCCAGAATGATAATAGCTCCCAACAAGGCTAATGCGGAAGAATACCTTGAGGTTCACAGGGTAGCCCACAGGCTCGGAATACCTTCAAACGCCACCATGCTATACGGACATGTGGAAACCCTCGAGGAGAGGGTGGAGCACCTTTCGAAACTGAGGGAGATACAGGACGAGACGGGAGGGTTTCAGGTGTTTATACCTCTCGCCTACTGGCCCGAGGGCACGAGGTTGGGGGGCAGAAGAACCTCTTCCGTTGACGACCTCAAAACCATAGCGGTTTCACGCCTCTTTTTAGATAACTTTGACCACATAAAGGCTTACTGGGTTACCCTCGGAGAGAAGGTGGCTCAGATAGCTCTCAACTTCGGTGCGGACGACCTGGACGGAACCATAGAGGAGGAGAAGATAGTTCACTCCGCAGGAACAAAATCCGCCTACGGACATTCGGTAGATAGGCTCGTCGGTCTAATTAGAAAGGCAGGGAAGGTACCCGTAGAGAGGGACACCTTTTACAGGGTGGTTAAGGTTTACGACTGAGCGAGCTGGGTATCGGTCGTTTTCTCGCTCACGCTGAAGAAGGCAACGATCAGAAGTATCTGTCCTACGAGGGATATAAGTCCGCCTATAAGTATTATCATCAGAATAGTTCCGATGAACATGAGCAGACCGCCCGTTTTGAACAACCCAACCTGACTCTTCTGGCTCATAAAAACGTTTGCCTTATACCAAAACCAAGATGCCACCAGGGCTAATATCCACGCCACAACGAGTATAAGTAGTCCCGCACCACCGAGACCGGTGCCTATCTCCTCACTTCCACCAAATCCGGCAGCAACGGATGCAATAAGCGCTCCACCACCGAGAACGAACACTATGACCGACACTATCCACAAAATAACAGCCTTTATGGCATTGCCCTTAATAGCAGGTTCCCCGTATTCATCTCCCGCTTTGATGTAGGCAACCACCGCAAGCACCCAACCTATCAAGGTCAGAAGACCCGCAAAGGGTATCACAGCTCCAAGGAGATTGCCAACGAGAACGAGGATTAAACCTATCCCTCCGAGCTGTTTTGTCTGTTTGCTCATAGTTTACCTCCCGCTGTTTTTCCTAAATCATACAACATCAGCTTGCAAAAAGCAAAAAAATCCCTTAAATTCAAGACACCAAAAAATTAAAATGCAGGAGGAACAAATGCAGTTCACATTCCAACAACTCAGCCAGAGGCTACAGAGTGCCCTAAAAGAGATCGATTTTTCCGAGCCCACTCCAATTCAGAAGTCCGCTATACCAAAAGCCTTGGAGGGGAAGGACCTCCTAATTCAGGCAAGAACCGGCACGGGAAAGACGGGTGCCTTCGGAATTCCCATAATTGAAAAAATCCGCAGAGGAGAGAGAGCGTTAATACTCGCTCCGACGAGGGAGCTTGCAATCCAGATAAGGGACCACCTGAGAGACCTTGCAAGGTTTTCCAAAATAAGCGTCTTTGCCTTTTACGGTGGAACCTCCGTTGCAAGAGACCTGTCCCTGCTTGAGAAGAGAATTCCCGACGTGGTGGTAGGAACACCGGGCAGGATAAAGGACCTCATAGAGAGAGGTGCTCTTAAGCTCGATACCTTCAAATACATCGTCCTCGACGAGGTGGACATAATGCTCGACATGGGCTTTAGGGAAGACATAGAGTGGATAGTTTCCAGATTTCCCACCGAGAGGCAGACCTTCTTCGTCTCCGCAACCGTCCCCCAGGAGATAAAGGAGATAGCGGTCAAGTTTATGAAGGAAGACTTTGAGCACATCAGCGTTGAGACCGAGGAACTAAAACCCAAAATAAAAGAGGTCGTCCTCAAGACGAGGTCGGAGGTTCACAAGGAGGAGGAGCTTCAGAGGATACTTGCAAAGAGCGAGGGAGAAAAGACCATAATATTCGTCAAAATGAAGAAAAACGCAAAAGACCTCGCTTACAGGCTCAAAAGGAGGGGCTTTGAGGTGGAAGCCCTCCACGGGGACATGACCCAGAGAAAACGGGAAAACGTTATGAAGCTCTTCAGGAACGGAAAGGTAAAGGTTCTGGTTGCCACCGACGTTGCCTCGAGAGGGCTGGACATAGATGGTGTGTCTCTGATAATCAATTACCACCTGCCCGAGGACCCGAGGGTATATACCCACAGGATAGGCAGGACCGGAAGGTTCGGAAGTGAAGGAACTGCCATAAGCCTCGTCTCACCCTCGGAAAAGAAAAACCTCTGGAGGATAAGGAAGCACAGAGCGGAAAGCAACTGATACCCATGAAGGTGGAGATTTGCTCTCCCCAAGAGAACATGAAAAAGGACGAGGAGGCTCTCCTCAAACTCGAAAGGGGAGAGTCCCTTCCCTCATACCGACTATACAGGTGGGACCGAATTTGCCTAAGTTTGGGGCACTTTCAGAAGGAAAAGAACTTATCGGGATTGCCCGTGGTTCGAAGACCTACCGGTGGGGGTGCGCTTCTCCACGGATGGGACATTTCCTTTTCGGTGGTGGACCGGAAAGACCGATGGGGAACGAAGCCCTCTCGCATATACAGAAGAGCGTCCGCTATCTTTGAAGAAGTTTTTTCACAGCTCGGAGTTAGGGTAAAGATGGAGCGTTTCAAGGGGGGGTATCTGGACAGGTTTTTCTGCTTCTGGGTTCCTACCTTGGGGGAGCTGACCTGCAAGGGTAGAAAGGTCGTAGCCATGGCTATGAGAACTCAGAGGAGGGCTTTTCTCCTTCACGGGAGCGTTTACGTGGATTTCGATTACGAAGAGGCTTCCAGACTGCTGAGGATACCGAAGGAGTTTTTAGAGAGCAGAATAATCTCCCTTCGGGAGATGGACATTAAGGAAGAGGAGTTTTTAAACCTTTTAAGGGAGAAACTTTCTTCAGCACTCGGGTTAGAGGAACGGGTTTGAAGTCGTTTAGCTCCACGTTAACGTTGTAGCAGGGAATACCGAGGGAAGAGCAACCGCACAGGGGCTTTCCGGGTGTGTAGTGGACATGACCGTGAACCAGAAGGTCGCAGTTAAGTTCGAAGAACAGTTCCCTAACCTTTGACTGAAGCTCTGGGAAGCGCTGTGTTCTGAGGTCCAGAGCGGGATAGTGGGTAAGGAGAAGTCTCTTCCCGTCAACCTCTATGAGGTGGTATAGCTCGTGGATTTCGTCGAAGAACTCCTTTAGAACCGATAAGGGAACTCTTCGGTCGTGGTTTCCCATGAGGAGAACTTTCCTCGAGGGGAGCTTTTTCCAGAGTTCCAAGATGCCCCTCTGGTCCCAGAGTTCCCAGGTAAAGTCCCCGAGGTGGTATAAGGTATCTTCTTCCTTTAACACCTCGAAGAGGTCATTTAAAATTCTCTCCTCAAACAAGGGCTTTCTTACTTCAGGGTTTAGCCTGAGTATGTTGTGGTGGTAAAAGTGGGTATCCGAGATAAAGTAAATCATTCTAACTTCCCGAGATGCACCAGCAGAGCGGTTATGGTTGCGGGGGTTATGCCGTCTATGCGGGAAGCCTGTCCTACGGTGAGGGGTCTAAACTTCTTGAGCTTCTCCCTCGCTTCGTTGGTAAGTCCGGGTATGCGGTCGTAATCTATGTCTTCGGGTATGCGTATGTCCTCGAGTTTCTTGAGTTTTTCGTTGAGCTTTCTCTCCCTCTCTATGTAGGGTTCGTATTTTAGCTCTATCTCAACCTCTTCCCGAACGTAGGGGTGCTCTGGGATTTCGTATCCGAGCTTTTCTTTGATGTCCTCTATGGTGTAGTTGGCAGTGAAGAGGGTGGCAACCGTGTAGCTTCTGGTTCCTTCCCCGACCGCTACCGTAACCTTCTCCCTCTTGTAGAACTCCTTCCACCTCTCTATTTCCTCTTCAAGGTCTTTTACGAGCTTAAACTGTTCCTCGCTCAGAAGTCCGAGGGAGTGTCCGAGTTTGGCAAGTCGGAGGATTGCGTTGTCCTGCCTCAGATACAGCCTGTATTCGGAACGGGAGGTAAAGAGCCTGTAAGGTTCCATAACACCTTTGGTGGTCAGGTCGTCTATCATCACTCCTATGTAGCTTTCGTCCCTTCTCAGGTATATGGGTTCCTTTCCGAAGGCTCTGAGGGCTGCGTTTATTCCCGCAACTATTCCCTGCCCGGCTGCTTCTTCGTATCCGGTGGTTCCGTTAAAGTTGCCCGCATGAAAAAGTCCCCTTATTTTCTTGGTCTCGAGGGTGGGGAAAAGCTCCGTGGGGGGCACTACATCGTATTCTATAGCGTAGGCAGGTCTGATAAGCTCCACCTTTTCAAGTCCGGGAATGGAACGATACATCTCCCACTGGACTTCCTCGGGCAGGGAGGTGGAAAGCCCGTTGGGATAGACCTCTATGGTGTCCAAACCTTCGGGTTCCAAAAAGACCGTGTGTCTGGGCTTGTCGGGGAACTTTACTATCTTGTCCTCTATGGAGGGGCAGTAGCGGGGTCCTATTCCTTTTATAAGACCGCCGTATAATGCGGTTTTTTCAAGGTTCTTCCTGATAATCTCGTGGGTCTTTTCGGTGGTGTAGGTTATCCAGCAATCAACCTGCTCTTTGCCCTCGGGAAACCAGTATGAGCCTACGGGGTCGGTCCAGAAGGAAAACTTGGGTGGGGGGTCGTCGCCGGGTGCTCTCTCTAAGACCGAGTAGTTTATAGTCCTGCTATCTAACCTTGCGGGTGTCCCCGTCTTAAAACGCAGAAGGGGAAATCCCTGCCTTCTGTAAAACTCCGCCAAGCTCTCCGAGCGAGGTTCCCAGGCTCTTCCTGCGGGAAAGGTTTTATCCCCTATGTATATGAGACCGTTCAAAAAAGTCCCCGTGGTAACGACGACCGCTTTAACCTTATACTCAATCCCCAGCTTGGTTCTTACCGCCACCACCTCGTTTCTGGAATTCAGGACTATGTCCACCACCTCGTCCTGCTTTATGTATAGGTTTTCCTGATTTTCACAGACCTTCTTCATGTATTCCCTGTATCTCTTCTTATCCGCCTGAGCACGGGGGGATTGAACCGCCTTGCCTTTACGGGTGTTTAGCATCTTAAACTGTATTCCCGTGTGGTCTATCGCCTTTCCCATCTCCCCGCCGAGAGCATCTATCTCCCGAACTACTATCCCCTTTGCTATACCGCCTATGGCAGGGTTGCAGGACATCTGTCCTATGTTGTCCGCATTTAGGGTAAAGAGGACGGTCTTTGCTCCCATTCTCGCACTTGCGAGCGCCGCCTCTATGCCTGCGTGTCCGCCCCCTATGATAGCTACATCAAACTCTTCCACCAACATGCCAAGTTTAAAAATATATACTTTCCTATGGTGAGAAGGAACTACTCGATACGAATTCCCGAGGAACAGATTGAGAAAGTTTACAGCTTTCTCTCGAAACAAGGCTTGAGAGAAAGGGAAGTGGAACACTCCCTCTGGAGCTTTGAAGGGGAGGAGGTGTATCTGACCATGTATCCTTCAGGGATACTCCTAATTCAGGGTAGGGAGGGGGAAAAGTGGTCAGAGGAAGTTCTGGGAATTTTGGAAACTCCCCAAGAGCCTGTTGCAGGATGCGATGAGGCGGGAAAGGGAGACATATTCGGACCCCTCGTTATCTGCTGTGCGGTCATTCCGCCTGAAAACTTCTTAGAGGTTTTGAAGGTAGCTCCCAAAGACTCTAAGAAACTTAAAAAAGACCTCGAAAGGAAGGCTGAGGCTTTGAGGAAACTCGTTAAGGTCAGGTGCATCACCCTTATGCCCGAGAGGTTCAACGAACTATATAAAAGGTATAAAAACATAAACAGGCTCATGGACGATGCCTACAAAAGGATAGTGGAAAGGGTGCGGGAGGAGTTTGCCCCTTCAAAAATAGTGATAGACAGGTATTCGGGCAGAGACCCCTTTCAGAGGTTCAAAGAGGTAGAGTTCGTGGAAAAGGGTGAGAGAGACGTTGCAGTAAGCGTGGCAAGCATAATAGCTAAGGACAAGTTCCTAAGAAGAATAAGAGAGCTTGAAGAGACCTTCGGTATAAAAATTCCCCTGAGCGGAAGCCTTGAAGCTAAGGAGCTTGCACGAAGACTTAAGAGGGAAGACCCTGAACTTGCAAGAAAGCTTTTGAAAGAACCCTTTACTCTATCCTGACGTTTATCTCCTTCCTCTGACCGTTTCTGAGCACAACAACCTTCAGGCTTGGTTCATTTCTCAAAACCTGCAGTAGGCGGAAAGCATCTTCCCCGCTCTTTATAGTCATGTTGTTTATCGAAAGGAGTATGTCTCCTTTCCTCAGTCCCGCTTTGTAAAAGAGGCTTCCGGGTCTTATCCACTCGAATATAAAACCTTCAGTTCTTCCGTTCTTTACGTAAGGAACGAGCCTGATTTCCCTGAACATTATTCCGGGGTCTTTAGTAATCCTTTCTATCTCACGGCGGGAAATCCTTATGTCGGACAAAATTTCCCCCTTGGTGGGTTCCGTCGTGGTTGCTACGGTCTTTTCTTTCTTTATTATTACCTTCACTTCTCTACCTTTAACTTCAAACACCGCCTCTTTCGGTGTTAGGCGTTTGAGAAGAATGTCTCCCTTTTGCTCGCCTTCCTCTATAACGAAAGTTTTCTCCCCTGCTTTGACGAGCGCTAAGTTTTTAATTCCAACGGAAAGAGCTAAAACCTTTATGTCCGTCGTAGTTTCAATGTAATCTTCCTCTACCACAGTTTCTCCCTCGGGAACTTCGTGGCTGAAAACCTTCGAAAAGTCGGAAACAACCGCTCTAAGGTCAGGCTCTCTGACCTGCTGGGAAGGAACTTTGATGTCTTTAAAGGCTTGTTGAATGGAAAAGGTCAAAAGAACCACCGGAACCGCAAGCGACAGAGAGGTAATCAGAGGCAGTGCTACTATTAGCCAGTTCATTTATATTATTATCCTATGTCGATTAGAAGATACGATGCGGTGATAATAGGCGGTGGCGGAGCGGGTCTGCGTGCCGCCATAGAGATAGCCAAGGACCCGGCTCTGAAGGTGGCTCTCGTTTCGAAGGTATATCCCACCCGCTCCCACACGGGAGCAGCTCAGGGGGGCATGAATGCCGCTCTCGGGAATGTGGTTCCCGACGACAATCCAGAAGCTCACGCTTACGATACCATAAAGGGTTCGGACTTCTTAGCGGACCAGGATGCTGTCTTCTTTATGACCGAGAACGCTCCCGAAATCATCTATGAGCTTGATAGATGGGGTGTTCCCTTCTCAAGGCTTCCCGACGGAAGAATAGCTCAAAGACCTTTCGGGGGTGCTTCCTTTCCCAGAACCGTGTATGCAGCGGATAAAACCGGTCATGTGCTTCTGCATACTCTCTTTGAACAGGCTCTCTCGAAGGAAAACATAGACTTTTACAACGAGTTCTTTTTGCTGGACCTGGTGCAGGACGGAGAGAGAGTCAAGGGAGTTTCCCTATACGACATAAAGACGGGAGAGGTGGTCGTCCTTCAGACCAAAGCTGTCATTATGGCTACGGGTGGCTTTGCCAGAATTTACTGGTTCAGAAGCACGAACGCTATAGGAAACACCGGGGACGGTCAGGCGGTTGTTTTCAGAAACGGAGTTCCCCTAAAGGATATAGAGTTTATTCAGTTCCACCCTACGGGTCTTGCCAAAACCGGAATACTCCTTTCGGAAGCCTGTAGAGGAGAAGGCGGATACCTAATAAACAAGCTGGGCGAGCGCTTCATGAAGCGATACGCTCCGGAAAAGATGGAGCTTGCTCCCAGAGACATGGTCTCAAGAGCCATAGAGTATGAAATAATGGAGGGTAGAGGGGTAGGAGAGGGAGCGAGAGCATACATATACCTTGACCTAAGACATCTCGGCGAGGAGAAGATAAACGAAAGACTGCCTCAGGTTCGTCAGCTTGCCATAGACTTCGAGGGAGTTGACCCCGTCAAGGACCCTGTCCCTATAAGACCGACCGCTCACTACTGTATGGGCGGGATACACGTTGTGGATTACAGAACTTCTGAAACACCGCTTCGCGGTCTTTATGCTATAGGAGAATGTGCGTGTGTGTCCGTTCACGGAGCGAACAGGCTCGGCGGAAACTCCCTGATAGAGCTTTTGGTTTTCGGCAAGTTCTGTGGAATAGCGGTGAGGGAAAGAGTTAAAGAGGTAGATTACGCTCCCATTTCGGAAGCGGAAGCCTCAAAGGACAGAGAGTTTATAGAAAACCTCTTCAAGAGGGAAGGAAAGGAGAGCCTTGCGGACATCAGGTCCCAGATGGGAGAGATAACCTGGGCGAAGATGGGTATATTCCGGGACGAGAAATCCCTGAAGGAAGCTTACGAAGAACTTTCCGAACTCCTGAGTCGCTGGGAAAACATCCCCGTAGTGGATAAGTCCAAGGTCTTTAACACCAACCTGATAGAGCTTTTGGAACTCAGGAACATGCTTGAACTTGCGAGAGCGGTGGCTCTGGGGGCACTGCACAGAAGAGAGTCCAGAGGCGGGCACTCGAGAGAGGATTATCCGGAAAGGGACGATGAGAACTTCTTAAAGCATTCCCTGATAACTTACGAAGAAGGGAACCTAAAAATAGATTACATTCCCGTGAGGATAACCAAGTATCAACCCGCGGAAAGGAAGTATTGATTACTCCACGTTTGCGGACTGCTGTTTTATACGGTCTATCTCCGCTTTTATCTCCACCACAAACTCGGAAAGGTCAGGTATTTTGTTCCCGAGAGTAGTTATCTCCCTGTGCATCTCCTGGGCTAAGAACTCCAACTTTTTCCCCACCTCACCGCTTGCACTTGAAATGAGTTTTTTAAAGCGTTCCACGTGGGTCTTTAACCTCGTTACCTCCTCCTCAACGTCCATTCTCTCCAGCAAGAAGAGTATTTCGTTTACCACGACCGGGTGCTCCTCGGGAAGGTCAAGTTTTTTGGCTCTTTCCAGAACTTTCTCTTTTACCCTCTCAAGTATTGTGTCCTTTTTAGCTACGACCTTTTCTAAGAGTTCTTCTATTCTGCTTATCCTACCTTCGATGTCCTTCTTGAGAGCTTCTCCTTCCCTTCTTCTGGCTTCGAGAAGTTCTTCCAGAGCAAGTTTCGTAGCTTCAAGTATCGTGTTTTCCAGCTCCTCTTCCACTTCCATAACAGTTTTTTCCGCATACTTCCAGCTGTATTCAAAAACCGTATCGTCGCTTATAGAAAGACCCGCTCCTTTAGATATTTCTTTTATCAAACCTACGTTCTGGGATAATTTTTCCAAATCTACCGGCGGGACGGCTTTTTTTGACTCTACATCTACCATAACGTAAAGACTTCCCCTGCGGAGTTTTTCCTTAATAAGGTTCTTTATTTTTTGCTCCACCGGAAGCAAGTAGGAAGGCATACGAACCGATATGTCTAAACCTTTACCGTTGAGTGAACGCATCATGACCCTTGCTTTCCAGTTTTCGCTCTCTGCCTCTCCCTTTCCGAACCCTGTCATGCTCAGCATGCCTATAATTTTAAAGTCAGGCGGGGTGGCGGAGCGGACGAACGCGGGGGATTCGAAATCCCTTGCAGGGTGTTTAAGCCCTGCCGTGGGTTCAAATCCCACCCCCGCCGTGATAACAAGAAATTCTTAAAAACTGCAACAACCCCACCATACCTACTGAACAATGTCAACAGCAGAAAAACAAAAGAGTTATACAAAAAGGGAGTCCCCTTAGATGGGTTCTTTGACGAGAAGACCTTTAGAATGAAGGCACAAGAAGAGATGAAAGAGTGGGAGAAGAAAGCTGAGCTTATAAAGGTTTTGGGAGTAAATCAAAAAGCGGGAGTTAAGGTGGGAGAAGAAATAGAACATCCTATTTATGGTTTCAAGACAAGGGTGGTGGCTATCTACAAAGACCTCCTCGGCAATGAAAGAATTCTGACCGAGCATGCCAAAAAGCATGTGGAAAGAAAGGCAAGAGTGAAAGTTAAAAAGTCTATAGAAGTAGAACTACGAATTGTAGGTCTAAGAAGCATTAGAGATATTGTCAGCAATCCAGATATAGTTATTAAGGATACGCACCAAAGCGCTATCATTTACATTCGCAAGATTACCCTAAAAGATAAAGACTATAACGTTTGTGTAGTAGTAGGATTAGAGAACCAACACTATATATACACCGTCCAGCCCATGTCTGGACATCTAAAGGTAGACAGGTATATTAAGTTATATGAGCGTGAAGCTAAGAAACGATAGCACAGAAGATTACGTAGTTCTTTATTCCGAAGAAACAGATATTGATTCACTTCCTGAACATAAAGACCTTGAAAGTTGGCTTTGGTTTGTAAATACAGGTATAGACTCTGAAGGTAGGCTAAGATACTTCAGTCTTGACATCTGGAATGGAGACCCTATTGGGCTAATTGATGATGTAATTTCTTACCTTGAGACACATCCCGTTCCCGGCACCTACACAGTGGAAGAGTTGGGGCTAAAGGATGTTCCCTTCGTAGAAGTTCTCAAAGCCATCAAAAAACTCTACGAGCAAAAACTGACAACTCCGACACAGAAATAAGAAGCTTTTCTCCTATTTTCCCTTCTATACTTTTAAACAGGACTCGGAACTATGAGAAAGGGAGTGGCAAATCTACCTCTACATTACGGTAAGGCACCTCCCTGGCTATTTAACAGAATGGTCTCTCTATCAGAAGCTATACTCGAGTTCCTGGCTTTTGAATTTAGTAGAGAGGAAATTTTGCGTAGGTTGTCAGACCCTTTCTGGTTTCAAGCGCTCGGGTGTGCTCTCGGATTTGACTGGCATTCGAGCGGTATAACAACCACCGTGTGCGGAGCTTTAAAGGAAGCCTTAAAAAATCTTGGTTCGGATATAGGTATGTTTGCGGTAGGTGGTAAGGGAAAAAGTGCCATAGAAACTCCTCAACAGCTCGATACTCTGGGAGAAAGATTTGGACTTGAAGTTGAACATTTGAAAGAGGTCAGCAGGCTCGTTGCCAAAGTTGACAACACCCTATTGCAAGACGGATACCAGCTTTATCACCACGTATTGTTTTTTACAAAAGACGGTCTTTGGACCGTAGTTCAACAGGGAATGAATACCCAAAAGAGGCTTGCCAGAAGATACCACTGGTTAGGTGAGAAGGTAGAAAGCTACGTGGAAGAACCCCACAGCGGTATATCCTCCCAAGTTATTCACGGAAAAATACCCCTTAACCTAACTTCAAATAAGTCCAAAGATACCAGAGAGGTTATGTGCGAACTACTTAAGAACAAGGAAGCTTTCTTAAAAGAGCTTGATGGAATAAGGAAACTCTCCCTGCCGAGCAGACACTACATAAGTCCGAAGGACTTTAATGTAAACAAATTAAGGGAAACTGTTAAGAAGATAGAAACAAACATAGAGTCCTTTGAAGACCTCCTGCGCATAAGAGGCATAGGACCTAAAACCGTCAGAGCGCTTGCCCTGGTGAGCGAGATAATATACGGAGCTAAGCCTTCCTTTGAGGACCCTGCGAGATACTCCTTCGCTCACGGTGGCAAAGACGGACACCCCTATCCCGTTAAAAAGGACATATACGACGCTACAATAGAAACCCTAAAAGAGGCAATAGCAAAAGCAAAAATAGGTGAAAGGGAAAAGGCGGAAGCGCTCAAAAAGCTCTCCCGCATAATTAGCTCTTAGCATTAATTGGGATTTATCGGTCCTATACTACAAGACGGATCACAAACGCAAATCAAACCTCCCCAACGACACTTGAAGCATTTCGATGGACACCGTGGCTTAACTCCTTGTGGAGTTGAACCACTCACCTTTTTGTAATAGGTAAGCTTCTTCGGGTCGCAACCCTTCTCCTTACAGAACCTTATGGCTTCTTTTTTCTCCTGTGGAGAGAGTTGGTCAAACTTCAGGGGAATGAAATTCCCGCCTGCAAAGACACTCAAAGAAAAAAACAAAGAAAGGAGCAGAGCCTTTAACATGGCTTACCTCCACGCTCGTTCTTTAGGATCGCAGAAGCAACAGAAAATTCCACAGCACCATCGACACTCCCACTCCCCTCCGGGCATTTGCGTTTTGGTTGTGGAACTACCGCCAAAGTCGTAGTAGGTGAGCTTTTTGGGGTCGCAGTTCTCGCGCTTGCATAGCTCTATGGCTTTTTTCTTGTATTCGGGCGGAAGCTGGTCAAACTTCTTGACCGTAGGATTTCCCTTCATAAGGACGTTCCTTTTTGCTTCCACCGAGAGGGTGGATAAAGTGAACAAGAGAAGCGGAGCTAAAATTAAAACGAGCTTTCTCATGGCACTTCCCTCCCGTAAGTTTTCAATAAAAATAATCCAAATTTGCGCAAAAGACTATAAGATTTTCTTAAGGTCATTAAAGAATGAAGGATAGGAGATATTGACGCAGTCCGCGTCGTCTATAAGAGTTTTTCCCTCCGCTACAAGACCAGCCACAGCAAAAGCCATGGCTATTCTATGGTCTCCGTAGGTTTTTACTTTGGAGCCTTTGAGTTTTGATGGACCTTCCACGGCGAAGCCGTCCTCAAACTCCTCAACAACTGCTCCCATTGCCCTCAAGTTTTCGACAACCGCCTTTATGCGGTCGCTCTCCTTTACCCTAAGCTCGGAAGCGCCCCTCACCTCAGACCTGCCCTCCGACATAGACATCACAACCGCCAGTATGGGCATCTCGTCTATCATAGAAGGGACTTCCTCACCACTCACCTTCACAGCCTTAAGGGGTTTTCCTCCTTTCACTTTTATGTCCGCCACAGGTTCTCCAGACACTTCCCTTTCGTTCACATACTCCACATCAGCGCCCATTTCTCTGAGCTTTCTGTAAAAGCCATCTCTCGTGGGGTTAACGAGAACATCTTTGAGAAGCAACTCCCCCTGCGCTAAAACCGCCAAGGCACAGAAGAAGGCAGCCGAAGAGGGGTCCGCAGGACAGAAGATATCGGTTGCTACAAGCTCCTGACCTCCCTTTAGCTTTACTATGTGCCCCCTTTCTTCGGGGATTGTGGTCAGCTTTACTCCGAAGGCTCCGAGCATCCTCTCGGTGTGGTCCCGGGAAAGGACAGGCTCTACGATTTCGGTAATTCCTTCAGCTCTGAGTCCCGCAAGCATAAGGGAAGACTTAACCTGAGCGGATGCTTTCTTGTTGAAAAAGGATATGCCCTTTAGGTCTCCTCCACGGATACTGACAGGGAGCTTGTTTCCCTTCTCCCTCCCGTCTATGAAAGCTCCCATCTCCCTTAGAGGTTCCACCACCCTGAGCATAGGCCTCCTTCGCAGGCTCTCGTCCCCGGTCAGAACGCTGAAAAAGGGTTGAGTCGAAAGAACCCCCATCATCAGTCTTGCGGTAGTTCCCGAGTTCTCAGCATTTAGAACATCCTTTGGCTCTTCAAAAACGTAATTTTTTCCTTTTATTAAAAGCACGCCTTCGGCGTCTTCTTTAACTTCTACTCCTAAAGCCTTAATTATGCTCAGCGTTGCGAGCGTGTCCGCAGAACGGAGCCAGCTGTAAACCTTAGTGGTTCCCTTAGCTAAGGCTCCCAGTATTACCGCCCTGTGGGATATGGACTTGTCCGAGGGAACCCTGAGTTCCCCTTTGACTCCTTTAACCGGACCTTCCAGCTCGATGGTCTTCATCCTAAGCTCAGCCTCCTCTGCTTAGCTTCCTTCAGGTATTCCGTAAGTTCCTCTTCTCTGTCGGAGCTTATGAGGTTTCGGAGCCTTTGTAGAGAAGCTATGTAGGTGTCCACAGCTTTGAGGACATTCTCTTTGTTTTCTAAAAATATGTCCCTCCACATTATCGGGTCGCTCGCCGCTATACGGGTGAAGTCTTTAAAACCCGCTCCGGGATACTTGAAAAGGTCAACCTCATCAGACATCTCTATGAGAGCGTCTATCAAGGCAAAGGCTACCGCATGGGGAAGGTGGGAAACCGCTCCGAACACCCAATCGTGGACATCGGGGTTCATAAATTCCACCACACCGCCGGTTATGTTCCAGAGGTGCTTTACTTTCTCGAGCGCCTCCGGGTCCGTTCTGTTTGTAGGAGTTATTACAACCTTTTTTCCTTCAAAGAGGTCGGGGACGCTGTGGATAACTCCCGACTTTTCCGTTCCCGCTATAGGGTGGCTTCCTACGAACCTGTTTCCGAATATGCTTTCAAGGTCATACACGAGCTTCCCCTTTACGCTCCCGAGGTCCGTGATTATTGCGTTCTCTTTCAGGAAGGGCTTTATCTCCTTTGCAATCTTCCTGAAGGTTCTTACGGGGGAAGCTAAGACGACGAAGTCTGGGCTGAAGTCCTTTGTCTTTGAAAGCTCTATTCCGCCTTCTTCTATAACTCCGAGTTCCTTTGCCTTTTCAATCGTCTCCTGGTTTATGTCTATTCCGTATATTTTTCCCTCAAAGCCTCCCTTTCTCAGGGCAAGGGCAAAGGACCCTCCCATAAATCCTACACCGATTATCAACAGGGAAAAGGACATGGGAGAAAATATTAAAACATATCGAGAAGCCTAAACTCCTCCTCTATGCGGGACGGTATCTCTACGTCTATAACCTCTCTACCCACTATTACCACCGCTTGACCCGAGCTGAGTTCAAACTCCCTGACGAACTCCCTGAACTCTCTTTCTGTTTCTTCCTTGAACCTCTCAAACTCTTCCCTCTCCCTCCTGATGTCTTCCTCGATTTCCCTTTTGAACTCCTCGAACTCTTCTTCTTCACGCTTTCGGTATCTTATAAAGTCCTCTACGAGATTTCTTACCGAAAGTTTCCCCTCCTTGAGAAATATGCCTATCCTGTCTCCCTCTACGGTAACCATAAACCTTGTTCCCTTAACGCCTATTATCACTGACCTGACCCTGACCTTGAGACCCCTCATTTCCCCTCTTTTTTTTATCTCGAAAAGGACCCTACCCTCTTCGAAGTTAACCGTATCTATTCCCCTTATGTATAGAACGCTGTCTTCCAGAAGAACCAGCTTGTTTACACCTAAAAGTTTAACGAACGCCATAGAGGCATAGTCGGTTTTAAGAATGTCCCTGAGATGCAGTCCGTGGGGAACTTCAGCCACGAACTGACCTTTGAGGGAACCTTCGTGATAGACCTTTACTCTCCCCTGTTTCTTGACCACCTCTCCCACCTGTTCCTGAGAGAAGGCAAAAACTATTAAACCCAGCAGGATAATTAGAAACTTCATCTTCCACCTCCCCAACGCTTGAAGAGAGTATGTTCCACACCCAGCTGGTCCAAAACCTTTCCCACGACGAAGTCTATAATCTCTTCGAGAGTTTCCGGTCTGTGGTAAAAACCCGGGCTTGCGGGCATTATGACCGCTCCCGCATCGGTTGCCTTGAGCATGTTCTCTATGTGAACCCGTGAGTAGGGCATCTCCCTTACCAGCATGACGAGTTTTACCCTCTCCTTTAAGGCTACCTCACATACCCGGTGTATCAAGTTATTATTCACACCGTTTGCCACCGCTCCCAAGGTGCTCATGGAACAGGGGGCAACTACAACACCCCTATACTTCACGAGACGGGAACCACTGGCTACTGGAGAAGTGAGGTTCTTTTCGTTCCAGAACCTGACTTGGGGAAACTCTCCTTTTAAATCTTCTACCTTCTTACCAAGCTCCTCTTTCAGGACTATCGCACCTGCGGAAGAGACCACCACATCAAGCTCAGAGTCCTCGGAGAGAACCTCAAGCAGACGGTATCCGTAAACAGCACCGCTGGCTCCCGTTATGCACAGGACGAAGCTCATAAAAGGACCCTCAGAATTCCCCCGAAGGTTTCAAAGAAAAGCCTGAGCTTGTTCTCCGAAGGCGGTATGCAGACCATCAACTTCCCCTCAGAACTTCTCCCTACCTTGATAGGGCTGACCACCTCTGTGGGAGACCTCCTGAAGTCGTAGAAGGCTATCACGCTCTCCAAGGTTTCCAGCCTGCTTTCAGGGTTGCAGTCCTCACCTATCAGGACCAAAAGCTCTGCATCTCGGGAAAGTTCAGCACCCAGGCTCTTCAGATAACTTACCGCAAGGTCTTTCAAGCTCTCATCCTCAGAAATTACCTCAGCCTTTATCCCTTTTAAGTCCCTCTTCCAGTCAGACTTTCCACCGCCTTTGGCGGTCAGTTTTATCTCCTCTATAACCATGCTGTCGTCCACACCCTTGCACATGTCGTAAACGTTAAGGAGAGCGGTTGAGACCGCAGTCAGAGCCTCCATCTCGTATCCGGTCCTCGCTATACCGCTCACGGTGGAAAAGACCTCCACGAAGTCCTCACCCACCTCAACCTTGACCTCCACGAAGTCCAAGGATATGGGGTGGCAGAAGGGAAGTATCTCACCCGTTTTCTTAGCTCCAAATATACCGGTCAGCTTGGTTGCCTCCACGAGGTCTCCCTTGGGAAGCTTTTTCTCCCTGATGAGGCGGACCGTTTCGGGCTTTAGCCTTATCCTGCCGTAGGCACTCGCTACCCTATGGGTCTCGAACTTGGAACTGACGTCAACAGTTCTCATGGGCTTTAATATAACTCATATGAAGAGGATACTTCTCGCTCACGGCTCGGGTGGAGAGGAAACCCAGAGGCTCATAAAGAGCCTTTTTATAAAGCACTTCTCAAACCCCATTCTTGAGAGGATGGAAGACTCTGCCGTCCTTGAGACCAAAGGCAAAATTGCTTTCACCACGGACACATTCACCGTCTCTCCTCCTTTCTTCAAGGGTGGTAACATAGGCAAGCTGTCGGTGGCCGGGACTGTAAACGACCTGTCGGTGATGGGAGCGAGACCCCTTTACCTTTCCGCAGGCTTCATAATCGAGGAAGGCTTTCCCCTCCCGGATCTTGAGGAAATAGTAAGAAGCATGGCTGAAGAGGCACAGCGGGCAGGAGTCAGCATAGTTACGGGAGATACAAAGGTCGTTCCCAAAGGTCAGATTGACAGGATTTTTATAAACACCTCGGGAGTAGGAGAGGTAATCTATGAAGGGCTGTCCGCTCATAACCTTCAGGTTGGGGACAAGATAATAGTTTCGGGAACGGTCGGGGACCACGGAGCGTGCATACTTGCGGAGAGGGAAGGGATGGAGTTCGAACTCCCCGTAGAGAGCGACTGTAGGAGCTTGTGGGGAATGATAGAGAAGGTCTTAACGAGCGGGGCAAAGGTTCATGCCATGAGGGACCCCACCCGTGGCGGTCTCTCCGCAGTCCTGAACGAGTGGGCAGAGCAGTCGGGTGTGGAGATTGAGATAGAAGAAGAAACTCTACCTGTTAAGGAGTCCGTTCTCGGGCTGTGTGAGCTTTTGGGCTTCGAACCCACCCACCTTGCCAACGAGGGAATGGTCGTCATAGCGGTCGCACCAGAAGATGCGCAGAAGGTTCTGGAAATACTCCACAGCCACCCTTACGGTAAGGACGCACGCATAGTGGGAGAGGTAGTTTCCTCAGAAAATTCAAGAGTAATTTTAAAGACGCCTTACGGCGTGAAAAGAATAATGGAAGCACCCTCGGGAGAACTCCTGCCGAGGATATGTTGAATGGGAATAAGAGACTGTTATAGTGGCGGATGTCTGGAAAGATGTATGAGTTTAAAAGGTCATAAGTTAATAAATGTATTCAAAGTCAACGATGAGTTTATTCTGGGTATATACGAAGGTAGGTTGAGCAAGTATGACATAGTCATCAAATATCGTCAGAAGACCAAAAATGGGAATTGGTCAAGAATAAGAACTCCAAAGCACATACATTGGGCTGTTGACATCCTTATGAAGATGCAAGCGAAACCAGGGAAAACCAAAGAGTTTATAGACACGCTTTTGAAACGGTGGGAAGAGATTGAGCCTCTGAGAAGCGAGGAAGAGAGAAAGCGAAGGACCGACATAAATTATTTATTGGAGAGATATGCTGATGAGTTAAACAGATATAGAGAGCTAAGCTCAAAAGGTGAATACTCGATAAAGTTCCTTATACTTTTAGCGGAACTGCTTATGATTCAGGAAAAAACTAACAGGGAAGATGCCTACATGTTTAAGAAACTCCTTAAAGCTCTGAAGGAAGGTGAGGATATATTTAACATAGTTAGTATAGCCACACACAGAGGTAGTTAGAAATGCTTTTTAAAGAAGCTTTAAAACCTAAACCTTTTGTCAAGTGGGCTGGGGGAAAGAGACAGCTAATACATATTCTCAAAAAATACGTTCCCAAGAGTTTTGAAACTTACATAGAGCCTTTCTTAGGCGGTGGGGCGCTTCTTTTTGAGCTACTTCCTCAAAAGGCGATCGTGTCTGACATAAACGAGGAGTTAATAAACGCATATAAAGTGATAAAGGATAATGTAGAAGAACTGATAGACTCTCTCAAAAGGCACAGAAATGAAGAAAATTACTACTATCAAATTAGAGCTTTGAACCCCAAACTTCTCTCTCCTATTGAGAGGGCAAGCAGGTTCATATATCTGAACAAAACATGTTATAACGGACTATACAGGGAGAACTCAAAGGGAGAGTTTAATGTTCCCTTTGGAAGATACAAGAAACCAAAGATAGTAGACGAGGAAAACCTTAGAGAGGTATCCCAATACCTGAACACAGCGGATATTGAGATACTGTGTGAGGACTACAAAAAAGTATGTCGGTTAGCTCAAAAGGGAGACTTCGTGTATTTGGATCCTCCCTACCACCCTATATCCTTAACAGCGTCCTTTACCAAATACAGCAAGTATGACTTTTCCCGGCAAGACCAGGAAGAGCTGGCAGAGGTTTTCAGGGAGTTAGACAGAAAGGGATGCTATGTCCTACTTTCCAACTCAAACACCGAGTTTATAAAGAAACTATACAGGGGATACGACATAATAGAGGTAAGCGCAAACAGGTTTATAAACTGCAAAGGCGAAGGCAGAAAGAAAACTAAGGTAGAGCTTATAGTGAAGAACTTCTAAGGTCTATTTCTCTAACACTTTCAGTATTCTCTCCACTTTCTGAAGGTCTTCCTCCAGCTCCTCTTTAATCCTCCTTTCCTTTTCCACCACCTCCGGGGGAGCTTTCTTGAGGAAGTTCTCATTGGAGAGCTTTTTATTTACCCTCTCAAGCTCCGCAAGGAGTTTCTCCTTCTTCTTTTCGTAGCTCTGGGAGAGCTTCTCTATGTCCACGTGTCCCTCAACGGAGAGAAAGACCTCCACGTCTTTGGAGAAGGTGGCGACGGTGTTCTCGGGTCTTTCAGGAGCTTCTTCAAAGCTCTCTAACTTGGCGAGGTTTAGGATGTGGTTCTTGAACTCCTCTATGACGCTTTTGGAAAACTCACCTTCGGTTCTGTAAAAGGCTTTCAATCTTTTGGAAGGTTCTATCTGGAGGTCCGAGCGCAGGGACCGGATAGTTGATATTATCTCCCTGAGCCTCTCCACCCTTCGGGTCTCTTCGGGGAAGAGTTCTTCCTGCTTCTTCTGGGGAAAGTCCTTGAGGGATATGCTCTCTCCCTTGCTGGCGGGGAGTCTGTGCCAAAGCTCCTCCGTTATGTAGGGCATGAAGGGGTGGAGAATTCTGAGAGCCTTCTCTAAGACGTAGTGGAGCGTGTATAGGGCTGTGGTCTTCTCGGAGAGTATCTTAGCTTTTTCTTTCTGAGTTTCTTCATCATCCCCTTCGGGGATAGGTTTGTAAATCCTTTCCTTGGAAAACTCTATGAACCAGTCGCAGAAGTCGGACCAGAAGAAGTCGTATATAGCCTGCGCACCCCTTGAGACGTCGTAGTTCTGAAGGGCTTTATCCACCTTCTCTGCGGTTTCGTTCAGTAGGGTCATTATCCACTTGTCCTCGGGTCTGAGGGGTGCCATGTAGGGTAGCATGGTGGCAAAGTCCTCGGGCGTGTTCATGAGAACGAAGCGTGTGGCGTTCCATATCTTGTTGGCAAAGTGCTTGTATCCCTCAAACCTCTTCTCGGAGAGCTTTATGTCCCTCCCCTGAACGGTCAGGATTGCGAGGGTGAACCTCAGAGCGTCCGCTCCGTATTTGTCTATTATCTCAAGGGGGTCTATCACGTTCCCCTTGGTCTTGGACATCTTCTGACCCTTCTTGTCCCTGACGAGGGCATGGACGTAAACATCTTCAAAGGGAATGTCCTTCATAAAGTAAGTTCCCATCATTATCATGCGGGCAACCCAGAAGAAGATGATGTCAAAGCCTGTAACGAGCAGGTTGGTAGGGTAGAGGTTCTTTAGGTCCTCCGACTCCTCGGGCCAGCCGAAAACCCCGAAGGGCCACAGAGCTGAGGAAAACCACGTATCAAGGACATCTTCTTCCTGCTTCAGGTTCTCGGAACCGCACTTCTTACACCTTAGGACCATCCTCCACTTCTTGGACTTGGAGTCGTATCTGTATAGTCCCCTCGTGGAGACACCGGGGGTAAGCATAGCCATGGGGTTTGCCTCTTGGGTGAAGAAGAGTCTGAGGGAGTGGGCATCCACATCGGTGGAGTGGTATTTGTGGAAGGCGAACTTCTTGTAGAAGTCCAAAACGCTCATCTCTGGATGGACGAAGTTGGGGGATTTGAGAATTTCCTCTACCTCCTCGGGGGTGAACTCGTTTTTGAGCTTTCCGTCCGCTATGAGGTTGAAGATAAGTTTGTCATACACCCTGTCAAAGTCGTCGTCGGTAAATACGTTCGCATGTCCGCAGTCCTGGCAGTCCCACACGGGTATCCTGTGTCCCCACCATATCTGGCGGGATATGCACCAGTCCCTGAGGTTATACATCCAGTCCAAGTAAAACTTCTTCCACTGCTCGGGGATGAACTTAACCTGCTTTTTGCGAACTTCCCTTCTTTTCTCCCTCTCCACCTTAACCTTTATGGACTTCTGGACAGGTTCGAGCCTCGCATGACCGCTCTCTATAACCTGAAGGAATTGGGGTGTTTCCTCCCACCTGTATAGGTTCAGCCTGTTCCCTTCGAAGGCAAGAAGGTATCTTCCGGCTTCTATCTTGGACTCTATACCCTGCCTTATTACCGTTATCTCTCCTTCAAGTCCTATCAAGAACTCAAGCCCTGAGCTTTTTTGCATAAACTCGTAAGTGAGTTCCTTAGCTCTCTGGGCAACCTCCGGCTTTCCCTCGGGGTAGTAAACATAGGCAAGCTCCCCTTCCCTTATGCCGGTGAGAAACTCAATTCCTTTGTCCAGAACGATAACAGCTTTAGTCTCACCGCTCGTCTCGTCGCTCACGGGAATGGTTATGGTAAGTCCCTCAACCTCCGCATACTGAATGAAAACTTCCCTCTCCTCGACCTCTTCCTCTCCCTCCTCAACCACCTTGATGGAAGTGTCCTTTATGGCAGGGTCGGAGACCTTCACGAACCACTGCTCCGAAACCATAGGCTCTATGACCGTCTTACAGCGGTAGCACCTTCCCACCGCATGCAGGTGTTCCTCTTCCTTTTCCAAAAGCCCCTGCTCTCTTAGCTTCTCAACTATCCTCTTCCTCGCCTCATACCTGTCCAAACCTGCGAATTCCCCCGCATTTTCGTTCATCTTAGCCTGCTCGTCCATAACCCTGACAAAGGGCAGGTTGTGGGTTTTCCCTATCTCGAAGTCGTTGGGGTCGTGGGCAGGTGTTACCTTTACCGCTCCCGTTCCGAACTCGGGTTTTACCCTCTCGTCCGCTACTACGGGGATAAACTCATCTATCTCCTCACCCGACAGGGTCCTTCTCTTCCAATTTACTAAAGGAAGCCTCAGCCTCTTCCCTATCAGGTGCTTATACCTCTCATCCTCGGGATGAACCGCCACCGCAGTGTCCCCGAGCATGGTCTCGGGACGGGTAGTAGCGACGGTGATGTATCCCGAGCCGTCCTCAAGGGGATATTTGATATACCAGAGCTTTCCCTTCTCCTCCTCGTGCTCCACCTCAAGGTCGGAGAGAGCTGTCAGGTCTTTGGGACACCAGTTGACTATATACTCGCTCCTGTATATGAGACCCTTCTCGTATAGCTCCCTGAAGGCTTTCCGAACAGCCCTTGAAAACCCCTCGTCCAAGGTAAAGCGCTCCCTCTTCCAATCCACCGATACGCCGAGCTTCTCGAGCTGTGTCCTTATAGCGTTTCTGGACTTGGGAACCCACTCCCAGACCCTCCTTATGAACTCCTCCCTTCCCAGCTCAAGCCTGCTCTTGCCTTCCTGAGCGAGCTGTTTTTCCACCACATACTGGGTCGCTATCCCCGCATGGTCAAAACCCGGAACCCAGACAACCTGCCTGCCCTTCATCCTCTGCCATCTGCAAACTATGTCCTGCAGAGTGGAGTTGAGAGCGTGTCCCATGTGCAGGGAACCCGTTACGTTGGGTGGTGGTATAACAACCGAAAACTTCTTCCTCTTGTCTGGCTTTTCCACATGATATATAGCCTTTTCTATCCAGAACTTGGACCACTTCTCCTCTATCTCCTTGGGGTTATACTCTCTGAGTTCCTCCATGGGAAGGATATTATACTTGAGGTATTTAGAAAGACCGCCTTCGGCGGTGGGGTTTATATTCTTGACTATGAGCTACTCTCAACTGATAATAACCATACTCGCAGGAATGGCAGGACTGCTGGCACTCACCGCAAGCCTGATAAACAAACGAATAGACGATTTGAGCAAACGCATAGACAGACTTGAAGAAGACACAAACAGAAGATTTAACGAACTAAAAGAGGACATAAGAGAGGTTCGCCAGCTTCTTTACAAACTCATAGGTGAGCCTACCAAGAAAGGCTAAAGCTCTATTGCCTCCCTCAACACACCCCTCAAAAAAGGAGTTTCCTTAAGCCTTTTAAATTCATCGAGCGTATATACAACTATGTTCACGTCGAAGGGTATCCCATCAAAAAATTCCAAAAATTTATCCGCTCTGCTGAGGAAACTTCCCTCAGCACTTTTTACCAAGATAAGCAGGTCAACATCGCTGGAAGGTGTGTAATTTCCTCTCGCAAAGGACCCAAAGAGAAACACCCTAACAGCCAACCCCAGTTCTTTTATCTCTTCAGCTTTTTCCTTTAAAAACTCCATCAAAGCAGGTTTATCCACCCATGAGACCTTCACAGAACCGAAGGATTTTTCTTCCAGCATCAACCGCCTCCTGCGCCATCTTAAGGTCAAAAAACTCCGCAGGATACCCTTCGGGAAAGCCGTTAGGATATCTTGCCTCTATGTAATATCTGTCGAGCACCCTTGCGTAGTGAAGTAACTCTTCATCAACCTCTATACCTTTCATCTCCGACAGCGTTTTCAAGAGCTTGTAGAGAGAACGTCCCCTTACCTCCATATTCATAGAGTAATAGAGAGCCTTTACAGCCTTTTCGGAAGCCTGCTGAGCGGTAAAGCAAGCCCATTCGTAAAACCCGTGTTCAAGGTCAAGCTGTGCTTTTTCCAAGTCCCTCTTTGCCTGCCTTAGCCAGTCGGTGCTCCTTTCCATATATTATTATTCTCCATGAAGATAGGACTGATAAGCCTCGGCTGTTCTAAGAACCTCGTGGATAGCGAGGTGCTCCTCGCAAAGCTAAAAAGTGCAGGTGCAGAGCTAACGCCTAACATGGAAGAAGCGGACTGCCTGATAATAAACACCTGCGGATTTATAGAGGACGCCAAAAGGGAGTCCATAGACACCATATTAGAAGCCATAGACACTGGAAAGAGAGTTCTCGTTATGGGATGCCTCGTGGAGCGCTACCGCAGAGAGCTTGAAAAGGAACTCCCCGAGGTGGAAGCCTTCTTCGGAACCCAGAGCTGGGACCAGATACTAAAACACCTACAGTTAAAGCCCAAATACAGCACCTCCCACCGCCTCCTCACAACTCCCAAATCCTACGCCTACCTAAAAATTGCGGAAGGGTGCAACCGCCTGTGCTCCTTCTGTGCCATACCCAAAATAAGGGGAAGACACACCTCAAGACCCATAGAGGAATTAGTTTTAGAAGCAAAAGACCTCGCAGAGCGAGGTGTTAAGGAAATAAACATAATCTCCCAAGACACCACCTACTACGGAAAAGACCTATACAAAGAGTTCAAGCTCATAGACCTCCTGAGAGAGCTTGAGAAGATAGAAGGTATAGAGTGGATACGCCTCTTATACCTCTACCCCACCGAGGTGAGCGACGAGCTTATCTCCTACATAAAGAACTCCCAAAAGGTGGTTCCCTACTTTGACATGCCCATTCAGCACATCTCAACATCGGTTCTCAAAAGCATGAGAAGGGGATACGACGAGAGTTTTATCAGAAACCTCGTGGAGAAGATAAAAAAGGAGCTACCCCATGCTGTTCTCAGAACCACCCTCATAGTTGGCTATCCCACCGAAAGCGAAGAGGACTTTAAAAAACTCAGGGACTTCATCTCGGAAGGGCACTTCCACTGGCTCGGAGTTTTCACCTACTCCCCCGAGGAGGACACCCACGCCTATCCCCTCGGAGACCCAATTCCCAAAGAGGAAAAGGAAACTCGCAGGGAAGAGCTTATGCTCATTCAGAGAGAAGTAACCTCAAAGAAGAACCGAGAACTTGTAGGCAAGAGACTGAAAGTCCTCATAGACGGCTACTCCGAGGAGTTTTTCTTCGTTCCCAAGGGGAGAGCCTACTTCCAAGCACCCGAGGTGGACGGAGTTATATACGTAGAGACCGAAGATAGAACCCTGCATTCGGGAGACCTCGTAGAGGTGGAAATAACTCAAGCAACCGACTACGACCTCGGTGGTATCCTTCTGAAAGATGGACAAGGTTGAGGAGAAAATAGAAGCCATAAAGGAGCTTATAGTAAAGCGGGCAAACCCCAAAAGGGTGATACTCTTTGGCTCAAGGGCAAAGGGAACGGCAAATCAACATTCCGACATAGACTTAGCGGTTGAGCTGGGGAAAGAGCTGAGCCACAGGGAAAAGAGAAAGCTGAGGGAGGAGGTGGATAGATTGGCTGGGATATACTCAGTTGATATAGTTTTTATGGACGAGCTTGATGAAGTTTTCAGAGATAGGATATTAGAGACGGGGAGAGTTTTGTATGAACAGAACTGATGTTCTCCTTGCCCTCGATAAACTTGAAAATGCTTACCAAAAGCTGAAAGAGGGTGTCTTGCAAGCAAAGGACGAGCTTGACAGGGACGGTGTCATACTGAGGCTTGAATTCACGAGCGAACTCCTTTGGAAAACCCTGAAAATCGTGCTTGAGTATAACGGCATAAGCTGTAAAAGTCCGAGGGAGTGTATAAAGCTTGCCTTCCGACACGGTTTTATAGAAGACGATGAGGTTCTCTTAGACATACTTGAAGACAGGAATAGAGCATCTCACATATACAACGAACAGTTGGCAAAGGAAATATTTGAGAGGATAGAGAAGGTCTATGTAGGGAGCATAGGAAGCACCATAGGGGTTTTGAGGGAAAGAGTATAAGCTCATAAGAATATATTGATATAACTTAAGGTTTCTGTCTTATAAGAAAATCAAAATATAGCTTGCTGAGGCATGGAGTTTTAATAGACATCAGGAAAACTTTAAAGTTTAAGGGAGGTAGAAGCATGAGGAAAGCTCTACTTATAGGTGCTCTGTTTTCAACCGCAACTCTTACCTTCGCAACTAACGGAGATAACCTTATAGGTTTAACCCCCGCTTCAAGAGCTATGGGTGGTATCGGTGTAGGTATGCCCGTCGGTCCCGTTGACTCCGTATTCAGAAACCCCGCATGGATGAGCGTAATGGAAAACAAGTTTACCGTCCAGTTCGGTGGGATACTGTTTATGCCAACCGTTAAGACCAAAACCGTAGGTGGTATGGAGAGCACAGCTTCGGCAGGTCCTCCACCAGATATATCTATAAACTCGAATGGTTATATAAAGAGCGATGCAGACCTATTTACAGTTCCTGAAATAGGAATAGTTCATAGGATAAGCGACAGGCTTGTGTTCGGTCTTGGTGCTTTCGGTGTCTCCGGAATGGGTGTGGATTACAGGGACAAGAACCTTTATGACGCAGACCCTGGACCAGGTGTGTATTACACCAACGCTGTTGCAAAAATGCATACGACCTTTCAGTTTATGAGGATAATTCCAGCTATAGCATTCCAGGTAAATGACATGTTTACTGTTTCTGGTGCTATACATGGAGCCTGGGGTTCTTTGGACATGGGAGCCATAATGTGTGCAGACACTGACTATGATACACTACCAGAGGCTGATAGGTGTTGGAACGCAGGTGGTGGGCAATCCCAAACGCTTGGTATAGGTTTCCAAGTTGGTGCCTCTTTAAATTTCGGAGATTTCCTATATGCAGGTATAACCTATCAATCCCCTGTATCTATGAAATATAAAAATGTTTTTGACTCTAACGGAGATGGTAAGTATGAAGACCTTAAACTCCAACAGCCCCAAGAGGTTGCCTTTGGATTGGGTGCAGCTCCATTAGATGGTTTTAAAATAGGTCTTGATTTAAGGTGGATTAACTGGAAAGATGCGGACGGATATGGAGATTTTAACTGGGATGACCAGTGGGTATTTGCAATAGGTCTTGAGTATAAGCCTATAGAAAAACTTGCACTAAGGTTAGGTTATAACTATGGAGAATCACCAATAGATGGAGGTGATAAAAACCCAAATTATCCATCTTCACCGAACATTCCTAATCTGGCAGTTCCTTTCTCGGACTACAATATAGCGTGGTTTAATTTGGTAGGATTTCCTGCCATATCAGAGCAACATATAACTATCGGTGCAGGTTACGAATTCACGGATACATTCAGCATAGATGTATCATATGTAAGAGCGCTTGAAAACGATGTTAAAGCTTGTGTCCAGGGAACAAGTTGTAATTTCTATACTCAAACTAAAATGTATCAAGACTCCATATCTGTAGGTGCTACTTGGAAGTTCTAAAAATCATCACCCCCGCAAAGCGGGGGTCTTTTTTATTCTCCTATTATCTTTATGACAGCTCTCTTGGGTCTTTGTCCGTCAAACTCCGCATAAAAAATCTCTTGCCAGGGTCCCAAATCTAACCTGCCTTCAGTTATGGGTAGAACTACCTGAAGGTGAACCAGGAGATTTTTGAGGTGAGCATCCCCGTTGTCCTCCCCCGTTAGATGGTGTTTGTAGTCCGCTCTGAAGGGTGCGAGTTTTTCGAGCCACTCCCAGATGTCTTCGTGCAGTCCCTCTTCGTCGTCCTGAATTATCACCGCAGAGGTCAGGTGCATAGCAGAAACGAGACAAAGACCTTCCTTTACACCGCTCTCCTTTACCGCTTCTTTTACGGTGTCGGTTATCCTTATAAGCTCCCTTCTCTTTTCCGTCTTGAAGGTTAGATACTTGGTGTATGACTTCAATCTAACTTACCTTGAGTTCTTCGAGTTTGCCTTTTATGTCTTCCAGCTGACCTTCCAGTTCCTTTACCTTATCCATTATCTTGGGACAATACATGACCTCTCCTTTGGAGAGGTATCTCGCTTTCCTCTTGAGTTCCTTTATCCTTCTTCTGGTTTTTCTCAGGTCTATGAGGTAAAACCACCTTGTTATGGCAACTGCGGTTTTGTAGAGGTCTTTATCGTTAGCTCTCAGCTCCCTCTTGAGTCTTCTTCTTTCCTTCTGTCCCGCATGGAAAGAGAGGAGCTGAACCGTTTTTTTGCCCTTTGCCTCCTTTACCAGACTCTCCATAACGCTCCTGAAGGAACCCTGAAACTTCTTTTTGGAGTTTCCTATCTTTGCCCAGAGTTCCATTTCCCTTACCTCCTTTGGAGAGGAAGATATTATAGCAAATCGTTTATCATAACCTTTCATGGAGCTAAATCTTTCCCTGCGGGAAGTTAAGGAGCTTTCTAAGGACTTTAACGTAATCCCTCTATACACGGAAATCCTTGCGGATGTGGAAACTCCTCTTTCGGTCTTTTTGAAGCTCGAGCAAAGGGACCGTTTTAACTTTCTGCTCGAGAGTGCGGAAGGGGGTGAGAAGTGGGGTAGGTTTTCCTTCGTTATTTCGGGTTCTTCCTTCTACATAAGGACTAAGGGTAAGTTCGGAGAGGTCTATGACAGGGGAAGGGTGAGCTTCTTTGAAAGCTCGGACCCTCTGAGTAAAATAGGGGAGCTTATTGAAAGCTTTGTCCCTTACAACGACCCTTCCCTTCCGAGGTTCTGGGGTGGTCTTGTGGGATACGTTGCCTACGATGTGGTTAAGTTCTACGAACCGGTTCCCGATACGAACCCGGACCCCATAAAGACCTACGACATTTACATGGTCCTGACAGACAGGGTGGTTATTCACGACAACCTCACAGGGAAGATAAAGGTAGTGTGTCCAATCCTGACGGAAAGAGGGGTAGAGGTTGAATACGAGAGAGCGGTTGAGGAAATAGAAAGCACCGTTGAGGCTCTAAGAAGGAACACCGCAAGCCACATGAATTTTGAAGAGATTGAGCCTGACCTTTCCCTTTGGGAGTCAAACTTTGAGAGGGAAGAGTTCGAAAAGGCAGTTCTGAAGGCTAAGGAGTATATAGCTCAGGGGGACGTTATACAGGTGGTTCTATCCCAGAGGTTCAGAAGACCTTACGAAGGAGACCCCAAAAGGGTTTATAGAGTTCTAAGGTATTTAAACCCTTCTCCCTACATGTATTATCTGGACTTCAGGGAGCTGAAGGTTATAGGGTCTTCACCTGAAGTGCTCGTGAGGGTGGAAGATGGCAGGATAGATACCCGTCCCATAGCGGGAACCCGTCCGAGGGGAAGAACTTACGAGGAAGATAAAAGCCTTGAAGAGGACCTCCTGTCGGACGAGAAGGAAAGAGCGGAGCACCTTATGCTCGTTGACCTTGCCAGGAACGACATAGGAAGGGTGTCCAAAATGGGGAGCGTTAAGGTGGAAGACTTTATGCGTATAGAAAGGTATTCCCACGTTATGCACATAGTTTCCGACGTGGTCGGAGAGCTGAAAGAGGGTATGGGTGCTCTTGATGTTCTGAAGGCTACCTTCCCTGCGGGGACGGTTTCGGGTGCTCCAAAGGTGAGAGCCATGCAGATAATAGAGGAACTCGAACCTGAAAAGAGGGGTATATATGCGGGAAGTGTGGGATACGTTTCCTTTCAGGGGAATATGGACATGGCTATTGCCATAAGAACTGCGGTCATCAGGGACAGGGAGATATTCGTTCAGGCAGGAGCCGGTATAGTAGCGGACTCGGTTCCGGAAAGGGAGTGGGAAGAGACTCTGAACAAAGCCAAGGCTCTCATGAAAGCGGTGGACAGTGCGGAAAGGGAAGTCTAATCCACATACAAAGAAAGCCTCGGAACACCGAAGGTCCTTCTAACCTCATTCTTTATGAGTTCTCCGAAGATTTCCCTGTTTTCCTTAAATTCTTCAAACTTGGACATTATTCTTTCCCTCTCTTCCGGGGATAATTTTTTCCAGAGCTTTCTGAGTATAGAGG
The DNA here is from genome assembly GCA_013153495.1 of Aquificota bacterium. Taxonomy (GTDB): domain Bacteria; phylum Aquificota; class Aquificia; order Aquificales; family Aquificaceae; genus Hydrogenivirga. Next base: position 205,382 of record JAADEH010000012.1, read on the forward strand.
TTTCAATGTCTCTCAGTATCCTCTCCGCTTCTTCCTCACTGGTCGGTTCCTGCACGTGGGTTTCGATTAGGTGCTTAACAAGCTCCAGCTTTTTCTTGAACCTCCCTTTCCAGTCAAGCTCTATCTTCTGAGCTTCAAGTCTTAGGTGGTTTTCGTATCTGTCCATTATGGAGTTAAAACACAGAAAGAGGGGATGTTTGCTTCTCCTCTTAGGGTTTATTGAGCGGTAGCATTCTTCAACACCTTCACGCACAACCTCCTCCGGAATTCCCATATCGTCCAGCATCTTTAAAAACAACTTTTCCCGGGGAGATAGGAAGAAGACACCTCCTTTAACAGATAGAACGAACTCTTCGAGTTTTTTAGAGTAGCTCATTATCTCAATAAAACCACATCTTGAAGTCCCTGAAAATCGTCCTTATCAAAAGTGTATAGGGGAGTCCTTCTTTCTGCCACAGCTTGGCAGTATATTAGAGCATCAGAGAACTTCATTCCATTTTTATATAGTTCCAAAGCTTCGAATACAACTTTTTCTTTTTCGACTTCTGCAGGTAAAGAGGACAGACTTTTTACAATCTGAACAACATAGTCCCTATCCAGCTTATAAACTCTGCTCAGGACGAAAACAAGCTCCATTATCACGACGATAGGCACAAAAAACACCTCACCTTGTTCCCTTGCCTTATAGATTATGTCCTCCGCTATATTTGCATGACTCTCGTTATCCTTAAGCAAGAACCTTAAAATCACATTCGTATCAATAGTTCCCTTACAGTTCACCCCGAGCTATGCCCTCCTCAAAAGCATCTTCCATTTCTTCATCGGATAAAGGTTTTTCTAATATACCTCTGAATTTATCTATGCTTTCAACTTTTTTTAGAATTATCTTCCCTTCTTCTACGTCTATCAAGATAAAATCACCTTCTTTTAGACCAATCATTTTTCTAATTTTCTCAGGGATAACGAGTTGACCTTTAGAAGACAATCTGGATATTGATACCATAACAGAAATTAATTTAAAAACTCATCTTATGTAGGCAACTGCAACGGAGTAATCCTTCTCGTGGGATATGGAAACTAACACTTCCCTCTTTCCGAGAACATTCCTTATGTCTTCCCTGTGAAGAACTACCTTTGCAGGTTTTCCACGGTTTCCGAGAACTTCTATCTCTTTAAAGCGCAGTAGAATTCCGAATTCCGCATAAACAGCCTTCAAAACAGCTTCCTTGCAAGCCCACCTTGCGGACAGACAAGGTATGAAAGCTTCCTGAGAGTTGCAGTAATCTATCTCCCTCTGGGTGTATATACGCTTTAAAAAGCGTTCTCCGAATTTTTCTATTGCTCTTTCAATCCTTTCGTTCTTTACTATGTCAATACCTATCATCGAGGGTGCTTAATTTTACCATTCCGAGGATTTTGTTCAGGTAGTTTCGTGTCTCTTCCGGCAAGAGCGAGGGGTCCTTGAGAACATTCTCCGTTCCTGCCCTCATCAGGTTTCCTATGCCCCAGTTGTAGGCTATTAGAACGAGCCTCCAGTCCTTGAGCCTTTCGTATAGCGTCTTTATGTATTCGAGAGCCGCACGGGTTGATTTTACGGGGTCGAACCTTTCGTCCACCTCCTCGTCAACTCTCAGTCCGAGTCCTCTTGCCGTCTCCGGCATAAGTTGCCACAGTCCTGCGGCACCCTTGTGCGATACCGCATTGGGGTCGTATCCGCTCTCCACCTCGGGGATTTTCCTTATCCAGGAAGGCAGTCCTGCGGACCTTATCATGTCTTCCACGAGCTTTCTCAGGTCATTATCCTCGTAGGTTTTTTCAGCCTTTTCGTATTTCTCGAGAATGAACTTGGCTATGCCTATCCCCCCAGCCTTTGCAAGTTGCATGCTCAAGTTTTCCAAGAGCATATCGTAAGAAACTCTCTGATAGAAACTTTTGTTCTTCAAAATAGGACGGTAGGCTTCCTTTAGGATTTGTTTTATTAGAACCGCTTCAAACTCCTTAGCGACCTCCTTTATATCCCTCTTGCCAAGCTCCCCGTAGTTGTAGGAAGGTTTAGAAAAGTAAATCCTGTTCATAGAACCTCCAGCTTAGCCTTGAGTGCTCCCGCTTCCTTTATTGCCTGAAGAACGGAAATTATCTCACGGGGAGTTGCCCCTATGCGGTTTAGAGAGTTAACAAGTTCTTCCACCGACGCACCTTTTATGGGGACTATCCTCTTCTTTTCCTCTACCACCTCTATCTCGGTTCTGGGGACGACTTTGGTCTCTCCGGGTGAGAAGGGTGGTGGTTGAACCACTTCCGGACGCTCCTTTATCTTAACTATCAAGCTTCCCACCGCTACGGCAACGGGGCTTATCCGGACGTTCCCCCCGAACACAACCGTTCCCGTCCTTCCGTCTATAATTACCTTTGCCACCTGAGAGGTATTTATCTCTATGTTTTCCACCTGTGCAAGAAAGTCCACCGGGTTTTCACCTTCCGGAATTACGACCTCAACGGTGGCACTGTCTATGGCTTTTGCGGTGCCCTCACCGAACCGACTGTTTATGGCGTCTTGAACAAGCTTAGCGGTGGTGAAGTCCGGGACATCGAGGGTTATCTTGACAGTCCTGAACTCCATATCGAAGGGTAGGTCTCTTTCGAGGATAGCTCCGTTGGGTATCCTGCCCACTGTAGGGACATTCTTGACCTGTCTGGCACCTCTTCCCCTTGCCTCGTATCCTCCCACTATTACCTGTCCCTGAGCTATGGCATAAGTTTTCCCGTCAGGACCCTTCAGCTCCGTATACATTAGGGTTCCACCTTCGAGGCTTTTCGCATCTCCAATAGAAGAGACCGTAACGTCAAATCTCATGCCAGCCTTGGCGTAGGGTGGAACCTTTGCGGTTACGAAAACCGCTGCGACGTTTTTGACGGTCATTCTGTTGGGGTCAACCACTATACCCATCTTCTGGAGAGCGTTGGCGAGGCTCTTTACCGTAAACTGCGTAGCTTTCCCATCTCCCGTCCCCTTCAGTCCCACTACGAGACCGTATCCTCTGAGGTAGTTTATCCTGTGCCCTTCGAAGCTCGCTATGTCCTTAATCCTTTCACCGAAGGTTACGGAAACCAGCAGGAGTATCAGAAGGGGAATATTAAGGCAAATATTCTTGCCAGCCATCCCGGCTTACCTCCCTCAGCCATGTAGCCCTTTCCATCGAGGAATATCTCCATGTTGGCAATCCTGTCGCTCGAGACTGTGTTGGTGCTGTCTATGTCTTCCGGTCTTATGATGCCTCTGAGAACGAACTCCCTTCTCATTCCGTTCACCACGATGTATTTCTTTGCTTCTATTAACATCGTCCTGTTCGGGTAAACTTTTACCACCCTCCCCGCAAGTTTGGTGGTTAAAACCCCTTGCTGTTGGATTTTGCTTGCCGCTTTGGTGTCAAACTTTCCCTGTCCCTGGGAGCCGAGGTTTGCAAGGGTGTTGGCTGGAAGACCGAAGAAGGCGCTTATGGCGTTTGAGAATGAAGAAGACCTGCCTGCCTGATTGGATATGCTCTCGACCGCATTTATACTTTCCTTGACCGATATGAAAATCAGGTCTCCGGGTCTGGAAGCACGGTTTTCACCGTATAGGTCCGTGGAACCTTCTCCCACGAAGAGACTACCTCTGGTTCTGTGGGGAGTGTATTCCTCTTGAGGGAAGGGGTTTTCGCTTTCGTAGGTCTTTATGTCCTTCGGCTTCTGGGAGCAGGATAGAGTCAACAGGGTTAAAAAGGCTATGAAAAAAGTTAAAAAACTCCCCATCATCACTAATATAGCAAGGGAGCGTCAAATCTGCTATAATTTGTAGCCAATCATGATAAACCTCTCCGACAAGGTAGCCCTCATCACAGGTTCCACCCGTGGGATAGGAAAGGCAACAGCCTTCAAACTCGCTCAGGCGGGAGCACAGGTGATAATAACCGGAAGGAGCGAGGACAGGGCAAAGGCGGTTGCGCAGGAAATATCGTCCCAGACGGGAGCAAAAACCTACTGGGTGGAGCTTGACGTAGGCTCCAAGGACTCCGTGGAAGAGGCTGTAAAAAAGATAACCGAGCAGGTGGGAAGCGTCCACATACTCGTGAACAACGCAGGCATAACCAGGGACACCCTCTTTATGAGAATGAAGTTCGAGGACTGGGAAGAGGTTCTGAGGGTAAACCTGACGGGGACCTTTCTCATAACCCAGAAGCTCATAAAGGGAATGCTCAAGAACCGGTGGGGAAGAATTATAAACATGTCCTCGGTGGTGGCGTTCATAGGCAACGTGGGTCAGGCTAATTACTCCGCTACGAAGGCGGGACTTATTGGGTTTACCAAGACCCTCGCAAAGGAGCTTGCACCGAGGAACATAACCGTGAATGCGGTCGCTCCCGGTTTCATAGAGACGGACATGACCGATGCAATACCCGACGACATAAAGGAGAAGTTCTTAGAGCAGATACCCATGAACAGGTTCGGCAAGGCGGAGGATGTGGCTAATGTGGTTCTCTTTTTAGCTTCGGACCTTGCCTCATACATAACCGGTGAGGTAATTCATGTTAACGGAGGTCTCTTTTAAATAAAATCTTATGCGGAGGTGAAGGATATGGCTCTTGAGGACAGAATTAAGGAAATCATAGCTGACCAGCTGGGGGTGGAGCAGGAGAAGATTACCCCTGAAGCTAAGTTCGTAGATGACCTGGGAGCTGACTCCCTCGACGTTGTTGAATTGATAATGGCTTTTGAGGAGGAGTTCGGCATAGAAATTCCCGACGAGGATGCGGAGAAGATACAGACCGTCGGGGACGTCATCAACTACCTCAAGGAAAAGGTAGGCGGATGAGGAGAAGGGTAGTAATAACCGGTCTGGGGGCGGTTACCCCCATAGGCACCGGTGTGAGCAAGTTCTGGGAAAACCTCACCAAAGGTGTCAGCGGGATAGACCTCATAAAGGGATTTGACCCCGACGAGTTCGGGCTTACCGTAAAGATTGCGGGTGAGGTAAAGGACTTCGACCCTCTCCAGTTTATGGATAAAAAGGAAGCTTCGAGGCTGTCTCTCTTCGTTCAGTATGCGGTTGCGGCGTCCGAGGAAGCCATACGGGACAGCAAGATAAAGGAGGCTGGCTACGACCCGCTTAAGATAGGGGTAATAATAGGAACCGGTATAGGCGGTCTGAGGGACATAGAGAAGGAGCACTCCGTCATACTCAAAAAGGGTGCCAGAAGGGTCTCTCCCTTTTTTATACCTTACGGTATATCCAACATGGGGGCGGGCTACGTTGCCATAAGGCACGGCTTTAAGGGTCCCAACTACTGCGTTGTATCTGCCTGTGCGACGGGAAATCATGCCATAGGCGATGCCTTCAGGATGATACAGGCGGGAGACATAGACGCTGCCATAGCGGGCGGGACAGAAGCGGCTATAACCCCTCTCGGAGTGGCAGGCTTTGCGGTAATGAGGGCGCTCTCCACCCGCAACGACGAGCCTCAGAAGGCTTCCAGACCCTTCGACAAGGACAGGGACGGCTTCGTGATGGGTGAGGGTGCGGGAATAGTGGTTCTTGAGGAGTATGAACACGCAAAGGCTCGTGGAGCTAAGATATACGCTGAGCTTGTGGGATACGGAGCAACGGATGATGCCTATCACATAACCGCTCCCCACGAGTGCGGAGAGGGTGCCTACGAGTGCATGAAGCTCGCTCTCGAGGATGCGGGTCTTAACCCGGACGAGGTCGATTACATCAACGCTCACGGAACCTCAACCCCCCTCAACGACAAGGTGGAGACTTTGGCTATAAAACAGCTCTTTAAGGAACATGCCTACAAGCTCAAGATAAGCTCCAACAAGTCCATGGTGGGACACCTGCTCGGTGCTGCGGGTGCGGTAGAGGCGGTAGCCTCCGTAAAGACCATAGAGACCGGCGTTATACCTCCCACCATAAACCTCGAAAACCCCGACCCCGAGTGCGACTTGGATTACGTTCCCAACGAGGCTGTGGAGGCGGACGTCAGGGTAGTCCTCTCCAACTCCTTCGGGTTCGGCGGGACGAATGCCTGCCTGATATTTAAAAAAGTAGAGGATGTTTGAAGAGGTAGAGGAGAGGATAGGCTACACCTTCAGGAATAAAGAACTCCTTAGACAGGCTTTCACCCACATATCCTACGCTCGGGACACGGGCGGACACCACTACGAAATACTCGAGTTTCTGGGGGACGCTCTTTTGAACTTTTTGATAGTGGACATACTGGTAGAGTCCTTTCCCGAAAAGAGGGAGGGAGCGCTTGCATCTCTCAAGGCTTATCTCATAAGCGAGGAGTTCTTTAACGAGCTTGCCAAGGACCTCAACCTCTCCGACTACATACTCATCAGTAGGGGTAAGAAGAACGTATCCATAATAGGTGATGTGTTCGAAGCTCTCTGGGCTGCGGTTTACATAGACAGCGGTAGGGACTGCAACCTCGTAAAGGACCTTTTTTCCAAACTCTTCAAGGACAAAATACTGGAAACGGTAAGAACTCACAAGATTAAGAAGGACTACAAGACCATGCTTCAGGAGATAACCCAGAAGAGGTGGAGGGAAAGACCTACTTACAGGGTAATAAGCGTGGAGGGACCGGAGCACGCAAAGACCTTTACGGTGGAAAGCTCCATAAGGGGCATATCCGCAGTAGGCAGGGGCAAGAGCAAGAAGGAAGCGGAGCAGGAAGCGGCAAAGAAGCTGGTGGAAAAGCTTCAGGAGGAGTGAATTTTCAGGAGGTCCGCAATCTCCGAGAAGTATTCCTCTATAAGCTCTCTGCCTCCTTCCGCTACCTTTTTTCCCCCTTCCATCAGGAATACCTTGTTTGCTAAAAGGGAAGCCTCGAAGGGGTCGTGGGTTACGAGCACCACGGGGATGCTTAGGTTCAAACTCTTCAGGAACTCTATTATGCGGAGTTTTCTCCTGAAGTCCAGCGAGGAGAAGGGTTCGTCCATCAGCAAGGCTCTCGGGTTGTAGGCGAGCGCTCTTATTATGGCTACCCTCTGCCTCTGTCCACCCGAAAGCTCGGAAACCCTTTTATCCTCCAATCCCTCCATTCCGAAGCGTCTCATCAACTCCCGAACCGAAACCCTGCCTGCACCTGCCTTTCTGAGGGCAAACTCTATATTCCCTCTTACGGAAAGGTTGGGAAGGAGGTTATCCTCCTGAAAGACTATACCCAGCTTTCTCCTCTGGGGCGGTAAAAATATACCCTCTCGGGTATCGAAAAATACCTCATCACAGCACTTCATAAAACCCTCGTCGGGTTTCTCCAAACCGCACATAACCCGAAGGGTCGTAGTCTTCCCGCAACCGGAAGGTCCCAGTATGACGTTAAACCCCTCCTCGAAAGTAAACTCCCCCTCCACGAGTATGGAGGGAAACCTCTTTTGGAATTTCAGAACTATCCCACCCATCTCTTCCTCATCAGGAAAACCACGCTCAGGGATAAAAAGGATACACCCAAGAGAACCAGAGAGGCTAAGTGGGCTTGGGAGTAGTTGAGAGCCTGAACCTCGTCGTATATGTAAATCGAAAGGGTTCTCGTCTCACCGGGTATGTTCCCTCCCACCATGAGCACCACCCCGAACTCCCCCATCGTGTGGGCAAAGACGAGGGCACCTGCGGTAAGTATCCCTCCCCAGCTGTTAGGAAGGATTACCTTGAAGAAGGCTTCCAGCTTCAAGTATCCGAAGACGTAGGCTATCTCCAAATACCTTTTTGGAAGGCTCTGGAAGGCGTCCCTGATTGGAAATATACCGAAGGGAAGGGAGTATATCAGGGAAGCTACCAGAAGACCCTCGAAGGAGAACAGCAGGCTTTTGCCGAAGACAAGCTCGATAAACCTCCCCGTGGGAAGCTGGGGGCTGAAGAGGTATATCAGGTAAAAACCCAGAACAGTCGGCGGAAGCAGTATGGGGGAGAGCAGGATAGCTTCCACCAGACCCTTTAGGGGAAACCTCGTAAAGCTGAGAAGGTAGGCGATGGGCAGGGAAAGAAATATGAGCACAAGGGTGGTCAGGGCTGAGAGCTTGAGGCTCAGTAGCAGGGCTTCCGTCATTTTATAGCCTCAAAGCCGTAGTGCAGGAGGAGCTTCTTAACTTCCTCTGACAGGAGAAAATCGACAAACTCCCTCGCAACAGGGGAGGTTTTCCCCTTAGAGGTTATAACTGCGGAGTGGATTATGGGGCTGTGTTTGTCCTTGGCAACCACGGAGTAGCTACCCCTGCGGTAGGTCTTGACCAGCGAAAGGGAGACTATACCCACATCGGCACCACCGGAGACTACGAACTGGAAAGCCTGAGCGACATTCGAGCCATACACGAGCTTCCCCCTCACCCTATCATACAGTCCCGCATTCTTGAGAAACTCCACACCCGCTATCCCGTAGGGAGCGTGTCTCGGACTTGCGATAGCTACCCTCTTCGCTATCAGCAAAACCCGCTCATCTTCGACCCTGTGCCTCAAGCTGAATATAACCAGTCTGCCCTCAGCGAAGGGGACGGGCTTTGTGGCGAAACTCCTTTCGTAGAGCTTCTCAGGATAAACCTCGTTGGCTGAGAGGAACACCTCGTAGGGGGCACCACCGAGTATCTGTCTGTAAATACTTCCCGAAGAGGCGTAAGAAACCTTTATCTCAACCCCCGGGTTTTTCCTCTCAAACTCCTCCTTAAGTTCCTCCATCAGGGGACGCATGCTCGAGGCGACAGCCACATACAAACTCTCCCCGAAGGAGAGGGAAAAGATAAACAGTAAAAGCGCAAAGACCTTCATGAAGCGCAATTATATATCAATCCAGCACTCCCCTATCCCTCAAGGATATAAAACCCTCCTCGTTGATTATAAGGTGGTCCAGAAGCTCGAAACCTATGAGGTCGCAGGCGTCTTTTACCCTCTTAGTAAACTCTATGTCTTCCTTAGAAGGTTTTAAAAGACCCTTCGGGTGATTGTGAACCATTATTATTCCGTAGGCTGAGTGTTCCAAGGCGGGCTTGAGTATGTCCCTCGGAGAGACGAAGACCCTGTTCATAGAACCCACCGCAACGGTTTCCCTGTGAATAACTCTGTTTCCGAGGTCCAGATAAAGGCACAGGAGAGCCTCCCTGTGGTCGCTGAAAAACTCCAAGACCATCTCGTAAACGTCCTCGGGAGAGTTTACGCTCTTGCCACCGTAAGGTCTGCTTATCCTCTTGGACAGCTCCAAGAGAGCCTTCAGCTGGAGAGCCTTCACCCTGCCGAGTCCCTTTATCCGCATCAGGTCCTTGAGGTCCTTCCTCTCTATCTCCTTCCAGCCGACCTTTACCACCTCACGGGCTAAGGAAATCACATCTTTGTCCCTCGTTCCGGAGCCGAATATGACCGCAAGAAGTTCCTCATCGGAGAGGTTTTGTGCCCCCACCCGCTCGAGCTTCTCCCGTGGTCTCAGCTCGGAGGGAATCTCCTTGAGAGACCTCCTATACTTCACCTTCCTCTTTCCCCCTCCTTTTCTTCTCCACCAAGACCTTTTTAACCTTCCTCTCGTCCCCGGATATGACCTTGAACTTAAAGCCGTTCAGCTCAAAGACCTCACCCTCTCTGGGAACCCTACCCGCAAGGTAGGAGAGAAATCCTCCCACGGTGCTGTAATTTCCCTCCGGTATCTTGATACCTGTTATCCTGACCAGCTCGTTCAGCTCCAGCTTTCCGTCAACCACCCATCTGTCCTTGGCTATCTCCTTTATAGGCTCGTCGCTGTCCTTGTCCGTGTGTATGCTTCCCACTATCTCCCTCATTATGTCCTCGAGGGTAACTATGCCTATTATCACACCCCTTTCGTCCACCACCACCGCTATGTGCTCCTTTTTACGCTTGAACTCCTCAATTACATCCGGCAGGGGTGTGTATTCGGAGAATACGAGTATCTTTCTGACATACTTCTTTATGGGTTCTTCGGGTTTTGCCACCAGAAGGTCATAGGCGCTTACGTATCCCACAATCTCGTCAACCCTGACCCTGTAAACGGGTATGCGGGAGTATCCGCTCTCCTTTATTTTCTCCACCGCTTGAAATACGCTGGAGTTTTCCGAAACCATAACTATCTCGTATAAGGGCTTTACTATCTCTCCCACTCTCCTGTCCCTGAAGGAGAGGATGTTGGAAACTATCAGCCCCTCGTATTCCGCAAAGGTTTTCTTCTCTCTCAGAAGCTCTATTATGTCCTGCCTTCTTACCTTTGCCACCGAGCCTGCGAACCTGCTCGAGATGGCTCTGCTTATAACTCTCGAGAGGACGAGGAAGGGCTTTAGGGGAAGTCTGAGCTTGTCGAGGACAAAGAGGCTGGGAACTACCAGCTTGTTGGCGTAGTGCTGGAAAAAGCTCTTGGGTATTATCTCCCCGAAGATTATGGTAAATATGACGAGGGTCTCCGCAAGGACCACCTCGTATCCGGAAATTTGCGGAAAGTATTTGGTAGCGGTCATGAGTGCGAGGGTGTAGAGGGTTGCGGCAAAGACTATGCTCACCGTGTATCCGAGCATGGTCAGGGTTATGTATTCCTCGGGGTTTTCTAAGAAGTGGGCGACGTAGCGGTATCCTTTCTTCCTGACCACCGCTTTCAGAGTGCCCTTGTCCGCACTCAGGAGGGCTATCTCCGAGCCTGCGAAGAAGCCTTCGAGGGCTATAAAAAAGGCAACTCCTATGAAGAAACCTATAAGTTCCATCCTATCGCCACTCTATCCTGTCCTGAATAATCCTTATATATGATAACTTTTTCCAATCCTGCCTCCCGGGTGAGCAACTTCCTAACAATATCCCCTTGGTCGTGTCCTATCTCCAAAGCAACAAAGCCTCCCTCTTTGAGATAGTTCTTCAGGAGGGGTGCTATCCTTTCATAAAATTCGTATCCTTTTTCACCGCCTATAAGGGCGGTCTTTTTCTCCTTCTTAACTTCCGGGGGTAAGTTTTCCCATTCCCTTAGGGGGATATAGGGGGGGTTGGAAATTATGAAGTCAAAGCGTCTCCCTTCGACCGGTTGAAAGAGGTTTCCTTCGAGCACTTCGAGCCTTGAGGACACTCCGTGAAGCTGTGCATTTTCCTGCGTGAGCCGGACCGCCTGCGGGTCTATGTCAACTGCGGACATTTTCAGAAGGGGTCTCTCCAGAAGAAGGGTTATGGAGATAACTCCCGTCCCGCTTCCTATTTCGTATCCGTGGTGGGGTTTGTGGTCCGGTATCAGCTCGAGGGTCTTTTCCACGAGCAATTCCGTTTCCGGTCTGGGGACGAGGACACCGGGCTGGACCTTGAACGTTCTTCCGTAGAAATCCCATTCACCGATGAGGTATGCGGTCGGGTAGCCTCGCCTTCTCTTTTCTATCAGGGTTCGGAATTTGTGCAAAAGGTCGGGGCTAACTTCACTTTCCAGCAGGAGGGGAAGGTTGCTCGGTTTTGTTTTGAGAAGGTGCGACAGGATTATCTCCCCGTCTCTCCTGATTTCCTGCGGGAGACTGAACAGGAGCTGTCGTAGTTTCATCTTTAAGGTGTTCCTCCACAACGGAGCCTTTCTCCCCCCTCGGGACTATGGAGAGGAGAACCGCAAGGGCTAAGAATATTCCTCCGAGCCAGTAGGTTGCCTTTGTCAGTATGGTGTCCACACCGCCTGCGCCGAATATGGACTGTCCCATACCGCCTCCGAAAGCCGCTCCAACGTCTCCTCTTCCCTTCTGAAGGAGGGCAAGGATTATTATCAGGATTGAAACTATGACGAAGAGGGTCAAAAGTGCATAATACATGGGAAATATTTTAACAGGAATTATTTTTATTCTCATGGGCAAACCTCTCCTGAGCTGTAAGTGGGCTTTTCAAATAGTTATTCACCTTGTCAGCTCACCCAAGAGACCGTCCGAGCTTAAGAGGTTAATTCCCGATATAGATAGCAGGGTTCTTTTCGATAGACTCAGAAGGCTCGTCAGAGCAGGCTTAGTAGGCAAAAAGGAAAATGAAGGATATCCGAAGGAGACTCTTTACTACCTTAGGAAGCCGGAAGTCTTTAAGGAGGTTGCATATTGGTTCAAGGGCTTGGCTCTTCCCGCAGAGGAGGTCGTGTCTGTGGTTTCCTGCAAGTGGACCCTCGAAATACTAAGCTTGCTAAAGGATAAGAAAACTCCAAGGGACATCAAAAAGGTTCTCGTAGGTTTGAGCGATAAGGTTCTTCACAGTAGGTTGTATCAACTCGAAAAGTTCGGTCTTGTGAGGAGGGAGGTTTTTCCTGAAAAACCTGTCAAGGTCAGTTATTCTCTTACGGAGAAGGGAATGTCGATTTTACCTGTATTGATAAAGATGAGGGAAATTATTCTTTATAGCGAGAAAAAACGTAGTCCATGTCCTTCACTTGAGCGTGGCAGTTGAAACAGTCCTGCTTCATGTCCTTGACGAGATTATTACCTCTGCCATCGTAAGCGAAGAAGCCCCAACCTCCTGTGGAAGGATACTTGCTCGAATCTTTGACCATGAAGGCTTCTATTTTCTTCGCTCCTTCAGTGAACGCTCCTTTGGCTTCTTCTATGTCGTAGAGTAGGAATACGAGGACTGAACCTTCCGGAAACTTTCTGCCTTTTCCGAGCTTAATGGCTTGCATAGCCTTATCATTAGCGTAAATATGATGTATTCCTCCGAAAGGTTCGTAAAGGGGGTGTTGGGGACTGTGAATTACCATACTCTTTACGTGATTCCAGCTTTTGTAGTTTTCAAATACCTTTTGAGCAAAGATAACGGAAGCGAGAATCCCTGCTGACAACATAGCCACTTTAACCATGACTCACCTCCTGACATGGTAATTTCATAAGTTATTGATAGATGTCAATTTCTGAAAATTCGGTTATAAGCTTTCCTGATTTTCAGGTAGTTCTCATCTCGGAAACTGTATGAGTTTTAAAAATTCTTCTCTTGTCTTTATGTCCTCTAAAAAAACACCTCTGAGGGCTGAGGTGGTGGTTATGTGTCCGGGGGACATAACTCCTCTCATGGACATGCACAGGTGCTCCGCTTCTATTACAACTCCCACACCTTTGGGCTTCAGCTCCCTTTCTAAAAAGTCCGCTATCTCCTCGGTAAGCCTTTCCTGCACCTGGGGTCTGAGGGCAAAGGACCTGACGGTTCTGGCAAGTTTGGACAGTCCGCATATGACTTCGTTGGGAATGTATGCTATGTGAACCTTCCCGAAGAAGGGTAAAAGGTGGTGCTCGCAGAAAGAGTAAAACCTGATGTCTTTTACGAGAACCATCTCGTTGTAGTTTCCGAACTCTTCAAAGAGTTTCATGTCAAAAGAACGCAGTCTTTCGAACTCTTCCCACATACGGGCTATCCTGTCGGGGGTTTCCTTCAGACCTTCCCTGTCGGGGTCCTCTCCTATCCCTTCGAGGAAGAGCCTTATAGCCCTTTTGATTTTCTCCTTATCTATCATGGAAGCCTCCGCTGGGAAAAGGATACCTTGGGTTTTAGTTCTGGTTTTATGACTGAGAACATTCGGTTAAGCTCTTCCAGAGGAGGTTTGCGGTTTTCTCCTTAACCGTTTCCTGTCTGCCCTTTATTATCCCCATGCTCTTGTATAGGAAGACTCTCTCCAGGGTTCCCGTAACGAGCGCAAGGGCGTATTCCGGTTCAACCTTTATGACTCCTTCTCCGTGGAGTTTGAGAACAAGCTCTTTAAGTAGCGAGAAGGGTATGCGCTTGAACTTTCTGACCTCTTTTCCTCTCAGGTAGTGAAATATATTTAGGTATCTGAAGGCGTCCGGCTTCTTGAATGCAAACTCCAAAAAGGCATAAACAGCTTTTTTGAAGGCTTCCTCTTCCGTTTTTGCTCTCTTTATAGCCCTTTCGACCTTATCGTATAGCTGATGTGAATATTTTTCGAACAGCTCGTAAACTATCTGGTCTTTGCTTTCAAAATGTCTGTATATGGCACCTTCGGTGATACCTACCGCTTTGGCTATATCCCTTATGGTGGTTTCCTTTATACCCTTCTCGGAAAATAACTTTAAAGCCTCTTCTAATATCAAATCACGAGTCTTTACTATCATTTAAGAATATTGTAATACCTGCAATCCCGTATGCACCATTTTTGTAGCAGAGTTTTATCCTATCCCAAGTTATACCACCGAGAGCATATACAGGTATGTTTACACTTTGAGCTATTTCTTTGAACTTTAAGGTTCCCATGGGCTTAGCTTCTGGGTGGGAGGAAGTTTTAAAGACCGGTCCGAGAGTTATAAAGTCCGCACCTTCCTCCTGAGCATACTTGGCACTTTCGAGAGAGTGGGCGGAAAAGCCGACTATAAGCTGTGGAAACAATTTCTTTACAACGCTGGGTGGGAAGCTCTTTTCGGGCAGGTGGACGCCATCCGCATCGACCGCAACCGCTACATCAAAACGCTCGTTTATAAGCAACAGAGCTTCATACTTTCTGGTCAACTCTCTAACTTGGCTCGCCAGATGGTAAAGCTCCCTCCCTGACAGGTCTTTCTCCCTCAACTGCACCATCTTAACACCGTTCCTTAAAATGCGTTCTAAGGTGCCAAGAAAATCCTCACCGTATTTTTTCCTGTCAGTTATGGCATAGAGTCTTGGCAGTCGCTTCATTGTGGTTTATAATAATAAACTCCGAAGAGCCGGAGTGGCGGAACTGGCAGACGCGCTGTCTTGAGGGGACAGTGCCCTTCGGGGCGTGCGGGTTCGACTCCCGCCTCCGGCACCAAAACAAATCCTGTCGGTCTCCCACGCGGATGTGGTCAAGATGCTGAGTATGGGGTTCTTGCTTTTGGCTCTGGGAGCTGTGTTTTGGCTAACCTCAAAGACGCGGAGTTAAAACTACTTGTATATCCTGAGAAGATAGCCCTCCGGGATTTCCTCGAGGGTGTATTTAAAGCCGAGGTTTTCCAGCTTAGGCAACAGGTGTCTGAAGGGTCGTGAGCCGAGCACCTCGAGTATGTCTCCCTCCCCGAGTTCTTCCAACTTTCTCGATATTTCCACCAGAGGTTGCGGGGGTTCCAAATCTCTGACGTCCAGCTTTATTACCTTTCCCATCGTCAATATTTTACGGTTGCTCAAGCTCTTATGTTCCGGCTTTTAAGTGTTTGAAGTAGCTTCCAAAGAAAAATTGATTTTATAGTCAAAAAATCTAAAATAGATGTAATCGAAAAAAAGGAGGTTCGACATGGTAAAGGAGGAAGCCCTCGACCTAATAGAGGACTACCTTAAGTTCGAAGATGTTGCAAGACACAACGCAAACCTCGTTTACTCCCTGCCCGCCATGGCAAACATACTGTCCGGTGAAGTTATGAAGGAGTATATGTTACGCAGGATACTTTCCCCCGAAGAGAGGCTAATGCACGAGGAGGGGTGGTGGTATCAGCACCAGCTGTCCATACTCGGTCCTTACTGTATAGGCTTCTCTGCAAGAGACATAGCTATGAACGGTCTCACCTCCAACACGAGGGTAATGCCCCGCTCGAGACCTCCCAGAAGGCTCAGGAACCTTCTGGACCAGTGTGCAAACTTTATATGTCTCATATCCCAGGAGGTAGCAGGTGCGGTTGCTCTGAACGACCTCATAACAATAGCAAGCTCCTACGTATGGTTCGAGCACAAGTTCCAGGGAAGGAGATACTCCCAAGACGAGATAGCCCACGCCTTCCAGAGCTTTCTATACAACATAAACCTGCCCTTCAGAAGCGGAAACAGCCCCTTCACAAATGTAACCTTGGAGTTCGGAAAGCCCGCTCCTTCCTTAGAGGAGGAATACATAGTTGTGGGAGGGAAAATTTTAGAAACCAAGTATAAGGAAATACCGGCAGAAATTTACGACAGAGTAGCCTTGGGCTTCTTACAAGCCATGTGGGAAGGAGATGCGGACGGCAGACCCTGGACCTTTCCTCTCATAACGGTGCAGATTACCGATAACTTCAACTTCGACGACCCCGTTTTCCTCGAGTTTTTAGAAAACATGGACAAACACGGTGGTGCTTACTTTGAAAACTTCATAAGCAAACCCTTTGTTGCCAGCGGTCTCGAGCCGAGAAACCCCTATCTTCAGAGGAGCTTTTGCTGTCGATTTCAAGTGGACATGGGGGAAGTGCTCAGGGTTTCCAACACGGGTTCCATATTCGGAAACGCCTCCGGGGTGGGTTCCATAGGTGTAATCTCCATAAACTTCAACCGCCTCGGCTGGCTTCACAGGGGAAATAAGGAAAGTCTCTTCAAACATTTGGAGGACATACTTGAGAAGGCAAGAAGCGTGCTGAACAAGAAGAGGGAGTTTATAGAAAACCACAGGGGACTGTATCCTACCTTCTTTTACTACATGAAAGACCTCTCTACCATGTTCAACACCATATCCCTGCAGGGGGGACACGAGGGATTAATAAACTTCGGATTTGCAAGCTACGACGCAAGGGGGAACCTGATAGAGGAGGAGTCAGGTCTGTTCCACAAAGAGGGACTTAATTTTGCAAAGGAGGTTGCGGACTTTATCCTCTCAAAGCTCAAAGACTTCATGAGGGAGGACGGTATTCCTTGGAACTTTGAGTATGCACCCGGAGAAACCGCAGGACCCAAGCTCGCCCAGAAAGACCTCGAGTTCTTCAGAGATGTATCCGAAGGAAGTGGACACAAGTATAAGCTCTACAGGGAATTCTGGGAAGGGAAGATAGATGGAGTCCCACCCTACATAAAGGGAAGTTCGCAGGGTTCGGGTGTGTTCCTGACCGCAGGATTTCAGCCCCCTTACGACCAGACCTCTCTGACCAAACAGCTTCAGGTGTCCGCCCAAACCCAGAGCTTTGCCACCGGAGGAAGCATACAGCACATATTCCTGAACGAAAAACCCACCGGACAGCAAGCGAGGGACTTCATAAAGAGGCTCTTCGAAAACATGCCCATAATCTACATAACCCTCACACCCACCACGAGCGTGTGCAATAACTGCGAAGCCAAGATGGTGGGGGAGAAACTGAGGTGTCCCTACTGCGGGTCAGAAGACACAACGGTGTATTCGAGAGTTATAGGCTACTACAGACCCATAGCCCGGAAGGTGAAAAAGGTAGAAGCACAGAACTACATCTACGAAGGGGAGGAAAACTACTGGCAGGGAGGCAGAAGAGCGGACTGGGTAACGAGGAAGAAAGCAAAAGTAGTAGAGCTTATGGAGGCAACGAGATGGGACTGAGGTTCGTCTCCTACACCCTGTCCTCAGCGGACGCTCCGGGAAGGTGGAGCCTCGTAACCTTTCTAAAGGGATGCAACTTCAGGTGCAAACACTGCCACAACTGGATGCTCGTGGTCGGCACGCCCAAAGAGAAAATACTCGAGAGGGAAATTCTCTACGAAATCTCTTCAAACCCCGTGGCTGACACCCTCGTCCTTTCGGGAGGTGAGCCTACGGTTCACAACACCGACAAACTGAGGGACTTCATTCTAAGGGTAAAGTCCCGAGCACCTCACGTAAAAGTCAGACTCGACACCAACGGATACCTACCCGAAGTCTTAGAAAGATTGAGAGATGTAATAGACGGCTTCGCCGTGGATATAAAAGCCCCTCTCTCAAAACCCGACAAATACTCCTTTACCGCAGGAAGGGACATAGACACCTCACGAATAAGGGACAGTATCCACATTGCGGACGGATTGCCCCTTACCATATACAGAACTCCCTCATACCCGTGGCTCTCCGAAGAGGACATCGAAGAGATAAGGGAACTTACCTCTAACCTAAAATCTCCTTGGTTCCTCAACGAGTTTTTCGAAGTTCCCTCCTGCCCCTTCAACGCTTAAAAGTCCCTGCCTGCTTCCCCTCCTCTCCATCTCCCTCTCTATAGCTTCTATAACTTCCATCTTCCTCTCGTATAGGCAGTAATCGGGGGAAAGGAGCTTTTCCCTTTCCGCCTCCGCAGTAAGCCTGTGGACCACCGTTTCTGGAGGAATTATCTCGAGCATGTCCACCGCATAACGGACATACTCCTCAAGGGATAAAGTCTTAAACCTTCCCTCCTCGTATAACTTTGCCAGAGCGGTATTTTTCATTACGTAGATGGGGTGTATCTTTATCCCCTCCGCCCTCAGAGCACGGACCAGCTTTGCGGTCTCTATAAAGTCTTCCCTACTCTCTCCCGGCAGTCCAACTATGGTGTGTATGCACACCTTAAGACCCCTCTTCTTTGCCCTCAGAACCGCATCGACGAGGTCGGAAACCCCGTGTGCCCTGTTTATCCTCTTGAGGGTTTCAAAGTTAGCGGACTGAAGACCGAACTCTATCCACACCTCGAGACCGAGCCTTTTGTAGTTAGCCAAAAGGTCAAGAACCTCTTCGGGAGCACAGTCCGGTCTCGTGCCCACGTCAAGCCCCACCACCTCCTCGTAATCGAGGACCGTATCGTAAAGATTTTTAAGGTAAGCAATATCCCCGTATGTATTTGTGTAAGACTGAAAGTAAACGAAAAACCGGGTCTTCCTGCCGTATCTATCCTTCGCCTGTCTTATACCCTCCTCTATCTGCTCCCTTAAGCTCTGCCTCGGGGAGAGATGAGCAGGTCTCGAACCCCTGTAGCAGTATATACACCCACCCCTCCCTTTTGTTCCGTCTATGTTTGGACAGGTAAAGGGTAAAGCTACCGGGATTTTCCTGACCCTGCAACCGAAGGTTTCTCTCGCATAAAGCCTGAAGAACCTTATCCTATCCATCTCTATGTTAATTATGACTAACTGATAAATTATTGACAATTTCTGATTTCGGTCATAAAATAGAAGCAGAAGGCTTAAGGAGGTTTGAATATGCGAATAGGCTTATTAACCGTAGCTCTGTGTCTGTTAAGTTCCCTAACTCTATCCCAAGAGATAGAGTCCCTCCTCAAGAGTAAAGGTTGCTACTCCTGCCACGACCTCGAAAAGAGCAAGGTCGGTCCCCCCTTCAAAGTTATAGCGAAGGAATACAAAAACAACCCCGACGCTATGAAAACTCTCGTTCAAAGTCTTATGAGCGGAAGCGTTGGCAAGTGGCAGGGACTCGCCAACAAATACGGGATAACCATAACCTCCTTCTACATGCCCAGACAACCCGTTTCCAAGGAGGAAGCGGAGAAGATATCCAAGTGGATTTTGAGCCTTGAGGATTAAAAGAGGAGGTGCATAGAGATGAAGGGAGGAAGCTTCAGGGGTGCCGGTAAGCGCCTGGCACTCGCTCTGATGGCTGTTGCAGGTCTTGGAGTAGTATTTTCACAGACAAAGCATCTCAGTAAGGAGTGGGAGGAAGCTGCGAAAAGGGTTTATGTCCCACCCGGACAGCAGGACGAGTTCTACGTATTCTTCTCAGGAGGATTTAACGGTCAGGTGGGTGTTCACGGCATTCCCTCGGGAAGGAACCTAAGAACCATTCCGGTCTTCTCCGTCAACCCCGAAAACGGATACGGATACTCGGAGGAAACGAAGGGACTGCTAATGACCTCCCACGGTTTTATACCCTGGGACGACTCTCACCACCCTGAGCTATCCCAGACCAACGGTGTCCCCGACGGCAGGTGGCTCTTTATCAACGCAAACAACACCCCGAGGGTGGCAAGGATTGACCTCTCCGAGTTCAAAACGGTGGAGATAATTGAAATTCCCAACTCCGCAGGAAATCACCCTTCCTCCTTCATAACCCAGAACACGGAGTATGTAGTTGCGGGAACGAGGTTCAGCGTCCCCATACCCCAGAAGGACTATCCCATAGCGGAGTATAAGAAGTGGGCAAAGGGAACTATAACCTTCATAAAGGTGGACAACTCCAAGGGGCACAAAAACGACAGGATGGAAATAGCCTTCCAGCTTCTGGTTCCCGGATACGATTACGACCTTGCCCACTGCGGTAAGGGTAAGTCCCACGGCTGGTGCTTCTTCACGAGCTACAACACGGAGCAGGCACACACCCTACTTGAGATAAACGCTTCCAAGAAAGACAAGGACTTCATACTTGCGGTCAACTGGAAGAGAGCGGAGGAGTGCCTCTCTCAGGGCAAAGGCAAAAAGGTCAAGACCCTCTACTACCACAACTACGTGGACCCGGATACCGGTATAGCTAAGTCCGTTAAGAAGACGAGCGTAACAATACTCGAACCCAAAGAATGTCCGGGAGTAGCCTACTACCTACCGACTCCCAAATCACCCCACGGTGTTGACGTCTCACCGGACGGGGAATACATAATCGGAGGAGGAAAGCTATCGGTAAATCAGCCCATACACTCCTTCACCAAGATGGTAAAAGCCATAGAGAACAAACAGTTTGCGGGTGAAGTTGAGGGGATACCCATACTCAAATACGAAGCGGTTAACCACTGTGAGGTGAAGAACATATGCCTCGGACCCCTGCACACCGAGTTCGACGACAAGGGATACGCTTACGTCTCCTGCTTCATATCCTCGGAAGTAGTCAAGTATGACCCCAAGGAGTGTAAGGTTCTCGACAGGATACCCGTCTATTACTCCATAGGACACCTCGTCATACCCGGTGGAGACTCCGCAAAGCCCTGGGGTAAATACCTCATAGCGATGAACAAGATTACAAAGGACAGATACCTACCCACGGGACCAGAGCTTCCCCACGCAGCACAGCTGATAGACATTTCCGGCAAGAAGATGAAGATGCTCTTAGACTTCCCCACCCACGGAGAGCCTCACTACGCTCAGATGATACCCGCAGAACTCGTTACCAAACATCAGGTTAAGATTTACGACCTGGCAAAGAACAAACACCCCCATGCGGTAAAGTCTGAAGACGAAGCCATACAGAAGGGAGTAGTTAGGAAGGGGAACGAGGTTCACATATACATGACAGCCATAAGGTCCCACTTCACACCCGATAACATAGAGGGTATAAAGGTAGGAGATACGGTCTATTTCCACGTAACCAACATAGAGCAGGACTGGGACATCCCCCACGGTTTTGCCATGTTCGGGGCTGACGTTCCCAACGTTCTCATAATGCCTGGTGAGACCCTAACGATAAAGTGGAAGCCCGAAAAGCCCGGGGTGTATCCCTTCTACTGCACGGACTTCTGCTCCGCTTTGCACCAGGAGATGCAGGGATACGTGAGGGTATCTCCCAAGAATGCGAAGGTAAAAACCTGCTGGTGGACCGGGAACAAGAAGAAGTGTGCGGACTGACCGGGAGGTTGTGATATGAACATCGTTTCCCGAGGGCTTCTTGCCCTCGCTTCTTTATTGCTTATAGGGGTGTTCTTCGTGCCCCTGTGGAAGATAACCCTTCAGGCACCCCAGTATCCGGAAGGGTTGGGAATGCTAATATGGGTGAACAACATAACCGGTGAAAAACCCCACGACCTATACAACATAAATCTGCTTAACCACTACATAGGCATGAAATACATAGAACCGGAAAAGATACCCGAGCTGAAAATCATGCCCTTCATATTCGGGTTCTTCATACTCTTCGGACTCTTCGGAGCCATAACCGGTAAAAAATGGGTTTTAAAAGCCTGGGTGATACTGTTCGTTATATTCGGGATACTCGGAATAGCGGACTTTTACAGGTGGGAGTATGACTACGGACACAACCTGGACCCAAACGCACCCCTGAAGATACCCGGTTTGGCTTATCAGCCCCCTCTGATAGGGTGTAAAACTCTACTGAACATGAAAGCTTGTTCCTTTCCGGATGTGGGAACCTACATAGCTGTGGGTGCATTGGTTCTTGGATTTTTAGCTCTTGTGGTCAACTCTCTGAGTGCAAAGCACAGCACCTATGGGGTGGCACAAACATGAGAACCCTTCTGCTCCTTCTGCCCCCCCTTCTTTTTATATTACTCTCCTGCGAAGTAAAGCCGGAACCCGAGCCTATCGAATACGGTAAGGACTCCTGTGCCTTCTGCTTGATGATAATAGCCGATGCCGGCTTCTCCGCAGAACTGAAAACGAAAAAGGGAAAAGTCTTTAAGTTTGACTCGATAGAGTGCTTAGCGGCATACATCCTCAGCGGGAAGGTTAAGGAAGAGGAAATCCTTGCCATGTGGGTTGCGGACTTCCCCACAAAGGAACTCGTCAGAGTTGAAGAGGTAAAGTTTTTAGTAAGCGACAAACTCAGGAGTCCCATGGGTTTGAACATCTCTGCCTTTGTGAAGGAGGAAGACCTCAAAGAAGCTCACAGGAACTTCGGGGGTAAGATACTCACATGGGAAGATGTCCTCAAATACGTCGGTGAGAGATGGAGAGAGAAAATTGGAAAGGCTGGGCACTGAGCTTAAGTCTGCTTGTGTGGTGCACCGCAGGAGTCTCTCAAACCATAGAGGTCTGTTCTGAGTGTGAATACAAAACCATAAAGGAAGCTTTAGAAGTTGCGGGGGGAGGGGCTTCCCTTTTAGTTCACAGTGGCACTTACAGGGAAGGAACCATACTCGTAACCAAGAGCGTAAAGCTCATAGGGAAGGGAAAACCCGTTCTCGACGGGGAGGGAAAGTATGAAGTTCTGAAGATAAGGGCAAACAATGTTCTCGTTGAAGGCTTTGAGATAATTAACTCCGGTAGGAGTGAGCTGGAGGACATAGCGGGTATAAAGGTGGAAGACTCCGAAAACTGCGTAATAAGAAACAACACCCTGAAAAACAACTTCTGGGCTATATACCTTGCAAACGTTAGAAATTGCAGGGTGGAGAACAACAGGATACTTGGACCCTTCAAGGTAGGAGAAGCATACTCGGGAAACGGCATACACATCTGGCAGGCAAAAGGTGTCCTCGTGAAGGACAACTACATCACAGGGCATAGGGACGGCATATACTTCGAGTTCGTTCAGGACTCGGTAATAGAAGGAAACGTGAGCGAGGGAAACTGGAGATACGGACTACACTTCATGTTCTCCCACAGGGACATCTATCGGAACAACCTTTTCAGAAAAAACGGTGTGGGCGTGGCGGTCATGTATACGAAAGAGGTGGTCATGAGGAACAACCGCTTCGAACTGAATTGGGGCGGAACCTCCTACGGGCTACTTCTGAAAGCCATAAATGACAGCCTCGTGGAGCATAATGTCTTTTACAAAAACACCGCAGGTATTCTCATGGACGAATGCCAGAGAACGACCATAAGGGAAAATGACTTTGTGGAAAACGGGTGGGCTATGAGGGTATGGGCAAACTCCATGGACAACACCATAACGAGAAACAACTTTCTATCCAACACCTTTGACCTTTCTACCAACAGCTCCAAAAACCCCAACAGGATAGAGGGCAACTACTGGAGTTCCTACAGAGGTTATGACCTGAACGGAGACGGTGTAGGAGACATTCCTTACAGACCTGTAAAGCTCTTTTCCTACATAATGGAAAACAATCCTGCGGTTTCAGTTCTGATAAAGAGCTTCTTTGTGGAGCTACTCAACCTAATAGAGGACACGCTGCCTGCGGTAGTTCCCGTATCCGTGGAGGACAGAAAACCTCTTATGGAGAAAGTAGAGTGGAGACGATAAAGGTAACGAACCTGAAAAAGAGGTTTCGTAATGTAGAAGTCCTGAAGGGAGTGAGCCTATCCGTGAGAAATGGGGAGATTACCGCAGTCTTGGGTCCAAACGCTTCGGGCAAGACCACGCTTCTCAAGTGCATACTCGGGCTGGTAATACCCGACGAAGGCACCATAAGCGTGATGGGAGAAAATACCTCAGAGGGATACCTATACAGAAGGTTCATAGGATACATGCCCCAGGAACCTAACTTTCCCCCGAACCTGACACCCCGCTACCTGCTCGAACTGGTGGCGGACATAAGGGGCTTTTTTCCCGAACAGGAAGTCAAAAGACTTGTGGATGTGTTTAAGCTCGGAGGTTTTATGGACAAACCTATAGGTTCCCTTTCGGGAGGGACGAAGCAGAAGGTAAACAGCCTTTTAGCCTTAGCCTTCAACCCTGAGATTTTAATCTTAGACGAACCCACCATAGGGCTTGACCCCCTATCAAGCTCCAAGTTCAAAGAGGAAGTTCTGAGGAGAAAGGACGAAGGGAAAACAGTTCTGCTCACCTCTCACATAATGGGGGAGGTCGAAGAGCTTGCGGACAGGGTTCTGCTAATGATAGAGGGTTCAATAAGGATAGACAGTTCGGTGGGGGAACTGAAGGAAAGAACGGGAGAGAAAAGCCTCGAACGGGCACTTGCCAAGGTTTTGGAGGAGAGCTTTGCCTGAGTTTTTAAAGCTACTGCGGGCGGATTTGAGGAACCTTAAAGGTATAAAGTGGCTTTGGGCTTATCTACTTTCTTTGGCAGGTATGAGTTTTTTAATTCTTTACCTGAGCAACGATACGGGCAAGGTAATTCTTAGCCTTTTGAATATAACCCTTTTGATGGTTCCGCTCGTTAGTTCCTTCTTCTGCATCACATACTTTTACGACTCGAAGAGTTTTATGGAGTTCCTGCTTTCCCAACCCGTGAGCAGAGCGCAGGTCTTCTGGAGCAAGTTAGCCTCTCTGTGGCTCTTTATGTCCTTTCTATACGCTGGAGGCGTTCTTATACCTCTTATAAAAGAGGTTCTAAATCCTACCCTCTGGGTGCTTCTTATCTCGGGCGTGCTTTTGAGTATGGTTTTCATCTCCTTAGCTGTTCTGGTGGGGACGGTCTTCGACGACAGAGTCAAGGGTGTCAGTTTCCTTCTGGGTCTGTGGTTATACCTGACGGTTCTTCACGACGGCGTTATTTTAGCTGTGGTCTATCTCTTTAAGGATTATCCATTGGAGGGTGTGGTCCTTGCTCTTGCCTTGGTCAATCCCGTTGACCTTGCGAGGATAGCCGTTGTGATAAACATGGATGTGGCTGCTCTGATGGGTTTGTCGGAGGCACTTTTCAGGGAGGTTTTAGGGTCCCTCTGGGGACTGTCTTTGGCTTTTGCTTTTATGGTTCTTTGGTTTGCACTTCCCGCTTTTTTAGCATCTCTGCTTTTCAAAAGGAAAGCACTGTGAGGTGGGTTCGATGTTAGGGGTATTGGTTTTAGCTCTCCTTCTGGTGCTCGGTTGTGAGAGGTCCCAAAGAGAACCTGCCGTGAAGGTCAGCGTAAAGGAACTTGTGGGAATGAGAGGTTGTCCCCACTGCCACGACATGAGGAGACAGCTCTTAGGACCCTCCTTTTTGGAGATAAGCAAAAGGTATTCGGAAGAGGATAAAGAAAGGCTGGTTGAGAGTATCCTCAAAGGTAGCAGGGGAAAGTGGGGAGAACACGTTATGCCACCTCAAAAAATCCCCGAGGAAGAGGCAGAGGTCATAGTTGAGTGGATACTCGAACTTAAAAAATCCGATATGTAATTGGGGAGGGTGACGGGACTCGAACCCGCGACATGGGGATCCACAGTCCCCCGCTCTACCAGCTGAGCTACACCCTCCTCAGAGCTAAAGATTATACCATTTTGAGCCTGACGGTAAAATCAGGCACCTCTTCTCTATTTAATTTATCCAGCAAATCCCTTGCGAAAAGGGAAAGCTCCCGAACGTTCAGGGGAACACCCTTGCACCCCTCCAACTGGGAAACAGCCTTCCTTAGAACCCTAACAGCCTTCTCCCTCTCTCCCACCTTCAGATAGTGCAACACAAGAGCCAGCCTTATAACACCCTGATAGCACTCCTTGACCTCTTCTTTGTCCTGCAAACACCAAACATCCTCTAAAAGCTCGTGAGCCTCGTAGAACTCCCCTTCATTCCACAGCTCGCAAGCCCTCAGCAAAAGCTCCCTCTCCCTGCTCACACCCAAGATAGCCTCAGCCACAGACCTCTTGGAAGGCGTATCCTCGTAGAGCAGGTGCAAAGTAGCGAAAGCTTCTATCGGCTTTATTCTCCTCTCCCTTATGTAATCCCCGAAACGAAGATAAGAATTTATGTCTTGAATTTGAAAGGACCTGCCTACGGCAGGTGTTATAGGGACATAAAAGTTAGGATTGACCATGTAAGCCAAGTGGGTAGCAACGAAGAAGTTGTGGGGTTTCCTCAGCTCAACTATACCCAACAAGCTCTCAAAAAAACCTCTCCTGTCGGATATGGACAGAATTTCCTCCACCCGCAGGGTCCTGAAAAAATCCTTCAAGAAGCTAAAGGCGGTTTTCCTACTCTCTTTGCTCTCCAAGATAATGTCCCCGAAGCTCCCATAACAGCTCACCAGCACGAAGGGAGAAAAGCACTCACCCAATGTAAGTTCGTCCTTTTTGAGGAGGTAATTCATATACCTCTTGTATATCTGAACGAGAGAGCTGTCTTCTATCCAAAAAGGTAAGGTGCTTTTGGTGCGCTGGAGCATAGAGTTGGCTATGTCCCGCGAGGTTCTACCGTAAAAGCTGTTTGTCAGAGCCTTTGAAGTTTCTAAGGGAAGTGCTCTCTTCTCGAACCTTGAGTATATATACTGAGCTAAACCTATTAACTTTTCTTCCACAGGAAGAGATTAAAGGAAGGAGGGGGCGGGAAAAAGGATTTATATCAGGTTAGACCTTTGCCCCCATCTGTTTTGCCTTCTCTATAACGTCCTCTATGGTTCCCACCATGTAGAAGGCATTTTCGGGAAGGTGGTCGTATTTGCCGGTAAGTATCTCTTTGAAAGACCTTATGGTGTCCTCAAGTTTAACGTATTTACCGGGCATTCCCGTAAACTGCTCCGCAACGTGGAAGGGCTGAGCGAGGAACTTCTGAATTCTTCTTGCCCGGTTAACTATTGCCTTGTCCTCTTCGGAAAGCTCCTCCATACCCAGAATTGCGATAATCTCCTGAAGCTCCTTATACCTCTGGAGTATCCTCTTAACCTCCATGGCTGTCTCGTAGTGCTCGTCTCCTACGAACTCGGGAGCGAGATATTTGGAGGTGGACTCGAGGGGGTCTATTGCGGGATAAATTCCCAGCTCCGCAAGCCTTCTGGCAAGAACCGTAGTTGCGTCGAGGTGTGCAAATATAGAGTAGGGAGCGGGGTCCGTTATGTCGTCCGCTGGGACATAGACAGCCTGAACCGCGGTAATTGACCCCTTCTTGGTGGAGGTAATCCTCTCCTGAACCTCACCCACGTCCGTGTTCAGAGTCGGCTGGTATCCGACCGCGGAGGGAAGTCTTCCAAGAAGCGTGGAAACCTCAGAACCCGCCTGAACGAACCTAAATATGTTGTCTATAAAGGTAAGAACGTCCTGACCTTCCACATCTCTGAAGTATTCCGCCATGGTAATTCCCGTCTGGGCAACCCTGAACCTCACGCCGGGAGGCTCGTTCATCTGTCCGTAAACCATAACGGTGTAGGGAAGAACTCCCGATTCTTTCATCTCGAGCCACAAGTCGTTTCCTTCCCTCGTCCTCTCACCGACACCGACAACGACCGAGAAACCTTTGTGGAACTTAGCTATGTTGTGAATAAGCTCCTGCATGAGAACGGTCTTTCCAACTCCCGCACCGCCGAACAGTCCTACCTTACCACCCTTAACATAAGGCTCGAGGAGGTCTATAACCTTTATTCCCGTTTCCAGTATCTCAACCTTGGTGGATTGCTCTTCGAGAGCAGGAGGCTCTCTGAACATAGGCCAATACTCTTTTGCGTTAACGGGTCCCTGTTCGTCTATGGGCTGTCCCACGACGTTAAATATCCTTCCGAGAACTTCCCTTCCCACGGGAACGCTTATGGGTCCACCGAGGTATTCAACTTCCTGTCCCCTCACGAGTCCATCGGAGGCTCCCATTCCTACCGCTCTCACTCTGCTTTCCCCTATGTGCTGGGCAACCTCCAAGTAAAGCTCTTCCTCCGCCCAGTTTCCTTTATCGTCTATGTATCTGCGGATTGTCTTAAGACCATGCTTAATGGGTGGGAGGTCCTTTGTGTCAAACTCAACGTCCACGACGGGACCTATCACCTGAACTATCCTTCCCACTATCTTCTCCGCCATACTTCAAACCTCCTACTTTTTCTCATGTGGCATGGGCTTTGACTCTTCTATTAGCATTTTTATTAGAGCGTAAATAACGACACCGGAACTTAGTGCAAAGAATAAAGTTGCTACAAACTCATCCATTCCCGTTCTCCATGAGCCTATTAATTCTAAAATAACTCTTCAGAGCGAACAACACCGATATGGAAGTAATCAGAGAACCTACGCATACCGCAAGTAGTTCCGCAAAGTTGTAGTCCGGATAGCCCTTTAGAAATACTCCTGCTGTTCCCCCTCCGCTTGCGGTTGCCACAGCCATAAATACCGTAAACCTGTTGTTTTCAACGCTAACCCTATCCATAATCACTTCTTTTCGTGTGGCATGGGCTTTGACTCTTCTATCAGCATACGGAAAAGTATGTATGATATGAAAAACAGGCTACCTACAACGGTTATCCACGCAAGTGTTTCAAACATTCTTAAGCTCCTTCAACAAACGGTTTATTTTAATGTAGCTCCTGAGTGCAAGCAAACCAGCCAGCAATGATGTAACTGCACCTCCGAGTATGAGCGTGTATGTAGATAGAGTTATACTCTTGGTCAACACGAGACCTGCACTTCCACCTACAGAAGCCACCATGACAGTCGTAAATATGCCAAACCTCTGCATCTCCACCTCTATGGCTTTTCCAGATACTCCCTCACTTCATAGCCTCTGCGGCACCTACTATGTCTATGAGTTCGAGGGTGATGGACTCCTGTCTTGCCTTGTTGAATATTAGGGTCCACTGTTTGACGAGGTCGTCCGCATTCTTGGTAGCGTTATCCATGGCAACCATCCTTGCGAAGTGCTCCGCAGCGTTTGATTCCACCATAGCTCTGTAAAGCTGGTAGTTAAGGTAGAGGTTTAAAATCCTGTCCATAAACTCTTCTTCCTCTACCTCAAAGGTATAAACGCTGTAGTCTCCCCCAGCCTCTTCTTCAGGAAGCTCAAAGGGGAGGAACTTTCTCGTTACGGGTTTGTAGCTTGCCCTCGTTATCATCTCGTTGTTCATCAGATAAACCGCATCAACCTCTTTGTTGGTGAACCTCTCACGGACTATCTCCGAAACCTCCTTGGCAATTCCAAAGTTAACCTCCTTCCTGAAGACCTCGTCGTAGCCTTTAACTACGCTGTAATCCCTCTTGGAGAAATACTGGTATCCCTTTCTGCCTATGAGTATGAGGTTGACCTTTATACCCTTGGACTTTTTCTGCTCCACGAACCTTTCCGCTTCCCTTATTATGTTGGAGTTGAAAGCACCTGCAAGACCTCTGTCTGCGGTAACTAGGATTACGTCTATGTTCCTCTCCTCCCTTTCTTCGAGAAGGGGGTGGGTTTCTCTGTCAACGTGCCCTGCGAGGTCTCTCACCAGCTCGTATAGCTTGTCCGAGTATGGTCTCGAAGAGTAGAGGAGTTCCTGTGCTCTTCTGAGCTTTGCGGCGGAAACCACCTTCATTGCGTTGGTAATCCTTCTGGTGTTCTTTATCCCCTGTATCTTCCTTCTTATGTCCCTCGGAGATAGCTTTGGCATAACGGAGAGGTATTATAGCACATCTTTTGTGTTAGAATTTTTGCCTATGGAATACGCATTCTTTGAAGGGAAGTTCGTCCCCATAGAGGAAGCTAACATAAATATAAAAACGAATTCTTTCCATTACGGAACCGCAATATTTGAAGGTCTGAGAGCCTACTGGAACGAGGAACACCAGCAGTTATACATACTCTTTGCCCAAGAGCACTACGAAAGACTCCTCAAGAATGCTAAAGCTCTTTTTATGGAACTTCCCTATACCGCTCAGGAACTCGTTGATATAACCGTGGAGCTTTTGAGGAAGAACAACATAAAGCAGGATGTGTATGTCAGACCGATAGTTTACTTTAAGGACCTCGCTCTCACCCCGAAGCTGATAGGTTACACCCCCGAGATAGCCATTTACACTTACAACTTCGGAAGGTATCTGGACACCTCGGAGGGTATAAGGGTTAAGGTTTCCTCCTGGAGGAGAAACGACGACAACTCAATTCCTGCTCGCTGGAAGGTGGCGGGGGCGTATGTGAACAGTGCCCTTGCAAAAACTGAAGCCCTGATTGCGGGATACGATGAAGCTATAATGCTCAACTCTCAGGGGTATTTGTCGGAAGGTTCGGGAGAAAACATCTTCTTAATAAGGGACCGCGTAGCGGTAACTCCATCTCTAAACGAACACATTCTTGAAGGCATAACCAGAAGGACCGTAATAAACTTGCTCAGGAACGACCTCGTGGTAAAGGTGGAAGAAAGACCTATTGCCAGAAGCGAGCTTTACGTTGCGGATGAAATATTCCTTACGGGAACCGCGGCGGAGGTTACTCCTGTGGTGGAGGTGGATAACAGAAAGGTGGGGACGGGTAAGATAGGAGAGATTACCAAACAGCTTCAGGAACTTTACTTTAATGCGGTGAGGGGGAACATAGAAAGATACAGGAGCTGGCTGACACCCGTATATGAGAAGTGAAACCTTAGAAGAGCTTAAGGAACTTGCATACTTCTTCTCCTCTCGGGAAAGAGTGTCCTCTTCAGAAGGCATAAGGGAAGCCCACAGCAAGGTAAGGAAGTTCGTAAAGGCTCTGAAAATCCCCTTCGTGGAGGAGAACTTCGAGGTTGAAAAGAATTTACCTATAGAAGCGACCATAAAGGTTAACGGAACTCAGGTAAAGGGTTATCCCTTTGTGGGTAGCCTATGGGGGGATAGGGAAGCGGACGTGGTGGACGAGGGGGAAGAGGTAAAGGGTAAGATAGCCCTCGTTAGGGTCGGTGGAGAAAGAGAAGTCGATAAGGTCAGGAAGCTGAAAGAAAAGGGAGCTGTGGGAGCCATATTCTACATGGAGGAGCTGGAGACCCCCTTCATAGGGAACATAAGCGGTGAACCCTTTGTAGCACTGTCGGTTGACAGGAGCACAGCAAAGGCACTCAAGGATAAAAAAGTCAGGATTGAGTCCAAGGTGAAGAAAACCAAAGTTAGAGGTAAGAACATATACTTTGACATAGGGAAGGGACCCTTTCTATACATAACCGCTCACTTAGATTCCAAGCCCTTCGTTTACGGTGCGCTGGACAATGCTCTTGGTGTGGCGCTTCTTCTGATGCTCGCTAAGGAACTGAAAAACAGCTACTACTTTCCCTTCAGGCTTAGGTTCCTGATAACAGATGCAGAGGAGCTTGGTCTTGAGGGTGCAAAGCATCACGTCAAAAACCTAAAACACACTTACTATGTGGTGAACATAGACTCGGTAGGTTGGAGCAACCCTGCGGTCATATACAAGGATGCCCACGGATACAACGGCGAGCGCATAATGGAAAAATTTGAAAAACACCTTCGGGACCTAAAGGTGAGCATTCCCTTCAGAGAAGGTAAAAGAGGCAGAAGCGACCACGTTCCCTTCAAGGAAAAAGGTGTTGAAGCCCTATTCTTATCCTCTAATCCCTTCACCTTAAGACACACCTTCTACGACACCTACGAAGCCATAGACTGGAGCGTAGTTGAGATGTGGTTTGAGGTTCTAAGTTCTTTCCTGAGAAGGTTTCACAAGCTCTGAAAACCTTTCATAACTGCAGAACGCAGTTTGTGCAAGAGGTAATAAAGCAGGGGAACGTATATGAGCGTGAGGAACGTTCCCACAATCAGACCACCTATGGCTACCGCACCCAAGGGTGCAAGCCTCTCAAGCCCCAAAGCCCACCCGAAGGCAACGGGAACCATTCCTGCGGAAGTGCCGAAGGCTGTCATGAGAACGGGTCTCGTTCTTACTCTTATGCTGTTGAGTATAGCCTCTTCCAGAGGCTTTCCCCTTTCAAGCTCGAACTGGATAAACTCTATCAGGAGTATGGAGTTCTTGGTAATTATCCCCGCAAGGAGAACAAGCCCCATCATACTCGGCATGGACTGATGGTATCCCATAAGCAGGATAAACCAGGAAGCACCTATAAGGGAAAGGGGGATTGCAAATATTATCCCTATAGGGGACAGGAAGGATCGGAAAGGTGGTGCAAGTGTGAGAAAGAGGAAAACTACACCCAGCAGTATAGCCTTCAACATTCTTTTCATAGAGTCCTGAAGCTGTTTTATGTCCCCTTCGTTCGAAAGGATGTAGCCCGGAGGAATTTGTATGCCCGACTTTGCATAGTTCTCCTTAAAGCTTTCCACTATGTGGGATATGGCGGACTTCTCCCTGTATGCGATAATGTCTAAGGTGTAGTTGAGGTCCTGTCTGGTTATCTTGGTCGGTTCTAAAACTCTTTCTAAGGTTGCCAGTGTGCTTAGGGGTATCTTCCCTTTCGGTGTGTCTATGTAGTAGGAGTATAGGTCAATCGGGTCATCTCTAAGACTCTCCGAATAAATTAATCTCACGAACAGGGAGCTTTCGTTGGGAACGTGATGGAGAGAGACGACAGCACCTCTGACAGCCACGCTCAGCTGTGAAGCCACATCGTAAGGTGTGAGTCCGTATAGGAGTGCTTTGCTTCGGTCCACCTTCAGGTTATAAACGACCTTGTCGTAATCCCAAGTTCTGGATACGGAAGTTAATCCCTTTACCTTGTAAACGACCTCCATGAGTTGTGCTCCGAGACGGTCTAAAGTTCTCAGGTCTTCCCCGCTTATCCTGACGTCGAGATTACCTTTTATGGAAGACAGAGGAGTCGCTCCGTAGTCAAAGACGTGAACGTATTTTATGTCCGGTATCTCCCACAGCTTTCTCCTCAACTCCCTCTCTATGTCCCATATACCCTCTTCCCTGTGAAAGCGGTCTATGTAGTGAACCGTCAGGTTTATGGATTGAGCGGTATCTCCGGAACCCATACTGAGGACACCGGGTTCGGAACCCACGGATACGGAGAACATCTTTACCCTCTTGTCCTCTTCGAGAAGTCGGGAAATTCTCTTAACGATTTCCTCAACCTCACCTATGGACAGGTTGCTATCCGTCGTTATGGAAGCCTTGACTATACCCGTGTCCATGGGAGGCATTATCTCCTTACCCACCACGGGTAAAACCACCTTAAGGCTCACCCCAAGCAGGAAGACCACCACAGCGAAGTAAGGAACGAAGAGCCATCTTCTGTAAAAAACTGTCCCCACAGCGGAGGTATATAGATTTTTCAAAGGCTTCAGTATAAATTCGGAAATTTTAAAGACCTCTTTTTCAAAGCGGTTTTTGGAGGTGGTCTTCTTCAGGATAAAAGGGGCAATCAGAGGAATGAGGGTTACGGATACGAAGTAGGATACGACGACCGCTATCAACAAAGTTTGAGCGAGGGGTCTGAAGACCCTCTGGGGGTAATCCCCCACGAACAGAAGGGGGACGAGAACCGCACCCGTCGCTATGGTGCCAGCCAGAACGGGGAAGACCACCTCTTTTGTCCCCTCAACTACCGCTTTTCTAACGGGTTCTCTCAGCTCTTCCATATGTCTCTCTATGTTCTCGAGGATAACGACCGCATCGTCCACTAACATACCGAGGGTTAGGATTATGGCTGTCAGGGTAACTATGTTGAACTCCATATTCAAAAGCCACATAATACCCACCGTTATGCTATACACGAAGGGTATGGAGATACCCGCTATAAGCATCTGCCGGGTATTGGCAAGGAAGAAGAAAATGACAAAGGAAGTCATTACTATGGCATCTCTGAGAGCCTCGAACATGTTCGTTATGCTGAGCCTTATTATGTGCTCCTGGGTATCCACCACCTCGAACCCGAGGTTGGGAAACTCTCTTTCCAGCTGAGGAATGAGGTTTTTAACTGCGGATATGGTCTCGAGAGCGTCTCCGGTTTCCTGCCTCTGAACTGCAAGGGCTATTGCAGGTCTGCCGTTTCCGTAAAAGAGAGACCTGTTTACGTAATTGTCGTATCTCACATCTGCCAAGTCCCCGAGCCTGATGTGGGGTGTTATGGGAAGGCTTTTCAACTCCTCGAGCGTTCTTGCCTTATTGAGGGACTTTATGAGGAACTCCCCGTTTTTTCCGACGATTATGCCGACGGGAATGTCCTCACCACCCTTGTGTATCCTTTCTAAAAGGAGTGAAAGGGGTATCCCGTGTCTATCTAACTTTTTCCTGTCAATTACTATAAACAGCTCTTTCCTGTATCCACCGAACACATCTACCTTTGCCACCTCTCTTAGTCTGAGGAGTTTGTTCCTTATCTGGTTTTCCGCAACCTGCCTGACCTCTTCGAGACCTATTGAGCTATCTTTGGGATAAACCGCAAGAACGAGAACGGGCTGGGTAGCATCGGTAATTTTGTAAATCTGAGGTTCCCTTACCCCTTCTGGTAAGAGGGATTTGACCTTCCAGACCTCGTTCTGGACATCCGCTACCGCTTGTTCTATGTCCTTTTCGTATTCGAACTCTGCGGTTATTACCGCAACCTCATCGTTGGACACGGACGAGACGGTTCTGACCTTGTCTATGGTGAAAAGGCTTCTCTCTATGGGTATTGCTACGTTTTGAGCCATGTCCTTTGCGGAAGACCCCGGGTGGACCACCACAACCGCAACCGCAGGTCTGTTCGCATCGGGAAAGAGCTTCTGCTTTATTTCAAAAAAGCCTATTATTCCCAAGGTGGTGAAGGCAAGGAGAAGAGACAGGACAAAGTGAGGTCTTTTCAGAACATACTCGACTATACCGGAGTTCATTTTTCCATCTCCTTAAGGAGGAGTTTCCCCTTTCCGCTGAGAGCAAGAAGCCTGAGTTTACTCTGCTGTGCCACGGCTACCTTCATACCTTCCTTCAGCCTTCCTTCAACAACCGCAAGCCCTCCGTCGGTGCCTTTGAGTTCCACCTCGACCTTTTTAAAGCTCCCGTCCTCATAAAGGAGGAGGTATGCTTTGTCCTTCGCAAATAGCAGCGAGTTTACGGGGACTACGAACCCTTTGACCTCTTTAACTAAGAAGACTTCCGTCCTGCTGTTGGAAAGGGTGCCTTTAGGCTTTTGGGGGAGATTAACTTTGGCAACCTTGAGGTTTTCGGGACTTGCGGACGGCAGTATCTCCTCTATCTCAAATTCTTTTAAAGAACCTTCGGTTTTTATAAAAACTCTATCCCCCACACTTACGGGAAAATCTAAGGGTAGCTTTACCACAAGCTCGTATCCCTTGGAGCTTTCTAAGGTCAGGATAGGTTTGCCGGGTGTGGCGAGGTTGCCTTCACGGAGGTGAACCGCTTGAATTATGCCGTCCACGGGAGCTTTTATGTTCAGGTAATCAAGTTCCCTCTCGAGGGATTTCCGTTTTTGCCTGAGCTGTCGGAGTTTGTTCCTAACGACCTTTATGTTGGTCAAAACTTCCTCATATTGAGCCTGGGCGAGTTTGAAAAGGGCGTAGCTCCTCTCGAGGGTTTCTTTAGGAACAGCTTTCTTTTCAAATAATCTTCTGCTCCTTTCGTAGTTTCTTTTTCTGTTCAAGAGTTCAACCTCGAGGGCGGACTTTTTACTTCTTAGGGTGTTAAGCTGGAGTTTGAGGTTTTCGATTTCCAAGAGCAGGGATTGAAGCTGTGTTCTTACAGGCGTGTCGTCTATGAGAACGAGGGGTTGTCCCCTTCTGACCCTGTATCCCGTATCTACAAAGAGCTTTTTTATGTAGCCTGCGGACTTGGTGGATACTTGCACCGTGTTTACGGACTTGAGAAAACCTAAGAACCTCCTTTTAACCTCGAGGGTCCCCTCCTTTACGGTAGCACCACGAACCACATACAGGGGTTTCTCCGGCGGTGGTGTGGAGGAGAGCTGACTCTTTCTGAGCTTGAGGAGAGCTACGGAACCTACTACGAGGATAACCGCAAAAAGCAGTAGAGCAATCTTAAAACCCTTACTCATCTTTCAACTCCTCCAAGAGATACATCAGGTAAGCTACGGCTCGCTCCCTTCCGTAAAGCGCTCGGTAATACTCCGTCTGTGCCTGTATCCTCTGGGCTTTTGCGTAGAGCAGGTGGAACATGTCGGAAACTCTCTCCTCGTATTTGAGCCTTTCTACCTCTTCCACCTTGGTGGCATACCTTAACCTTCTTTTTGCGGTTTCGATTTCTGCGGAGTATGCTTTTATCCTGCTCAGC
Source organism: Aquificota bacterium (assembly GCA_013153495.1). Lineage (GTDB taxonomy): Bacteria > Aquificota > Aquificia > Aquificales > Aquificaceae > Hydrogenivirga. Next base: position 241,421 of record JAADEH010000012.1, read on the forward strand.
GCTTCTGCTATGTCCCTTTTGAGTTTCCGGTAGAGGTTCTTTTTAAAAAGCCTTGACCTTTCCAGCTCAAGCTTCGAGCGCAGATGCTGGCTCTTTCTCTTTCCGAAGTCAAAAATAGAAAGCTCAAGCGCAATTCCCACCTGCCAGAGGTCCTTATACTCACCGTTTCCCATGTTCCTCTGAATAGAGGCGCTCAGGTAAATCCTGGGGAGGAACCTACCCTTAGCTATGTCCAGCCTTTTGCGGGCGATGTTTTCCTGCAGGCTTGCCTTTTTGAGGACTCCGAGGGCGAGGAGCTTTTGTTCCAAGCCTTCCCAATCGAGGTGCTTACTGAGCTTGACCTCCTCAAACTCCCGAGGGTCTATGTCCTCTCTACCGGTCAGGTAGGCTATGGTTTCTGCGAGGGCTTCCAAGGAGCTTTTTACCTTTTCTATCTCTCCCCTTATCCTCTCGACCTCATACCTTACCTTGAGAAGGTCAACTTCCGCTTTCCTTCCCAGCTGAACCGCAAGCTCCACGTCGGAGAGGAGCTTTTCTAAAGAAACTTCGTAGGCTTTCAGGGCTTCGAGACTTCTTCTCAGTTCAAGAGCCTTCAGGTAGGCGGATTTTAGGTTGAAGACTATCTCGTTCTTCGTGAGTCCGTAATCTATACTCCTTATCTCTTCAAGTAGCTTCGATATTTCCACGTTTCTTTCAAGCTCGAAGCCTGTAAACAGGGGCAGTGTGTAGGAGAGTGAGGCTATAAACTGGTTGCGTGCACCCACGAGATTTGTGGGGTTTATGGGCGGTGTCAGGGGGTAAAGTATTCTCGAGTCTTCGAACCTCGTTCCACGCAGGCTACCTTTCAACTCACCGAAGCGGGAGGACTTGAGGTATCGGGTTTGAGCCTTTTGAATTTCCACATCGAGCCTTTTTCCCTTTATAAGGAGACTGTTTTCCAGAGTGTCCTGCACGAGGTCCTCGAGGGACACCGCATAGCCGAGCGATAGAGTCATAAGAACCGCTAAAAACAGGAAAACCATCCTTAATAAATTAGTGTTTACTTACCAAGATTGCAAGTCCCATTATTTGCTATATTTAAAGCATGAGAGTTTTTCTGTTTCTACTTATTCTCGTATGTGGTGTTTGGGCGTCGGTTTTTGAGAAGCTCGAGGAGAAGCTGTCCGAGGTAAAGAGCGTAAAGGTTGTCTTCATTCAGAAGACGAGATACTCGTGGTATCCGAAGCCTGAGCTGAGCAAGGGTATTTTTTACGCTACGAGGGAGGGTAAGTTCCGCATAGAATACACCTACCCCGACGAGGTTGTCATAGTCTCCAACGGCAAGGAAATAATAATCCTGAACAAGGTGGACAGGGAAGCAATCATAGACTCTGTAAAGAACAACACTTCTCCCGTCATAGAGTCCCTCTTCTTCTTTTCAAGACCCTTGGGGGAGGTATTTACCTTTATAGGTGAGATGGAAAAGGGAGACCTGAAGGTTCTCATACTCAAGCCAAAGAGCAAGGACGAGAATGTAAAGGAGGTATTTCTTGAGGTGGACCCCGACCTCGAGGTGAGAAGGGTTAGGGTCATAGACAGCGAGGGAACCGAGACCACCATAGAGTTTATGGACGTGAAGAAAAACTTTACCCCCTCGGAGGGTCTTTTCAGGATAAACATTCCCCCCGACGTTAAGGTCAGAAGGGCGGGAGAGTTATGAGAAAGGAGAAGATAGACTTTGTCATAGAAAGGGCACGGGAGGAAGACCTGGAAAAGCTCGTTCCCATATACCTTGAGGGTTATAGGGGACTTGAGGAGTATTCCTACACGCATCCCGAAGACGTGAAGTCCTACATGAGATGGCTCTGGAAGCGGGATAGGGAAGGTATATTCGTTGCCAAGGTGGGGGACAAAATAGCGGGTTTTGTGGCGGGAGATGCCAACTGGTTCAGCAAGAGGGAGCACAAAAAGGTGGGGGCAATTCACGAGATAGTTGTCCATCCGGAATACAGGGGAATGGGCATAGGAAAGGCGTTGATGGAAAAGGTTATGGATTACTTCAGAAGTAAGGGACTCGATACTGCGGAGCTTTGGGTGGGGGACGAAAATCTCAAAGCTTTGGACTTTTACAGGGAGTTGGGTTTTAAGGAAAAGGGAAGGTATAACTACTGGGTCAGGATGACGACCTCTCTGGGCAATAAAGGGTGATTACCCTCTCCACTATGTTCGTGGTGGATATGTTGAAGTTAAAGGGTATGGTTACGACCTTGCCTCCGTAAGACTCCACGAAGTCCCTACCAACTATTTTGTCGAGGCTCCAGTCTCCTCCCTTTACGAGAACATCGGGTTTTATGGCTTTTATAAGCTCTGTGGGGGTGTCCTCGTCGAATATAACCACATAGTCCACGGGCTTTAGGGAGTCGAGAAGGAAGGATCTCATGTTCTGGGGGAGGATGGGTCTTTTGGGTCCCTTTAGCCTGCGAACCGAGGCGTCGGAGTTGAGTCCCACCACGAGTATGTCCCCGAGTTTTTTAGCTTCCGACAGGTAGTGGGCGTGTCCCGCATGGATTAGGTCAAAGCATCCGTTGGTAAAAACTACTTTCTTTCCTTTCCTTTTCTTTTCCAACTCCGAAAGGAGTTCCTTCAAACTCAAAATCAACTCTTTACTCCATAAGGTATCCGAAGGTTCTCACCAGCTCGGGGCGTTTTCTCCAGTCGGGCTTTACCTTTACCCAAAGCTCCAAATAGACCTTTCTCTGGGTGAGAAGCTCAAGCTCCTGACGGGCGAGTTTGCCTATCTGTTTGAGGCGTTGTCCCTTCTTGCCTATTATTATGGGTTTTAGGTTTTCCCGGTCCACGATTATCTCTCCCTTTATGACGAGAACGTTGGGGTCCGCATCTCCGGGCTTAATTTCGTTTATAACGACCGCTACCGCGGTGGGGACTTCTTCTCTGGTAAGGAGCATGACCTTTTCCCTGACTATCTCCGCGGCGAGCAATCTGAGGGGAAGGTCGGTAATCATGTCTTCGGGGAAGAGGGGTTCTCCTTCGGGCAGGTATTTGAGTATGGTTTTTTCCAGCTCTTCGAGGTTTGCACCTTTTAGGGCGCTTATGGGGACTATTTCCTTAAATTCGGGGTGCTTTTTGTGAATTTCCTCTATGAGAGGTAGGACTTCCACTGCTGGTCCGAGCTTGTCTATTTTGTTTATCACAAGTATTACGGGTTTTTGGTTCGCAAGGGGTTTGACGTAGTTCTGAAAGACTTCTTCGTCCCTCTTTCTCCAGCCTTCCTCCGCATCTATTATGAAGAGGATTAGGTCAGCGTCCTCGAGGCTCTGTTTTGCCACCTGAAGCATGGACTTTCCGAGGAAGTCGGAGCCTTTCGGCTGGTATATTCCGGGGGTGTCGAGGAAAACTATCTGGGCGGTTTCGGGTATGTTTTTAACTCCGAGAACTCTTATGCGGGTTGTCCCGGGTTTGGGCGTAACGATGGAAACTTTCCTTCCTAAGAGGTTGTTGAGCAGGGTGGATTTCCCCACGTTGGGCTTTCCCACGAGCGCTACATAACCGACTTTCATAAAGACTTTGCCTCCTTTATAAATCTTTCGATTTTCATTTTATCCTTTATTCCCGGCTCTATCTCAACTCCTGAAGATACGTCCACAGCAAAGGGGTTAACTTTTGCGATAGCTTCCCGCACATTTTGGGGATTGAGACCTCCCGAGAGGAAGAGTTTGAAACCTCTTAGGGCTACTTTGCGGGCTATGTCCCAGTTGAAGGTTTCTCCCGTGCCTCCGTATGCTTTGGGGGAGTAGGTGTCTAAAAGCACTCCGAAGGAGTCCTTCCAGAAATTTTCTATTCGGGGTTCCTCGTCTTTCACCCTGAAGGCTTTTATGACCCTGCTTGAGCCGAGCTTTCGGGCAAGGTCGAAAGGTTCCTCTCCGTGAAGTTGTATCAGGTCGAAGCCTTCTTCGAGAGCTTTCATGGCTTCCTCGAGGGTAGGGTTAACCATTACCGCAACTTTTAGTCCACCTTCCGATGCCTTCAGGATGTCCTTCCTGCGCTGTGGCGGGACGAAGCGTTTGCTCTTCGGGTAGAGAATTACTCCTATGTAGTCCGTTCCGACCTTTACCGCAAACTCCGCATCCTCGGGTCTCGTTATTCCGCATATCTTGACCTTGGGCATACTGAAAGGCTAACACCTGCTCATGGCTTTCTCAAGCATTTTCACCATCCTGCCGTAGTGGGTTCCCTTCCAGAAGACCGACCCGCAGTGGGGACAGAGGGTAAAGTCGTAGGCGCTTTCGTAGGCTCGTGGCGGGACCCTGTCCTTGACTTCTTCCTTGGGGACGGGTTTTAACTTGCTACCGCAGTAGGCGCACAGGTTCAGCTTCAGGGAAGGTTCGAGGGAGAACTTCTTTATCACGAGGCAGAGCTGGACTTCCCAATCGTGTCGGGGAACCACGAGGTATTCCATCTTCAGCTTTTTGAGAGTTCTTTCCCACCGTCTCGAGGTGGTTATAAAAACCCTGTCCTGGTTCAAGGATAGGTCTTTGAGGTTTATCTCCCCCTGAAGGACTTTAACGTCGTGTCCCAAAAACCTGAGCCACTTGGCGAGTTTGGAGAGATTGCTCTCGAGGAGGAACTTCATTTATTTTTATAAATAATGCTCAGAGACCACAAGAAGACAGCTCTCATACACGGGGGGAGACGCATAAGCTACGGGGAGCTTATAGAGAATGTCGGGTCCTTTGCCAATCTAATGGACACCCTTCCCGACGAGAGGGTTCTCATAATATCCGAGAACAGACCCGAATGGATATACTCCCTCTTTGCTACTTGGAAGAGGGGTTCCATAGCTGTTCCCGTTGACTTCATGTCCACACCCGAGGAGATAGCCTACATAATAAGGGACGCAAAACCCAAGCTCGCTTTCTGCTCCGAGCAAACCAAGGAAAACCTCGAAAAAGCGGTAGAGCTATCGGGTGAAGAGCTGGAAGTGGTAAACTTCGACAGCGTTGCCCTGCCAAAACCTCTCGAGAAGTCGGTTCACAGAGATGCGGAGGACATAGCTCTCCTTCTCTACACTTCCGGAACGACGGGAAACCCCAAAGGGGTCATGCTCACTTTCAAAAACCTCTTTTCAAACATAGAAGGTGTTGTGCAGACCAAAATAGCGACAAAGGAGGACTCCACCCTTGCAATACTTCCCTTCCATCACTCCTATCCCCTAATGGTAACCGTTCTCGTCCCCCTTCACATAGGATCGACCATAGTGTTTTTAGACAAGCTGACCCCCGAAGACATTTTGGACAAACTTCAGACCTACCGCATTTCGGTAATAGTCGGTGTCCCGAGGCTATACACCCTCTTTCACAAGAGGATAATGGAGAGGATAGAGGGAAACTTCATAACGAGGCTCATCTTCAGGCTCATGGAGAAGGTCGAAATCACACCCCTCAGACAGAAGGTTTTTTCCAAAGTCCATCAGGTGTTCGGGGGGAACGTGAAGTTCATGGTAAGCGGTGGAGCGAAGCTCGACCCGAAGATAGCACAGGACTTCAACACTCTCGGTTTTACGGTCATAGAGGGATACGGACTTACAGAAACCTCACCCATAGTTACCTTCAACCCACCTGACAGGATAAAGCTCGGCTCGGTGGGAATACCCATAAAGGGAGTTCAGGTCAGGCTTTCCAAAGAAGGAGAAGTCCTCGTGAAAGGACCCAACGTGATGAAAGGATACTGGAACAGACCCAAAGAGACAGAGGAAGTCATAAAGAACGGCTGGCTATACACGGGAGACCTCGGGGAGATGGACGAGGAAGGATACCTATACATAAGGGGGAGGAAGAAGGAGATAATAGTCCTCGGAACGGGCAAGAACGTCAACCCGGAGGAGATAGAAAACCTCCTTCTGAAAGAGAGCGACCTGATAAAAGAGGTCGGAGTTTTGGAGGTGAGGGGAAAGCTCCACGCACTAATATACCCGGACCTTCAGAAGGTTCGGGAGAGAGGAATTGTAAACCTCGAAGAGACCCTCAAGTGGAATGCTATAGACGTGGTGAACCGAAAGCTCCCCGAGTGGAAGAGGATAGTCGGCTTCAAACTTACCGACAGGGAGCTACCCAAGACGAGGCTCGGAAAGCTCAGGAGATTTCTCCTTCCCAAGATATACGAAAGCGCAGACCAGAAAAGGGAGGAGGAGGAAGACCTCAGCATCTTCCAGACCGAAGAGGGAAGGATAATAAAGGAATACTTGGAGAAGGAAACGAAGCTAAAGGTTCTGCCCTCTCATCACATAGAGCTTGACTTGGGACTTGACTCCCTCGGGAAAGTCGAGCTTTTGAGTTTTATAGAAAACACCTTCGGTGTATCGATGACCGAGGAAGACCTCTCAAGCCACAGCACCGTCAAAGAGCTGATAGAGTTCGTCCGCACCAGAAAGGAAAAAATCCAGACCGCGGAGATAAACTGGAAGGAGATACTCTCAAAAGCACCACCCTACGAACCACCCCACCACCCCCTTATCTTCAGCCTCGGCAAAGGTCTTCTATACGCTATCTTTAAACTCTTCAACCGCATAGAGGTTCAGGGAATTGAAAACCTGCCTCAAAAACCCTTCATAATAGCTCCGAACCATGCCAGCTACTTAGATGCCTTCGTGGTTGCCTCCGTCCTTCCGAAGGAGATAGCGAAGGATACCTACTTCCTCGGGGAGGAACTCTACTTCCGAAACCCCGTAAGCTCCTTTTTCGGAAGGCTTGCACACGTCATAACGGTCAACATAAACAGGAAGCTAAAGGAGTCCCTTCAGAAGGTCGCTCAGGTGCTCAGAAAGAACAAGGTGGTTGTAATCTTCCCCGAAGGAGCGAGAACGAGAACGGGGGAGCTTATGGAGTTCAAGAAGGGAGTTGCCATCCTGAGCAGGGAGCTTGGAGTTCCCATAGTCCCCACCGCTCTGATAGGAACCTACGAGACCTGGTCCATACACGACAAATTCCCCAGACCACACAAGATAAAGGTCATTTTCGGAAAACCCATCTATCCCGACGAAAAGTCCTACGAAGAACTAACGCAGGAATTGAAAGAAGTTGTAAGTAACCTTATTTCTTCTTCTTAGCTACCTTCTTGCAACTGAAATTGAGACTGATTATATTATCTTGCGATGAGTGTTGACCTTAGCGACATAAAGAGGGAGTTTACGAAGTTCTTAAAGCGTAAGAACATGAAGGTTACCCAGAGCAGGTTAAACCTGATAGACCTGATAGCCAAATACGGCAAGCACTTTGAGGTGGAGGAGCTTGTCAACTGGATAGCGACCCAGGGGGACAGGAGCGTGTCCCGTTCCACCATATACAGAACAATTAAACTCCTTCAGGAGTTCGGCGTAATAAAAGAAGTCATAAAGCAGAACAACAGAACTATCTACGAGTTCGTCGCAGGAAAGGCTCACCACGACCACCTGGTGTGTATGGAGTGCGGGAAGATAATAGAGTTCGTAAACGAAGACATAGAGAAACTTCAGGACGAAGTCTGCAAGGAATACGACTTTCAACCCACCCACCACAGGCTTGAGATATTCGGCGTGTGCTCCGAGTGCAGAAACTCTGATTTAACATAGTTTGTATGCTATACACGAGGAGAGTGCAGTTCTACGACACGGACGCTCAGGGAGTAGTTCACCACTCCAACTACTTCCGATACTTCGAAGAGGCGAGGGGGGAATTCTTGAGAGAACTCGGTTTCCCCTACAGCAAGATGAGGGAGCTGGGATACGAGGTGGTGCTCTTGGAAGCCTGCGCAAACTTTAAAAAACCTCTTCTATACGACGAAGTCGTCTGTATAAACCTAAATTTAGAAAGCATGGACAGGTTTACCTTTACCTTCTCCTACCGTGTGGAGGTGGAAGGGGAACTTAGGGCTGAGGGCAAAACGAAGCACTGCGTAGTTAAAGAGGGGAAAATCGTCTCCATACCGCAGGAGATAAGGGAGAAGCTCGGAACGGAAAGGAAGGCATGATGGTAAAGTTTTTGAGCTTGCTTTTTCTGGAGGTGATAGTTATGGCAACAGCCTTAGCGCAGGAACTATACATAAGGGACCTTCCCAACGGTGCAAAACTGATAGTAAAACCCCGTGAGGACACCTCTGCGGTTGCCATTCACGTGTGGTTCAGAGTCGGTTCCGTTTACGAGAAATACGACGAGAAGGGAATGGCACACTTTTTGGAACACATGCTATTCAACGGCTCGGAAAAGTATCCCTACGGGGAGGCTGATGTGGTTATAGAGAGCTTGGGAGGGAACATAAATGCCGGGACTTCCAAGGACTTTACCTACTACCACGTGGAAATAGCGAGCCTATACTGGAGGGAAGCCCTGGACGTTTTATACCAGATAACTATGAAGGCTCTTTTAGAGGAGGAGATGATAGAGAAGGAGAAGCCCATAGTTATAGAGGAGCTTAGGAGGGGGAAGGACAACCCTACCACCGTTCTCTGGGAAACCTTCGAAAAGACCGCTTACAAGGTATCTCCATACCGCTTTCCCGTGATAGGTTTTGAAAACACCATAAGAAACTTTACGAGGGAGATGCTTCTTAACTTTTACAGGAGCTTTTACCAGCCCAGGAACATGGCTGTGGTTGTGGTGGGAAACGTTGACCCCAAAGAGGTGGAAGAGGAGGTTTTAAGGACCTTCGGTAGGGAAGAGGGAAGACCCGTTCCCAAGGTTCAGATACCCAACGAACCCGAGCAGATAGGAATTCGCTTCGAGAAGATTGAGGACCCGAGGATAGAAAAGGCTTACTGGATAATAGGCTGGTGGGCACCTTCCATAGGAAAAACCGACTACTACGGAATGGCGGTCTTTGACGAGATAATAGGGAGCGGTAGGACTTCCGTCTTTTACAGACAGCTCAAAGAAAAAGGTCTCGTGTATTCCTTCTTTACGGGAGACCTCGGAAGACCGAGGGACAACCTCTTCATAATAAGTGCCACCTTTGACCCCGAGCGCTACGAGGAGGTAAAGAAACGGGTCTTTGAGCTTTTAAGGGAAACCTACGAGAACCTCACAGAAGAGCAGGTAGAGGAGGCAAAGAGTAAGATAATCAATTCCAGAATATTCGAGGAAGAGAAGGTAGAAGGCGAAGCCTACGACATAGGTTACTCCTACACGGTAGTGAGAGACCTCGACTTTTACAGGTTCTTCGAGCACAACATAGGTAAGGTCAGGAAGGTCGAAGTCATGAGGTTCTTCGAAAGATACATTAAAGAAGACCGCTACGTGGAAGTTCTCATGGTTCCAAAAAAGGAGGGAAGCCGGTGAAATTGATAGCGCTTCTTTGCACACTTTCCATCTTCTTAGGAGGCTGTTCCTTCATGGTGGGAGCGGCGGCAGGCGGTGCGGCGGGATACTATGTAGGCAAAGAGGGATACAAAGTTAAGGTGGAAAAAGAAAAGTAAAATAATTCTCATGAGGAAGCTGATTTTAAGCCTGCTGTTGGGAAGCTCGCTTCTCTTGAGTTCCTGTGCTGAGCTTGCCCTTTTGACCGCAGGGGCGGTAGCGGGAGGAGCAGCGGGTTATTATGCGGGTAAAGAAGGATACAAGGTGAAGGTAGAGAAGGAGGACTGAGCAAAAAATCATGAGACTCCTAAAACTCCTCTTAGTTATGCTCATAAGTATGTCCTTCGGAGGTTCTGTGGTGGAAAAGACGCTCCCCAACGGAGTTAAGCTAATAGTGAAGGAGACCAAAGGGAAAGGAATAGTCTCTGCGGTGGTATTCTTCAGAGGCGGTCAAAACGGAGAAAAACTCCCCGGAGAGACCCATCTCCTGTTTACCCTATTGCTCAAAGGGAGCAAGAACTTCCCCACCTCTTACGAAGTCTCTCTACCCTTCGAAAAATTCGGGGGATACATATACTCCTCTTCGGGAAACGATTTCTCAGAGATAGGCTTCTCAACAAAAGCGGAAGGACTTGAGACAGCCCTAAAAGTTATAAAGGACATAATCCAAAACCCTCTCCTGAGAGAGGAGGACATAGAAAGGGAGAAGAACAACACCATAGTCGCCATACGCTCGAAGAGGGAAAGGGGTATGGAGCTTGCTATGGAGCACCTCAGAAAGCTCACCTACGGAGGAACGCCCTACGAAACCTCACCCTTGGGAACAGAAGAAAGCGTTCTTAAGATTTCTAAAAAGGACCTGCTTCGCAGGTTAGAGGAACTAAAGAAGGGAAAGAACCTCGTAGTAGCCCTCGTGGGAGACATTCCCACGGACCAAGCCCTGACCCTATTGGAAGAAACCTTTTCGGACACACCCGAAGGGGAGCTTAAAATCCGTGGAGACCTCAAGCCTATTCAGGAAGACAAAGTAGTCCGGGTAAAGAGGGAAGGAACGCAGGCAACCATACTCTGCGCATTCAACGCTCCGTCCAAGGACTCGGAGGATTACTTCACCTTCAAGGTTCTCGCAAGCGCCCTCGGAGACGGCATGACCTCAAAACTCTTTCAGGAACTCAGAGAGAAGAGAGGCTACGCCTACGCCACCTACGCCTTCTATCCCACACGGCTGTGGTCTCCGAGACTCTTTGCCTACATAGGCACCTCTCCCGAGAAAAAAGAGAATGCACTAAAGGACATGGTCTCCCTAATAAAGAACCCCGAGCTTACGGAAAAGGACATAGAGCTTGCAAAAAACAAGATAGTGGGAGACTTTTTGCTGGACCACCAGACGAGGCTCCGCCAGGCGTGGTATTTAGGATTTTACGAGGTTATGGGACTTGGCTGGGAAATGGACAATCTCTTTCCTGAGAAGATAAAGGAAGTTGAACTCCCTCGGGTCGAAGAAGCGGTAAAAAAATACATAGACAAATATCACTGCGTAGTGGTAGAGCCGGATTAAAATAAAATCCCATGGAGGCGATAATAGGAGTCCTCACCATATCCGATAGAGCCAGCAGGGGAGAATACGAGGATATAAGCGGAAAGGCGATAATAGAGTATCTCAGAGAGGTGATAAAAACACCCTTTAAGGTGGAATACAGAGTCATACCTGACGAGAGAGACCTCATAGAAAAAACCCTAAAAGAGCTTGCGGACCAGGTGGGGTGCAGTCTCATACTCACCACCGGCGGAACGGGTCCAGCCCCGAGGGACGTAACCCCAGAAGCCACCGAGGCAGTTTGTGAAAAAATCCTTCCCGGTTTCGGAGAGCTTATGAGGAAGGTCTCCTTAGAGCAGGTCCCCACAGCTATCCTTTCGAGACAAACCGCAGGCATAAGGGGAAGCTGTCTTATAGTCAACCTGCCCGGAAAACCTCAATCCATAAGGCTCTGTCTGAATGCGGTATTCCCCGCAATTCCATACTGCATAGACCTCATAGGAGGAGCTTACATAGACACTTACGAGGATAAGGTAAAGGCTTTCAGACCCGGTCAGAAATAACCGAACTCACCGCTCAGGTCTTCGTTTACTCTAATCCACTTTGGGTAAAACCTTTCGGGTTCTTTTACCGGAAATTCAAACTCTTTAAAGCCATTTCCGCAGAACTTGGAACCTATAACCTTAAAAACCACGCACACTCTCACTCCATCTACATCGAGCAAAATGCCTTCGGGAGGTCGGTCTTCCACCTTCGCTTCAAACCTCTTAGCTATCAAACAGCTGAACTTTAAGGTCGGATACAAAACCAGAACTTTCCCTGAGTTTTTGAGCTTTCCCTTCAGTTGCTCATCTAAATAAACTCTCACCGCTCACCCCCGTCCTCTTAATTTAGTAAAATTCATTTCCATGAGACTGATTGCCGCAAACTGGAAGATGCACAAAACCGTGTCCGAAACCCAGGACTACATAAAGAGGTTCCTCAAGTTCGTCGAGCACCCCGAAAGCAGGGAAATACTCTTGTGTCCACCTTTTACATCCCTGTATGTTGCAGGTCAGCTGTTGGAAGGTAGCGGTGTCAAGCTCGGTGCCCAGAACTGCCACTACGAAAAACAGGGAGCCTTTACGGGAGAAGTATCCATACCCATGCTGAAGGAGTTAGGATGCGAATACGTAATAGTGGGGCATTCCGAAAGGAGACACATTTTCGGTGAAAGCGACGAGCTTATAAACAAAAAGGTGGTAGCCTGCTTAGAGGAAGGTATAAGACCCATACTCTGTGTCGGTGAAAAGCTCGAGGATAGGGAAGCGGGGATGACCTTCAAGGTGGTGGAGGCTCAGGTAAGGCTTGCCCTCTCAGGGGTGGAAGAACATACCGACAGCATAGACATAGCCTACGAGCCTGTTTGGGCTATAGGGACCGGGGTTCCTGCCACACCGGAAGATGCAGTGGCAGTTCACAGGTTCATCAAAGAGGTTCTCAAGGACATAAACCCGAAAGCAAGAGGCAAAACGAGGATACTTTACGGTGGAAGCGTAAAGCCCCACAACGCACCGGAATTTATGAAACATTCGGAAATAGAGGGTCTTCTGGTAGGGGGTGCCAGCTTAGACCCTGAAGCCTTTGCCCAAATCGTATATTCTTTTTAGCAGGTAAATCCCAAGTAAAAGGAAGCCTGCAAGAGCGTAATTGGCAGGCATACCCGCTTTCTCCGCAAGGAGCTTGGGACTTATTATCACGAGCCAGCCTACAAGCAGGTGAAGAAAAAAGGAGAGCATACCTACCCTGAGACTCCTGTATTTGAACAGATGATTGAGCAGGGGGATTAAAACTATCAAAGGCAAGAAGGACATACCCGCTCTATACATAACCTCCGACAAATACCTGTCCGTATCGAAACCGAGCTTTGAACCTTTCAGGTAGAGATTGAGTAGGGAGGAAGTGCTCACGTGAGCTATCTTTTCAGCAAACAAACTTACCTCGGAGAGGTCTATTTCAACCTCAAGGGAAAACTCCTTCAGGTTTTTCTCAAAGTATCCCCTGTGAAAGTCGTAAGCGCTCCCCTCATCTATCTCAATTTTTCTGCCTTTCCACCAACCGCTCCTGCCCTCTATTATCTCTCCCACGCCGGAGTTAAAGACCTTCAGAAGGAAGAAATCCGCAAACCTACCGCTTACCACATCGAGACTTCCCACATAGACGTAATACTTGTCCCGACCGCTTTTCTTTACGAACCAGAGCCTTTCCACTATCCTACCTATCTCCTGTTTTTTCTTAAAGGTCTTCTCGATATACCAGATTTTTTTGAAAAGCTGAGGTATAAAGCTCTCGTTCAAAGCCAGCAATGTCCCCGAAAGGAACAGGGTAAAGAACAGAACCGAAAGGGAAAACCTCAAGGGTGATACTCCGAAGCTCTGGACCGTCAGGTCCATCTTTTTGGAGAGGATACGCCTCATAAATATGAGCAGGGAGATGTTAACCAGCAAGGAGGAGAGTATGTAAAAACCGATGGGTATCAGGTATAGGAGATAGCTTACACCTACCTTCAGGTTCTTATCCTTAAAGCCAAGCAGGAAATCGGTAAGGCTGTATAGAGCTACAAGCCCCACCGAAACGAGGGAAACGGTGAAAAAAATCTTCAGATAGTTTATGAGCAGGTATCTGTCGAAAAGGTTCATGTGGTATATAATTTTAAAACTCAGGAGAGGTGGCCGAGTGGCCGAAGGCGGCCGCTTGCTAAGCGGCAGAGGGTTAACAGCCCTCCGAGGGTTCGAATCCCTCCCTCTCCGCCATCAAAGGAGGAAAAATCATGAACCTTACCATATATCTGATTACCGACGATAAATACTTCAAAGGCAGAGACCTTTTTGAAACCATAGAAAAAGCTCTTCAGGGAGGCGTTACTGCGGTTCAGTATCGCTTTAAGAACAAAAACACACGGGAAATGTATGAGGAACTCGTAAAGCTGAGGGAGCTCACGAAAAAATACGGTGCGGACCTCGTGGTAAACGACAGGGTGGATTTGGCTCTTGCGGTTGAAGCTGATGGTGTTCACGTAGGAAAAGAGGACTTACCGCCGGAGGCGGTCAGGAAGGCTGTCGGGGACAAGCTTTACATAGGCTATACCGCAAACAGTTTGGAAGAAGTTAAAAAGGCTCAGGAACTTCCCATAGACTACATAGGTTTCGGTTCCATATATCCCACCTCTACAAAAGAAAACTATAAACTCGTCGGTGTGGAAGCGCTCAGGGAAGCGGTTAAGCTTTCCAAAAAGCCCATAGTTTGCATAGGTGGGATTATGCCATACAGGGTTGCAGAGGTCGTAAAAGCTGGGTGCAGGAACTTAGCTATATCAGCCGGGATACTTGGTTTCGAGGACGTTCAAAAAGCTGCCCAGGAAATCCAGAGAGCTTACAAGGAAACGATGAGACAGCTCATGCTTCTGGGTCAGGTGTGAGAGGGGTTAAGCTATGGCTTTGAATGTGGGAAATTTAGCACCGGAGTTTTCCCTTCCCGTATGCGGTGGAGAGTCGGGAGGTTCTGAGGATTACAAGCTCGTGGTTTTCTATAAGGTAACCTGTCCTACCTGTAAGCTTACGCTCCCCTTCGTGGAAAAACTCTTCAAAAGCTACGGTGAAAGGATAGAGTTCGTGGGAGTGTCTCAGGATAACTGTTCGGATACGCTCAGGTTCTCCGAAGAATACGGACTTACCTTCCTGCAGGTCAGCGACGCACCGGATTACGAGGTGTCCGTCAAGTTCGACATTCAGGTAGTCCCTACCGTATATCTCGTAAATCCCGAAGGAAAGATAGAGTTCGTGGAGGAGGGTTTTGTAAAAGACTCTATGGAAAGGCTCAACTCTCTGATGTCGAAAATAACCGGTCTTCCGGAAAATCCGCTATTCGAAGATGTCAGCGTTCCGGCTTTCAAAGCAGGCTGAGGTTCCAAGAGCAGGCGTTAGTTTAACGCCTAAGCTATATAGCTAAGGTCAAGCCTATCACCATAACGGTAAAGCAGAAGTTCTTTCAGTTCCTCATGTTCCTTGAGTTTTGGGTCCCTCTCGAGAAGTTCCCTTGCGTCTTCACGGGCATTCTGGAGAACGAACCTGTCCCTCGAACGGGCGAGGTTTGCTATGTTGAAGCCGAAGTATCCGGACTGAGAGACACCCAGTAGCTCCCCGGGACCTCTGAACTTCAGGTCCATCTCAGCCACCTTAAAACCGTCGGTGGTCTGAACCAGAACTTTTAACCTCCTTATGGCATCCGCATCGGTTTTTCTCAGGGAGTCCGGAACGACGAGATAGCAGTAAGAGGGTCTATCGGACCTTCCGACCCTTCCCCTGAGCTGGTGGAGCTGGGACAAACCGAACCGGTGAGCGTCCTCTACAATCATCAGGGTTGCCTCGGGAACATCGACACCCACCTCAACCACCGTAGTGGATACGAGAATGTCTCCCTTTTCTTTGAACTCCTCCATGACCCTTTGCTTCTCTTCGTCGCTCATTCTGCCGTGCAGAAGCAGTATCCTCTTGTCGGGTAGCAGTTCCTTCCACCTCTCAAACTCCTCGGTTGCCGCTTTGAATTCCGCTTTTTCCGATTCCTCTATCAGAGGATAGATTATGTAAACCTTGTTCCCCTTCGATACCTCCTCCTCTATTGCCTTAAGGAGTTTATCCCTTTCGCTCTCAAAGAGTAGCAGGGTTCTGACCTCCTTTCTTCCCGGTGGAAGCTCGTCTATCACCGATATATCCAAATCCCCGTATATGGAGAGAGCGAGGGTCCTCGGTATGGGTGTTGCGCTCATAACCAGACAGTGGGGGTAAAGCCCCTTTCCCTTTTCCAAAAGGAGCTTCCTCTGCATTACTCCGAAACGGTGCTGTTCGTCTATGACCACGAGACCGAGGTTCTTAAACTCCACCTTTTCCTGTATAAGAGCGTGGGTTCCCACAACTATCTTGATATTTCCTTCCCTTATGTGCTTGTATGCGCTCTTCTTCTCGGAAGGTTTTAAACTCCCCGTAAGAAGCCCCACCTCTATACCTTCTTTCTGGAAAAACTCCTTGAACTTCTTATAGTGCTGTTGAGCGAGTATTTCGGTAGGAACCATAACTGCGACCTGATAGCCCTCCCGCACAACAGCAAGGGAAGCCCCTATGGCAACCACGGTCTTTCCGCTCCCCACATCACCCTGAAGGAGTCTGTTCATGGGACTTTCTTTTCTCATGTCTGACAGAACTTCCCTCAGAGCCTTCCTCTGAGCGTTGGTGAGCCTAAAGGGGAGCTTGTTCTCGAACTCTATTACGAACCTGTCGGGAGAAACCCCTATAGGGGGTGCCTTTTCCTGCTGGGCTTCCTTCTTCTTAAGTAGCAGGGAGAGCTGAAAGAGAAAGAGGTCGTCGTAAATGGCACGCTTGTGGTAAGGGGTTTCCATGTCGTTGAGTTCCTTTATGTCCAAGCCTTCGGGAAGGTGTATCTTCTCTATACTCTCGTCCGCATAGGGAAAGCCGTATTTTTTCCTTATAAATTCAGGTAAGTATTCCGGAAGGAACCTTGCGGTTTTAACAAGCTTTTTAAGAGCCTTTCTTATGCGGTTGTGCCTCTCCCGGGAAGATATTCTGGTAATCTCTCCCTTTGCCCTTATGTAGTAAACGGGAAATATTCCTCCGAACTCCTCCTCCTTCAGCAGTTCCGGGTGAACCATATACTTTTCTCCCTTAAAGGACTTGACCTTTCCCGCTACGACCACCTCGCTACCTCTTCTGTATAGAGCGTATATGAAGTCCGAGCGCTTGTAGCGGAACTTGAGCTTTATATACTCTTTCCCGTCGGTGCACAAGACCTCAACGGTGTATCCCTCCTCGGGGGACTTTCGAACGTCCTTTACCTTGAGCTTGAGGACCACCTTCTGCCCGGGTTTTGCCAGCTTGAGGGAAGTTATGGGTCTCCTGTCTTCATACCTCAGAGGGAAGTAAAAGAGAGCATCGAGAAGGGTGTTTATCCCCAGAGACTTCAAGACCTTCTTCTCCTTGGAGTCCAGACCTTTTAATTTATCAAGCTCCACCAGGAAATCCTTTATAGGTCTTTTACGAACCTGCGGTTTCTCCTCCTTGACTTCGCTCCGGGACAGAATTCTCTTAAGCTCGAGGACTATAGCCTTCTTCTTCTCAAAAGGCATGCGGTCGAAACTCTGCAAGCTCTCGAGCATGTAGTCGGGAAGTGTATCCCTGAGCTGGTTGAAAAGGTATAAACCTATACCTATACCTCTCCTTAGCTTTATCCCGTCCCTTTCCAGAAGTCCGTCCAGGAAGCTCAAAATCTTTTCCTGAGTTGTCATCTCAAAAATCGAACTTTCTGATAAGCCTTAATTTTATCTCCGAGCTTTTGTCCGAAAAGACCCTACCGTATAAAAAGGTGTTCGCAGGCAGGGTAATGCTTCCGCCGTAGTATGTCTCTCTCGGGTCTTTTAGGGTGCTCTGCTGATACTCTATTGCGAAGGCTCTCGCTATCTTTCTCCTAACGTTGATGTTCACGCCCAGCTCACCCTGACTTCCCGTTTTGGTGGAGAAGGTTATCTCTATGCCGAGCAGGTTAGCTATACCCCTTCTGAGGTCCCCCACATACCCCAGCTCCCTGAACAGAGCGTTGGCAACGGGTATTATGCTCTCCGCAGTGCTACCCACGATGAGCTTGGTAAGTATCTCCTGGGTGCTTCTGGGTGGCTCGGACCAAACTACCACATCGGGGTCCTCGAGGTCTCCCCTCAGATTTATAAATATGCTGACCTCCGGTGATGGGTTCACTATGGATATGTCTATCTTCCTGCTTACCGTCTCCTTCTCCTTCAGGAGAACTATTTCCCCTTCCCGGACGAAGAACTTCCTCCCGAAATAACTCAGCTCCCCCGAGAGAAGGTCCACCTCCAAAGCGTAATCGGGGTCAACAGCCTTTCCCCCGACCCAACCCTTCACCTTCGCATACACGTAACCCTCCGGAAGGGAAACCCTTATAGGCTCCGAAGACTCGAACCTCACGTCAAGCTCAACCTGTGCGGGTGGCTTGCCCTTCTTGTCCCTCTTTCTCTCTAAGGTCAGCACCTCCACTTCTCCGCTCAAGAGAGCATCTAAGCGTAGCTTCACGCTCTTTAAGTCCCTTACGTCAACCCAGCCCTCGGAAGAGACCTTCAGGTTAGCGTGGAAGTTCTCACTCCTGTAGCTCACCGGCAGGTCCTTAGAAGTTATGTATATGTAGTAATCCTTCAGATTTATAGAACCCACGTTCAGAGAAACGCCCTGCTCACCCCTCCAAGCGGTGAGGTAGGAAGCGAGGTTCTTACCCAAAGCTCTGAGTTCAACCCACAGGTTCATAGGATAGGTGAAATACCTCGAGTAGGAGACCACACTCCCCCGGTTCTTCAGGCTCAGGTTCAGCCCTTCCTCGTCAAGTTTAAAGCTGTATTCTAAAGTCCCTTTTAAAGGACCTCCTGCGGGGGTGGATATAAAGAAAGATAACTTATCGAGGTCTAAAATCCCCGAAGAACTCAGCAAGTAGTCCCCCTTGTCGAGCAGAAAGTAAAGCCCCCCCTCGACGGAACCTTTCAGGGAAAAACCCAGGTCGAGCCTGCCCTCCGAGTAAACCCCCTCCCTTTGAATCAGCTCCACCACAGGCTCCCCTAAGACGGTCAGGGAAGTGTTCCCGAACTCGACAATTCCCTCCTTAAAACTTCCCCTGTAAACCGCACCACCGAGCGTGAGTTTGAGCGCTCTGTATTCGTAGGTTTCCGGCAAGAGCTTTATCTCAAGCTCCCCATTTCTATACTTTGCCTGCAAACGCAGAGGCTTGTTCTGGGAAACGTCCTTTATCCTCAGCTGAGCGCCGAGCAGTCCCTCAGAAGTGTCCCCCGCAAACTTGTATGAAAAGTGAAAGCTCTTTACAAGCGCCCTCCCTTCGCTCTTTAGCTTCATGGTCTCCGTGTTAAGGAAAAAGGAACCCCTCAGAACCTTCTCGGAAGTGTATGTGCCTACCACCTCACCGTTCCTGAGCCTGCCCTCTATCTTGAGGCTCCTTACCTTAAATCCTTCCCCCAGCAGAACTTCCGGAGCTAACAGTTCGAACTCTCCCCTGCGCTCACGACCCATCTCCAACCAGCCCCTTCCCTTCAGAGAAGCCCTTACGCTCTTTCCCTCCAAAAGACCGTCTCCCACGGAGAAAGAGCTTTCTATTCTTTCCCCTTCCTTAGAAAGTTCCAAACGACCCCTGTTGACGGTCAGCCTTAAGCCTTCCCGCTGAAGTGAAAAGCCCCTTAAACTGACATGCGCCGAGATACTGTTCGGGTCTCCGAGCGCACGACCCTCAAAACCTTTTCCCCTGAAATCCGCATCTATGTAAGTTCCCGAAAGCCGAAGCTCGTAGGACACATCACCGAGATTTATGTCCCTATAGCTAAGCTCCTTAAGGGTGCCTCCTCCCTTCAGCTTAAGCACACCGTCAAAGTTCAGCTCTCCATCGTAATGGACCAGGGTGGAAACCTCCCTTTCGGAAAAGGGAAACTCGGAAAGGGTAAGTTTGCCTAAAAACTTTTTGCCCTCTATGCGTCCAGAAAGTCTTATTTCCCCCGGTTCAAAAACGCTCAGTTCTACTACTCCCTCCCTTTTGTAGTAGTTGTAATCGAGAAACAGCTCCGCTGTTAAAAAGGTGTAGTCTTCAACCCTTACGTCCTCCGAGCTTGCCCTAAGCTCCAAGCGCTTATTCTCCAGGTCAACCAACACCTCCCCCTCCGCCCGCAGGTCAACGAAAGTCTTGACCCCCAGCAAGTCTGAATTCACGTAAAGCTGGTGAACCTTTAAACTTACCTCCTTCTTGGGAAAGAGTTTGACTTTATAATCCGCCTCCACATTCTCCCCCACGAGGGTTCCCTCAAGCTTAAGGCTTTTTCGAAAAATCAGGTTCAGCTTTCCGTCAGCCCTGACATCATCGAAAGACCCTCTTCCCACCAACTGAACCTTCGATGTCCGACCCTCCAGGTCAGCCTCTATGCCTTCGTAATCTATCTTCCCCCTTCCCGAAACGCTTATAGGTTCGACCACGACCTGCGGTGTGGAAATTCTCTTGACCTTTCCATCAATTTCAAAATCTGCCTCGGTGCTTCCTTCCTCTAAAGACGCCTTGAGGGAAAAATCGAACAACTCCGAGCTTACCCTGACGTCCCTGACCTCCACAAAGCCTTCTCTTAGGAGAACTTCTCTCAATCTGATAAGGGTGGTCAAGGTGGGTGTGATTACCTTAACCTCTCCGGTGAGTTTGCCCCCGTGCAGTTTGAGCCTTTCCACCAAAACAGAGGTTTCCCTTCTCCCTCCGTAGTTGACCAAAAACCTATCCACCCGAAGGGTTATCTTTCTCAAGAACTCAGGTATGTATAGGGGAACTCCCTCAAAAGTCCTCCCCTCACCTGCGGAACGCTTTCGGGGTATGAGGTTTAAACTGCCTTCTTTGAGAAATACTTTTAAGTTCCCATCTGCGGTAAGCTTGAGGTCCTGAAGGTTAAGAAATACCTTAGCTCCCTCCGTGGGTAAGTAGATGTATAGCAATTCCAAATCCAGACCTAAGGGAGAGAAGGATATGTCCCTGAGCTTTATTTCATACTCTATTCCCCGGGTGGCTAATAGGGGTTTTACGAACAGGAAGTATGCGGAGATGAGAACGAGTATTACGAAAGCGACATAGCGCATAAACTCATTCTATTCCGTGCATCTTTAGGTTCTCCTTTATCCTGTGAAGAAGCTCCGCAGGGTTCTTTATAGGATACTCTATCTCCTCAACAACCTCCTCCGCCTTCCTACCCTTTATCATCACTCCCACGAGCTTTTCCTTAATGTCTTCGGGAGAGTGTATGGGAAAGTCCGTGCCCTTTATCCTCTTTAGAACCATGTAAGCCCACGGTATGTCGAGGGCTTCTGCGGTCTGGGTGCAGTATTCGAGGAATATCTTAGGCTCTTCGTGTCCCTCCTTGACCAGCTTGTAAGCGAGCTTCGCTATCCCTCCCGCCGTGTGGACCCTGAGTTCCTTTTTCTCCTCCTGAGTTAGTTCATCTATGTGCTGTATCTTATACATGGCAAGCTCAGGGTCCGCCCTCAGAATGTTTCTGACGGTTTGCTTGGTAAGTCCCACCAGCTCAGCTATCTCCTCTTCAGTTTTCAGATACTCTTCCCTCAAAACTATCGCAAAGGAAGCCCTTGCGAGTGAGGGGAGCCAAGTTAGAGTTCTGTATTCCGCAAGCTTCTGGAGACCGCCGAGCAGGTCTATGGCTTTGAGGAAAACTCTAGTTACGAGAGGTTCCACGTCCACTTCCACGGGTTGGAGTTGGATAACCATCTTTCTACCTCCTTCTGTGTGTTAAATCGGGGTGCCGGGACTTGAACCCGGGACCTCTGGCCCCCCATGCCAGCGCGCTGCCACCTGCGCTACACCCCGTTCTAACTTTAATTATACTTTCTTGAGCTTTAGCTCAACAAGTTCGAGGAGTTTTTTGCTGGGTTTAAAGACGATGACCTTACGGTCCGGGACGGGAACCTCCTCACCGGTGCGGGGATTTCTTCCCACTTTGCCCTTCCTCATTTTAACTATAAAGGTGCCGAAACCCGATATTTGAACCTTCTCCCCTCTTCTCAGGGTTTCTTCTATTATCTCGAACACTTCGGAGACAATCTCGTATATCTCCTTCTTGGTCATCTCGAACTCGCCTTCACACCTCTCGTGAATTAGGTTAGCAATGTCCTTCTTGGTCATTACAAAGCTCCGGCAATCACATTTTCCATTTTTTCTTTAAAATTTCACCGAGCTTAAAGCCTGCAGCGGAGACTTCCTGTTCCTGGGTTTCGGGAGTTGTCTCTTCCTCTCCGCGGAGAGCCTTGATGGAGAAGGTTATCTTGTTCTCCTGGGGGTTGAGGTCGATTATCTTGACCTCGTATTCCTGACCCGCTTCCACCTTAACGTCCTTGGGAACCTCCGAGAAAGGCAATAGACCTTCCACACCCTCGGGGAGTTCTAAGAAAGCTCCGAAAGGCATCACCTCTTTAGCTTTTAAGGTGAGAACATCACCCACCTTATACTTCTTCTGCACCTCCTCCCAGGGATTGGGAGTAAGCTGTTTTATGCCGAGCTTCACATACCTGCCTTCGTTTCCGAGCACTACAAACTCTCTCTCTTCACCTTCCGTGAGAACTTCTTCTACCCTCTTGGGCTTGGTCCAAGACAGGTCGCTCCTGTGGATTATTCCCTTAACCTTATCGCTTCCGAGGTCTATTATGGCTTTGCTACCCTCTATCTTCTCCACCTTACCCTTTATCTTGGTTCCCGCAGGGTTTTCTTTTAGGAACTCCTCCCAGGGTTTGGGCTGAGCCTGCCTTATGCTGAGTATAATTCTTCTCCTCTTGGGTTCTATCCTGAGAACCTTAGCTTTTACCACATCTCCCTTTGCGGGAACTTCACCGTTCCAGCTCACCTCTTCCGAGGGAACGAAACCTTCGAGACCGTCGTCTATGTCAATTACCACACCTTTGGAAACCACCTGAGAAACTTTGCCTTCGATTATATCCCCTACCTTGTGCTCTTTGAGGAACTTGTCCCAGGGGTTTTCCTTCATCTCCCGCAGGGAGACTATAAGAAAGTCCTTATCTTTACTCTTCTTTTTAACTTTAACTTTAATAATTTCGTCAACTTCAGCGTAGTTGTAGGGGTTTCTGTCCCTACCCCAGGACAGCTCCTCCTTGGGAAGGAAAGCTCTGAGGACACCGTCTATTAGCAGGGTTATTCCCTTATTGGGGTCTATCTTTATAACCCTTCCCTCAACTATGTCTCCCTTTTTCAGCTCTTTAAGGAGTTCCTGTTTTCTCTTTTCCCTTTCCTCTTCCAGGTAGGCTTTGTGGGAGACTATGACTTTGGGCTTGTCCTTCTGCATGGAAACTTCCAAAACCTTAACCCTTACGGGTTTACCTACGCTTATCTTCTTTCCCGTTTCGCTGGCAGGCAGGAAAGCCTTTACCCCTTCTATATCGACTATAAAGCCACCCCTCGTCTTCTTCTCGACGTTGCCCACCACATCTCTGCCTTCCGCTTGAGCCTTCTGAAGTTCTTCGATACCCTTCTGCTGAGCTATTATCCTGTAGGAGAGTCTGGGATGGTCCAATCTGGGAGATATACGGACTATTACAGCCTGTATATCGTCCCCTTCCTTTATGTCCTCCTGGACTTCTTCTTTGGGGATTACCCCTTCCACCTTGTAACCTATGTCCACATAAATGTATCTGTCATCTATTTTTACTACCTTCCCGCTTACTATCTTTCCCTTGCGGAAGTTCTCTTCTTGCGGGAGGGCTTGGCTCAGGAGTTTCTCAAATTCGTTCATTAGGTCCTCCACGGGAAAATACATTATAGCAAAAATTCACGGGTGCCAATTTTCTGGATTATATTATTTATCCAACAGGAGGCAAGATGGAGTTCTTCTTCTTCTTAGACGTATATGCGGACAGACAGCTCATAGACTACTACATACTGTCCTTCAAGCTTGGCAACCTCAAATCCGTAGAGCTTAAGGAGTGGTCCGGCAAGAGCTACATAGTCGGGATAAAGGATTGGGATAAATTCAAGAAAACTACGTATGACATAATCCTGTATGAACTGGGAGATGAAATAGAGCGCTTTAAGGACATAGAAACAGCCTTCAGAGAAGGCTACAAGATAGCATACAAGGAGGCATCTCGCAGGGGTGCAAAGAAAATTCTCCCTGCGATAGGATACGGCAATCCTCCCGTGGAGATAGTGGAGAGGTTCTTTCCCGTTAAACCCGAGTTTGAAGAGTTCCCCAGCGACATAGACAGTTTTCTGGAGGAGGTTGTAAAGAACACTCCCAAAGAACTAAGCAGGAGAGGATTTGAAGATGACAAAAACTCCTTCTGAGGTCTTAGAGTCCCTAACTCCAAAAAAGATAGTTGAGGAGCTTAACAAGTTCGTCGTCGGTCAGGAGGAAGCTAAAAAAGCGGTAGCCATAGCGCTCAGGAACAGGTGGAGGAGGCAGAAGCTTCCCGAATACATAAGGGACGAAGTATCTCCGAAAAACATTCTCATGATAGGACCCACGGGTGTGGGTAAAACGGAGATAGCGAGGAGGCTTGCAGGACTCATAAAAGCTCCCTTCGTAAAGGTAGAAGCTACCAAATACACCGAAGTCGGTTATGTAGGCAGGGATGTGGAATCTATGGTCAGGGAGCTTGTGGAAGTCTCCTACCAGATGGTAAAGAGGGAAAAGTTGGAGAGGGTCAGGGAGAGAGCAAGGAAGCTTGCCCAGGAGAGGATACTCGATTACCTCGTTCCCCATCAATTTACCAGCTTCGGCATAAGGGAACCCCAAGATGCGGGAAAGAGAGAAGAACTCAGGGAAAGACTGCGCAAGGGTGAGCTTGATGACAAGGTAATAGAGATAGATGTTCAGGAAAAGGTAGTTCCCATGATAGGCATAGCCGGACCCCCAGGACTTGAGGAGCTTGAAAACCAGCTGAGGGAGATGTTCTCCAACCTCATGCCCTCAAAGAAACGCAGGAAGCTGAGGGTAAAGGAAGCTTTGCACATACTCGAGCAGGAAGAAGCGGAAAAGCTGATAGATATGGAGGAAGTGGCTCGGGAAGCCATATTCAGAGCGGAAAACTTCGGAATAATCTTCATAGACGAAATAGACAAGATAGCAGTAAAGACACCCGCAGGTGGACCGGGTGTGTCGAGAGAAGGTGTTCAAAGGGACCTCCTTCCGATACTTGAGGGAACGACCGTAAACACCAAGTATGGACCCGTAAAGACGGACCACATACTCTTCATAGGTGCGGGAGCCTTTCACATGGCAAAGCCCTCGGACCTGATACCCGAGCTTCAGGGAAGGTTTCCCATAAGGGTTGAACTTAAATCCCTTACCAAAGAGGATTTCGTGAGAATACTAACGGAACCGGAGAACGCACTTACCAAACAGTATATTGAACTCCTCAAAACCGAAGGGGTGGAAATAGAGTTCACCGAAGATGCAATAGAGGAGATAGCGAGAATATCCGAGGAGATAAACAACAGAACAGAAAACATAGGAGCCAGAAGGCTACACACCGTTATGGAAAGACTCTTGGAAGACATATCCTTCAACGCTCCCGAAATGGAAGGACAGCACATAATAATAGACGGC
This sequence comes from Aquificota bacterium, assembly GCA_013153495.1. Lineage (GTDB taxonomy): Bacteria > Aquificota > Aquificia > Aquificales > Aquificaceae > Hydrogenivirga. Next base: position 266,496 of record JAADEH010000012.1, read on the forward strand.
AAGTTCGTAAAGGCAAAGCTTGAAGGAATAATAAAGGACGAAGAACTAAGCAGGTATATCCTCTAAGAAATTTCTAAGCCACCAGTGTATATCTTCCCTTATAACTTTCTCCCTTAAGGCTTCCATCCTTTCCCTCTTTTCCCTCCTGGACATGCGCAAAGCCTGATATATCGCTTCCGCTATCTCATCGGGGTCGAAGGGGTTTACTATAATAGAACCTTCCCTGAGTTGAACACTCACCCCTGCAAACTCACTCAGTATGAGGGCACCGTTCAAGTCTCTTTTGGAAACTATATACTCCTTAGATACGAGATTAAGACCATCTATGATAGGTGTTATAAGAGCAAAGTCAGCCATAAGGTATAAAGATGCGAGCCGTTCATCAGGATAATTTTTATAGTAGTAATATATAGGCACCCATCCCGGCTCACCGAACTTTCCCTCAACCATACCAACAATCTCGTCTGTCCTTCTCTTTATGTCCATGTAATCTTCAAGTTTTGTTCTGGTGGGGGCTGCTATCTGAATAAAGGATACCTTCCCCCTAAAGGATGGATACTTCTCAAAAAACCTATCAAGCCCAAGGAACTTCTCCTCAAGACCCTTGGTGTAATCGAGCCTGTCCACACCTATGCCTACGAACTCAACTCCGAGTTTTCTCCTCAAGTTTGTTGCATATCGGACGGTTTTTGGTTGCGATGTAAGACTTTCCCAGCGGGATACATCTATTCCAAGGGGAACCGCTTTTAGCTTTATTTTCCTTCCTTTCCAGTATATTGCTTCTTCGTCGTAAACCGCACCTAAGATTTCCCTTACGCATTCCCTGAAGTTTTGAATGTAGTGGAGTGTGTGGAACCCTATAACATCCGCTCCAAGCATGCCTTCAAGCAACTCCCTTTTCTGGGGGAGAAATCTGAGCATAAAGTAGGGTGGAAATGGAATATGCCAGAAGAAAAATATCTTGTCCTTAATACCCAATTCCCTCAGCATATTGGGAACTAAAGCAAGGTGGTAATCGTTTATAAGGACCTTTGAACCCTCCGAGTAGGTTTGCACAACAGCTCTTGCAAACTTTCTATTCACCCTTCTGTATCCGAGCCAGTATTTGTTGTTAAAGTGGGTTCTGTTCAGAAACATGTGGCACAGAGGCCACAGCGTTTCGTTAGAAAATCCATAATAGTATTCGGAAACATCTCTGCTCGTGAGCGGAACCTGCCTTATGATAAAGTCATCAGTTATCTTCGTCTCCAAGGGAGTCCTTTGGCTCTGCCTGCCCCAGCATACCCAGACCCCACCATTTTTTCTCAAAATAGGCTCCAAGGCTGATACAAGACCACCCACCGTTTTTTCGAGTCCACCCCTTCCCCGCATGGATTCGAGCCTATAAGGCTCTCTGTTTGAAACAACTATAAGTCTCATCTCTAAGGCTACATATTAGAGCTACAGAAATTGCTGTCAAGTCGTGTGCTTGACACTGAAAGCTTTCAATACATCTTCATCTCCTTCTACAAAAGCCTTTATAACCTTGAGGGTATCCCTTCGTATATTCTCAACAGCACGCCTCGTGTAAAAGGCTACGTGGGGTGTAATTATCACATTATCTTTTGTATTCAATTCAAGAAGCATCAAAGAGATAGAGCTTGCTTTACCATATTCTTTCCTTATCAAAACTTCTTCTTCTTCAAAAACATCTAAACCCAAACCTGAAATTTTTCCTTTTAAAAAAGCTTCGTAAACCGCTTTTGTGTCTATTACCCCTCCCCTCGACGTGTTAACCAGAATTACCCCTTTTTTCATTAAAGATATGGTTTCCTCACTTATCAAATGGTGGGTCTGGGGAGTGTATGGAACATGAAGCGTTATTACATCAGACTTTCTAAGAATGTCCTCTAAAGATACATACTCTACTCCAAGGTCAGCAAGTTCCTTCTTAGGATAAAGGTCGTAAGCTAATACATTTGCTCCGAGAACTTTAAGATATTTTGCTACTGAACCTCCTATCCTACCCGTTCCTACAACACCTACCGTAATGTCTTCCAAATTATTCGCTAAAAGAGTTTCGTCTCTACTAAATTCAAAGTTTCTTGTTCTCGCTTTAAACCTTTCCACATGGCGGAGGAGAGCAAGTATCAAAGCAAGTGCGTGTTGAGCCACCGCATATGGTGAATACGCAGGCACATGAGTAACTTTTATCCCCTTTTCTTTACAGTAATCAAGGTCTATGTGGTCATATCCCACCGAACGGGTATGAATTAACCGAAGATTTTTAAATTTCTCTAAAGTTTTCCTGTCCACCTTATCAAAAACGAAAACACTTAAGATGTCCGCATCAGCAATCCTGCTAATATCAATATCCGACAACCCTTCTTCAAACAAAGCTAAATTGAAATCCCGTAGGGCTTTGCTGAAAAAACTTCTGTCTCCTCTCTCTAAACTCGTAAAGACGACTTTCAGTCGTTTGCTTTCCATATTCTGAAAAACCAGTAGAAAGGCATGGTAAACACAATACCTATCACCAGAGCAAGCGCCCACAGAGCCTTTTTCTCCCTGCTGAGGCTCTTATCTCCAAAAAGATGTATCATGTAAAAAGCCCACAGGAGACCCGCATAAAGGAACATTAAAAAGTGGAATGCAGCGAAGATAAATACCCAATCGGGAACTTCAGGCGAAGTCAGGTTTATTGAAAAGACCTCTTTCAGAGGTGTAAGTATAAATAGAGAAAAGTAAATTACCGGGGGAACGGTGGCGATACCTACCGCTATCTTCTTTCCCTTAGTCATGTCAGCTTATAAGCCGGCGGCGGGACTTGAACCCGCGACCTAGGCATTACGAGTGCCTCGCTCTGCCGACTGAGCTACGCCGGCTGAGTCTTAATTTTAATCCTTACGACTTTTCCGCTCAAGGGATGCCTTTATAAAGGATACGAAAAGAGGATGAGGGTCAAAGGGTTTGCTCTTGAACTCAGGGTGGAACTGACACCCTATATACCAAGGGTGGTCTTCAAGCTCCATTATCTCCACCAGCTTCCCATCAGGGGAAAGCCCTGAGAACTTTACGCCTTTCTCTTCGAACAAACTCCTGAAGCGGTTGTTAAACTCATACCTGTGCCTGTGCCTCTCGTAAACTATATCCTTACCGTATATGGCTTTAGCCTTCGTTCCTTCCTGAAGAACGCACGGATAAGCGCCGAGCCTCATAGTTCCCCCGAGTTTATCTATCCTCTTTTGGTCTTCCATCAGGTCTATAACAGGGTAGGGGGTGTTCGGGTCAAATTCGGTAGAATTAGCTTCTTTCAGACCGAGAATGTTCCTTGCGAACTCGACAGCCATCATCTGCATACCGAGACATATACCGAAGGTAGGTATCCCCTCTTCTCTTCCTACGCGCAGAGCCTCTATTTTGCCTTTCGTCCCCCTCTCTCCAAAACCACCGGGTATGAGCAGTCCGTCAGCATCAAGAAGTTCCTTCGGGTCAAAACTTTCGGAACTTTTCCAAACTATGTTGACCTTGCAGGAGTTAGCTATACCGCCGTGGGTGAGAGCCTCTATTATGCTCTTGTATGCGTCCTTCAGTTCCACATACTTGCCTATGACCGCTATATTGACTTCTCTGTTAGCTGTTCTCAAAACGTTAACTATCTTCTTCCACTTGGATAGGTTCGAGTCCCTGTATTCCAGACCGAGCCTCTTCGCCACCAGCCTGTCGAGACCCTCCTCTTTGAACTTGTTGGGAAGCTCGTAGATGTAATCCAAATCTGGAGCGGATATTACCGCCGACTCCTCAACATTAGAAAAGAGCGCTATTTTGCCCTTAATCCCCTTCGGTAAATCCCTGTCCGCCCTGCATATCAAAGCGTCGGGCTGGATACCTATAGCCCTGAGTTCTTTAACGGAGTGTTGAGTAGGTTTAGTTTTAAGCTCCCCTGCGGTTTTTATGTAGGGGACAAAGGTTACATGGATGAACATAGAGTTTTCCCTTCCCAGCTCGAGGGAAAGCTGTCTCACCGCCTCCAAAAAGGGAAGCCCCTCTATGTCTCCGACCGTCCCGCCCACCTCAACTATAACCACATCACTTTCACCTGCTACCTTCTTTATTAGAGCTTTTATCTCCTCCGTTATGTGAGGAATAACCTGAACCGTTGCGCCCAGATAATCACCCTTACGCTCACGGGTGATGACGTTAAAGTAAACCTTACCCGCAGTTACGTTGTTATCCTTGGTCATAACCGCATTGGTGAACCTCTCGTAATGTCCGAGGTCGAGGTCCGTCTCAGCTCCGTCTTCCGTTACATACACCTCACCGTGCTGGTAGGGACTCATAGTCCCCGGGTCAACATTCAAGTAGGGGTCGAGTTTCTGAAGGGTTATCTTGTATCCCATCCCTTCGAGGATTGCGCCTATGGAAGCTGAGGTTACTCCCTTGCCGAGGGAGGAGAGAACCCCCCCGGTAACGAAGATAAATTTGCTCATGTAGGAAGATTATACTTTCTGGCAGGGTGCTCAAGTAAAGACTTGTGAAAATGCCGAATTAGGGAATATAATAATAGTCTGGCTGGAGCCGTAGTTCAGCCCGGTCAGAACGCCGGCCTGTCAAGCCGGAGGGCGCGGGTTCAAATCCCGTCGGCTCCGCCATTCAAAGAATAACCCCCGGGAGGCTTCTATGGACTACCACGTTAAAGACCTATTCCTCGCAGACCAGGGTAAGAATAGGATTGAGTGGGCACAGATGGACATGCCCGTTTTGGGAAGTATAAAGGAGAGATTTTCTAAAGAGAAACCGCTTCGCGGTATTAGAATATCAGCCTGCTTGCACGTTACCACCGAGACCGCAAACCTCGTGCTTACCCTAAAAGAGGGAGGCGCAGAGGTATATCTGACCGCTTCAAATCCACTATCCACTCAGGACGATGTAGCTTCCGCGCTGGTCAAACATTACAACATTCCCGTCTTTGCAATAAGGGGAGAGGACAGGGATACATACTACTCTCACCTGAAAGCTGTCATAGAAAAGGAGCCTCACATAGTAATAGACGACGGTGCGGATTTAATATCCACGCTCCATAAAGAGTATCCCCAGCTGGCGGAAAAGGTTATGGGTGGAATGGAGGAAACGACCACGGGCGTTATAAGGCTAAAAGCTATGGCTAAGGACGGAGTTTTAAAGTTCCCCATAATAGCGGTAAACGACGCTTACACAAAGCACATGTTCGACAACAGATACGGAACGGGTCAGTCCACCATAGATGGGATATTGAGGGCTACCAACAGGCTCATAGCTGGTTCTTACTTCGTGGTTGCGGGATACGGATGGTGCGGTAAGGGAGTTGCTCAGAGGGCAAGAGGAATGGGAGCGACGGTTATAGTTACCGAGGTTGACCCCATAAAGGCTTTAGAAGCGCGGATGGACGGCTTTCTCGTTATGCCCATGATAGAGGCGGCAAAGCTCGGAGACTTTTTCGTAACGGTAACGGGCAACACTTCCGTAATAAGAAAGGAACACTTCGAGGTCATGAAGGACGGAGCGATAGTTGCCAACTCCGGACACTTTAACGTTGAGATAGATTTAGAAGCTCTGGAAAAGATGGCGGTGTCCAAGAGGGAGATAAGGAAGGAGGTTGAGGAGTATAAGTTACCTGACAGTAGGAGGATATTCGTCTTGGCTCAGGGAAGGCTCGTGAACCTCGCTTCTGCAGAAGGGCACCCCGCTTCCGTTATGGACATGTCCTTTGCAAACCAAGCTCTATCTGCTGAGTATATAGTTCAGAAGCATTCGGAATTGAAGAAAGACGTTTATAAGGTTCCCGACGAGATAGACAGGGAAGTGGCAAGGCTCAAGCTAAAAGCCTTCGGTATAGAGATAGACGAGCTTACACCCGAGCAGGTTAAATACCTGTCCTCTTGGGAATTTGGAACTTAAAAAGGAGGAGGCGCACCCCGACGAAGTCGGGGTCTGTATGGCATGAAGAAGAGCGCTTAGAACATCCACGTAAAGGCTGCGCTGTATATGTCCTCGTTGCTGGAGTTTTCTTTGTCAAGCCTTGCGTAATCCGCTTTGAGGGCAACGAGGGGGTGGGGTTTGTAGGAAATTCCTACGTTATAGACTTTGAAGGTATAACCTGCGGGTTTTGTATATCCCGAAGGGACATCAGCGTAGGGGTCGAGGTCTTCATACTTAGCAAAAAGGTAAAGTTCCTGTTCGGTGTCCAAGAACCTGAAAACGTTGTAAGCTACCTGAAGGTAAAAGCCTTCCATCCTCTTGGGGAAGACGAAAGAACCTCCACCGGAATTTAACTCGGCTGTTATTTTGTTCGCACCGCTCACCGTTGCGTATGCACCCACGAACCTGACGTCGAAGCCGGCATACTGCCACCACAGGTGGGGAGAAATTATGGAGACGGTTCCGAGTTTACTACCCTGTGGGTTTTGAACACCCGCTATAAAGGTTGCCACTCCCAACTTAGCATTTAGGGGGAGTTTGAAGTCTATCCTGCCCGTAAAGCCAAGCTCGTCCGCTACCGCAACGGAACCCTTTTGATGTAGCTCCTTCAGGGGATTGTAGCTCTTGTAATCTCCGCTCTCTGCCTTAAGACCGTTTATTATGTAAGCCCTGTATTCCGCAAAGCTCGTTTCTCCGTAAAAGCCTACTCCGTTTTCCCTCCAGGTGAAGGGAAAGAGAGTTTTCTCAAGGTATGGCTGTCTAACGCTGAAGTATGTGGGCGGTTCGTGGTATTCGTTGGTTATGCCGAGGGGGATTAGAACCAGACCACCTCTGAGACCGAAATTCTTGTTAAACCTGTAATCCAAAAAGGCAAACTCCAAGGCTACCTCTCCGTCTTCACCTTCCCCAGCCAAGGCGTGCTCTACCTCTATCTCCGAGTTGAACTTGAGTTTCTCCGTAAAGGCGTATCCGAGATAGAGTATGAACCTGTATGCGTCAAAGGTAGTTTTAGGGCTTAAGTTGGGTTTGTGGGTAAACCATATCTCTCCATAGCCACCTATGGACACACCCTTCGGATTTATCAGAGCCTTAGAGGCTGCGGGACCTAAACCTGTATAGCTCTGATAGGTAGTAATTTGAGGCATGGAAATTTCGAGCTTGAGTTTTCTGAGTTCCTCCTTGAGAACTTCTATCTCTTCCCTGAGCTGTTTAAGCTCGTCCCCCTGCTGGGCAAAGAGAGAAGAGGAGAAGAGAGCCGTTGCCACCGCTATCTTCTTTAGCATTTCCTTGACCTCCGGAAGTTTTAGATAATGAAATCAAATCTCAATATCTATTTCTATGAGGAAAATCATGTTTACGGAACTTCTCCACAGGTGAGCATGTATTATTGAGACTTTATCTCATCTTTTAGGAGCAGAGCCGAGAAGAAGTTTCTAAATCCGCTGTTTATGTAGATGCTTCCGTCTCCGTAAAGCTCCACGATACCCACATCCGGGTTTTCCCTCTCAAACTTCCTGCGAAGTTCCAAGGGCATGGCAAAGAGAGCTGTGGCGAAGGCGTCCGCGTAGGTGCAGTTTTTGTGGGCTACCGTAATCTGAACCAGTTTTCCGTCCCTTTGCTCTATGTGCTCTTTGTGGTAGTTTCCCGAGGTGGATAGACATACCTCCCCTTTCGTTACTCCCTGTAGCAAAGAACCACCCCGCAAGGGGTCCTTAACAGCTATAACCTTTTCTTCTCCCCAGACCTTCATATCCCCCGCTATACCTATAAAACCGTAAGGGGAGCGGAGCTTTCTGTATGCCACCTCAACCGCATAACCTTTGCCTATGCCACCCAGGTCTATTGCCATACCCTTTTCGGGAAGGAATACGGTTCCCTCTCCGAGCTTCACATTTCTGTAGTTGACGAGGGCTTTTGCCTCTTCGTAGGAGAGCTTTCCGAGGCGCTTGTGGTTTATGCTTACCGCACCGTAGGTTATGTCAAAGTATCCGTAGGTTTTTCGGGAAACTTCCAAGGCTATTTTTATTACCTCAAAGGTTTCCGGAGAGACCCTGACGGGTTTTACACCTGCGAAGGAGTTTACGAGGGAAATCTCCGAGTCTTCCTTGTAATCCGAAAGCTTGTCTTCCAAGCTTTTGAGTATCCTGTAGGCTCTGTAAACTTCTTCCTGGGTGGGAAGCTCTATGTAGGCGTAAGTTCCCATAAGGTAAAAGAGTCTCTGGGCGGAGATGAGAACACCCGCAAGCAGGAGAAGGGTTATCAAACCTCGCAACATCTCGGGAATTAAAATTTAAGTATGTATGACCAAGAGAGGGAAAGGGAGCTTATAGAACTCACGAGAAAACTCCTGAAGGACCTTCCGAAGATAAAGAAGGCGAGCCTTGAAGAGGCTAAGGAATACGCAAAAAAGCTGAGGGAGGTTATAAACTACCACGACTACAAATACTACGTTCAGGCTTCTCCGGTCATTTCCGACTACGAATACGACCAGCTCTTCAGGACGCTCAGGGACTTGGAGAAGAAGTATCCTCAGATCGTAACACCAGACTCCCCCACCCAGCGGGTAGCCAGCGAGATAACGGGTGCATTCCCAACAGTTAGGCACTACACACCCATGCTCTCTTTGGACAACGCTTACACGGAGGAGGAGCTGAGAGACTTTGACAGGAGGGTCAGGGAGCTGACAGGCGTTGAGGTAATGGAGTATAGCGTTGAACCCAAATACGACGGTGCGGGCATAGCGCTCGTCTATAGGGACGACCTCTTCGTGAGGGGAGCGACCAGAGGGGACGGAGAGACGGGAGAGGACATAACCAACAACCTCAAAACTATAAGGACGATACCTCTGAGGGCGGAGTTTTCGAGGTTCGGGATAAGGCTCATAGAGATAAGGGGAGAGGTGCTCATAAACAAGAGAGAGTTCAGGAAAATGAACGAGGAGAGACTCGAAGAGGGGCTTCCACCCTTCGCAAATCCCCGAAACGCAGCGGCAGGCTCTATAAGACTTCAGAACCCTGCGGAGGTGGCAAAGAGGAAGTTGGAAGCGGTGGTGTATCAGGTCTCCTACGTAGAACCCGAGTCGAAGCACCCACCCACCCACTACGAGGCGGTGAAGATGCTCCACCTCTTGGGCTTTAAGACCCCCTTCCCCGACATGAAGGTGTGCAAAGGGATAGAGGAGGTGATAGTTTACTGTCGGGAGTGGGAGGCAAAGAGGGAGGACTACCCCTACGAGATTGACGGTATGGTCATAAAGGTCAACAACAAGGAGTTCTACGAAGTTCTCGGATTTACCTCTCACCACCCCAGGTGGGCGATAGCCTTTAAGTTCAAACCCAAGCAGGCTACCACCAAGCTCATAGATGTGGTCTTTCAGGTGGGAAGGGTTGGAACCATAACCCCCGTGGGAAAGCTGGAACCTGTGGAGATAGGCGGGGTTACGGTATCATCTGTTTCCCTCTTCAACGAGGACTTTATAAGGGAAAAGGACATAAGGATAGGGGACCTGGTTTTAGTTGAGAGGGCGGGAGACGTAATACCTTACATAGTTGAGGTTATAAAGGAGGCGAGGGACGGGGACGAAAAGCCTATAGTTTTCCCCAAAGAGTGCCCCTCCTGCGGTTCAAAGCTCGTAAAACTTCCCGGAGAGGTGGCTTGGAGGTGCATAAATATATCCTGTCCCGCTCAGGTGGTTCTTAGGCTAAAGCACTGGGGCAGTCGGGAGGCGATGGACATAAGAGGGCTGGGAGAGGCAACCGCAAAAGCCTTATACGAAAAAGGATTGGTCAAAGACGTGGGAGACCTCTACTACCTTAAGATAACCGACCTCGTGAAGCTACCCGGTTTTGCGGAAAAGGCGGCTATGAACCTCTACAACGCAATACAGGAGTCAAAAAACAGGGGTCTGGACAGGGTTATATACGGACTGGGAATAAGGTATGTAGGGCAGACCACTGCCAAGAAGCTCGCTCAGGTCATAGACGACATATGGGAGCTTAAGGACATGCCGATAGAGAAGTTAGAGGCTATAGAAGGTATAGGAGAAATTGTGGCAAGGAGCATAAAGGAGTTCTTCTCGAGGGAGGAGAACCTTAAAGTCATAGAGAAGTTAGACAGGGCGGGCGTGAAGCTCAGGAGAACCAAGCTCGAGAAGGAGGGACCCCTCAAGGGTAAGGTGTTCGTCTTTACGGGGACGCTCAAATGCTGTTCAAGAGAAAAAGCTGGGGAGATAGTGGAGAGCCTCGGAGGTGTGTTTGCCAACAGCGTAACCTCAAAGACGACTTACCTCGTGGTGGGTGAAGACCCGGGCAGGACGAAGATAAACCGGGCAAAACAGCTCGGCACGAAAACTATAACGGAAGAGGAGTTTTTGGAGATGATAAAGGACTACGTTGACCTCGAAGAGATAAAGAGGGAGAGGAGGGAAGGATTACTCTTTTAAGCGTGAACCAGGTCCTTCTTATACTTGAAGTATGCGGCGCAGGCACCTTCGGAGGAAACCATGCAGGAACCCAGGGGGTTGGAGGGTGTGCATACAGTTCCGAAGAGCTTGCAGTCCGTAGGGAGGGCAACTCCCCTTATCACCTTTCCGCATATACAGGCGGGGTGTTCCTTGGGCTGGGGAAGGCTGACCTCGAACCTCTTCTCCGCATCGTAGTCCTCGTATCGGGAGTTAATCTTCAGAGCGCTGTAGGGAATTTCTCCAAGTCCCCTCCACTCAAAGCTCTTTCTGAGTTCAAACACCTGCGCAACGAGTTTCTGGGCTTTTAGGTTTCCTTCGTAGGAGACGAACCTTCCGTATTGATTTTCAACCACCGCTCTGCGGTCCTTTAACTGCCTGACTATCATAAGAACAGACTGAAGGACATCAACGGGTTCAAACCCGGAGATTACCACCGGCTTCTGGAACTCCTCCGCAAAGTAGTGGTAGGGCTTGGTGCCTATTATCACGCTAACGTGCCCGGGACCTATGAAGGCGTCTATCCTGACCTTTCCTATCTCCCTTATCTCGGGGGCGTTGAGTATGTGCTGTATCGCTGCGGGGGTTATGACGTGGTTGCACACCACCGACAGGTTCTTAAGTCCCAGCTCCTTTGCCTTCTTTATGAGAACCGCTGTCTGGGGTGTGGTGGTTTCAAAGCCTATGGCGAAGAAGACTACTTCCCTGTCGGGGGTTTCCCGAGCTATCTTGATGGTGTCGAGGCAGGAATAAACCATTCTCACGTCCGCACCGTCCGCTCTGAGGTTGAGAAGGCTCTTCCTCTTTGAGCCGGGGACTCTGAGGAGGTCTCCGTAGGAGCACAGAATTGTATCCTCTTTGGAGGCTATCTCGAGGGCGAGGTCTATCCTGCTCATGGGCATAACGCACACGGGACAGCCGGGACCGTGAACGAAACGGACAATACCTTCGAGCAGTTGGTCTATGCCGAACTTCATTATGGAGTGGGTGTGTCCACCGCAGAACTCCATTATGTGAATGGGGGTGCTGAGGTCCTTCGCTTCCCTCTCTATAGCTTTAACGAGACTCCTTATCTTCGAGGAGTCCCGAAACTCCTTCCTCAAATCTATTGAATTGCCCGAGGTTTTCATAAAACTCCTCCTCTTCCTCCATCTCCTGAACAAGCTCTTCAAAGAGTTCGAGGCTTTTGAGGGCTTCCTCTTCGTCGAGTTTCTGTATGACGAACCCTACGTGTATGAGAACGTAATCTCCGGGAGATACCTCCTCCTGCATGAGTTCGAGGGAGACCTTTCTTTTAACTCCCATGGTGTCAACGGTTGCGGTTCCGTCCTCGTGAAGCTCCACTACCTTAGAAGGTATAGCTAAGCACATGTCAGCCTCCCGGTGAATGCTCGTTCGTTGGTAATAATATAGGAAGTAGCCCCCGAGTTTTCAAAGGAATTTCTCCTTCAGAAGAGAAGGTCCACCGCTTCCCTCAAGGTGGAGACCGGGTAAATTTCCATGCCTTCAATTTCCATTTCGAGCTTTGCAGGAATTATTGCCCTTTTGAAGCCGAACCTCTTTGCCTCTTTTAATCTCATGTCCCCGAAGTGAACAGCTCTGACCTCTCCGGAAAGTCCGAGTTCTCCGAAAATAACCAAATCCTCGGGTATCGGGGTGTCCTTCTTGGAGGAGATTATTGCCATGGCAACAGCAAGGTCCGCAGCGGGCTCTCTGACAGATAAACCTCCAGCCACGTTCACGAAGACATCCGAGTCTCTGGTAAAAAGCCCTACCTCCTTTTCGAGGACGGCAAGTATAAGGGAAAGCCTGTTAACGTCAAATCCCTGGGTTTTTCTCTGGGGTGTGGTGTATAGAGCCTGTATGACGAGAGCCTGTATTTCTACGAGAATAGGTTTGCTCCCCTCCGTGTAGGGAAAGACAACGCTTCCCGGACTGTTTCTGCGCTCCCCTATGAAGAAGGCGGAAGGCTCCAAAACCTCTTCCAAACCTGCATCTCCCATCCTGAAGACCGCAACCTCACCGGTAGAGCCGAACCTGTTTTTGACCACCTTTACCACGCGGTAGAAGTTAAACCTCTCCCCTTCGAACTGGAGAACCGTATCTACCATGTGCTCCAGAACCTTCGGACCCGCTATGGAACCTTCCTTGGTTACCTGCCCCACTATAAAGCAGGGAATACCTTTCTCTTTGCACAGCTCCGTCAGTCTGAAGGTTACCTCCCTGACCTGAGATACGGAACCTGCGGAAGACTCCAACTTTTCCGAATAGACGGTCTGTATTGAGTCCACCACCACAAGGGAAGGCTCAAGCCTGTTTACTTCCTCGATTATGTTCTCAAAGAGGGTTTCCGGATAAACCAGAACCTTATCCCCCGAAAGACCGAGCCTCTTTCCCCTGAGAGCTACCTGAGTTCCCGACTCCTCACCGGAAACGTATAAGACCTTTCCCTCCCCGCCGAACCTCTCGGAAATCTGAAGGAGCAGGGTTGACTTTCCTATGCCCGGCTCTCCCGCTATGAGAATAACCTGCCCCTCCACGACACCGCCCCCGAGGGCGGTATCTAAATTCTCAAAACCTGTGCTAATTCTTCCAGAAGTCTCCTCTCTCCACTCACCTATGGGTAGAACTTTGGAAGGGGTTTTAGTGCTCAGTTTCCCGTTTCCTTCAACCACCTCCTCCACGAGGGTGTTCCACTCCCCGCAGGAAGGACACCTCCCCTTCCACTTAACCGACTGGTATCCGCAGGATTGACAGACATACCTAACAGTTCGCTTTGCCATGCTCTTTAATATAGGTCATCAGCTCCCTTATCAGGGTAGCGGGTTCAACTTCCTTGGGGCAGGTATTGTTGCACTTGTCGCAAGAAAGACAGTGATAAAGATGACCCTCCTCCACAGCCTCCTTCAATCTTAGTTCCTTGTTCGGGTCCCTGGGGTCTTCTAAAAACCTGTAAAGTTTGGCAAAAAAGAGAGGTCCCGCATACTCCTCCTCGAGAACCTGCGGACAGTAGGACTGACAGGCGGAACACAGGATACAATCCGCTGCCTTTTCCACCTTCTTGCTAACATCCGGCGGTATTCGCACCTCCCCTTTAAACTCACTTATCCAAGTGTGAAACTTCTTCATACGGTCCGTAACACTTTCGTGGTCCACCGCAAGGTCCTTAATCACGGGAAACTTGTCCAGAGGCTCCACCAGAACTTCCTCGCCGGTCAGGAGATATGGCAAAACCTGCTCTTTACAGGCGAGCTTCGGAAAGCCGTTTATGAAAACCGTGCAGGTTCCGCATATACCCGCCCTGCAAAAGTGCCTGAAGGTCAAAGAGGGGTCTATGTTTTCCTTTATCCTGTTAAAGGCGGTCAGGAAGGTCATTCCCTCTTCGTAGTCAACCTCAAAGGTGTCATAACGCTTTTCTCCCCTTTCGGGGTCGTATCTGAATACCTTAAGCCTGAGCTTCATGGCAAGGATAATATAGCAGGTATTTTAGGAATTTAAAAGGACCCGCCCCATTCGGGGCGGGTGAGTTTATTAATACCTTGTAGGGAATATCACCCTTATGTCCGCATTTCCGGAAAGTCCATTGCTATCGGATACGGTAAGAGCAAAGTCGCAGTAGGATAGCTCCACTCCTTCCTGGAAGTCGAATATGGAATAGGGAGTGCTGGATATGGTGGTTGAATTCTGAAAAGCAACATTCCCATCTGAATCATAGCAGGTGTATTGTGCTGTTACGCTGGGAGTGTGAGTTTGGTCAGAATCTTCGGGGGATATGTTCAACCAGAAACTTGATGCGTAAGTAATAGGGTATAGAAATTGGTATATCTCAAGCTCAGAGGTTCCCTGCAACGTCATCTTTATGTAGTGGTTTGAGTTAGCTCCATCTATGACCAGCACATCTTTGACTTGAGACGGAGCTGTCTTGCCTTTGCTGTCGGTGAATTCCGCCGAAAACTCGTATGTTCCCCCGCTGGTGGGTATTTGGTGGGAAACTGTGGTGCAGTTTTGCGTAGGGGTCAGCTGTCCCGAAGCTACCGTTGTGGTATTTTCCTTAAGAACAAAGCTTATGGGATAGTTTCCTTCCGGGTCGGTTGCACATACGGATATAGTCGTAGATGCCCCCGGCGTCAAATTCCTCACATTTACTGTTCCGATAGGCGGTGCATTAGTTATAACTATGTCTTCTAACCTTGCCGTAGTTCCGTCGTCGGAAGTCTCATCAAATCTCACGCTTCCGTCAATGTTGTAATTCTTAATACGGTCATTAACCTGCACGAAGGCATTAAATAAACAAGGCGTTTGTATTGAGTATTCACCGTTAGCATCGGTAGTTCCTACAGCCACCATTTGAGTTACCCACATCTCCCAGTCGGGATTCTGGTATACAATAAAGTTCAAAACCGTAGCTCCCTGAACAGGTTGTCCGTTTTCGTCAACAACTTTACCCTCAACAACGCAAGCCAAATCAATATCCCATGTTATCTCCACATTACAGCTACCGTCCGCCGTGAAGGTAACTCCATACTCGGTAATACTTCCGAGGTCAGGGTGGAAAAGAGTTATGTCTGCGGTGCAATCATTACCGCTCCAGCCCACTGTGGATATAACCGTCCTGCCGTTGACATCCGTAACTCCATTGCCGTAAGACATACAGTAATTCTCGTCGGTAGACGCGAAAACACCGGGTATAGGATTTCCGTTTTTGTCCTTAACAACCACGGTGCAGGATAGCTCCATATTACCCGGCGCTATGTAGTCGAGATTTTTCCACTCAAGCTCGGGGTTTGTAACGCTTATGACAACAAAGTCTCTGTTATCACAAATATTATTTTCGTCCATAATTATGCCGTATTCCTGACAAGAAGCTATTCCGTCACTATTGTTAGAAGAGCTGTTCCCAGTATCGCATCCGCTTTGAATAATCGTGTCCCACTCCTGGTTCATAAAGTCTATAGTGTTGTTTTCTACAAAAACACCTTCTCCCGCAACTACCCATATTCCCTGACTTGTGTCAAACGCCCAGAAGGTAAACTGGATTCCGGGTTTTGAAGGGTCCTGGTCGAGTGTTCCTAAGGAATTTCTTATGTTATTCAGCTGGGTGCAGTCTATGCTCCTGAGTATTCTGTAATACTCTCCCCGGAGAAGCTGAGCTGTGAGACCTTGTCCGCCAAACACGCTATTTCCATTCCCATCGGTTATTTCGAGATAGTCAAAGCCGAAGGAAACCAGCTTACTTCCATCCTGTATCTCCTCACCGGGGAAGTTCCTGTAGTCATATGGATTAGAAGGCACATATTTTCTATACCTAACTGTTACAGTATCGGTATTTAACACCCCGAGAGGAATTCCTATGTCTATAACCTTGTCGGGAGCGTTCATAGCCTGAAGTCCCGTCAGTGGAACGAGTTCACCTCCGTTTTCAGCAAAGGCAATTCTCACATAACTTCTCCCATTAGAATTCATCTTTATACCGTCTGTATTCAGGTTAAAACTGGACTCCTGAAGCCTGTCAAGCGATAGAGTTACGGAAACTTCGTCCGTTCCCGGAAACTTTAGAGTCCTTATAGCCTTTGTATATCCGGGGATGTGTGCGGATACGATTATTTTTCCGCCTTCTTTAGCCTTAATATCCACGGAAAACACACCCGTAGAGGTTGTGGTTTGCTTATCTATTTGCGTTCCGTCCGGGGCTATGGAAATAACCTCCACGGTAGCGGGCTGAGGCAGTTGCATAGATAGCATTAGGTTATTCAACCCAGTATATACATAGCCCGTAACCGTAGTAACTGAGTAGCTCTCCTGCCCCGAAACTACCGGAGCGTTCTCACTGCAGGAAAAAATAAAGGCAGTAAACAGCATAAATAGTGAAAAAACAAACTTCTTCATGACGAACACCTCCCTCTCTTTTTATTTGTAAAAATATTTTACACAATTTTATCCCGTTATGTGATTTTTACCATACCTGTTAAAATCTCTACTATGGAAAAGCCTTGGTCCGGAAGGTTCTCGGAAGGGACGGACGAGTTCGTAGAAGAGTTCACCGAGTCGGTAAGCTACGACAGGGAGCTTGCGCTCGAAGACATAGAGCAAAACATAGCCCACGTCAAAACTCTGCTTAAGGCGGGAGTTCTCAAAGAGGAAGAGGCAAAGGAGCTTATAAAGGGCTTAAAAGAAATAAAAAAGGACATAGAGGAAGGAAACTTCGAATGGAAAAGGGAACTGGAAGACGTCCACATGAACATAGAAGCGGAGCTGACCAAGAGGATAGGGGAGCTTGGGGGAAAACTCCACACGGGAAGGTCGAGGAACGACCAGGTTACTACCGACGAGAAACTCTTTCTGAAAAGGGAAACTCAGGAAATAGTTGAGCTTTTGAAGTCTCTCAGGAGGGTTCTCGTATCTCTTGCCCAGAGGAGCGTAGATGTAATACTCCCCGCTTATACGCACCTTCAGAGGGCACAGCCCATAAGGCTTGCTCACTACTTCCTCGCATACAGGGAAGGGTTTTTGAAGGATACGGAGAGGTTTTTAGATTGCTACCGCAGAATTGACGAACTCACCTTGGGAAGCGGAGCGGTTGCGGGTGTTGACTTCCCCTTAGACAGGTTCTACACAGCTCAGCTGTTGGGCTTTTCACGGGTTGCGAGGAACTCCCTCTATGCCACTTCCGACAGGGACTTTATTGCGGAGTTTCTGTTTGCCTGTGCCGTTACCGGAATGAGGCTCTCGAGACTGGCGGAAGACCTGATAATATGGTCCTCGGAAGAGTTTTCCTACGTTGAACTTCCCGACAAGCTCTGCACGGGTAGCTCGATAATGCCCCAGAAGAAAAATCCCGACGTGTTAGAGCTTATAAGGGGTAAGACCGGTAGGCTATACGGAAATTTAATTTCCCTGTTAACCGTTCTTAAAGGACTTCCCACCGCTTACAACCGGGACCTTCAGGAGGACAAGGAGCCTCTCTTTGACTCGGTTAAAACCTTAAAGGGGTCTCTTGTGGGTATGCGGAAAGTGTTGGAGGGTCTTCAGGTAAGGGCGGACCGCATGCTTTCCAATGCGGGGAACTTCGTTCTTATAACTGACGTTGCCAATTACCTCGCTTCCAAGGGAGTTCCCTTCCGGAAGGCTCATCACATTGCGGGGAGCATAGTCTCATACCTGCTCGAAAAGGGGAAGAGGCTCGAAGAGATGAGCCTTGAGGAGTTTAAGAACTTCTCGGACCTCTTTGAAGAGGACATATTCGAGATACTCACTCCCGAGAAGGTGGCGGACCGAAGAAAAACCTACGGCGGAACTTCCAAGGAAGAAGTGCTAAGAATTATCGAGGTAGCTAAGAGGGAGGAGGGCATGGTTTAAAGCAAGACTATTCCCTTTGCTCTGTGCCTTATTATGGAAATCGCAACCGCAACCGAGAGATAAATCATCAGGGTAGTAAGACCTAAGAAGGAAAGGAGTTTTATATAGGCAAAGCTCTGGTCCACATATCTTATGAGCAGTCCCCCGAAGTTGTCCAAGAGGGCAAAGGAGAGGGTAAGAAGGCTCAGGATGGTTTTCCTCTTTATGTTGGTAAAGAAGGCAAAGTGCACGAGGGTAAAGAGGTATATGGACATGGCTATTATGTGGGGGCTTATGACGCTGAGCATTCCCTCGAGGGTTTTGGGTCTTATGAATTTCTGAGGGTTTCCTAAGTAATACTGTGCCACGCCGTCAGGCGTCATTCCAAGTTTAACTAAAAATAAAAAAAAATTTAGAACCGCAAAGAGAACGCTCGAACTTACGAAAATGAACACGAGGGCATATAGTATGGTTCTTTCGGGTGGCTCTTCCTTTTCTTTTGATAGATAAAGTTTGAGGGACAGGGCTATCATAGCTCCCGTGGAGAGCTGGAATAGTATAAAGGAGAGTATTTTTGGGTATATGAAGAGGGGTGAAAGGTAGTAAACCGCAAAGCTGAGGGTTATGTCCGCAAAGAGCGTTGTGAAGGAAATAGCTATTAGGAAGATTTTTACCTTTTCCCTTATGCACTTGTGAAGGAATATGGAAGCTAAGACGAGAATGTAGGTTATTTGCAGGAAGAGTTGAATGTGAATGTCCTCCAAAAGCTGTCCGAGGGGGAGTTTTTCGGGAAATTCGGGGTCCGTGAAGAAGTAGGCAAAGGCTTTTTGGTATGTGAGACCGAACTTGTAGTGGTAGAAGAGCCAACTTATAAACCAGAAAAGTAATGCGGACAGGAGGAAGAAGACCACCGTTATGTATAGGGGCTTGTTGTTTTTTATGTTGGAGGATATGAAGAACCTCATTTTTCACTCTCTCCGAAGAGAACTTTCCATAGAGCTAAGGCTCTGCGGGACGCTTTGGTGATGGCTCTTGCGGTGAGGGTAGCTCCGGTCATGTTGGGTATGTCCCTCTTTAGTCTGAGGGGGTCTTTGCCGAGGGACTTTCCTTTAAAGAGTGCAAGCCAGTTTTCGTCAGCCATGTATTCTAAGGGTTCGTTGAAGGACAGGACCTCTATTGCCTCTATCTCCCCTTTCGGGTTTATCACGAACAGGACGCTCTCTGTATGGGTTCTCACCCGGTGTATGTCAACGT
This sequence comes from Aquificota bacterium, assembly GCA_013153495.1. Lineage (GTDB taxonomy): Bacteria > Aquificota > Aquificia > Aquificales > Aquificaceae > Hydrogenivirga. The sequence continues at coordinate 285,481 of JAADEH010000012.1, forward strand.
ATCCGTAGGCTACGGTGCGGGAGTTTTTCTTCACGAGATAAAAGGAGACGAGCCTTGAGTCTATGGGCACTTTCCCGAGCTTTTCCGCAAGTTTTTTCTGCTCTTTCGTTAGAACGAAGTTCTTGACCTCAACGGTCGCACCAGGGAACAGAGCCTGCAGGGCTTTCTCGGGTGTGTTGAAGTCCCTTTCGAGGGAGAAGCTCACCAGGCTGAGGGCGGAGAGGATAAGGAGAAGAAAGTTCCTCATCGTAAGAAAATTATAAACAAAATTTACATTCAATCTCAATTTTAAAATCCTCCATAAGCTTATGCTAAATCCCTTATGAAGATTATCCACCTTTTGGAGTGTTCTATAATTAAAATCATCGAGCCGGAGTGGCGGAACTGGCAGACGCGGGGGATTCAAAATCCTCTGCCCGCAAGGGCGTGCGGGTTCGACTCCCGCCTCCGGCACCAATCCTGCCAACTCGGAGAAAGAGATGCACGTTCTGCTGGTCGGTCTCGGGAATATGGGAATGAAGTATCTGGCAAAGCTCGAGGAGCTTGAAGCCTTGCCCGTTCTGTGCGACGTTGACCCCTACAAGAACGTAAAGAAGTATCCCTTCTACTGCCACTTCGGTGATGTGAAGGAGAATCTGTCGAGGGTGATAGTGGCGGTGGACCCGGTTCACCACGTGGAGATAGCCCGGGAATTTCTATCCAAAGGAGTTCCCGTTCTGCTGGAAAAGCCCCCCGCAAGGAGCAGTGAGGAGTTTCGCACCATAGCGCAGGACGAGAACCTCGAAATATCGGAGATAGAGCTTTACTCCTTTCCGGTAAAAAATCTTCCGAAGGACCTCAGCGTGGAAGAGATACTCATAGAGAGGCTCAACAAGGGAAGGGGATACATCAATCCCCTTTGGGACTTGGCTTGGCACGACATGTATATACTCCAATACCTCTTCGGAGACATAGAGCTGGAAAGCTTTAAAGAAGGCGACATCTGGGAGCTAAGAGGAAAGGCGGGGGGAGTTCCCTTCCTGCTCAGGGTTGCCTGGGAATACGGAGGAGATGTAGTCAGGAAATGGACTTTAAGGACCTCGCAGGGCGAGGTTGTTATGGATTTCTTACGGGAGGAGCTTCACCTGGGTAAAAGCGTTCTCAGAAAGCCCCGGGGAGATAAGCTCCTGGATATGGTCAGGGATTTCGTGGAGGGGAACAGGCGGGAAGGTTCGACCGCACGGGCTTTGAGAAACTTGGAGCTTTTGGAGTCCCTATCTTAACCGTATTTTTCGGTTTTTATGTTCTCCTTGGGCACTCCCAGACCGAGGAGCAGTTCCTTCATGTCCTCCACGAACTTGGGCGGTCCGCAGAGGTAGTATAGGTTCTCCTCCAGCCGGGGCACTTCCGCAAGTATCATGTCCTTGTTTATTCTTCCCCTGTATCCCTTCCAGTCCTCGGGTGCGCTTCTGGTCAGCGTTATCTTTATGTTCATGTTCGGTAGCTTTGAAAGTTCCTCAAGCTCCCTGCGGTAGATTATTTCCTCGTAAGAGGTGTAGGAAACCAGAAGGGTAGCTTCCACCTGACTTAGTCCCTTGTCCCTTATGTATCTGAGTATGGACATGAGGGGAACTACACCGCTTCCCGCTCCGAGAAGAACGACCTTTTGGGACATGTCTTCGGTCCAGAAGAACTTACCGTAAGGTCCCTTTATGAAAAACCTGTCCCCTACCTTAGTCTGAGTGGTAAGGAGAACTGAAGCCTTTCCCCCTTCCATGCGCTTGACCGTAAGCTCGAGCCTGTTTTTGGACAGAGGGCTGGAAGCTATGGAGTAGGCTCTTCTGAGTTCCTCACCGGTCGGCGGATAGGGAACTTTTAGCATCACATACTGTCCCGGGTAGAAGTCGAAGTCGTATCCCGAAATGTCAAAAACGAGGGTCCTCGTTGTAGGCGTCTCCTCTATAACCTCCACCACGGGAGCTACCATTTCCGTCAGGGGTTTCCTTTCAAGCTCTATCACTGCTGACCTTCCTTTTTGAGTTTTTCGTAGGTTGCTATTATATACCCGAGGAAGGCGTTTTCTGGCTGGGCACCTACGAACTCTGCAACACCGTTATTAAGAACTATCTTGGGAACACCGACTACCTGAAACTTTTCCGCAAGGTCGGGGTTTTCGGAAGCGTCTATAACCTTGGCGGTTATGTAGTCGCTCGCTAAGGCAAAGTTGTATGCCATGACCGCTGCGGCGGGACAGTATCCGCAGGAAGTGGTTACGAACACCATTATCTCTATGGGAATGTCTATCTGCTTTACAAGCTCTAAGGTTTTTTCCGACAGGTTGGGCTTTCTCTTGGAGACTTGAAGTATTCCCTGAACGAGGGTGCTGAACTCAAGTCCTGCGGGAAGACCTATATACCTTATCCCGTAATCCTTGTCCCCTTCTATCACTATGGTGGGTATCCGGTCCACACCGTATTTTTCGGCAAGCTCCTTGTCCAGCACGGGTGTGTGAACCTCATACTTGAGCTTGTCCTCTCCCACCACATCTACAAGCTCCTTGAGAAGCTCTTCGACGGTCTGACAGCTTTCACAGCCTATGGCTTGGGAAAAGACCTTTATGGTTACGGGTTCTTTAAACTCCTTCTCGAATATGTCCTTTATCTGAGTTCGGACATCCAGTCCTAACAGCATCTCTTCACCTCCTTTTAAGATTTTTAGAATATTAATATATTCTTAATTCCTTAATCTGCATCAAAAAAGACTGTCCCTCCTTACACGCTGTAGCAGGTTGTGGGCAAGGCGTGTAGGTTCCGGAATTCTATACTTGGAAGTTTTGAGAACGAGACTTACTGCGGTCTTCAAGCTAATCCTGTGTCCTACCGAGACGAAAACGGGAGAAACCCTATCCTTTGTTCTCACCACAGCTCCCACTATCCTGTCCCTGTATCTGAGGTATGAATAGCTACCTCTATCTGGAGGAGGTTCTTTATAGTATCCGAAGAGCTTACTTTTGGCAACACCCACGCTCACTTCCCCCGTTTCCACCCCGAAGTGAGAAGCTATACCGCAACCCCGGGGGTGTGCCGTCCCCTGACCGTCTATGAAAAAGACGTCGGGCTTTACCTTAGCCTTTTCGTAGAGCTTAAGGAGCAGGGGCATCTCCCTGAAGGCTAAAAAGGTGGGTATGTAGGGAAAGCTGACCGTGTCCTCCACCACGAGGTTATAAATGGGTTTTAGAGTCTTCAGCTCTATCACCACGAGGCTTGCCCAAGCTCTTGTGGGGTTCTGGTCTATCTTCTCAAAGGTCAGGTCCATGCCTCCTACGGTTTCTACGGTTTCAAAGTCGTCCTTCTGAATTACCTTCTTTGCACACTCTATCTGTATTCTCTTTAATTCCTCTACGGACAGCTCGTCTCCGCTTTGTGCACCTTTCCCCAAGGGCTTTCCTCCTCAAAAACTTCGCTCCTAAATTTATACACCTTAACCTTCGGGTCTTTCCAGCAGTCTTTTGAAAGACCTGCCTTAAGGCAGGTGTGTTCTAAAAACTCTTCCGCACTCCAGCCGTATCTTACAGGAACCTGCGGTAGGAGTAGTCCCCTGATACCTTCCCTTTCCACCATAAGTCCGTCTTTGCCTACCTCTACAGCTTGGGGGAGGAACTCTTTGGTAACTTCCTCCGGAGGGGTAAGTATGGAAAGCTCCCATATTACGCTGTCAAACTCCTCCTTCTGAAGGGGAGGGAAGCGAGGGTCCTTGAAGGAAGCGCTAAGGGAAGAGTGAATGACCCCATACCACAGAGGGTAAATCGGATAGGGAATTCCCACACATCCTCTCAGTTCCTTGTGCGGATAGGTAAGTATGGTGGTAAAAACCCCCATCTTCTGGGAGAACTTCTCCTTAATATCTTCCGGAACCTCTAAGTCTCTGCCTTCGAAGACGCTCAGAACAGCTTTCCTTCCGAGTTTTATAAGTTCCTCAGCTTCCCGAGAGCTTAGCATAAACCTCTTCCTCCAGTTTTCTGAACTTCTCCTCTTCCTCTCCACCCCTTTCGTGGTCGTATCCGAGCAGGTGGATAACCCCGTGTATGAGTAGCCTTTTGACCTCTTCTTCGAGAGTGTGTCCCAGCTCTTGAGCCTGTCTTTTTGCCGTGTCGAGGGATATAACCACGTCCCCGAGTATAAGCCTGTCCCCGACCTTTTCTCCTATCGGAAAGGATAGGACGTCGGTGGGTTTGTCCTTTCCCCGGTAGGTTCTGTTCAGCTCCCTTATGTGCTCGTCGTTCGTTATGAGGACGCTAAGCTCGGTGTTTTCAAGTCCGAGGGCTTCAAGTATCCTGCGTGCCGTTTCCTCTACCGGACCCTTCTTCAGTCCCCTCTTCTTGAGTTTTATCTGAACTTCGTTCATGGGCTTCGTATGCCTCAATAATCCTCGCAACTATAGGGTGTCTGACCACATCCTCCTGAGAGAACCACACGAACTCTATACCGGGCACTCCCTCGAGCACCCTCAAAGCCTGAACAAGTCCCGAGTGCTCCTTCTTGGGGAGGTCTATCTGGGTTATGTCCCCCGTTATGACCACCTTTGAGCCGAACCCTATCCTCGTGAGGAACATCTTCATCTGCTCCTTGGTGGCGTTTTGAGCTTCGTCGAGAATTATGAAGGCGTCGTTTAGGGTCCTTCCCCTCATGAAGGCGAGGGGGGCTATCTCTATTATGTTCCTTTCGAGCATATACATGGCTTTGTCGTAATCCACCATGTCGTATAAGGCATCGTATAGGGGTCTGAGGTAGGGGTCCACCTTCTCCGCTATGGTGCCGGGCAGAAAGCCGAGCTTCTCACCTGCTTCTACCGCAGGTCTCGTAAGGATTATCTTGTTTACCTTCTGTTCTTTGAGGTGGGCTAAAGCCATAGCCATGGCAAGGTAGGTCTTCCCCGTTCCTGCGGGACCTACTCCGAAGACCACGTCGTTTTCCTTTATAGCCTTGACATATCTCTTCTGGGTTTCGCTTTTGGGAACTATTGCTCTCCTTCTGTGGGTTACGAGGATTATCTCCTCTTCTTCCCGGGGTATGTCCCTGTGTCCTTCGGTCTTCTCGAGGAAGTCCTTGGCGTATTCCCTGACCTCCCGAGCCGTCAGATGCTCCCTCTCGAGGCGGGACATAACCGCTTTCAGGAAGGAGACGAACTTTCTTACCTTCTCGTCCTCTCCCTTTATTATCAGCTCGGTTCCCCGGGGAACTATGCGAACGTCAAAGAGTTTGGAGAAATACTTGACGTTTTCGTCCCCCCTTCCGACTACTGCGTAAAACCTCTCGTCGTATCTTCCGAGGTCTATTCTCTCCTCTAAGGCAACTCCGCTCATTTCCTCTTGACTTTCTTAAGGTTGAGAATAAATATAGTTTCGGAATTTAAGAAAAACAACCTCAAGGAGGTGAAGACAGCATGGCTTATATGCTGAGGACTGCCCTGCTCCTCGGACTGCTTACCGGAATACTGCTCTTCTTAGGTCATCTCATAGGCGGGCAGACCGGCGTGGTTATAGCTTTCGTGATAGCGGCGGTAATGAACTTCATGTCTTACTGGTTCTCGGACAAGATAGTGCTTTCTATGTATGGTGCTAAGGAGATTTCTTACGAAGAAGCTCCCTGGCTTCATCAAATGGTGGAGGACCTTGCCAGGAGGGCGGAAATACCGAAGCCCAAGATATATCTCGTTCCTATGGAACAGCCGAATGCTTTTGCAACCGGTCGTGGTCCTGGACATGCGGTGGTGGCGGTTACGAGGGGAATACTGGAGATACTCGACGAGGAGGAACTCAGAGGCGTTCTGGCTCACGAGATAGCCCACATAAAGAACAGGGACGTTCTGGTGGCTTCCATAGCGGCTACTATAGCGGGAGCCATATCGATGGTGGTTAACTTCCTCCAGTGGGCGCTGATATTCGGTTGGGGCAGAGACGAGGAGGACAACAACCCTCTATCCGTAGTGGGTAGCCTTTTGCTTATAATCGTTACCCCCATAATTGCGGCGATAATCCAAATGGCTATATCCCGCTCGAGGGAGTATCTGGCGGACGAGACGGGAGCATACATATGCGGTTGTCCCTTGGCTCTTGCGAGAGCGCTCGAGAAGATACACAACTACGTTACCCAGGTCCCCGCAAGGGTTAATGAGGGAACAGCACACCTGTTTATAGAGAACCCTCTCAAAGGAGAGGGTCTTATGGAACTCTTCTCCACCCACCCTTCCACCGAAAAGAGGATTGCAAGGCTCGTTGAGATAGCCCGTAAGATGGGTCAAGTAGCCTAAGAAACTATCAGATAGACTTCAAGGTTTATCCTCTCCCAGGGGTTGGGGGACTCCCTCAGCCCCTTAATCTTCGCTTCCAACCTCTCTCCCCTATCCATAAGTTGAGCTATCACCGAGTTATCCACTCTCGGTATGTATCCGAGCTTTCTCCCCCTCCATAGAACCTCGACCGCTTTGTGGTCGTAGGGGTTTTGTGGTTCCCTCCTAAGTTCGAGCCTATCCCCTACCTTTAATTTGTTCCAGACTTTATCTCCTTCGTAGTATCGATAACCCGCTACGACGGTTTCGAGCAGAAGCACCTTTTTGGAGTTCGCTTTACCACTTACAACACTTGCAGGTAAAAGCAGTCCAGCCTTTAGGAGTTCCCTCCTGTTCATAGTGAATAGCAAGTTAAAACTCCCCTCCGTAAAGGTCAAGGGAAAATTACCCGATAGGGTAGCTACGGTTCTAAAGTGTTAGAATAAGATACCTACAAATGCTGAAGCTCATAATAGTAAGGCATGCGGAAAGTCAGTGGAACCCTCTCGGGAGGTATCAGGGGCATCTTGACCCCGAACTGACCGACAGGGGCAGAAGGCAGGCGGAAGCTCTCGCTTACGAGCTGAAGAAGGAAAACGTGGTTCGCATATACACCTCTCCCCTTAAGAGAACCTATCAGACCGCAAAGGTTCTTTCCGACAAGCTCGGCGTTCCCCTGTATAGGGAGGACAGGGTTATAGAGATAGACCACGGGAAGTGGTCTGGTATGCTCGTTGACGAGGTGCGGGAAAAGTATCCCGAAGAGTTTGAAACCTGGATAAAGGAGCCTCAGAACATAAGGTTTGAGAACGGGGAAAGCTTGGAAGAAGTTTTAAGCAGGGTAAGGGACTTCCTTCAGTTCGTCAAAGAGAAACATCAGGACGAAACGGTAGTAGTCGTGTCCCATACGGTTCCTATAAGGTGTATGTATTGTGCCCTACTCGACATAGACCTGTCCAAGTTTTGGAGTTTCGGGTGCGATAATGCTTCCTACTCGGTAGTTCTAATGGAGGAGGAGAGGAGCGTTATCCAGAAGCTCAACATAACTTGCCACTTGGGGGACCTCTATGTGGAAGCTCATCAGGCTCTTTAGCTTTGTAGTTTTTGCTCTGAGTTTCTCTTTCGGTAGTGAGCTTACGGAGAGCATAAGCCTTCAGGTGAAGGTGGTAGGCAAGATACAGGAGGAAAAGCCAAAACTCTTACCTCCGGAGAGGTTAACACCCCGGAAGAGACTCACATACCTCGACCTCTCTCACAAACTTTTAGAACCACCCAAGGAGATAGAAGAGCCTGACATAGTAGTCCCCAAAGAGGGAAAAGCCTGCGGTGAACCCAAGGACAGGAGCTACTACAGGGCGGGGATAAAGCTTTACATAGAGGGAAACCTCAAGGAGGCCGAGAGCAAGTTCTTAGATGTTCTTTCCCTTCAGAACTCAGCTTTCATACCCCAGTCCCAATACTTTTTGGGGCTTATATACGCAAGAACAGACAGGGAAAAGGAAGCTGTCGAGTTCCTGGAAAGCTCCTGCAACGCTCAGCACCCATACAGGATGCCTGCTTGTGAAACCCTATACGCTTTAAAGTTCAAGCTAAACGGGAAACCTGAAGAGGTTGACTCACCCCAGCTTTGGAAGACGGTTTACCTGATAAGTGTGGGAGAAGACGTTGGTTCCGTCAGCTGTGAGGACACGGTATTTAAGAGGTATTGTGAATACGTTAACAGCTTCATCGAGGGGAACATAGACCCCCAATACGAAGAAAGCACCTCCCTCAGAAGAGCTATAGTTCTGATAGCTCAAAACAGGTATGAGGAAGCTAAAGCCATACTCGAAAGCCACAACCGACCTCTGAATAAGTTCAGGAACATAGCGCTATACTATCTCGGCGTTATAGCACTTTTGGAGGGAAATAAGAAGGAAGCCTACAAGTATGCCTCCATGCTGGAGATTTCCGATAAAGAGCTTGCACAGCATCTCTACATACTCCTCTCGGGACAGGACATACTCTTCTCGAGAATAGCCTTTCAGGTAACGGGTTCCAAGGAGGCTCTGAAAAACTCAGGTATCCTCTACTACAACAGGGGAGATTACGACCTCGCTTACCTGCAGTTTACTAAGGCGGGAGAGCACCTCCTCTCCGCTTACGCTGCCATAAGAAAGGGAGACTACGAGAAGGCTTACGAAGCTCTCAAAAAGGTAGAGAAAAGGGACAGGGAATACTACCTCTGGCTACTGGAAACCCTCTACTGGCTGGGCAAGGATGAAGAGATGGAGAAGGTTCTCTCGGAAGTTAAGGACTCCTTCCCCGAGCTATATAAGGAATATGTGGGCTGGCTTATGTTCAAGAAGGAAAACTGGCTCGAAGCTTACAAATACTTTGACGACCCCTACCACAAAGCGCTCGCACTATACAACTCGGGGAATTACAAAAGGGTTCTGGAAATCCTCGAGGGCGAGGAGGGCCTCAAGGAGAGGGTTCTCAAAGCTAAGGCGGCGATTTCCATGGGCAACGGCGAGCTTGCGAGAAAATTCCTAAAGGAGGAGAGTCCGGAAGAGATTTACCTCATAGGAATGAGCTACTTTATAGAAGGCGACTATGCAAAGGCGATAGAGTTCTTTGAAAAGATAGAGGAAGGTCCTCTCAGGAGCAGAGCTTTATTACGGATAGCGGACTCTTACTACAACCTGGGTCAATACGACAAGGCTAAGGAGTTTTACAAGAGAATACTTTCCGACTTTCCGGACTCTGCGGAAGCTATGGACGCAACCCTCGCACTCGCTCAGATAGAGCTTCAAAACCCCTCCGAAGACCTGGAAAAGCTCATAGAAGAATTCGTTAAAAAGTTTCCCGACTCACCTCTAATACCCGACCTCAAGTATCAGCTTGCCTCTATATACATCAAAAAAGGGAAGATAGAAGAAGCTAAGAAAATCCTCGAGGAGTTGAAGGGGGTCGAAGGGTTCGAAGCCAAGGCTCTGCTCAAGCTTGCAGAAATAGAGGAAAATCCTCAAAGGAAGGAGGAAATACTCAAAAAGGTCATGTCCATAGGTGAGAAAGAGGAAAAGGAAAGGGCAACGGGTATGCTCATGAACCTTTACTTCCAGAGAAAGGAGTTTGAAAAGCTGGCGGACTTTTTGGTTAAAGGAGATTTTGACGACAGAAAAAAAGCCCTCGAGATATACCTTTCTGAGAACCTTCAGAAAGCGATGAGACTCTTTGACCAGCTTATTAAGGAAAATCCAAGAGATGAAGAGCTGAAGGCTATGGCATTAAAACTTTACGATAAGACAAAAGGTAAGAAATACCTCCTCATAGCCAAGGAAAGCCAGAACCCACGGGTAAGGGCAAGGGCTTTATACCTTCTGGGTCTGAGGGAAAAGAGGAGGAACAAAAAGAAGGCTCTCGAATACTTCGTGGAAGTGGTCCTGACCTCCAAAGGCATTCACCCCTACTACAACAGGAGCATAATCGAAGCGGCGAACATACTGGTTTCCATGAAGGCGAGAAAAGATGCCTCATGCCTGCTCGAGAAGCTCGATACTCGTTCCCTCTCCAAGAGGGACCTCAAAAGGGTTAAAATCTTGAGGAAGCAACTCCCTAAGTGTGAGGTGAAGAGGTAATGGAGGGAGTCCTCGGTCAAATACTCGACCTGATAAGGAAAGGCGGAATTGTTATGTATCCCCTGATAATTCTCTCGATAATATCCTGGGTCTATATAATCGAGAGGATAATAAATCTACGGGTCGGGATATTCCTGCCTAAGAACCTGAGCGAAATAAAGATACTGCTTCAAAAGGGCGACGTGGAAGGTGCTCAAAAGGTTCTTTCCATAAACAGCGATGTATTTTCGAGAGCTTTAAGGCTCGTCCTCGAGGAGTATCTGAAGGGCAACAGAAGAAAGTCGGAACTAACTTTGCTTATGGAGAGGGAACTCTCGGGAATAATTCCTGCGGTTGAAAAGAACCTGATGATACTTTCTGCCATAGCCTCCATAGCTCCCCTGTTGGGGCTGTTCGGAACTATAACGGGTCTTATAAAGGTATTTTCCGCATATGCTTCCGTTCAGACTGAGGAGGCTCTCAGGCTCCTGGCATCGGGGATAGGAGAGGCACTCACCGCTGCCGCAACGGGTCTGATAGTTGCCATACCCGCACTCTTTGCCTACTGGATTTTCAGAAACCTCGGGAACGACATAATAGAAAAGGTGGAGAACGAAGCGAGGGGAATACTGGAACTGTTGGAGTAGGTTATGAACCTCAGAAGGAGAGCGAGGCTCGGGTCCGACGAAAGGGCTTACATAGACGTCGTTCCCTTAGTGGATACGCTGCTGGCGGTCTTTCTATTTCTGGCGGTTCTGGCTTTTCAGTCTCCCCTGACCTTCATAGCGGTTAAGCTTCCCGAGGCGGAAAAGGGGGAAAAGCAGAGAATTAGGGCGGCAAGGGTTCAGATTACTAAAAACGGTGCTCTGCTCTTGGAGGGGAGACCTTCGGACCTCAGAAGAATAGAGGAATTCCTGTCAAAGAGAAAACCCTCTTACCTTATAATAGAGGCGGACGAGGACGCAAAACACAAGTTCGTCGTGTATGTTATGGATGTTGCCAAAAAGGCGGGCGTTGAAAACGTTATAATTGCTGTTCGTAAGAAACGCTGATGTTTTTTCTCAAAAAACTTATTTCTTACCTGATACTGCCACCGGGAATATTCATAGCGCTCTTTTTGCTTATAGCGGTTTTGAGTAGGAAGAGAAAGGTAGTTTACATACCGGCGGTAGCCGGTGCTTTAACTTTATACCTCATATCCGTTGAACCCGTGAAGGACTTACTGTTTTTGCCTTTAGAGGGTAGGTATAAACAACCTTCGGTTGTGGAAGGTGATGTGATAGTGGTGCTGGGCGGGGGTGCTTACAACTCCGGTTATCTGAAGGCAAGCTCTTACAAGAGGCTCATAACGGGCTTTTTGCTTCACAGAAGAACGGGGAAACCCATAATACTTTCGGGAGGTGCCTCAATCGGTGTAATCCCGGAAGCAAAGATTATGAGGGAGCTTTTGATGGAGTTCGGGGTAAGTGATAGGGAGATATACGCTGACCTCAGAAGCAGGGATACCTACGAAAACGCAAAGTATGTTAGGGAGCTGTGCGAGAGACTCGGGTGCAGGAAGGTAACCCTCGTTACCTCCGCTTTTCACATGGCGAGGGCTGTGAGGGTATTCGAGAAGGCGGGGCTTGAAGTTCAACCTTATCCTACGGACTTTAAGTTTGAAGGGAGATACAATCTATACAGCCTGTTTCCCAAATACAGCGTCTTTTACGACTCTTCCATAGCGATAAGGGAACACATAGGAACGTTGTTTTATAAGCTTTTTTACTGAAATACTACGAGGTTGTCCCGGTGTATAACTTCTTCTTTGGTGGTTTTAAGTTTTTCCTTAACCTGATAACCTTTCAAGCCCTTTATTTGGTCTATCTCTTCCCTTGAGAAATTAACCTTTCCCTTTGCGACCACTATGCCGTCGGGTCCCGCAACGCTGACCACATCTCCCGCAGAGAAACTGCCTTCCACCTTAACTACTCCAGCAGGGAGGAGACTTTTGCCTTTTTTGAGAGCCTTAACCGCTCCCTCGTCAACCGTGATTATCCCCTTCGGCTCCTCTACCATCGCTATGGATTTAAGCTTTCTTCTAACCTTTCTCTGGGTGGGAAGGAATAGTGTTCCTCTCGTTTTTAGCTCTCTCAGGTCTTCGAGGTTCTCACCTTTGCCCGTTATTATCACGGGTATGCCTATGGATAGGGCAAGTCTTGTGGCTTCGAGCTTGCTCCTCATACCACCGCTTCCGAACTCGCTACCGGTTCCCTTTACGAAGGAAAAGGCTTCTTCCATGTTTCTGACTTCCCGAACTACCTCTCCCTTTTCGTTCAGGAGACCACCGGAGGAGGAAAGGATAACCAGCAGGTCAGCTTTCATCATGTAACCTACGTAAACCGAGAGGAAGTCGTTATCTCCGAAGATAAGCTCGCTCACCGCTACGGTATCGTTCTCGTTTACCACGGGGACAACTCCCATCTGGATCATCTTCTCTAAGGTGTTCTGGGCGTTCTTGAACCTATCTTCGTTTCCCTTCTTGAATATGTCGTTGGTAAGCAGAACCTGAGCGACCTTTAGGTCGTAGTTTGAGAATATCGTATCGTATAGGTGCATGAGGTATGCCTGTCCTATGCCTGCGAGAGCCTGTCTGGTCGTGAGGTCCGTGGGGCGGTCTTTCAGACCCATCTTCTTAACACCACACAGAACCGCTCCGGAGGAAACCACTATCACATCATCTCCCTTTTCTTTCACCTTCTTGACAGACTCTGCCAGATGAGCTATGAACTTTAGGTCTATGTCCCCCGCTTCGGTTCTCAGGAGGTTCGAGCCTATCTTTACTACTATCCTCATTTTAGCTTTTCCAAAAGTTTGAGGAAAAAGAGGGTCATCTTTTTAAGGTCTTCCACACTTATGCTCTCTCTGTCGGTGTGGCTGTCCTTGAGGCTACCGTATCCGAATACCACGCACTCGTATCCGGCTTTGTGGTAGTTTGCCGCATCGGTCCAGGAGGGCATAACACCCCTTTTGGGTTTATCCCCTACAGCTTCCAAGAAGGTCTCTTCCAAGAGGTTCACAAATCCGTCCTTTCGAAAGCTTATGAAGTCTTCCGCATCTTCCCTCACATACTCTACCTTGCACCGGGTATCGAGTTCCTTTATAAGCTGAAGGATTTTCTCTTCAAGTTCTTTCCAGCTCTCTCCCTCTTTAACTTTTATCTCTAAAAGAGCTTCACACCTTTTGGGAACGAGATAAGCCTTTGAACCACCTTTAATCATTATCACATTCACGGGTCTGGAGAGCCTTCGCTCTATGTTTTCTATAAGTTGAAAGCAGGTTTTTATGGGGTTTTCCGTCTTTTCAAACTCGGAAGCGTGGGCACCTTCTCCTTCAACCTTTACGGAAAACTCTAAGGCACCTTCCTGGGCAACGCACAGGGCACCGTATGTGGGTTCCAAAACGAGACACTTCTTACCCTCTCCCAAAATCTCCGGGGCTTTTTCCGAACCGAGGGCGTCGTTGGTTTCCTCGTCTATCACGAAGGCTAAGGATAGGGGCAGTTTGTTTCCTCCCTCGAGGAAGACCTCTACAGCTGTTATCAGAGAGGCGAGGGCACCTTTAACGTCGCTTGCACCCCTCCCGATTATTCTGCCGTTTTTCTCTACCGGAACGTATGGATTTTTCATACCTATGGGAGGCACGGTATCCACGTGGCAGGATATTACATATGGGGAGTCGGTCAGAAAGAAGAGATTATACCTGTCCCCGTCAATCCGCTGACGCACGGGTTTTAAACCGTATGAGCTGAGCCTTTTCTCTATAAACTCCTGTATGTTCCTCTCCTGTCCGGAAACGCTCTTTATTCCTATAAGTTCCTTAAGAAGGTCCTTCACCCGAAGGGTCAGTTCCATACTGAATAGTTTATTGCAAGGCTGGAATTGTAGCTATTGAGGAATTTATAATTTGATTATCAGAAAAAGGCGGAGGTGCAAGGTTGCTGGGTTTAGGCTCTTCAAAGAAAGCTCTCGAGGAAGAGCTACTGAGAAGGGAAGCGGAAATATCCGCTCTAAGAGCGGAGCTTGACAGTCTAAGGCAAAGGCTAATCTCGGAGGAGGAAGAGAGAAGGCGCATCGTGCGTGAATACGAAAATAAGCTGGAGGAACTTAAAAAACGGTTCGAGGAGAGAGAGGAAGAGCTTAAAAGTCAGCTCAAAGCTGTTGTCTCGGAAAGGGACAGGCTTAAAAGACAGATGGAGGAGTTGGAAAGGAAGGTATCCAAACCCTGGTTTCAACTTGCGGGACTGAGTTATGTCCTTCCCAAGATAGCCCGGAGGATAGACTCCCAGAACGAGGAAACTCAAAAAATCAACGAATTTATAGAGGAGTCTATGGAAACCGCTAAAAGCCTCGCTGACTTTATCCAGAAGCTCAATCGGATGAACGAAAGTATGAGGGAAGCCATAAGCGACAGCGAAAAGGAACTCGGAAACTTAGAAAACACGGTAGGAGAGGTAAAAGATGCGGGAAGGGAAATATACGACTTCTTGGAGAGAATAATAGAGGTTGCGGAGCAAACCAACTTGCTTGCGTTGAATGCTTCAATAGAGGCTGCAAGAGCAGGGGAAGCGGGAAGAGGTTTTGCTGTCGTTGCGGAGGAGGTCAGGAAGCTTGCGGAAAGCACCGCTCAGATAGCCAAGAGGGTAAAGGAAGTGGTGGGTCGTATTTCGGAAGTCGTGGACCGTGCGGAAGAGGTAGCGGAGGGGATGTCCGACAGATACAGAAAAATCTTTGAAAGATACGGAGAAATAGACAACTTCGTAGGATTGTTCTCCGAAGAGATTTCCCATCAGATAGAAAACTTCCGGTCCGTAAGGGACAGGGTAAGCAGGATTTCGGAAATCTCCCGTGAAAACACCCAAAAACTCCTCGAACTCAGCAAGAGAGCGGACCTGTTTGAAGAATTAAAGTTCGGAATAAAACCTGTTGATGGAGAGCACAGGATACTCTTTGACCTTCTCGGTAAGGTTTGGGAACTCGTCTCCGAAGACAAGCTCGAAGAGGCAAAAAGAGTCTTCACCGACACACTACTAAACTACGCAAAAACCCACCTCAGACACGAAGAGGAGATACTCAGAAGATACGGTTATCCCAACGCAAAGAGCCACTCGAACATACACGACAAAATAATAGAAAAGCTCGAAAGCATGATGCCTTCCATCAGAAACGGAACCAGAAGGGAACTTGAAGAAGGAGTAGCATTCGTGGTTGACTGGCTTCTGAACCACATAGACAAAGTTGACAGAGATTACGCAAACTACTTCCAAGGTGCGGGACTCGTGGAAGTCATCAACGAAAAGGAAAAACCCCACAGTCTAAAGGTCTGATAGCTTATTTTAATTTTTGTGCACTACAGATTGATAGTTTCGTTCTTGGTGGGGGGAATTTTCTCCCTCTTGTTCCTGACAAAGCCCGACCTGGTGGAAAGGCTTTCCCTCAAGGTTGAAGACGCAAAGTGGTCCTTCAGACAGCTCGTAGGTGCAGAGCAAAAACCCTCCCAAGCGGTAGTAGTAGTAGCAATAGACGAAAAGAGCGTAAACGAACTCGGCAGATGGCCCTGGAGTAGAAAAACGCTGGCACAACTCGTGAGAAAGCTCTCACCCGCAAAGGTCGTTGCCTTCGACATAGTCCTGTCGGAAGCGGAAAGCCGGGAAGCGGACCGCGACCTTGCCCGAGCCATACGGGAAAGCGGAAATGTTATACTCGGCTTTTTCTTCCGCAAAAATTCCACCCAATCAATTCCGGAACACTCCATCTCCCTGCTGAGGGAAAGCGAGTTTCTACGCTTTGAACTTACCTCCGAGAAGGTAGGTCTTGCGGAATACTCCCATGCGGAGATTGTTCTCCCTGAATTTTTAAGGACCGCTGTCGCGGTAGGTTTTTTAAATGCCCAGCCGGACCCAGATGCGGTCTATAGAAAGTATCCCGTCGCATACCTGTTTAAAGGAAGCCTCTTCCTACCCCTCGCACTTCAGAGCCTACGGTTCTTCAAAGGAAAAGACTTTAAGATGACGCTTTCCGAAAAAGGCATAGAAAGCCTCGAGTTTGACGGAAAACAAATCCCCCTTTACGAAGGCAGGTTTTACAGAATAAACTTCTACGACCCCAAGCGCATAAAAACCGTTTCCGCGGTGGACCTCATAAAAGGCAGAATAAAGCCCGAAATGCTCAAAGGTAAAGCCGTATTCGTAGGTTCGACAGAGGCAGGTATATTCGACCTCAGACCCACGCCTGTGGACCCCACCATGCCCGGTGTGTATCTTCACGCCTTCGTCTTTTCCAACTTCCACAAAAACCATCACATAAAGTTCTCTTCTTCGGTTGACTTACTCCTCATACTCTCAACCGCCCTTTTCCCACTCCTGATTTCTACCCTAAAATCCTTCCCTATCAGACTGACCTACTACCTCCTCTTTCTGTTCGGATACATACTCCTCTCCCTCACAGCCTTCTCCTTTCTCTCCTACGACATCAGCCTTTTTTACCCGACCCTCGCCCTAATCACCTCCGCGGTATCTCAGGAAAGCCTCAGACTGCTCGTTGCGGAGAGGGAAACCCGCAAACTAAAGAGAGCCTTCAGCAGCTACGTTTCACCTCAAATACTGGAGATAATAATCAGAAATCCCGATAAGCTCCGCCTCGGTGGAGAGAAGAGAACCGTAACGGTTTTGTTTTCCGACATAAGAGGCTTTACCGCCCTGTCGGAAAGGCTCGAACCGGAGAAGCTCGTAAAGCTCCTGAACGAGTTCCTGACACCGATGACGGACATCATCCTCTCCAACGGGGGAACCCTCGACAAATACATAGGGGACGCCATAATGGCTATCTTCAACGCTCCCGTAGAGGTGAAAAATCACGCGGACAGAGCCTGCATTTCCGCCTTAAATATGGTTAAGGTGCTCGAAGAGATGAACCCAAGATTTAAAAACTCCTTCGGAGTTGAGCTTGAAGTAGGGATAGGGATAAACACGGGAGAAGCGGTAGTAGGCAACATGGGTTCCCACCAGAGGTTCGACTACACAGCCATAGGAGACACCGTCAACTTAGCCTCCCGCCTCGAGGGACTCAACAAACTATACGGAACCCGCATAATACTGAGCGAGCATACGGTAAAGAGCTTAAAAGGCTTCTTTTTGACCAGAAAGCTGGACCGCGTCGTGGTAAAGGGAAAAACTCGACCCGTGGAAATATACGAGCTTATGGAAGACACCCCCCAAAACAGAAACTCAAAAGAGGTTTTCGAAAAGGCTCTTAACCTATACTTTGAAGGTAAATTCGAAGAGGCTATTACCCTCTTTCGGAAAATCGGGGACGCCCCCAGCAAAGTATTTCTCAAAAGATGCCGATACCTCATAAAAAACCCGCCCCAAAGCTGGAACGGTATATACACAGCAGAGGAGAAGTGATGGAAATAGAAATCCTCGGGTCCTACGGTGGACGCATGAGAGGCATGGGAACCACCTGCCTGAGAGTGTCCCCCACCATCCTTATAGATGCGGGAAACATAATGGAAGCGCTCGGAGAGGAAAGCCTTAAGATAGACCACATAATTCTGACCCACGCTCACCTGGACCACATAATAGACCTACCCTTCCTCGTAGAATACGCTTATGGAAAAAGAACAAGACCCATAAACATCTACGCCCAAAAAGAAACCCTGAAAGCACTCAAGGATCACCTCCTCAACTGGGAAATATGGCCCGAGTTCGGCTCGATAAAGCTCTCCAACTCATCCCAATACACTCTCAACTACGTAGAAGTGGAACCCTACAAAGAGTTTGAAATAGAAGACCTAAAGTTTTACCCAATTCCCAGCAACCACACGGTTCCCACCCTCGGGTATGCGGTCCTAAAAAACGGCAGAGGTTTTCTCTTTACGAGCGACACCTACAAAAATCCTCACCTCTGGGAATTCCTTAACAACCGCAGGGAGATAAAAGCCCTAATAACGGAAGTATCCTTCCCCAGCGACATGTCTGACCTCGCAAGAAAGAGCAAGCATCACACACCCCTAACACTGAAGGAAGACCTCAAAAACCTCAAAAGGAAAGACCTGGAAATTTATATAATTCACATAAAACCTTCCTTCCTTAACCGAGTCCTCGAAGACCTGAAGAAAGAACTCCCGCAGGTCAAAGTCCTCAAGGACGGTGCCCGCCTGACCTTATGAGAAAAACTCCCGCAACCAAAGAGACCAGACACAGAACCCCTCCCATACCCAGAACGAACATGGTCCCATCGAACCAAAACTTCATGGGATAAATCCTGAGCAGGGTATCGGTGTATCTGAAACGCCAGGAGTAAGGGTCAAAAACGTAGTTGTGGAAAAGCTCAAAGGCAAGTTCGTAATTGGTAATTGAAAAGACCGCTATCGCGGTGAAAAGAAGAAGAGAAAACAGAGAAGCGGTGAGAAGCGCATACCCTATGAGCCTCCTGCTTCCCAGAACCGCAAGGGAAACCAAACTGACCCCGATAGAAACATACAAAAAGGGAAAGAAGAAGTCTAAAAAGTTCTTAACGTCTTCCATGTGCCTTACTTCCTTCTCCCTAAAAGCCCTCCTTCCGTCGGGGAGTTTTGCCCTTTTGAACTCCTCCATGCCCTCGTCAGATAGGACGGCTCTCAAACCGAGCTTTGCGAGGTGCTTTCTATACTCGTCGTCCATTCCGTATTTGTCCTTCGGAAAGTCCTCCTTAGAATACTCCCAATCTATGAACCACTCGTTAAAGGCAACCCTCGTGGGAATTCCGATGAATATTACGGGACTAAGAAGCACCACTAAGAGGAAGGCAATCCCCTTAAGAGCACCGCCCTTCTTTCCAAGCATTTCACCACTTCCTCAAGCCTTTCGCTCTCGATAAAGTATATCCTCCCGCCCAGCTCATCACCTCTCTCCTTTAAGGGGTGTATGCGGACATATCCCGTCTTCGGAGAAGCCACGTAGCCCGTGGTGTAGTCGGGGTCGTCGCTCCAACACAGCTCCGCCAAAACACCGCACAGAACATTCTTGGTAGCCACCGCTAAAGCATCTAAGGTTCTCTCCGTAAAACCTCTTTCCAGCAAAAACTTTCTTACCCTATCCCTCCCCTTCCAGTCCATTCGAACCGTCCTGACACCCCTCTCGGGGTCATTTTCGAGCCTCTCACCGCTTCTTATATCCATAAGCACAGCCCCCCTCATGTTCCCGCCTTTGGGGTTCGCCCCCTGTGCTAAGAGTCTCAAGCCCTTGAGTGCTACTTCTTTGGGAACGCCCGCCTCTACCAGCTTGGAAACCGCAAACCTCCTCGCCTCCTCAACACTCCCGAAGTTGAAGGAACTGACCTTCAGAGGCTCAGTCTCTATTACTTCCTCCACCCTATCGATAGTTATCTTCAGAAAGTCGTGCTCTCCGGGTCTTCTCAACAGCTCACACAGAACCCGTGGCAAAAACTCCTCCTCCGTGAGCCTCTCCGCTCCCGAGACATGTTTTCCCCCCAAGGAAGCACGCATACGCACGCTCAGGAGAGACATCTTCTAACGTTTTCCTCGTTTACGGGTTTTATTATTCCCCTCTCGGTAATTATCGCAGTTATGTTTTCCGCAGGAGTAACGTCAAAGGCTACGTGAAGAGCGGGAGAACCCTCGGGAGCTATACTCACGCCAAGACAATTTTTAAGCTCCTCCTCACCCCTCTCCTCTATGGGAATGTCCCTACCGCTGAGTATCGAAAGGTCAAAGGTGGAAGAGGGAGCTACAACGTAAAAGGGTATCCCGTGCTCCTTCGCTAAAACGGAAAGAGCGTATGTTCCTATCTTGTTCGCCACGTCTCCTCTTGCGGTTATCCTGTCCGCCCCCACAATCACTAAATCCACCTCACCCCTTCTCATCAAAAACCCTGCGGTGGAGTCCGTTATTACCCTGTGGGGTATCCCCTCCTTCAAAAGCTCCCAAGCGGTAAGCCTTGCTCCCTGAAGGTAAGGTCTCGTCTCGTCAACCCAGACGCTTATACCCTTGCCCCCGTAATGAGCGGAACGCACCACTCCAAGAGCGGTTCCCCACCCTGCGGTCGCCAAAGCCCCCGTGTTACAGTGGGTCAGAATTTTCGCCCCCTCGGGTATAAGCTCACTCCCCAGCTCACCCATGCGCCTGTTTGCCTCGTAATCCTCCCTCTCTATGGAGAGAGCCTCCTCCTCCGAGTCCTTCCCCTCCTCCAAAGCTCTCATCATTCTCTCCAAAGCCCAGAAGAGGTTGTAGGCAGTAGGTCTCGTATTTTTAAGAGTTTCAAAGACCGCCTTCGGCGGTGTTTTTTTCTTTATCCCCAAAACAAATCCGTAAGCCGCAACGCAACCTATCGCAGGTGCACCCCGCACGGACATGTTCTTTATAGCCTCTGCAACCTCAAGGTGGTCCCTCAGCTCCAACCAGACCTCCTCTTGCGGAAGCCTGCGCTGGTCCAGAAGAAGCAGACAATCCCCTTTCCAGCGAAACGCTTTGACTTCCATAATTTACGCCCCGAACTTCTTTAATCTCAGGGAGTTAGCAAGGAGCAGGTTTATTATCTTTTTCGCGGGGATAATTCCTATTTCTCCCTTCACGCATTCCCTTTCGGTAAAGCGCTCTGCAGTCCCGCCCAGAACGTAGGGAGAGTGGATTAAAAGAGGAACGGGATGCCAGGAGTGTCCCTTCAGAACCGATGGGGTGGAGTGGTCTCCGGTTATAGCAAGAACGTCTGGTTTTAACTCCAAAAACTTGGGAAGGTGTTTGTCAAAGTCCTCAATTACCGAAACCTTGCCCTCCCAGTTGCCGTCCTCACCGTAGGAGTCGGTCTTTTTAACGTGCACGAAAAAGAAGTCGTAGCTCTCCTTTACCCTTTTGAGGGTTTCTATCTGGCTCTTGAGGTCGTTTCCCTCAAACTCAATTATGTCCATGCCGACCAAACTCGCAAGTCCCTTATACATGGGATAGACCGCTATACAGCACGACCTCAGACCGAACCTCTCTTCCATGGTAGGTATGTTGGGCTTCTGAGCAAAGCCTCTAAGGAGCAGGTAGTTAGCCTTCGGCTCGTCCTTCAGCACCTCTGCAACTCTATCTATGAACTTCTTAACCACCTGAGCTACCTTCTGAGCCTGGGGAGTTTCTCCGACCGGCTCTAAGGGTTCCTTTCCTACCTCTTGGGGGTCCGTGTCGTTTATGCGGTCGCTTCCCTCCTCTAAAGGCTCGGGAAATCTCAGGACTATGGCTGTCCTGTGCTCCATACCCGGTGCTATTATCACCTCAACCCCGTCTATCTCCCTTATGCTTTCCTGAATTTTCTTGGTTATTCTCCTGTTCTCCTCGGTGGGTATCCTCCCCGCTCTTCTGTCCTTTACGACAGGTTTCCCGTTCACATACTCAACGGTTGCGTAGTTCCCCCTTATGGCAATGTCCGTGCTTCTGACCTCAAGACCAAGTCCGAGAGCTTCTAAAATTCCCCTTCCTATCTCATACTTGAGTGGGTCGTAGCCGAAAAGTCCCAAGTGTCCGGGACCGCTTCCCGGAGTAATCCCGTAATCAACGGGAACGTGCATTCCGAGAGCGGACTTCTTGGCAAGTGCGTCCAAGTTGGGGGTCTTAGCGACCTCAAGCTCCGTTTTTCCTTCCCTAACAGGCAGTCCCCCGAGACCGTCCAAAACTATGAGAAAAATCTTGGAGCCGTTTTTCTGAACCAGCTTTTCTACCGCTTCCATAACATTAACATGATAGCAGAAGCAATTTTCAGCCTTACCCGTGCGCTGTGTAAGGCACGTAAAAATACCACATCAGGCACAAAACCTATTCACTCGACGTGGTATTCCCGTCCGCCCACGCAACCCTTCGGTTGCACTACTACCCCCTATTCCTAAAAGGAACTCAGGGGATACTTGGTAAATCAGCTCAACCAACTCCAACCGCACAGGATTACAGAGCTTAACAAAAAGTGCCTTTGAGTTTTCGTAAAAACTAAATTTCAGGAGCTTAGCTCCCACCCTCAATATGTTCAACGCTCCCACAAGGTCCGAGTGGAAAACCTTATCCACTATCTTGTCCTTAAACAGATTGCCTCTCCTTTCTCCCTGACTGAGTTTGTCTATCTCCTCCCTCAACCTGTCTATCTTGTCTTCCAACGCCTTTACCTTCTCCTCATCTACTTCTTCTTCACTCTTTGCTTTCTCTCTCTCCAGCTTCCTTATAAGCTTGAATTTCTCTTTTCCCAATTCTTGAACCTTCTTTATATCCGCAAAAGGTGAGGTCTTTGAGGTGTAGCTCTCATCTACCTCTATAACTTCCATCCCAAGCTCCCTTGCCTTGTATTTTATCAACTCTATCAGTCTCCTGAAGGGAATGGATACGAACTCTTGATTAATTCTCTTCCCCAAGTTTATCCCCCTCTTGCTCTCAAGGGCATTCTTGCCTATGTAGATTACCTTATGTCCTGTCTCGTAGAGAATATCCACAATCTTCCTCGCTATCTTGTGGAAGTTATCCTCTATCCACCTCTTCCTGTGAGAAGAGAGAACTCTCTGCTTTAGCTCAAACTCTCTGAGTTTGCTCTTTAGCTTTTCTGTAGCTTCGTAATCTCCGCTCTCCATCTCATTGCTCAGATAATCTATCTGAGCCTGTAGTTTTGCTTTTTCCTTGTTAAACCACTGATTGAAGGCTTTTATCTCTTTCCCTGAAACTATGAAGCTCCTAAGCTCGGGGTTTTCCGAAACCACAGAAAGTAATTCGTCAAGCCCTATATCTATCCCTGCCCTGTATTCTCCTTTAGGTTGTGTTTCCGTCTTCTCCCACTCATAGACCACGTCAACGTATAGGTCTTCTCCATAAAACTTCAGTCTTACAGAAGATACTTTATGGGGAAAATCTTTGGAGAGCCTAACCTTCAGGTGCTGTTTTCCTCTCAGTCTGATTAATAGGCTGTCTCCTTCTCTTTTGAATGTGTTTATATTTCCCTCTGCCGAGAAGTTCATTAGATACCTGAGCTTTTTTGGTTTTGGTGGTCTCGGCATTCCTGAGAATTTGGAAGGGTCCTCTCTGAATTTCTCAAGTGCTTTAAAGAAACCTTTAAAGTCTTTTATTACCTGCTTTATAAGGGTTTGGATAAAGTGTGGGTTGTTTATCTTCTCCTTTTGCTTTCTCAAGGAGTTAAGAAGTTCTCTCAGTTCCTTTGAGTTTTCTATATTCCTTAGAGCTTCCTCAAACTCTTCTTTGTATTTGCCTCTGTATTCCTTTGGTGAAAGTAAAGCGTAGAGTATGGACTCGTGAAGGAGTGCTTTTTTGTAGGTGAGCCTGTATTTCCTTATGAGGATTACGAGCATGTTTCTAAAGTGTGCAAGGTCGTAGAGGAGTTTTCTAACTCTCCGTTTTCTCTCTTTACCTGATATTCTTATGGTGAGAATTCTCTTAGCTGATGACATTCTCCACCGCCTTCCTCATCGTATCCGTATCTTCCGTTGGGGAGCCTTATCGTTTTTATCTTTCCCTCCTTTCCGAGTCTCCTTAAGGTGCTTCTGAAAATTCTTTTACTATATAATTCCAAAAGCTCACTACTAAGCTACGGGAGGTTTTGAGCTATGAAAAAACTCCTTACGGGAGGACTGAGCCTTTCCCTCATAGCATCAGCGGTTTTCGCAGGTGGTTACAAGGTGCCGGAACAGTCCATAAGGTCAACGGGAACCTCGGGAGCTTACTTTTCCTCTTCCAACTCTGCGGACGCCTCATACTACAACCCCGCCAACATGAGTTTTATGAAAGATGGCTGGGGGCTTGAAACAGGTATCAGGTATATAGTCCTGCCGAGGATAAAGTTCAGAGGTCAGGTTTACGACAGGGTAAGCTCTTCCTACGTTCCCACCAAAACCTCTTCTAATCGGGAGGACTTTCTCGTCCCCTACTTCCACTATGTAAGTCCGAAGGTTGGAAACCTCCGGTTCGGTTTGTCCATCACAACCCCTGCGGGTCTGTCCAAGAGCTGGGAAAATAGTCTCGCTCAGGCATACGCCAAAACTTTTCACCTCGAGGTGTATGAGACGAGCCTGTCCGCCTCCTATCTCATAACCGATTACCTGTCCGTAGGTGCGGGTCTGAGAGCGGTCTATTCGAGAGGAGAAGTTGAGCTTGCTCATCCGTCGGGAGCTTATTCCATATCCATGGACGGAGATACGGACATACTCCCGGGTTATGTGGTATCCGTATCCCTAAAACCTACGAAGGAACTGACCATCTCTACCCTATACAGGTCTAAGGTTGACTTAAGAATAAAGGGAAATGCTAAAGGTCATATATATCCCGGACCCTATCTTTTCGACACTTCCGGCAAGGTAAAGGTTCCCCTGCCAGCGGAGTGGAGACTGGGAGCTTCCTACAGGCTTGGAAGCACCACCTTCGAGCTTACCTACGAGAGAACCTTCTGGTCCGATTACGAGAACCTGAACTTCGACTTCGGAGACCCCACGGTGGAAGGTGCTTTCGGAGGAGTTCAGCCCAAAGACTGGGACGACACGAACACCTACAGGCTCGGGATTATCCACGACTTTAACGAGAAGTTCACCGGAATGCTCGGCATAGCCTACGACGAGACGCCGGTCCCGGAAAGGAACCTCGGCTTCGAGCTACCGGACTCCGACGGCTGGATACTCTCCCTCGGAGGTATATACAAACCCCAGTCCAAAGTAGAAATAGGAGTAGCCTACCTATACTTCATCAAGCAGGACAGAACGGTCAACAACTCCCGCATAAGGGGAGAATTTTCGGACATATCAGCCCACATGCTGACCCTGTCGGTAGCTTACGGCTTTTGAGGTCTTGCCATGTATAGGTTCAGCAACCTCTACGAGGTTATAGAAGAGAACGCTTCGCGTTATTCCAAAAAACCCATAATCTTTGAAGAGAACCTGAAGCTCCGCTGGAGAGAATTCAAGCACTACATAGACTCCTTTGCCCGATATTTGGAACTTGTCGGAGTCAGAAAGGGAGACAATGTAGCAATTCTTATGTCAAACTCCAAAGAGTTCGTAATAGCCTTCTTAGCAATAGGGAAGCTCGGAGCTGTTCCCATACCTCTCAACACCTTCCTCAAGAGAGCGGAGCTTGAATACATACTCAACGACTGTGAAGCGAAGCTTATAATCACCCAAGGCAAGTTTGCGGAACTGCTCAAAGACATAGACAAAAGCACCAAGATAGAAAAGTTCATATGGTCCGAGGACCCACCGGTGCTGGACGAAAACAATCTCAGCTTCGAAGAGGGACTCACCATAGAGGATTACGAGCACATAAAACCCCAAGCCAAGCTCGAAGACCTTGCGGTAATCCTATACACTTCCGGAACAACCGGGAAACCCAAGGGAGTCATGCTAACTTACAAAAACATACTCTCCAACATACTCAACATAACCAAGGTATTTGACATAAAGCCCAAAGACAGGTTCATAGTGTATCTGCCCATGTTCCACGCCTTTACCCTAACCGCAACGGTTCTCCTTCCCCTCTACACAGCAAGCCCCATAGTCATAGTCAAATCCATAATGCCCTTTTCGAACGTAATAAAACAGACTCTCCTTCGGAGAGTGAGCGTATTTATGGGAGTTCCGGAAGTCTTTAACGCCCTCTCGAAAGCCAAGCTCCCCTGGTATTTCATGTGGTTCAACCGCATCAAGTATTTCATATCCGGTGGAGCGCCCCTGCCCCAGGACACCTTAGAAAGGATGAAGCGCAAGTTCAAGAGAGCGGTTCTCTTAGAGGGATACGGACTTAGCGAGTGCTCCCCCGTCGTTTCCGTCAACCTGCCCCACAAACAGAAGCCCCTCTCGGTGGGACCGCCCCTTCCCGACTACGAGGTAAAGGTGGTGGACGACGAGCTTATGGAACTCCCCGTAGGGGAAGTAGGAGAAATAATCGTAAAAGGGGACTGCGTTATGAAGGGATACTATAAGAACCCCTACGAGACGGAAAACACCATAATAAACGGCTGGCTCAGAACGGGAGACTTGGGATACGTTGACGAGGACGGCTTCATATACATAGTTGACCGCAAGAAGGACCTCATAATCTGCAAAGGCATGAACATATACCCCAGAGAGGTGGAAGAGGTGCTCATGTCCCACCCAAAGGTGGAACTCTGTGCGGTGGTGGGAAGAAAAGACCCCAACCACGGGGAAATACCCGTAGCCTTCGTAAAACCCGTAGAAGACAGCCAGCTGACGGAAGGGGAACTCAGAAATTACCTGAAGGACAAACTCGCCAACTACAAAGTCCCGAGGCAGTTCATATTCGTTGACGACCTACCCAAGAACGCCACCGGTAAGGTCCTTAAGAGAGTTCTAAGGGACAAACTGAACAGGGGAGAGTTCGACCACCAGAAAACTTCCCCTTGACTTGAGCTTTCCCAATCCCTAAATTCAAACAAACTTTAAAGGAGTATAGTCATGTCGCAAACTGTCGAAAAGAACACGGTGGTTTCCTTCCACTACACCCTCAAGGATAAGGAAACCGGAAGCCTAATCGAGTCCAGCAAAGAAACGGGACAACCCGTAACCTTCCTCGTGGGAGCCGGGGAGATAATACCTGGTCTGGAAAAGAGGATGCTGGGAATGAGCGCAGGAGAGACCAAGAGCATAGAAGTTCCCGCCCAGGAAGCATACGGTCCCAGAGACCCAAACCTGGTTCAGAAAGCCCCGAGGGAATACTTCCAGAACATACCCCTCGAGAAGGGACTACCCCTTCAGGCACAGACCCCGGAGGGAGGAGTGGTCAACATGATTGTGGTGGACTTTGACGAGAACACCGTAACCGTTGACATGAACCACCCCCTCGCAGGCAGGGACCTGATATTCGAAGTGGAAATCCTCGACGTTAGGGAGGCTACTCCCGAGGAGATACTCCACAGACACGCCCACGGTCCCGGAGGACACCAGCACTAATTTTTCAAAACCTTTTTCAGAAAAGCCCCCGAGAAGAGAAGTATCATCGCACCTACTATGCTTCCGCTCGGGGGAAGGTCGTAATAGAAGGCAACTCCTATACCCACGACCACGGAGCTAACCGCCACCACGACCGAAATCAGAACGGTGCTCATAAAGGACCGACCCAAAAGAAGAGCGGTAAGAGCGGGAATTACGACCATGGAGGACGCCAAAATTATCCCCACCACCTTTATGGACAGAACAATTACCAGCGAAGAAACGGAAATAAGAAGGTGGTTCATGAGAGTTATGTTCACGCCCTTTAGCTTTGCCACCTCCTCGCTGAAAGAGAGGAGAACCAGCTTCCTGTAAAAGAGAGCAAAGAAGGAAACTACCACGACCGAGGACAGAATGGTAAAGAAGAACTCTTCCTTAGTTACCATAAGTATGTTCCCGAAGAGATACCCGAACACATACTCCCCGAACCCCTTAACGAGACCCAAAATCAACACCGCAAGAGCGACACCTCCTGAAAAGACGAGAGCTATCGCCGCATCTCCCGGAATTCTCCGCCTCGAACTTATAGCCTGAACCAGATTTCCCACCAGAACCGTAAATAGAGCCGTAAAGATAAAAGGCTCGACCCTCAAAAGCGTTCCCAAGGCTATCCCGCCGAAAGCCGCATGCGACAGCCCAGCACCCAAAAACGCCATCCTGCGAAGTATCAGGAAGACTCCCGCAATCGAGCAGGACACCGCCACCAACAGACCAGTAATTATCCCCCTCTGGACGAAGTCGTAGTTAAGGAGTTCCATCCCCCGCACCCCTTCTAAGTCCAAACATCTCCTCTATCACCTCCACCGCACCGTCAGGCTCACCGTAGTATAGAACTTTTCTGTTCAAACACAGAACCTTATCCACATTCTTAAGAACGGTGCCTATGTCGTGGGAAATCATCATAATAGTTTTCCCCTCGTTGAGGGAGAGGTCCTTCAGTATCTCGAGTATGTGCATCTGAGCGTGAACGTCCAAACCTGCGGTCGGCTCGTCCAAAAGAAGAAGCTCAGGACCCGAAGCCAAAGCCATACCCAGCAGAACGAGCTGTTGCTGTCCCCCCGATAATTTCTGGAACTGCCTTCCGATAAAAGAGTTCATGTGCAGAAAGTCCGCAAGCTCCCTGACCCTTTCCTTCGGAGCCACGAGGCTGAGAAGCTCCTCCACCGTAGCGGGAAAGCTCTGCTCCACGCTGAGCCTCTGAGGCACATAACCTATCCTGCTCCAATCCCTAAAGTTTCTTATGTCCTCTCCGAAAAGAAAAACCTTCCCTCGGGAAGGTCTTAAAAAACCCAAAAGAATTTTGAAAAGAGTCGTCTTACCCGCACCGTTAGGTCCTATAACGCCCACAAAGTCCCCCTTATCGACCCCGAAGCTGACCTCTTCCAAAACCCTTACCCTTCCGTCGTAGGAAAAGGAAAGGTCTTCCACCCTTATCAGTTGCATTTCAGAGCTTCCCTGAGAACCTCGAGGTTTTCCCTCATAATCGAGAAGTAGTCCCCCGCAGTCTCGGTGGGGATTATCTTGGCATTGAACTCGTAAATCCGAAGTCCGTATTCCCTGCTCAGAACCTCCGCCACCTTCGACCTCGCCCCAAAAACCTCGAATATAAAATCCACACCCGCTTCCTTTACCTTCCTTACGAACCTCTCCACCTCCCTCGGAGAGACACCCCCGTGAACCCCACCGCTCGTTATGGAAATCTGCTCAAGCCCGTAATCCTCAGCCAGATAACTCAGAGCGGGATGAGACACGGGAACAGTCCTGACCCTGCACTTCGCAAGTCCCCGGGAGTATTCCTCGTCGAGTTTTTTAAGTTTTTGAAGGACCTCTTCGAGGTTTTTTCTGAAAACATCTTTATTCTGCGGATAGAACCTGACAAAACCCTCGTGCGCCCTACGAGCGACACCCATCATTCTCCTCGGAGACAGCCACACGTGGGGATCGAACCTTACCTCTCCGTGTTCCTCGTGAACTTTGAGGTTCCTCTTTTCTACCAACTCCACGGTTTTACTCTTTGCAAGGTTTGCCACCTTCTCCTCCCACCCCCCGACGGGAATACCGCTCACAAAAACAACACGAGCCTTAGCTATCTTAAAAAGGTCCTTAGAGGTAAGCTCATACAGGTGATAATCCGCCCTCGGAGGTATGAGAACCTCCGTTTCAAATCCCTCCCCGGCAATACCTTTCACCAAGTCGTAGAAGGGATATATGCTCACCAAAACCCGGTCCGTGCAGAATGCCACGAGGGGTATTAAGAGCGCTAAAAGGAACTTCACCTCAGACCTCTTGTTCTCCTTTTGAGAGCTTCTTTACGATGACCTTGACCATCTGAAGCATGGAAACGGGGTCCGTTGCGGTTATCAGGTTTTTGTCCGCCTCCACCGGCTCGCCGGTGTATTGAGCACCCGCATTTATAAGGTCGTCCTTTATGGCAAAAAAGCCCGTTACCCTCTTGCCTTCGACCACCTTTGCGGAAATAAGGACCCAGGGTCCGTGGCATACCGCACACACGAGTTTGCCTTCGTCGTAGTGTCTCTTAACCAAAGTCAAGACTTCCGTGTATCTCCTGAGCCTGTCGGGAGCATAACCCCCCGGTATAAACACGCAATCGAAGGTCTCGTGAACCACCTCCTTTATGGTAGTATCCGGCTTAAAACTCATTCCCTTCTTGCCTCTATACTCCCTGATTGTAGGTGCTGCGGAAATTACCTCGTAGCCCTCCTCTTTAAATCTCAGGTAAGGATATATAAACTCCACATCCTCTACAAGTTCTTCTAAGAAAATCAAAACCCTTCTCATAGGATTAAATTTTACTTGATGCGTGGAGCCATAACTCTTCTTTTCCTGATAATTTCGTATAACTTCCTGCTCTGGTATATAACTAAGTTCGGCTTTTCTCCCATTCCCCTGTTTCCCGAGGACCCCCACAACACGGTCCTCGTCCTCGCCTACAACTCGGTCCTATACATAAGCTGGCTTTTCGGAGAAAGACACAGAGCGGTTCAGTGGATAGGGTATCTATACTTCTTTCAAGTAGTTGCACTAAGTGCCTACTTCGGAGACCTCGAAATAATAGTTAGAAACCTCCCCCCCGTAATTCTCACCTTTGCAATGATAGCTCTCTTCGAGTCCCCCACGGAGAAGGAAATTAAGGAGATACACAGAGAAAGGGAAAAGCTCCTTAAGGAGATAGATAAGGTAGTAAAGGAGCGAGAAAGGGTTGAGGTAAATCTACGACTCCTCAAACAGGAAATTGAAAAATTAGAAAAGGAAAAACACAGCACGGATTTAACCGAAGAGCAGGTAAAGACCCTCGAACAACGCATAGAAAAACTCCAAAAGGAGTTGAGGGACTTTAAAGAAAAGGAGGCAAAACTTCTGGAAGCTAACCGAAAACTCTTCCAGCTGTTGGAACACATTAAAGAAGGTGCTCCGACGGAAAGCGGAAAGGGAGAACTCTCCTCACTGAGGAAGGAACGCAAGAAGCTCATAAGGGAGCTTATCCAACTTCAGGAAATCGTCGATACTTATGTGGAGGAAAACGAACACCTGAAGAGGGAAAACGATAAGCTAAAGAAGGAGCTTGAAGAACTAAAAAGGGAGCTATCCTCCCTAAGCATAGAACTCGAAAGCCTGAAGGCATCTTCCAGAAAGGTGATAGATACCGTAAGGGAAGTCCTGTCCTCCGCATTCGGAATAGAGCTATCGGACCGTTCCGTGGAAGAGCTTTTGAACTTACCACCAGAGAAGAAGAAAGTCTTTCTTAAGGAGCTTATGCGTTTAGCCAATAGGGAAGGGAAGGAGAACCTCCAGCCCCTTGCGACACTTCCGAACATTTACAAGCTCAGGTTCTCCGGAGGAAGGATATACCTCAAGCGTAGCAACGGCTCGTGGCAGGTGGTGGGAATTCTCGGCTCGGAAGACGACAAGGAGAAGGACCGCTACATAAAGAACGTTTTGAGTAAAATAGATACCGTAAAGTAAACAAATATCCACAACAAGGAGGAAAATAAATGGCAAGCTTAAGGGAAACCCTCGAGAGACTCAGCTCCTTCAGACCCGAAGGATACTTGGTAACTTCCCTATACCTTCACCTCAGACCCCAGGAGAGACAGGACGCAAAGTATCTGACCATATACAAGGACATGGTGAAGGAAAAGAAGGAAGAACTGAGCAAGAGAAACCTCCCCAAAGAGGTCTTAGAGTCCTTAGATAGAGACTTTGAACTTATAAGGGAGTTCCTTTCCGAGCCGAAGAACCTCGAAGGTTGTAGGGGAATAGCGGTGTTCTCCTGCTCCGCTCAAAAGCTCTTCGAGGTTGTAAAACTCCCCTACGTTTACAGAAGCAGGCTCATGACCGCTCCCGACCCCCTCATAAGGGAGATTGCAGCAATTGACGAGGAGTTCGGAAGGATAGGTGTTCTGCTGGTGGACCGAAAGCACATAAGGTATTTCCTTATGGACATAGAGAGCACCGTTGAAAGCGTTGACTTTCTGGAGCCTCTCGCCACCAGAGCACACAGGTTCCACAGCGGTGGTTCAGCCCTCAAAGGTGCGGAAGGAACCTTTCAGCTAAAGATGCCAGCACGAGCCGCAGCCCCCAACATGGTCCAGCACTCATACGGAGAGTGGAGATTTAACATGAGGATAAAGGAAGAGTGGCACAGAGTTCTCAAGCTCGCTGCGGACGCCGCCTTCGAGGACTGGAAGGCTAACAAATTTGACAAGCTGGTGGTAGGAGGCTTTATAGAGGAAGGTCTCAGGGAGATAGAGCATCACCTCCACGCCTACCTCAGAGAACGCCTCGTAGGTTACATAGAGATAAACCCCTCGGAAGCTAAACCTCACGAAGTCAGGGAAAAGGTTTTAAACCTTCTGTGGGAGAAGGACAGAGAGCAGGAGAAGGAACTCATTCAGGAACTCGGTGAACTCGTAGGGAAAGGTCTTGCGGTAAACGGAACCTCTCAGGTTCTCGAGATGCTCGCAATAGGAAACGTCAGAACACTGCTCGTGCCGGAAGACTTCGAAAAGCCCGGTTATCTGTGTCCCAAAACCCATCTGGTGTTTCTAAAACCCGAGTGTCCCCTCGAAGGTGAAGAACCCCTTGAGGTGGAGGACATAGTTGACGAGGTTATAGAGGAAGCCCTCGAGCAGAGAGCGACCGTGGAGGTGGTAATAGACCCGGAAGCTCAGAAGAAGATAGACGGTCTCGCCGCTTTCCTGAGATTTAAGTTATGAACGAAGAGAGGTTGATGATATTCATCGACGGCTCGAACCTGTTTCACGGCATTCGTCATCTGAACATTAAGATAGACTACGCAAAGCTGGTGGAGTTTCTGAGGGAGAGCAGAAGGCTCGTAAGGACATACTTTTACACCGCCGTCCCCCAGGATAGGGACGTTAAGAAAGGGACACCGGAGTGGGACAGCCTAATTCGTCAAAAGAGGTTTTTAGACGAGCTTTCCCTGTCTGGGATAAAGGTAAAACTTGCAAAGCTTCGCAAACTCCCCTCGGGAGAGTTTTTAGAAAAGGAAGTGGACATAATGCTCGCAACGGACATGCTCTCCCTTGCCTATCAGAACGCATACGATACAGCGGTTCTCGTTAGCGGGGACAGCGACTTTATATACACGGTGGAAGAGGTCCAGAGGATAGGAAAGAGAGTAGAAAACGCCACCTTTAAAAAGACGAGTTCCTACAACCTGCGCAAAACCTGCGACCGCTTCATACTGCTGGATAACTTCATAGACCGTTTTGCCTACGAGGAAAAGCCTGCGGTTTACGAAGAGGTGGGCTTTTGGTCCAAGATAAAGAGCCTGTGGAAGAGATGAAACTGCTCGTTGCCACCACCAACGAAGGCAAGCTCAAGGAGATAGAGAGGATACTCTCCCCCCTCGGATACCAGGTTGTAAAACCCCCTAAAAAGCTAAAGGTGGAGGAAACCGGAAACACCTTTTTAGAGAACGCATACATAAAAGCGAGAGCTTACTATGAAGAGTTCAGGCTCCCGACCCTTGCGGACGACTCAGGTCTGGTGGTGCAGGCTCTCGGAGGATACCCCGGCATATACTCGAGCAGGTTTCACTCGATAGAGTTCGGTGGCATCGAGCCTGTGGAAGAAAGTCCCGACAAGGCAAACATAAGAAAACTCCTGAAACTCCTCGAGGGAAAACAGGACAGGAGCGCCAAGTTCGTTGCTTATACCGTTTTATACTTAGGAAGTTCGGGATTTTTCAGCTGGGGAGAGTGCAGAGGGGAGATAACCCACGAGCCTGCCGGGGAAGGTGGTTTCGGATACGACCCCATTTTTAAACCCGAAGGTTTTGACAGAACCATGGCTCAGCTATCCCCCCAAGAAAAGGACGCTATATCCCACAGAGGTAAAGCCCTTAGAGAGCTTGCCCGCCTTCTGGAAAACTGCAATTTGAGGTGAACCTGCGCAAAAAGATAGATACCTTAAAGGTTCTCAGAAGCACCCTGAATGTTTGGGAAGCTTTAGCGGTAAACCGCTACAAAAGGCTGAGTGCGGTAGCAAGCTCTACTCTCCCCTACTTCGTGCGTTTGAGAGAAGTCCTCGAACACCTCTACGCCCTTTATCCTCACACCCGCATACCCCTACTCGAGCTTCGGGAAGAAAATACGGTAGATGTCGTAGTCCTTACCTCCGACAGGGGATACGTAGGAGATTTCATCCTGAAGACACTCAAAGCCCTCGACAGCTTCCTCGAAAGCAAAAAAATTCACCTAAACCTCTTCATCGTGGGAAGGAGAGGAAACCTGTCCAAGTATAAAAACCTCAAGCCCAAACTCTTGGAGGGAATGCTATCCAAGGACATAGACTGGGAAGGTGTAAACGCCCTCAGAATGGAACTCGTAGGAAGGTATGTATCCCGCACGACCGACGGAGTTTACATAGTCTTCCAGAGACCCTTTCTCGAACCCAAACCCTACACTTCCACGCCAACCCCCAGGAAAAAGGAAACTCCGCCCGTAGAAAAACCTTTCCTATACGGTGCCTTCGAGGAGGTTCTAAAGTCAAAACCCCTTCAGGCATTTGAGAAGGGAAGTTACCGCCCTGCGGTTCTGCGCTTCCTACCCCCGGACATAGAGAAGAAGTATTCCCCCGACACAATTGTTAACTTCGACACGAACGAGGAGGAGGTCATCAAAAAGCTCGTAGAGCTTTATCTAAACTTCTTCCTGAGACACATCTTTCTGGAGCACTTCACAGCCCTTAACTTTGCAAGGTATAGAACGGTCAACCGCATAAAGGAAAACATCAGGAAAAAGCTTGACACCTACAAAAGACTCGCAAGCAAACTCAGGCAGGAGAAGATAACCCGTGAAATTCAAGACATAGTGTTTACCCTCATAGCTACCCAGCAAACCAAATACAAAGCATACCTCGAAAAAGGCTTCACCCTCTACGTAGATACGAGCATGCCTTCCGAGGAAATCGAGCGAGTTATGTCCTTCCTTTCCAAAAGAGGCTTTCCCGTCCGTGAGGTCAGGAAATCCAACCTCATAGGAGGTTTTAAACTGATAAGTTATGAGTTTGAAATAGACCTCTCTGTCGAGAGGTATCTTAAAGAACTCGAAAAGACCCTAAGGGAGTATATCAGCTCTCTCTGACCCTTCCTCCTCTATCATGTGTCCCACATTCTTCAAAAGAAGCAATATAAATCCCAAGGCTAACTTTACATCCTCGTTGCGAAGCTCCGACATGAGCTTAAGGGGACCTACCCTCGGCTTGGTCTGCTTTGCTTCCACGTAAGCGAGATAGTTAGCCTGCGCAAAGGCTTTCAAGTTCCCCAGCTCCAAAAGCCCCATCATCTCGTCCATTATCTCCCTGAACTTGGAAACCTTCTCCTTCACGACCGCTTGTCTGAAACCGTTTCTCGAGTATATGGCTCTCTTCAGCTCCTCGTCCCCGTTAACGTATTCGTGAAGTATCTCGGAAAAGAAGGCAAGAGCGTCTATATTTCTCAGAAAAGTTACGAGATGGTTTATGTTTTCAGGATTTCTGAAGTAGTTCTC
Source organism: Aquificota bacterium (assembly GCA_013153495.1). Taxonomy (GTDB): domain Bacteria; phylum Aquificota; class Aquificia; order Aquificales; family Aquificaceae; genus Hydrogenivirga. The sequence goes on from JAADEH010000012.1 coordinate 320,419, forward strand.
CACTTCCGCATCTTCCGGTCTCCGCAGAAAACTATACACCTTTTTACCCCCTTCAATCCTTAAGTTGCATACCCAGCCTCTTTAGAACCAAAAGAATGAAAGCAAGTGCCCTCTGAATGTCCTCATCGGTTAATGCCCTTACGAGTCCCGTCAGGCTCGTCCTGTAATCGTTTTCCTTAACTTCCTTTGCGGACTCCGCAATTATGTCTATTAAACCCACAATTTCCCTATTTCCTGCAACTTCCATCAGCTTAGAAGCCAAACCGCTTTCACCTATCGCTTCCCTGAACTTAATTACATCCTTGTTTAAAGACTCTAAAATAAAGGGACTTCTCTTAATAAATTCGTTTAAAGCCTCCAAAAACAGCAAGATAACTTCGGTATTTTCTCCATTAGACGACACAAAATCCCCAGCATATCTATCCTTAACCATGGCAAAAACCTCCTGCAAAGCCTTTCAAAAGCGCTAAAGCTAAATCTAAATACCTCAATTTTCCTTGCCATAAATTGTTCTTATGACACCTATAAATCAAAATGAATTGCGGTTCACAAAGGTGAAACTATATTCAGCCAATAAAAGGCTCAGGAGGTTGGGACTATGGCTACCGTCCTTTGGCTCCACGGAGGAGCGTGTAACGGAAACACTATGTCCTTTTTAAATGCGGAATACCCGTCCGTGTGCGACCTCGTTACGGATTTCGGAATAGAGATACTCTGGCACCCCTCCGCAGGTCTCGAGATGGGGGACCAGCTCAAGGCACTGCTGAAAGACATCCTCGACGGAAAGATACCTTTAGACATATTCGTCTTCGAGGGAACGGTCATACAGGGACCCAACGGGACGGGTAGATACAACATGTTTGCGGGAAGACCCATGAAGGATTGGGTCTGGGACCTGGCACACACCGCAAAGTTCGTGGTAGCGGTCGGAAACTGTGCCTGTCAGGGGAACATACCTGCGGTTCCACCTAACCCCACCGAGTCAACGGGACTCCAGTTTCACAAGTCCCAGAAGGGAGGTTTTCTCGGTAAGGACTTCGTCTCCAAGGGAGGTCTTCCCGTCATAAACATACCCGGCTGTCCAGCTCACTACGACTGGATTACCCAGGTTCTCGTTGCCCTTGCGGTGGGGAGAGCTTCTGACCTCGAGCTGGACGAGTTCAACAGACCCATGACCTTCTTCAAAACCTTCTCCCAAACCGGATGCACGAGGGTTCAGTTCTTCGAGTGGAAGATAGCTGCCGAAGAGTTCGGACAGGGAACGAGAAAGGGATGCCTATTCTACGAACTCGGATGCAGGGGTCCGATGACCCACGCTCCATGCAACAGGATACTCTGGAACGGTGTCAGCTCCAAGCAGAGGTCGGGACATCCCTGTCTCGGATGCACGGAGTTCGAGTTCCCCTGGTTCAACCTCGAACCGGGAACGGTCTTTAAAACCCAGAAGGTTGCCGGAGTTATTCCCAAAGAGACCGTCCACGAGGGAGATAAGCTCACCTACATGATACACGCAGCGGTAGCCAGGGTAGCCGCACCCAAGTGGGCTACCGAGGACATGTTTGTGGTGTGAATTTTTCAACGGCTCAGGAGGTGGGTAATCATGGCTAAAAGACAGCATTTAGTTATAGACCCCCTTGCCAGGCTCGAGGGGGACGTCAGGGCGGACGTTTTCGTTGAGGACGGTGTGGTCGTTGATACCAAAGTGGAAGCAGTCATGTTTCGAGGGTTCGAGATTATCCTCAGAGGTAAGGACCCCCTTGCGGGACTCATAGTAACCCCGAGGGTATGCGGTATATGCGGGGGAAGCCACCTTTACAAAGCCTGTCAGGCGGTTGATACAGCTTGGCACACGGAGGTTCCACCCAACGCTTGGTGGATAAGGAACATAGCCCAGGCGAGCGAAACCCTCCAGTCCGTTCCCCGGTGGTTCTATGCGATATTTGCCATAGACTTTACCAATAAGAACTATGCAAAAAGCTCCCTCTACGACGAGGTGGTCAAGAGGTGGGCACCCTTTGTGGGAACCTCCTACAAGATAGGTCTGGAAACTTCAGCTATACCCGTAAAAATCTACGCTATGTTCGGCGGGCAGTGGCCTCACTCCTCCTTCATGGTTCCCGGAGGCGTCATGTGCGCTCCTCAGCTGGACCACATAACGAGAGCTTACGCATTCTTAGAGAGATACAGAACCGAGTGGCTCGAGAAGGTCTGGCTCGGATGCTCCGTTGAGAGATGGCTCGAGAACAAAACCTGGGACGACGTTATGAACTGGCTCGAGGAGAACGAAAGCCACAGAAACTCTGATTGCGGGCTGTTTATAAGGTTCTGCCTCGAGAACGGACTGGATAAATACGGAGCGGGAGTGGGGAACTTCTTAGCCTGCGGAACATACATGCATCCGGAGGGCTATCCGCAGTCCACCATAGAGGACAGGAACTCGGCTCTAATATCCCCCTCGGGGGTAGTTTACAACGGCAAGTATCATGTCTTTGACCAGATGAATATAAGGGAGGATATTACCCACTCCTACTTTGAAGGCTCGTCCCTGCTTCATCCCTGGGACGGGGAGACAATCCCTCTGGACCCCGAAGAGGCTAAGCAGAAGGGTAAGTATTCGTGGGCAAAGTCCCCGAGATACCTAATAGACGGTCAGCCCGTTCCCCTCGAGGCGGGACCCCTCGCAAGGCAGGTGGTTTGCGGATACGAAGAGGTTAAAAACGTCAGCAAGTATGCGGATTACGACCCCCTCACAAGAAACATAGTGGAAGCCATAGGTCCGAGCGTTATGGTCAGGGTCCTTGCCCGTATGCACGAGGCTGTCAAATACTACCTGTGGGTAAAGGACTGGCTAAGCAAGGTGGACTTCGAGAACGACGTTTTCTACAAAAAGCCGGAAGAGCTTCCGGAAGGAAAAGGCTACGGAGGAACGGAAGCGGCGAGAGGTGCTCTTCAGGACTGGATAGTTATAGAGAACGGCAAGATAAAGAACTACCAGATAGTAACACCTACCGCTTGGAACATAGGACCGAGGGACGGAAAGGGACAGATGGGTCCCATAGAGAAGGCGATAGTAGGTTCCCCCATAAAGAACCCCGAAGACCCCATAGAGGTTGCCCACGTTGCGAGGAGCTTTGACTCGTGCCTGGTCTGCACGGTGCACGTCTATGACCGCAAGAAGGGCAAGACCTTAGCCAAGTATAAGATAGGGGGCTATAAGTGAAAACGGTCATTATAGGTTGCGGTAATCCCGTCCGTTCCGACGACGGGGTGGGACCTCGTCTTATAAGACTGCTGTGGGAAAAGGGGGTTCCCCCTAACGTTAAGCTTGTGGACGGAGGGACTTCGGGCATAGACGTGGTGTATCACATGCAAGGCTCGGACTTAGCTATCTTCGTAGATGCCTGCTATACGGGGGAGGGAGAGCCGGGAACCATCTACGAGGTTCCTGCCCAAGAGATAGAGGAGCTTCCCTCGAGGGAAGAGGCAAACCTGCACTCGATAAAGTGGTTCCATGCGATAGCTCTTGCTAAGTTCCTGCTCAAAGAGGGCTATCCGAAAAATATACGGGTGTTCCTGATAGAGGGAAAAAACTTCTCCGTGGGTGAGGGGCTATCTGCGGAGGTGGAAGAGGCGGTAAATTACCTCGCTCGGAAGCTTTTTGAGGAAGTTATGGAAGGAAAGGACAGGTCCGTGGAGGTGGAGCTGACCGAGGAAGGCTACATAAAAATCCCCGCTTCGATAGCCAAAGAGAAGTTTTCGGGTTCGATGAGCGTCCTGGTTCTACCGAGGGGTATGGATTTTTACATAATCCCTCTTCCGACCGACAGGCAGGGGGGACTTATCCTCAAAAGGATAAACTCGAAGGGAGACAGGGCTGTTTTGGTTTGGGAACTTCTTCCACCGGGCGTAAAGCCCGGTCCTAAAAAAGCCTTTTGGAACGAAGAGGAAAAGTCGTTGGTAGTTTCTCTCCTTTAGGAGGTGTGAGGCATGAGGAAGTTGGGCTTTGCCTTTGGAATTTTATATTCGGGCTTGGCTTTCGCTCACGTAAAACCTTTCGGGCACATTCACATAGGGCATCTGCATCCGGAGGACATACTCGCAGGTCTCGTTGCTTTGGGCATTTTCCTTACGCTAATTCCGAAGGTGCGCAGGAGAGTTTTCTCCTTTGCCAGGAGAGGGTGATATGTTTCCCCACAAGGCTATAATTGCGGAAACCTTTGTGGAAAAAGAGAAAGGGCAGTGGGTGGTTTACATAGAGGTTCTCTTCGAGGACGAGACCGTCAGGCACGAGGTGGGGAGATACTTCTCCAAGAGCAAGGCGGAGATTGCGGCGAAATACATAAGGCGTGTAGCGAATAAGGACCTTCCCTATCCCCCTGACGCTTTGGGGGGATGTTGCTGATGGGAAACTGGAGAGAGGTTTTCCCCCAATCGGTGGGATTGTTGCCCGGCAGGTTGTCTTTCCTGATACTGCCCCGTGTCGAAGGTTGGGAAAAACACCTCGGAGAGGTCCTGAAACTCACCTTAAAAAATCTTCCGAAGGAGTGGGAGTTTTTCCAAAGAGCCTGGGAGGGAGACTTAGGGGGTGCGCTAAAGGCTCTTGAGTATATACAGGACGAAGAGACGAGAGAGTTCAACCGCTGGGTTCTGACAGGCTCCTGCAACTCGGAACTTGTAAAAGACGGTTCCCTCAGAGCGTTGGTGGAGGGCAAGGGTTCTTTGCCTTCCGAGGGCAGGGAAGATTTGGAAGCTCTTTCCAACCTGATAGAGGCGAGGAGCAAGGCGGTTATGAACCGCTCGGAAGCCATAAAGGCTCTCGATAGGGCTATACTCAAAGTTTCCGGCATCTCTCCCGTTTTTCAGGCAAACCTGATGCTCATGAAAGCGAAACTCCTTCAGGAAAGGGGGGTGAGTTATCCTCTGCTTCAGCTCTACATGGAGATAAGGAAGCTGGTGAAGGACACGGGGGCACGGCACATAGTAGGTGAGGCTAACTTTCAGATAGGTTCCATACTTCACAGTTTCGGTCAGGTCGGTGAAGCGGTGAAATACTTCAGAGAAGCCTTGGACTTTTACACCAAAGAGAGAGAGCCATACACTTGGGCTTTGATAAACAACAACTTGGGTCTTGCGCTTCTGGCGGAGCCTGCCATAACGGAAGAGGACCAGATGAGGCTCGCTATGGGAATACAGCACCTTAAGAAGGCTCTCGAGGTTTTCACGAGGGAGGATTATCCCCAGGAGTGGGCGAGCACCACCTTGAATTACGCAAACGCACTCGTTTACGCTCCCACCGCAGAACCTGTTAAGAACCTGCTCAGGGCGGTGGAACTCTACAGGGAGGTTCTTTCTTTCAGGGAAAAACACGGTCCCGAGGAGAGCCTCGCACGGGTTCTTGCCAATCTCAGGAACGCTCTTGCTCACTTGGGAAAGAGAGAGGAAGCCAAGGAGTATCTCCTGCGGGCGAGAAATCTGTTTGTCTCCCTGAACATGCACGAAGAGGCTGAGGCTGTTCGGGAGCTTATAGAGGAGATAGAGGGAGGCGTTCCCAGTGGAACTTAGAAACCTCGAAGTGGTCGCTCAGGAAATAGAGGATGTCCTGTCCAAATTGAGGGACTATCCCGAAGACGTCAGGGAACTTGTCTCCAAACTCTTGGAACTCATAGAGGAGTTCAACCGGGTCCCGCTCATAAAGCTCGTTAAACACCTGAAGTCTTCCGAGGAGGGGAAAAAGCTTCTTCTTGAGCTTGCGAGGGATGCGGACATATACGCACTCTTCCTCAAATACGGTATAGTCAGGAAGGACATAAGGGTTGAGGTGGCTAAGATAATAGAGCTTATAAAACCTTACGTGCGTTCCCACGGGGGAGATGTGGAGCTGGTAGATGTGAAGGAAGACACGGTTTTCGTTCGCATGAAGGGTGCCTGTCAGGGGTGCTCCCAGGTGGGAATAACGCTCACCGAGGGGATACTTCAGGCTATAAGGGAAAAGTTCCCCCAAATAAAGAAAATAGAGCTTGTTAGGGACCAGCCGGTGGAGGGTTTTCTGTCTCTCGAAGGAGGAGGCAGGTGGGTAAAGGCACTCCCTGTAAAAGAGCTGAGGGAGGGAGAGGTGGTTGTGAAAGATGTGGAGGGCGTGGGAGCGCTTTTCATTTTGTGGGAGGGGAGGGTGTTCTGCTACAGAAACTCCTGTGCCCATCAGGGTCTCGGTTTTGAGGGTGCGAAGCCTATCGAAGGTGGAGTTCTCAGGTGTCCTTGGCACGGTTTTGAATACGACATCACCACAGGTGAGTGTCTGACAGCTCCATACCTTCAGCTGGAACCTATTCCCATCAAGGTGAGCGAGGAATGGATATTTGTCAAGCTCTGAGTTTAGAACCTCTCCTGTGGTTGGGTGCTCCCTCGGAAGGAGGGTTCCTCGTTCCCGATGCTAAAGCCACGCAGAGTTCCATGTATGGTCCCCGGGGAGTTTTCTACGACGGGAAGCACCTGATAGTGGCGGATACAGGAAATCATAGGGTTCTGATATGGTTCTCCCTTCCCGATAGGGACCACGCTCCGGCGGATGTGGTTTTGGGGCAGAGGGACTTTTTCTCGGACAGCCCCAATGCGGGCGGGGATACCACGGTAGGTATGTATATGCCCTGCGGTGTGTGGGTCAAGGAGGGAATGCTCTTCGTGGCGGATTCGTGGAACCACAGAGTTTTGGTGTGGGAAGAAATCCCCACCGAGTGCGGAAAGAAGCCGGACATAGTCATAGGTCAGGACAGCCTGCTTGAAACCGAGCCTACCAAGGGGGAGAACTCACCTGCAAACGGTTTTTTCTGGTGCTACGGGGTGGGATTTTCGGGGGATACCTTCTTCGTGTGCGACACGGGTAACCGCAGGGTTTTAGGGTGGGAGAGTGTCCCCGAGGGCAGGAAGGAAGCGGACATAGTGTTAGAAGGCTTCGGGTGGGCACATGCGGTTGTAGGAAACGGTAGCATGACCTTTGTGGCAGATGCGGGAAAGCACAGGGTCTTGGGGTGGAAGGGAGTTCCCGACACAGACACGGAACCTTGCGTAATATTGGGGCAGGAGAGCCTGAGGGAAGTGGTCGATTGGACCGGAATGCCTCAGAACGAAAGGACACTAAGGTTCCCTTATGGGGTGAGTTTGACGGACCGCTTTCTGGCTGTGGCTGATACTACCAACAACAGGGTTTTGCTGTGGACACCTGTCCCCCGAGAGGGTGCCTTTCTCCCCGCTTGCGGTGTCGTCGGGCAGGACAGCTTCCAAGAGGTGGGTGAGAATAAGCTCAAAGGTGTTTATAAGGACACTCTGTGCTGGTCCTACGGGGTTCACCTGTGGGAGGACTTGGTTTTTGTGGCGGATACGGGGAACAACAGGATAACGGTCTGGAAGCTCAGGGAATGTATATAACCACGTCCCCTTTGCCGTTCAGCTTTGCCTGACAGGACAACCTCTCCCTCTCGTCCAAACCGAACTCCTCTATGGAGTCAAGCTCCTCGAATTGAGGAGGATATAGGTTCTCCATACCTTCAAGAACTATGACCTTACAGGAGGAGCACTGTCCGTGCCCACCGCAGGCGCTGTCAATCTCGTATCCGTGCCTGTATAGGATTTCCATTATGCTCTGGTTTTCCATACCTTCAAACTCACGGTTGCCGAGGTTCAGGACTCTCACCTTCGGCATTAGACCTCACCTCTCTGAGCCTCTCTTCTAAAACCTTTATAGACTCCTTTATATCTTCCTTATGAGCGCAGGCGAGCTTGGGAAAGTCCGTTATCTCTATGGTTTCGAGGACTGGTTTTCGGTCTCTGTCGTAAATAATCCCTATCCACACTCCGTATATGCCCGTCTCTCTCCACTCCGCAGGTTGGGTTTTGGAGGAATAACTTATCTTTACGCTTCCCTCTCCGAGAACGTCGAGTATCACTTCCCTGTCCTGCGGGGTTATGGGTAGCTTGTTTATGTAGATTATGTGTTCCCGTCCGCTTTCGTAGAACTCCTTCAGAGCTTCGAGTATCTCGTTCAGTATGGGAATTGCGTTCATCAGCATATCAGCTTCTCCAAGGCTCGGTTGTATTCGGACCAGCTCTTTATTCCTTCGAGTTTTTCTACGGCGGAGCCGTCTTTAAAAATAATTATTACGGGAGAAAAGTATATTCCGAGGTCGGAAAGACCTTCGGTTTCGTCTATGTCGCACCAGAAGAACTTTACCTTTTCACCGAAACTCTTTGCCAGCTCCGGGAAGACTATGTCAACGTCGAAAATCTCCCTTATCTTCTCAAAGTCCTTTTGAGAACGAACGTAGAGGACGAAGGTTTCCCCCTTGGAGATTAAGTCTCTCAAATCCGAGCCTTTTAGCTTGGGTATTTTCTCGAGCCTCTTCATGGGTTTTCTTTCTTGAGCTTAGAGAGGGCAAAAACTGCCACTCCCGCAAGGGCTATTAGAGCACCTGCTAAGAGAAGGTCTTCTACATGCAGGAAGCCTATGTGTTCGTGGGGAGCCGGCTTTATGTGGGCAAAGGAGAAACCTACAAATAGTCCGAGAGCTGTAAACAGCTTTTTGAGCATCTTTATCACCTCCTCAGAGTTTTTTCAAGGACCTCCACACCCCACTCCCTCAGCTGGGACAGAGCTTCATCTAAGAGTTTTTCCATGTTGTTCATAACCTCGGGGGAAAGTTCCGTGCCCATGTCTATTACTTTTGGCTCGAGTCCCATAACGACTATCTCCTTGAGTTTGTTCCCTTTTAGCTCCAACAGTCCGAGGACTTCCTGAAAGCCTATTTCGTGCATGGAGACTTTATTTCTAAAGTATTTCCTCACCTCCTCTCCCTTGAACTTGTAGAAGGTTCCCGGGGGTCCTCCTCCCGAAATTGCGTCGAGGACCAAGAGAAGTTCCGCATCCTCTATAAAGTAGAGGAGGTCTATCCCTATGGTTCCTCCGTCTATAAGCTCTACGGGAGGGTCAAAGTCGAACCTTTGCCTGAGCGTCTCAACCGCTACCACTCCGAGACCTTCGTCGGAGAGTATGGTGTTTCCTATACCGAGAACGGTAATCTTTTTGCTCACTTGAGGTCCTCCGCATCGAAAGGTTCCTTCTTAAAGAACTTGTATCCGCTGAACATGGAGGAAATTTCTCCGTCCCTTTTGACTATGTCCTCCCTGACGACCATATAGACGTGGACTATTGCAAAGAGGATTATTATCCACGCTATCCAGTGATGCCACATGTGGGTTGGAAACTCACCACCGAGTGCCCACACCACCCAACCAAAGATAGATGCCCAGAAGCCTTCCGGGTCGGAAAGCCCATACATGGCAAAGCCCGTAACTATCATGAAAAAGATGGCAAGGTAAATGAAGAAGTAAGCGGTTCTCGCAAGGTGATTTCTCACGTGGGGGACGACTTCCTTTGAAGATTTCAGAAGCAGATACTCCTGAACCGTTTCGAATATTGAAAACCAGTATTCTGCGGTCCAGAATTTGGGGATGAAGAGCCTGTCCCTTTTGCTCGTAAGGGCTATCAGTATGCGGAAGATAAAGCTCGCAAGAAGAATGTATCCCGCTATGAAGTGAACCTCCCTCACAAGTCCCATGGTCAGCGTTTCCCCGTGGGCAAGAGCAGGCTCTATGCCTTGAGAACCGATAAAGAAGGGGTTTCCTATGTATATTCCCGTTGCGAAGAGAACCATTATGCTCAGGAAGTTTATCCAGTGCCATATCCTCAAGGAGGGACTGAAAACGTAAAGCCTCTTAATGTTGTTCATGACAGAGACCTCCCTTTAACACGATGGCGCTCCTCCCTGCACCTTAACTTTCAGTATCTCCTCTCCCTTGGAGTTGTAGAGGTGGGTGGAGCATGCCAGACAAGGGTCGAAGGAACGAATGCCCTTGAGAACTTCAACGGGCTTTTCGGGGATTTTAACTACGGTGTCCTTCATGCACTCTTCGAAGGCTCCCTGACCACCCATGGGGTCTCTCGCTCCACCGTTCCAGGTGGTCGGAACTACGCACTGGTAGTTTTTAACCTTTCCGTTTTCTATGATGCACCAGTGTCCGAGAGCACCTCTTGGAGCTTCCGTAAGACCTATTCCCTTGGCTTCCTTGGGCCATGTCGAAGGGTCCCACTTTTCCATGTTGGCTACGGCAGTGTCTCCGGCCTTTATGTTGTCGTAGAGCTTTTTGAGGAAGTATAGGTTTGCCGCAACCGCAATTTGGGCTTCGAGTCCCCTCGCAGCTGTTCTTCCGACGGTTGTGGGTAGCCATACGTGGGGTGGAAGTCCGAGCACCTTCGACACGGTATCTATCTGATTGACGACCATTTCGTCGAGCCAGGAGGGTTTTACGTGTCCCTGCTTTACAGCTGTGTATGTGATTATGTATCTCGCAAGGGGTCCTACCTCGCAGGGTTTTCCTCTCCAGCGGGGAGACTTTATCCAGGAATACTTACCCTGCTCGTCCAGATACTTCCAGTGGGTCTTGGTTCCCTCCTTGGGACCGGTGTAGTTGGGTTCCGTTATTCCCTCCCAGGGGTGAAGCCCCTTACTCTCGTCCGGATACTTATACCAGGAGTGAGCAACGAATTCCTGAATTACATCCGGGTCCGCAAAGTCCTTACCTACTAAGGGGTAATACTTCGCTTTATCTACACCTTGGGCAAAATCTTCCACAACACCGTTGGAGTGGTAGAGTATCTTTTTGTGGTAATCTCCCGTTTTTATGCCCTCGTAGGGTTCGTCGGGAAAGTCTCCGTATCCTATTACTCTCTTCTTGGAAAGACCTCCTCCGTAGGTCCATCCCTTATTCACGTATATGTGTCCGATAGCGAGCAGGTCTATGAGGTAGAAGAGGTTTACCGCTTCCGCTTGGGTATATAAGGCATCTTCCACAACCGCAAGCCTCTCCGCATTTACGGGAGCGTTCATGTCGTCCATCGATATGGAGCAGTTGACACCACCTACTATGTAGTGGGGATGGGGGTTTTTACCACCGAAAATGACCTGCGGTATAAATAGCTCTCTCTGAACGTCAAGCATGTTGAGGTAGTGAGCTACCGCTATCAGGTGAACTTCCGGGGGAAGCAACTTGTAATCCGGGTGGTCCCACCAGTGAGCGGCGAATATGCCGAGCTGTCCGCTTTCTACCAGCTTCTTTATCTTTTCCTGAAAGGTTCTGAAGTATCCGGGGGTAGCTTTGGGAAACTTTTTGGGATAAGCCCTGCGACCGAGAGGGTCAGGCATAAGGTCTCCTACAGCTCCGTAAGTCTCCAAAAGCTTGTTCTGGAGGGCGGCGGTCTGAACGGGGTCAGCCTTCAGGGCTTCTATGGGGGATACCCAGTCCAAAGCGTGCAGGTGGTAAAAGTGAACTACGTGGTCGTGAACCTGAAGAGAACCATACATTATGTTCCTTATGTAGTTGGCGTTTTTGGGAATTGTGATTTCTAAGGCGTCCTCTACCGCTCTGAGAGATGCCTGGGCGTGTATAGAGGTGCAAACACCGCATATCCTCTGGGTGAAAGCCCAGACGTCCCTGGGGTCTCTGTCCCGGACTATAAGTTCTATTCCCCTGAACATGGTTCCGCAGGAAACGGCGTCCTTTATCTGTCCCGTGTTTTCGTCAACCATTATCTCGATTCTCAAATGTCCCTCAATTCTTGTTACGGGGTCAACTACCACTCTCTTCATCCTTTACACCTCCTCAGTCTTCTTTATTTCCAGAGTTCCTAAGTTTGGTAGCTATGCCGTGGACTATGGCTCCTCCCACCGCTGCGGCTGCCGCTACCGCACCGACCTTGTCCGCATTGGTTTCCTGTTTGGGAACGGGTATGTTGGTAAGTCTTTCGTAGAAGGGTCCGTTGTCCCAGAAGTTGTCCTCCGCACAACCTATGCATCCGTGTCCGGACTGTATGGGATAGGAGAGTCCGTTATACCACCTCATGCTACCGCACTGATTGTAGGTCGTGGGTCCTCTGCAACCTACCTTGTAAAGACACCATCCCTTCTTTGCTCCCTCGTCGTCGAACCTCTCTACGAACTGACCTGCGTTGAAGAAAGCTCTGCGGTAGCAGGTGTCGTGAATTCTGTTTCCGTAAAACATCTTCGGTCTTCCCTGAGAGTCGAGGGGTGGTATGCGGTCGAAGAGAACCATATACATGATTACACCGGTCATGACTTCCGCTATTGGGGGACAGCCGGGAACTTTGATTATGGGTTTATCCTTTATCACCTTGTGGACGGGGACTGCGGTTGTGGGGTTTGGTCTTGCTGCCTGAACGCATCCCCAGGAAGCGCAGGAACCCCAGGCTATTACGGCTTTAGCTCCTTCGGCGGATTCTTTGAGGTGCTCTACGAAGGGCTTTCCGTTTACTATGCAGAACATACCTTCCTCTCCGAGGGGCGGGTTGCCTTCCACGGCGAGTATGTAGTTTCCCCAGTATTCCTTCATGACCTTTTTCCTGTGTTCCTCAACGGCGTCTCCCGCTGCGGCGGAAAGGGTATCGTCGTATTCGAGGGAAATCATGGATAGGACCACATCGGAAGCTAAGGGGGTTGCCGACCTTATGAAGGATTCGGAGCAACAGGTGCACTCTAAACCGTGTATCCATATAACGGGAACTCTGGGTTTTGTTTCCATGGCTCGGACCACGGTGGGAACCATTGAGGGGGCAAGTCCCATAAGTCCCGTTATGGCGGTGGCGAATTTTAGGAAGTCTCTCCTACTGACTCCGTGTCGTTTGAAGGCTTCCCAGAAGGTTTCCATACCTCCACCTCCTTGAATGAACAATTGTTCAATATACTGACATAGGTCAGTCTGGCGTGTCAAGGAAGAATTTTTTAGGGGTCTTATAAGAGGCTCTTATAGAACTTCTACTCTGTTTTTGCCTTTCTCCTTGGCTAAATACATGGCTCGGTCAACTCGGTTGAAGAGGGTTTCGGGGTTTTCCCCTTCCCTCATGCAGGTTACACCTATGCTTACGGTTATCCTTCCTACTCCGGTTCTCTTGTCTTCTACTCTTCTTCTTATTCTGTTTGCCACCTTCAGGGCTTCTGCGGGTCTGGTTTCCGGTAAAACTACGAGGAATTCTTCCCCTCCGAACCTACCGACGAAGTCGGTCCTTCTAATCTCTTCTTTTATAATCTGGGCTACTTCCTTTATGACCTTGTCTCCGGTCAGGTGTCCGTAGGTGTCGTTTATCTCTTTGAAGTTGTCGAGGTCTATAAAGAGCAGGGAAAGGTCCTTTTTGTATCTCGATGCTCTCTCGACCTCCTGGTTTAAGAGGTTTTCTATCTTTTTTCTGTTGTAAAAGCCTGTGAGGCTGTCTATTTCCGCTAAGAACTTGAATTCTCGAATTATGTCGGTTATGTATCCGTCTAAGTATAGTTCCATAAAGAGGTCTTCGTCGAGTTTCTCAGCGACGAGAACGTGGTATTCTCCCGATTCGTGCTCGTGAAAGGCGTAGGAACGGCTTTCTGACTTGAGTTTTTTGACGGGGCAGGCGCTGTCTCCTTTAACTTCCCAGCAGGGTTTGTCGAGATTGTGGGTTATCTGATAGCACTTGCTTTTACTTTCGTGGTCCGGAAACTGTCTGCGGGCTTCGGGGTTCAAGAAAATGACGTTATATTCTCCGTCTATGACTACTATGGGTATTGGAAGGTTTTCGCAGTATTTGAGTATTCCATCACGGTGGATTTTTTTGAGTTTTCCCACCGGCTTCCCTCCTACGAGTTTTAATTTATTTCTTCTTGCTTGAGTTAGTTTATCACGCTTTGAGGGCGTTCCATATGTTGGTGGCTATTTCGTTGGCGTAGCTCATGAGGGGTTTTTCGAGGACTCCCTCTCCGTGAAGGAAAACTATTCCTCCCATGGGTCCCATTACGGTAACGAAGGCGGAGAAGAAGTCCTGGTTTCTCAGCTCACCTCTTTCGACTCCGTTGGACAGGAGAACCATTATCTCGGTTACCACCTCCCCGACGCAGGCAAAACCTTCACAGCCGTTTTCGAAAACCTCACGGTTGGAGAGAAAAACTCTGAGGAAGTAGTCTATAAGTTCGGGTTCCTTTAGGGATATTTCGAAGAAGCCTTCTACGAGTTTGCATATCTTGTCTTTGGTCGGAATGTCCTCTTCGTTTATGGCTCTGAGCCTCTGGGCTACCCACTTGGATACGGTCAGCATGACCTCCTTGGCGAGTTCTTCCTTGGACTCAAAGTAGTTGTAGAGGTTTCCCACGCTCATGCCGAGTTCACGGGCTATGTCTGGCATTGTGGTGTTGTGGTATCCCTTTTTTGCAAAGAGCTTACAGGCGGTTCTTATTATCTGGAGCTTCTTTTCCTCTTTAAGTTTTGTTTTCAGGGTGCCGCTTCCCATCTATGCTACCCTCAACCTTTTTTTGCTCTTTATGAACTCTATCCACATGTCGAAGCCTTCCCCCGTCTTTGAAGACAATTTTATAACATCGAGTTTGGGGTTAACGCTCCTGGCGGACTTTATGGCTCTGTCGATGTCGAAGTCCATGTAGGGTAGAAGGTCTATCTTCGTTATGAGCATAAGCTCTGCGGATCGGAACATGACGGGATATTTTTCCGGTTTGTCATCCCCTTCGGTGGTGGAAAGGAGAACCACGTTAAGGTGTGCTCCCACATCGTAGGAGGCTGGGCAAACCAAATTTCCTACGTTCTCTATAAAAACTACGTCAAGATCCTCAAGGGGTAGGTGGTGTATCCCTTCGTGCACCATGAAGGCGTCTAAGTGGCAAGCCTGTCCCGTGGTTATCTGGTAGGCAGGGGCACCTTTTTCCCTTATCCTCTCCGCATCTCTGTTGGTTTCGAGGTCCCCTTCTATAACTCCTATGCGCAGTTCCTCACCGAGAAGCTCTATGGTCTTTTCCAGCAGGGTGGTCTTTCCCGCTCCGGGGGAACTCATGAGGTTTACGGCGAGTATTCCGTATCTGTCGAAGTGTTCCCTGTTGGACTGAGCCTGACGGTCGTTGGCGTCGAGTATCTTTGTCAGGACTTCCACGGTCTTTTTATCCTCGAGGGTGGGGTTGTGATGGTGGTCGTGGTGGTGATGGTGGTCGTGGTTGTCGGTTATGGAGCATCCGCAATCCCTGCACATACCGAACCTCCCTGAACGATTGTTCGCTTATTAATATAGGTCTCTTTCTTTTAGGGAGCAAAGGAGCTGTCCGAGGGATAGTCCTCCGTCGTTTGGGGGGACTTTGCGGTGGGTAAAGACTTCAAAGCCTTCTTCTGTGAGAAGCTCCTTTATTTTGCTCACGAGGGGGTCGTTCTGCATAACTCCTCCCGAGAGACACACTTTGGACACACCTACTTCCCTTGCAACTTGGAGAGCTATTCGGGCGAGGGTGTTTATGAACCTGCTAACCGCAAGGGCTTTGTCCCTTTCCTCCAATAGGGCTAAGAGTGTAGGCTCCCAGTCTATAATACCTTCGTGCATGAGGAAGGGATAGTGGTCCTTTACGCTCGGGTCGTAGAGGTCCTCTAACATCATGGCTCCCTGTCCTTCGTAAGAG
Source organism: Aquificota bacterium (assembly GCA_013153495.1). Classification (GTDB taxonomy): domain Bacteria; phylum Aquificota; class Aquificia; order Aquificales; family Aquificaceae; genus Hydrogenivirga. The sequence continues at coordinate 335,960 of JAADEH010000012.1, forward strand.
AGTTTATGTTTTATTCCGAGCAGGGAAGCTACCGCATCGAACAGCCTTCCGACCGAAGAGGATAGGGGAGCGTTTATTCGGGACTCCCAGGCTTTGTATAGGGTTCGGAGTTGGGTTTCGGAAAATTCTTTTATTCTTTCTTCTATCACGCCGAAGGCGTCTTTTTTAAAAACTTCAAAAAGAAGAGATAGAGCAACTCTGCGGGGTTCTTTAACCGCTTTCTCACCTCCTATGAGGGGGAAGGGTCTGAAGTGATAGGCTCTTTTATATCCCTGAAGGTCGCACAGGAGAAACTCTCCTCCCCAGAGGGTTCCGTCCTCCCCGTATCCCGTTCCGTCCCAGGCTATTCCGAGAACCTGTGAGGTCAGGTCGTTTTCTGCCATGCAGGAGAGTATGTGGGCATAGTGGTGCTGGACTTTCAGGAGTTTTATTCCTCTTTCTCGGGAGAACTTCTCGGACCAGCGGGTAGTTTCGTAGCGGGGGTGAAGGTCGCACACCACGAGCTGGGGCTGGAAATCGTATAGGTTCATGAGGTCAAAGAGTGCTTCTTCGAAGGCGGAGAGGGTCGTAAGGTTGTCTATGTCCCCTATGTGCTGGCTCAGGAAAGCTACATTTCCCTGACCGAGGGCGAAGGTGTTTTTGAGCATTCCACCGACCGCAAGGACTTTGAAGGGTAATTCTACGGGAAGTTTTACGGGCAGGGGGGCGTATCCCCTCGAGCGTCTTATGGGCGTGGGAGTTTTCCCTATCACTTTTACTACCGAGTCATCGCACCTTCTCTTTATTTCCCTGTTGTGAAGTAGGATGTAGTCCGCAAACTCGGAGAGTTTCTCTAAGGCTTCCTCGTTGTCCTTAACTATAGGTTCGTCGGAGAGATTGCCGGAGGTGGCTACCACGGGGAAGGGAAGTTCGCTCAGGAGTATGTGGTGAAGGGGCGAGTAGGGTAGAAAAGCCCCCACCTTTTTCAGTCCGGGGGAGACGGAAGGTGCAAGTTCCTTTTCTTTATTTATCAAAACTATGGGTCTTTCGGGAGAAAGTAAAAGTGCCTTCTCGAGGTCGGTAGGTTCTCCATACTCGAGAACCTGCTCGAGGTTTTTGAACATAACCGCAAAGGGCTTTTCCTGTCTTTTCTTCCTCTCCCTGAGCTTTTGAACTGCCTCCTCATCGGTGGCGTTGCACATCAGGTGAAATCCACCTATGCCCTTTACCGCAACTATCTTTCCCTCTTTGAGAGCTTCTGCGGTTTTCTTTATAGCTTTTTCTCTTTCCGCAAGGAGTTTTCCTTCTCTTGAGAAAAGGCTCACGTGGGGTCCACATTGGGGGCAGGCGTTGGGTTGGGCATGGAAGCGCCTGTTTTTGGGGTCCTCGTATTCTTCCTGACAGAGAGGACACATCTTGAAGAGCTTCATAGTGGTGTTGGGTCTGTCGTAGGGGAGTTTCTCTATGATGGTAAATCTGGGTCCGCAGTTGGTGCAGTTAATGAATGGGTAAAGGAACCGCCTGTCCTTGGGGTCAAAAAGCTCTCTCAGGCACTCGTCGCAGGTGGCAACATCGGGAAGTATAAAAACCTCCTTTTCACCTTTTGAGTCGGACTCTCGTATCGTGAAATCTTCGTAACCTTTTGGGGATAGCTCCTCCACCTCCTGGGAGAATATGTGAGCGAGGGGAGGCTTTTCCCTGTTGAGCCTTATCAGGAACTCGACGAGCTTCTGTTCCGGACCTTCAACTTCTATGAGAACTCCGTGGGAGTCGTTTATCACGAAGCCTCTTAAAGATAACTCTGTGGCAAGGTTATATACAAAGGGTCTGAAGCCGACCCCCTGAACCGCCCCCTGAAGGGAAATCCTAAAACGCTTTTCCATATCGGACATTAAATTTAATCTCTATGGAGAGACTTCCTCCCGCCCTGCGACTGCTCATAGCCTGCGGTGGATGCCTGCTTGTGGCTGTTGTCATATACCTGCTTTTATCTTGGGTGGGTATAATTTAAAGCTCCTATGGTTGTGAACTTTTACCGACCCGTTGAGGTGTTTTTCGGAAAAGGGGCAATCGAGAAAGCGGGTGAGGTTGCCCGAAGATACGGCTTCAAAGCCCTCATAGTTACGGGAAAGGAAAGTGCCAAAAAGAGCGGGTCTTTAGACAGACTTATTAAGTCCCTGAACTCCCACGGAATACACGAATACATCCTCTACAACGAGGTTATCCCCAACCCCACCGACACCATAGTGAACGAAGGTGCCCGCATAGCGGTGGAGGAGAAGGTGGACTTCATAGTAGGTCTCGGGGGAGGTAGCACCTTAGACACAGCAAAGGCTATATCCATAGTCTCCTCCAACGAAGGTTCCGTTTGGGATTACGTTAAATACCCCGAAGGACCGAGACTGGTCCCCTACCTGAGCAGACCCGTAATATGCATACCCACGACCGCAGGAACGGGAAGCGAAGTGGATAAATACTCCGTAATAACCAACTCCATAAGGAAGGAGAAACTCGTAATATCCCACAGCCTCAACTACCCCAAAGTAGCCCTCATAGACCCCGAACTCACCCTGACCATGAGTCCCCAGCTAACCGCAATAACAGGATTTGACGCCCTCACCCACGCCTTAGAGTCCCTGACCAACAGAGCGCAGAACTTCATGGCAGAAGAGTGTTCCATCAAAGCAATAGAGCTTATAAGCAAGTGGCTACCCATTGCTGTCGAAGAGCCGGACAACTACGAGGCAAGAGAAAAACTCTCCTACGCTTCCATGCTCGCAGGCATAGCCATAGACCACCTCGGAGTAGCCCTCATACACGCAATGGAACACCCCGTATCCGCCCACTACCCGCAGGTAGCCCACGGTCTCGGACTCGCAATCCTCGCCCCATACATAACCAAGTTCAACTACAAAGGAAACCCCGAAAAGTATGCCCTCTTTGCCCGACTGATGGGATACGAGGAAAAACCCGAGCTTGCGGTCGATGCTTTGGTGGACTTTCTCCAGCGCATAGGACTGCTCAAAACCCTCAAAGAGGTAGGAGTAGAAGAGGAAAAGCTCGACCGACTGACCGAGGACGTCTATATGCTCGCAAGGCACTCCTTCATGATAAACCCCGTCGAACCCACCCTCGACGACGTCAGAGAACTATACCAAAGAGCCTATGAAGGAAGACTCTGACTTTATCCTCTGGAGCGGAGGAAAGGACAGCTACCTCGCCTACAAAAAGGCAACCCTCAGAGGCTACCAAATCCGATACGCCCTCTCCTACATAGAAAAAAGAACAAAGCGCCTCATAGGTTGCCACATAAGAGAAACCGCAATCCGCAAACAAACCCAAGCCCTCGGACTCGAGTTCATACCCATCTACGGAAGCAAAAGAAAAGGAAACTTTCTACAAAACCTATTCCAGACTCTCAAAGACCTAAAACCCCGAGCAGGAATAATGGGAGACCTGTATCGAACAGAACACCGCAACTCCCTCGAAAGCCTCTGCAAAAAACTCAACATAAGACCCGTATTCCCCCTATGGGGAATGGACGAGGGAGTGCTCCTCAGCCAAATACTCCAAATCTCCGACCCCATCATAGTATGCAGGAGAGTAAGAATTATTCCCAGAAGGTTTTTAAAAAGACCGCTTCGCGGTGATTTCATAAAGTTCCTCAAAGAAAACAACCTGTCCCTGAGCGGGGAAGGAGGAGAGTATCAGACCTTCGTAAGCGAATGCGAAGACTTCAAGCTGACTCTCAAGGTTGAAAGAACCTTCCGAAAGTCTTACTATGAGTGCATAGACTTCGAGGTGGAATAAGATGAGAGTATTCCTGACGGGAGGAACGGGATTTGTCGGCAGGCACGTGGTAAGAGAACTTTTGGATAGAGGGCACGACCTTCTCCTCGGTGTCAGAAACCCCCAGAAAGCTGTAAACCTCTTCGGAGAAAAAGTCAAAGCCCGAAAAGTCGATTTCGAGGACAAGAACTCGATAGAGGAAACCCTAAAAGAATACAACCCCCATGTGGTAATTCACCTGATAGGAATACTCTACGAACTCAGGAGCAAGGGAATAACCTTCGAAAAAGTCCACTATCTATACTCTAAAAACCTATACGAAGCCTGCATAAATGTGGGAGTAGATAGAGTGGTTCACATGAGCGCCCTCGGGACCCACGACAAAGCACCTTCCCGATACCACCAGACCAAAAGGTGGGCTGAGAAGGTTCTTATAGAAAGCGGACTGAGCCACGCAATCCTCAGACCCTCTCTCATACTCGGTCCGGAGCAGAAACTCTTTCCCGACATGGACCGCATAACGAAACTAATCCCCATAGTTGCCCTGCCGGGAGGAGGTGGATACAAGTTCCAGCCCGTTGACGTCAGAGATGTGGCAAGATGCTTTGCAGAGCTAACGGAGAACTCCCTCGAGGGGACTTTCGAGCTTTGCGGAACCAAAGTGGTAAGCTTTAAAGGTCTTCTCAAAGACATATTTTCCTTCTGGAACAGGAAAGTTTTGATGGTGCCTATGCCCAAAAAACTTATGTATTTAATGGGCAAAGTTGTGGAGAAAATTTTAGAACCACCGCCCTTTTCCTCGGACCAGATACTTATGATGTGGAGGGACAACATCTGCGGAGAGCTTGGAGACGCAATCCCCGACGGAGTAAGGCACATAACGGGAAAAGACCCTATACCCTACGAAGAATCCCTCAAATGGGCACTGGAAGGATATTCTAAGATAAACTCTTGAAATTACCCATGCATGAAATGAAAAGACTCGCCAAATTAGAAGAAAGAGTAGATAACCTGAGCAGAGAAGTTCAAGAAGTAAAACAGGACGTCAGAGAACTAAAAGAAGATGTGAAATCCTTGAGGGAGGAAATTCACAAGGTAAAAATGTTAATTCTCGTGGTAATCTTCTTTGTAATCTTCCTAAATCAAGATGCTCTGATATTCATACTTAAACTCCTGAGAATAATGCCGTAAGGCTACGCTTTCTTCTTGAGCATAAAGTTCTTTATGAGATAGTTCTGGGCTATGTTCAGTATGTTGTTCACGGTCCAGTAGAGAACGAGTCCCGAAGGAAAGCTGGCAAAGAGAAATGTAAAGGCTACTGCGGATATATACATTATGAGGTTCTGCTTAGGGTCCGGGTTGGGTGTTACCTTCTGCTGAAGTATCATCGTAAGACCCATAATTACGGGAAGTATGTAGTAGGGGTCTTTATCCGCAAGACTCGGTATCCAGAGCATTCCCGAGAGCTTGAGGTCAACGGTGATTATCAAAACTTTGTATAGGGCAAAGAATACAGGTATCTGAACGAGAATTGGAAGGCACCCGCTCATAGGGTTGAACCCAATCTCGGAGTATAGCTTCATCATCTCTTCCTGCATCTTAACGGGGTCGTCCTTATACTTCTTCCTTATCTTCTCCAGACGGGGTGCGGCTTCCTGGAGCTTCATCATAGAGGTCATACTCTTGTAGTTGAGTGGGAAGAAAACCACCCTGAGAAGGAAGGTGAGAATAACTATCGAAACAATCCAACTCCCCGTGTGCTCGTAAACCCAATACATGAATATGAAAAGAGGCTTGACTATAATCTTGAGCATTCCCCAGTCCAGCAGGTCGGAAAGCCCTATTTCCCTAAGACGGGAGTAATACTTGGCTCCCATATACAGGATCATAGGCTCCTTATACTGAACGTATGTGAAGGTTATTTCCTTCTCCCCATCCTCACCTTCGGGTTTATACCTGACCTTGTCTATAACGACCCTCTCTATTTTTCCCTTAAATCCTTTGAAGAAATACCTGCTCTCCTCACCCGCAAACTCTATAAAACCTTCAAAGCTCTGTTTTCCCTCTACATCGTCCTTATCTATTCGAATTACCTCACCGTTTATCTTCAGCACGGGTCCCTCGTGGGTGTAGAAAGATGCCTCGAATGGGTGGGTGCCTACGAGAACATAGAAGGACCTTCCGAGATTGCTCTCCACCTTAAGTTCCATGTAGTAGTCTTTAAAGGTTATCTCCTTGACAAGTTTCTTTCCGTCTTTTTCGTAGGTGAGTATCAGTCTGTTATCCTTCTTCTCCACCTTGTAGGGAGAAAAGTTAAGGTCGTAATCTATCTGAGGGTCCCCCGTGTATATCTCCAAGGGATAGACGTTTAGTCTTTTCTCCGCTTCCGTTATCAGGTCGAAACCGAACTGAGTGTCCACAAGGCTGACGATTTTTCCGCCGTTCGTGGAAACCTTTACGGAGAACCCCTCAAACTCGAAGCTGAGAACCTCTCCGGAAGGGTGTTTCTCCCTCGTAGTTCCTAACATGAGCTGTGGGAGGGATGAGGGTTCTTTGGGTTCCTTTTCCGCTTCTGCTTTACTTTGGCTTTCCTGGGGTTTTTGAGCGGTTTGGGTTTGCTGAGGAGGACGGAAAAAGTAATAGGAAATTATCTCGTATCCGAGAAGGAAGAAAGCCACGAGGGTCATCGCTATGAAGATTCTCTTGGGGTCGGGTCCTTGCTGTTGAGTCAAGGTAAGTCAACACCTCCTTTTGAAAAGGGATGGCACCTCATAACTCTCCATACAGCCTTCAATGTGCCCTTGAATACTCCGTGCTTTTCCACAGCCATTATCGCATACTGAGAGCAGGTAGGATGAAACCTACAACTCGCAGGATATAAAGGAGAAACAAAAACCTGCCAAAAGCGAAGAAACTTTATCAAAACCCACTTCATCTACGGGGCAAGCCTCTTTCTGCCCTTTCTTCTCCTTCGCTTTATTATCCTTCTGCCCGCTTTGGTGCTCATACGGGCAAGGAAACCACTTTTGCGTTTTTTCTTCTTTATCGATATATGAGGCTTTAAGCCTTCGGTAGCCATATTAGAACCTCCTCAGAGGCTAAAGGAGACGGGCTAACTTAGAAGCCCGCCTTTCCGGTAAATATTCCCGTAAACACGAACACTATAACGACGAACAGGGCATAGAGAGCTATGGTCTCAATGAATGCGAGACCTATGAACATTATGGTCTGGAGCCTTCCACCTACGTTGGGGTTTCTCGCTATGCCTTCCTGGGTTCCCCTGACCGCATTACCCATTCCTATACCGGCACCCAGACCTGCAAGTCCTATGGCAAGTCCGGAAGCGAGAGCTACAAGTCCGAAGAATAGAGCCTTGTCGGAACCTCCGGAAGCTCCCTCTGCGGCAAAGCTGAGTGCCGGAAGAATTAGGGCGGCTATGAATGCGAGTGCCTTCCCTTTCATTGCTTACCTCCTTTCACTTTATTATCAACATCGGAATGTTTATCCTATCAATAATACCGCACAGCACGGATGTGGGAGGACACCCCCACAGAAACATGTCAGGCTTCTCCTCCTGAGCAAACCTAACAACCTCCTCTCCAAGCTCACCCGCAACAGCTTTTATGCTTACCCTCGCTCTCTCGTCGTTCTTTATGTGCCTCCATATAGCCTGAATTTTATTCTCCGTCCTCTCCTTTGCACTTTTGACCGTATCCGGAGGCAAGGGAACTCCGAGGGAAACGCTTGCGGACTCTAACCTGTAAAGGTCTTCGAGCACAACGAGAACCTCAACCTCTGCGGAGAATAGCTCCCCATACTTTGCCAAAGTCTCGAGAGCCTTCCTGCACTCCGCAGAAGAATCGCTCAAAACGAGAGTTATCTTCATATCAATGCTCCTCGTGAACGACCGCTCCTGCCAGATAGACCACCGAGAGAATCATGAATATGTATGTCTGTATGAATATAGCGAGGAACTTTATGGCTATTATGAATAGGAGTATCACCGGGGATACTGCCATCGTAAAGGGGTTCTGTATTACGAGACCCACTATGGATATAAGAAGCAAGGCACCAGCCTTCATGTTTGCAAAAAGCCTGAGAGACAGTGTTATGGGACGGGCTATGTGGGATATTATCTCGACTATGAAGAAGAAGGGAGCCAGGGGCTTTATCGGTCCCATAAAGTGCTTTATGTAATTTATACCGTTGGTTCTAAGTCCTTCGAAGTTATAAAAGAGAAACACTATGAGAGCCATGGCGAGGTTCGTGTTTATGTTGCCGGTGGGAGCTTCCAGTCCGGGAACCATTCCCAAGAGGTTGGAGAAGAATATAAACAATCCCATAGCGGCTATCAGCGGAGTGTATTTGAGACCCTTCTCACCTATGTTGTCGAGGAGCATACCCCTGACGAACCGCAGATAACCTTCTAAAAGTGCCTGATACTTGGTGGGCTTTATGGAGGGCTTACCCCCCAGCAGAACGAGAAGCAGGGATATACCCATAGCAACGATACCGAGTATGACGTGATTGAGGTTTACCCCTTCCATTTCTCAGCTCCTTTTTTCGGCTGAAAGATTATATCACAAAAACTTCCCCTGTCCTCTTGCAGAAATTTAAGTGTATTAAGATATAAGTAAATCCTTATAGGAGGTGGTAAGATGGAAGAGCAAAGGGCTGACCTGGTAATAATCCTTATAACCGGTCCGGAGAACCCCAAGAGGCTTCCCTCCGCATTCTTCTTAGCTTCTACCGCTGCAGCTTCCGAGATGAATGTGGTCATGTATTTCACGGGTCCAGCTACTTTACTCCTTAAGAAAGGTGTTGCGGAAGAGATAGTTCCCGTGGAAGGTGGAAAGAGTATAAAGGAGTTCATGGAGCTTGCCTTAGATAACGGGGTTCAGTTTATAGGGTGCCTGCAGTCTTTAGAGCTTAACGGTATGAGCAAGGAAGACCTTGCCTTTGATATACCCCTTCTTACTCCGAGTCAGGCTTTACCTTCTCTGGGGAGTGCCGGCAGGGTTCTGACCTGGTAATTACAGGTTTATTTCAGCTCTCAGTATGTCGTGGAGGTGGATTATCCCCTCCGGCTTCCCCTCCTCATCTACAACTATAAGAACGGTTATCTTGTGCTCCTCCATTCTGCGTAAGGCTTCAAGAGCCATCTCTTGAGGTTTTGCGGTTTTTGGGTTTCTGGTCATGGCATCCTTTGCCACGCTACTTTCGAAGTCTCCTCCTCTTTTAACGAACCTTCTAAGGTCTCCGTCCGTTATTATTCCCACCAGCTTGCCTTCCTTATCTACCACTGCGGTAGCTCCGAAACCTTTGGAGGTCATTTCCAAAACTACTTCCTTCATGGGAGTATCTTCTCCGACCACGGGCAGTTCTTCACCGGTGTGGTAGAGGTCCTTCACGAGCCTGAGCCTCCTGCCGAGAGCACCTGCGGGGTGTCTGAGGGCAAAGTCCTTTTCGGTAAAGCCCCTAAGCTCGAGCAGGGTCATAGCTATCGCATCTCCCAAAACGAGGGTTGCGGTAGAAGAGGTAGTAGGAGCCAGTTGGAGGGGACAGGCTTCCCTCTCTATGTTGAGGAAGAGGTGAACGTCGCTGTGTTTGGCAAGGGTCGAGGTGGGATTGTTGGTTATGGCTATCAGGGGAACACCGAGCATCTTTATGTAGGGTAAAAGGTTTATAACTTCTGCGGACTCCCCACTGTTGGATATAGCTATCACCACATCTCCCCTGTCTATGGTTCCGAGGTCCCCGTGAAGGGCTTCGGAAGGGTGAAGGAAGTGGGCGGGAGTTCCTGTGCTGGCAAGGGTAGAAGCTATCTTTCTTGCTACATGTCCCGACTTGCCTATTCCCGTTAGGATAACCTTTCCCTTGCAGTCGAGTAAGAGATTGACCGCTTTTACGAAGTTTTCGTCGAGGGAGTCCTTGAGTCTTTTGAGTCCTTCTATTTCTTCCTCTATTATCCGTCTTCCTTTGCTCAGGACCTCCTCTTTCATGATTTGGACTTGTAGTTCTCTATGCCCTTCTTTATCTCCTCTATCGCACTCTGGACACCTTTAAAGCTTTCCACCTTTACCCACTTGCCGGGTTCAAGCTCTTTGTAGTGCTCGAAGAAGTGCTTTATCCTGTCCCTGAGAACTTGAGGAAGGTCATCTACGGTCTTCACATCTTCATAGGTGGGGTCCAGCTTGGAGTGGGGAACAGCTATCAGCTTGGTATCTATTCCCTCTTCATCTTTCATTTCCAGCATACCGATGGGTCTGCACCTTATGACCGAACCCGGAACCACAGGTTCCCTCGATATTACGAGAACGTCAACGGGGTCCCCGTCGTCCGCAAGGGTCTGGGGAATGAAACCGTAGTTGAAGGGGTAATACATTGCTGTGAAGAGGAACCTGTCCACAAAAACCGCTCCGCTCTCCTTGTCAACCTCATACTTTATACCGCTTCCCTGCGGTATCTCCACCACCACATATATGTCCTCGGGCGGGTTCTTGCCGGGCGGTATGTCCATCAGTCCCATACCTTCACCTCCTCTATCTTCCTATTAAACGGAGTATATCGTTTATAACGACGAACACCATCAGGGATATTATCAAGGCAAAACCTATCCTCTGCCAATACTCTTTGAATTTGTCCGGTAGAGGCTTTCTCCTGACCATCTCTATAAGGAAGAGAAGTATGAGTCCACCGTCTAAAACCGGCAGGGGCAGGAGGTTGAATATGCCGAGCTGTAGAGATATGAATGCCATGGAGGACAGATAGGGAACGAGTCCGCTCTGGGCAGCCTGTCCTGCAAACTGAGCTATCGCTATGGGTCCTCCGAGGGTCTTGAAGGATATACCTCCCGTTATGAGTCCTCCGAGAACCTTGAAGGTGAGAACTACGAGTTCCCAGGTTCTTTCGAGAGCGAGTTTGATTGATTCTCCGAAGGGGTGAGCTTCCTTGACCGTTTCTATTTTGGGCGCTATTCCTAAGACGGGGTGCTTGGTCTTGGGATGTATGGCGGGGATTATTTCCTTTTCTATAATTTTCCCTTCCCTTTCTATAGTTAGTTTTATAGGCTCTCCTTGACTCTTTCGTATAAGCTGAACCGCTTCATACCAGCTGTTTACGGGAGTTCCGTTGACCTTGAGTATCCTGTCCCCGGGTTTCAGACCGACCTGATGAGCGGGTGAGGGTCCTATTGCGGGAAGTTCCTCAAAGACATTTCCTATCACCGGCGGTATCGGCGGGTTTATACCTAAGCTTTCCTGCCCCGTTTCGAGTTTGGGCGGGTTCGCAGAGAGGGTCAAGGTTTTTCCGCTCCTTTCCACCACGACTATGAGCTTCCCTTTTGACCCGAGGGCACTTTCTATGAATGCTCTGCGTATGTCTTCCCACCTCTGGACTTTTACGTTTCCTATTTGAACTATCTTGTCTCCGGGTTTTATGCCCGCTTTCTGTGCCCACGAGTTTTCCTCAACGTAGCCGACCACGGGGGGTTCCTTCATGTATTTGGGCACTTCCACACCTATGGAGAAAACGAGGGCAAGCAGGAATACGGTCAGGATTATGTTAAAGAGGGGTCCCCCGAGGGCTATTACTATCTTCTGCCAGGGGGGTTTTGAAGAGAAGGCTTGGGGGTCGTCGAGGTTTTCCTCCTCTCCGTAGAGTTTTACGTATCCCCCGAGGGGAATAGAGGCTAATTGGTAGGTGGTATCCCCGAACTTTTTGGAAATTAAGGCTGGTCCGAAACCTATGGAAAAGACCTCAACTTTGACACCGAAGAGCTTAGCCATCAAAAAGTGCCCGAGTTCGTGAAACCATATCAGGAAACCTATGAGGATTAAGAAGGCTACAATCGTCTCCATCATTCCTCCTTGAGTATCTTGAGGATTACTTTCCTTTCACGGGGTCCGTCAAACTCCGCTAAAAATATAGCCTCCCAGGTCCCGAGGGCAAGGCTTCCGTCGATTATGGGGATTATTCGTGAGTTGCCTATCACGGCACTTCTTATGTGTGCTGCGGAGTTCCCCTCTCCGTGCTCGTATGCGGGGTCGTTCCAGGGGATAAGCCTTTCGAGAGAGTAAACTATGTCCTTTACCACGTCAGGGTCGGCTCCTTCGTTGATGAAAACGCAGGCGGTGGTGTGGGGGACATACACTATGCAGAGACCTTCTTTAACACCAGAACGCTTAACCGCATCCCTGACCTGGGGGGTTATGTTCACTATGCTGGTGTGTTTTGTGGTTCTTACCCTGAGTATTTCTGTCATGGTGAGTATTTTAACCTTCACCTCCGAAATCCTGAAGTCTTTTCCTTATAAACTCCCAGCTCCAGGCTCTTTGTTGGGTAAGGGGTAGTTGTTTGCCTATGTGGTCCTCGTAGCCTTCCACCCACACGTATTCTCCGTCGGTCAGGAGTTTGAAGTTGTTGGTTCTGCTTGCCCAGGTCCAGTAGTTGTGGGGCGTTATGCCCATTCCCTTTTTGAAGGTTTCGAGTTCGTGGGGGAGCAGGGGGCGTGCTTCCCGGGTGGGTTTTTCCTCTTGGGGTTCTGTCTCTTTTTCGGGTTCTTCTTTTTTAGTTTCTTCCACCGCTGAAGGCGGTCTTTCTAAGGACTCTTCCTTCTTTCCGAAAAGTTTTTTGAGCTTGTCAAACATGGCTAATACTATAACCTCGTGTTGGGTTTGGGAAAAAGACGAAGCTCATATTATCCACCGCACCTTATCACTTCCGCAACGAAGGGTATTACACCGTCCTTTATCATGCCGAGCTTTTTTGCCGCTGCGTAGGAGAGGTCCAAGTGCCTTCCTCTGACGTAGGGTCCCCTGTCGAGGACTTTTACCTTAACGGTTTTTCCGTTTTTGAGGTTTTTGACCAGAAGGAGTGTTCCGAAGGGGAGACTTCTGTGGGCGGCTATGTAGTCGTGCATGTTGAAGCGTGTTCCCGATGCCATTCTTCTTCCGTGAAACTTCGGTCCATACCAGGAAGCGTATCCCCTCAGATACTTGGGGCAGTTTCTTTTGCCGTTTTCACCGCATCTCAGGACTTCTACTCTGGCTTTGAACCTGTTTTTCTTGCTCATGAAGTGTTTGTATTTTTTGGGTATGCAGAGACCTTTTACTTTGTTGTTCCTTCTGACGTGGAGGGTCAGGCTTTTTCCCGTCTCGAGGCTCGTTATTTTGACTTTGCTCAGGTGCTGAAGTTCTCCGGAGTAGGCGTATTTTGTGGGACAGTAGTGAACCTCCATGTATGTTCTTTTTGGGCAGGGAGCGGTAAGGTTCCCGGCTCTGTATTTAACCTTAGGGGGAGAGGCGCAGGCGAGGAGAAGGGCAGCGGAGACCGCAAAGGCAAGCACCTTCATGGGGCTTAGTATCTTCATCGGCAAGACTTCAAATTTTTTCGGTGAAGAAGTCCGCTACCGCAGTGGCGGCGATAGCGTCGGGCTTGAGGACGGGTTTGAGACCCTGTGCGAGAACGTATCCGACCGCTTCTTTGACTATCATGCTCGACCTGTGGTCCGGGTTCGGATTTATGTCTAAGTGAACTTCGAAGGGTCTGTTCCCGACTACATCCGCTATCATCAGAGCGGTGAAGACCGCACGGTTTACCTCTTCCATAAGCCTCTGCCTTATAGACCTTATGCGCTTTACCCTGTCAACCTGCCAGAATATCTTTGCCCCGTGGTTTGAGTTTATGTGAACCACCACCACGGTAACGAATATGGTTTTGTTTCTGAACTGCCTCGAGTCGCAACCCACGTATATGGCACTGTCCTCCGAGGAGTTCCTTATGAACTCCCTCACCTCTTCTATGTCTTCGAAGAGAGGCATATCACCCTCTCGGGTTGAAATCTACATCCTTATACCAGCTCGGTTTGAACATTATCCAGTATTTCATGTTTTCCGGGCTTTTGGAGTAGCAAACCTCGCACAGCAACCCCTTCGGGGTGAGTTTGGAGTTGTCATCACAGCATTCACTCAGGTTCCAGAACTCGTAGTTGTCGTGAAAGACTAAATTCCCGCACTCCAAACACTCGTATAGCTTGCACCCCCTCTCTTCGAGAAACTCCTCAAGTTTTTTTTCCTCCGGAAGGTCTTCAAGCTCGAAGACATTTTTCAAAAAGTCCTTCTGCTTTTGGGAAAGTTCCCTTATCAGCATAATGTAATTATATCCCTCACCTATCTTTAGAAAACCCCTCTATGTAGTCCAGAACTTCCCGGGCTACCTTTTTGGTCGTGCTTACAGCCTTACAGACACCCTTCTCGAGCTTACACCTCAGTTCACAGCCTTCCCTCTTTTCCTTGTCCAAAGTAAACTCTTCAGCGCAGTAGTAGGTGCACCTGTTGTAGTTTATGTCGCACTTGTCCGGCTTTTCTATCGAAAAAGCTACAGAGACCGCAAGGGGTAGCAAAATTAAAAGCCTCATCTCATCACCTCAGGGGCGTTTTGAGAGGTCTGCCTCTCCTGTCCCTAACCTCATAATATACACCGCAGGTGTTTTTATATCTCCCTACCCTACCTAATACCTGCCTCGCTCTTACCCTCTCTCCGGTGCGAACCCAAAGCTCACCGAGTCTTCCGTAAACAGCAACTAAGCCGTCTCTCTGTTCCACTATAACTACCCATCCGAAGTTGTTGATGCTCTTACCCGCATAGGCGACCTTGCCACCCTCTACCGCACGGACGAAGGAACCGCACTTCGCTTTGATAAATACACCTCTTCCTGATGGAACCGGCGTGCCTTTCACCGGCGGAAGGTATTTGCGTGGCTTTTCGATTTTTGGTGGTTGCCTTTCGACCTTCTTTTCCACCTTCTTGGGTGCGGGAGCACAGGACAGGAAGATAAGCACTAAGACAAAGAAAGAAAGCCACCTCATAGGTCCACATCCATGTTTATCTTTGAAGGGGTAACACCCCTCTGCCCCCGATACTTTCCGGAATAGACCTTATAAGGTTCTCCGTCCAAACGGGCAAAGACGAGTTGGCATATCCTCATACCCACATAAAGCCTGATAGGGGAACTGTTGGCGTTGTATAGCTCGAGGGTTATCTGTCCCTCAAAGCCTGCGTCCACCCACCCAGCGTTTTCTATAAATAGTCCGAGCCTTCCGAGGGAAGACCTGCCTTCCACAAAGGCTGTTATGTTCGAAGGTAGCTTTATGTATTCAACGGTGGTGGCAAGTAAAAACTCCTTGGGCTTGATTTCTATATACTCCTCAACTTCCACCCTTGTGAGTTTCCCGGAGCTTTTCCTGACGTCTATCACCGAAGAGGGTTCGTAGCGAGCAAACTCGTTTCCCAGTCTGAGGTCCACAGAGGAGCATTGAACCTGTTCCTTATCAAGAGGGTGTATGGTCAGCTCACCCTTTTCCATAAGACTCCTTATGCTCCTGTCGCTAAGTATCATGATTTCCCAATAAAATTATAAACATCATGGAAAAGTTAGCCTTCAGACTTACACCCTTTCTTTTGGTAGCTTTCGTCTTCTGGGCTGTCTTCAACACCATACCCGAAAGGAGTAAGGTCTTGAGAACCTTATCCTCTCAAGTAAACCTGCTAAAACTCCCCGACATAGATGTAATTTTCAAAGAGGCAAAGTCCGTTGAGGACATAGTTCCCATAGAATGCTCCGCTGTAAAACCGGTAACATACACCCGTGTGGTTTCCCTCAAACCCTTAAATCCTCCCGAGCGCAAGAGAAAGTTCATAGACCTCATACTTCCCTCCGTCCTGATAGTTAATTACGAGGTAAAGTTCGTAAAGGAAAATCTCGAGAAGATAAAACTCAAACTTCGGAAGGGACTTAAGCTCCACAGGGAAGAGGTCAAATACTTGGAAAATCTCATGGACCGGTGCAAAACGGACTCAATAGAAGAGGTCCTAAAGCGGGCTAATCCGGTTCCACCGAGTCTCGTTATAGCTCAGGCAGCAATCGAGAGCGGTTGGGGAACATCGAGGTTTTTCGTTGAGGGGAACAATCCCTTCGGGATATGGGCTTTCAAGAGGTCGGAAGATACTATACAGGCTCTCGGTAGCAGGGTAAGGCTCAGAAAGTATCCTTCTATACTCGATGCGGTCAGGGACTACTTATACAACGTCAACGTGGGCTGGGCTTACGAAAGCTTGAGGGAAGAAAGACTCAAAAGCATGGACCCCTTTAAGCTCTCGGAGCATCTGGGTTTCTACTCGATAAAGAGGGAAGAGTATGTGGAAAAGGTCAAAGAGGTTATTGCACAGAACAACCTCACAGCTCTTGACAGCTGTAGTCTTGACCTTACTTCTGAGCGTTGAAGCCTTCCCGGGACATGCGGTCATTCTCCTATACCACCGCTTCGGGGACGAAAGGTATCCCACCACATCTGTGAGCATGGAAGACTTCGAGAGACAGATGAGATTTTTGAAGGAAAAGGGATACAGAGTTATTCCCCTCGGGGAGCTTGTAAAATACCTCAAGGAGAAGAAAGAAATTCCGGACAAAACCGTTGCCATAGCAGTAGATGACGGATACAGAACCACCTTCAGAGCTTACGAAGTGCTGAAGAGATACAACTTTCCCTTTACGGTTTTCCTCTACATGGAAGCGGTAGGCAGGTATCCCGACTTCCTTACTATCGAGCAGATAAGGGAAATGGAAAGGTCCGGACTCGTGGAGTTTGAAAACCACTCCTACTCCCACAAACCCTTCGGGCTTATGAAGGACACAAGAGCCTTTCTGGTGGACTTGGATACGAGCGAGAAGAGGTTTGAGGAAATCTTTGGCAGGAAACCCCGCTTTTACGCTCTACCCTACGGTTTTTACAACCGCAAGGTTCTGGAAATACTAAAGAAGAGAGGTTACGAAGCGGTCTTTACCCAGGACCCGGGAAACGTAGGTAGCGGAACGGACCCATACAGAATACCCCGGCAGGCAATAGTGGGTAGCTGGAGTAAGCTGGACAACTTCAGAAAGAAGCTTCTAAGAGAACCCTTACCCGTAAAGGACATTCTTCCCCCTTACGGATTTTTAGAGGAGAACCCACCTTCCCTAGCAGGTGCGGTTTTGGAAGAACCTGATAAATACTCCAACTGCAGGATATACATCTCGGAGCTGGGTTGGAAAAGGGCAAAGAGGGAAGGGGAAATGGTTTTCGTAAAAGACCTTCCCCAGTTGAAGCGCAAGTGGAACAGGATAGGTGTAAAGTGCATAAATACCCGAACCCGTAGGTGGGCATATACTTTCTGGATGGTGATAAGGAGCAGGTAAGATGAGGTTTCTGGTGGTAGGTGTCGGGGCAATAGGGGGTGCATACCTTGCCTTCCTCAGCAAGGCTGGGCACGAAGCCTTCGGACTCGTAAAAAAGGGCAGGAAGTTGGACCGAATAAGGGTGAGCGGGATATGGGGAGAGTTTGAAATCCCTGTCAGAACTATAGACGACGTAAACGGATTACCCTGGAAACCCGACCTGATAATCATTTCTGTTAAGTCCTACGACACGGAGAAAGCCCTCGAGCAGGTGAAGCCTGTGGTCGGAGAAAACACCTTTTTGATGAACGCTCAGAACGGATACGGAAATTACGAGAAGAGCGCAGAGCTTTTCGGAGAGGATAGGGTTATCCTCGCAAGGGTAATATTCGGCTCGAGGGTAGTATCTGCAGGGGAGATAGAGATTACCGTGTGTGCGGACGATGTAGTTATAGGAAACCCTGCGGGTTTGATAGATGAAAATTTCTTAAAAAACCTCGCAGAGGTCTTTACAAAGTCCGGAATACCTACACGCTACGACAGGGAAGTTTACAAATACCTTTGGGACAAGATAATTTACAACTGCGCTCTCAACCCTCTGGGTGCCCTGCTGGAAGCCAATTACGGAATGCTCGCTCAAAACCCCCACACCCGTGAGATTATGGACAGAATTATCGACGAGGTGTTCGAGGTTGCGGAAAAGGCAGGAATAGAGAGCTTCTGGAAAAGTTCGGAAGAGTATAAGAAGGTATTTTACGAGAGGTTGATACCACCCACCTCAGCCCACTATCCTTCCATGCTTGCGGACATAAAGAAGGGAAAAACGGAAATAGACGCTTTAAACGGGGCTATATGGAAGCTGGGGAGAAAGCACGGAATTGACACCCCTACCAACGAACTCATAACAAAGCTCGTGAAGGCAAAAGAGGAATTCAATCGGACAGGTTTGAAGTAGCAGGTTCGGACAGAGATGTTCCCATAGAGCAGTGTCCGTTATAGACAGCTCCCTCTTCTATCACCAAAACGTTTACCCTTATGTCTCCGTTCAGGGTGGCACCCTTTTTCAACTCTATCCTCTGAGCCTCTACGTTGCCGTTCACTACGCCGTGAATGAGTATGTCCGTGCACTGAATATCGCCTTCTATCTTTCCCGATTCTCCTATTACGAGGGTGCTGTTGCTCTTTATATTCCCTTTAACGTGTCCGTCTATCCTCGTAGCGGTGGAGAGGCTTAGGTTTCCTTCAAAGGAGCATCCTTCACCTATGAGGGTATTCACGTCGGAGACATCAACGGGCTTGAAGCTCTCTTTTTTACCGCCGAACATATCACCACCTCACATACATGTATTTTATGGGGTTTTCCCGTTTGGAATACCTCCACACCTCATAGTGAACGTGAGAACCCGTTGACCTCCCCGTTGACCCTACCAGACCTATAACCTCTCCCGACTTTACCCACTGTCCCTTTTTGACCTTTATCTTCGACAGGTGGGCATACATGGTCTTAAAACCGTAAGCGTGCTTTATTATCACCGTTTTCCCGTATCCGGACTTCCATCCCGCATATATTACCCTTCCCTCTGCGGTAGCTCTTACCTTCGTTCCCCAAGGCGCTTTTATGTCAACACCGTCGTGGAACTCGTATCTGCCCGTAAAGGGGTCTCTTCTGTATCCGTATTTGGAAGTTATCCTCCCCCAGACCGGGGGACCTAAAGGTATCCTGCTGAGATACTTCTTAAATTTATCCGCCTCCTCCTGCAGGAAGCTCACGTATTCTATGTCGAGTATATCCACCTTCTTCTGACCGCCTCCCACACCGCTGGGAATTTTCCTTATACCTTTCTTTCTCAGGAAGTTGTCTATGGCTACCAGCTTGCCTTCAAGTTCTTCAACCTTCTCCTTAAACCTGGCAAGGTAGGAATTTTTCTCCCTCTCTTTGGCGAGAAGCGTTTCCAGCGTATCTCTTTCCTGTTTAACTTGAGCCAGCTCAGCTCTGAGACTTGCATTCTGGTAGAAGGAGAAGACCGCAAAGCTGAAAAGTCCTCCAAGGGCTACCAGAGCTGTTACCGCCACACCCTTGAGAAAGCGGGTGTTCACCCTAAAGCTCTTCGCCTTCTTTCCCCCGTAACCAACTATCAAAATGTTGATGTATCTATCTTTGCTTCCCATAATGCTCTTATTCTACACTAAGAACGCTCAGAAATGCCTCCTGCGGGAGAGATACGTTTCCGAACTGCTTCATGCGTTTCTTACCTTCCTTCTGTTTCTCCAAGAGTTTTTTCTTTCTCGTTACGTCTCCCCCGTAGCACTTGGCTGTAACGTTAGCTCTCAGGGGCTTAATTCTTTCGGACGCTATCACTTTACCGCCTATAGCTACCTGTATGTGAACCTCAAATAGCTGTCTGGGTATAGTTTCCCTGAGTTTCTCCGCTATCTGCCTTGCCCTCCTGTAGGCTTTATCCCTGTGAACTATAAAGGAGAGAGCATCAACAGGTTTTTTGTTTATAAGAACGTGGAGCTTAACGAGGTCCGAAGGCTTGTATCCTATGAACTCGTAATCGTAGGAGGCAAAACCCCTCGAGAGGGTCTTCACCTTGTCGTGAAAGTCAAGAATTACTTCCGACAGGGGTATCTCATACTCGAGTATCACCGTATTCTCGTCTAAATAGGAGAACTTCTTTTGCTCTCCTCTCTTTTCCTGACAGAGTTGCATTATGCTCCCCACGTATTCTTTTGGTGTTATCACCGTAACGAGGACATAAGGCTCTTCAACCGCCTCTACGAGACCGAGATTGTCGGGAAACTCGGAAGGGTTCCTTACCTCTATGACTTCTCCCGTGTGCTTTTTTCTCACCCTGTATATAACATTCGGAGCGGTTGTGATGATTTTTACGCCGTATTCCCTCTCAAGCCTCTCCTGAACTATCTCCATGTGAAGCAGTCCTAAGAAACCCACTCTGAAACCCATTCCGAGAGCGGGGGAGCTTTCCGGCTCGTAAACTATTGCGGCATCGTTTATGGAATACTTCTCCAAAGCGTCCCTGAGTTCTTCAAAGGTTGTATCCTCGGTGGGGTATATTCCCGCAAAAACCATGGGTTTTGCGGGTCTGAAGCCGGGCACAGCCTCTTTAACGGGGTTCCTCGCATGGGTTATGGTATCTCCTATCCTTATGTCCCTCACGTCTTTTATGGAAGCGGCTATGTATCCCACCTCACCTGCGGAAAGCTCATTGAACTTCGTCATCTTGGGCGTTTGGGCACCCACCTCGGTAACTTCATACTCCTTTCCGGTAGAGAAAAGCCTTATCCGGTCGCCGGGCTTGACTTTGCCGTCAAAAACCCTGACAAAAGCTACCGCACCCCGATAGGGGTCATAGTAGGAATCAAATATAAGAGCCTTCAGGGGTTTTTCCGGGTCTCCTTGGGGTGGTGGAATTCGCTTGACTATTGCCTCAAGTATCTCTTCAATCCCTATACCCTCCTTTGCGGAAGCCAGTATCACCTCTTCCCTCGGAAGTCCCAAAACCTCCTCTATCTGTTTGATTATCCTCTCGGGTTCCGCTGCAGGAAGGTCTATTTTGTTTATTACAGGTATTATCACTAAGTCCTGCTCTACCGCCTTCCAGAAGTTTGCCACCGTTTGGGCTTCTATACCTTGGGTTGCATCCACCAAAAGCAGTGCCCCCTCACAAGCGGCAAGTGCTCTCGAGACTTCGTAGGAAAAGTCCACGTGTCCGGGGGTGTCTATCAGGTGTAGCTTGTATTCCTTCCCGTCTTTGGCTTTGTAAAACATCCTGACCGCTTGCATCTTTATGGTTATTCCCCTCTCCCTCTCTATGTCTAAGGTATCCAAAAGCTGTTCTCTCTTTTCCCTTTCGGTTATCGCACCCGTAAACTCCAAGAGACGGTCCGCAAGGGTGGACTTTCCGTGGTCCACGTGGGCTATTATTGAGAAGTTTCTGATATTCTCAAGACTCATAGGTATTTAGGTTAAATTATAGATATGGGTTTGGCAAGGGAACACCTGCCCAGATACACCTACGAGGATTACAAAAAGTGGGAAGGGGATTGGGAGCTTATAGAGGGAATTCCTTACGCTTTAGCCTCTCCCTCTTTCAAACATCAGAGGGTTGTCCTGCGAATAGCACGCTTCCTCGACGAGTTTTTAGAAAGTAGGTGTTCCGAGTGCTCCGTAGGAATAGATACGGACTTTGTAATTGACGAGCATAACGTCCTGAGACCTGATGTGTTCGTAGTTTGTGAAAAGGTCGAAGACAGGCTCCTTAAAGCTCCGCAGATAGTCTTTGAAGTAGTATCCGAAAGCACATCGGATAAGGATGAAAACCTTAAAAAGATTCTCTACGAAAGGGAAGGGGTTGAGTATTACGTCCTCGTGTATCCGAACCTCAAGAAGGCAAGGATTTTCAGGCTCAAAGATGGAAAATACATAAAGGTTTTTGAAGCTGTCCAAGATACTTACGAATTTGAGCTTAAGAAATGTTCCGTTCCTTTGGACTTTTCCAAGGTGTGGGAGTAATAAAGCTCAACGGGGAACCTTTACTTCGCTAAGAATTCTTCTGATTAAATCTTCCGCATTCGTGCCTTCCCGAGCTACTATCCTGTGGCTAAGAACGGGAACGAGAACATCGATTACATCTTCGGGGACGACGAAGTCCCTCTCCTTTATGTAAGCGGTAGCTTTTGCACAATGGCTCAGATGCAACGCTCCCCTCGTGGATACACCCAAGAGTATCTCCGGATGCTTTCTCGTATGGATAACTATCTCCATAATAAAGTCTGCCACCTCGGGAGATAGGTATATCCTCCTGACTTCCTCTAAAGCTTGAAGAATGTCCCTGTGGGATGCAACACTCCTTATCTCCTCCACTAAGCTCAGGGGATTGGCTCCCATAAGTATTTCCTTCTCCACCTCGGGTGGGGGATAGCCAACCGATATTTTCATAGCAAATCGGTCCATCTGGGACTCGGGAAGGGGATAAGTTCCGTAATGCTCCATAGGGTTCTGGGTAGCTATTACGAAAAAAGGCTCGGGTAATTGGTAGGTCTTTCCGTCCACGGTAACCTGTCTCTCCGCCATAGCTTCCAGAAGTGCGCTTTGGGTTTTGGGGGTGGCTCTGTTTATCTCGTCCGCAAGCACCACGTTATTAAAAATCGGTCCTTCCTGAAAGACGAACTCTCTTCTACTCTGGTCGAATATTGAACTCCCCGTTATGTCCGAAGGGAGCAGGTCGCTCGTGAATTGAATTCTTGCAAAACTCAGGTCCATAGCCCTCGATAGAGAAAGAGCCAGAACCGTCTTACCGACACCGGGGACATCTTCCACCAGAAGGTGCCCACCTGATAAGAAGCAGGTCAGAGCCTGCTTTATTACCTCCTCCTTCCCCCTTATTACCTTAGATACTTCCTCTATTACCGCCTGTATATCCATTACGAGAGCTAATGATATACTAAATCCTCCATGTCCGAAAGGGTTTTCTTCGTCGCCTTAGTCCTCTTCTCCGCCTACCTGCTCAAGAGGTCGGGGGTTTTCACGGAAGAAAGCTCCAAAACACTCATAGACTACGTTCTGTTCTTTTCACTGCCCGCCCTCGTAATTCAAAAGGTTCGTGAAGTGGACATAAGCTCGGAGACTTTTACAGTTGTGATATTTGCGTGGACCACCATTATCTTTTCCATGTTGCTTTCCTTTCTGGTGGGAAAACTCTTCAGATTTGAAGACAAAACCTTAAGGTCCTTCATACTTGTATCCTCCTTCGGGAATACAGCCTTTATGGGTTATCCCTTTACCTTTGCACTCTTCGGAGAGGAAGGTTTGAAGTATGCGGTTTTATACGACCAGCTCGGGTCTTTTCTCCTGGTAGTCTCGTTGGGATTGTTTGTAGCCACGGGAAGGTTTTCCTTTAAAGAGGTCATAACTTTTCCACCCTTCATAGCCCTCGTATTTGCTTTTATCTTCAAAGGCATAGCCTTTCCTCAGTTCATAAAGGTGTTTTTAGATGTTGTGGGAAAGTCGCTTATACCTGTGGTTCTGTTTGCGGTGGGGTTGAGATTTTCACCTTCCAGAATATTTAACTCTCTCAGAGGTGCTTCTCTGGCTATATTGCTTAAGATGGTGGTTGCCCCCGCCGGAGTTCTTGCCCTCATGAAACTCCTCGATATGTCCGAACTCTATCACGGAGTAATCCTTCTGGAAAGCGCAATGCCACCGATGGTGATGGCTGGGGTATTGGCTATAAAGTATGACCTTGACGACAGGCTCGCCATCTCCGCCATAACGCTCGGGATACTGATTAGCTTCCTCACGGTGCCCATTTTTATGGGTGTTTTTGTCAAATAACCCTATACTGCCTCTGCTGGAGAAACATTTCTATTATTTCCTTCTCTGTTGTAGCGTCTTCGGGTCTTTTGTCAAACCTGTATCTTCCCGTGAACCTCGGAAAGCGGAGTCCGAGACCCCTTGAGGGTTTCAGCTTGTCCCAGGCACAGGTGTGAACCGGACTGTAAGTAAGCTCCGCTCCGGTGATTTCCAGAACGAGATAAGGCTCAAACCACATGTCAGCGGAGAGTATGGAGTTAACCCTCGGGTGTCTGTGGGGAATCCTATGGTCTTTGAGGATATTCTCCAACTTATCAAAGTCGTCCTCGGTAAAGCCCGTTCCCACCTTGCACACGGTCTTGAACTGGTCCGTCTCAGGGTCGTAGCACGCCATCAGAAGGGATCCAAATCGTCCAGCCCTCTGCCCTTTCCCGTAAAAGGCTCCCACCACCACGAGGTCAAGGGTGTCTGCCAGGTGGGACCTGTAATCCCTCTTATACTTAATCCAGAGGTAGCCCCTCTTTCCCGCCTCGTATATGGAGTTCTCCGCCAAAGACTTGCAAACGAGACCCTCACACCCGTCCTCTATCGCCTGATGGAAGAAGCTCTCAAGTTCCTCCACGCTATCAACAATCTTTCTGTGAGCGAGGTTTATCCTGTCGGTGGTCTTGACCACTTTCTCAAGGACTTCTCTCCTCTCTGGGTAGGGTTTCAGGGTAAGGTCTTCTCCATCAAGATACAGAATGTCAAAGATAAATCCCGCAACGGGATACTTGAGTATGTGAAAACGGGATACGTATTTTACCCTCCTGTTCATCAAAACCTGAAAGGGTTGTATCTGACCGCTTGCGGGGTCTATGACAACACACTCAAGCTCCACTATGAAGTCGTGGGGTATGGATTCTTTCAGAAACTCAATTAGGTCGGGGAACTGATGGGTTATGTTCTCAAGCCTGCGGGAGTATAGCCAGAACTGGTCTCCCTTCCTGTGCGCCTGTATCCTCTCGCCGTCGTATTTATACTCCGCTCCGCACCTTCCACCGAGCTTTTTGAGTATGAGGGAAGGGATTGCCATCCTCTCCGCAAGCATGGGTCTTATCGGTCTTCCCAGCTCAATGCCTATACCCTTGACCGCTTCAAGCCCCTCCTGTGCAAGAACCTTTGCCACATATCCGAGGTCGGAGCTTAGGTTGTATGCCCTCTCTATGTGATCCCTGTTCTTTCTGTCTCCCGTAAAGGCTAAAGCCAAGGCATCCATGACGGTGTTGTCCCCTATCCCCAGCCTGAGCCTCTCGGTAACCGTTCTCAGAAGGTATTTGGCTTCCAAGGGAGTTGCCTTAGACAGGAGCTTT
Source organism: Aquificota bacterium (assembly GCA_013153495.1). Classification (GTDB taxonomy): domain Bacteria; phylum Aquificota; class Aquificia; order Aquificales; family Aquificaceae; genus Hydrogenivirga. The sequence continues at coordinate 360,630 of JAADEH010000012.1, forward strand.
TTAAACAGCTCGGACTTCTTCTTGAGGGAGCCGACCCCCGTGGTCTTGGCTATCTCCAAGAGTGTGTCGTAAACCTCCTCAACGGTGAGCCTTTCCTTCGGCTCCATTCCCCTATCTCTTAAGAGAACCTCCCCCGCACTTCCGAGGTCTCCAAGCTCTATCACCTTCTCCTCTATGGTGTGCTCGTCCAGCCCCAAGACCTGCGAGAGAGCCTTTATGGCAAGCTTTTCCCCGAAGTTGTATTCAAGTCCCGTGTATTCGGGAGCTATCCTCCCGACGGATAGATAGACGACTTTATCTATCAACTCCTTCGGAGTGTTTTTAAAAAGCTCCACGAGGAGCTGGGTCATGAGGGTTCTGCTGGTGGTGGACTCTATCCTGCTGTAAAACTCCGCAAGCTTGGAATACTCCACAGGGTATAGTTTACACCTTGTATTCGCTCACCAGTTTGTTCTTCTCGTAAAGTTTTGTGAGGTTCTCGCTCCTTGAGGTTATCCAGCTGTTTCTGTAAATGTGAACCTGCGGTTTTTTGGGTGGATAGGTGTTTCCTCTGAGAACCTTTACCTCACCTTCTTTGTCCCTGAAAGCGTCCGCAAGGTTGTTCCAGAAGGATATGTCGTCGAAAGCCCAGGGTAGGAACTTTCTTCCCTTCACTTCTCCGAATAGGGTCGTAAAGGTGCCGTTGCTCTCTCCCATCAGCGCCATGGGAACTTTCATGGTAGCTCTGACGGAAAGCCCGAAGTCGTAGGGGGAAGCCACTATAAGGTGTTCCAGCTTCTCCGCCATTTGCTCTACGGTTTCGGGGTCGTAGTATTCGGTTATGTCCTCTCCGAAAATAACGAGGGTGTTTATCCTCCCTTCAAGGACAGCCTGAACCACCGCATCTATGTCCGAGTATATGTCCTTTATACGCTGGTATATTCCATACACGTTCCCGTCTTTGGGAAGGAGCAGGACTTTGTGCCCCTTGTCCGCAAGGGTTTTGAGTTTTTCTCCGAGCTTCCGTGCCTCTTCACCGCCGAAGGCGGTCGTTCCGACTACTATAACTCCCGTGCCTTGGAGTTTTTCTATGTCCTCAAGCTCAATCTCCTCTGGTTCAAACTTCTCGTCCCTGAGAGCTTTGCCTACTCTATACACCTTCCCTTTGGTGTAGTAGGTGAGAACCGTTGCGGTTGAGGTGATGTCCTCTCCTACAAAGGCGTAAAAGTCCGCATTCTGGACTTCCTCTATGGTGGGTGGGTGGTAATCCCCGAAAGCTTGAGCAATCTTGAAGAAGTCCGCTGTCTGGGGTGCGGTTATGTAGCTGTTTGTCGCCTTTGCTATCGTCAAGACACTGTCTATAATCTCGTTGGGGATGTATCCCGAGAGAATGAAAGCGGTTTCCCTCTCGTGAACTCCAAGGACAGAACTTAATAGGTTTACGAGGTTTCCGGGGCTTTCTTCCCTTCCGTGGGCGTAGGGTTTGAGAAGCCTGTCCACATTAAGGGCGTCGTATCCGAAGAAAGCTTTTGCACAGATGTTCAACTCCTCGGTGGGTTTGGTTCTATAGACCTTCCTCTTGGAGCGCCAGTCTCCCACGCCGAACTCTATCTGGATTTCACATCCTACGGGGCAGAGGTTGCAACGGGTAAGTTCTTTCTGAAGGAGCCAGCTCCTTGACCAGTATTTGAAGGGTTTGGAGATTATCGCTCCCACGGGACAAACGTAAACGCATATACCGCACATCTCGCAGGTTGAGGTATCCATGGGGCGAACGGTGGGGATTATGTTGGACTCAAAGCCTCTGCTCTCCACATATAGAGCATGCGCTCCCACTATCTCATCACAGGCTCTGGTGCATCTGTAACAAACCACACAGCGGTTGGAGTAATACTCCAGAAAGTCGCTCTCCCAGCTGTGCTCTTCCCTCTCCTTCTCAAGGGCGGATATGGGGACAACCTGCCTCTGGGGTCCGTAGATGGCTCCGAAGTTCTGAAGGTCGCACTCTCCCGCCTTGTCGCATATGGGGCAGTCAAGGGGATGCCGGGTCATGAGAGCTTGCAGGAGATACTTCTGGTTTTCTTTTACTTGCTCGCTGGTGTGGTGGGTTCTTATCACCATTCCGTCCTGAACGGGTGTGTTGCAGGATATAACAAGCCTGTTTATGTTCTCCCAATAGACCACGCACATTCTGCAAGCTCCCGCTATGGAAAGCTTGGGGTGGTAGCAGAAGTAGGGAATATCTATGCCATTTTCCAAAGCTGCCTGAAGGACGGTCTTTCCCTTCTCAACCTCATACTCTTTGTCGTCAATAATTATCTTCACCTTCTCTGCCATGCCACTCCTCCGAGGGAATATGATATACAAAATAGGCGGTGGGTGGGTGAGTTATGGGCTATTAATATCAGTAAGCTTTGTTAGGTCATTAATAACCGCTCTCAAAACCTCCCAGCAAATTTTAGCTGTATCCTCATCCGGATATATTCCCTTACTAATTTGATGATAAGGATGTATCATGTTTCTATAATCTCTTAGTTGGTCACTAAAATCCTTAACATCTACACCTATCCATCCACAATCATGCGTTACAGATATAAGTTCAGTCAGTTTCCACTCATGGAATTTTTTAACCTTTCCATTTTTGCCCTTAGGAGCAAATTTAGATCGATTAGCTTCTTCAGGATATTTAGATATAACAGCTAATAGTAATCCTTCTAATACACTTCCCATCATAATTATTGCTGAAAGATGGGCATTGCTTTTTATGCAGTTTTCTATTTCCTTGAGCCTATTTAGTAGATTATCAATTAAACAAGGTTCTAATGGTAGCTTTTCAAGTTTATTAAGGACTTCATCTATAGATATTTTCTTGTCATCTTTAAAGCCTAATAACATTTTTAATTCCTCTTCAACTTCGGGATTTATTTCCAAAGCTTCAATGAATAAAGAACATCTTTTAATTTTTTCCTCTAATGGAATATCTGAATGCTCCAAGCTCCTTATCCAATCATACACAGTTTGTGCTCTTATTGAAGTTATATTTTCATGACTAAAACCTTCCCTTGTAATTTTGAGAGTTGCCCTCGCTATTCTTTCAATTTCATTAACACTTCTTTCCCATTTAACTGCATCGCCAAGCTTAATAGCAATAAGTTCAAAGTTTACCTCGTTCATTACCTTTGTCTTAAGGTTATATAAAAATTCTTCCCGTTGCGCTATTGACTTTCCGAGACTTTAACTTATACTAGGCTAGAGTCTTTCGCATCAGTAGCGTTTTTCTGAAACTAAACAGTTTTATCTCTTAGAAGACATACCTGCAAGTAGCTCCCTTAGATTGCTCTTATTAGCTCTTATTCCCTCCACGAAGAAGGCACAGGACTTAAAGGATACAGGAAGTCCCCTGCTTGAGAAAAATCTCCTTATTTCTTCCTCTTTCACCTCTACGGGGTGTTCCACTATGTCTTTGTCAGTTCTGGGTCTTCTGCTTCCGTATTTTTCTTCAAGGTAGCGCTCCCAACTCTCTTTTATTATCTGCTCCGTTTTCTCATCGTCCAGTATATAAACTCCCCTTTCGCCTACAACCACTTTGAAGAAACCTCTTTTTATAACTCTTACGCTGTAATCCCTCGGATTATCCCTCCTGTGCCTTACTCTGCCTAAGATAAAGGATAGTCCTTTTTTTCTCTTTATTGCAGGAACCAAGTGGAGCATTCTATACCTCCTGAGAGTCAAATATACTTAAGTTTACATGAAAAGTCAAGCTTATAAATAGCATAAGCTATTAAGCTAAAAAATATGTATTTCCAAGAACTTATTAAAGCTGAGCTTATTTTAGCGATAGATATATAATTCAGTATAATGGTCATAGAGATGGGCAAACGGGTGCTGGTGGATACCAACCTTTGGTTATATACGCTTGGAATTGATGTTGATTTAGCTAAAAGGGAGCGTATGATTGCTGTGCTTGAAAAGATTATAGAAGAAGGGTGGGAAATATTCATATGCTCTCAAGTGTGTAAAGAGTTTGTCAGGGTTGGTATAGAAAAGTATGGATACGACAGGGAATTTATAACTGAGCAATTAGAAAAGATTAAGACCATAGCTAATATACTCTATGAAGACTGTGAGGATTTGACAACTGCTCTTGAGTTGAGAGAGATTTATAACCTTCAATTTTGGGATTCCGTAATAATAGCAACAGCACTGAACAATAAGATTAGTTATATACTTACGGAAGACGTCTCCTATCCGATTATTAAATTTATGGACAAAGAGGTTGAGTTGATAAATCCTTTTGATTTAACTTAACCTTGCTAACTTCAATGCCTTCCAGTATGCCCGAACGCAGGGCTTATATCCCCAAAATCCCACAAGCACGTCAAAGTATTTGGTGTTAGCCCTGAGTATGTCCCTGAAACGCTCAAGGAGTGTTCTGCCCGGTTCGTTGGTGAAGAAGGTAAGGTCTGTGTATTTTTGCATACAAAGCTATATTTTATACCTATGAAGCGCAGACCTGCCGTTGCTGGAACTTTTTACCCTGCGGAGCTTGACAAGTTAAACAAGCTCGTTGACCTGCTCTGCGGAGAGGAGCCGACTCAAAAGATTAAAGCCAAAGCTATCCTCGTTCCCCATGCGGGACTTATATATTCTGGAAAGACCGCTTGCGCGGTGTATAAGAGAGTATATATTCCCGAAAGAATAGTGCTTCTGGGTCCCAACCACACAGGATACGGAACCGAAATATCCGTGTATCCCGGAGAGGCATGGGAAACACCCTATGGAGACGTTTTTATAGACCAAGAGCTAAAAGAGGAAGTCCTAAAATACACCTACGCTGAGCCAGACGAAAGCGCTCACCTCTACGAACATTCCTTGGAAGTTCAACTTCCCTTCTTGTTCAGATACGCGGAACATCCTTTTAGGATACTTCCCATAATACTGGGATACCTTGATTACGACAGAGCGCGGGACTTCGGAAGGTTCTTGGGGAGTATCCTTCAAAACAGAGATGCTCTTATAGTCATAAGCTCGGACATGTCCCACTACATACCCGCAGAAGAAGCTCAAAAGAAGGACGAGATACTAATCTCCGCTATGGAGCGCTTAGCTACGGACGAGCTGTATCTCAAGCGCATTCAATACAACATAACCATGTGCGGTTTTATCCCCGCGGTCGTGGGAATTGAGGCAAGTAAAGTCTTAGGTGCAAGACAGGGCATACTTATTGACTACACAAATTCCGGTGAGGTAACGGGAGACTACGACAGGGTAGTAGCTTACGCGGGAATGGTGTTTGTTTAAAAATTTATCTTAAAAATGGAAGTTCTTATAACAGCCTGTGGTTCAAAAAAGGAAAGCAAGCCGTGCACGGCAGGAAGATTATATAAATCTTCAAGAGTAAGGTTCCTACATAGAAAAGCCAAGGAATTAAACTTACCGTTTTACATACTGAGTGCAAAATATGGACTTATATCAGGTGAGGAAGTTATAGAGCCTTACGATAAAGTGATGACAGACAAGGCATGTAGAGAACTTGAAAATCAAATAAAGGCAGTATTAAGCAAGTATGATACTATAATTTTTTATAAAGGTGGTGCAAGAAGGGAGTATTATAATTGCATAAAGAGGATAGCTGATAGCTTAGGTAAAAGGTTTATATCCTTCGGATATGCCAATATGGGTGATATTGGTAAGCTTAAGTCCATATTAGAGGAGCTGAGGGGGAATGCACAGCATAAGTAGTATATTCAACTCATACAAAGATACATTAGACAGAACCTATAAGGAACAACAAGAGCTGTGGAAAAGAGCAAAGGAGAACATAAAATCTTTCTACTCAAGTTTCCTCAAAGACTTAGTGCTAAATTACGGCAAAAAAATTGCTAATTCCCATCAAAGCTCTTCCATAAAAAGAGACATTGAAGAAATATTCGGTACAGATACAATAAAATTCGTTGCAATAGATGGGTCATCTTTCAAAGAAGAATTTTCAGAATTTTTGGTGTTTTACGGAGGTGCCTACGCAGTTCGAGGAACTTTAAAGCTCAGAGGAAATCCAGTAAAGGTTGAATACGAAAAATGGGATATAAAACACGATAAGAGCATAATAGCTTACGTCCCTATTCCCTATGTTGAACTAAATCTGGATTCTGAACAAAGTATGTTTTTTGCCACGGACAAAGAAAAAACTGAAAACCTATCCATACACAATCAGCTTATGCAGTTAGCCGAAATCTACCTTGCCTATACATTCGTGAGAAGTCCCGATACGGATGTAAACCTCATTCTTATGGATAACTCACTCAGTAGCATCTACCTTAGCAACGATGTTTTACATAAGCTGTGGGAAAATGGTAGCTTAAAAATCGTAGGGTATAGGTTCGGAAAGGGTGAAATTACACCTGCCGATATTTATATATCCTACGCAATGCCTATAAACGATAAATTGGATATACCATCGTGTAAAAACTTTCATGGGGAGTTTTATATAATAAGAAAGCTTTTTGATAAAAGCGAATTCAATAACGAATGCTCATTTATAAGAGAAAACAAACACATAAACAAATTAAAAGAACTGGGAATAATATCCGATTCGTCTTCCACTAAAAAGATACTTATTAATCCAAAATTCGCAACCACAACAAAAGATAGCTGGGATTTTGTCAAGTCAGTTTTTGAGCATATATGTGAAGAAATCTTTGTTAAAAGGAATTTAAACGCTCTCAAGATTGAAAGGAAAGGAAAAAGTGAATGGCTCACCTCAAATGACATTAAATACCTTATATCTGTCGGCCTAAGGATGCTAATAGAAAAGTGTTGGGAAAGGAACGTGATACTCATAGGTATAGCCAAGGACTCTGCGACAAAATATTTTTCCAGGAATTATTTGGGTGTTATGCACTATAAGAAAATCTATGACTTCTCACCTATGAACATATCTGTGTCAGACAGATTGATTCTGGAGACTATACCCTTTATAGACCAAGAAATATCAGCTCCCTGGTCCACAATTGAGTTCGATAGCGTATTCATGTCTTTACACTTGGAAAGAAATGATAGGGATGAAATCTTCGTAGGAGGCTTTAGAGGTGATATCATAACCCCTCAAGAAAGGTTGTTTTTAAGGTCTTTGGCTCAGTTTTACATAAATAGAAGCAAAAGTGAACCAATGACGGGAAATGTAATATTCGTAGATAGAATAGCACACCCGACATTTGATGCTAACAACAACTTATTAGCAAAAGAGGGAGTAGAAATTGATACAGTTAGAGGAGATAGAGTAAATCCGTTATTTTATAAAAACCGAAAGGACCACAACAAAGTGCAGCAAGCAATTATTTTCATATTAGATGCACTTACAAAAAACCTATTTCCTTATGTAATCGGTTACCCGGACCCATTACACAAAGCGGACTGGGGAGCAAGAAGCATGAACAAGAAAGTTCAAAAACTTATAAAGTCTGGGGAGTTTAAATTTGTAGCAAATCCTCTTAAAAAATCACTGAGGTCAAAAAAAGAAGAGGGATACGGGAGGTTATAGATGGCTATCTTCAGGGAAGAAAGCAATTTAGGAAGGCTGATGTTTATGCAGCCGGACCCCAACACTCAATACATAGCTTACATATGGTTTGATTACAACCTACATCTTATGAAATCCTTACAGGAAGGTGATTTCGTGGCCATACAAAGTTTTTCTTCCGATAGTTTTAAAGATCACTACGTTATCCTACAGATAGTGAAGAAAATGCCTCATCACTTCGCACTGCCTACGGACCTAAAGGGTTATCCCGGCTTCCTTATGGAAGCTGCAAAAAGCGCATCCCAAGACTGGATCACTCAGGTTGACTCCTCAACAGAAGACACAACAAAGATTGTATGTGAAGCAATACCTATAAATATGGGGTTTTACTGGGAAAATTCGGAAGAAGATACTATTAAGTCCTTAAAAGAAGACTTTTCCTTACCTATGCCAGGCAAGGAAGTAAAAATACTTTCCTACGAGTTTATGGAAAAGATACTAAATAAAGGTATGAACCCCAACAGTTTGGGTATAACTGAAATAGGTTATCTACAGCATAATGAAAATATAAAGATACTCTTGAATATAGAAAATCTAATCAGGATGCACTTTGGTATTTTCGGCTTTACAGGTGCAGGAAAAAGCAATCTTATAAGCACATTAATAAGTAAGATTATGGAGAATTCCCCAGAGGGGACGAAGATAGTCATATTCGATATAATGGGAGAATACCTCACGCTATTAATTGATATGCTTATTAAATATCCCAAATCAAAAATAATAGGGATAGGTAGAGGGACATTTGTAGAAGATTTATACAAATACTATAACAATGAAAGAACTTTAAAACCGGATGTTGAACGCATAAGCTTGTTAAATAAAGCAGTTAAAACTATTCTAAATACGAATTTATACCCCAAAAGGCTTCTACCGCACAAACAAAAATTTGTAGAGCCAATAAAAAAGCTAATAGAAAGGAGAGCATTTATGGTATATGAAGCAATAAGAAATAAAACAATAGATGATATATTTATAGAAGCAGGTCTTGAAAGCATAAATATAGCAAGTGGAGATAAAGAAAGAATAGAAAATATACTTAAGAAATATTCAGGTAAGCCTGCCTACAAAGTCGCTGACTTAGTGCTTAGAGATATAGAGGCTTTAAAATCCAATAAATCTAATACGGCAAAGTTTAAAAACCAGCTCAAGAGGCTACTTAGGCAACCATTTATAACTATACATGACGAAAACATTTTTATATCAATAGAGGAAATAATATCTGAACTTAATAGCAAGTATAAGGCTATATATATAATCCAGTCCCACGATCCGGATGAATTAAAGAAGTTCGTCCACGAACTATCATCTTCACTTTATGAAGATAGAAGGAACACAGGTAGAATACTACCTCTTGTTTCCTTTATACTGGATGAAGCTGATGAGTTTATACCTCAAGATGTTTATGCAAAAGGTGAGTCAAAAACCTCACGGCAAGCTGTGGAAATGCTTGCAAGAAGAGGAAGAAAGTTCGGAATAGGGGTCGGTATAGCAACGCAAAGGGTTGTATATTTAGATACAAACATCATGGCTCAACCGCACACATACTTTATAAGCAAACTGCCTCGAGTTAGTGATAGGGAGAGAATTTCAGAGGCCTTTGCTATGAGTGGTAATACATTTGAGCAAACCTTTAGATTTAGAAAGGGAGATTGGCTATTAGTTAGCCACGATGCAACCGGACTGGAAGCCATCCCATTTCCTATACACACCGATAATGCTGAGGAAAGAATAATAAAATTTCTGCTTAATTATCAGTCATGATACCTTTTTTCGTAGCGGATAGACCGATAAGCCTGGAGATACTAAAGGGATTTTTTGCGGAAAATTTAGAGTATAATTTTGGCATATTAACTCACGCTTTTACATCAAAGAGATTTAAGGAAAAATTTAAGCTGTTTCCATATTCAACACCTATAAGGCATTCGTCCATAAAAAATTCTCATTATATTGACAAAAAAATAGAACAAAAAATAACGAAGTTCGTAGATAGTGGTATATTCCACACAAACAGAGAAATTTCTTATGAGAAATTATTTGAAATCTACAGTTATCTTGAAGCAGACTACGGTGTGATTATAGATTTCATAAGAGACAAAGACAAAACTTTGGAAAGTGCAAAGATAGCTATGGAAGTTTACAAAAAAGGCAAATATAAGTTTAAGCTTGTCGGTGTTGCTCAAGGAGTTAATGTGGATGATTACCTGATGTGCTATGAGAGCTTAAAGAAATTGGGATACAAGTATATTGCTCTCGGTGGATTGCTTACGAAGACAGGTAAAAGTAATTACATAAAATTGTCATGTGAGATGTTCCTTATAAGTCTTCTTGAAAAAGTAAATATGGAGTTCAATCCCAAATGGATATTTACGCTGGGTATATATAATCCTTCAAGGCACAGGTTACTTGAAGCATACAATGTGTGGGGAGCAGATTACAAGGGATGGCTATTCGAATACGAAGAAGATTATTCATTTATAATGAGTAAGTTAGGCAATTACAACATAAAAGAAGACACAAAAAGAGAAATAATACGCATGTTGAATCTATATATTGAGCGGAAAAAGACTGCAAGGACATGCAAAGATAAAGCTAATAGAATTGCTGTAAAGAAAGATATTATCAACCTGAGACAGTCTTTAGATAATCTTCTAAAGAAAGAAGGCTTGTCCCTTCAGATGTTCAGAATTAAAAGAGTTAGAGAAAATTTAACCCGGCGTATTGTGGAGAACAATCTAAAGCGCTTATCACAAGAATGCACTGTCAAAGCTGATTAATTTCTCTGTTATGGCATTATCCTCATAAGTTTCAGGATAAACATCAAAGCGTTTTGATTTAAGAACACTATCAAAAAGATTGCTATTAAAATTAGAACGGTGAACTTCTTGTCAAGGCGGTGAAGTTCGTCTCTCAAAGATTTATCCACCTGTTCTATTTTCAAATCCAGCCTATGTATATCCTCCCTAATTTCCTTCACTTCTTTTCTAAGTTCACTAACCTCTTGCCAAAGTTCCTTATCTTCCTTAACCTCTGCCATCAAGTATAAATTCTAACATCCATGATAAATTTCAAGCATATACCGCACTTCATCATACATAAAACTCTAAACGACTTATATTATTTACTCCCATGATAGACACCCACTGCCACTTAGACCTTTTGAGGAAGGAAGACTTTGAGGAGACTATCAAAGATAAGAGTTTGGAGTATCTGCTCACCGTAGGATACGACAGGAAGACGATAAAGAGTGCCCTCAGGCTTGCTCAGGAATACGAGCACGTCTATTGTGCGGTGGGCTTTCACCCCCACGAGGCGGACAAGGTGAGCGACGAGGACTTAGAGTGGCTCAAAGAAGTTGCCAAAAGCAGTCCCAAAGTAAAAGCCCTCGGGGAGATGGGACTTGACTTCTACAAAAACTACTCGGATAAAAGGAAGCAGGAAGATGTCTTCAGAAAGCAGATAGCCATAGCTCGGGAGCTTGGACTTCCCATAATCATTCACATGAGGGATGCGGAAGAAGAAACCATAAGGATACTCAAAGAGGAAAAAGCCTACGAGGTTGGGGGAATAATGCACTGCTTTACGGGTTCCTACGAGACCATGAAGAAGGCTGTGGATTTAGGTTTTTACATATCCTATTCGGGAATTCTTACCTATAAAAACGCTCAAAGCGTCCGTGAAGTAGCTAAAAAAACTCCTACCACAAGGGTTCTCTTGGAGACCGACGCTCCCTTTTTAGCTCCCCAGCCTGTGAGGGGAAAGCCCAATAAGCCTCCCTACATCTGGCACACCGCAGAGGTCTTGGCACAACTTCTTCCCAACACATCTTTAGAGGATGTGGATAGAATGACCTCCGAAAACGCAAAGCTAATTCTCAACATCGGAAACAACGGCAAAAAGGAGACCATAACTTACGAGATAAACGGAAAGCTCTACATAAACCTCACCAACAAGTGCAACCTCCACTGCGTCTTCTGTCAGAGAGAGAGGGAGAGGAACTTCATGGTAAAGGGGCACTGGGTGTGGGTGTCTCGGGACCCGAGCGTGGAAGAGGTGATAAAGGAAATAGGAGACCCCACCGAATATGAAGAGGTGGTCTTCTGCGGATATGGGGAGCCGACGCTGAGGTTCTCAGCCCTTAAGGAAATTGCTAAGTATGTAAAGTCCAAGGGTGGTAAGGTGCGTGTGGATACTAACGGACTCATGTTTACCTTCCTTCCTAAAGAAAAACTCAAAGAGCTAAAGGGTCTTGTGGATGTCTGGTCTGTCTCTCTGAACGCTCCCGATAAGGAAACCTACAACAAAGTCTGCAAACCCGCTCAGCCGGATGCCTTTGATAAGGTGATAGAGTTTATCAAGGAGGCTCTAAAGGAAGGTTTTGAGGTAGTGGCTTCTGCGGTGGATTACCCCGGTGTGGACATGGAAAAGACTAAGAAACTTGCCGAAGAACTGGGAGCAAAATTCAAATACAGGCATTACGAAGTCGTTGGGTAATGGTTGCGGGGGCGGGATTTGAACCCGCGACCTCCGGGTTATGAGCCCGGCGAGCTACCAGGCTGCTCCACCCCGCGTCATCCAGATTAAATATTATACTCCCGAAGGTCAGTTCCTTCAAGCATCATATATAAGCTCTCCGAATAATTTTCTGAGGCGACGAATAACCCCCGGCGGTCCCAAGATTTCCCTCAAAAGTGCAAAGTCAGACCTTTGGGTATGTGCTTCCTCCAAAAGCTCAGCCGTTGAATTTGCCACCTCAGCGGGTTCTCCGTTTACGAACTCCGGCACAACCTCTCTTTTAAGGATTAAATTGGTCAGGCTAATGTGGGAAACTTTGACGAGTCTCTTAGCTAAAAAGAGGGTAATCGGATTAACTTTGTAAAAAACTACATGAGGGTTCAACGCAAGGGAAGCCTCCAAAGAAGCTGTCCCGGAAGCTATAATCGATACCCTCGAGTAATGCATAACGTCGTAAGAAGAGTTTGTAAGGACCCTGACGGGTAGATTAGAAAATTCCCCCTTCAAAAATCCCTCAAAGGTTTCAAAGGTTGGAACTACAAACTTCAAATCTCCGAACCTTTTCAAGAGAGTTTCCACCACTGCACGCAAAAAAGGTGTGTGGCGTTTTACCTCACCCCACCTGCTACCGGGCATAAGTCCAACGAAATCCCTTTCTATACGGGCTAACTTCCTGAACTCCCCTTCGCTCACAGTCGGCTTTACCATGTCAACGAGGGGGTGCCCGGTGTAGTGCACCCTGAAACCTTTTCTGGTGAACTTCTTGTATATGTCAACCTCAAAGGGAAGTATGACTATAAGGTCGTCCACAAACTCAGCTATTACTTTGGCTCTACCCGGCTTCCATGCCCACACCTGGGGGGATATGAAGTATATGACCTTCCTTACTCCCAGCTCCCGAGCCTTTTTTATAAGTCTGAGGTTAAAACCTGGTGCATCGCAGGCCACTAAAACGTCAGAGCTTTTAAGCTCCTCGACAGCTTTGTGAAAGAGTCTCCTTATTTCCATCAGCTTAGGGACTACCTCCAGCAAACCCACCACCGAGAGTTGAGAAACATCTCCGATACTTTTGAAGCCGATAGAACGTAACCTCTCGTCGGTTATGCCGTATATTTGAAGGTCCTGGAAACCCTCCCTGAATATCTCATATATGTAATTTGTGGCGGACAAGTCCCCGAGGGATATAAAGACCTTTTTGGACATGATATTATTTAAACCCATGAAGATAGCCTTTATAGGAAAGGGGAATGCAGTAAGGAGCATAATGGCGGAAGCGGTGGCAAGGAAACTCTTTCAGGAACTCGGCATAAAGGCAGAAATTTTTTCCGCGGGAACTCAGCCCGAAAGGGAGGTCCACCCGCTGACCCTAAAGATCCTCGAGAAAAAAGGCTACCCCGTAAGGGGTCTTTATCCTAAACCTATACATAAAATCCCTTATAGGAAACTCGATGTGCTCATAACCCTGTGCAACGAGGCGAAGGAAAAGTGCGAGTTCGTGGTAAGCCACAAGAGAAGGGAAAACTGGAACATAGAAGAACCTCCGGAAAGGGAAGAAGCCTTCCTTAAAACGCTCGAAACCGTAGAAGAACACCTGAAAGAGCTACTCAAGCTCTCTTAGGATATTGGAAAGGTAGCATTCTTTTACGCTCCTCGAAACCTCCTTGAGGTCTTTTTTCGGGCTGAAGCCGTTCTCAAGTATTGCAGAAACTACATTAACTATGTCTTTTTCGTCCAAAACTCTGAAACCGTAGCGGTTTTTCAACAGTATATCCTCGAGGTCTCTAACCTTGTGGGTGTAAGGTCCGAAGAGAACGGGCTTACCCAGGTAAGCGGGTTCCAAGATATTGTGCCCACCCACGGGAACGAGGGTTCCTCCGACAAAGGTTACATCCGCAACGGAGTAAAAACCCTTCAGCTCTCCCAAGGTGTCTATGAGCAGAACCTCCTCCACCCTCGAAGATTTGCTCCTTTTTGAATACTTAAGCCCAAACTTCCTTATCAAGTTTTCCACCTCACTTATCCTGTGCATGTGTCTGGGAGCGAGAACCAATACTATTGGAAAAGCCCGCTTCAGTTCTACAAAAGCCCTCAGAATAACCTCCTCCTCACCCTCCCGTGTGCTACCTGCAACGAAGATTTTGTAACCTTTTGGAAATTCCACCTTCGGTCTTTTAACTTCTCCCTCCTGAACGAGTTTTAGGTTTCCGCAAGTTATTACCCTCTTTGCACCCTGACTCAGGAAGACCTCCCTGTCCTTCTCGGTTCTGGTGAGTATGAGGTCGTAGTGGGGAGCGAGGAGTTTTTCCAGAAAATTTCCCTTAGCGTAAGCGTTTACGAGAACCTTCTTCGTTTTGGTAAACTTTATCAGCGATACCCAAAGCTCCCTTTCCACCACTACAAGCATCTTCGGTTTTACGATGCTCTCAAACTTTCTGACCAGAGGGGGAATGTCTAAAGGAAGGGGATACAGAAAGTCCCAAAGGTCTCTCTCGGATTGCAGAAACTCCTTTGCTCTGGGTGAAAAGTAGGTAAGAACAATCGGAAAGCTTTTTTTCAAAAGGGAAAGTATAGGCTTGAAGGTGTTAAACTCTCCGACGCTGGCACAGTGGACCCATATAGGGTTTTCAATTCCATCGAGGTTTGGTTTTTCGAGCAGAAGCCTCTTCCTGAGACAAAGGCTCATGGGGGTTTTAAAATTATAGTATGAAAGCGTTGCTCTTACTTTATTCGGAACTTCTTCAAGAGGGAAAAGAAAAACTTTACGAGAGGTTGGAAAAAAACATTTCCATACTTCAGAGGGTTATCGGGGTTGACAGCATATACGCCTCGGTAAGCTCTCACTTCAAAGACACCTTTGACAGGTTCCCCGACCTGTGCCTCATAAACAGCGTCAAAGACAGTCCCGTGTTCGGTGCATACAGGGGTCTAAGGAAGCTGAGAGGGGACGACGTTCTCCTCGTGGACGGGGGAACGGGTTTAACTAAGGAAGGTGTGTTTAAGTTTTTCAACAGAATTCACGTTACGGTGGGTCTCGTTAAGGAGAGGTGGTCCGGGGTCGCTCTCGTAAAGATGAGGGACATAGACTACATGGTAAGGAGCTTAGAGAAAAACTTTGAAAACAGAGTCCTGGACGCTTTTTACACCCTCAGAGATACATACAGTATAATTACGGAATTCATAGACCTTAAGGAAAGCGTTTCCCTACCGATTTTAGAGTTAGAGTAGGGAAGTATTTTTAGGGGGTGGATTATGGTTGACTCGGACATCCTCCTGATAGCAATGGTGGAGCTTATAGAGGGTGTTAAAAACCTAATCGGGGACAGAGGTGCGAATGCGGTTCTCAGAGATGCGGGAAGGCACAGCGGACCCCGCCTCTTGGAGAGTTTAATAGGGCATCTCCCGGAAACTTACGATAAAGAGAAAGCACTCACAACCGCCTGCAGTATGCTCGAAGAGCTGGGATTTGCCAAGAAGGTAGAAAAAGGAGAGGGTGAGATAGTTGTTATCGAAGACATATTCAGCGATGCGGTTAGGGAAGAAGACATGAGCAAGTCCCCGGTGGTTTACTTCCTCGTTGGGCTTATAGAAGGTTTCGTTCAGTTCATGTCCGACGAAAAGGCTATACTAACTCCCAAAGAGGTCCAAAAGGGTAAGATGGTTTTCTCCTACTCCTGAACTCTCAAGTAGCTCACGCTCTCTATGTGGTAGGTCTGAGGAAACATGTCCACAAGTCTGACTCCTTCGAGCACGTATCCGCTCTTTACGAGCTGTCTCAGGTCCCTCGCCAAGGTAGAAGGGTTGCAGGATATGTAGATTATCCTCTCGGGTTTGTTCTTCGTAAGGAGTTCTATTTCGTTTTTTTCAAGACCGCTTCGCGGTGGGTCCAAAACTACCAAATCTAAAACCTCTCCCCCCCTGCTTTTGAGGTGTCTGTAGGCATCGGACCTGACGAACACGACGTTGTCCCTCCCGTTTATCTTTGCATTATACTCCGCATCGGAAACCGCATGGGGATTGCTGTCCGAACCTTCTATGAAGTTCCCCCTTTCGGAAAGAGGTATGGTAAAGAAACCCACACCGCAGTGAAGGTCGATAGCCTTTCTGAAGCTTACATTCTGCCGAACAGCCTCTATGAACCTCTCCCAGAGGGTCCAGTTGACCTGGAAGAAGGAATCCGCACTCACCCTGTAAGTCCAGGGTCCCACATCTACAAAGGTGTATTCCTTCCCTATCCAGAACCTCCTGTTCAGAACAGTCCTGAGCCTTGAGTAATCGCCCACACCTACAACCTCCGGGGGCAGTAGCTCCTCCTTCAGGCTTTCGAGAAGCCCCCTCTCTATCTGGGTTGGTGTGATGAACTTGACCAAGAACTCGTCCTTAGAGGGAGAGTATAGGACATGGATTTCCTGAAGCTCCTTTATGGGTCTGATACACTCCTTTAGGGGTTTTATCAGGTCGTTTATCCTCCTGTGGGCTACGGGGCATTCCTCTATGTCAACTACCTCGTGCTCGTCCCATCTGAAAAAGCCAAGCCTTCCGTTCTTTACCTTAAACTGAACCCTTATCCTGTATCCCACTTCCTGACCTGAAGTTATCGGGTCGAGAAGGTTTACATCTTTGAGCTTTCCTATCCTCTCCAAAGTCTCTACAAGGATGTTTTCCTTCTCTTCAACCTGGGTAGTGTATTCTATGTGCTGAAGCTGACACCCACCGCACACTCCGTAGTAAGGACAGAGCGCAGACCTTCTGCTGTTAGAGGGTATTACGACCTTTCTTACCTGAGCCTCTGCGTAGTCCTTCTTCTCTTCTATTACCTCCGCATCTACGAGTTCCTTGGGAGCGGAGAAACGAACTAAATAGACCTTGTCCCTGTGTCTGGCAAGTCCATAACCGCCGTAAACGAGCTTTTCTATGCTAAGTCGCAGGGTTTCTTCTTTACTCTCCAGACTCGGATTCCCTAAGCTCTGTGAGCTTTTCAAAATCTTCCTCCGACATAACGTCTATGTGCCAGCCCGTCAGACGGTGGGCAAGTTTAACGTTAGTGCCCTTTCTGCCTATGGCAAGGGACAGCTGTTCTTGGGGAACCGCTACTTCCGCCCTCTCCTCTTCGGGAATTAACCTTATGGCAGTCGGCTGTGCAGGTGAGAGCGCTCTCCTTATGAACTCCTCCTCGTCTTCGGTCCACCTGACCACGTCTATCTTCTCCCCGTGAAGCTCCTCAGATATGGGTTGTATGCGAGAACCCCTCAGACCGACAACTATACCAACGGGGTCCATCTTCATGTCCTTTGCATACACCGCCACCTTTGCCCGTTCACCGGGTATCCTCGCAACCGACTTTATCTCTATTTCCTTCTCTCCCACCTCCGGTATTTCGGTTTCTATAAGCCTTCTCAAGAATAGGGGGTGGGTCCTGGAAAGTATGAGTCTCGGCTCTCCCTTGACTTTCTTAACTTCCAGCAGGAGTGCTTTCACTTTGTCCCCCACCTTGTAGGTCTCGCCGGGTATCTGCTCCCTGCGGGGAAGAACCGCTTCCACCTTGCCGAGGTCCACGAGCAGGTCTCCGTTCTCAAAGACCTTGCGAACTATACCCGTTACAACCTCTCCTTCAAGCTCCTTGAACTCCAAAAATCCTCTTTCCCTTTCCGCCCTCTCAAGCTCACTCAGGAACTCCTCCTTTGCAGCGTATGCGGCAAGCCTGTTAACGTCTTCGGTGGATATGTCCAGCGGAAACCTCTCCCTTTTCTTACCCTTTCCCCGAACTACATAGACCTTTATCCCCTCGTCGGTAAACTCTATATCAAGGTTGTCCCTTATCTTCTTATCCTTCTTTATAGCTATCGCTATTGCGTTTTTGAGGGCATATTCAACAACTCTTTCTGGCAGATCCTTCTCCTTTGCTACCTGTTCTATCAGTTTTCTTATGTTCTTTACCATTTTTCAGGCTCCAGTCTTCCCCTCGCTATAGCGGAGAAGGGTATGTGCAGAAGCTCGTCCTTTCCCTTTTCCCGCAGAGTAATTATACCCTCGCTCACCTTCTCAACGTATCCCGTCGCTTCCCTCTTACCGCTAACAGGCTCTCTCAGCACCACCCTGACCAGCCTGCCCTTAAAGAAGTCGTAGTGTTCGGGTTTTTCAAGCTCCCTCGTAAGCCCGGGTGAGGAAATCTCGAGCATGTAGGAGAAGGGAATTAAATCTTCCACATCCAGAAGGGCACTTATCTTCCTGCTCACCTCCTCACAGTCCTTTATAGTTACACCTCCGGGTTTATCTATTATGACCCTAAGAACCCAGCCCCTTTCGGGCTTAAACTCAACGTCAAAGAGCCTGTAGCCCAATCCTTCCACTATGGGAGCTACAAGGTCCTTGACCTTAGTAGAAACTTCTCTGCTGTCAACGTTCATAGGTATTATTTTATAATTCTCACTGCTATGAACCTCAGTGAAGCTATCCTGTCAATCCCCGCCCTGATGATAGCGGTTATACTCCACGAAGTAGCCCACGGATGGGTAGCCTACAAGATGGGAGACCCCACCGCCAAGCATGCGGGGAGATTAACCCTCAATCCCATACCCCACATAGACCCCATAGGAACAATAGTCCTGCCCGCAATGTTCATAATTTTGAACTCACCCATAATATTCGGTTGGGCAAAACCCGTTCCCATAAACCCTTTAAACTTTCGGGACCTCAGAAAGGGAACCTTCTTTACCTCCATAGCGGGTGTAGCCATGAACCTCACCCTTGCGGTATCCTTCGGAGTTGCCTATCGCTTCCTATACGGGGTGGCAGACCTCGTGGACCCATTTATAACCAAAACCGTTATATATCCACTCCTTATATTCTGCGCAAAGTCCGTTCTAATAAATCTAATACTCGCCCTCTTCAACATAATCCCCATACCGCCCTTGGACGGTAGCAGAGCACTCATGAGTTTTCTGTCCTTCAAATACTGGGAGCTTTTCTACAAATACGAGATTTACGGCTTCCTCGTCATAACCCTGCTTCTATTTACGGGAGTTATAGGGAAGATAATATACCCGCCCCTCGTGTTCCTATACCACATGATACTGGGAGGGACCGTATGAAAAACACCACCCTCAACCTCGTGGGATTTATTCTCATAGTTCTCGCATCCCTCGTGGTGGTCCTATACAAACCCGTCAACCTCGGACTGGACCTCAAAGGTGGGATATCCATGGTGCTCGAACCCGACTACGCAAAGGCTATAAAGCACGAATACGAACGCTTTGCACGCCAAGTTGAAAAAACACTCAGAGAAAAGGGCTTAAAAATACTCGACGTGGTAGCCTACCAGAACCGAATAGAGATAGAGTATCTCGAAGAAACGGAGCTTCCCCTAATAGAAAAGTCTATAAAAGACCTCCTTGCGGAGGTAGTTTTAGAAAAAAAACAGGAAGGAATACTTACCTTAACCTTCTCGGAAGCATACCTGAGCCAGCTCAAAAAGGACATAGTGGACCAGACCATAGAAGTAATAAGGAACAGGATAGACAAGCTCGGAGTGGCACAGCCTGTAGTAACGAGGATAGGCAAAGAGAGAATACTCGTCGAACTGCCGGGATTTTTGGACATAGAAAGGGCAAAAAGAATTATCGGTAGCACAGCCTCCCTCGAGCTTAGGCTCGTTATAGACAGCTCCTTTTCCAAGGAAGAGCTTGAAAAGAAACTAACCAAGGATACGGAAATACTACCTTCCCGGGACGGGCAGGAGTGGTTCTTGCTGGACAAGGTTCCCGTAGTTTCAGGTTCCGACCTAAAGACCGCCTACATGACCAAGGACGAATTCGGCAGACCCGCGGTGGGATTTGAGCTAAAGAGCGAAGCGGCAGGCAAGTTTGCGGACTTCACCTCCAAAAACATAGGCAAAAGGCTCGCCATAGTCCTGGAGGACAAGGTGGTTTCCGCTCCCGTAATACAGAGCAGGATATCGGACAGAGGACAAATAACGGGCAACTTCACCAACGAAGAGGTCAGGGACTTGGCTCTCATTCTCAGGACGGGGTCTCTCCCCACGAGCCTGAGGATACTTCAGGAGAAGGTGGTGGGTCCCTCCCTCGGAAAGGACGCCATAGAGCAGGGCATAAAAGCGGGGTTGATAGGATTTGCCTTACTGCTGGTAATAGTCATAGCCAGATACAAGACCGCTGGTGTATCCGCTACCATTTCTATTCTTATGAACGGACTTCTCCTGTGGGCTGGTCTCGCACTCTTCGGAGCAACCCTGACCCTGCCGGGCATAGCGGGAGTTATCCTCAACATGGGTATAGCGGTGGACTCGAACGTTCTCATATTCGAAAGGGTGAAAGAAGAACTCCGCCTCGGAAATACGGTCCGGAAAGCCATAGAACTCGGATACAGGAGAACCTGGAGTGCGGTCTTAGACACCCACGTAACCCTGCTGGTCGCATCTCTGATACTCTTTCAGTTCGGGAGCGGTCCGGTAAAGGGCTTTGCAACCACCCTCGCCATCGGAACAATAGCGAGCTTCATATCCAACGTCTATTATGCAAAGGTTTTCTTAGACTTCTTGGGCAAGAGAAGGTGGTTGAGGATTTAGAGCTGTCTTCCTATCTGGCTGATAAGGTCATACACCGGCATAAGCAGGCTCAGCATGATTATTGCCATAAACAAACCCACCACGATTATTACGAGAGGTTCTATTACCTTCGAAAGGTTTTGGGTTATGTAATCGAGCCTTGCGTGGTAGTGCTTTGACAGATACTCAAGTTGCTCGTCGAGCGCACCCGTTTCTTCACCTACGGAAACCATCCTCACCATAAGTGAAGGGAAAACTCCGGTTTTGCGCAAACCACCGCTTATGGACCCACCTGTGGATACAAACTCCCTCACTATCTTCATAGCTTTCTTAAACACCCTGTTGTTGAAAGAATTTTCTATTATTTCGAGAGCCTCTAACAAAGAGACACCACTCGTTATCATAAGCCTCATGTATTCCGAGAAGAAGGCATAATTAAAAACCCTGAGAATGTTTCCCACAATAGGTGTGTTTATCAGCACCTTGTCGGTAAAGTATCTGAATTTCTCGTTCCTCTTTCTGAGGATACTGAAGGCTAATCCGGAAATCACAAGGGCAACGAGTATAAGGAATATATATTCTCTGACGAATTCGGATAGGTTCATCATGAATACGGTCAGGGCAGGTAGCTCAACATTCATACTTTCGAAAAGGTTTGCCAACTTGGGAAGGACATACACCAACCAGAATATTAGAGCAAAGCTTATAGCGGTCAGGGCAAAGGCTGGGTAGATGAGTGCCTGCTTAGTTTTTGATACGAACTCTTCTATGCGAGCGTAGTGTTCTGATATGTCTTTAAAGACTCTATCCAAGGTTCCCGTCTCCTCACCTATTCGGATAAGGTTGACAGCTATCGGTCCGAGCACATCTTCGTATCTACCCATAGCTTTAGACAGAGACTGCCCCGATTGAACCCTATACGAAACATCGTGTAGCATCTCCCTTATTGCCGGATTGTCCACATCCTCTGCCAAATCCCATAGTCCGGTCCCGAGGGGAACACCCGATTGAGCAAGCAAGTGTAAATTTTCAAAGAGGTCTATGAGGTCTCTCCTCTTTATCCTTCTTATGAGGAGCTTATGCTGGAATTTCCCCAATACCTCCGGTCTCGTAGATATTTTTATGGGTGTTAGGTTCAGGTAATCCAAGAAGGAGAGAAGTTGAACTTCGTTCTCCGCTTCAACCGTCTTAGTTATCTGCCTACCGCTATCGTCTATTGCCTTTATAACGTAGTAGGGCATCAGCCTACCACCCTTTTAACCTCTTCCGGAGTGGTTATTCCCTTAAGAACCTTCAAAAGACCGTCTTCTTTCAATGTTCTCATTCCCTTTTCCCGTGCTTTTTGAAGCAAAGCCAATGGAGGATAACCCCTCACTATCATGTCCCCAATTTCTTCGTCTATTCTCAGCAATTCCACTATGGCTACTCTTCCCAAATACCCTGTTCCCTTGCAGTGTTCGCAACCTTTGCCTCTGGCAAGTTTCAGCCTGTCGCTGTCTGCAAACTTCTTTATGCTTTCGTCGGAAAAACCGAACCTTTTTAGCTCATCGACGCTCGCTTCATACTCCTCCTTGCAAAAGACGCATATCTTCCTTATAAGCCTCTGGGCTGATATAGCCAAAACACCGGAAGCTACCATGTATTCCTTAACTTTGAGGTCTATAAGCCTCGGGATTGTGCTTACCGCATCGTTGGTGTGTAAAGTTGACAGAACCAAGTGCCCCGTAATGGAAGCTCTAACAGCCATTTCTGCGGTTTCTTCATCCCTAATCTCACCTATGAGTATGACGTCGGGGTCTTGTCTTAGGAAGTGCCTTACCGCTTTAGCAAAGGTGTATCCAGCTCTTTCGTTTACCTGGGTTTGCTTTATGAAAGGAAATCTGTATTCTATAGGGTCTTCAACAGTCAGGATGTTCTTTCGCAAGGAGTTTATCCTTCTAAGAGATGCGTATAGAGTGGTAGTTTTCCCGGAGCCTGTGGGACCCGTAACGAGAACCATACCGTAAGGTTTGGATATAACCTCTTCAAACTGAAGGAGTATGTCTTCCTCAAAACCGAGGTTTCTCAGGTTAAAGAGAGATAGGTTCTTGGGAAGCATCCTCAAAACGGCATTTTCCCCGTATGCGGTCGGAACTGTGGATACTCTCACATCGTAGTTTTCTCCTAAGAAAGTGTATGTAAAGGCTCCGTCTTGGGGAAGTCTCTGCTCGGATATATCCATTCCGCTGATTATCTTTATTCTGGAAACTACAGAGGGATGTATGTCCTTTGGCATAGAAAAGTAATGGTGCAGGACACCATCTATCCTGTAAAAGACATGGGAAGCCAAACTCTCGGGTGAAATGTGAATATCCGTAGCTCGCTCTATAACCGCTTCGTTTATTAAAAGGTCCACCAGCTTTGGAATGTCCGCTTCGTTTTTCAGGGACTTTTCTATGAGGTCCCTTATTCTGTCTTCCAAAGGGCTTTCTAACTGCTCGTAGTATATTTCTATACTTCTAAGAATGCTTTCTCTGTCGGAGACATAAACCTCTACCTCGAGTCCGGTCTTTCTCGTTATAAGGTCTATTATGTTTATGTTGAAGGGGTCCGAAACAGCCACAAGCAGTTTCCCGCCCTCTATGCTGAGGGGTAAAACCTCAAGTTGAAGGGCAGTAGCCTTGTCCAACAGCTTCAGAGCTTCCGTGGAAGGGTGATAAACGGATAGGTCAACAAACTCCTTTCCAGCCTGATGGGCTATGGCTTGAGCAAGCTCCTGTGGAGATACGAAGGAAAGCTCAACAAGGATACTTCCTAAACTCTTCCCGTTTAGCTTCTGAACTTCGAGAGCAACCTCAAGCTGGTCCTCTGTAAGATAGCCGAGTTCCCGTAAAAGTTCTCCGAGTTTCTTGCGTTGCATTTAATTAATTAGGCGTTCTATCAAAGAGATAGACTATTGAAACCTGCGTATCGGGAGAAGGGCATAAGGTATTCCACTCGTCCGTTGCTGTGTTAGAGTATATGTAACCGCTGGGCCAATGTCTTATCCTTCCTCTCCCAGAATGCAAAGCTCCATCAACAGACCTATCAATAGCTTGTGCTGCATAACAGGGTATATTTGTAATTCCTATCGCATTTAATATAGGTGTGCCTGCTCCACCGTAAGACATACCTATCCTGAATTGACCGTTAAATGTATGTCTGGCAAGCTCAGTATTTGGTGCTTCCTTGGGTAGCAATCCTGCAAACTTTAAATCATCCCAGGGATTATTTCCATTAAGACCTGTCCCCGTGCAGAAACTCGTAGGAGGTGTTCCCCCGGTTCCAGGAGTATAAGATATATAGGAATTTATTAGACCATTTCCATCACAATCACCCGGAAACTTTCCGTATCTATCATAAAATGTCCACATTAAAGCCTCCATACCCCTCATATCGTTCTGCAGTCTCTTGACTTTTGCGTTGTTTATAAGTTCCTGCCCCTTCAAAACCGCTCCCAAAATTATTCCGATTATGACCAAAACTATCGCCAGCTCTACGAGGGTAAAACCTCTGCTCCTACCCATCTCTGCACCTCCTTTGAGTATATATGTTAATCGACGGGAAGCTAAATCCTTTGAGCGAGATATTATACTTAGGTGGATGGGAAGGGTAAGGGCGGAGTATATTAGGGCGGTTTCACGGATAGGGGCTACCTTTAAAACTAAGGGCAAATCCTTCGTATTGGATGGGTATTACGAGGATACGGCTGAAACCCCTATTCCGGCGGAAGAACCTAAATACATCGCTTTCTATCATCCCGACATAGTGGAAGGTGAAGTGGAACTGCCCCCAATAAAGGATAGAAGGACGAGGGAAATCCTGATTAAAAAGAAGTTGTCCGAAGGAGGAGTAGGTGTTCAAAACTTATTAATTGCATACTTCGAATTGTCGGGCGAGGTGGGCGAAGGGCGCATCAAATACAAGGTGTTCGGTGTTCCCGAGGAAGTTTATAGACAAAAGGTTTCCACACTCAGTCCTGAACTGCTAAGGGTCTTTACTCCTGTGCCTTTTGCGGTTGCATCTATTTCTAAGGCTATGTTTCCTGATAAGACGGTTTTCCATACCTACGCTGATGAAGAAACCCTCATTATGACCGTAAGCAGAGGAAAAGAAGTCCTATATATTCGTCCCTTAAGCGTTCCATCTTACGCAAAGGAAGAGGCAGGGGAATTCTTAGCGGAAAACATAAATATGACATCTATATTCGTAACTCAGAGGCTAAGAATTGACGTTGACATTATCCTGCTAAGTGGACCTTTGATGGAGAACCCGAACAACTTAAACTCGCTGGCTCAAGTTATAGACGGATTTGCCGTGCCTCTCCCACCTCCACAGATTAAAGGTGTTAATGGAAAGCTCTTCCAGAAAATACTGCCCTGCTGTGGAGCACTGCTGTGCGAAGAAGAGTATGACTTTTCTCCTACAGAACTAAAGGAAGAACGCAAAGTAAGAAACCTAATGAGTAAGCTCACCAAGGTTAGCTTCGCAGTCTCCGGCATTCTACTCCTTGCGGTTCTGATACTTTCGGCAGACATATTTCGTAAAACGGAGTCCGTGAAGAGATTGTCGGAAAGATTGAGAATTGAGTCCTCCCAACTGCTGAGCAAGTTCGGCTTAGAAGCTAACCACATAGAGTATTACACCCAATACATAAGCACTATAAACGAAGCAAGAAGGAGCAACCCATTAAATCTTCTACCCTTGGTGGAAGACCTATTGAAAGTCTCCGAAGGAAATTATTACGAATTTTCCCATGAAAATAACACCTACAAACTCAAGTTTAATATAGAAAAAACCTTCGGTAGTTCTAAAGAAATGACACTCTTCAAAATAAGGCTAAAAGAGAAGTTAGAAGAGCTTAAGAAGTTGGGTCTGAACTACACGATAAATACCCAAGAAGAAGACCTCAGCACGGGAAGCTTGTCCATGGAAGTGGTGGTGGAGAAAGGAATATGAAAAATGGTCTGATTTTATACTTTATCTCCATACTTGTTGCATCTACACTTTTCTTCCTACTTATACATCTCGTAAACCTGAGAAACGAACTGCATGAAGAAAAATTAAAATTTAGCAGGCTCGAAACCCAACTGCTTCAGGCAAAGAGAAATCTCCAAACACTCTCTTCGATAGTAAAGGAAGAGAACATACCTCTGCTGTCTCGAGAGGAAGCCTTGATAAAACTGCTCGACAAGGTTGACCAGTTGAAGAGAAGGGGAGAAATAGAACTTACGGGAGAACTTATAGAGGAAAACAACAGATGGCTCTTGGAGGTCTCCTTCCGCTTTGAGCCTAAGAATGCCCGAGAACTTGCGAGGGAACTTGAAGCCCTATCCCTCTCGGTTTCACCTGTAGTTAAGGTGGAAAGTTTAACTGTAAATACTTCCCAATCCGCCGTTGAAATTGATATGGTGCTAATTCAACCTTACAGGGGAAGGTAGCATGCCGGAAGGTAGGTTATTAACTCTCCTTATAATCCCCGCCTTTATATCCATAAGCATAGGATATTACGGAGTCAACTTCCTTTTCGGTAAAGCGAGACTTTTAGGAGGTCCTTCGGAAGTTCCCACCCTATCCATACCTCAAGTGAGCTTAGAAAATACCGATAATTTAAAGAAGGCTTTGAACATAATTACTAAGCTGGATTTTGAACCCAAGGTTGTGCAAGAGGAAGAACAGCTTCAGGAAAGAGAAATAACTTACGAACTCAGGTTTGTATTCGTGGGTAAAAGGGAAAGATACGCAATAATCAACGGAAAGCTCGTGAGGGAAGGAGAAAAGCTCTATGAAGGAGTTAGAGTTTTGAAAATAACGCCTGACGGCGTGCTTTTATCAGGAAAGGGAGGACGGAGATGGGTTTACTTAATAGATTAGTTCCCGCACTTCTGACCCTGGCATTTGTAGCTTCGTGTGCTCAGAAAGTGGAAAAATCCGAGGAGTTTCAACCTAAGGAAGAAACGCGGCAGAAAAACTCAAAAACCAACACCGTGGTGAGCGTTCTACCACCACCCCCACCACCGATTATGGCACCCACACACTTTGAGATAAGTCCCTTTGAAGGAAAGACCTTTACCATGTCCGCAGTAGATGCACCTCTCGTTAAGGTTCTATACGCGATAGCGAAGGACGCAGGCTTAAACCTCGTCGTCTCTCCCGAGGTTAACCTAAACAGGACTATAACCGCAAACTTTGAAGATGTTCCCCTCGAGAACGCTCTCGAAATAATCATGGACATGACAGGTCTTCACTACGAGGTCAGGGGGAATGTCCTATACGTTAAGGAATTTCTAACAAAGACCTTTAAGGTTCCTTACGTCAACACAAAGACCAAGTTCTCAAGCTCCTTAGGAGGTGATGTGCTGGGAGGTGCCTTGTCCGCAGCAACCACAGGAACAGGAGGGGCTTCGGGTGGACTCGGTGGAGGTTTCGGAGGAGCGGGGGGAACAAGCTCTTTGAAGGGGGAGTTTTCCCTCGATTACGAGGTTCCCGAAAACTCAAAGGACTTCTATACACAGCTCGAAGAAAACCTTAAAAAGTTCCTATCGAAGGAAGGAAAGCTTGTCCTCAACAGGTTCACCGGGACGGTTACGGTTACGGATAGGAAGAGAAATGTAGAACGCATAGAGGAATTCCTAAAAACCGTAAACCGGGAGGTAAAGAGGCAAGTCCTCATAGAGGCAAAGATTGTTGAGATAGCTCTTTCGGACAGTTATCAATACGGTATAGACTGGAGCGCTTTTTTCAGAGATGTTTTAGGAACGGGTGCCAACGTTACCATATCCCAGACCCTTTCCATACCCACGGGAGGGGCTGCCTCATTGAGCGTGGTATCCACAGATTTCACGTCCCTTATAAATGCTCTTGCTACATACGGAAAGGTTTACACGCTCTCCAATCCACGAATTCTCGTATCCAACGGACAAACCGCTCTAATAGCTACGGGCATAGTAACTCCCTTCTTCGAGAGGCAGGTGTTAACTGTAACGGGAACAGCAACTACACAGCTTCAGGAGAGCATAATCAAAACTAATGTCCTCGAAGGTGTGCTTTTGGGTGTTACTCCTCACATAGACGAGGGAGGCAATGTGGTGCTCAACATAGTTCCCGTATCTACCAGACTTGAGGGGACAAAGACTCTCGAAATAGAAGGTCAGGTGGTTGCCGAAGCCCCCATACTGAACATAAAGGAAGCGGGAACGGTCATAAGGGTCAGGGACGGTGAACTGGTAGTGATAGGGGGTCTTATAGGCAATACGAGAGAGGTTCAGGAGAGAAAAGTTCCCGGGCTGGGAGACCTGCCGGTGCTCGGCTATCTATTCAAAAACAGGAAGGTTGTTAAGGAAAAGCGTGAGCTGATAATATTTCTAAAGCCGAAGATTGTGGAAGATTTGAGACTGTAAGCATGAGCGTTCTTTTTGACCTTTTGAGTAAGCTGGAGAGAAAGGGTAAGCGTTCGGGAGTGTATCCGGGTATTTTTAGAGGAAAAGGGGGTTCCCAACCGAGGAATAGGCTAATTTTTCTGCTGGTGGGGTTGGTTGCTCTGTCCCTGCTACTTGCAGGTGCTTACTTTTACCTTATCAACTCATCTCCTCCCGTTAGCTACAATCCACCGCAGGTAGCCAAAAGGCAGGAGGTAAAGGTTTCTGTTCCTGAAAGTGTGCGTGTTAAGGAAGATGTGAATGCGATTTCCGAGGAGTCCGCAGGTATAGAAAAGCTTTTGGTTGAGGAGGAAGAAGAAAAAACACCTGCGAAGCAGGTCTTTCAAAAACCTAAAAGGAAAGATGTTCCGAAGGAGGATGCTTCAAAGCTTGCCTACGAGGCTTTTGAGCTTTTTAAGAAGGGTAGGTTGAGGGAGAGTGCGGAGCTTTACGAGAGGTCTTTGAGAGTTAAATACAATCCCAAGGTTGCTAACAATTTAGTCGTAGTTTATGTTCTGCTGGGTGAGTTTGAGCGTGCGGAGAGGGTTATAGAGAGGTTCGAAAGCGATAGGCTCGTTTATTCTTACGTGGTCGAGCTTGTGAAAGCAGGGAAGGAGGAAAGGGCTTTTGAAGCGGTGAGGAGGTTTTCCTATCTGGATAGGAAAGGTTATGTGTCTTTTGCTCGGGGTTATTTGGAGGAGAGAAGGGGGAATATCGAGGGTGCAGTGAAGAGTTATAGGGAAGCTTTCGAGAAGAATTCGGGAAATCCCTATTTTGGATACAACTACGGGAGGCTTTTGGAGCTGAGGGGTAACTTAGGGGAGGCTCTGAGGGTCTATAGCTTTTTGGTCAACAATTCAGGATTAAGTGCCGATTTAAAGAGTGTGTTGGTCAGGAGGATTTCCTACCTTAGTTCTTTGGGGGTCAAGGTTGAGGAGTGATAGGGGTCTTTCTCTTATCGAGCTTGCCATAGTTTTAGTGATAATCGGTTTGCTTGTGGGTGGGGGGATAAGTATTTTGAGCCTTCTCGTGAAGAGGTCCAAGTTTACAGAGAGTAAGGAGATAGTGTCCTCTGCGGTGGAAGGGATAGTGGGATACGCTATAACTTCCGGAAGGCTTCCCACCGACGGTGATTGGACCAATTATGTTCGCTCTTCAAAGGACTCTTACGGTATGGATTTGGCTTATGTTTACGATGAGAACCTTACTGTTTCGGGTTCGATTTGTAGCGCTGTTTCGACCAACCTGACGGTGAGGGTTTGTTCCGATACGGCTTGCTCGTCTCCTGTGCAGACTGTAAGGAATGTGGCTTTTTTGGTAATCAGCGGGGACGGCAACTATAACAACCAAACTTCCGGAACCCGTGGGGTAAATTCACCGACAACGATAGACGTGTATGAGCAGGGGGTTCCTAATGTGGATAACTATACGGGTGATGTAAATAGAAGGGAGCCATACGACGACATAGTTAGGTGGATAACTCTGTATGAGCTTAAACCGAAGGTAGGGTGCGGAGGAACGGGTGGTGGTAGTGGAGGTGGGGGAGGTTCTGGTGGTGGACCCTCTCCACCCCCGGGTAGCCAATGCGACCCGAACACCTGTGAGGCTCAGACCTGCACTTCTACCTGTAGCGGAACCTGTAATGTAACTTTCTTTAACGGCTTTAACGAGGATGTAGATGTGTGTCCTAACAGGAACTGCTCCGGAAGATGCAGAGAGGTTGGAGACGGTAGGACGAGGACTATAAGAATTACAACCGGTCAACCTTTATACGTTTGCGACGACAGAAGGAGAGTGCTCCTGAGCATTATCAACATAGGGGACCCTATATGCTCTAACACCCAGATAATATACTTAGGTCCGGGGTCTTACTACTGTCAGTGTTTTTAGAGTCTTATCTTTCCTTTGAACTCCCTTTCCAGCTCCCTTTTGAGCGCTCTTTCCTTGAGTTCCCTTCTCCTGTCGTGGAGTTTCTTTCCTCGGGCGAGAGCTATTTCCACCTTTACCTTTCCGTTCTTCCAATACAGTCTTAGGGGGATTACGGTGTATCCCTTTTCCTGAGACTTTCCGTATAGTCTCATTATCTCCCTTTTGTGTAGCAGGAGCTTACGCTTGCGAAGAGGGTCGGGGGGTTTTATGGTGGCAAAGCGGTAAGGTGCTATGTATAGGTTGTAAAGCCATGCCTCACCGTCGTCTATTCTCACGAAGCTGTCTTTGAAGGAGACGTTCCCTTTATTTCTCAGGGATTTAACTTCGGGTCCTTCGAGGACGATACCCGCTTCATACTTTTCGATAATCTCATACTTTGCCTTCGCTTCCCTGTTGTCCGCTATGGGAACTATCTTTGCCTCTTTCTTTGTCATGACTTTGTGCCGGGGCGGTGGGAGTCGAACCCACAACCTCGGGATCCGTAGTCCCGCGCTCTATCCAGTTGAGCTACGCCCCGTGCTCAGTATTTGAATTATAGTATCAAGCCTCATGCCCGTGCAGATAATTTACGGCTTTTTCCCTGAGCCTGCAAACCGGACATATTTCGGAAGGACTCGGCTGACCGCAGACTTTACAGGGCTGTAAGTCCCTCTCTCCTTCCTCCTTAAAACGGGGATAGACCTTTCTCAGATATTCCAAGTAAAATCTCAGCTTCGTTCCGGGGAACTTTTCCTCTATGCGGTTGAGAATTTCCTTGTAAAAGATTGAGCTGGCATCTTCCGAGAAGGGGCACTCTTCCTCTATAAAGTCTATACCGTTGAGGAGTGCATACAGGGCTGTTTCCTTCTCGGTGAACTTGCAGAAGGGTTTTACCTTCCTGACGAAGCCCTCCTCCTCCTTGAGGACAGGATACTTTCTGCCGAGGTATTTTATGTTCCAGTTTATTACGTTTGACAAAAGCGAGCTTGCCTCGTCGTCGAGGTTGTGTCCCGTAGCTACGACCGTGTATCCGTAATCTCTTGCCACCTTGTTGAAGTTGTATCTCTTTACGAGACCGCACACGGAACAAGCTTCCCTCGAGGTTATGTCCTTAAGAAGAGGTATCCCTCCCATCTCCTTCTTGAGGTCTTCAACTATGAGCTTAGCCTTCAGTCGCTGGGCAAACTTTTCCACCTTTTCCTTGGACCTTTCCGAATACTCACCTATTCCTAAGTGAAGGTAAAAGCCGTCCGCCTCATATCCGAGTTTTCTGAGGACGAACCACAGAGCGAGGCTGTCCTTTCCGCCGGAAACGGTTACGAGGATTTTATCCTCTTTGGAGAACATCTTGAATTCCTTTATCGTCCTCTCGGTGTAGCGCTCGAACCAGCTTATAAAGTCCTCCTTACAGAGGGCAAGTCTGTGGTGGGGCATGTATATTATGGGTTTCTTTCCACAAATCCTACACTTCATAAGATTTAAATTTTGTTCTCCTCTACGAGTTTGGTAAGGATTTTCCCGAAGCTCTCGGAAAGTTGATGGTCGTCGTCAACCTCTATAAATTCCTTAACTTTTACCTTGCTAACAAAAAGCCTCGTTCTCTCTACGGGGACTACCTCGTCCCTATTTCCGTGAACCACGATTATGTCCACGGGTGGGTCTTCGGGAAACCTGACCTCCTCCTTCTGGATAATCTCGTATCCCCTTTGTAATATGTCCGTGGCAAAGTCTTCCCTAACCTCTATCTCCAAGTCCTCCTCCTTGAACCTGAGCTTTTCCTTTCCCTCGAGCCAGCCTTTTACCTTCTCGTATCCCAACTCCTTGATTATCAGACCGAGCGTTTCGAAGGAAGGGGCAAGGAGCAAGAGGCTCTTTACATTACCCAGCTTTCTGAACCTCACGTAATTGGTGGCTATGTATCCGCCGTGGGAGCTACCGCAGAGGGTTATGTGCCTATACCTCTCGGAAAAACCGAGAACGAGAGCTTCGAGGACTTCCAGAACCTCCGTGGTGGTGTGCTTTTCGTAATCCATGTCCATAGCGTAAAAGGAGAAGGCTTTGGTTCTCTTGAAGTAGTTTCTTGCAAACTCTATCTTCGAGCCTAAAACGTTGGTGGCAAAGCCGTGCAGGTGTATCCACAGCCTTTCGGGATTGTTGGCATCGTAAAAGAACATGATTTACATTATAGGGCAAGGGGGGAAGCCACGATGGTGATACTTTTCGTCCTGTTTTTGTTGTCCTTCGCCTGGTCCGAGAGTGTTCAGATTGAGGTGGACTTTGATGGCAAGAAGATAAGGGCTAACGGAGAGTGGGTCGTCCCGGAAGGGGTTGACCCCGCAAAGAAGGGTGCCATTCTGTGGCTACACGGTCTGTTCCAAACTCACAAGATGCAGGAACCCATAACCTTCCAGAGGGAAGCCTGGGTGTCGGAAGGATTTCCGGTTCTATCCCCCACCCTCACCCTCGGAATTGACAACAGAACACAGCCTTACGACTGTTCCTATCCTCTGGACCACGAATATAAGCAAAACCTTAAGGAGATAAAGGAGTGGGTAAAGTGGCTCAAATCCAAGGGGGTGAAGAGGATAATCCTTGCGGGGCACTCGATGGGTGGACAGCAGGTAATTCATGCTTACGAGTTTTTGAAGGACGACTCCGTCGTGGGGATACTTGCTGTCGCTCCCGCCAAGGGGCTTAAGAGGGAACACCCCCTGCTTGAGAAAGCAAAGAAGCTCTACGAGGAAGGTAAGGGGAAAACCCTCTTGAAAACACGGTTCTTTTACTGTAAAGAAGCACAGGTAAGCGCCAGAACCTTATACACCTATTACGGAGTGGACAGAAACATAGGAAGGTTCCTCGAGAGGATAAAAGTCCCCGTTCTGATAGTTTGGGGTGGTGAGGATGACCGAATAAGGGACCTTCCAGAGTTTTTAAAACCTTATCTTAAGAACAACATCAGGCTCGAGGTTATAGATTATGCGGACCACTTCTTCAGGGACTTAGCAGGTGAAGACCTGAGCGCCATAGCGGTGGAGTTCTTCGGGGAAGTTCTCAGGTAGCTAAGATGCAGGTAAATCCCGCAAGGGGGTCAAAACCTTCCCTCACTTCTTTGCTACTTACGGGTTTCTCGTCCTGTGGGTCTTCTACAAGGGTGGAAAGGGTCCTTTTCTCCTCAAAACCTGCCTCTTTTAGCATTTTCCTTATCTCCACGAGGGGATAGAACTTAGCTTCTCTGTATATGGGATGTCCCTCACGGGCTTTTTGAAGG
This sequence comes from Aquificota bacterium, assembly GCA_013153495.1. Lineage (GTDB taxonomy): Bacteria > Aquificota > Aquificia > Aquificales > Aquificaceae > Hydrogenivirga. The sequence continues at coordinate 393,872 of JAADEH010000012.1, forward strand.
TAAAAGCTGGACCACCTGCTATCCCGGGGTATTAATCCCAGCAGGAGCTTTCCTCCCTTTTCGAGGACTCTTCTGGCTTCCTTTATAACCCCGAAGGGGTCCTTTACAAAACATATAGATACGACTATGAGAACGAGGTCAAAGCTGTTTTCTCTAAAGGGCAAACTCTCCCCTATCCCTTGCACCACCTTCACCCCTCTCGAGCGTGCTATCTTGAGCATCTCAAGGGAAGGGTCTATGCCGAACTCTACGCCGAGCTTTTGCGCAAACCTTCCCGTTCCCACTCCTACCTCGAGACCTCTGCGGAACTCCCCCGTTAGTTTTTGCAGGCACCTACTTTCAAGCTCGAAGGCACTCTTCCCGAAGGGCTTTTCATACCACAGGTCGTATCTGAGAGCCAGCCTATCGAAGGGACTCATCGCACCACCAGACGGACTTGGAACACCCCTTTACCCGTGTTGTCCACTGCGGAAAGGGATACGAGCCGGAACCTCTCCTCGAGCTTCTTTACGAGAACAGGGAGCTTTCTCCAACTGAGTTCCTCTATCTGGACCTCTACGCCGGACTCGGTCATGAAGACGCTCTCGGGCTGAACTCCCAGAGATTTCAAAACTTCCCTGACGGAGCTTTCGGTAGCGGTTTCCCTTTTCGAGAGTTTTGCCTTTGATAGGTTGAAGAGGAATTCTTTGTGTTTGAAATACTCCCTGGTTATGGTGTTTCTGAGTTCACCGAGTGCCGGAAGGGTGTATCCGAGAAAGAGAATTACCACAGCCAAGGAGATTACATAGACGAGTCGCTTCGTTATAAACCTCCTCATTGGAGTTCCACCTCGAAGAGGTATTGACCTTCAGGTGTTTTTTTAACGGACTTGGCACCCAAGCGGGTCAGGACTTCCTCACTCTGAGCACTTCCGACCACCTTCAGTTTCCCCTCCTTGAACTCAATCCTGTATATCTCTATGCCTTCTTCGAGCTTTTGAGATAGTAGGGACAGCTTTGAGAGAACCACGTATCTCGGAGAGCTTACCATGGCTTGAATTTGGTCCCGCACCGCTACGGTGGGCAGGTTTGGAAACTCCCTTTTGAAGGCTTCTCTTTCTAACCTTCTGACCTCCCTGACTACCTCCTTCTTTGCGTATTCTATCCCGAAGTTTGCAGAGAAAAAGACCGCAAAGGCAAGTCCTAAGAGAACCGCCACACGCTTCAAGTCCCGGTCCGGGACTTCCTCCTCCCTGAAATCCGGGGCACAATCTCTCAGAACGAACTTCAGAGAGGCTCCGAAGGCTGTGTTAAGCTCGGGAGAGACGAAGTTATTTCTGAGAACGCTTCCGAAGTATTCCTCTATGCCTTTGAGCTTGCTCGAACCACCGCTGAGTAGAACGCTCTCTTTGGAAAGCTCCTGTCCCAGCGAGGAAAGTATGTTTTCGAAAGCATCTTTTACATGTTTATTCTCGAGTCCCTCGGAGATTTTCAGCCTTTCAGCCTCCTCGAAGGGTATCCCCGCTTTTTCCGAAAGGAAGGAAGTTATGAAGTCCCCCCCTTTGAGGACCACTCTGAAGGAAGAAAGCTCTCCCCCTTTAACCTCTACGAGGGTTGTCTTCCTTTTGCCTAAGTCTAAAACGAAGCAGTCCTCCATGGATAGGGCTTTGCAAACCCTTGCGAGGGAGAAGATTTCCGGTTCAAAGGAGTAGGCATCTTCGGGAACATCAAAGTCCCTTATCAGGGCAAGGAAGTATCTGTCCCCGCAAAGTTTGAGGTCCCAGACAACCTCTCCGAACTTCTCCTCTACCTCTAAGGCAAGAGCCTTTTTAAGGTCGTATAAGTCCCTTATCTGGGTAGTTTCAACTTTGGCAAAGCTGAGGTCCGAAGGAACCGCATATACGGGCTTTCCCCTCTTTGAGGTAAGCTTCCAGTCCTTCTTGAGAATAGAGTGTTCGACGCTTACCCTCTTGCTTCCGTCAACTCCCGTGTATATCATAATTCCCTCAACTATTCTAACCCTTGCACAGCTTAGGCTTGTGCTAAAATGGTGCAGATTTATGATTTAAATCATAGGGGGTGAGCATGAGTGGCACTGTTCTCTTTGACTCAGAAGGTCATAAGGTGTTCCTCTTCGAGGAACTGACTCCCGCAAGTGCGGTTCAGGCAAACCAGTTCGTGATAATCCACGGAGAGGAAGCCATGCTTCTGGACCCGGGGGGTCATAAGGTTCAGTCAAAGCTCTTTGCGGACATATCGGTTTTAATACCACCCAAGCAGATACGCTACATATTCCTATCTCACCAGGACCCGGACATAGTGGCAAGTATAAACTACTGGCTCATGACCACCGATGCAACAGCTCTAATATCCAAGCTCTGGATAAGGTTTCTGCCCCACTTCGGTCTTGACAGCAAGTTAGAGGGTAGAGTAATGCCTATAGACGACGGCGGAACCAGGATAACCCTCGGCGGGGATTGTGAACTTAAGGTTATACCTGCACACTTTATGCACTCACCGGGGAACTTTCAAATATACGACCCCGTCTCTAAAATCCTGTTTTCGGGAGACTTGGGAGCCTCTCTGGGACAAGACTACATTTTTGTCGAAGATTTTGACGCTCACGTAAAGTATATGGAGCCTTTTCACAGAAGATACATGGCTTCCGGAAAGGTCTTGAAGCTATGGGCAAACATGGTTCGGCAGTTGGACATCGAGACTATAGCTCCCCAGCATGGGGCTGTATTTAAGGGAAAGGATATGGTAAGCAGGTTCATAGATTGGGTCGAGAGCCTCGAATGCGGTGTTGATTTGCTTACCGAAAAGGACTATACTTTACCATGATGAGGTATGCCGGGTTAGTTATTACTATCCTCACTCTGTTCCTTTTAGCTTCCTGTGAGGGCAAGAAGGAGTTTCATGGAACAGTTTTGGATAAGCCCGCTTCCGAGTTCTGCCTGACCGGCTGGAAGGACGGAAAGGAGAGGAAGGTCTGTCTCTCGGACTTCAAGGGAAAGGTGGTTTTGATGTTCTTCGGATATACTCACTGTCCCGACGTGTGTCCCGCTGCGCTTCAGGTCCTTGCCAAAACTATGGAACTTATACCCGAGAACAAGAGAGATAAGGTTCAGGTGATTTTCATAAGCGTTGACCCGGAAAGGGATACACCCGAGAAGTCCCAGAAGTATGCGGAGTTCTTTTATCCTACCTTCATAGGTGTTACGGGTTCCCCGGAAGAGATACAGAAGGTCGCAAAGGATTACATGGCTTTCTACAAAAAGGTCGAAAGCGACTCCGCAACAGGATACCTGGTGGACCACACCGCTTACATATACCTCATAGACCCGAAAGGAACGCTGAAGCTCATATACCCGTCCACCAAGCAAAAACCCGAACTTATGGCGGAGGACATAAAACAGTTTCTGTAAGGGGGTAGTTATGAGAGTTCTCGCACTGCTAATTTTTATCGTGTCGGTAGGATTTGCAAAGCCTCACATACTCGTTGAGGACCCCTGGGTAAGAGAGGTCCCACCCGTATCCACGATGAGCGCAGGTTTTATGAAAATCATCAACACAGGAAAAGAGGACGATTACCTTATTGGGGTTGAAAGCCCCGTTTCGGAAGTTGCGGAAATACACACCACCATAATGGAAGACGGCATGATGAAGATGAGAAAGATAGAGCAGGTGAAAATTCCTGCGGGACAGACGGTAGAGTTCAAACCTATGGGAAAACACATAATGCTAATAAACCTGAAAAAGCCCCTTAAAGCGGGTGATAAGGTGAAGATTACTCTTATATTCAAGAAAAGCGGGAAAATCACGGTAACCGCTCCCGTCAGGAGCATGAAGATGCACATGCACCACTGATGAGAAAATTCCTTTTAATTTTTCTGGTCTTCCTAATTTCCTGCTCGGAAAAGGGGATTTACGAGCTTCAGTTTGAGTCCCTTGAAGGAAAAACATACTCCCTTGAAGAGTTCAGAGGAAAGAAGTTCCTAATCTACGTCTGGTCCGGCACATGCATAGGACACATAGAGGACCTCAAAACTATAAACAGACTTTATCCGGAGCTAAAAGACAAAATACCTATAGTGTCGGTTGCCATAATGATGGATGTGGAAGACATAAAGGAAGTTCTGAATAGCAACGGTATAGACCCGAGGTTTCCTATACTTGCGGACCCGAAGGGTGAGCTTGCGGACAGGATAACGCTTATATTCCTGCCCTCCACCCTATTAATAGATGAAAAGGGTCAGGTGGTTGAGAACTACCCTAAGTTCCCCGAAAAGTTAATTCCTTCTATACTTTCCCATAATTGACGCTTCCCCGAGTATGTGTCCTCTCATGCGTTCCTCAACCTGCTTCCTCGTTGCCATCGGCGGTATCCCAAGGCTTTCTACATCCAAAGCGTATATCCTGAAGAAGTATCTGTGAAAGCCGTGTCCCTTAGGCGGACATGGACCTCCATAACCGACGTAGCCGAAGTCGTTCAGCCCCTGTTTAACACCTTCAAATTCACCTACTCTTGGCATATCCTCCGCAAACCCACCTACATCTGAGGGTATGTCGTAAACTACCCAGTGGGTAAAGGTTCCGATAGGAGCGTCCGGGTCGTCCATTATGAGGACGAGGCTTTTTGTTCCCACCGGAAGGTCCTTCCAAACCATGGGTGGCGATATGTTGAGTCCGTCGCAGGTGTATTTTTGCGGTATGGTCTCCCCCTCTCTAAAAGCGGTGGTTTCGAGCCTCATTATCTTCCCTCCCATAAGAAACCCTCTTGTTGCTATCTCGGGGAGTATAAATCCCAGCATGACTCCCCCTTTCTGTTAAAGATAATTACAGCTTTCAAGAAGGCAATCGCTACTCTACCAGGGATTTTAAAACCACTTGACATTTCGTTTTATGGGTGCTATATTCTTATCAACGCTAAAAGGTGAGAAAGAGGCTGGGAGTGATAAACTCCCTCCCCCTCCCTCCCCAAGAGTTTTTGCTCGCCCGCCCGGGCGAGCCTTTCTAAAAATCAAATCCGAGCCTGAGCTTCAGCTCTCTCAGAACCTTCTCAAAAACCACGTCCTCCCCTTCGGAAGAGTCGATTACCACAAATCTATCCCTGTCCTTTGAAGCTATATCGAGGAAACCTTCCCTGACACGGGTAAGGAAATCGAGGTCGTCGAACCTGCTCTTCTCCCTTATGCGCTTTACAGCCAGAGAAGGCTCTATGTCCAAGAGGAAGGTTATGTCTGGCTTTAGACCGAAAGAGGCAAAGGTGTTCAGAGTTTTTATAAGTTCCTTGTCCATTCCCCTGCCGTAGCCCTGATAGGCGAGGGTTGAGTCTATAAACCTGTCGAGTATAACTACCTTTCCGGACTTTAAATCTTCGAGTATCTTGGTGGAGACCAGCTGAGCACGGGAAGCTTCAAAGAGTAAAAGCTCCGTCCTTTCGTTTAGGTCCTCCTCTATTACGATTTCCCGTATCCTTTCTCCCACCTCGGTTCCACCTGGCTCCCTATACAGACTCGTTTTTATACCTCTGCCCGAGAGAAATCGGTAAAGTCTTCTGGATAAGGTGGTCTTTCCGCTACCGTCTATGCCTTCGAAGGTTATGAGCATAAAGAGGGATTATATCAGTCTCCCCAGTATCTCTGCTCCTTCCAGGGTTCTCCGAGCATGTGGTATCCCCTCTCTTCCCAGTAGCCGGGTTTGTCCTCCCTCCTGAACTCTATCCCCCACACATACTTGGCACTCTTCCAGGCATAAAGTTGGGGAACCACCAGCCTCAGAGGGTATCCGTGCTCCTTGGGAATAGTCTCTCCGAACATCTTGTAAGCGAGGATGCTGTCTTCCTTTGCAAAATACTCCAACGGCATGTTGGTGGTGTATCCCTCGAGGCAATACACGAATACGAACTTGGCTTCATCTTTCGGTTTCACGAGCTTGATTATCTCGGAAGTCGGGACACCTTCCCACTGAATTTCCTTAACGCTCCAGCGGGTAACGCAGTGGAAGTCTGCCACCAGCTCCACAGAAGGAAGTTCCAGAAGTTCTTTGTAGGTAAGCTCTATGGGGTTTTCCACCTCTCCCCACACCTTGAAGCGGTATCTCTCCATGTCCCAGTCGGGAAGCCTGTCCACTATGTCATAAACGAGGGGATAGTTTATCCAGTGCTGACCGGGTGGAAGCCTATCCTTGCGCAAATTTATGGGGCTGATTATCCTCTTCTTACTCATAATGGGTAAAGAGTAAAACACCGTGGAAAAACTTTCTATGACGGAGCTTAAACCTTTACCAGGTCAAGGCTAATTTCCGATAGGGGTTCACCCCTGCCCTTTACCACCGCAACTATGTTCTCGAGCCTCACCCCGAACTTACCCGGCAGGTATATGCCCGGCTCAACGGTGAAAACCATCCCTTCCTCTATCACCCTGTCCGCATCCTCCCCCTTGTAATAGACTCTCGGATACTCGTGAATTTCCACCCCTATGCCGTGCCCGGTGGAGTGGGTGAAGAACTTTCCGTATCTCTTCCTCTTTATGTAGTCTCTTGCCGCTCTGTCCACCTCTCCCAGCTTGTTGCCTACCTTTACCTTCTCCAAGGCAAAGAGATGAGCGTCCCTGACTATCTGATAAACCTTTAAAAACTCCCTGTCGGGAGTGCCCAGAAAGAAGGTTCTCGTAAAGTCGGTGCAGTAGCCCTTCCACATAAGCCCCATGTCCACCAGAAGCGGGGACTGTTCCCTCACGGGGTTTGAGGAAGTCTCCCAGTGGGGAATTGCGGATGCGGGTCCGCTTGCAACTATTGCGGGGAAACTCTCCCCCGAACCTCCCACTTCAAATATCTTGCTCACTATAAAGCCCCTAACCTCAAGCTCCGTCATACCCGGGGATACGTATTTCAGAAGTTCCCGGTAAATCCTGTCGCTCCTTCTTACACCTTCCCTCATAAGCTCTATTTCCTCGGGGGTTTTTATAACCCTTATGTCTTTGAGGAAGTTGCTATAGGGCTTCCACTTTATCCTCGTGCTACGCATAGCCTTTCTAAATTCACAGCTGACCCTGTCGTTCTCGTATCCCACCCTGACAGCCCCGAGGTCTCTCAGGAAACTCTTTACCTTCCTCAGAGCCTTTCCCTTTATGAGAACTACATCCCAGTCCTTGAGTTCCTCCTTTGCCCTTTCGTAATACCTACCGTCGGTCAGGAGGTGCTTGGAGTTGGGAGTTATAACCGCATAAGCGTGTGTTGACCTAAAGCCCGAAAGGTAAAACACGTTAGCTTGAGAAGAGAACATAAAGGCATCGAGACCTTCTTTATCTATAAGTTCTTGAACTTCTTTCAATCTCATCTTTGCCTCCTCTCCCTCGAAGAGGGTATTCCCAGCAGGTCTCTATACTTGGCAACGGTTCTCCGTGCCACCTTGTATCCCTTTTCCCTGAGTATCCTTGCAATCTCGTCGTCGCTCAGGGGTTTTCTCTTATCCTCGTTTCGTATTATCTCCTTTATCTCCCTCATAAGCTCGTCCTGGGATATCCCCCCTGCGGTTTCCCGAACGAAGAAGAACCTGAAGGGATAAGTTCCCTGGGGAGTTTTTACATACTTGGAGTTTATAAGCCTGCTCACCGTTGACTCGCTGATGCCCAGCTTTTGAGCAACATCCTTCACCAGAAGAGTTTTCAGGTTTCCCTCTCCCTTGAGGAAGGCTTCCTGAGTTCTGATTATCTCGTCGAGTATCTTCTTTAGATTGTCCCTCCGAACGGAGAGTATCTTTCGGAAGTTTTCGTATCTCTCCATGTATTCTTTGAGGAACTCCTTTGCCTCCCCCTTTGCCCTGGAATACATCTCCATGTAGGCTCGGTTCGGTCTTATGTCTATAAGTTCCTCGTATATGTAACCCACCAGCTCTCCGTCGTCCAGCTCGATTATAGCGTCCACCTTAGAAACCTTGGGAACGCTCACCTCCTCCTCTATAGGAGTCCACCGAAGGTGTCTGAGCTTTAACTTAACCTCCTCGGGAACCTCCTCTCCCCTCGCAAGTTTTCTGAGCCACTCTAAAAGCTCCGGCTCGTCGGGATACAGGTCCTTTACCTGAACTTCCATAAACTCCAATAGGTTCTTTGAACAAACCCCTACGGGGTCGAGGGTGAGAACAAACTCCCTTATGTCCTCCACATACTCTTCCGAAACGCCGAACTTGTCTGCTATAAGGGATACGCTCCCCTTGAAAAAGCCCTTCTCGTCGATGTTGGATATTAGCTCGAGTGCAATCTCGAGGTCGAGACCTTCCAACTCCGCCCTCACATTCTTCTGTAGCGTCTCCAAGGGGTGAACCCTTAGCCTGGGTTCGGGAAATCTCTTGTCTTCGAAGAAACGCTGAGCCTTCTCCGAAACATAGACTTCCTCTATGAAGGGGTTGGACTCCTTTTCCTCCTTCAGAAGCTGTTCAAGCTCCTGAGCGGGGTGGATTAAGACCTCCACCTGATTTCTCAGAAGGAGATTTAGGTTTACCTTAAGCCTGAGCTGGAGTTCGTGTCGAAGCATGTCAGGTATTTTCTTCAGGGACTCCGAAGCCGTCCCTTATCTGCCCTTCCCCGAGGATTATGAACTTGGGTATGGTCAGCTCCTCTAAAGCCATGGGACCTCTTGCGTGCACTTTATCTGTAGATATTCCCATCTCAGCCCCCAAACCGAACTCGTTTCCGTCGGTAAATCTCGTGGAAGCGTTCACATACACCGCCGCAGAATCTACCTCCCGCAGGAACTTCATAGCCTTAGTGTAATCCTCCGTAACTATGGCATCGGAATGCTTTGAGCCGTATTTTTCTATAAACTCTATGGCTTCATCTATGTTTCCTACCACCTTAACCGCAAGTATGAGGTCTAAGAACTCCTCGTAGTAATCCTCCTCCGTAGCGGGGACGGCTTTGACAAATGACAGCGAGGGGTCTTCCTTTATCACCTTCAGGCTCTCCTCGTCGCATCTGAGTTCCACGCCGGCTTTCCCGAGATAGTAAGCCATCTTAGGGAAGAAGTCCTTAAGTATGTCTCTGTGGATTATCAAGTTTTCTATAGCGTTGCACACCGAAGGTCTCTGAACCTTTGCGTTATACACTATGTTCCAGGCTTTCTTGAGGTCAGCCTTATCGTCCACATAAACGCTACATACCCCCTTGTAGTGCTTTATCACGGGAACCCTTGCGTGCTCTGCAACCGCCCTTATGAGGCTTTCTCCGCCTCTGGGTATGGCTACATCGACCTTCCCTTCCATCTTCAGAAACTCCCAGACCAGCTCCCTCTCGGTTCTGTCCACGAACTGTATGGCTTCTTTGGGGAAGCCCGTCTCCTCGCACGCCTGCCTGAGCAGTTCAACGAGCACCCTGTTGGAGTTCACAGCCTCCTTTCCGCCCCTGAGTATGACCGCATTGGAAGACTTCATGCACAGAGATGCGGCTTCCACCGTAACGTTAGGTCTCGATTCATAGACTATGAACACGACCCCGAGGGGAACCCTCATTCTTCCCACCTTAAGACCGTTGGGAAGGTTCCACATCTTTATAACTTCTCCCACAGGGTCCGGCAGGCTCGCCACATCTCTAAGAACCTTTATCATTCCGTCTATGCGCTTGTCGTTCAGAACGAGCCTGTCTATGACCGCAGGCTTTAGACCCATCTCTTTAGCAGTCTCTATGTCCTTTTGGTTTTCCTCCTTTATGCGCTCTCTGTTAGCGTCCAAAAACTCGGAGGCTATGAGGAGGGTCTTGTTCTTAACGCCGGTGTTTGTAGAGGTAAGCTCCCTCAGAACGGACCTCGCCCTGCTGACTATCTCCTGTGCATATTCGGTAAGTTCCTGCGAAAGGGTGCTCATGTATCGACCTCCTGTATGATATTTTAAGCTACTGTGCTAAAATATCTCCCTCAATCCAACGGAGGAATAGAGAATGAGAGTTAAAGGACCCTCTTCGAGGAAGCGTAAGAAGAAGATACTCAAGCTTGCCAAGGGATACAGGGGAATGCGCCACACCTCCTACAGGAGAGCCAAAGAAGCTGTCATGCGTGCCCTATACTACGAGTATAGGGACAGACGCCAGAGAAAGAGACAGTTCAGGAGGCTGTGGATTGCGAGGATAAACGCTGCGGTCAGACCTTACGGTCTCTCTTACAGCAGGTTTATAAACGGACTTAAAAAGGCAGGAATAGAGCTGGACAGGAAGATACTTGCGGACATGGCAGTCAGGGACCCGGAAGGGTTCTCAAAGGTGGTGGAAAAGGCTAAAGAGGCTCTCGCCTGATAATGAACGACTTAGAGAAACTCAAAGAGGAAGCTCTCCTCGAGCTAAAGCAGGTTAAGACCAAGGAAGAACTCCAGGAAGTCAAATCCAAATATTTGGGAAAGAAGGGGGTCATCAGCTCCCTGCTCAAAAAAATTAGGGAAATCCCCCCGGAGGAGAGGAAGGAGTTCGGCAGGAAGGTAAACGAAGTAAAGAGTGCTTTAGAAGATGCTCTGCGAAGGAGGGAGGAAGAACTCAAAAGGTCGGAGCTGGAAGAGAAGCTCTCCAAGGAGTGGGTTGACCTTACCTTTCCCCTTCAGAGAACTGCGGGAAAACTCCATCCCATAACTTTGACCTTGGAGAGGATAGTTGAGATATTCAGGGGAATGGGTTTTCAGGTGGAGAAGGGACCGGAGGTAGAGCTTGAGGATTACAACTTCGACAAGCTGAACATTCCCCCGGACCACCCCGCAAGGGACATGCAGGACACCTTTTACGTAAACAGGGAAGGGCATCTCCTCAGAACCCACACCTCCCCCGTCCAGATAAGAACTATGCTAAAGCAAAAGCCTCCCATACAGATAATAGCTCCGGGAAAGGTCTATAGGAGGGACGACGACCCTACACACTCTCCCATGTTCCATCAGGTAGAGGGTCTCGTGGTAAACGAATACGCAAACTTCCGACACATGAAGTTCGTTATAGAGGAGTTTTTGAGGGAATTCTTCCAGACTGACCTGCCGGTGAGGTTCAGGACTTCCTACTTTCCCTTCACGGAGCCTTCTGCGGAGGTGGACATAGGGTGCGTCATATGCGGTCAGGAGGGGTGCAGGGTTTGTAAGGGGACGGGCTGGCTCGAGGTGATGGGTTGCGGTATGGTTCATCCTGCGGTGCTCGAGAACTGCGGTGTGGATACGGAGTTCTATCAGGGCTTTGCTTTCGGAATGGGTGTGGAAAGGCTCGCCATGCTCCTTTACGGAATTGACAACATAAAGCTCTTTTACGAAAACGACATAAGGTTTATCAATCAGTTTTGACCGCCACCACTATGTGGATAATCCCCAAAAACTTTCTCTCTTTGTGAAGGACTTTAAAACCTTTGCTCTCGAACATGTCCACGACTTCGTCCAAGGTGAAGCTCTCCTCCACCGAATGGATAAAGAAATCCCACTTTTCCTTACCGAAAATGAGGTTCCCCACGGGTCTCAGAAGGGTTCTCATGAGGAATAGTAAAATCCCCGTTCCCTTGAACTTCCCGATGTCTATTATTCCCACCTTACCTCCCGACTTTAAGACTCTGTGAGCCTCTTCCAAAAAGGTGAGCTTGTTTTGGAGGTGTCTGAAGACGAGGGAGAGGCTTATCCTGTCAAAGCTGGAATTCCTAAAGGGGAGGTTTTCCCCGAGAGCCTGGACGAAGAAGCAACCTACGCACTTTTCCTTTGCAACCTTCAGCATACCGTAGGCTGGGTCTATACCTATCCTAAAACCGTTCCGAGGTAGCTTTCTGAGAACCTCTCCCGTTCCGGTCCCAACGTCGAGCCAATCACCTTCCGTCCCCATAAGGGATATAAGTCTCTCCTGCCACCTGTGTATCTGACCTGCGGTGGCAAAGTTCAGGAAGCGGTCGTAGATACCGCTTATCTGGGAGAAGATGTCAGCAACGGTTCTGTATCGCACGCACTTATTTTAAGACTATCTTCTACTTTATGCACGAGTTCTCGATAGTTCAGAGCTTGTTGGCTCTCATAGAGGATTACGCTCGGGAGAACGGAGCCAAGGAGGTTTCCAAGGTCGTGGTTCAGGTGGGAGTTCTTTCGGGGGTTGAGCCTCACCTTCTGAAGACAGCCTTTGACACCTTTAAGGAGGGAACCGTAGCGGAAACCGCAGAGCTGGTGATGGAGATAGAGCCTCTCAGGATAAAGTGCTTAGACTGCGGTGAAGAGGCACAGAAAGAGGAGCTTAACGCTCTGTGTCCCTCTTGCGGGTCCGTAAATACTCAGGTGGTAGGAGGAGAGGACCTTCTTCTTAAGAGCCTTGAGATGGAGTGTTGAGCCATTTGGCTCCCTCCTCCTGTGCTTTCAGGGACAGAACCTTGGAGGAAACTCCCACTTTTTCAAAGGCTTCCTTCATAGCCTTTCCTACGGTATCTGCCTCGTCGGGAGGGGATAGAGCGCATACAGTCGGTCCGGCACCGCTCAGGAAGACTCCGTAGGCTCCCGCATCGTATCCTGCCTTCAGAACCTCGTCGAAACCTCTTATCAGCTCTGACCTGTAAGGTTGGTGAAGTCGGTCTTCCACCGCAAACTTGATGAGGTCGTAGTCCTTGGTCAGGAAGGAGGCAACCAAGAGGCTTGACCTCTGAATGTTGAAAACCGCATCGGAAAGGGGAACTTCCTTCTTTATGACGGACCTTGCCTTTTCCGTGGAAAGCTCAAAGTCGGGGACAACGAAGACGAGGGTTATGTCTTCGGGAAAGGGAAGTTTTTTAAAGAGGAGTTTATCTCCTCCTACACATAGGACGAAGCCTCCCACGAAGGCAGGCAGGAGGTTGTCGGGGTGGTTTTCGAACTCGAAGGCGAGTCTGAGCTTATCTTCTAAGGAAAGGTTGAGGTTGTGAAGCTTCTCGAATATGAGGATGCCTCCCACTATGGCGGTGGCGGAGGAGCCGAGTCCCCGTGCGGTGGGAACATGGTTGGTCTGTTTCAGGAAAAAGGGTTTTACAGATTTTCCGTATCGCTCACAGGCGGTTTTATAGACTTTTATAACGAGATTGTTCTCATCTTTGGGTAGGTTCTTTCCTTCCCCTTCTATTTCCACGCTGAAAGCGTCCTTTTCAAATACTTCGAAGAAGTTATACAGGTTGAGAGCGAGTCCAAAGGCGTCAAATCCCGAGCCGAAGTTGGTCGTGGTTGCGGGAACTCTGAGTTTCATAGGGAATATGATAAGCTACATACATGCCTTGAACTTTCGGAAGTATCTTCTAAATTCAAAAGCCATAGGAGGTTAGAAAATGGGAATGCCTACGAGGGAAGAGATTGAAAAGGTTCTGGACGAGATAAGACCTGCTCTCAGGTTTGACGGCGGAGATGTGGAGCTGGTTGACATTCAGGAGGACGGGACCGTTCTGGTCAGGCTGGTGGGTGCGTGCTCAGGATGCGGTATGTCCGTTCTGACTCTTAAGGCGGGTATAGAGAGGGCGCTCAAGCAGAAGTTCCCCGAGATTAAAGAGGTCAAGGACGTCAATATGGACGTTCCCATGTCCTTCGGGCTGTAAGGTTTTTCAGATACACGACCTTTATGCCGAGTTCTTTGAGGTAGTTTATAAACTCTCGGTATCTCCATATCCTGTTGTCGCACAGGACTATAGTTCCCGTGTCCTCTTTCTGTCTTTTTAGCCTTCCTACTCCCTGTCTGAACTTTATAAAGGCTTTTCTCCTCTGATAATGAAAGGGGTCTTCTCCTAAGCTTCGGAGATACTTTATGCGGTGGTAGGTTACGGGGTCTTCGGGGCTGTCGAAGGGGAGCTTGGACATGAGAATTCCCTTCTCACCTCTGACGTCTATTCCGGTCCACAGACTGTCGAGACCTACGAGGACTTTTATCTTCCCCTCTCTGAGGGCGGATATTAGGGAGTTGAGGCTGTCATCTCCCTGCTTTGCCACCTGACCGTTGCCTTCAAAGAGTTTCAGGTGAGCTTTGTTGGTTAAGAGAACGAGCACCTTGTCGTATAGGCTTCTAATGTCTTCGAAGGCTTCCACGAGCTTTTCTTCCCATCGAGGCTTTTTGGGATTGGTGTCGTGTATGAGAAAGGTTATGGAGGAGTAATCGAAGTTCTTGGATAGCCTGTAGAAATCACCTTCTATGCCTGTGGTAAAGGATATGTCCTCGGGGTCTATGGTGGCGGAGGTGAGGACTACTCCCTTGTAGGCTTCAGGTTCAACAACTCCTCTCGGGAAGACGGGGAACACCTCCATACGGTAATTAAAGGTTTGTAGTTTTCTGCTCCACTTTTTCGAGAGTTTGTATCCGAAGGAAGGGTCTTCCTCCTCACACAGACGGACGAAGCGTTTGAGTTTTCTGAGTTTCCCGCTCAAGAACTCCACTCTCTTGAGCTTTTCTATGAGGGCTTCCTCGTCGTGGTCGGGGTCTTCGTAGCTTGCTCCCGTTAGCTCGATAATTTCTCTCGGAAGCAGGAGAGTTTTCTCTAAGTATCCTTTGAACTTGAAGCTGACCATTAACCTTCCTTCTAAGAACTCCTTGAGTTCTTCCTTGAGCTGTCCGACAGCTTCGTCAAAAAGGTCGTATAGAGGCTGGCATATGCGGGTTTTGAAGTCCTCCATGTAGGGTGCGAGGCTGTCTAAGGACACCTCTTCCGTTTCCTCCTTAAAGAGCTTTGCGAAGTTGTCCCGGAAGAACTCTTCCACGGGAAGGCTTATCTCCCTGCCGGTAAGCTTTTGCAGGCTGGAGGTCAGCTCCCTAATGAAGTAGAGGGAAATACCTGCGGTGCTTGCGAGGGTGAGATACCTGTCGAGTTCGTGGGCTTCGTCTATGACGAGAACTTTATCCTTGGTTTCCTCAAACTCCTTTAAGGCTAAGAGGGCGTGGTTAATTACGAGGATTTGGGCGCTTCTTTCTCTGCTCTTTACCTTCTCCCAGTAGTAGCACTCTCCCCTGTGGGGACACACTTTCCTGTAGGCGTTGGTGCAGTAATCCTCATCAACGTTTATCCTCCCAGCCACCTCTGGGCTGACGGAGCTGAGGGTGAGGTCTCCCTCCCACTCGGTTTCCATAAGCTCGGGTATGTCCGCTTTCTCCTGAGAAGACAGGTTCTCCTTTTTGAACCTGTCTATGCAGAGGTAGTTCCCCTTTCCCTTCAACACAGCGTAGCTGACTTCCTCCCCGGTCAGGAGTTTGTAGTGGGAGGTTAAAAACTCTATGTCCCTCTTGAGTTGGTCCTGAAGAACCTTCGTTCCGGTGGATATTATGGCTCTCTGGCGAGAGGTTATTATGGGTATTAGGTAGGCAAAGGTCTTTCCCGTTCCCGTCGGAGCTTCTATAAGGCGGACTCCTCCCTCTCGGATAACTTCCTCAACGAGGTGTATCATCTCCTCCTGGGACTCTCTCCTTTCAAATCCTTTGTTCTGCAGGTATTGATAGAAGGAGAAGGAGTCCATTACAGGACTTTAATATAACCAAAACCGTTGGTTTGAAGTCTTCCTATGGTTCCCACTCCCGAGGGAACTATCTTGACGAAGTCGAAGAAGTTTTCGTATTTGAGCTTCAGGCTTCTTATGGTTATGTCGCAGATGTAAAACTCCACCTCGAACTGGGACAGGTATGAGAGTCTTTCCTGGGCACGCTTGAGGTCTATGTTTTCCTTTTCCCACTTGGTGCCCTTGTGGGTTTTCATGAAGAACTTTACACCAACACCGTTTGCCACGAGAATGAGCTTAATCCTGAAAGGGTCAAAGTCGTAGGCGGACAGATGATTTCTCATGTTGGTGAGCATGGCATGAAACCTGTTCTCCTGGGGGAAGTCGCAGTGATACACCACCGCATCTTCCGTTTCCTTTTCGGGCAGGTCTTCCAAGTTCAGCTTTGGTAGAGGAGGTTTCTTCTCCTGAGCGAGAGCCTGGACCGACATAACAGGCACGGACACTGCCAACGCCGCTCCCAGCTTAAAAAAGTCCCTTCTGTCCATAACACACCCCCCTGACTTTTATCAAAACTAATTTAATCCGTGGGGGTGTATATTGGTAAAAAAAGAGGTAAAAAAAGGAGGGGGAGGGGAGGGAGGGCGAGCCTTGGAGGGGCTTTAGCAGTTTTCGCAGGAGGCAAACTTCTGCTTTGCCTCTATGGCTTTCTTAGCCATCTCGGGGTCGTATGCCTTACCCTGCCAGAGCATGGTGTATGCTATTTCTTCGTTTCCGTTTTCGCACAGCTCCAATACTCTTTCAAAGAGCCTCTGGAACTCGGGGCTTTGATGGGACTTTTCGTGCTGTTCAAAGGAAGTCCAGAAGGTAACTATGAGGGCTTCTTTATCCTTGAGGGGAGAAACTTCCTTGTCTTCTACCGTAGAACCTTCCTTTGAAATCATCCCTGCGTTCATGAGAACGAAACCACCGATAAATCCGTCTATGGAGTGGAAGGTTTTGACGTGCTCGCAGAGTTCCGCAACCCTCTCTTCGAGGTCGTCAACGGTGTATTGGGGCTTTAGAATAACTCTATTTATGGTTACAACTCCGTCCGGAGGAAACTCCTTAATCAGTGCCATGATTCACCTCCTCGTCCTGAAGTCTATATAAGGATATTCGAATATGCGAATTTTATTATGATATTTGTCAAATAAGGAGAGAAATGATGCCCAGCGGAGCCTTTGGGGCTATAATTAAAGACACTATGAAGAGATACGAGGGAGAGCTGAAGGCTGAAGGTTTAAGGTTCGTTATAGTAGCTTCGAGGTTTAACCACCTGCTCGTGGACAGGCTCGTGGAGGGGGCTATCGACTGCATAATCAGGCACGGAGGTTCCGAGGATAACATTGAGATAGTGAGAGTTCCCGGCTCCTGGGAAATTCCGGTGGCGGTAAAGAAGTTCCTCGAAAGGGAAGATGTAGATGCGGTTATTGCCCTCGGAGTTCTCATAAGGGGAAGCACTCCCCACTTTGATTACATAGCTTCGGAGGTGTCCAAGGGAATAGCTAACATATCGATAGACTTAGGCAAGCCTGTGTCTTTCGGGATAATCACCGCAGATACGCTGGAGCAGGCAATAGAGAGAGCGGGCACCAAGATGGGCAACAAAGGCTGGGAAGCGGCTCTATCTGCCATAGAGATGGCAAACCTGATGAAGAAGATATAACCTATGCGGTTCCGCAAGAAAGCTCGTGAGCACAGTCTGATAGTTCTATACAGGTGGGACATTAGGGGGGACTCTATCGACAAGGTTTTCGATGAGGTGGTCGAGGAGAAAAGGATAAAGAAGAAGGACGTGTATGAATACATGAAAAAGCTCGTGGAGACGGTAAAGGAAAGACTTACGGAGATAGACTCCTTAATATCCGAATACTCGGAGGACTGGAGCTTCGACAGGATAGGTTACATAGAGAGGAACTTACTGAGGCTCGGCGTTGCGGAGCTTCTATACGGAAACCCTCCCGACCCAGGAAGGGCTTTCAACGATTACATAGACCTTGCCAGAAAGTATGCGGACCGCAAGGCAGCGAAGTTCGTAAACGGCGTTCTTTCAAAGATATACAAAGATAAGAAGGCTACTTCTTCAGCGAAAAGATAAGGTTCAGGATCAAAGTAAGCAGAATGCTTAAAAGCAGTGAGGTTACTATGGGGAAGTAGAAAACGAAGTTGTCCCTCTTTATGACTATGTCTCCGGGGAGCTTGCCTATCCCTAAGGGGAGCTTTTCGAAGAACATGAGCAACAAACCTACCACCACCAAGATTACTCCGAAGAGAATGAGGAGCTTTCCCGCTTCCGACATACTTATAGTTTACAACGCTCCCGAATAAGTTTGTTGAAGGCTTCACCTCTATCTATGTAGTTTGAGAACATGTCGAAGGAGGAGCATCCCGGTGAGAAGAGGATAAAGTCCCCGGGCTGGGCGTATTTTAGGGCGAGGCTTACCGCTTCTTCCAAAGAGTCTAAGGTTTTTATGTTTGAACCACCGCCGAAGGCGGTCTTTATAAAATTCTTGGTTTCTCCTATGAGAAGTGCCGTTTTTACTTTTCTTTCGAACAGTTCCCTCAGCGGTGAGAAGTCCGCACCTTTGTTTTTGCCTCCCGCTATGAGGATGACCGAGTTGTCGGGGAAGCTTTCGAGTGCGGCTCTCAGGGAGTTGGGTGTGGTGGACTTGGAGTCGTTGTATATTTCCACTCCCCTGAAGCGGGCTACGAGTTCCATTCGGTAAGGCAGTCCTTTGAAGTTTCTGAGGGTTTCCCTTATTTTTGAGGGTGGGACACCGAAGGAGTAGGCTATAATCGAGGCTACCGCAGAGTTTATGAGGTTGTGCCTTCCCCGAAGGGGTATGTCTTCTCTGCTGAAGAGTTTCTCCCCTTCAAACAGGACTTCCTCTCCGATTGTGAGGTTTACTCCGGGGATTACCTTTTTGGCAGGCGTGGGCGTGCTGAGAACTTCTTTCTGGGTGCTTCCTGCAACGAAGAGGTCTTCCTCTTGCTGACGGGAGAATATGTTGTGCTTGCTTTTGAGGTAGTCTTCTAAGGTGGGGTGCCAGTCGAGGTGGTCCACGGAAAAGTTGAGGAAAGCTCCCGCTTTCGGTCTGAAGGTGGAGAGGGTCTTTCCCTGAAAGGAGGAGACTTCGATTACAGCAATTCCCTTTGAGTTTTTGAGGACAACTTCCGAGAGGGGTGTTCCTATGTTTCCCGCTTCGTAAACGTTATCGAGGTGTGAGGATAGCATCAGGTAGGCAAGCCGTGTGGTGGTGGATTTTCCGTCGGTGCCTGTTATGGCTACTGCTTCCCCCTCAAAGAACCGGTAGGCAAGTTCAAGCTCACCTACAACCTCTATGTCCCTCTTGAGGGCTTCCTTCCACAGGGGATGGGAGGGAGGTATCCCGGGGGATAAAACTAAGGTGTCAACCTCTTGTAGAAACTCCTCCCACCTGTCTCCCTTTGCATCGTCTCCCGATAGAACTTTGTATCCTTTGCTTTTAAGGAGCTTTACAGCGGACTGTCCGCTCTTCCCCAATCCCCAGACGAGGTAGGTTTTCATGGTGAGAAAAAGGCGACGGGCGGATTTGATGCAGTCAATTCGTTTAAATAAGCTGTGTATGATTCACTGAGCAAAAAAGGCTCTATCATCTTTACAGCCTCTTCCCTTTTAAGCTCTCCGCTCGCGAAACCCATAGCTATATCATACAGAACATCGTCGGGAA
This sequence comes from Aquificota bacterium, assembly GCA_013153495.1. Lineage (GTDB taxonomy): Bacteria > Aquificota > Aquificia > Aquificales > Aquificaceae > Hydrogenivirga. The sequence continues at coordinate 413,017 of JAADEH010000012.1, forward strand.
TCTTAGAAGTGTCATAACCGTCTATTTCCAGAAATTCAAGGAGTGCAAGAACTCCCACCCTCTTGTTGCCGTCAACGAAGGGGTGATTTTTGATTATAGCTTCGCATAAAACAATAGCCTTAACTAAAACCCCTTCGTATAAGTCTAATCCGCTGAATGAAGCTTTGGGTTTATCAACCGCACTCTCTAATAGAGATATGTCTCTTAAACCTATCCTGCCTCCAAGCTTTTTAAAAATACTCACATATAGGGCGAGGACATCATTTACCGACAAGTATCTCATCTCAGCTTTTTAAGTAGAGATATTCTTTGATTAACGAGCTTGTCCGCACGCTTTAATTGGGCATTGCTGACATAATAATTTTGCTTAAGTAGTCTCTCAAGTTCCTGCGGAGTCTTAGCAACTTCAAAAATAGTTTTTAAGTCAATCTTTGAAGCCTTTACCTTCATGTTACTACCCTTATTCGTTTCATGGAGGCGACGGGCGGATTCGAACCGCCGTAGAAGGGATTTGCAGTCCCTCGCCTAGCCGCTCGGCCACGTCGCCTTGTTAATTAAGAGTATAACAATCTTCCACCGGTGTGCAAGTCAAGAGCGGGCGACGGGACTCGAACCCGCGACCTCCTGCTTGGGAAGCAGGCGTTCTACCGCTGAACTACGCCCGCTCGTAATTAATTATAGGATAATATTCCCCATGAGAATTCTAATCACCGGCGGAGCCGGTTTTATAGGCTCTAATATAGCCTTCGCTATTCAGGATAAGTATCCCGACGCTAAGGTTTATGTGCTGGACAACTTCTCCTCGGGGCACTTTAAAAACCTCATAGGTTTCAGGGGAGAGGTAATAACGGGAGACATAAAGGATAAAAGCCTGTGGGAATACTTGAGAAAACACTTTTCCTTCGATGTCGTGTTTCACAAGGCGGCAATAACCGACACGACGGTTATGGACCAAAAACTCATGATGGAGACCAATGCGGATAGCTTCAGGTATCTGCTCGACGCAGCTCTGGATTGGGGCGCTAAGGTGATTTATGCCTCCTCCGCAGGTGTTTACGGAAATACTCCCGCTCCCATGAGGGAAGACAGGGGACTTGAGCCGGAGAATATTTACGGCTTTTCCAAGCTTATGATGGACCACATAGCTCTCGATTACATGAAGAGACATCCCGACATGCGGATTGTAGGTTTCAGATACTTCAACGTTTATGGTCCGAGGGAGTCCTTTAAAGGAAAGACGGCGAGCATGATTTACCAGCTTGCGGTTAAGATGATGAGGGGAGAAAAACCGAGAATTTTCAAGTGGGGAGAGCAGAAGAGGGACTTCGTTTACATAAAAGATGTGGTCAGGGCAAACCTTTTGGCTCTTGAAAAGGACGTTAGCGGGATATTTAACATAGCAACGGGCGAAGCCCGTTCTTTTAACGAAATAATAGAAATACTGAACAGGGAACTCGGGACTAACTTAGAGACCGAATACTTCGACTGTCCCTACGACTTCTATCAGGAGTTCACCCAGGCGGACATAGGCAGAGCAAGGGAAGTCTTGGGATACGAACCCGAATACAGCCTTGAGGAAGGCATAAGGGATTACTTGAAGTTTATCAGGTAGCTCTTGCTTTAAGCTCCACCTTACCCAAATCTTCCACACCCGAAATCCTAAAACGCTCACCTTCGTCGGGAAAGTCCACGAGTATGTCTATGTCTGTTAACCTCCTCTGACCTCTTGCACTTTCGAAAAACTCTTGAGCCTGTTCTTCCTGTCCGAGAGCGAGGTTTACAAGTCCCAACAGCAGGTTCCTCTCGAAGCAGTCTTCCGCTATCAAAAGCCACTTGGTAGCCTCGAGGTATTTGAACTCCGTTATGTATCTCATACCCGTATATAGGGGACTTCTTAGCTCCTTAAAGTCGGACTTCTTCAGCCTTTTGCCCTCTTTCAGAAGCAGTATCCTGAACTTGAGCCTCATTTAAAACCCTCTGATAGAAACTCTTAAGCTCTTGAACGCACCTTTCCAGGTCGTCGCAGTTGAATTCCGCAACGGGAGTTCCGAACTGCCTGTATCTTTTATCGTAGTATTCTTCTATAAGAAAACGGACCGCAGAGCGGTAATTTTTGTTTTCAATAAGCTCTTTAACGGTTCCATACTTTTGAGGTCCTAAATACTTCCTTATCTTCTCAACCGCTCTCAGAGCTTCCTCCTCCCAGCCCGGCATTGCGGTGTAGTCTTCGAGTATGTTCTCCACCCTCCTTTCAATACTTGCGGTAATTTCAACGTAAACCCCTTCCTCCTTCTTTTTCCAGAAAGGCTCGGGAATGTAAACGTTTCCTATCCTTCTGCTTTCGTCTTCTATGAAAATCACACCATCTCCCAATTTCCTGAGTTTCTCATACAGTAGTGCGTCAAACATCTTCTGAGAGACCTGTTCCCTTATTCCCACGCTCCCGAAGACGGAACCCCTGTCCTTGGCTAAGCCCTCAAGGTCTATAACGGGCAAACCTTCCTCTCTGAGAGCTTTCAGGAGTTTCGTCTTTCCCACACCTGTTTTTCCGGTAAGGACTATAAACCTTATACCTTCGAGAAGTCTTTCCATGTCCTTGAGTATGAACTGCCTGTAGGCTCTATATCCGCCCCTGAGACGGAAAAGGTTAAGTCCCATACGGGACATGGCTTCGCACATTCCTTGACTGCGCATACCCCCCCGCCAGCAGTAAACTATGACGTTCTCATACTTTTCCTTCAAAGCTTTAAATTGTTTATAGAACTCTTCGAGTTTTTCCACCGCTATGCTTTCACCCACTCTCTTGGCTTCCTCCACACCTTTCGTCCTGTATATGTGTCCTATGAGCTTCTTTTCGTCGTTTTCGAAGAGGGGAATGTTGACCGCACCAGGTATGTGGAACTCTTCAAACTCCTGGGGACTTCTTATGTCCACGAGAACTTTTTTGTCAAAGTTGTAAATCTCCTCAGCGTCTATGTCGATATAACCCATAAGATTAATAATATGACCTCCGTTGTGGAAAACCCCATAGTAGTTTTCGAAAAGGGCATATACAGACCAGAGCCTACCCGCTTCTGGATACTGGATAAGGAGCTGAGAGGTGCGGTATCCAAGTTAGAGTCGGAAGGCTACATAAAGAAGCTGAGCGAGGAGATAACAGCGGACCCTGAGCTTTTCGATTTCATGGTGAGCCTTCACGAAAAGGAGATTAAAAAGAGGGAAGAGATTTTGAAGAGAGACTTTCCGCAAATTTACGAGGGCACGGGCAAGTGGGACATAGTTTGCAAAAAGGTTCTGCTCAACCCCGATGTGGGGATAGGGGGCATAAGGAACTTCAGGAATAAGCCCTTTAAGGTGAGATGTCTTCACCTGTGGACCGCATATCACTTGGGAGACGAGGACTTTAAAAATCCCATAGGGGAGTTCGTCCTTTCTAAGATTTGAGCTTTCTGCAGAAGAGCAGGTATGCGGTATGTCCCACCATAGTGTCTTCAGGTCTAAAGCGCTCGGGAACTGTTTTGTAGTGCCTCGTGAGTATCTCTAAAACTTCCACACCTCCGAACCTACCTTCGAGAGCCTTGAGCAAGTCTATCACCTGATTTGTTGTAGGGAGCAAAAAGCCCACAGGTGCACCGTCCTTTAGAGTGAGGTGTAGTTTGCCTATGTAAGGCACAGGCTCCCTAACGTCAACGAAACCCGCATCGAAAAATCCCTCCTCCACCTGAGCCTCCATGAAGTCCTCCCTGTGGAAGCGGACATTATCCCCGAGACCGAACTTCTTAAAGTTTTTTGTTGCGGTTTTGTAAAACCTCTCCACCGCCTCGTAGGTATAGACCTCTCCCGCCAGCTGAGAGAGAACCGCACACAGAGCACCGCTCCCCGTTCCGAACTCTAAAACCCTCTTGCTCTTATCGAGACCGAGCTTGAAGGCTATGTAAAAGGAATCTTTGGGATAGATTATTTGAGTTTGTCTTTCAAATCCTAAAACTATTATCTCCTCGAGGGTAGGCTTATACACCTCGAAGTTGCCTATGCGGACTCCAGAAGGTTTACCTATAACCTCCGAAAACTTGAGAACGTCCTTCTTTACGTTTATAGAAGCCTTGGGCTGGAGCTTTCTCAGATACCTCTTCTCTCCGTATCTTATGAGTATCCAGTCCCCTTCCTGAAACATCAACCTCTGCTTCCCGAGTTTCTTACCTTAAGGTATTGGTCAACATCGAGCACCCTGAATATGTCCTTAAAGGGTCTGAGTTGAAATTCTAACTCCTCTTCCTGCTTCCTTTCCCCTATTTCTTGGGCACCCCTTTCCAGAAGGAACGCCAGCAGGTTCATGAGCTGTTGCTCCTCCTCTTCACCCGGATTTTTTACGAGATGAAGCCTGTTTTCGGAGAAGGTCAGGAAGGGATACTTGACCACCTCACGCAGGACGAGGTTAATCATCTTGGAAGGTGCGTGTTTGACAAATATGCTAATCACCTCGTTTATTATGAAGAGGTAGATAACCGAGGAAATGTTCCTCACATTTCTGTAAAAGAATAGGCTCACAAAGTAAGGTTCTTCAAACCTGAGCGATGTGGAAGGTTTTAGCTTCCCCTCGGTTTCTATCAGGGACATGAGGAGCTTTCCCTCCTTAAAGACCACAAACCTGTCCCCGCCCCTCTCGGACACGAGCAGAAGAGCATCCTTCTTGTGCTTGCTCAAACCTATAAAGAGCTTGCTTATCTCCATAAAATTACTGCTCACCGTATCAATTTCTGGAGTGGACAGAAATCTGAGAGCTATGAACTTGACTATGTTCGGGTCAAGGCTGATGAGAGATAGGTCCGCATTTTTGTCTGGGGAGAGGAAAAACTCAAATATGTCAAAATCCGCAGGATAAACCGCAAATATCTCACCGTTCTCGTAGAAGAGATTTATTGAATAAGTGGTAGAAGATATCCTCGCTATACCGGAGAACCTACCCGCTCTGAGGCTTTCCAGTATTGCCACTATGTTTACCCTCTTGAGGGGGACGCTCTCCATCATGTAGTCAACTTCGGACTCCTCAAAATCTTCGTCTTCCCTGAACTCGTATATGTCGAGTTTTCCCTCCGCAAGGAAGTCCTTTATCTTCCTGACCACAGAAACTACCGTCTCCTTGGAATGTGCGACCGCCTCTATTATGTTCTTCCCTTCAAAGTCGGACGCCTGCGGGTCGTCAGAAGAGGCTTTGAATATGGCAAAGGGTGATATAACCTTGTCCATAACCTCGTCGAGTTCCCGCCTGACTATGGTTGCCTGTATCATAAGCTCGTCGCTACTGACCGGTTCCGTGAGCCTTTCACCCTCTATGTTAGAGTCCTCGTAAAAGGCAAAGAAACCCTCCGGGTTGGAGAGCATTTCCGCAAGGCAGTAAACGAGCAAGTTATAGGAATTGGCTCCCTTTCTGCTTAAAAATTCCGCATCGCATCTGAACTCGGTTATCAAACCTTCCTTAACTCTCATTGAAAGGAGATACCTGTTTACGAAAAGCTCCAAAACCCCCGTTCTACCCTGCAGAAGTCCCGTTATGACGTCATTTAAGCTGCGGGCATCGCCTATGTAACCGTAAAACATGACCCTAAATTATCCCACCATCTTTTTAAATCTCTTTACCAGCTCCTCTACCATTAAGTCAAAGGTTTCCTTGACGCCCTCTCCCCTGACTGCGACCGCCTCTATGGTAGGCTTGCCGGGTATGGAAACCTCCCTCCTGAGTTCTTCTATGGGAAGGGCATCCGGCAGGTCCCTCTTGTTATACTGCACCACTATGGGTGTGTCCTCTATGGTTTTTCCGTAAAGTCTCAGGTCCCCCTCGAGAGTTCGTATGAACTCTTTATTTTCAGGAAGACGCCTTTCGGAAGAGTCAACCACGAACACCACACCGTCCACACCTCTCATAACCATCTTCCTGATTTCCCTGTATATGTCCTGTCCGGGTATGGTGTATATGGAAAAGCTCAAGGTAAATCCGTCCGTTTCAACCTTCTTGGTTATAAAGTCAAAGACGAGGGTTCTCTCTTCCTTAGTGTCGAAGCTCAAAACGTCAAGTCCGCTCTGTTTTGCAAGGTTTTCTATGTTGGTGGTCTTTCCTGACATAGCTATGCCGTGATAAACAACTTTAAACTTGACAGTTCTCTTTGCTGAATCAATCAACATAGCCGGCTCCCTCCTTTAGTTTTAATGTATTCCATTCGAAACAGTTAACGCAAAGAGGTGAATAACTGTAATACTCCTTTCCGCAGTTAGAACACTCAAAGAGTTTTAGCAAAGATATAAGGTTTTTGTAGCACTCATCCTTATCTGAGCTGAGCTTGTCCGCCACAGATTTGAGGTTTTCCGGCAGTTCCTCTCTGAGACTTTCGAGCCTCTCATACATACCCACCTCGGAGTAAAGCAAGAATAGAACTATGCTCTCTACCTTTTCCCTGTTCTCTTCCACCTCCCTTACCACCTCCGGGGTCAGGGCACCCTTCTGTATAAGGGATAGGATAACCTCGTTGTGTATGTTTTCTTCAAATATCCTGCCTGCTACCTTCTTTCTGCTCTTTTCCTCCTCTTCCGACAGGAGAACGCATGCGGACGATACGGTCAGCGGAAGCTTTCTAAGCTCTTCTATCGCCTCTGCACCTTCTATCTCCGCCAGCAGGGAAGACAACACTTTATTTTCCTTTTCACGCAGGGGCTTTTCAGCATCGGACACTACCTTTCTCTGAAGGTCGAGGGCTTTCTTCCCTTCCCCGCTCACGAAGTATATACCTACAAGTAGCCTGCGGGCTGTAAGGTTGTTCCAGTTTTTGCCGAGGGCTTTCTCAAGAAGGTCCTTTGCTCTATCTGTCTCCTTACGGAGAAGTTTCTTAGCTATCTCCGTCTCGACTATTCCCTGAGAGTATTTTTGAAGATAGAGGGAAACCTCTCTACCTAAACGGTTCATTGCGTCCATGTATAGGGGAACGACCTCCTCCCCGTCGAGGAGCTTGGCAAACTCACCTCTCGCTTTGTCCGGATAACCCGTCCACAGGCTCTTGAGTCCCTTTCTCAACCGCTCTCCGTAGCGCCTCCACTCGAAGAGCTTAATTCCTGTGGTCAGGTAGGAGAAGACAAAACCCACCACAAAGCTTATAAATACGAGCAAGAAGATAGGAAGCTGATACTTCCACTTAAAGAAGGAAACCTCTACGGAAGAGAGGTTAAAGTAGGCAAATAGAAGAGAGAAGATTACCGCAAGGACGAAGAAAACTACTTTAAGGAAAATCATACCTCAACTCTCCCCGCTTCCGCCCATATCCACTCTATACCATAATGTTCTCTCCATTCGGGTGTGAATATGTGAACTATAACATCTATAAAGTCAACGAGTATCCAGTTTCCGAACTCCAACCCTTCCACGTGGTCCGCAGGATATCCCCTCTTTTCCATCTCCTCAACGAGATAATCCGCTAAGGCTCTGGCATGAACGTTAGAGTTTGCGGTGGCTATCACAAAGTAATCCGCTATGTTGGTAAGGCTCGAAACGTCGAGCACAACTATGTCCTCCGCTTTTTTATCCTCAAGAAGTTGTTTTATTAACTTGAGCTTTTCCATTCTTCTCCTTTAACAGCTTCTGAAGTTCCCTGTAATACTTGGTTTTGCCGTAAACCTCTTCGTATTTTTTCATGGCTTCCTCCGCCTCCTCTCTCGCCTTCATAACTAAAGTTTCCCATCTCTTTATCTCACCCTTAAGGAATTCTAACCTCCTTTGCACCGCTTCCTTTACCTCTTTATCCTCCGCATCTTCGAGTTTATCTTTCAAATCGTCTATGAGGTCCTGAAGTTTATCCTTTTCTATCTCGAGCTGTTTGTCCGCAGTCAGCAGGCACTTTATGTAACGGTAAGCGACCTCCGACTCGGGTATGTAGCCGGGAAAGTTTATGAGAAGTTCTCTGTATCTGACCGCTGCGGAATAGGTGTATCCGTAATCCTCGTAGAACTTGGCTATGTAAAACTCGTGCTTGGCTATCTTGCTGTATGCCTCCTCTATTAGGTTCTGAACCTTTGGGGCAAAGGGACTTTTGGGGAACTTGGACAGGAACTCCTTGGCTTTATCAATAGCTTTCCAGGTGTATTCCTGGTCCCTATAGGGGTCGGGTGAGACCTTTATGTAGCTGTCTATGAGCATGTAGTAAGCTTCTTCCGTTCTTGAGAGTTTCGGATAGTAAAAGATGTAGTCTTCTAAGGCGACAACCGCATTTATGTAATCCTTGTCGAGATAGTAGCTCTTTGCCATGAGGAACCTTGCGTTTTCCAGCTGTTTTGGGGTTAGATAATCCATAAACTTGAGGGCTTCTTTGAAGTTCCAGGCAGCGTCTCCGTAATCCTTTTCCCTGTAGTCTCTAAGAGCCTGCGCATACAGTTCCTGAGCCTTTTTGGCTCTTTTTTCTTCGGTCATCTTGGCACAGCCTGCCAGAAGGGAAAGGGCTATAAGGAATACAACCGCAAGTCTAACCATATCACCTATCCTTCAAGGAACATCTCGTAATAGTCTAAAGGAACATCGCATTCCTCTTTTACCGAAACCCACTGTTTCATGTTGTTCTTCTCAAGAAGGTTTTCCACAAGTTCCTTCAGATAGGAGCTTACCCTGAGCTGAAGGTATCTTCCCTTGTAGTAAGACAGTTCCTTCTCTATCTCGTATAGGACCACTTCCGGACTCTTTATGTAGCCTTTTCCTTTGCAATAACTGCACACGCTCGACAGGAGTTTGGTAACGCTTGGCGTTTCCTTCTTTCTGGTCATCTCGAGCAGTCCTAAGTGAGTTATTCCATATATGTGAACCTTTGAACCCTCGTCAGCGAAGAGTTCCCTCATCTTATTTATTATCGTATCCCTGTTTTTCTTGTTCTTCATGTCTATGAAGTCTATTATGATTATGCCCCCTATGTCTCTGAGCTTTATCTGCCTTGCTATCTCTTCCGCAGCTTCGAGGTTCGTTCTCAAGGCATTCTCCTCGAGGGTATCTCCGCAACCCGCACCGCTGTTTACGTCTATAACCGTCATGGTCTCCGTTTCTTCAATTATTATGTATCCTCCGTTCTTGAGCCACACATACTTGGTAAAGAGCTTGGCAAGAACCTTGTCGAGACCGTATTTTTTGAAGAACACGCTTATGTTCTTAACGTATCGAACCTTATCTACAAGGTCGGGGAAGTTTTCCTCCAAAAAACCGAGCAGGTCGGTCCACACGTCTTTGTCGTCAACGACTATTTCCCTTATCTCGTTCCAGTAATCCCGAATTAACTGCATGTATTGAGGAACTTCCTGATATACCATTCCGGTCTTTACTATGGTGGACTTCTTCTTTATGTAGAGCCACTTGTTTCTCAGGGCTTCAAGCTCCTTTAAGAGTTCCTCTTCCTTTGCTAACCTCGCAGAGGTTCTTACGATAACACCGTCTCCGTTGAGAACTTCCGATAGCAGTTTTTTGAACTTATCCCTTTGGTTTTCGTCTCCGATTTTTGAGGATACGAACACGTGGCTCGTGTTGGGAAGATACACGAGGTATTTTCCGGGAATACTTATCCTGCAGGTAACCTTTGCTCCCTTGTCTTCTATGGGTTCCCGTTTCATCTGAACGAGTATCTCGGAACCTACACGGGGAACGGAACACTTTTCGTCGTCGTTTCCCTTGGTAGGCAGGTATGCTTCCCTTTCCAAACCTATATCAACGAAAGCACCGTCCAAGCTCTTAGCAAGGCGCTTAACCTTACCCTTAAAGATGCTTCCCACGAGCCTTTTCCCTTCCCTCTTCTCTACCTTTATCTCCGATATTTCCTTATCCTTTAGAAGGAAGGTTAAAATCAGACTTTTGCTTGCGGAAACTATAAGCCGAACATCCATTAGGTAGATATTTTAAAGTATTTTTAGTATGCCGATAGGACTGATAGCGGGTAAGGGTGAGCTTCCCAAAGTGTTCAGAGAAGAGGCTTTGAAGAGAGGTGAGGAAGTAATAACTGCGGGCATAAAGGGCATAACTGACATGGAAGCGGACGAAATCATACCCTTAGGTAAAGTAGGTAGGCTTATAAAGGTCTTTAAAAAGAGGAATGTGGATAGAATTGTTATGCTCGGAAAGTTCGAGCACAGGCTCATATACACAAGTTTGCTACAGCTGGACTTGAAAGCCATCAGCATTCTCAGGAAGTCCAAAGACAGGAGACCTGCAAGCCTGATAAAGGCTTTTATGGAAGCTCTCGAAGAGGAGGGCTTCGTGTTTATCGACCCCAAACCTTACTTAGAGAGCATACTTGCGGTTGAAGGAGTTATGGGAAGAAGGAAACCTTCGGAAGAAGCGAAGGAGGACGGTATTTTCGGGTTCTTGATAGCTAAGGAACTTGCAGAAATGGATATAGGTCAAACCGTGGTGGTGAAAAACAAGGCGGTAGTTGCGGTAGAGGCTATGGAAGGAACCCAAGAGACCATACTTAGGGGAGGTAAGCTCGGGGGCAAGGGGGTCAGGGTAGTAAAGGTGGCTCGCAAGACACAGGATTTCAGGATAGATGTTCCAACGGTGGGTCTTCAAACCCTCGAAGCTTTGAGGCAGGCAAAAGCGGACGCTCTCTTCTTGGAAGCGGGAAAAGTTTACATAGTCCAGAAGGAAAAGTTTTTAAGAAATGCGGACAGGCTCGGAATATCGGTTGTAGGTATATGCTAAAATGAACTCACTATGAAGCACAATTGGGAACCATACAAGGACAAAGTGTTGGAGCTGAAGGAGATTTTCAAGCACAAGAACGAGGGCATGGAAACTGAGGTTGAGATACTCATGCCGGGAGACGAGGGGTATGAATCGGAAGTGGGCGTGCCATACGTCAGAGTCAGGTACTACATAGATGACCATTTCCACGAAAGGCGCATAGATTTATACGAGTATCATCTCAAGAAGGAACTCGAAGACCTAATTCACCTTATAGAGCACTTCGTTCAGGAATTCGAAATGGAGATAGACCAGAGCGAATACGGAGGCGGTTAGGATAAATTATTATTCGCAGGAGGGGTGGCCGAGCGGACTAAGGCGGGGGATTTGAAATCCCTTGAGGGTTAACAGCCCTCCGTGGGTTCGAATCCCACCCCCTCCGCACAAAGACAGTCATGAAAGTAGCAACCTACAACGTTAACTCCATAAAGGCGAGGAAAGAACTTCTCTTCAAGTGGCTCGAAAGGGAACCCGTAGATGTCCTCTGCCTGCAAGAATTAAAGCAGGAAGAGAAGAACTTCCCCTTTGAAGATTTTGAAAGGTTAGGATACAACTGCGAGGTATTTGCACAGAAAACCTACAACGGTGTATCCATATGTTCCAAACTGCCCATACTGGAAGTTAAAAAGGGTTTTGGAGACGAATACTTTGACCAGCAGAAGAGAATAATAGCGGGAAGGATAGAACCCATGTGGGTGATAAATGTGTATGCTCCTCACGGAGACCTGCGTGGAACGGAAAAGTTTTACTATAAGCTCGAGTTTTACGACAGGCTCCTGAAATACCTTGAGGAGAACTTCTCACCCGAGGAGCCAATATGTATGGTGGGAGATTTCAACGTTGCAAGGGAAGACATAGACGTTTTCGACCCGGAACTTTTGAAGGACACCATAGGAACCATGGAAGAGGAGCGCAAAGCGCTGGAAAAGGTAATAAGCTGGGGTTTTATAGATGCATTTAGGTATCTCTATCCTGACAAGGTTCAGTTTACCTGGTGGGATTACATAGGGGGAATGATATGGAAGGATAAAGGGATGAGGATAGACTACATATTCATAACAAAGCCTCTGGTGAGTAAGCTCAAGGACGTTTATGTGGACCTCTGGCCTCGCAAGAGGAGAACTCCCAAACCTTCGGACCATGCACCCGTAATAGGAGTTTTTGAGCTGTGAAGGCGGTTCTATTTGCCATTTTGTCCGCTCTCGTGTGGGGCACCGCACCCATAATCTTTAAACTCGGCTTAAGGGGAGAAATACCACCCATTGCAGGTATATTCTTCCACAACCTTACAGCTACGCTGTTTGCTTTTATAACGATGGTATCTTTAAGGGAAAGTTTCAGCTATCCCTTGCGGGACATTTTGGTAGTTTGCTTCGGAGGGTTCGTCTCCGGATTTTTAGGACTCCTGCTCTACTACAAGGCTATAAAGGTAGGTGATGTTTCAGTAGTAGCTCCCATAGTGGCAAGCTCTCCTCTATGGGCAAGCCTATTTGCCTTTGTCCTGCTCGGAGAGAGCTTTACACTCCAAAAGCTCCTTGGAACTATATTGGTAGTTATCGGGGTTGCACTCATCACTTTGTCGAGATGAGGGTTTTGCTCGTTATACTTTTCCTGCTTTTAGGAATTGCGGGTTTGATACTGCCCTTCCTACCGGGTTTTCCCTTTCTTATAGTAGCCCTATACCTGCTCGGTTTTATAGGCAGGAGGAAGATGCTCAGGCTCACGAAAGGCTTTAAAGGTAGGAAAGGTAGCAGGAGGAGGAAAATCGTAGGGTGGATATTTATGAGGCTTCTTTACAGAAGAAGACTTAACTTAAAATAGAACCGATGGGAAGGGTCAACATAAGAACTCTCCTCAAAAAGAAACAGCAGGGGGAGAGGATAACCATGGTCTCTACCTATGATTACATATCCGCAAAGCTTTGTCAGGAAGCGGGGATAGACTCGATACTCGTGGGGGACTCGCTGGGAATGGTCTTTCAGGGGCTTGACTCCACCCTGCCCGTAACCCTCGAAGAGATGATATACCACGCTAAAGCGGTAAGACGAGGTGCTCCCGACTTGTTTCTGGTAGTTGACATGCCCTTCATGAGTTATCAGGTTTCCCCGGAGGAAGCTCTTAAAAACTGCGGAAGGGTGTTAAAGGAAACCGGAGCACAAGCCGTTAAGATAGAAGGTGGAGAAGAAATAGCGGAAATAGCTTACAGATTAATCAGGTCCGGCATACCTGTGGTAGGTCATTTGGGATTTACACCCCAGCACGTAAATATATTCGGGGGACCGAAGGTTGTGGGAAAACACAGAGAAGAGGAGGAGAAGCTGAAAAAGGATTTCAAAGCCTTGGAAAACGCAGGCGTGCAAATTATAGTCCTCGAGAGTGTTCCCACCACCCTTGCCAAAGAGCTGACGGAAAGCTCGGAAGCCATAACCATAGGCATAGGAGCGGGGAAGTTCTGCGACGGGCAGGTTCTCGTGTTTCACGACCTTGTGGGACTATACGAAGATAAAAAGCCTAAATTTGTGAGAAGATATGTCGAAGGAGCTAATATATTTAGAGAGGCTCTCAAAAATTTTAGAGAAGATGTGGTAAGGGGGGATTTTCCTTCGGAAGAGGAGAGTTATGGAAGCTGAGAAAATCCTAAATCTTATGAGGAAAGCAGGTTATCTCAACGGAGACATCAGGGAGATACTCTCCCAGAAAAAGGAGGACGAGGACATAATACAGACCCTCTTGAGGTTGAACAAAATTGATGAAAAAACCCTGATTGAGTTTTTCAAAACCATACTTCCCGGTAAGGTGTGGACCGGCGAAGTGGAAAACTTAGACATACCTTCCCACATACTCAACTCCATACCCCAAGAGTTTCTCAGAAAGAACAAAGTCGTTCCCATAAAGTATGAAAACGGCAGGCTCCACGTCCTTATGCTAAACCCCCTCAACCAGACGCTGATAAACGAACTCAGGTTCTACACCAAAGCGGGCGGTATAGTGCCGTATGTGGCTCCCCTCTCGGTCATAGAAAAGATACTGGACAAACAGTTTCCCCAACTGGGAGATGTTCTGAACCAGATACAGCCCGACGAGGAAGTTGAAATAGAGGAAGAGGCAGAAGAAACCTCTATAGAGCAACTTGTCCAGGGAGCGGAAGAGGCTCCGATAGTCAAGCTGGCAAACGGTCTTATTATAGAAGCGGTCAAGATGGGAGCCTCGGACATACACATAGAACCCTTCGAGAAGAAGGTCGTGGTGAGATACAGGGTTGACGGTGTTTTGAGAATATACCACCAGCTTCCGGTAAACATAAAGGACAACCTCGTAGCCCGCTACAAAATAATGGCTAAGCTCGACATAGCGGAGAAGAGAAAACCACAGGACGGAAGGATAAGGCTGAAGATAGAGAAGAAGAAGATAGACCTCAGGGTATCTACGGTCCCGACCGTTTACGGTGAAAAGGTCGTTATGAGAATTCAGGAAGCGGAGAAGTATCTCAACGTCCGACTGGAAGACCTCGGGTTTGAACCCGACGACCTTGAAAAGTTCAGAAGGGCAATATGGAAGCCCTGGGGAATGATACTCGTTACGGGACCAACAGGTTCCGGAAAAACTACCACTCTATACTCCGCTCTAATGGAAAGAAACCAGCCCGATGTAAACATAATGACTGCGGAAGACCCGGTCGAAGTTGCCATACCGGGAATAAATCAGGTTCAGGTAAACGAACGGATAGGATTGACTTTCTCAAACGTTCTGAGGGCTTTCCTCAGACAGGACCCGGACATTATACTCGTCGGTGAGATAAGAGACTTAGAAACGGGAGATATAGCTATAAGAGCTTCTCTGACCGGACACCTCGTTTTCTCCACCTTGCACACAAACGACGCTCCGACGACGATAACCAGGCTTACGGATATGGGAATAGAACCCTTCCTCGTAGGTTCCTCTCTCATACTCGTAGTTGCTCAGAGGCTAATAAGAAAACTTTGTCCGGACTGTAAACAGCCCCACGACATTCCCAAGGAAGCCCTGGTCAGGCTCGGCATCATTAAGTCAGAAGATGAAGATGTGGTGGTTTACAAAGCAAGCGAAAAGGGTTGCCCCACCTGCAACGGAACGGGATACAAGGGAAGAACTGCGGTTCACGAGATTATGGAGATAGACGACGACCTCAGAAAGCTGATAATAAAGGGTGGAACTGCGGACGAAATAAGGGAACTTGCCAAGGAAAAGGGTATGAGGACCTTGTATGAGTCTGGCTTGATAAAGGTGAGAAAAGGTATAACTTCCATCGAGGAGATAAACAGAGTTCTTATGCAATGAGATACCTTCCACTTCTGCTTTTGACTTTCAGTTTAGCCTTTTCAAAGGAACTTGAAACCTGTTACAAAATTTACTTTTGGTTCTTTCCGGTAGCCAAGAGCTGTGTTTACTACACCGTGAAAGAAGACAAACTCAAAATAAAGTCCTGGGCAAAGACCGTAGTTATGGGAAGCCTCGTCAAGCGTGTTAACAGCTGGGGAGAAGCAACCCTTACCAACTTGAAGCCTAAGAGCTTTTCCCTTTTTCAGAGGGAAGGTGATTACGTCAGGGACCACTTTTACTACTTTAGAGACAACGGAATATCCTATCGCATAGTCAGATACAAACGGGGCAAGGAGGAAATCAAAGAAGGCTTTTTTAAGGTAAACTCAACGCTTTTTGACCCCTTCTCAGCGACCTTTTTCGTTTACTTAGACACACCTAACTACAAGGGTGGGGTTATAGAGGTGTTTTACGATGGGAAGGTTCAGAGGATAAAATACAAAACCGTCGGTGAGGAAGAGATAGAGGTCCTCGGCAAGGAGTTTGATACCTGGAAAGTTCTTCTAATTCCTCAGTTTGACGTGAAGGGAGTTCTGAAGCCTAAAGGAAACTGGTATGTGTGGGTTGATAAGGATACCAACATACCTGTTAAGCTCAAGATAAGGTTTACCATAGGAACCGCTTACGTTTATCTTGATAAGGTGAAAGGGGACAAGAAGCTCTTTCTGGAGGTAAAGAATGAACAGGCTCGAGTATTTTAAGAACCTTTTAGATAAAGCTCCCGACAACCCCATGGTTCACTACTCCCTCGCACAGGAGTATTACAAGGTAAAGGATTACGAGAATGCAATAAGGCATCTGGAAGAGTATCTCAGGCTTCAGGAGGACGAAGGAGCGGCATACAGGGTCTTAGCCAAGTGCTACGAAGAAATGGGAGAGTTCACGAAGGCAATAGAAGTCCTCGAGAAGGGTATAGAGCAAGCCCTTAAGTTCAATCACCCCTCTATGGCTGAGGAATACCGCCAGTGGATAGAGGAACTCAGGAGTATGTCCTTTTAGCTTTCTTGAAGCTTCGCTACGCTGTCCTCACTGGCAAGGACGAGGAGTATGTCTCCTTCCTTTATCACCGCGTCAGCGGTCGGGTTAACTACAACTTCATTTCCTCTCTTTATTGCTAAAACGCTCACGCCGAGCTTGTTCCTAAGGTCGAGCTGACGCAAGGTTCGTCCGTCCAGCTTTCTGGGAGCTTTCAGCTCAAATATGCTGTATCCGGGAGCGAAGGGGAGTTCCTGAAGGACGCCGGAAAGCATCAGACTTTTGGCAAGCTTTATTGCCATCTCCTTCTCTGGATAAATTATCCTGCTGACTCCCAACCGCTTGAGAACTTCACCGTGCAATGGATTTATCGCCTTCGCTATAACTTCCTTTACACCTCTGCTGACGAGCAGAACCGCCACGAGTATGCTGGCTTCCACATTCTGTCCTACGCTGAGTATAACGGTATCCGCATTGAGTATGCCCGACTCTTCGAGAGCCTTTTCCTCGAGAGCGTCCGTTATGTATGCGTGGGTAACGAAGTCGCTCACCTTCTTGACCCTATCGGGGTCTTTGTCCAAGGCTATAACCTCAGCCCCGGCTTCCGAAAGGGTTTTAGCGACATAAAAACCGAACCTGCCGAGACCTATAACACCGAAAGTCTTTCTCACAGCAACAACCTCGCTTCGGGATGCCTTATGGGTGTTTCACTCTCCTTCCCTATCAGAGCCATGGCAAAGCTCAAGATACCTACCCTTCCCACTATCATGGTCAGTATTATTAAAAGCTTTCCCGCATCAGAAAAGTTTGCACAAAAGCTCAATCTATTTTCGCCCACCGACAGTCCAACGGTGGAGAAGGCAGAAACCACTTCAAATATGGTGCTTAAAAAGTCCTTTTCCTCAAACCTGTCTATTAGGAGATTGACCGTGGATATGTAAGCCACCGAGAGAACCATCACCACCATAGCCCTGTATATCTGACGCTGACCGATGCTTCTGTTGAAGACCACGACCTCTTCCCTGCCCTTTATGTATGACACCACCGCTAAGAGTAAAACCACAAAAGTGGTCGTCTTTATTCCACCTCCCGTGCTACCCGGAGAGGCACCTACGAACATGAGCAGTGTAAGCAGAAAAAGGGAAGACTCGGAAAGATAACTGAGGTCAACGGTAGAGAAGCCTGCGGTTCTTGAGGAAACGCTCAGAAAGAAAGTTGTCAGAAGTTTCTCTTTCCAATCCAGGGACCAAAAGGGATAGTGGAAAAACTCCGTAAGAAGCAACCCGACCCAGCCTGTAAGTATCAAAATCACGGTCGAGTAGAGGACCAGTTTAGTATGGGTGGACACCCTTTTGACCCTACCTCTAAAGAAGAGGTATAGGTCGTTTATGACGAAGAACCCCAGCCCACCCAGAATAATAAGGGTGGCAAAAATCAGGTTAACCACGGGGTCGGACCTAAAAGGCTCAACACCCTCCGGTAGAAGGGTAAATCCCGCGTTGTTGAAAGCGGAAATTGAGTGGAACAGAGCCTGAAAGGGAGCATTCTCAAGGGAGTAGGCAACTTCCCAGTATAGCCACAAAAGCAAAAAGCCCACACCTTCCGCAATAAACACAAAGGGAACGACCCTTCTGAGAAACCTGACAAGTCCGTAAAGACCGGGGTAATCTAAGGCTTCGGAAAGTATTAGCCTCTCCTTAAGTCCTATCCTTCTCCTTAGGGTAATCAGAAAGAAAGTTGCCAAGGTCATGTATCCCAACCCACCGATTTGTATAAGAGCCATAAGAAAGACCTGCCCTGCAGGTGTAAGTTCCTGAATTTCTATAACGCTGAGACCGGTTACAGTAATAGCGGAAGTTGCGGTAAATAGGGCATCTACCAAACTCAGTTCACTTCGAGTTAAGGGAAGAAACCTAAAGGACAGGGTTCCGAAGACAATCAGAGCTAAGTAAGAAAGCAGAACCGCTCTCGGAGGACTCAAAACCTTAAGCCTCACCCTACGCATTATAATCTTCCCTAAAGGGGGAACGGAGATGTATTCGCTGGTATTCGACATAGAAACCGTTCCGGTTGACGAAGAAGAGCTTAGCAGGGAAGAGATAGAGTATCTATACCGACGCGCACAGGACGAAGAAAAGGAGAAAAGAATAAGGGAGATGATGGGACTCTGGGCTTTGACCGCCCACCTCGTAAGCGTCGGGCTTCTGGTGCACGAAAAAGGTAGGGCTATGGTCCTTTATATAGGTGAAAGGAACTCGGAGAGAGAGGAAAAAGTCGATGGCTTTGAAGTCAAATTCAGGTCTTTTTCAATATCGGACGGAATAGAGAATGCTGAGAAGAGAATTCTTCAGGAGTTCTGGAGCGTAGTCGGGAAAAACAGCATAGGACCTATAGTAAGCTTTAACGGCAGGGGGTTCGACTCGCACTTCCTGATGCTCAGGTCCTTAGCACTGAATGTAAAGGCTACCAGGAACCTTATGGGAAACAGATACGATTACAACAACCATATAGACCTCCTCGACCTGCTCTCCTTTCACGGAGCGGGCAGGTTATACTCCTTGGACTTTCTTTGCAGAAGGCTTGGTATAAACACTCCCAAAGAGTTTATGAAAGCTGAAGAAGTCAAGGAAAGGTTCAAAGAAGGAATGTTCGAAGACATAGCCCTCTACAACCTATACGACGTTATAGCCATAAGCAAACTCTACGAAAGGGTAAAGGGTAGCCTCGGAGAGGTTTTGGGCATATAAGGTATAATAATTAATCCCCTCTTCAGGAAGGGTGGCCGAGCGGACGAAGGCGCGGCGCTGGAAACGCCGTGTGCCCCAATCGGGGCACCGAGGGTTCGAATCCCTCCCCTTCCGCCAAATACTTGAACCATCTATAATTAGAAGTAGGAGGGTTGAGTCATGGAAAAGAACATGGCAACCTGGGACAGAGCCATACGGGTTGTCCTCGCCATAATTTTCCTTTACTTAGCTATCACGAACGGCGGTGCGTGGTGGATACTCGGAATACTCGGTATAGTGTTCATAGTTACTTCCATAGTTGGCTTCTGTCCACTATACAAGGTGGTCGGTTTTAAAACAGCGCAAGAGTCTTGAAGATTTTGTCGATTGATTTCGGTCTCAAGAGGGTAGGTTTGGCGGTCGGAGATACAGACCTAAAGATAGCTGTCCCTAAAGGGACAATTCCCAACGATGAAAGGCTGATAGATAAGCTAAAAAAAATAGTTGAGGAAAATAAGGTAAAAAAGATAGTCCTCGGCTTACCCCTGACTCCTTCAGGGAAAGAAGGACAGAGAGCTAAGCTGGTTAGAGAGTTCGCTCAGAATCTCAAAAGCTCCCTTCCCGAAATTGAGATTGTCCTGTGGGACGAGAGATATACAACGATGGAAGCCCAAAACCGGCTAAAAGAGCTTCCTTACAAAAAGAGAAAGGAAATGATTGATGCAGTTTCCGCTCAGGTTATATTGGAAGAGTTTCTAATGTCCTCATGAAAAAACTGATTCCTCTAATAATACTTCTCGTTGCTTCCCTATTGTATCTTGCATACGCCTTTATGCCCGTATATGTAGAGACAAAGACAGTTGACATACCCTACGGAACTTCTGCCTTAAAGGTCATAGAAACCCTTCACAAGGAAGGCATAATAAGGAGTAAGCTTTCCCTGATAATAATCCATGCCCTTAGAAAGGATAAGCTGGAAGCGGGGGAGTATGAGTTCAGCGGACACGTATCGCCCTTCGATGTTTACAGAAAGCTATCAAGAGGTATCCACAAACTTCACAGAGTAGTTATAACAGAGGGTAGCGACATATACGACATAGCGGACATTTTAGAAAAGAAAGGGGTGTGCAAGAAAGAGGATTTCCTTAAGTTTGCTACCTCAGAGCAGGTTCCCAGAGGATACGGACTTTCCACACCTACGATGGAAGGTTTCCTCTTTCCGGACACATATCTTTTTTCCAAAAACACCCATCCCCTGAAAGTCATAGACACCATGTATAGAAACTTCCTCAAAAAAACGGTTGACCTCAGACCCCAGGTAGCTAAAAAGGGACTTTCCATAGAAGAGTGGGTCACGATAGCATCCATGATAGAGAAAGAAACCGCATGGGAGGACGAGAAGCCCTTGGTGTCCGCAGTCATATACAACCGCCTCAAAAGGAAAATGAAGCTTCAGATAGACCCTACGGTGATATACGCCCTCAAGAGAAAGGGAATGTGGGAAGGGAAGTTAACCCGTGAACACCTAAAGATAGACGACCCCTACAACACCTACCTATACTTTGGACTACCACCAACTCCAATATGCAACCCTGGGCTGTCTTCTTTAAAAGCAGCGCTTCAACCAGCCGATGTGAGCTACCTATACTTCGTAGCGGACCCGAAAACCAGAAGGCACATATTCAGCTCCACCTACTCCCAACACAGGCAGAACATCGCCAAAGTTCGCAGGAGAAAGTAAATTAATAATTAGAAGCACAAAAAACTAAGGAGGAGGTGGAGAGATGGCACTCTTTCAGGAGTGGGTTCAAAAAGGTCATGAGTTTCTTCACGACGTTATGAAAGAACTCAACATCGACGACGAGCACAGGGCTTACAGGATAACCAAGGCTGTTCTGCACGCCTTGAGAGACCGATTAGACCCCAGAGAAGGCAAAGACCTTGCTGCTCAGCTACCTATGGTGTTCAAGGCGGTGTGGTGTGAAGGCTGGGACCCCACAAAAGGACCCGACAAGACCATAAAGAAAAAGGAGGACTTCCTGAGAAGGGTTATGGAAGACCCAGGTCTCGTCAAAGGAAGCGACATCAAAGACATGGACGAAGCGGAAAAAGCGGTAAGAGCGGTCTTTAAGGTTCTGAAGAGCCACGTTACCTGGGGAGAGATAGAGGACGTAATAAGACAGCTTCCCGAAGGTATCCGTGAGCTGTGGAGTTAAAATTATCGTGTGCTGAAACTCTACTCAATAACGGGAAGTCAGGTAAGGGAGTTTTCGAAGGAAGACTTTGAAAAGGTTCGCAAAAAGGGGATAGTCTGGATAGACGCCTTAGACCCGGACAAACAGGAGATAGAGTGGCTTGAAAAACAGATAGGCTTCGAGATGCCCTCAAAGGAGGTTCTTGGGGATATAGAGATAAGCTCCAAATACACCGAGATGGGAGACTCCATAAACATCACCATGTCCTTCGTTATACAGCAAAAGGAAGAAATCATAGTAGAACCCGTATTCTTCTTCATAAGGGAAAGATACTTCGTTACCCTCAGATACAGGGAAATCCCCGCCCTGCTGATATTCATAAACCGACTCAAGACCAGCAGAACATACATACAGTTTGCGGAGTCCCTCTTCGGAGAAATCCTCGAAATAGAGGTGGACAGAATAGGGGACAAATTGGAAATCCTGGGAATGAGGATTAGGAACATCTGGAAAAAGATATTCGTCGAGCAGTCCGAAGAACTCATAAAAGACATAGCCTACTACGACGAACTCAACATAACCCTCAGAGAGTCAATCAACGAGAAGATAAGAATACTCTCGAGATTTCTGAAAAGTCCCCTAATAAACGCCCAGACTAAAAGGGAACTCAAAATAGTCTTGGACGACCTTAGCACCCTTCTGGACTACACCTCCTTCTACATGGAAAAGATAGAGAGTATCCAGAACTCCCTTCTGGGACTAATAACTATCAGGCAGAACGAAGCGGTCAAGGTCTTCACCGTCCTCGCCACCATATTCCTGCCCGCCACCCTGATAGCGAGCATATTCGGGATGAACTTCGAAAACATGCCCGAACTCAGCTGGAAATACGGATACCCATACTCCTTAGCCCTAATGGTTCTCGTAACCCTCGCTCTCCTTCTGTGGGTCAGGAGGAAAGGTTGGCTCTGAGAAAAAAACCCAGAATAGAGGACGCAATAATAGGTGTTTTTGTTGTCTTCGCTCTCCTCTACCCCCTGCTGGTAATCTACATAATACAAAAGGAGGAAAAACCTTACACCTCGGACGAACTCAACGCAATGAGGGACGCATACCTCTTCATAACGGGACTGGAAGACTGCTCTCCACAGACCGCCTCGAGGATAGCAAATTACATGGAGGAAGCCCTCCTTCACAGACTCGGAGGAATATCGGGACTCGTCAAAATGTGCAGGGAAAACAGAGAGAGAATAAAGGGAACCGTAGCGGTAGAGGAGAAAGTGGAAAGGTCGAGGAACCTTATAATCTTAAAAGCTAAAATAACCCTGAGAGAAAAGGGAATTCCGAGGGAAAAGCTCAAAGTCGAAGTTTTCGGATACAAAGACGGGAACTTCAGGATAACGGACTTAAGCTATGCTCAAGGGAGTTGACATAGGTGGAAGCTTTATAAAGGTTCTGTGGGAAGACCAGAGGAAAGAAAAACACTTCATAAGGGACATAAAATCCGACAGGGAAAAGCTCCTCAAGAAGATTAAAGAGGTAGTTTTGGAAGGACGCCCTTCGGGCGTGGGGATTGCGGTTGCAGGCTTTACATCGAGCGGTGGAAAGGTTTTCAAATCCCCGAACATACCCGTCCTCGACGGGATTGACTTAGCCCAGCTCTTCTCCTCGGAGGGAATTCCCGTAGCCATAGGGAACGATGTATCCCTCGGAGCCTTCGGGGAGTGGTTCTTCGACCACAGACAGAGCGAAGTTCTCGTCCTCGTCGCAATAGGGACAGGTCTCGGGGGAGGTCTCGTGGTGGAAGGCAGACCCTTCTTCGGAGTGTGCGGGAGCGCTATGGAAATAGGACACCACATCATCTCAAAGGACGGATACCCCTGCAACTGCGGTAGGAGAGGATGCTGGGAAGCCTACTGCTCCTCCTACGGACTCGAAAGAATTTACAGGGATTTGGGAGGAGGAGAACTAAGAGATTACCGTATTGCGGAAAAAGCTCTTGAAGGGGACGAGCTTGCCCTCAGAGCGGTGGAAAGGTTCAAGGACTTCCTCATAACGGGACTTATGAACATGGTTCACATCTTCAACCCCGACACGGTAGTTCTCGGAGGAGGGGTAATAGAAAACCTAAAACCCCTTTTAAGGGACATAGAGGAAAGGGTCAAGGAGGTCTCCGTGAGTCTTCCCGCTTCCTGCGTATCCGTAAAATTCTCTTCCGCAGGGGAGTTTCTGGGTTCGAGGGGAGCTTTGGCTTTCATAAAGACCCGAATAACCGATATTAAGAGCTGATGGAAGGGAGAAGGGTAGAGGGTGTCTTTCTCGACACCGCTATCTTGAGAAACAGAGCCTACGAAGCCTACGAAACCGCTAAGGTCTTCCAGATAAAAATCCTCTCCCAAATCCCCAAGGCACTTCTTTCCTCTTTAGGGAGCTTAGGCTCGAGGCTTAAGGCTACCGTAAAGTCCGCAGAGGGGAATAAACTAATCCTTCTGTTAGAAAACGGCTACGAAATAGAGGCAGAGAACAGACTCAGCTTACCCGTAAAACCCGGAGACGAGCTTACCCTAATACTCGAGTCGGAGAACCCTCTAACCTTAAGACTCGAAAGGGTGTCCTCCAAGTTAAGGGGTGTGGGAGACCTAATCAAAAAAGCCTTAGAAAGCTTTACACCTCTGTTAAATCCTTCCGACCCGAAGGGTTTTTTAAAAAACTCCGGACTTATATATGAGAAGAAAGTTTGGGATTTTCTGCGGGGAGTGCTCAAGGAGGAAGACCTGGTCTCGGACAACAAGTATGCGGTGCTTAAAACTCTCTACGAGAGAGACCTCCCCCGAATAGAGAAGGCTTTAGGAGAGTTCTTGTCAAAAGAAAAGCTTACGGAACTTTTCGGAGGTAAGGAAAGAAAAGACCTGATAAGGAGCCTCCCCAAGCTCGAAACCCTCCTCTCGGAAGCGAGAGAAGCCAAACTCCAGGAATTGAACCACTTGAAAGCGGTCGTAAGGGAGGTAGTAAGGGGGCTAATAGGGAGCCTAACCGAGAAAGCTACCCTTTTAGGTTTAAAACCGAGCCTTCAGGAAGAGGTCATAAGCAATCTCGAAGCTAACCCTAAGTCCGTGGACATACTCAGGGAAGCTCTCAAAAGCATCGAACAGAACCGATACGAAGAGTTCAGAAGTAAACTCTCCTTACTCGGTGTAAAGTTGGAAGAAGCTCACCGATTACCGCAGGTCAAAGACAAACTCGTTGCTTCCCTGAAAGAGCTGATAAAGGGTGCAGCTGCGGTTCTAAAGAAGGAGTTGGGAAGCGAAGACCCCCAGGAACTCGTATCCAAGATGAGAGAACTCGAAAGGGAGTTGAAGACCCTCGAAGAAGCCTCCGCACGATTGAAGGAACTCCCGCCCAACCTTCGGGAAAACCTGTCTAAGTTGGAAGCCATAAATCAGCTTCAGGTTTTTCTTCTCACCAGCTTAGGGAGAAAGTTCGTGGTTCCCTTCCGCACCGACGAGGGGAAAGGAGTCTTTGCCTTCTCAGCGGAGGACACCTTCAGGATACTCATAAAGCTGAACTTCGAGGAGGGATTTCTGGGTGTGAGTGTGGAAGCCCCCAGGAGAGAGAACCCCGAGAGAATTTCCGTTCTCTTCAAAACCGACATATCTACTTTAGAGGAAGAGATAGAGAAGTCTCTACCTTCCCTAATTGAAGAGTTGGAGGAACTCGGGTTAGAGGTAAAGAGCGAAGTTCTTAAGTCTTCCGAAAGGGAGTTTGAGGAGGAAGTTACCTCACTTCTGGGAGGTGAAGGAAGTTTTAACTTGAGGGTCTGAGGTGGAAGAAAAGAAAAAAGCTGTAGCTTTAAGATACGACGCCCAGAGGGACAAAGCTCCCGTAGTGGTGGCAAAGGGAACGGGAGAGCTTGCCGAGAGGATAATAGAGCTTGCCAAGAGGGAAGGGATACCCGTTTTAGAGGACAGGGAGATGGTGGAGGCTCTTCTGAGAGTTGAAATCTTCGAGGAGATACCACCAGTCCTTTACGAAGCGGTCGCTAAGATTCTCGTCTTTGTTCAGGAAAGTCGGAAGAGGGTTTCTCAACGATAAGCTTCAAACCTTTAAGACCCACTACCCTTACGGTATCTCCCTTCTTTATTTCCTGCTCGCTCATCGCATTCCATATCTCGCCGTGAACCAGAACCTTTCCTTTACCGTTCTTGAAGTCCGTTATGGCTTCTCCCTCTTCCCCTATCATACCTTCCGCACCAGTTAGCTTTTTCCTCTTCTGAGCTTTAAGTCCGAACCTTCCCGCTATAAGGAAGAAGAGTGCGCTTGCAAAGACCACCGTCGCAATTACGGACTTGGGTATCTCCCCGTAGGGAGACTCGGGGTCTATTAGGAAGAGAGAACCTAAAGCCAAGGATATAATTCCGCCCACAGCCAAGGCTCCGAAGGTGGGGGTTATAAGCTCTAAAACGAAGAGAAGTATCCCGAGGATTATCAGGAGCAGTCCGAGCCAGTTCATATCTATCATGGCAAGACCGTATAGACCCAGAAGCAGGGATATGGCTCCCACCACGCCGGGAATAACCGCCCCGGGATTGTATAGCTCGAAGAATATCCCGTAAAAACCTATCATGAGGAGAAGGTAAGCTACGGTGGGGTTGGTGATTATCTTAAGAAGTTCTTCCTTGAAGTTTGGCTCAAGGTGCGTTACCTGCACGTTCTCCGTGTTTAAAACTATCTCCCTCCCGAGCTTTTTAACTTTCTTTCCCTTTACCTTAGTAAGAAGGTCCTTCAAATCAACAGCTATAAAGTCTATAACTCCCTTTTCAAGAGCTTCTTCAGCTGTCAGGGAGAGGCTCTCCTTTACCATCTTCTCCACGACTTCCACGTTCCTTCCCTTCTTCTTGGCTATGCTCCTCACGAAAGCGAGCATGTCCTGGAGAACTTTTTCCTGAAGGACGTCCTTCTGGTCTTTATCTTTCTGTTCTGCGCCGGGTGTTCCGCCGAGCTGGACCGGGTGTGCCGCACCTATGTTAGTTCCCGGTGCCATAACCGCTATGTCGGAAGCGACCGTTATTATCGCTCCTGCGGATGCCGCTCTCCCGCCGGGTGGATAGACATACACAGCCACCGGAACAGGACTTGCCTCAATTCTTTGAATTATCTTCCTCATGGACTCCGCAAGACCGCCGGGGGTGTTAAGCTCTATAACGAAGAGGATTGCCCCCTGCCTTTCCGCCTTGGTCAGGGTTCTGTCTATGTAGTCCGCAGTGATGGGGGTTATTGGACCGTCCCATCTGATAACGAACACCTGCGAAAAGGCAAAGCTCAGACTCAGAAAAAAGAGCAAAAGGAGCTTTTTCATCTCCTTAATTATAATTTCCACCGATGGAACTTAAAGTGAGAGAGATGACCGAGGAAGACATACCGGAAGTCTATCGAATAAATCTGCGTTCCTTTACGACCGATGCATGGAGCAAAGAGTCCATAGAAAGGGAGTTCAAGCTCCCCTACTCGCTCAGGTTCGTCCTCGAAGACGGGGAAAAGGTCGTGGGTTACGCTATCCTGTGGCTCATAAAGGAAGAAGCCTTTATCATGACCTTTGCCATCGACCCCGAATACAGGAACAGAGGTTTAGGGAAATTCTTTCTTAAAGAGCTTATAAACAGGCTCAAAGATAAGACAAAACTTCTTCAGCTCGACGTCAGGAAAACGAACCTTCCCGCCATAAGGCTTTACCGTTCCCTCGGGTTCAAGGTGGTCAGGGAAAGACGCAAGTTCTACTCGGACGGGGAGAGCGCCCTCGTGATGGAGCTTGAGCTGTATAATAAGGAAGCATGAAGGTTGCAGAGTATGTAAAGCAGGGTTTGAAAAATTTCGTGGAAGCGGGAGAAGGACTCAGCGGAACCTGCACGCAGGGTTGCCACAGGGTAACGGTGTTTTTGAAGAGGGAAGGAGACAGGATAGTTGACTGCAAGTTTAACGCCACCAAGAGGTGTAAAAAGCTCCTCGCAATAACGGATTACATGTGCGAGCTGGTCAAAGAGGGTAAAATTCCGACCGAGGAAGAACTCCTGTCCATGTTCTCGGAAGAGAAGGAAAAGGACAAGATGAAAAACAGAGCGCAGATAGCTTTGGGTGCGCTCAAGGAAGCACTCGCTCAATCCACCTGAAGAACGACCTTCCCGAAGTGTCGAGAGGACTCAAGGTAGGTGTGTGCTTGAGGAGCCTCTTCGAGCTTAAAAACTCTATCCACCACAGGCTTTAGCAGACCCCTTTCGAAAAGTTCGGTTATTTTAAACAGAGTTGACCTTCTGCCCATGTAAATGCCCATAAGACTGATTTCCCTGACGAACAGATACCTTATGTCTATCTGAGCCTCGCTACCTGTGGTGGTCCCGAAGAAGACGAGCTTACCTCCCTTCTTTAGACAGGCTATACTCTTTCCGAAGGTTGCGCTCCCCACGTGGTCCATGACCAAGTCTATACCTTCCTTAAAAAGTTCCCTCGCCTTCTTTACCACATCTTCCTCGTAGTGGTTTATAACCACATCAGCCCCGAGTTCCTTGCACCTTTTAAGTTTTTCCTCGCTTCCTGCGGTGGCTATAACGAATGCCCCAAAGAGCTTGGCTATCTGTATTCCCGCCACACCTACGCCGGACGACCCTCCCCAGATAAGAACCTTCGAAGAAGGTCCTATACCTCCTTTCTCCACAAGAGCGTTCCAAACGGTAAGGAAGGTAAGAGGGTATGAAGAGGCTTCCTCAAAGGTAAGGTTTTTGGGTTTCTTTATGACGTTCCGTGCGGGGACAACCACAAACTGTGCGTATCCACCCTTGCTTTTGAGACCGAGTATGTCAAAGTGCCTACAGTGATTATCCCTTCCGTCCTGGCAGTCGTAGCACACACCGCAGGACAACCCCGGAGCTACTATAACCTCATCATCCTCTTTGACGTTCTTTACGAGGCTTCCGACTTTTTCAACGACACCGCTTACATCGGAGCCGAGTATGTGGGGCAGTTCGGGCTTCACCGCAAGAGCACCCATCCGAACCCATATATCAAGATGATTGAGTGCTACCGCCTTTACCCTTATGAGAACCTCGTCTTCTCGGGGTTCGGGCTTGGGGAAATCCTCTACGAGTTTCAGGTTCTCAACCCCACCAAAATCCTGAAGGATTACAGCTTTCATTTTCACTCCCACGGAGTAAATTAACTCCCATGAAGGTTCATAACCTATTGTATACGGAGAGGGGAGACATCACAAGGTTTGTTGACCGGCGGGGGATAGAAGACTCGGACAGGCTTCTTATACAGATATTTACGGGTATAAACAGGGTGGATTTTATAGAAAACCTCCTTCTGGAGCTGGGAGAAAACTTTAAGCACGCCGCTATTATAGGAACCACAACCGGTGGGGAGATATACAAAGGTAAAGTTTACGAGCACTCCACGGTCGTATCCTTCGCTACCTTCGAAAGAGCACAGGTCAGAGCTGAAGGTGTCGAAACGGAAGATTCCTTCTTAGCAGGCAAGACCCTCGCCGAGAAGCTCGTAAGTGATAGAAGCAAGCTGATAATAGCTTTTGCGGACGGACTTTACTCAAACGGGGATGCCTTCGTTGAAGCATTCAATATTCACGCTGCTGATGTTCCCCTTGCGGGTGGACTTGCAGGAGACAACTTTACCTTTACAAACACCTATGTCTTTACAAAGAACAAAGTTATCAATAAGGGTGGTGTAGCCGCAGTTATTGACACGGATGAACTTTACTTAACGAGTCATTACAACCTTGCCTGGATACCCATAGGTAAGGAGATGGAAGTTACAAAATCCCGAGGCAATCGAATATACGAGATAGAAGGCAAACCCGCAGTAGAAATCTATAAGGAGTATTTAGGAAGCACGGCGGAAGAGTTACTTCCTTACATAGCGATAGAGTTTCCTCTCGTTTTTGAAAGGGACGGGATACTCTTTGCAAGAGCCTGCTTGGGTCAGGATAAGGACGGTTCTATGGTTTACGAAGGTGCAATATACGAGGGGGAAAAGGTCAGGTTCAGCATCTGGGACACCGGCGTGATGCTTGACTCCGCAGCTCAAAACTTAAAGAAGTTTAGAAACGCTCCCTCCGAAGGGATATTCGTTTATACCTGCTTAGCAAGAAAGTATCTAATGGGTAACGAAGCTGAGGTGGAAACAAAATACCTGCAGGGTGTAGCTCCCACGTGCGGTTTTCTCACATACGGGGAGTTCTTCAACACCAAAGGTAAAAACAGGTTCATGAATTATACCTTTACCGCAATCTCAATTTCTGAAAGTCCGAAGGTAAGCTCAAAGATTGAGGACGAATTGAAGGAAGAACCCGACAAAGAGCTTATGCGCTTCAGAGCACTCGTATCTTTAGTGAACTCTATAACCAAGGAGCTTAAGGAAGCTAACAAGAAATTAGAAAGACTTGCGGAAAGGGACCCACTCACGGGGTTATATAACAGGAGAAAAATGAAGGAGATTTTAGAAAGTGAGCTTAGAAAGTCGGAAAGATACGGAACGGTTTTCTGCGTTCTTATGATAGATGTGGATAATTTCAAACAGATTAATGATACCTACGGTCATGATGAAGGAGACAGGGTTCTGGTTAGCATATCGAGGTGTTTAGAGGAAATCTTACGGGATACAGATGTAGTTTCCAGGTGGGGCGGTGAAGAATTCCTCGTCCTAATGCCGGAGACCAATAAAGAAGGAGGAATCACCGTTGCGGAGAAGATAAGAAACCACATACAGAGTGAGGTATGTTGCGAGATTGGTAAAAATGTAAGCGTCAGCATCGGTGTAACCGCATACAGAGAAGGAGATAGTATGGATGACATTCTCAGGAGAGCAGACCAAGCTATGTATGAAGCAAAGCGTAAGGGTAAGAACACCGTCGTAGCCTATTAATCTCCAACCGCATACACACCCGGCAGGTTCCTGCCAAGCTCCCCCCAATCAAGCCCGTATCCGACCAAAAACTTGTTGGGCACTTCAAAGCCCACATAGTCCGCTTCAAACTCAACCTCACGCCTACCTTTTTTGTCCAAGAAGACGCAGGTCTTCAGACGAGCGGGATTTTTCAGCTTAAGAAACTCGTATATCTCTTTAAGGGTCAGCCCCGTGTCGAGTATGTCGTCAACTAAGAGAACATCTTTCCCCTCTATGTCCGTATCGAGGTCCTTTACGACCTTTATGTTCCCCGAACTTTCCATACTCTGTCCATAGCTGGATACCCAAAGGAAATCGACTTTAAGAGGCAGGTTTATAGTTCTGACAAGGTCGGCAACAAAGACAAAAGCACCTTTAAGAAGACCCACCACGATAAACTCCTCGGAGTCTTTAAAGTCCTCCTGGATTTTCTCTCCGAGTTCCCTTACCCTACGCTCTATGTCGTCCTGCTTTATGAGGAGCGTTAATTTCTTTCCCCTTATCTCCTTCATGGCTGTCTATTTTATCGTTAAAATTATTTCCATGTTTGAAGGCTCGATAGTTGCCCTGATAACGCCCTTCAAAGAGGGAGAGGTAGATTTTGAGGCTCTCGGCAAACTTATAGATTTCCACGTTGACAACGGAACCGACGCAATCTTAGTTTGCGGAACCACGGGAGAGTCCCCAACCCTCACCTTTGAAGAGCACGACAAGGTGGTGGAGTTTGCGGTAAAGCACGCAAACGGTAGGATAAAGGTCATAGCGGGAACGGGAGCAAACGCAACCCACGAAGCGGTTCATCTCACAGCCCATGCCAAAGAGGTAGGTGCGGACGCAGCGCTTCTGGTGGTCCCCTACTACAACAAGCCCACCCAGGAGGGTCTATACAGACACTTTGCCACCGTTGCGGAGGAGGTGGACATACCCATAATCCTATACAACATACCCTCAAGGACGGGTGTTGAGATAGCGGTGGATACGGTCTATAGGCTCGTTTCGGAATACCCCCACATCGTAGGCTCAAAGGAGTCCACCCCGAACATGGACAGGATTTCGGAACTTCACAAGAGACTCGGGGACAACTTCTCCATACTCTCGGGGGACGACAGCCTCACCTTACCCATGATGGCTTTGGGAGCTAAGGGGGTCGTTTCGGTTGCCAACAACATAGTCCCCAGAGAGATAAAAGCCCTTACGGAGTTCGCCAAGCAAGGAAAGTTCGACAAAGCGAGGGAGCTTCATTACCACCTGCACGACCTCTTCAAGGTTCTGTTCATAGAGACCAACCCCATACCTGTAAAGACCGCCTGCTGGATGCTCGGAATGTGTGAGAAGGAGTTCAGGCTTCCCATGTGCGAACTCAAACCCGAGAACGAACAAAAGCTCAGGGAAGTCCTGAGAAAATACAACCTGCCGATAGTGAACTAAATTATTAAACTCCATGGAGCCGACGACGCCCACCTTCAAGAAGGGAGACACCATATTAGGTTATTACGAAGTGCTCGACATAATAGGCAGGGGGGACTTCGGAGTAGTTTATAAAGTCAAAGGCATAAAGGGAAGGTATAGGGGGAAGATACTCGCTCTGAAGGTGGCTTCCAACCCCTATGCGGTGGAGCATCTCTGGAAAGAAGCCCAGACACTCATACTCCTGAACCACCCCAACATAATATCTCTCCAGAGCTACCTATACAAAAAGGACAAGGGAGAGCTATACGTCCTCTACGAGCTTATGGACGTGGGAGACCTCAAGGAGTATGTCCTCTCCAAAGGAGGACTGTCCGAGAAGGAAGCCCTAAAGGTTCTTTGGAACGTAACCAACGGTCTCGCCTTTTTGCACAGCAGAGGCTACATCCACAGCGACATAAAACCCGAAAACGTTTTCGGAAAGAAGGTTCTAAAGAGCATAGTCTGGAAACTCGGAGACTTCGGACTTCTCAAAATAAGGGGGTCCGTTTCGGTTTTAGACGTTAAGGGAACCCTCGGATACATAGCCCCCGAGGTGTTCAGGGGAGAGATACACAGAAGTAGCGACATATTCTCCTTGGGGTGCCTCTTCTACTTTACCCTCTTCCAGCAGGACCCCTTCCACTCGGAGGACAGAAAAGAAAAGCTCAAGAGAAATAAAGAAGGTTTATACACACCCCCTTCGGGGGTCTCTTCAAAGGTAAAAAAACTTATAGAGAAGATGCTTGAGAAGGACTACACCAAGCGTTTCAGGACGGCTCAGGAGCTTAAGGAATACCTCACTTCGGAGGGACTTGTGTGAAGTGTGCGACGGGAGAGTTCTACCACGACAGGGAAACCTTTGCGGACAGGCTCTACTGCTCGGAGGATACCTTTGCGGTTGCGGACGGAATGGGTATAGGGGTGGGGGGTAAGGTCGCCGCTCAGAAAGCCATAGAGCTGGTGGACAAATACAGACCCTTCACCTCCTTGGAGGATTTGGAAACCTTCTTCAAGAGAGCCAACCGCAAGATAATGGAGGAAATAGACCGCCTCGGGGACAGACACATGGCAGGAACGACCCTGAGCGTCCTCTCCTTCTTGGACGGCAGGTTTATGGTGGGACACGTAGGAGACTCCCGCATATACCTTTTGAGGGACGGAAAGTTTAAGCTCCTTACCGAGGACCAGATTTCCTACAAAGGAGGGAAAAAATACGTTCAGGCTCTCGGGATAGAGTGGAACCCACAGGTGGTGCTAAGAGAAGGGGAAACTCTAAAGGGAGACCTCTTTCTGGTTATATCGGACGGGGTGGTGGAGGTCTTCTCAGACAAGGAGCTTGCGGAACTTATAGACGAGGACATAGAAAGGAGCGCCAACAGGATTTTGGAAAGATACCGCAGTGCAAACCCGAAGGAAGACCTGTCCTTCGCTATAGTTAGGATAGACTGAAGGCTTATAATTAAAAGCGATGTTCGAGGTAACCTTCTTAGGAGCTTTTGTAGCGGGTTTGCTCGCCTTTCTGTCTCCTTGCGTTCTTCCCATAATACCCGCATACCTCTCCTACATATCGGGTGTAGGCATAGAGGAAGTCCAGAGGGAGAAAAAGCTCTTCAACGCCAAGATATTCTTTGCCACCCTCTTCTTCGTTATAGGGTTCTCCATAGTTTTTACCCTGCTGGGTGCAGGAGCTTCCTTTATCGGTCAGTTTCTCAGAACCTACCAGACGGAAATAGCTAAGGTAGGTGGAGGTCTGGTAATATTCTTCGGACTTCACTTTGCGGGAGCCTTCCTGAGACCTAACTTCCTGAAGGAGCTTTTGGGTGTTCAGGCTTTCCTGACAGCTCTATACCTATTTAATGTCATAAGCAGGGATGTTTTCTTCAACCTCACAGGTGCCTTAGCGGTAGTCTTGGGACTGTATCTATTCGGTGTCCACGAATACCTATACCGCCAGCTCAAAACGGAAGCAAAAGCTAAGGCTTCATACATAGGAGCTTTCCTAATAGGGGTGGTTTTTGCCTTCGGGTGGACGCCCTGCATAGGTCCCATCTTGGGTTCCATACTGTTTTTGGCTTCCCAGCAGGAAACGGTCAGGGAAGGAGCGGTTATGCTTCTCCTCTTCTCCTTCGGTATGGGAATTCCCTTCCTCGTAGCGGGTCTTCTCTTTTCGGTGTTTTTGAACTTCGTCAAGAAATTCGGTAGGTTCTTCGGGGTGGTGGAGTTCATCGGAGGACTTCTTCTGATATCCCTCGGTGTGATGCTGGTTCTGGACAAACTCAGCTGGTTCGCCTCACTCGGAGTAGGTATATGAGGATTGCGGTAGTAGATTACGGAATGGGAAACCTTCGGAGCGTTGCAAAAGCCCTTGAAGCGGTGGGATTTGAGGAAGTTAGGATAACTTCAGATGTGGATTACATAAAGAGTTCCGACGCACTCGTCTTTCCCGGTCAGGGAGCCTTTAAAAAGGCTATGGAAAACTTAAAAGAACTAAGACTGATAAAACCGCTTCTTTCTCACATAGAGAGGGGGAAACCCTTTCTGGGAATATGCTTAGGACTTCAGCTTCTGTTTGAAAAGAGCTACGAGCACGGGGAGAGTAAGGGATTGGGTGTTTTGAAAGGAGAGGTGGTTCTGCTCCCTCCGAAGGTGAAAATCCCCCACATAGGTTGGAACCAGGTTTGGATAAGGCAGAGAGAGGGCATATTCTCGGGTATAGAAGAGGGGGACTTCTTTTACTTCGTCCACTCCTACCATGTGGTTCCGGAAGATGAAGGGGTTATAGCTTCCACCACGGACTACGACATACACTTTGTGTCCGCCGTTCAGAAAGAAAACCTCTGGGCTGTCCAGTTCCACCCGGAGAAGAGCCAGAGCAAAGGACTCCGGCTCCTCAAAAACTTCAGGAAGTTCTGCGAAAGGCTCCTTTAAAAGGATATTCCTGCGTGTATGAAGGGTCCTTTGACCTTTAACTTAGCATTTACGTCCTTCAGGTCGTCCAGCTTTAGCTCCTCGTATCTGTATCCCAAGCCTATGAAAAGGGAAGTAAAAGCGGAAATCGATATGGGTTTTACCCTCACTTCTCCTACCATGTCGTAATACTTGTGTCCCGAGTAAGCTATTCCTCTCAGCTCACCTACGAGTTGGATAGAAGGTAGGTTTATTCCCAAGCCGAAGTAAGCCATTGGTATGGGAACGGTCATTGATTTAGATTCTGTTCTGTTGGTGTTTAACTCGGTTATCTTGCCTTTAAAGTCTATTACTCTAACGTTTATGCCAATTTCAGGGTCTAAAAGTCCGTTGGTTGCAAAGGTAGCTAATATAAGGTTGTAATACAGACCTATGTCGTAGCGGTCATATTTGACGGTAGTTTTCACGTCTCCCGTAAAGGTCGTCCCACCGTAGGTGAAGGTTCTGTTTGTTCTACCTTCGAACTTTACGGGTATGTATTGGAGGTATAGGTTAGGGACGAGGGGTATTTCCAGTTTTGCTCTTGCAAAGACTCTGTTTTCTCTATCAAGTCCCAAGTCCTTTTCAACGTCGAGCTTCGTCCCCGTGTCAGCAGGATACTGAATGTAACCCGAAGGATTCTGGCTAATACCTCCTACGGAGACCTCACCGTGTAAACCGGGAATTCCAAAGGAAAGTGCGGTTGACCCTAAAAGTGCCAGACCAAAGAGCGACTTTTTCATATCTCACCTCCTTTTATAACTTAACGGAAATTCTATCAGAAACTTTATACAGGCAATTTTAAAGGAGAAAAGGAAACAAAAGGAGCAGGAGGAGGTGGACTTTGAGGATGATTAATAACCCCCTTTAAATTCCTTTTCTATTTCTCTGTCGAGTTCTTCGTAGGCTTTTTTAGCCTGGTAAAGCTGCCAGAGTGCCTGCTCGTTTTTGAGGCTGGTTTCCACCTGGGACTTAATGAACCTCTTTACCATGTCAGGGTCAACGCCTACTAAGACGAAAAGCTCGTTGCAGGGAGATTTCCAGAGGGTGAGCTGTCTCGACCCTCTTATGGTTTGATAGGCTACCTGTTTTGACACCTGGACCGATACACGGTCCACGGTTTCGTTATCGCCTATCCCGGTAACCTGCATGAAGTTTTTGACCATGTTCTTGACTCTTATTTCTATCATACGTGCGAGTTCGTCTCGAGCGTTGGAGAGGGCTTCTGTGCGTGCAAACTGGAGTCCTGCCTTACCTATTCTTGCGGAACCGACTGCGGATACTTTAACTCCGGAGGCTTGCGGGTTCAGAACCCACTTGGGTGCACCTTTCAGACAGGGGTCTCCCTCAAAGCCGGTCTTTACCTCCTTTTTACCTCCGCAGGAGGTCATTAAAAAACCTAAACTCATAAGTCCGGCTAAGGAAAAGGCGACAGCTTTTCTCATAATTCCACCCTCCTTGTGGGTCTTATTATAGTTTGCAAAAGATAGGTTGCGGGTGAAATTTCACATGGAAACTTTGACTTTCAAGCGGTTTGTTAGCACGTCTATGAGTTCAACGGAGGGGTTTATTCTGTAGTCGGGGGGTGTTTGTAAAACCGCTCTGTAATCTTTGCTTCTGACTTCTAAAACTAATTGCAGTCCTTCTTGGTCCAAGAAGCGGTCTAAAAGTTCTTTAAGTTTTTCCAGTTTTCCGTTGTTTGCGTCTCCTTCTCTGAGTATAAGGGTTATGTATCCGTTGCCGTTTTTTGAGGCTTCTTCGGGCAGAAAGACTTCCTGAAGTATAACTTTTGTGCTTTCCGTTTCAAGGTCTTCGTCTATGTATCCTTTTACCAATATAACCGCATCCTCTTTGAGTTTTTCCTTAAACTCTTCGTATGTGTCGGGAAAAGCTATCACCTCCACGATACCGCTTTTGTCTATTAGGTTAAAGATAGCCATGTAGGTTCCATTTTTAGTTTTCTTAACTTGAAGTCCAGATACTACGCCTGCTAAGGTTACTGTCGAACCTCGCTCGAAGTTGTCGAGTTCTTCTATGGGGGTGAACTTGCCTGCGAGGAACTTCTCATACTTGTCCATCGGGTGTCCGGAGATGTAAAAACCTATAACCTCCTTTTCCATTCTAAGAAGGTCGTTTATGTCCATCTTCTTCCTTTTAGGAGCGGAACCGAAGAGGGAGTTCTGGGCAAGGCTCGTGGTGTCTTTTCCGGAGGATACTTTCTGTAAAAGCTCATCCCTCTTTATGCCCGTGAAGTCAAAGGACCCCGCCTTTACCAGGCACTCTATCACTTTTTTGTTTACCTTTCTGCCGTCCACACGGGCTACGAAGTCCGCAAGCCCTCTGAAGTCCCTGTTTTTTCTTGCTTGGGTTATAGCCTTTGCCGCTTCCTCGCCGACACCTTTTATGCGTCCGATTCCGAACCTTATGTGTCTGTCCCCTTCTATTTTGAAGCCTACATCGCTTCGGTTTATGTCAGGGGGAAGTATCTCAAAGCCCATGAGCTTTGCGTCTTTTATGAGGTTTATGAACTTGTTGTCGTTCTTCTCGGTAGTGAGCTTGACCGCAAAGAATTCCGCGGGATAGTGAGCTTTCATGTAAGCGGTCCAGTAAGATATGTATCCGTAAGCTACCGAGTGGGACTTGTTGAAGGAGTATGAAGCAAACTTCTCTATGTCCTCCCAGAGTTTGGTTATTTTATCCTTCGGGTAGCCCCTCTGGACAGCCCCCTCTATGAATTTCTCCCTCATCTTCTCCATGAGGTCTTTCTTCTTCTTCCCTATCGCCTTTCTGAGGGTGTCCGCTTCGCCGGGTGTAAAACCCGCAAGTATTTGGGACATCTTCATAACCTGCTCCTGATAAACGATTACGCCGTAGGTCTCTTTGAGGACCTCCTCCAGCTCAGGGAAGGGATACTCTACGGGTTCTTTACCGTGCTTGCGGTTTATGTAACGGTCCACCAGTCCGCTCTTGAGGGGTCCCGGTCTGTATAGGGCAAGGACAGCTACTATGTCGTCAAAGGTGTCTGGCTTAAGCCGTTTCAGAAGTTCCTTCATTCCCCTGCTCTCGAGCTGGAACACACCTGTGGTGTTACCCTCCTGAAGGAGTTTAAATACTTCTTCGTCGTCCATCGGAAGGGAAAGAAAGTCCACATCGACCCCGTGTCGTTCCCTCACGAGGTCCCGCATAGCCTTAAGCTCGGTAAGGGTCTTGAGACCCAAGAAGTCCATCTTCAGAAGTCCGAGTTCTTCCAGCTTGGTCATGTCGTATTGGGTCGCCACCGCTCCGTCCCGGTCGTAGAAGAGGGGAACGAGTTCACTCAGAGGTTTAGGAGCTATAACGACGCCTGCGGCGTGGAGAGAAGTGTGTCGTGTGAGACCTTCCAGCTTCAGAGCTATCTTAACGAGCTTATCTATCTCGGGGTTTTCTCTGCACAGCTTCCTGAACTTGGTTACGTTGTCCTCTATGTCTCCCCTGTGGGCACCGTAGCGCTCTTTCAGGACCTCCATAGGGGTGGAATACATCTCCTCCAAGGAGAGCCAAGTTCCCTGAACGTCTCCCTGGGGTATGAGCTTTGCGAGCTGATCCGCTGTGGAGTAGGGTAATCCCAAGGCACGGGCAACGTCTCTGAGGGTCTGCTTTGCCTTCATGACGTTGTAGGTAATTATCTGGGCTACGTTCTCCCTGCCGTATCTGTCCTTAACATAGTCAATAACCTTATCCCTGTTGTCCTGACAGAAGTCCACATCTATGTCCGGCATGGAGACCCTTTCGGGGTTTAGAAATCTCTCAAAGAGGAGACCGTGTTTTATGGGGTCAACGTCCGTTATGCCTATAGCGTATGCTACGAGAGAACCCGCTGCGGAACCCCTTCCGGGACCGACGGGAATGCTCCTGTTCTTTGCCCAGTTTATAAAGTCCTGAACTATCAGGAAGTATCCCGCAAAGCCCATACGGTTTATAACTTCAAGCTCGTATTCGAGCCTCTCCCAATACTCCTTAGAGTCCTTTGCCTGACCTCTGGCAATCCTCTGCTTTAAACCTCTTATGGCAAGCTGTCGCAGGTGTTCCTCCAAGGTCTCTCCCGGTGGAACTTGATACTCGGGTAGAAGGTAGGAGCTGTTTTCGAAAAACTCAAAGCTGTCAGCGACCTTATCCGCAACCTCGAGGGTGTTCAGTAGAGCCTGCTCCCATCCGTCGAATTTACCCTCAAACTTTTTCCAAACCTCCTGTGCACTTGCAAAGTGAAGTCCGTCGTTGGCACACCTGAAACCTCCCTTGGTGATGTCGTGAACGGTTCTCTTCATCTGTATAGCCATCAGAACCGTGTGGGCTTCTCTGTCTTCCGGGTTAAGGTAGTGGGAGTCGTTGGTAGCTATGAGCTTCACCTTATACTTTTTGGCTATCTCTATCAGGTTTCTGTTAGCGGTTGCCTGCTCCTCCAAGTCGTTTGACTGAAGCTCCAAGTATAGGTCCTCTCCGAAGATGTCCTTAAATTTCTTTACCCACTCCTGAGCCTTTGCGGTCTCGTTTATGGAAGCGTAATAGGTGGGAACACCTTTCAGACATGCGGTCAGAGCTATTAGACCCTCTCCGTATTTTTCCAACAGCTCGTAATCTATACGAGGTTTGTAGTAAAAACCTTCCTTGTAGGCAAGGGTGGAGAGCTTGAAGAGGTTTTTTAATCCCCTTTCGTTCTTGGCTATGAGTATAAGGTGGTGGTTATACTTGTCGGTTATGTTGTCTTCGCTCCCTTTGGTTCTGCGGTCAAAGCGTGAACCGGTGGTGAAGTAGGCTTCCATACCTATTATGGGCTTTATACCCTCCGACTTTAGGCTCTTGTAGAAGTGAAAGGAACCGAACAGGTTTCCGTGGTCCGAGACACCTACTGCTCTAAAGCCGTGTTCTTTGGCTTTCCTGACCAAGTCCTCTATCTTTATGGCACCGTCTAAGAGGGAATACTGGGTGTGCAGGTGAAGGTGAACAAAATCCTTAACCCCTCCGCTCATGGTTTGTAAATGATACGGAGATAGTTTCGGGTTTTTAAGGACGAAAATGGAAAGGGTGTAGCGAACTTAGAAGCAACTCCTTAAGTGTATGGAAAGACTTAGGTTTTTTCCTCTGCCCTCTTCATTACCTTAACTATCACCTCTTTGACCCTGTTCTTCTCCACGTCTCCCACTATGAACTTGAAGCCTTCGTATTCGAACTCGTCTCCCTTTTCGGGAACTTTTTCGAGGTTAGCCATAACGAAACCGCTGACTGTATCGTAATCGTAGTCTTCGGGAAGTTCAAATCCCAAGGACTCTGCAACCTCTTCTATGTCGGTAGAGCCATCTATCTTGAACATATCGTAGGAGAGCTTCTCTATGTCCTTCTCCTCCTCCCACTCCTCGGGGACTTCACCCACGAGCCACCGGAGAACATCATACATGGTTACCAGTCCCGAAACCGCTCCGTGCTCATCTA
Source organism: Aquificota bacterium (assembly GCA_013153495.1). GTDB lineage: Bacteria > Aquificota > Aquificia > Aquificales > Aquificaceae > Hydrogenivirga. The sequence goes on from JAADEH010000012.1 coordinate 452,835, forward strand.
CGACTATCGCTATCTGAGTTTTTGCTTTCTTAAGCTCCTGAAGGAGACTTCCCACACTCATTACCTCGGGAACGAAGAGCACCTCCCTCCTGAACTCGACCAGTTTCCTGTCCTTGTTCCTGTTTATAGGTAGTAGGTCCTTTACGTGAACCACCCCGCTTATGTCGTCGAGCCTCTCCTTATAGATGGGTATCCTGCTGTGTCCGTGTCTCTTTATGTCCTCTATAACCTCACCCACCTTTGCATCCTCTTTTAAGGCAAATATGTCCGGTCTGGGGGTCATTATCTCCCTAACGAGGACCTCGTCCATCTCGAAGACCTTTTCCACCATTTCCCTTTCCTCTTCGGAAAACTCCCCAGCCTCTATACCCATCTCAAGTATGCCAAGCAACCTGTCTTCCGAGAGCTGGAACTCCTCCTTCTCCTTTGTCTCTATACCCAGCTTCTTGAGAAGTCCCTGAACGGGCAGAAGGAGAACCCACCTGACGGGGGTTATGAGGATGTGGAACACATAAAAAACGGGAGCGTATAGCAAAGACAACCTATCAGTTACGGGAAGAACTACGCTCTTGGGAAGGGTCTCACCGAATATGAATATCAGGAAGGTCATGATTACTGCGGAAAGGAAGGCACCTTCCTTCCCAAAACTTTCCGTAAAGAGCTTGGCTCCGTAGGAGGATATAAAGACGTTCACTATTTCGTTCCCTATGAGTATGGAGATTATCAGCTCCTTGGGCTTGGAGAGGAGTTTCATCAAGAGCTTGTATAGCCTGCTTTTGGAATACTTCATGAGGAGTGGCTTGCTGACGCTGAAAAAAACCACCTCCGAGGAAGCGAAGAAGCCGGACATAAATAGCAGAAAGGCAAAAACGAGAAGGTCAGTATAGGTTGCAGTTAACGACCCTTCCATTCAGCTCGAACCTCCTGACTTTGGTAGAGCATTCTTCCATAAATTCTGGACAGCGGGGAGCGAAGGGACATCCTCTCTGGGGAATCGAGTATTCCGACTCTTCGTAGGAATATTCCCTCCTCTCCCGGGGATGACGAACGGGAACGTTGCTGAGTAAAAACTTCGTGTAAGGGTGAAGGGGAGAATTTAAGACCTTTTCCTTATTACCCATCTCCATAAGCATACCACCGTATATCACCCCTATACGGTCCGCAAGTTTTTCCACCACCCTTATGTCGTGGGTTATGAATATAAAGGCTATGCCTTCCTCCTTTAAGGTTCTAAACAAATCCAGGATTTGAGCCTGAACGGATACATCGAGGGAAGCGGTAGGCTCGTCCGCAACCACGAGAAGGGGTTTTAAAACTATGGCTCGTGCAATAGCTACCCTCTGCCTCTGACCACCCGAAAGGTCGTCGGGTTTTCTCTTCAGAAACTCTTCCGAAAGCTGAACCCTCTCTATGGCTTCTCTGACCCTTTTTTTCCTATCCCTTTCTCCGTGAACAAGAAGAGGCTCCTCCACTATCTCCTCAACCTTCATTCGAGGGTTTAAAGAGCTTCTGGGGTCCTGAAAAACCACGGATACCTTTCTCGTGTATTCCTTCCCCATGGAGAATATTTCCCTGCCCTGGAAGAGTATCTCACCCCTTGTTGGTTTTTCCAGCCTGAGAACGAGCTTGCCGAGGGTGGTCTTTCCCGAACCCGACTCACCGACTATACCGAGCACTTCCCCTTTCGAGATTTTAAAAGCCACTCCCCGAAGGGCATAAAAGTCTTCCTTTTGAAAAAAACCTTTTCTGACTTTGTATAGCTTATAAACCTCCCTTACCTCTAAGAGCGTTTCCATCATATGGTTCTTGAAAACCTAAGCTCCCTTTTGTTTCTAAGGTGTGCGTCAAAAACCATAGCAACGTTCCTGATAAGGAGTCTCCCCACGGGGAGTATCTCTATGCCTTCGGAACTTACCTTTATAAGCCCGTCCTCCTCAAGTTCTTTAAGCTCTTCAAGCTCCCGGGAAAAGTAGTCTCGGAAGTTTATCCCGAACTCCTCCTCTATGCGGGAGAACTTTACCCCCAGGTTGCACATTATGTCCATTATCACTTCCCTTCTTATGAAGTCGTCCTCCGTGAGAATGTAACCTCTGTATGTGGGGAGCTTACCCTCGTCTATGGAAAGGTTGTAGTCTCTGAGGGTTTTATAGTTTTGAAAGTATGAGTCGTATAGCATTCCTATGGAGGTGGCTCCAAAACCTACCAACTCCACACCCTTCCTCGTGGTGTATCCCTGAAAGTTCCTCCACAATTTGCCTTCTCTCTGGGCAACCGCAAGCTCGTCCTCGGGTTTTGCAAAGTGGTCCATTCCTATATACACATACCCCGCATCTTGAAACTTATCTATGACCATCTCCAGTATGGAGAGCTTCTCCTCGGGAGAGGGTAGAGTATCCGGGTTTATGTGCTTCTGGATAGGTTTCACCCAGGGAACATAGGCAAAGCTGTAAACCGCTATCCTGTCGGGGTTAAGCTCTATTACCTTATCCACGGTTTTGGCAAAGCTATCCCTCGTCTGGTATGGGAGTCCGTATATGAGGTCTATGTTTATACTCTGAAAACCCAAAGCCCTGAGCTTCTCCATGGTCTCCTTCATCAGGGAATAGGGCTGAATTCTGTTTATAGCTCTTTGGACCTTTTCATCTAAGTCTTGGAGTCCCATGCTTATGCGGTTAAAACCCACTTCCCTTATTACCTCAAGCTGTTTGTCGGTAGCGTAGCGTGGGTCTATCTCTATGCTCACCTCCGCATCGGGAGAGAAGTCAAACCTCTTCTTTATCTCTCCCATGAACTCCTCTATCTCTTCGGGTTCCAGGTAGTTCGGTGTTCCTCCTCCCCAGTGGAGTTGAGACACCTTGCGGGAACGGTCCAGGTAGGAGGAGACCATGTCCATCTCTTTATAAACACGCTCAAGGTAAGGTCTTTCTATACCTTTACGGTGGGAAATTATTATGTTGCAACCGCAGTAGTAGCAACCGCTCTCACAGAAGGGTATGTGAAAGTATAAGGATAGAGGGGTTTTCCTCTCGTTGCTCTTTACGAGTCTTTCTCTGTAATCCTCCGATGTTATCTCTTCCGCGAACTCTGTGGCGGGCGGATAGCTGGTGTATCTCGGACCCGGACGGTCGTATTTCTTTATAAGCTCTCTATCAAATACCGTTCTCATGGTTCATATAAATATAGTCTTTTCTGAAAGTCCTTGACTTATTTCCTGACAAAACCTATATTGAAGGCTGGACTTGGAACTCCGAGAGGGGAGGGCGCCTTACCCTTTCGTGTTTCAGGTCGCAGAAATTTGTAGGAGGTTTTTGTTCCATGGCTTTCACAGGCACAGTTAAGTGGTTCAGCAAGGACAAAGGTTACGGGTTTATAACCCGTGATGACAATCAGGGGGACGTTTTCGTCCACTTCACCGCCATTCAGAAGGAAGGCTTTAAGACCCTCGAGCAGGGGCAGAGGGTTGAGTTCGAGATAGAAGAGGACGTAAAAGGTCCGAGAGCGAAGAACGTCGTTATTCTCAACGGTCAGTAAAGGGCAAGTTCCCTCAAAAGAAGTCTCTTTTGGTGTTCCCCCCTCTGCGGGGGGAATTCCCTATCATCTAACTTAAGACCTACCGCATGACCTTCCTTTATCAGGTTTATCACTAAGTAGGCAAGCTTTGAAATCTTCTCTTCCTTGCTACCTTCAACCATTTCCATAGAGAGAATAATAGGTTCTCTATCTTCTCCTACCATGTCTTTAACGAGCAGGTCTCCAACCTTTGCGCTGAGTTTCCAGTGAATGAGCTTCATAGGTTCTCCGGAATAAGTTTTTATGTTCTTAAGTTCTTCGTATCCTTTGGATATTACTCTCCTCGAGGAGGAACCTTCCTTTTTTGCCTCTACCGACAGAGCAGGAAGTTTTGTAGGAATGGGTTTGGGAAAAACTATCAGGTGGGTCTCAATCTCCAGCTCGAGGCTTCTAACGAACATGCCGAGAGGAAAGTCCGAACTCAGAACCAGCCTAACGCTTTTTACCTCACCCCTCCGGGGAAACTTCATATCGAGCCTACACTCCCTGTCCTTCAAGTCCACCATCGGGAAAAGGCACTCTCCCTCTTCAGAGGATACCTTTATTAAAAAGGAGGGGAACCTTCCTTCCTTAAAGAGAACCAGCCTGAAAGGTGTTCTTTCTTCCGCATAAACCTCGGGAGGTGGTATGAGACGAACTTTTATTCCCCTTATGTTAAAGAGAGAAACCAGTCCCGAAGTTAGCATGAGGGACAGCAGGGAAGACACGAGTATGTATAGCAAATTGTTCCCCGTATTGGCTGCGGCTATGCCGAGCAGTATGGTAACTCCTATGAATACGCTTCCCGACCTCTTTACCTTTACCTTCATTTCTTCTTCACCAGATTGTCCCCCAAGATGTTAAAGGCAAGTATGGTAAGAAAGATAGCCATTCCCGGAGAGAGCATCCACGGGAAGGAGGAAAGGACATTGGTGTTTCTTACTTCCGAGAGCATGTTACCCCAGCTCGGCTGGGGTTCTTGAATTCCTAAACCTAAGAGGCTAAGCGCTGCCTCACCGAGTATGTAAGCGGGTATGGAAAGGGTTGCGGAGACTATCAGGTAGTAGTAGGTATTGGGAAGTATGTGCTTTCTGAGAATTCTAAAGGTTCCTGCACCGTAGGTCTTTGCCGCAAGGACAAACTCCTTTTCCCTTATGGACAGAACCATGCCCCTCACCACCCTCGCAAGCCCTGCCCAACCTAAGAGAGACAGTATGAAGACTATCATCAAAAATATCTGTCCGCTGGTCATCTCTAAGGGAAAAACAGCCCTCAGAGACAGGAGTAGGTAAAAGGTGGGAATTGACATCAGAATTTCTACCAGTCTCATGGTGAGAGTATCGACCTTGCCTCCGAAGTATCCCGATATTCCACCCACTACGGCACCTATCAGGAAAGTTACGGTTGTGCCTATTATCCCCACACCGAGGGAGTATCTCGCCCCGTAAAGGAGACGGGAAAAAACGTCCCTGCCCAGCTTATCCCCGCCGAGAAGGTATAACCTGCAGGGTTTCTCCACCGAAAGGAGCTTAAAACCGAACTCGGTTTTGGAGAAGAACTTTAACCTGCAGGAAACGTCCTTCCGCTCCTCATACACCTTAAAGAGAGGGTCTTTGAGTTCGTAGAGGTTTATGTAGGGGAAGGTGAGTTTTCCGTCTTTGAAGAAGTGTATCCGTGTGGGAGGGTGGTAGGGTTTTTGTCGGTTCTGGAGGTCGTAAGGGTAGGGAGCTATAAAGTCCGCAAAGAGAGCGCAGGAAAATATGAAAACTATAAGGGCAAGGGAGAACTTAACGCTTCCGCTCACAGTCAAGATTATAGGTAAAATATTTCACCATGTCCGCAATAGTTGAGGTCAGAGGAAGAGAGGTTTTAGATTCGAGAGGAAATCCCACGGTAGAAGCTGAGGTCCTTCTCGAAAGCGGTGCAACGGGGAGGGCTATCGTTCCCAGCGGTGCCTCAACGGGTGAAAGGGAAGCCTTAGAGCTTAGGGACGGAGACCCGAAAAGGTTCCACGGAAAAGGTGTCTTGAAGGCTGTGGACAACATCAACGGTGAAATTGCCAAGAAACTGGTCGGAATGGAGTCCACCAATCAGAGAGAAATAGACCTGACCCTGATAGAGCTTGACGGAACCGAGAACAAGAGCAGGCTGGGTGCAAACGCAATCCTTGCGGTCAGCATGGCAGTTGCCAGGGCAAGTGCACAGGAACTCGATATTCCCCTCTTCGAGTATCTCGGGGGTAAGTTCGGAGTCAGACTACCCGTTCCCCTTATGAACGTTATAAACGGTGGTGCTCATGCGGACAACCCTCTCGACATACAGGAGTTTATGATAGTGCCCGTTTGCGGAGACTCCTTTAAGGAAGCTCTCAGGGCTGGAGTCGAGGTTTTCCACACCTTAAAAAAGGTTCTGAAGGATAAGGGATTTTCCACGAACGTGGGTGATGAGGGAGGATTTGCTCCAAATCTCGGCTCAACGGAGGAAGCCCTCGATACTCTGATAACAGCCATAGAAAAGACCGGCTACAAAGCCGGTGAGGACATACTCCTCGCCTTAGACTGTGCCTCCTCCGAGTTTTTCGAGAACGGAAAGTATAGACTGGAAGGCAAGGAGATGTCTTCCGACGAGATGATAACCTTTTACGAAAAACTCATAGAAAGGTATCCCATAATCTCCATAGAGGACCCGCTTTCGGAGAACGACTGGGAGGGGTGGAAGAACCTGACAAAAGCCATAGGGGACAAAGTCCAGCTCGTAGGGGACGACCTCTTCACCACTAACCCCAAAATACTCGCCAAGGGTATAGAGGAAGGGGTAGCAAACTCCATACTCGTCAAGCTCAATCAGATAGGAACGCTTTCGGAAACTCTCGACGCAATAATGCTCGCCAAAGAGAACGGCTACGCTCCAATAATATCCCACAGGTCGGGAGAGTCGGAGGATACCTTCATAGCTCACCTTGCGGTTGCAACCAACGCAGGACAGATAAAGACGGGGTCCGCCTCGAGGTCCGACAGGATTGCAAAGTATAACGAGCTTCTTAGAATAGAAGAACATCTCGGTTATGCAGAGTTCTGGGGGAAAAAGGAGTTCGGAAGATTTCTTGGTAATTAAGAGGTTAGCCTACGGCTTCCTCCTCTTAGCAGTCGTAAACACGCTCGCAAACCTGTTCTTTTCGGAGCTAAACCTCAAAAGGGTAATTCAGCTAAAAGCCGCAACCCACAGACTGGAAGAGCTTATAGAGTCGGAAAAGGGGAAAAATCTGGAGCTGAGAGCTATACACGCACGCATAAAGCAAAACCCAAAGTTTTATAAAGAGAAGTTCATAAGGGAATACCTTCTGATGTTCAAGAAAGGTGAGAAGGTCATACCTCTACCCGAAGACCTTTGGTATGAAAAGTAAGACTACCTCTTTACCTCTTCCAGTTTGCGGGAAGCCGCATACAGGGTAGCCTGAGCGACAACCTGACCGTCCACCTTGGCTACACCTCTCATCTTGGAAAGAGCCTTTTTGAGGGAAATTACCTCAAGCTCCATAACGAGCTGGTCCCCGGGAAAGACCGGTCTCTTAAAACGAGCATCATCTATACCTGCAAACACAACCGCATACTTACCTATCTCAAGGTTGAGGGACTTTATCATCAGTATTCCGCCCACCTGTGCCATGGCTTCCAGTATGTAAACGCCGGGAAAGAGGGGAAACCCCGGAAAGTGTCCCTGAAAAACGGGTTCGTTAACGCTCACATTCTTTATACCAACTATCCTCTTCCCCTCCTCATACTCAACAATTTTGTCAACGAGTAGCAACGGATACCTGTGAGGTAGAACTTCCATTATCTCGAGAATGTCCATGGCTCGTTATTATATATCAAATATCACCTCTCCCACATACTCCCCGTTTTCCTTTTCTACCTTAAGTCTGTGGTAAGTTGCAGCCTTTATTACGAGTTTTGAGGGGTGCCTTTTCGGGTCAAATTTTTCACCCGTGAGCTTCACCTTAAGGTGGCTATCCGACAGCTCCAATACCTCACACCCGGAAGCCACGAAGTTCTTCCCCTCGTGAAGGACGAGCGCCTCGTTTATTATGTCCGCCAGCAGGAAGGGAAAGGTGCTATCCACCTCTATGGTGTATTCCTCTCTCCCCTCCACCTTTTCTATGTCCGTTATCTCGTTAAAGGTTGCGAGAAGTGCCTTGCATATTAGCTCTTCGAGGCTCTTGGCTCTTACCCTTATGCCTGCATCTGCGGTTATGTCATCTATGGTTTCGTAAAAGGGCATAAGTAAATGTTATCATACACACTGTAAGTTAAAGTGCTTATACAGGATTTATATTCTTCATGTTGCAACACTCTTTTTACACCAATCTATGCAAAAGTGAGGGTTTTCTATGCTATATTTTTAAAAAATATTTTTTTGGAAAAGGGGGTTGGAATGGGTAAGAAAAGCCTCGGAATACTGACTTTTTCAATATTGTTCTTGCTTTTATCCTGTGCAAAGGTTGTGGACAAAAGAGAATTCAAGCTAACGGAGGGGAAAACCTACGCTGTAATTCCCTTTGAAAACTACACGGATACACCACTGGCAGGTTATAGGGTCGCTCACATACTGGAGGGGGTGTTGAGAGCCAAAGGGTATAAGGTTGCGGATAGGGTGTGGGAATATTCAGAAGAAGAACCCACTAAAGAGAAGATAAGGGAGATTTTAAACAAAGCTTCCCAAACTGCGGATTACATTATCACAGGTTCTGTTAACGAGTTCAGGTATAAAACAGGTATAGACGGCGAGCCTGCGGTCAGTATATCGGTGTTTCTTATAGACGCATCTACGGGTAGGGTTATAAGGGGGTCTTCCCTGTCCGCATCGGGCTGGGCGCACGAATCTCTGGGAACAGTAACGCAGGACCTCATAAGAGACTTGTTAGACTGAAATGAGAAATATAAAAACCCTCCTCCCCAACATAGTTCTGCTTGAAGTAGTTCTCTTCTCAGTTCTCTTTATACTGGTGGGATACATTTTCAAGAGCGAAGACCCCCTCTTTATGAAAACTCCCTTTTCACCTACCGTGCTTCTCTCCTTGGTGTTTTCACTTTACTACGGGTTTGCAGGCGGGCTGTCCTTCTTCGGGATACTTCTGGTTGCCTCCTTCCTTTTGTATAAGGACATACCCATAACTTCCCTGCTGTGGAACCTCTTGGTGGTTCTCATAGCTTCCGAGTTCAGGTATTACTGGGCAAGGAGGATAAGGTCTGCGGAGCTGGAAAAGGAGTATCTTCAGGAGCAGATATCAAGGTTGAGGAAAGAACTCTTCATGTTAAAGCTCTCCCACGACCAGCTTGAGTTCAACTATATAGTCAAGCCTTACAGCTTGCGGAGAATGATAGCTGACCTAAGGGAAAAACTGCTCAAAGAGCAAAGGGAGGAGATGATAGTCAAATACTTCCTGAATGTCCTATCTCAAAGTTTTCAAATATACAGGGCTTCCATATACAAATACTCCGACGGGGAGTTTAAGTTCGTAGCGAGTATAGGGGGAACGGAAGAAAAAATCGACGAGGAAGACCAGCTTCTACGACTTGCGGTAGAGTCTCAGGAGTCTTACTTTTTACCTCCCAAAGCTCTGAGGAGAATTCACCTTAACGGTAGAGGTTTCAAATACCTTGCGGTGGTTTATGCATCCCTCGAAGAGGAAACTTACGTCCTCACGATAGAGGATATGATTTTCGTAAACCTGAACGAAGAGACCTTAGCTCACATACACATACTTCTCCTTTACATGCTCGAGGACATAGTATTTTCCCGCAAAGTGGCTCGGTTTTACGACAGAGAGAGGCAGGAATGTCCCTTCGAGTTCGTCAGAGAGTTTTACAAGATGTATGAACTGCACAAAAAGGTCGGAGTCGAGAGCAGTCTGGTGGTCTTCAGGTTCAAAGACCTCACCCCGGACATAGAGCACGAGCTTGAGCACACGGCAAGGAGTCTCGATATGGTTTGCTTCTTGAGGGACAGGAACCTCGTCGTGTTTCTGCTACCTTTTACCGCTTATGTAAATGCTCAGAGCTTTGCCAACAGGATTTTGAACAAGTTCAAAGATGCTGAACTCGTGGCAATAAGAGAAATTAAATCTCCCACAGTGGAAAAGACCTTAGAGGGGATAGGGGTATGACCGCAAAGAATGTAATCCTGTCTTCAAGTGCGGAGCTTACGGGATTAGCGCTGTTTTTAGGGTTTCCCTCTCTGCTGACGCTGGGTATATACTTTCTACTTCACGCGGTAGCGTCCTTCCTGCTCTCCATACTTTTTAAAGTCTTTCTCAGAAAGAGTGCGAGAAGGGGTGCGGTAAAAGCCTTTTTCTTCCTGATAATGCTTTCGGGACCGGTGGGTTTTTTCGTAAGTCTTCTGGTTTACTTTGCTTTGATGGTCAGGGGTGTGGACCTCACACCTCTATACGAGGTGGTAAGCCACGAGGTAGTGCCTGAGGTGGAGTTCGAAGGTAGAAAGGCAGGGGAGGCTTTCGGACAAGTCAAAAACCCCAACATGGTCCTCTACATGAGCAGGACGCTACACCCTCTTGCGGTCAGGTATCTGAAGGAAGCCATTTCCTCCGAGGAAGACGAGGTCAGGTTGATAGCCTTTGCAACAGTCTCCTCCTTAGAAAAGGACCTCATGGAGAGGGTTGGGGTTCTAAAGGACAGCCTTAAGGAAGCTAAGGACGAGGAGGATATTTTTTCCATTCACGTTTCTCTGGCGGAGCTATACTGGGAGTTCGTTTACTTGGGCGTAAGCGACAAGGAGCTGGAGGACTTTTACCTGAGTGAGGCACAGAAGCACGCTTTCGAAGCTCTCCAAATAAGGGAGTCTCCCAAAGTTCACTTCTTGCTGGGTAGGGTTTTTCTCAGAAAGCGCATGATAGACGAAGCGGAAAAGCACCTTATAAGAGCTATGGAACTCGGCTTCCCCGAGGAGAGGGTAGCCACTTACCTGCTGGAGGTTTACTTCCTTAAGAGAGACTCTAAGAAACTCTTTGAGTTTTCGGATAGGTTCAAAGACATTCTCCCACCGGACCCGAGAACCGCATCCATACTGAGGGTGTGGGCATGAAGGTGATAGACCGGGGAGAGAGGATAGATGTTCTGTTCATAGCGGAGGGAACTTACCCCTACATAAGGGGCGGGGTATCCACCTGGATACACCAGCTGATAACGGGTATGCCGGACATAAGGTTCGGGGTTCTGTTTTTAGGTTCGAGGGAAAGCGATTACGAAGACATAAAGTATGAGCTTCCCAGAAATCTCGTTTACCTGGAAAGCTTCTTCCTCTTTTCCGAACTTGAATATCCTCCTGCGGAACCTACGGAGGGTAGTGAAAGGGTCAGTCTCCTGAAGGCTTTTTTCAGGGAAGAGGGAGAGCTACCTGAAGAGCTGTCCTCTCTGAGGTTCTACACCGAGGAAGTTTCCTTCTCTCAGATGCTATACGGAAGAAAAACCTGGGAGATGCTCGAAGAACTTTACATGGATCTGGATATAGCTGTCCCCTTTATAGACTTTTTCTGGACCATGAAGAACATTCTCTCTCCTCTGTGGGTTCTCGTAAAGGCTATAGAGAGCATCCGTGAAAGGGACATAGGGCTGATACACAGCCCATCTACGGGGTATGCAGGATTTTTAGGGTCCTTGATGAGAAAGTCCTTCGGGACTTCCTTCGTCATAACGGAACACGGCATATACACCCGGGAGAGAAAGATAGACATACTCAACTCACGGTGGATAAAGTCCGTTCCAAGTTTTGCGGTTGACAAATACGACATAGACGACCTGAGAAAGCTCTGGATTAACTTCTTCGTCAACATAGGTAAGGTATGCTACCTGATGGCAGATAGAGTTTACTCCCTGTTCGAGGGTGCGAGGAGGATACAGATAAGCTTAGGGTGTCCACCCCACAAGACGGAGGTCATTCCGAACGGCGTTGAAATAGAAAGGTATGCACCCCTGAGAAGTGAGAGACCGGAAGAGGTTCCACCCGTGATAGCCCTCATAGGTAGGGTAACCCCGATAAAAGACATAAAGACCTTCATAAAGGCTATGAAAATCCTCACGAACCGTCTTCCATCCGCAGAGGGTTGGATTGTGGGACCGGAAGACGAAGACCCCGAGTATGCCCAGGAGTGTAGGATGATGGTCAAAACCCTGGGACTTGAGGAAAAGGTAAAGTTCCTCGGCTTCAGAAAGGTGGAGGACATCCTCTCGAAGGTAGGTCTTACGACCCTGACATCGATAAGCGAAGGCATGCCCATAGTGGTTTTGGAGTCCTTAGCAGCGGGTGTTCCCTGCGTTACGACCGATGTGGGTTCTTGCAGACAGCTGATTTACGGCGGGCTGAACGAAGAGGACATAAGAATAGGCAAGGCGGGCGAGGTAGTCCCCGTAGGAGACCCAAACAGCCTCGCAAGTGCGTATGAAAAGGTGCTAAAGGACGGGAAGCTGTGGAGAAGCTACCAGATTGCGGGAATAGAGAGGGTGGAAAAGTTCTACTCCTTCGACAGTTTCATACAGAATTACCGCAAAGTTTACGAAACCTTTATGGAGGCGGGAGTTGGCGGGAGTATCCATAGAGCTTAAGAGAATTTTAAGGAAGGAAAGCCTGCTCAGACTGCTCGCAGCAACGGGGTATTCCGCTCTCTTAGGTGCAGGCAACTGGGTGATAGCGGTTTCCACAATATTCCTGTTTTCCGCAATAGCTCAGCAGTTCAGCAAAGACCCGGACATCCCCATAATATACCAGGTTTACATAACCTACACGGTAGCCCTCAGCCTCATAATATCCGGTCCTCTCCAGCTTATGTTTACGAGATACATAGCGGATAGACTCTTTGAAAAGGAAGTTGACAGGGTTTTGCCTAACTACTTCGGTGCGCTGTCCCTAAGCATGCTATTCGGTTTTCTCGTAGCTCTGCTTTTATCCCTTTATCTGTTTGCGGGACAGCCCTATTACTACCATGCGGTCTTCAGCTTCACGGTTGCGGTTCTGAGCGGTCTGTGGACTACCAACGCTCTGCTGACAGGACTAAAGAGCTACAAGCACATACTCGTATCCTTTGCTGTCAGCTACATTCTGATAGGTGTATCTCTTCTATTTAGCTCCAAATACGGTCTTATATGGACATTCGTATCCTTCTATGTGGGACAGTGTCTCCTGCTCTTCCTGCTTATATACAGGGTAATCAGGGATTATCCGTCGGATAGATTGTTCGAGCTTGACTTTTTAAGCAGGAGAAGGTCTTACTACTCACTTGCCCTGTCGGGCTTTTTCTACAATCTCGGAATTTGGGCGGACAAGATAGTTTTCTGGTTTAGTCCCATAACGGGCGATAATGTGTTTGCAAACATAAGAGCTTCGGTGGTTTACGACATTCCCGTAATACTTGCCTATCTCTCACTCGTGCCGGGTATAGCGGTCTTCTTCTTAAAGATTGAGGTGGAGTTTGCACAGGAATACGACAATTACTACCGGGCGGTAAGAGAGTGGGGTCATTTGGAAGACCTATACAGGTTGGCGAATAAAATGATAGAAGGCGTCAGAACCACTCTTTACGAGACGCTCAGGGTTCAGGGTATAGCTACCGTCCTAATACTCTTCTTCGAAGAACACATTTTCAGACTTCTGAAAATCCCCATACTATACATACCTCTCTTCAATGTCCTGCTCATAGGTGCTCTCCTGCAACTGGCTTTTATGGTCGTATTTGCACTCCTTTCTTACTTCGACAGGAGGAGGGAAATTCTCATAATTAGCTTCCTCTTTGCATTCGGGAACTTTATCCTTAGTGCGGTTTCACAGCTTCTGGGTCCCTTCTTTTACGGATACGGATACGTAGTTTCTTTGCTTGTCGCAACGGTCGTGGGTATGGTCTTCCTCAGGAGGTTTACAGGTGAGATACATTACAGGACTTATATGCTTAGCTCTTAGCGTCTTTGCACTTGCCTTCGGTGGGAAGAACTCGCCCGAGTGTGCCCTGTTTTTGTATCATCACAAACCCGTTGCCGACGATTTACTGCTCGCCTACGACTGGGTTGTCCTCGACGGAGACACACCTTACATACAAGAGATAAAAGACAAGTTCTATCTCAAAAGAAGGGCAAAGCTCATAGGCTACATAAGTGTCGGGGAGATAGAAAGATACAGAGAATACCTAAGCGAGATAGAGAGGTTTGCTATAGGGGAAAACCCCATGTGGAACTCCCTCGTAGCTGACATAAGAAAGGAGGAATACAGAAGGTTTCTGATAGAGGTCGTAGCAAAAGGTATAGCGGAAAGGGGATTTGATGGGTTCCTTCTCGACACCCTCGACTCCTACAGGCTGGTTGCTAAAGAAGAAGAGTATCCTCAGTTCAAAAAATCCCTCGTGGAATTCATAAAGGCTCTGAAGGAGAAGTATCCCGACAAACTGATAATCCTGAACAGGGGCTTTGAGCTGTTGGAAGAAGTCCATCAAATTGTGGACGGTGTAGTGGTGGAAAGTCTCTTCCGCGGACTTAACGAGAAGAGGGAATACGTGGAGGTGGAAAGAGAAGCCAGAAAGGAAGTTATCAAACTCGCAGAAAAAGCAAAAAAATACGGCTTGCCCGTTATAGTTATAGATTATGTCCCACCCGAAAACCCCAAGCTCGCCTTGGAAACAGCCCACAGAATAAAGAAACTCGGCTTTATACCCTACATAGCGGACAAAGAGCTATCCCTACCCGGACTTTCCCCTTGCACTCCCATACCGAGAAAGGTAATCCTGCTCTACGACTCCCGAATACTGCCCAAAAGACAGGAAGCGGACACTCACAGGGTTCTTCAAATGCCCTTGGAGTATCTGGGTTTTGTTCCGGAGCTTTACGACGTGAACGAAGAGCTACCCGAGCTATCACCGTGGTCCGGATACGTGGGAGTGGCTTCCATGTTCATATCCAACAGAACTCCGGAGCTGGATAGATGGCTCGTGAAGGCAAAAGAACTGGAACTAAAACTTTTCTTTTTGGAAGACTTTCCCTTTTACGAGGAAAGGACCGCAGAGCGGTTTTTCGGACTCAGGTTTAAAGAAAACAAGGCAAGGGAGGACAAAGTCCTTCGAGTAGTGCGTGCAAGAGAGGGGTGGGGGTTCGAAGCTCCTTTGAAGGTTTCCTACACCCGAAGGCTCGTAGAAGTTAAGGAAGGAAAGCCCGTAGTCGTTGCAAAAAATTCCGCAGGACAAAAGCACGTTCCCTTCGCCCTCACCGATTGGGGAGGTTATGCGATAAGCGGGACGCTCCTGACGACCGCCGAGCTTTGGGTCTATGACCCATTCGAGGTTCTCAAGGAAGTTTTCAAGTCAGATTTCTTTCCCATACCCGATACCACCACCGAGAACGGGAGGAGAATACTGACCGCCCACATAGACGGGGACGCTTTCTTCGGAGATGCAGAGTTTGACCCCAACAGAACCACCGGTGAGGTAATAAGGGACGAAATAATAAAGGAGTTCCCGATACCCCACACCGTTTCCGTAGTGGAAGCGGAAGTGGCACCTTACGGTCTATATCCCGAAAAGTCCGCAAAGCTCGAGGAAATAGCAAAGAGCATATTCTCGCTTCCCAACGTGGAGGTAGCTTCCCACTCCTTCTCCCACCCCTTTACCTGGCAACCCGAGCACATGTCCGAAAAAAAGCTAAAATACGGATACAACCTCAAAGTTCCCGGATACACCCTCGACTTTGAGAGGGAGATACTCGGCTCCGTTCAATACATAAACGACCTTGCGAGGGAAGCGGACAAAAGGGTAAAGGTATTTCTGTGGACCGGATACTGCGACCCCAACGGGGAACACCTGAAGCTCACCTATAGGCTCGGAATATTCAACGTAAACGGTGGAGACACCACCATAACCGAAACCGACCCCTTCCTCACGAGAATCTCACCCATGGGTGTTAACTACGGACCCTACTTTCAGGTCTATGCACCCGTTCAGAACGAGAACATATACACCAACGAATGGACCGGACCCTACTGGGGATACATAAATGTTCTCCAAACCTTCAAGCTCACGGGGGAACCCAGAAGGCTAAAGCCCGTGTCCATATACTACCACTTTTATTCCGGACAAAAGCTCGCCTCTCTGAACGCCCTCAAGAAAGTCTATAGCACCGTTCTAAAATGGGAAATCAACCCAATGTTCCTGTCCGAGTATGCGGGCAAGGTGCTGGACTTCAGGGGAACCGCCATCATCAGAAAGGAAAACGGATTTTTAATAAGGAATTCGGGATTTTTAAGGACCCTTCGGGTAGAGAAGAATAGAGGATACCCGGACCTTAAAGAAAGCAGGGGCATAGTCGGCTTCAAGGAGGAGGGAAACCTCATATACATACACCTGGACGGTTCAGGAAACAGTTATCTCAAGCTAACCCCACGACCGCCCCGATGGTTCAACCTAATAAGCTCGAACGGGAAGGTAGTTCATTACGAGAAAGTCGGAGGACGCATAAATCTCAGGCTCTTGTCTCACCTGCCTGCGGAGGTTGAGTTCGACACGGGAGCATGTGAAGTAAAGGTCAACGGAATAGAGTATGAACCCGGCATACACACCTTCAGAGGAGGAAAGGAAGTTGAAATCGAAGCGACTTGCCCTGATTGACGCTTTTCCCACGAGAGACCTTATAGCCTTTATTGCCCTCTTTTTCCTGATAATGGTCTTCATATTTCCCGGCTGGAACCTAAAGGACCTGCTGAGCAAGGGAGAGAAAACCAACCTCAGACTTTACGTAAAGTATCTGGAAGCTCTTACCACCATACACACATCGCCCCAGCTCTTGGAAGCCCTCGCCAACGGGTATGCGGATTTAGGAATGGAAGAGAAAGCCCTCGAGGTCATAGAAAGCCTGAAGGCTTATCCCAACACGGAAGACAAAGCCCTAAAGGTTAAATACAGGATACTCAAGAGAAGGTTCTTCTCCACCCAAGACCCGCAGGAGAG
This sequence comes from Aquificota bacterium, assembly GCA_013153495.1. Taxonomy (GTDB): domain Bacteria; phylum Aquificota; class Aquificia; order Aquificales; family Aquificaceae; genus Hydrogenivirga. The sequence continues at coordinate 469,372 of JAADEH010000012.1, forward strand.
GGACAGAATACACGGAGACCTTGGCAGAACCCTAAGAGCCATAATGCTCAAAACGAACGACCAAAGAACACTAAGCTGGATTTACGAAGAGAGCATCTCCATGGACTTGCAGGAAGTTGCCTTAGAAACCGCTCTGAAACTTGCAAACCTGACCCAAGACCCCAAGTGGAAGGAGGAAGCCCTGAGAAAAGCCTTCTCCCTCGGAAAGTATCAGGAAGCGCTCAGGATAGGGGAAAGCATCGAGAACAAAGACAGCTACATACTCTTGACCCTATTCAGGTCTGCGGTAGCTCTTAAGGATTACGAAAAAGCCAAGAAGTATCTGACCCTATTCTTGGAGAGGAACCCCTCCCAAATTCGGGAGTATGCCCGGGACCTCATCTGGTTAACGGTAAAGTCGGGTCAAAACCCCAGACCTACGCTCATCAGGCTCGTGGAAAGCACAAAAGACCCGACGCTGAAGAAGGAACTCATAAAGCTTTCAATCGAGTATGCCCTCGGGAGAAAAGATTATCAGTTTGCCAAGTATCTGATAGATAAATACGCTACCGACTTCGTCGGTGATAAAGGATTTACCAAGTTCCTGCTCAGGTCCGCACTTGCTACCGGAGACCCCGAATTTGCGGGGGAGGTAGCGGAAAAAATAGCAAAAGCCATGGGGGTGGTGAATGGGAAGGATAATTAGCCTACTGCTTGCGATAGCACCTACGGTGTTTGCACAGGAGGTCTATTACTGCGTTCAGCTGGCAAGTTCCAAAAAGTTAGAGGGAATGGACAAGCTCTTTGAGAAGGTGCAAGACATGCCCGACCCTCGGGTAGAGCTTATAGAAGGTTTATACACCCTTCGGGTAGGATACTTTTCCTCTTTAGAAGAAGCAAAGGAGGTTTACCGCAAACTCAGAGAAGAAAAACCCTTTCCCGACGCCTTCCTGAGAAGGTGTGCCTACAAACCCGAACGGGTAGTTATAGGTCCAACTCAGTTTCAAGGGGACGGGGAAGTTCTCAAGTTGATCCTCTCCTCTCTCATAGGCGCGGGGAAACTTGACAAAGTTCTCGAACTGGCAAAGCGAGGAACTCAGATGTATCCCCGGGACCCCTACTGGTGGGAAACCTACGCCAAGCTCTTGCTCTGGACGGGAAATTCCTCAATGGCTCTCGAACCTACCCTCAAAGCTTACGAGCTTTCTGGCAAGAGAGAACTTCTCCAGCAAGCTTACTCCTTAGCTGTAGCCTTCGGAAGATACGACATAGCAAAGAAACTTATGGATAAGCTCGACCTACCGCCGGAAGAAAGGGAAGCCATATACCTCGGAACCGGTGATGTAGAAGGACTTATAAACTTCCTAAGAAGCAGAGGGGATAGGAAGTCCCTATTCTCCTTAGCCCAAATACTCTTTGCCCTCGGCAGAAAGGAGGAAGCCCTCGAAACCTTGCAAAAAATAGAAGACAGGTTCGGTCTATCCCCGCAGGAAGTCCTGCTCAAGGCAAACGTCCTTTACTCCCAGAGGAGGTTTACGGAAGCTCTTAAAGCCATGAAAGAGCACATGAACGAAGTTCCCTCCGAAGAGGAGGACTTCTGGTCCACCCTCTCGGACCTCAGCTGGATGCTCTCAGACTACGATACCGCAAAGGTAGCCTCTTTAAAGCTCATAAGGTCGGGCAGAGGAAGACCCGGAGATTACTATCGAGCCATAGACCTTATCGAAGTGGAGAACCCCGACGGAGCCTTAAAACTCGCCCTTGAAGCGTGGGAGAAATTTAACCTGCTTCCCTTCTTAGAGAAGGCTGTCCTAATAGCTTACGGAAAGGAAGATTGGGATACGGTAATTCGCCTCGTGGAAAGCGCACCGAATTTGAAGGAAAGGGAATACCTGCTCATATACTATGCGGAAGCTCTCCTCAAGAGAGGTTATAAAGACAGAGCCTTCTCTACGGTAGAAAAAATCCTTCGAAAAAAGCCCTCCGACACTCTCCTGTCCCAATACATCTACCTCCTCATGGATCACAAAAACCACAGAAGACTCAAAAAGGTTATCCGCAAATACAAAAACTTCCGAAGAAGAATACCTCTTCCCTTCATATACGCATACCTATTTCTCCAGAAAGGCAAGGAAGCCTACGAGCTTTACAAAGAAGCGAAAATAGAAAACAACATTCTCAAAGCGGACATCCTATACCTCTTGGGGAAAGAGGAGGAATCGAGAAATCTGAAATTTAAAGAATACAAGCGTATGAAGAAAAAGATTGAGGAAGACCCTTCCCTTTTCGGAGAGCCGGAGTTTCTGAGAGATTTCCTCTACATAGCTATGGACTTTACCAAAGCGGGCAGGTTCGAGAAACTCCTTCAAGAAGCTAAAGACATACTTCCGCAGGAAGTCTGGAGAGACATATACCTTTCCTTCCTATTTAAGGAGAACCGATACGATAGGATAGTCAGGTTAGCAAGGTTTGAGAGGTTCAAACTGCGCCCCTGGATGAAACTAAACCTATACCTGCACCTCGACGACAGAACCGCCATGGAGGACATACTCCAAGAGGAGGACTTTATCCTGCCCACAAGAGACAGGGTCGAAGCTCTCAGAAGGACAAAGAACTTCAAAAAAGCCCTCTGGTTCGCATACTTGGGTTTGGAGGAAAACCCCGAAGATTACCTGCTATACAAGCAAAAGAGAGACCTGGTGGTGGAAACGGAGGACAGATTTTCTGCAAAAACGAGCTACCTATCCCGTAAGGGATACTCGGAACTCAGGACAGACTCGGAACTCCTGATAAAGAACCTCTACGACGGTTTAGGTCTCGGTTTCCGGCTCAGCCTCATGGGTCCCCTATCAAAGGAGTCCGATGTTCTCAAGAAGACACCCGCAGGTTACAAGGTAGGAACGTTTCTTGAAAAGGAGTTTCAGAACTCCCGATTGAGGTTCGACCTGGGTGTCTTCAACAGGCTAAATCCGGTTCTATACTCCCACCTCTCATACGACCTCTTTGAGCTGAAGAGAACGAGCTTCAAGATTGAGTTTGGATACAACTCCGAGGCAGAGGAAACCCTATACCTGTATTTAGGGGGTGTTAAGGACTTCTTCAGGCTCACCACGGTGCACAACCTGACCAACAGAAACTTCCTCCTCTTCGAAGGGGAAAAGAGCTTCTTCTACTCCCAAAACAGGACAAAGTTAGGTGAAGGACTGCTCCTGACAGCAAGCTGGAACCACAAGCTGAGGGTATCGTATCCCGATTACAGCTTTAAGGTTTACCTTCAGTCAGGAAATTTCTCCTCTACCGGCAAGGAGGGTAATGTTAGGGAGATACTACCCGGACCGGGATACAGGCTCGTGCCCGAGTCCTATACGAGCGTAGGGGTAGGATTTTACTTCGGATACGACAACAGGGACTCCTACACACGGGTATGGAGACCTTTCATGAACATAGACCTCGGATACAATACCCGCTACGGGTCCCTAATAGACCTCTCCGGGGGAGTGGGTGGACAGGTTCTCGACAAGGACAACCTCTATCTGGAAGGTTCATTCGGTCAAAACATGGGAGGTGTGCAGGAAACCATAATAAGACTAAACCTCGGCTACAACCGCTGGTTCTGAGCGGAAAACTTAAGCTCCCACTCCCAAGCGGTTTTTATTATGAAGTCCAGGTCGTCGAACTTAGGTTCCCATCGCAGAACCCTTTTTATCTTCTTGTTGTCCGCAACGAGAGCGGGAGGGTCCCCTTCCCTGCGGGGAGCTTCTACGACTTCAAAGTCCACGCCCGTTACACGCTTTACCGCTTCCACCACTTCCTTAACCGAATACCCGTGCCCATACCCGCAGTTAAAAACATCGCTCTCTCCACCCTCTTGCAAATACCTCAGAGCGTCTATGTGAGCCTGGGAGAGGTCAACCACATGTATGTAATCCCTTATGCATGTTCCGTCCGGTGTGGGATAATCCGTGCCGTATATCTCTAACCTGTCGTATTCACCCTTTGCGGTCTTGACCGCTCTTATTATCAGATGAGTCGGGTTGGGATACGCAAAACCTATCTTGCCTTCCGGGTCAGCCCCTGCCACGTTGAAGTAGCGTAAAGACACAAACCTCATTCCCTTTCCGGAGTTTTTTATGTCTCTGAGTATCCTCTCCACGGTAGCCTTTGTCTCCCCGTAGGGGTTTATGGGTCTGAGGGGAGCCTCTTCGCTAACCGGCACCTCGTCGGGAATTCCGTAAACGGCAGCGGAAGAGGAGAATATGAACTTATCGACACCGAACTCTTCCACAACCTCAAGCAGGTTTATTGTATTGACCACATTGTTCCTGTAATACTTAAGAGGCTCTCTCACACTTTCGGGAACTACTATGTAAGCGGCAAAGTGCACCACCGCATCGGGCTTGAACTCGGAAAATACCTTTCTCAAGAGTTCCTTGTCCGCAAGGTCTCCCACAACGAGGTCTCCGTAGAGGACAGCCCAATCGTGCCCGGTGGAAAGGTTGTCGTAGGTCAAAACCTCGTATCCCTGCTCTCCCAAAAGCTTTACCGTATGTGAACCTATGTATCCAGCTCCACCTGTTACCAGAACCCTCATGAATTTCCCCCCCTGAATACTTTAGCAGAAATTAAACTTGCCTAAGTTTTTGACAAACACCAAAATTATTACTATGGGAAAAAAGTTCTTTATAAAGACCTTCGGTTGCCAGATGAACTTTAACGACTCGGAGAGAATACGGGGAATTCTGCGCACTCTCGGATACGAGCCTACGGACCGGTGGGAAGAGGCAGACCTCATTCTTCTGAACACCTGCACCATAAGGGAAAAGCCCGACCAAAAGGTGCTCTCCCACATAGGGGAGTATAAGAAGATAAAGGAGAAGAACCCCAACGCTCTAATAGCGGTTTCAGGCTGTTTGGCTCAGAGGGCAGGATGGGAACTCGTCCAGAAGGCACCCGCCATAGACATAATGTTCTCATCCTTTAACATGCATCAGCTCCCCGAGCTTATAAATCAGGCTCAGGCAGGATACAAGGCAGTGGCTATCCTCGACGCACCCCCCGAAGACGAAGACAAGGTATGGGACTTCCCCGTAGAGAGGGACAATCCCTTCTGCGCCTACGTAACCATAATAAAGGGATGCGACAAGAACTGCACCTACTGCGTGGTTCCCAGAACGAGAGGAAAGGAGCGGTCCCGCTCCTTAGAGAGCATACTCGACGAGGTGAGAAAACTCGTGGACGACGGTGTTAGGGAAGTCCACCTTCTCGGACAGAACGTTACCGCCTGGGGGAAGGACTTAGAGAAACCTATTCCTTTCTCCGAGCTTCTTTACGAGGTTTCCAAGATTGAAGGTGTGGAGAGGATAAGGTTCACCACGGGACACCCCATAGACCTAACCGACGACATAATCGAAGCTATGGCTGACATTCCCCAAGTTTGCAACGCTTTGCACCTACCGTTCCAAGCAGGTTCCAACAGGATACTCGAGCTTATGGACCGCAAATACACGAAGGAGTTTTACCTCGAACGCATAAGCAAGCTCAAGGAAACCGTCCCCGACATAGCCCTCTCCACCGACATAATAGTCGGTTTTCCCACCGAAACGGAGGAGGACTTTGAGCACACCCTCGATGTGGTTCGGCAGGTTGAGTTCGAGCAGATATTCTCCTTCAAGTTCTCTCCAAGACCCGGAACCCCTGCGGAAAATATGGAAGGACAAGTCCCCGACGAGGTAAAGACCCAGCGCATGAGCAGACTCCTCGAGCTTCAGAAAGCCATAATGAGCAAGCTCGCAAAGAGATACGAAGGAACCGTTCAGGAAGTCCTCGTAGAGGAAATAAAGGAGGACCGCAAAGCGGTGGGAAGAACTACCACAAACCGTTGGGCAACCTTCACCGCAGACCCGAGCCTTCTCGGAAAAATCGTTAAGGTGAAGGTCCAAAAGGCAACACCCTTCAACTTGGAGTGTGAGCTTCTGGAGGTGGTGAGATGATAGAGATGACCGTTCACGGAGTAACCTTAGACCCCGTATCCCAGATGCCCATAGTGGTTCTGAAAGCTAAGGAAGACGAAGAGACTATACTTCCCATATGGATAGGAGCCTTTGAAGCAAACGGTATAGCCATGAAACTTCAAGATGTGGAACCACCCAGACCCATGACCTACGAACTTTTGAAAACCGTGATAACCGAGATGGGAGGGACCGTGGAGAGGATAGTAATAAACGACCTAAAAGACAGCACCTACTATGCGGAAATACACATAGTCCAGGGAAACAACACCCTCATAATAGACTCAAGACCCAGCGACGCCATAAACATAGCCCTCAGATTTGGAGCACCCATATTCGTTGCGGAGGAGGTCCTCGAAAAGTCCCGAGTTCCCGAACCGGAGGAGGACGACGAGAAGAAAAAGCTCAGGGAGTGGCTCGAAAACATAAGACCCGAAGACTTCGAGATAGGTGGGGAGCACAGCTAAGACCCTACCGCCCTGCGGTAGCTTATAATTAATTACCGCCATGAGTATAAGGATAGGTATAAACGGTTTCGGAAGGATAGGAAGGAGCTTCTTCAGAGCTTGCAGGGGGCACGAAGACATAGAGATAGTAGCCATCAACGACCTGACGGACAGCCAGCACCTCGCACACCTGCTCAAATACGACTCGGTTCACGGAATATATCCCGGAAAGGTGGAAGCCAAAGAAGACGCCCTCGTAGTGGAAGACAGAGAGATAAAGGTCTTTGCCCAGAAAGACCCCTCTCAGATACCCTGGGGAGAACTCGGAGTTGACGTAGTAATCGAATCCACCGGAGTGTTCAGAGACAGGGAAAAGGCATCTCTCCACCTCAAAGGTGGAGCCAAAAAGGTGGTAATCTCCGCACCCGCCAAAAACCCCGACATAACCATAGTCCTCGGAGTGAACGAAGATAGCTACGACCCCAGAGAACACTCCGTAATATCCAACGCTTCCTGCACCACAAACTGCCTCGCACCAACCGTTAAGGTTTTGAAGGACGCCTTCGGTGTGGAAAAGGGATACATGGTAACCGTTCACGCCTACACCAACGACCAGAGACTACTCGACCTTCCCCACAAAGACCTAAGAAGAGCCAGAGCCGCAGCGGTCAACATAATCCCCACCACCACGGGAGCGGCAAAGGCAATAGGTGAAGTAATACCCGAACTTAAAGGAAAACTCGACGGAACCGCCCGCAGAGTTCCCGTCCCCGACGGCTCCCTAATAGACCTCACCGTAACGGTCAGCAAAGCACCCTCTTCTGTGGAAGAGGTCAACGAAAGGTTCAGGGAAACCGCCCAGAAATACCTCGAGAGCGGAAAACCCTATCTCAGAGAGATACTTCAGTTCTGCGAAGACCCCATAGTCTCCACCGACATAGTAGGCAATCCCCACTCCGCCATATTCGACGCACCCCTTACCGCAGTGATAGACAACATGGTTCATGTAGCCGCATGGTATGACAACGAATGGGGATACTCCTGCAGGCTCAGGGACCTCGTTCTCTTCATGGCAGAAAAAGGACTCTGATGGGAGAAACCTTCCAGGCACCCAGAGGATTTCACGACATACTCGGTTCCGACCTTAAAAAGTTCAGAAAGATTACCTCTACCGTAAGGGACCTGCTTCGCAGGTATAACTTCGAGGAGATAATAACCCCCGTAGTGGAATTTGCCAAGGTCTTTGAAAGGAGCATAGGTGAGGCTACCGACATAGTGGGCAAAGAGATGTTCGTCTTCCCCGACAGGAAGGGCAGGCTCTTAGCCCTCAGACCCGAAGGAACCGCAGGAGTAGTCAGAGCCTACATTCAGAACAAACTCTATGCCCTCAGACCCTATCACAAACTCTTTTACGAAGGACCCATGTTCCGATACGAGAGACCCCAGACGGGGAGATACAGGCAGTTCCACCAGATAGGAGCGGAAGTCTTCGGCATAGCGGACCCCCATGCGGATGCGGAACTTCTCAAACTCGTAAGCGACATACTCTCCGAGCTGAACATAGAGGCTGTTTTGGAGATAAACTCCCTCGGATGCAAAGTGTGCAGACCCGCTTACCGGGAAGCCCTTCTGGAGTTCCTTCAGGGAGTAGCTCCCAACCTCTGCAAGGACTGCATAGACAGGAAGGAAAGAAACCCCCTGCGAGTCTTAGACTGCAAAGTTCAAACCTGCCAGGAAGCGGTTCGAGAAGCTCCAAAAATGGTGGACTTCCTCTGCGATGACTGTAGGAAGCACTACGAAAAGCTGAAGGAATACCTCAAAGCCCTCGAGGTTCCTTTCAGGGAAAATTACAACCTGGTCAGAGGTTTGGATTACTACACGAGAACCGTTTTCGAAGCGGTGTCCCCCAAGCTCGGTTCAGCCATAATAGCGGGAGGCAGATACGATTACCTCGTAGAAGAGTTCGGAGGACCGCCCACCCCGGCTCTCGGATTTGCGGTAGGAGTGGAAAGGCTAATGCTCCTCGTGGAAGAACCCCAGAGAGACTACGAGCTGTTCTTCGTTATACCCTTCGGAGAAGTTCACGCCTACGCCCTGAAGGTAGCAGACACCTTAAGGAAAAAGGGAAAGGTGGTAGAGTTTTCCTATCGCAGGGGAGGTCTCAAGAAACAGTTAGAGTTTGCGGACAAAATCCGAGCGGATTATGCGGTGATAATAGGTGAGGACGAGCTAAAGGAAGGTGTAGTAACCCTCAAGGACATGAGAACGGGAGAACAGAAAAAGGTAAAACCTGAAGAGATTTAAGGATATATCCTCTCGTAGCTTCCGTTCCTCTTGCGGTATATAGCTTCCACTCCAAAACCTTCTCTGGAAAGTTCTTCGTATAACTTTCTTGCTTTATCCTCTCCCCGAACCGCAAGCACCACACCGCACCGGGGGTCAATCTCGTCCGGTATAGGTATCAAAACCGAGCCGAGCTTACCCTTCAAAAACTTCTCCGCTCTCGTCCCTTCCGATATGGCAACGAAGGTTATAAAGTGGTCCGGCTTTTTAACGAAAGGATTGAGCTTTAAAAGAAACAATCTAAGGTGGAGCTTAACTCCCAAAGCGTGAAACCTAATCCAGTATCCTATGGAAGGCTCTTTACCTTCCGAGGTCTTCCTTATGTATGCGATGGTTTTGCCGTTTTCCTTTTCTACCCTGATGAGTTCGTTCTTGGTTTGTTTACTCCAGTTCCAGAGGTCTCTCTCAAAGCCCGGGTCCGTAGCTACAACCTTCAAAACTTCTCCTTCCTTCATTTTCTTTACCGTTTCGGAGGTCATAACTATGGGAACCGGGCACACGAGACCTTCTAAGTTAAGCTCCTTATCGAACCCTATCTCCTCTTTGACTTCCATGGTAATTAACTTATGTTAATAGCCTTGCCTACGGAAGAGTCATTTTCAAAGCCTGCGACATACAGACTGACCATCTTACCAGCCCTCTCGAGAGCCTGAACCACCACCTCATCGTTAAGCTGGAAGGGACTTTCCATCTCAAAAATTATTATTGCGTTTCCCTCTTCCAACCTTACGGGAACCGATAGAAGTCCCTTATCCTTGTCCTTCAAAACCGAAAAGTCCTCAATCTCCCTTTTAGGTATAACGTGTATCCTCTTGACCTTGAACTTCTCCTTGACTTTTTTCAGAAACTCCCGAACGTCCTGACTACTCAGGGAAACCTCGAGGAGGAACCTGAGAGTATCGAGTTCTCTCCTGTCTCTCTCCCAGCGTGCGAAGTCCTGAAGGACTTTACGGTAAGAAGAGCGGAGGTTCTTAACCGAGTCTCTCTCCTTCTTAATTATGCTCAAGAAGTCGGGAATCATGGCTGACACCGGAGAGGCTACCATCAGGATAAGGGTGGAGAACATAGCCATAGGGCTGTCGGACATGTAGTAAACGGTAAGAAGTAGTCCAACTAAGGTAAGAAGCATCCCGGTTATAACGCTTCTGCTCGTGTGCATAACTATCACGGGAATGAGCGCATACACAGCTTGAGCTTTACCCGACAGCAACACCATCGCAGGAACGAATATAAGGTCAACTACGCCGTTCACAACCTTAGCCCTGTCGTATTTGAGATATATGAGCAGAGCAAAGGAGAAGTATAGAGCGGTGGTCATTATCAGAGTGCTCTTTTGGGGAGCGGACATGGTCAGAGAGGCAAGCAAAAAGTATAAGGAAACTAAAAACCTAACCCCCAGGAAGACCTCCCTGACCATCCTTCTCATCTGGTAATTTATCATATAATAAAAGTCCTCTTACAAAACCTTAGAGAAGAGCGAAGCTCTTTTATTCGAGACTTATCAAAGACTTAGACATCTAAGCTCTTGCGAGGAAGTGGGGATAAAAAACGTGTATATTTATTTAAAGTCATGAGTTTGAAGATACACAACACACTCACCGGCAAAGTCGAGGAGTTCGTCCCCATAAATCCCCCTAAAGTTCTCATATACACTTGCGGTGTTACGGTATATGACGACTCGCACGTGGGACACGGAAGAAGTCTGATAGTTTTCGACACCTTCAGGAGGTTTCTGGAACACCTCGGTTATCAGGTTAAATTTGTTAGAAACTTCACCGACGTGGACGACAAGATAATAAACCGTGCCCGTGAGGAGTGCACCGACTTTATGACCATAGCTAACCGCTACATAGCGAGCTACTATCGGGACATGGAAGCCATAAGGGTCAGACCTGCGGACGTGGAGCCAAGGGTTACAGAACACATGCAGGAGATAATACAGGTAATACAGAGACTGATAGAGAAAGGATATGCCTACGAGTCCGAGGGAGACGTTTACTTTTCCGTCCGCTCCTTCAAGGATTACGGCAAGCTCTCGAAGAGAAGCCCGGAGGAGATGGAAGCGGGAGCGAGGGTAGAACCTTCGGAAAAGAAGAGGGACCCTTTGGACTTTGCTCTGTGGAAAGCGGCAAAGGCTGGAGAGCCTTCCTGGGACTCACCCTGGGGAAAGGGAAGACCCGGCTGGCACACGGAATGCGTCGCTATGGTATTCAAACACCTCGGAGAAACGATAGACATACACGGTGGAGGGCTTGACCTCGTATTTCCTCACCACGAAAACGAGATAGCGCAGGCGGAAGCCATAACGGGAAGACCCTTCGCAAGATACTGGATGCACAACGGTTTGGTAACGGTAGGCGGACAGAAGATGTCCAAGTCCCTCGGGAATTACGTAACCCTTAAGGAGATATACACCAAATACCACCCCGACATACTCAGGCTTCTGGTTCTTTTTACCCACTACCGCAGTCCCTTAGATTTTTCTTGGGACAAGATGGAAGAAACCCAGAGGGCATACGAGCGTCTTAAAGGTGCCATAGAAGACTACGAAGTGCTGAAAGCCCTCAAAACTGTTCCCGGAGGCGGTGGCGCACATCCGCTCTACGACAAGGTCAAGGAGGTTGAGGAAGCTGTATCGGAAGCCCTCAGCGACGACTTTAACACACCCGAAGCCCTCTCCCACATCTTCTCCCTCGTGAGCGAGCTGGGAAAGATAAAGAACAGAACCTACTCCGCAGGGGAAATAACCGACAGCGAGCTTTCCGCTTACGAGTTTGCCTCAAAGAGGCTTTTAGGACTACTTAAAAAGTTCTTCGGACTTATGGAAGACCTCTACCCCGAATGTGAGGTCAAGCGTGTGGTTGAGAGGGAACTGGAAGCGGGAGAGGTTTTGGATACAAAGCTCGTTGAGCTTCTAATCGAGGTAAGAACGCTCGCACGCAAGGAAAAACAGTTCAGGATTGCGGATTTTATAAGGGATAAACTCAAAGAATTGGGAATAGAGCTTGAGGATACACCTTCCGGAACAAGGTGGAAGAAGAGATGAGCGAGCCTCTCCTTCTCGACGGAAAGACACTATCCCAAAAAATACGGGAAGAAATAAAGGGAGAGATAGAAAAACTCGTCGGTGCGGGGAACAGGAGACCCGGGCTTGCGGTCGTCCTGGTGGGAGATGACCCTGCGAGTGAAGTTTACGTAAAGAACAAAATAAAAGCCTGTCAGAAGGTAGGCATAGAGTCCTTCTTTTACAAGCTGGATAAAAACATACTAACGGAAGAGCTTTTGGATGTCATAGCGGACCTTAACTCCCGTGAAGAGGTTGACGGGATACTTGTTCAACTTCCCCTACCACCTCAGATAGACCAGGGAGAGGTGGTGCTTGCCATAAGCCCCGAGAAGGACGTGGACGGATTTCACCCTCAAAACATGGGAAGGCTCGTAGCTCAGAGGGAAGACGGATTTATACCCTGCACTCCCCTGGGCATAGACCTGCTGTTGAAACACTACGGCATAGAGCTAAAAGGCAAGGATGTGGTAATAGTCGGTGCGGGATTTATAGTGGGAAGACCTCTAAGCCTGCTGATGCTCTGGAGAAACGCAACCGTTACAGTGTGCCACATACACACCAAGGACCTAAGGAAGTTCACTTCTCAGGCGGACATACTTGTATCCGCAACGGGCGTCCCCGGGCTTATAAAGGGAGACATGGTGAAGGAAGGGGTGGTGGTGGTAGATGTGGGTATTTCCAAGGTGGACGGTAGGATAGTTGGGGATGTGGTCTTTGAAGAGGTGAAGGAGAAGGCGAGTGCCATAACCCCCGTTCCCGGCGGTGTCGGACCCATGACCGTTACGGGACTCCTGCTTAACACCCTCAAGGCTTATAAGAAAAGGATAAAAGCTCACTCCACTTCGACTATGAAGCCGTAAATGTTCATGTCTTTGAGCCTCTCCAGTTCCGCTTGTGCCTCTTCCCTCGTCTGAAACCTTCCATAGACCACTTTGTATATACCGGACATTTCAACCACAAAAAGGTTGCTCAAACCCCGTTGGGAGAGCTTTTCCACAAGAGCCTTGGCACCTTTTTCCGTAGAAAAGGCAGCAATCTGAACCGCATATTTGCCTGAAGGTCGGATATTCTCCTGAGTAGGCTTTTCCTTCCTAACAGGCTTTCTCGTTTTCCTTATCCTCTGATATGTCCTCCTCTGCTCTTCTATGAGTATCTTGCTCAAAAGGTCGTAAGCCTGGGTTCTGTGGAGATTACTCGCCTGCTTGTCTTCCAAAACTGCTCTCACCGCTTCCTTAGCCTTTTCGTATCTTCCCGTCTCGTAATACACCCTTGCAAGGTTTAAAAAGACCTCCGGTGCTTTAAAGTTGTTGGATATTAGGTTTTTATACAGCTTTTCCGCCTCTTCATACTGTCTTTTGTCGAGATACGCACTTCCGAGTTCGAGCTGGGCTTCCAAAAACATAGGATTGTAAGCGGTAGCTTTCTTCAGATACTCCATGTATTTGTCCTCTTTTCCGAGTTCTTTATATACCTTGGCAAGGTGGTAAAAGGCTATGTGCTTTTTATCGAATGTTTCGTCCTGTAGGGCTTCTTCAAGATACTTTATAGCTTGTCTGTAGTCCTTCATCTTAAGGTGCAAAATTCCAAGGTTCATCCTCGCTTCCGAAAAAGAAGGGCTTACCTGGAGTGCTTTGAGGAAGGCTTGCTTCGCTTTGTTATACTCTTCCACCTCCATGTAGGCAATACCGAGAGCATTCCAAACCTTTGGTTCCCGGGGTGCCACCCGAGTAGCCTGGTAAAGTCTCGCTATGGCTTCCGAGTAGTTTTTGGCGTAAAAGGCTGACATACCGAGGTCATAGAGGTAGCGCCACTCTTCTTCCTTTTTTGTATCCGATTTGGGAGCACAGGCAAGGGAAAGCAGTAAGCAAAAGAGAAGAAACTTTTTCATTTCACAGCGAAAGCGTTTTTAAAGTCCTTCCTGACGCTCTTTACCGCTTTCACCACGCTCGTTGATTTGACCCTGACCCTAACTTTGTATAAACCGTCTTCTTCTATAATGAAGGCTTCGTATCCTTTCTTAGAAGCTTTTTCACGAGCTTTTATGGCGTTCTCCCTGCTTTTGAAGGCTCCTATTTGAACGACATAGCTTTTAATTGCTTCCTTTTTAGGCTTTGCAGGCTGAGGTTTCGGAGCGGGTGCTTTCTTTACAATTTTCTTGGGCTTTTCAACCTTTTTAGGCTGAGGTTTCGTCTCTTTCTTTACCTGTTTTTGAGGGGGTTTTGTCTCCTGCTTCTGGGATTTGACCTGTTCAGGTTGTTCCCTTTTTACGCTTTCCTGAGCTTGAGGAGAAGGTTTCTTAGGTTTGGCTTCGGGTAGCTTTGTTAGCTTCTGGGGTTGAGCCTCCTGCGGTTTTGGCTTCTGAACGGGTTTGGGCTGGACAGGTTGAACCGGCTTTACTTCCTTCTTTATCTCAACCGGTGGTTTTGTTCTGACGACGGGCGGTGGCGATACCTGTTTCTGTTGGGACTCCATCCAGGTGTTGAGACCGAAGTAAAAGAACACAAGAGCTACGAGAATTCCCAAGAGAAGGGCTAACCTGTGTTTTTTCATCTTACTCCCCCTTACATTTTTTCAGGTGCGGACACACCTATTAATTTTAAACCAACCCGCAGGCATTCCCTCACCGCTTTGAGCAACGCTAAGCGTCCCAGCATTATACCTTCCTCGCTACCTATTACCCTGTGATGGTTGTAGTAAGAGTGGAATGTCCCCGCTAAGTCTATAAGTGCATAAGTTATCAGGTGAGGGTCTCTCTTTACCGCAACATCTACAAGCTCGTCTTTGAACATCAGAACCTTCTTTATGAGCTTAAACTCTGCTTCTTCCTTCAGGTTCTTTAGGTAGGGAATGAGGTCTTCCTTTTCGGGGTCCTTAGAGAACCTTTCTCTGAACTCCCTAAACACACCGGATATTCTCGCATGGGCGTATTGGACGTAAAAGACAGGGTTTTCCGAGGACTTTTCCTTAACGAGGTCAACGTTGAAGTCCAAAGGTGTATCGCTCCTTTTAGTAAGGAAAACGAAACGGACTGCGTCCGAACCTACCTCCTCCATAAGCTCTCTCAGGGTTACAAAGTTTCCTGCTCTCTTGGACATCTTTACCTCTTCTCCACCTTTAAAGAGCTTGACTATCTGTATCAGATAGACTTCAAGCCAATCCTCCGATATGCCGAGCATTTTCAGGGAAGCTTTTACCCTCGGTATGTAACCGTAGTGGTCCGCTCCCCACAGGTCTATGACCTTTTCAAATCCCCTCTGGAACTTGTTCCAGTGGTAGGCTATGTCGGAAGCAAAGTAGGTGTATGAGCCATCGGACTTGCGCAGGACCCTGTCTTTGTCGTCCCCGAAATCCGAGGTTTTGAGCCAGAGCGCTCCGTCCTTTTCGTAGGTAAGCCCCTTTTCCGAGAGGGTTTGTATCATCTTCTCTACGAGACCTTGCTCGTATAAAGACCTCTCGCTGAACCACACATCGAACTCTATACCCATATCTTCGAGGTCTTTCTTTATTTCCCAAATCATTGCGTCCAGACCGAAGAGGGAACACAGCTCTACCTTATCCCCTTTCGTAGGGTCGAACTTACCGAGATAGTTCTTGGAGAACGGGAAAGGATGCTCGGTTAACTTCTCAAAGGCTATCCTTACATCTTCAAGGAGAGCATCTCCGACAGCCTCTTTCAATTCCTTTGCCAGCTCTACAACATACTCACCCTTGTATCCTTCTTCTTCAAACAACTTTTCTATGTCCGGATACTCCTTCTCCTTATTGAGGAGTTGAAGGTAGCGGTAAAAGATGGACACTCCGAGCATATAGACCTGTCTTCCCGCATCGTTTATGTAGTATTCCCTCGTTATGTCGAACCCGAAGAAGGACATTATCCTCGCAAGGGCATCCCCGACGACCGCTCCCCTTCCGTGTCCTAAGTGAAGGGGTCCCGTTGGATTTGCGCTCACGAACTCGAGCTGAACCCTCTTTCCCTTCCCTACGTCTTCCCTGTAATACTCCTGACCTCTTAGGAGGAGGTCCTTTAGCTCTTGGAGTAGGAAGTCCCTCGAGAAGGTGAAGTTCACAAAACCTCGAACCGCAGACACCTTTTCAAAGTCAGGGTCCCGGGATAAGAGCTGCGCAAGTTCACCGGCTATGTCCGCAGGGTTTTTTCTGAGGTTTTTGGCGAGCAAAAAGGCAACGTTTGTGGCAAGGTCTCCGAGGTTTTCGTCCTTGGGTTTTTCTACTTTAAACTGGGGTGGTTCCACGCCGAAGGCGTCTATTACAGCACTCTTTACCTTTTCCTTTACCTTTTCCTTCATAGGAAAGTAAGATTATAACTACTTTTTGAGGCTTTCCTGAAGGGTGTCCTTAAAGACGGACTTCCTCTCTTCGCTGTATATCTCAGTTATCCGAACACCGAACTTTTCTCCCACAACGACCAATTCACCTTTTGCTATGAGTTTTCCGTTTACCTTTATGTCAACGGGTTCCGTGGTTTCCCTGTCGAGTTCTATTACCGAACCGGGACCGAGGTTTATAAGCTCTTTTATCTGTATGACGGTTTCCCCGACCACAACCTCCACGTTAAGGGGTATGTCCATGAGTCGTTCTAAGAGTTTGGAGAGGTCCTTCTCGGTTGCTTCCTTCTTGGCTACAAGCTCCTCCCCTTCAAACTTCTTCTCCTCTTCCTGGGGTGGTTGTTCTTCTTCCTGAGTTTCGTCTTGGTCCTGCTGGGGAGTTTGTTGCTGGGCTAAAGCTTCTTCCCACTGCTTTGCAAGCTCTTCCTGAGATAGTTCCTGTTCTTCTTCTTTCTTTTCCTCTTCGGACATTCCCACACCTCTTAGGACTTAATTTAACCCATATTCTCTATTTCACGCAGGAGTTCTTCTGCCATAACCTCTTCATCGACCTTCTTTACGGGCTTTCCCTTTTTGAATATCCACGCAAAACCCCTCCCGCAGGCAAGACCTATGTCCGCTTCCCTTGCCTCTCCGATAGCGTTCACCACGCAACCCATTATGGCTATCTTGAGGGGTTTGTTGAGACCGTTGAGCTTCTCCTCCACTTCTTTGACCACTTTGGGAAGGTCAACCTCTATCCTCCCGCAGGTGGGACAGGCTATTATCTCAACACCTTTTCTACGAAGTCCGAGGGACTTGAGTATCTCGTAGGCGGTCTCCACCTCCACCACCGGGTCGTCGGTTAAAGATACCCTAACGGTGTCCCCTATTCCCATGTAGAGCAGTATCCCTATACCTACCGAGGACTTTATAATTCCCTTAGTTCCCATTCCCGCTTCCGTTATGCCTATGTGCAGGGGGACATCGGTCTGCTGTGCGAAGATGAGGTTAGCTTTAACGTTTTCCAGAACGTCCGACCCTTTTATGGAGACCTTGTAGTTGGTAAAACCCCACCTTTCGAACTTCTCGGACCACCTGAGAGCGCTCTCAGCCAAAGCCTGAGCACAGGGGTATCCGTATTTTTCCAGAAGGTCCTTTTCGAGAGAACCCGAGTTTACCCCTATCCTTATGGCTATACCCCTTGCCTTTGCCTCTTGAACTATGTCCCGGACTATCTCTTCCTTGCCTATATTTCCGGGATTTATCCGTATCCCGTGAACTCCCTTTTCCATGGAGAGGAAGGCGTAAGAAGGTGCGAAGTGTATGTCCGCTATAACGGGAATAGGGCTGTTTTTGACTATGTCCTCCAAAGCTTCAACATCTTCCCGATGGGGAACCGCAATACGGACTATCTCACACCCCGCTTTGTAAAGCCTATCTATCTGATTTAGAGTTTCTTCGACATCGTGGGTTTTTGTTGAGGTCATAGATTGCACCACTACGGGTGCATCACCCCCGATTTTTACGCTACCCACACTAATCTGGCGGGTTTTTCTCCTCTCGACCATAGAGGATAAGATAACACCCTTTAGCTTACTTGGAAAGTTCCTCCAAGTCTTTTATGAGCCTGTCAATCTCTATGGCGGGCATGGTCAGGGTTCTTATGGTTCCCCTCGAGTTCAGCTCGATAGCCATCTTAACTATGGTGTCATTGTCAGGAGCTTCGAGTATGTTAACGAAGTCGTAGGGTCCCATAACCGCATACTGGGCAATTATCTTAACTCCGAACTTCTCCATCACCTCCTTATCGACCTCTTTGATACGGGAAGGTTTGTTCTTGAGAGTTTTTGCTCCTTCGTCGGTCAGGGTTGTGAGCATCACAAATACAGGCATCTCCTCCACCTCCTTAATTAAAAGTATATTCCAGAAAGCCATTCAATCATCATCTTCGTAAATTTTTATAGCCTGTCCGTTATCTCTTATTTCCGTATGCCTTATCTTTCCACCGTAGTTTGCGGTCAGGACGAGCACACCTGCGGTTATGAGGCTCAGGACTAAGGTTATAAAACCGAAGGTTCTATTCTTCTCACTTCCTTTAATGGAAAGCACGAGTGTTATGAAGGCAATGAAGCCCGTAGCGAGCGTCAGGGATAGAGCAAAAACAGCCATTTCTTCGTGGCTCTCTATGTATGTTTCAGATACACCGGGAAGTTTTTCAACTATGTCCTCAGCACCTTCTCCCGAAAGATAAACGGGAATAGTTATGAAGGATATAGCCACGAGAGTTATGAGGGAAGCTCTGAGTATAGAGATATTTTTAAGCAGTAGAGCAAAGGCAAGCCACGGAAGGACGAGGATAACACCTATTATTGGAAAGTGATTTAGAACAAGGTGAAGATGCGCAACGTTGACTATATCCATAACTCTTTAAATATACAACCTGAAGTTAGAATATTCTGATGAGGTTCAACTTAGCAACTGTTCAGCTTTCCCTGACCGAAAATGTTGAGCTAAATTACGAGAAACTCGCACGCACACTCGAAGAGCTTAAGGAGAACTCTCTCGTTCTCCTTCCGGAGATGTTCTTCTGCGGTTTTGATTACGAAAGGCTTGAGGAGTTTGCCCTTCTGAGCGGATACATAATTGAGAAGCTGAAGTTAACCTCGAAAGAGAAAAACTTGCTGATATGCGGAACGGTTCCTGAGAAAACCGACGAGGGGATAAGAAACACCGCAGTTTTAATAGACAAGGGTAAGGTAATAGGTAAGAGGAGCAAGATAAAACTCTTTCAGCCCTTTGAGGAGGACAAGCACTTTATTCCCGGTGAGGAAAACCCCGTATTTGAGACGAGGTTCGGCAGGGTAGGGATACTAATATGCTTTGAACTCAGGTTCACGGACATGGTTTTGGACCTAAAAAAGCAAGGTATAGACATACTCCTCGTGCCGGCTCAGTGGGGATACGCTCGCAGGGAACATCTGAGAGTTCTCTCGCAGGCAAGAGCCATAGAGCTTCAGAGCTACGTTGTGGTCTCGGACACCTGGGGAGAATTCAAAGGGACGAAGTTCGCAGGTCAGAGCGGTATATACTCACCCTGGGGTGAGGTCTTGGAGTTTTCCGAGACAGGAGACATTTACCTCGAGGCTGAGGCTGACCTTTCTTACGTGAAGAAGGTGAGGGAGAGCATTCCTGTAGAGATTAAGTAAGATATTCTCCATGTATCTTATAGAGAACTACACGAGGCTTCCCGTCAGGTTCGTGCGTGGAGAGGGTGTTTATTTATACGACCAGGAAGGGAAACGCTACCTGGACTTTCTCTCCGGCATAGCTGTATGCTCTCTGGGGCATTCACACCCCAAGCTAACGGAGGCTGTGTGCTCCCAGTCCAAAAAACTCTTGCACGTCTCAAACCTATTTGAAAATCCTTGGCAGGAGGAACTTGCCCGTGAGCTTATAAAGGAGTTCTGGACCGAGGGTAGGGTATTCTTCTGCAACTCGGGAACGGAAGCCAACGAAGCGGGAATAAAGCTCGTCAGAAAGTTCTTCAGGGACAGAGGAGAGGACAGATACAGGATTATTACCTTCAGGAACGGCTTTCACGGTAGGACTTACGGAAGTCTGTCCGCAACCGCTCAGGAGAAGTTTCACGAAGGCTTTGAACCTATGCTCGAGGGTTTTGATTATGCTGAGCTGAACGACATAAACTCGGTGGAAAAGGCTCTAAGCCCAAAAACTGCGGGAATTATGCTTGAGGTAATCCAGGGAGAGGGAGGAGTCAACG
Source organism: Aquificota bacterium (assembly GCA_013153495.1). Classification (GTDB taxonomy): domain Bacteria; phylum Aquificota; class Aquificia; order Aquificales; family Aquificaceae; genus Hydrogenivirga. The sequence goes on from JAADEH010000012.1 coordinate 489,321, forward strand.
AGTGCGAGGAGGAGTTCTTGAAAGAGCTTCAAGAGCTTTGCAGGGAGAAGGGATTACTGCTCATCATAGACGAGGTTCAGACGGGCACAGGAAGGACGGGAAAGTTCTACGGATACCAGCACTACGGTTTAGAACCCGACATAATTACCCTCGCAAAGGGTTTGGGTGGAGGTGTTCCGATAGGTGCGGTTATCGCAAGGGAGGAGGTAGCAAGACATCTGACACCGGGAACTCACGGTTCTACCTTCGGTGGGAACGCTCTCGCTTGTGTAGCGGGAAAGGTCGTTGTGGAAGAGGTGAAAAAACTCCTTCCCCACGTGGAGGAAGTGGGAAACTACTTTAAGAGAAAGCTGGAAGAACTCGGTGTCGGCAGGGTCAAAGGCAGGGGGCTTATGCTCGGCTTAGAGCTTGACAGGGAGTGTAAAGAGCTTGTAGTTAGAGCCTTAGAAAAAGGACTGGTCATAAACTGCACCGCAGGAAAGGTGCTGAGATTTTTACCCCCTCTGATAGTAGATAAAGAACACATAGACCTTGCGGTGAAAATTCTGAAGGAAATCATTTAACGGAAACGACGGTATCCCTACCGACCTTCTTGGCTTTATACATGGCTTCATCAGCACGCTTTATGGTTTCCAGCAGGTCTCCGGTATAAGGAGCCACACCGACGCTCACCGTTATTCTAACCTCCGGATGTTCCTCAAAGGTTATTGATTTGACCCTCTTTCTAATTCTCTGGGCTATATCCATGGCTTGGGAGTAATTCACCCTGTGGAGGATAACAACTATCTCCTCACCACCGAACCTTATAACGTTATCGTAAGCTCTCACGGAAGCAAGTATCTCCTGAGCAAGTCTCCTGAGAACCTGGTCGCCGAACACATGACCGTAGGTATCGTTTATGCGCTTGAAGTTATCCACATCTATGAACAGAACATACAGGTCCCTGACCCTCTGACGTTTTAGTTTCTGGCTCAGGTAGTCCAGCACCCTCCTGTTTTCGAGACCCGTCAGGGGGTCTATGAGGGCAAAGCGGGGCAGACCCTTGAGAATGTCCGTTCCCGTTATTATTCCTACAAGGACGCCTTCGGCGTTTATTACCGGAAGGTGCTCTATGCCCTTTTCCTCAAAAATCCTTATTGCGTCTATTACCGTATCTTCTTCTCTTATTGTTATCAGCTCCTTCTTTTCAAGAAGTTCTATAAGCTCGCTTATGGGGCTGTCGAGCATGCTGTGGTATATGGCGGATATAACATCTTTGTGGGTTATTATGTTGAGGGGCTTTCGGGTGAATTTTTCTACCACTATGACGCTTCCGACTCCGTGGGTTTCCATCATCTCTATCGCTTTTCTGACGGTGCTTTCCGGGTCTATCACTATGGGGTTGCAGACCATAAGCTCTTTGACGAGGGGAGACGAGGTCAAGACCGCTTCTCCTCTAACTTCTCCAAAAGCTTGTCCATTTCGAATTTAGTCTTCTTTTCGGTAACCGCAATAAGGAGAGTATTTTTTAAGGAAGGATACAGGTCGGAAAGGGGAACACCGAACATAAAACCTTCGTTGAGAAGCTCTTTCCAAAGAGCTTGAGCCTTATCCACCTTGAGGGGAAACTCCCACAGGTGCGTTCCGGAGAAAACTTCTTCGAAGCCGAGGTTCAGAAGCCTTTCCTTCAGATAGAGAGCCTTAGAGAGACTCTGAACCGCAACCTCCTTTAGACCTTCTCTTCCGAGCAGGGCTATGTATATGAGGTTTGCAAGAGCTAAGAGGTTTTGATTGGTGCAGATGTTGGAGGTTGCCCTTTCTCTTCTTATGTGCTGTTCTCTCGTCTGCAGAACGAGGGTAAAAGCTCTTCTCCCTTTTATGTCCTGTGCCATGCCTGCAAGTCTGCCGGGCATCTTTCTGACGAACTTCTCTCTTGTAGCAAAGAAGCCAACGTAGGGTCCCCCAAAGTTCATGGGAACTCCGAGTTGTTGACCTTCTCCTACCACTATGTCCGAACCGAACTCACCGGGCGGTTTGAGTATGGCGAGGGCTACCGGGTCCGCAACCACTACGAAGGGGACTTCGTATTCCTTGAGGAGTTTGCCTATCTCTTCGAGGGGTTCTACATATCCGAAAAAGTTAGGATACTGCACGGCGAAGGCGTGAGCCGAGCCGTCCTTTAAAAATTTTTCTACATAGGAGAGGTCGGTAATTCCCTCCTGGGTGTAGGGAACTTCGACCACTTCGTCTCCGTATCCCAGCAGGTAGGTCTTAACGGTTTCCCGGTAGAAGGGATTTATAGTGGAAGAGAGTATTACCCGGTTTCCCTTTCCTTTTATTGCCCGTGCCATGAGAACCGCTTCCGCAAGGGCTGAGGCTCCGTCATACATGGAGGCGTTGGCTACTTCCATTCCGGTGAGCTGGGCTATTACGGTCTGGTATTCGAATATTGCCTGAAGGGTTCCCTGAGAGGCTTCCGGCTGGTAGGGTGTGTATGCGGTCAGGAACTCCCCACGCTCTATAAGGTAGAGAACCGCAGAAGGGATTATTCTGTCGTAACTTCCCGCTCCCGCAAAGTGTATCAGGGGAGTGTTTTGGTCCGTCAGGGATTTGAAGTATGTGCGGAGTTCTTCCTCAGCTTTGGGTGGGGGCAGGTTCTCGGGAGGTGTAAGAAGTTCAGGGTCTATGTGGGAAAAGAGGTCTTCTAAGCTTTTAAGTCCGAGAAGGGAGAGTATCTCCCTTACTTCATCCTCGGAGTGGGGTATGAACATTATCTCTCCTCTTCGTAGCCGAGTTCCTCCTCGGGAAGTCCTTCGAGGGATTCCTCAAGTCCTTCCACGGGGACTTCTTCGGTTGCATCCTCGCCTTCTTCTTCCTTAATTATCTCCTTCAAAAGCTCCGCATAGTCTTCGGGGGGCATTAGGTCTTCCACTTCCGTGGGGTCCTTCATCTCAAGTATAGCTATCCACCCCGCATCGTAAGGGTCCTCGTTCACGAGGGAAGGGTCGTCCATAATGTCCTCGTTGACCTCTATAACCGTTCCCGTGATAGGACTGTATAGGGGAGCTACGTTCTTCACCGACTCTATGTTTGCCAAGGTCTCTCCCGCCTCTACCTCCTGGTCCTTTTCCGGAAGGTCAACATATACTATGTCGCCCAGCATCTTCTGTGCGTAGTCTGTTATGCCCACCTGCGCCTTTCCGTTCTTTATATACGCCCACTCGTGGTCCTTGGTGTAGTATCTGTCCCCTTTTATGAGGTATCCGCCGACCACTATGTCTTCCATCTCTTCTCCTCCGAAGTATTTATTTTATAAGCCTTTGCTCTGGAACAAAACCTTAAACCTATCTCCCATGCTTACGAGCATAGTTTTCAAGCGGGAGAGCCTCTCTAAAGCCTCCGGACTTTCCTCAAAGGAAAGTGTCTCGAGCTGTGTCAGGAAGTGGGGGATACTCGCCAAGAAGTTCCTCTGCGTGTCGAACAGAACGGTTTTCAATCCGAAGTCCCGTCCGTATTCAATAAGTGCGGAGAAGTTTACCTGAGCGCTTATGTCCATCTCCTCCTCGGAGTATATATCGCTCCTTAGCTTGTGTTTTTCATATCCAACAACCGTTCCCTCGGGAAACTTGTAAAGCTCCTCGGAAGTGTATCCGTAATCTATCAAAAGGTGATAACCCTTTACCAAGGCACGGGTTATCTTCTCCAAAAACTCTATGCAGTCGAGGCAGACCTCTATCCTCTGCTCGAGACCTTCGTATCCCATTCTCTTGAGAAACTCCCTTATTCGTTCGTTCTCAAGGCTGAGCCAAACCTCCTCCCCAGCGTCGTTTATGTAAAGCTCCTTTTCTCCCTTAACCACATGAACGGGAAGAGCGTCAAAGAACTCGTTGGAAAGAACAACTCCTTCCAAGGGAGTTATCTCGTCAACCCACTCCACGTTGGGAAAATCCTTCAAGGTTTGCCTCTGTCTATCTATCAAAGTCGGGCTAAACTCGTATATGCGGTATGTAAGCCTATCAAAAAGCTCCCTGTCCTTTTCCCTGTAAAAGCTCAGAATGTCCCTCGCCATAAGCCCCCTTCCCGCCCCGAGTTCGAGAATGACGGGACTTTCAAACTCCTTGAGCCTATGGTAGAGGAAGTCCCCGATAGCCTCCCCGAAAGCCCTATCAAGCTCCGGAGCGGTAAAAAAGTCCCCTCCGCCCGCAAATCTATTCTTAGGTGAGGAGTAGTATTTCCTAACCCTCTCAGCCATGTAATCCCTGAAGCTCCTCATGAAATATCCTCCCGTCCTTAAGCTCTATCCTACGGTGTGCCCTTCTCGCAAGGTTCTCCTCGTGAGTAACCATAACGACCGTCCTTCCCTCTGAGTTGAGCTTCATAAAAATCTCCATGACCACCTCGGTATTTTTCGAGTCGAGATTTCCCGTAGGTTCGTCTGCAAGAATTACCAAAGGCTCGTTAGCCAAAGCCCTCGCTATGGAAACCCTCTGTTGCTCTCCTCCCGAAAGCTGGTAAGGTCTGCGTCCCTCTTTACCCCCAAGCCCCACCTTCTCCAAAAGTTCCCTCGCCCTCTCAAAGGCTTCCCTCTTTCCTACGCCACCCTTGAGCATAGGCAGAGCAACATTCTCTAAAGCGCTGAACTCCGGCAGAAGGTAGTGAAACTGGAACACAAAGCCCACCTTCCTGTTCCTAATCCGTGAAATCTCCCTCTCGTCGGAGAAGTTTATTTTTGAGTTTTCAAAAAGAACCTCGCCTTCGCTCGGTTTATCGAGAAGACCCATTATGTAAAGGAGGGAGCTTTTCCCAGAACCCGAAGCACCCGTTATGCTCAAGAACTCACCCCTTTTAACCTCGAGGTTTATGTCTTTTAAGACCTCCTCACTTCCTATCCGCTTGGAGACTTTCCTCAAGGATATCAGAGCTTCTCCCATTTAGTTCAAGTATAACCGCCACCTCGTCGCAGTTGGGGAACTTAACGCAGTTTACGCAGTCGCTCCAGACCTTGTGGGGAAGAACGCTCTTGTCCACCACCCTGAAACCGAACCTCTCGAAGTATTCCTTCGCATAGGTCAGGGAAAAGACCCTGCTAACCCCCAGCTCCCTCGCCTCCTCTATGCAAGCGGATATAAGAGCCTTACCTATTCCCCTCCCCTTAAACTCCTTCCTTACCGCAAAGCTCCTAAGCTCCGCCAAGTCCTCCCACACAACCTGAAGGGCACAGCACCCCAAAATCTCCCCATCGGACTCATACACCCAGAAGTCCCTTATGTGCTCGTAAATAGAGTTAAGACTACGGGGGAGAAGAATTCCCTCACCCGCATACTCCTTTATGAGGGAGTAAATAGCCTGAGCGTCCTTGAGCCTTGCCTTTCTGACCATGCGGTTTTAATATATCTCATTAAGGATGCACATCAAGGCACTACATTTAATCCTTGCCCTGCTGATGGCTCTGTCCCTATCGGGGAAAGGTTTTTCCCAAGAAGTGCTGTGCGTCCACGACGGCATAGCTCACTTAGAGAGCGAGCACCCCAACATTCCCTCCCAATCGGACGAACTTCACATAAAGCTGAACTCCGAATTCTCCGCCAAAGTGCTCAAGTTTCAGCCCGACCCGGGAGTTAGCACCCCGCCCAGTGTCCTGCCTAAACTGGCAACTTCCTTTTTATTTAAGAAAAAAAGAACCTGCGTTCGCAGGTTAATCTCTAAGAACGACCCCCTAAAGACCGTCCGTCTCCTCATTTGATACCGCCACAAAGCCCTTAAAAAAAACCCCAAACAAAAACGGGAGGTGAAAGTATGCTCCTTCTAATCCTTCTTATGGTTAGCCTGAGTTTCGGTATGAGCCTGCGGGAAGCGATGGAAACAGCACTGAGGGAAAATCCCGAAATAAAGGCTCTCGAAGAGGAATTGAAGGTTTTCGACGGAATGGAAAGAAGCGCCTCAGCCTTTCCCAACCCCGAGGTTCGTATAGAGAGCGGATTTATAACCAACGACAAGGACGGAAACCCCAAGGGAAAAGCCTTCAACCTTTTGGAGTTTGACCAGCCCCTGCCCCTGTGGGGAGTTCGCAGTATAGGAAAGGAGGTAGTCTCCGAGGAGAGAAGAGCCTTTGAAAACCTGTCGGAAGCAAAGAAAAGGGAAATACTGGCTCAGGTTTACAGAGCTTTTTACAGGTCTCTCGCACTAAAGGAGAAACTCCGCATAAGGGAGGAGGAGGTAAAGGTCGCCCGGGAGGTGGAAAGCTTCGTGGAAAAGGCATACAACCTCGGAGAGGTAACCAAACTCGAGCTTTTCAGAGCACGGAGGGAAAGAGGTTCTTCCGAAGTTAGGCTCCGCATAGCCCAATCCCAATACGAAGCGAGCCTCAAAGAACTCTCCGCCCTGATAGGTCGCCAGGTGAGTAGCGTAGAAGGTAGCTTCCAAGTCCCCGCCTTCGAGAAGCCCAACCCGAGCAACCTGCCCCAGATAAAAGCTTTAGAGAGAAAGATAAAAGCGGTAGAGAAGAGAATACAGCTCGAGAAGGCTCTTTCCAAACCCACTCTCAAAGCAGGATTTGTGGTGGAGGACTCGGAGGAGGGATACTACGGACTCAGAGGTTCTTTGTCCTTCGACATACCGGCTTTCTACCGCAGGCAGGGAGAGATACTCCAGCACATACACACTAAGAACGCTCTCAAGAACAGGCTTTCAGCTCAAAAGCTGAAGCTCAAAGGCAGGCTCGAATCCGTGGAAATCCGCTTCAACACGCTGAAGGAAGAGCTAAGGAGGCTGGAAGAGGAGATAATACCCCAAGCTCGGGAAGAGCTAAAACTCGCTCTCAGGAGCTACAGGCTCAGAGCCATAACCCTGCTCGAACTTTCGGACGTCAGGAGAAGGTATTACCAGCTCTTGGAAGAGAAAAACGACCTCTTGCTTAAACTTCACGAGGTCTATTCGGAGCTAATAGAGATAGGAGGTTGGAAATGAGGAAGGCAATACTCCTTTTTATTGCAACCGCATCTCTGATTTTTGCAGGAGAGAAGCACGAACACGAACACGAAGGTCTCCACTTAGAGGAAATCCCCATGACCCAATCCCAGATGGAAGAGCTGGGGATAAAGCTCTACACGGTTAAGAAGGAACCCACGGGAAGAGCCATAAAGATACCTGCGGAGGTGCACGAAAACCCCCAGCTGAGCTACACGGTGGTAAGCCCCGTGGAAGGAATTGTCAGGAAGCTATACGTAAAGGAGGGAGACTTCGTCAGGAAAGGAAGCGTCCTTGCGGAAATTTACTCCCCCGAACTTGCAGACCTGATAGGACAGAGGGAGATAGCAAAGGTTCGTATGGAAAGCGCAAGAAAGGTTTTCGAAAGGGACTCCCGGCTCTACAAGGAGGGAGTTATCCAATACAGCAGATATTTCACTTCCCTGACGGAATACGAAAGAGCTAAGGGAGAGTATGAAGCTCTCACGAAGAGGATAAAGAGCTACGGGAAGGTAAAGGGATACCACCTCGTCCTTACCTCTCCCGGCAGGGGATACATCGTAGAGCAGAACGTAGTTCTCGGGGACAGCGTGGGAACTGACAGGGAACTGTTCAAGATACACTCCCACGAGGTTCTCTGGATTTACGGCTGGGCAGACGAGAAGTCCGCAAGGGAGCTTAAAGAGGGAATGAAAGCCTCTGTAATCACCGCCGAAGGCGGTCTTTCCTGCTCAATAGACTACATAGGTCATGAGGTTGACAGAAAGACGAGGCGTGTAAAGGTCAGGTGCATAGCCAAGAACAGAGACCATCTCCTAAAGCCCGGTATGTTCGTGAGTCTCTTGGTGAGGACTAAGGGCAAGCCTGCCCTGCTCGTTCCCAAAACTGCGGTTCAGGACATAGAAGGTAAGAAGGTGGTGTTTGTCAGAACCGAAGATGGCTTTGAGCCGAAGGAAATTCACATACTTCGTGAGCTGGACGGATACTACGTAATTCACGAGGGACTAAAAGAGGGAGACAGAGTTGCGGTGAGCGGAACGGTCTTTCTAAAGACCAAACTTATAGGTGTAGAAGAGGGTGGTCATGCTCACTGAGAGGCTTTCTCTTTTTTGTCAAGGTAGTAGGCTACTCCACCGAGAAGTGCAAACACAACTACCAAAGCTATGCTTCCATAAAGAGCCAACCAAAACAAGAAATCCAGATTTTCCCTACTCTCCATATATGTATAGTATAGCCCCCAATCCCACTATAACTACTCCCATTACGAACAGGCCCTCAAGAACGTCTCTTGACACTCTCTCCGATATACCCAAGATAATTGAGCCTATCATAAGCCCCACTCCCCAGTTTCTTAGAGTTTCGCCTGCAAACCTGCTTAACTTCTTTAGTTTCTCCACCACATCTATTTTAGCCGGAGGTAAAAGATGTTCAGATTGATACTGAAGTTCAGGCTTCTGGTTTTGATAATTCTCGTGGGAGTCGTAGTCTATGGAGTCTATAGCTACAAAAAGCTCCCCATAGATGCCTTTCCCGACCCAACTCCCGTTCAGGTGAATATCTACACGGAAGCTCCCGGACTATCTGCGGAGGAGGTGGAGACACTCATAACCATACCCATAGAGTCGGTCATGAACGGACTCAAGGATGTAAAGCTCGTTCGTAGCGTTTCCCTGCCGGGGCTTTCTTACGTGTCTGTCTTTTTCAAGGACGGAACGGACATCTACTTTGCCCGAAGGCTCGTTATGGAGAAGCTCCCCGATGCGAGGGAGAGGATACCCGAAGGCTTTAACCCTGTAATGGGACCCAACTCAACGGGATTAGGAAATGCTCTAATCTACGTTATAAGGGATACAAGCGGGAAATACACCAACGAAGAGATAAAGTCCGTATATCAGCAGTGGGTGGCAAGACCCCTGATAATGAGCGTGGGAGGGGTAGAGGAGATAGTCCAGTTCGGTCCTGAGAAGGCTTACCTGATAGTTCCCGACCCGGAGAAGTTTCTCGCCTACGGGATAACCCTTGAGGATGTGATAGAGGCTCTTGAGAGAAACAACATGCTCGTGGGAGGAGGGTTTTACCAGTCTTCGGAAGGAGACCTCGTGGTTCGTGGTCTTGGGAGGGTGCATTCAAAGGAAGACATACTCCGAATTCCCGTCAAGGTTGATGAGGAGAGGGGTGTGAGCGTGTATGTGGGGGACATTGCCCACGTGGTCGAGGGGGAGGTTCCCAACCGGAGGGGAGCCTTTACCATGAACGGGGAGGAGGTAATAGGGAACATCGTCGTTAAGCGTATATACGAGAACACCAAGGAGGTGGTGGATAAGGTAAAGAGGAAACTGGAAGAGATACAGAAGATACTACCCGAAGGGTTGGTTATAGAACACCTCTACGACCAAGCCTACCTTACCGAGAAAGCAGTCTCCACCATTCAAAAGGCTTTGCTCAGCGGTATAGTGCTCGTTTCCATAGTTACCGCCTTTCTGATGGGTAACTTAAGAGCCTCCCTTATAGTCATATCCGCCCTTCCACTGACCCTTCTTATCGCTTTCATAGTTATGAAAACCACGGATATGAGCGGAAACCTCATGACCCTCGGAGGACTTGCCATAGGGATAGGCATGTTCGTGGATTCCTCGGTGGTGGTGGTGGAAAACATATACAGGCACCTCTCGGAGAAGAGGGACGGACTGAAGTTTTCGGTGGTGCTTGACTCTGTGCTTGAGGTCTGGAAACCCGTCTTCTTTGCGGTTCTCATAATAGTCATAGTCTTCTCCCCCATATTCGTCTTTGAAAGCATAGAGGGTAAATACTTCAAGCCCCTTGCACTGACGCTGATTATCGCCCTTCTCGCCTCTCTCCTGATAGCTTTCACCTTCATACCCGTTCTGACCTACTACTTCCTGAAGGGTGGTAAGGAACAATACAGCAGACTGATGCTTCTAATACACAGGATTTACGATAGGGTTCTTGAGGTATCCTTCAAGACCCGCTTTCTCCTTCTGGGTGGTGTGGTTGTCTCCTTTATCCTGAGCCTATTTCTGCTTTCACGCATAGGAACCGAGTTTGCCCCCGAGCTTGAGGAGGGAGCGGTTCTGGTAGAGGCTTACATGGATCCCAATGTCTCCCTTGAGGAGGGTATAAGGATTGCTACCGCAATAGAGAAAGCTGCATTAAAGTATCCGGAAGTAACAAAGGTATATTCCACAACAGGTAGAGCGGAGAAGGGAGAGGCTGTAGATGTAAATTACGTAGAGACCTGGATACTTCTTAAACCCCAAAGCGAGTGGAAAAGTTTTAAGTCCAGAGAGGAATTCAACGACCTACTCAGGAAAGACTTGGCTTGGCTCCCTGCATCGCTTAGCTTCACACAGCCAATAAAGATGAGAATAGATGAACTCCTTTCAGGAGTCAAAGCCGACATAGCTATAAAGGTCTTCGGAACAGACCCGGAAAAGCTCAACGAGATTGCGGACAAAGTCAAGGAGATAGCGGAGAATACCCCCGGTGCGGTCGATGTTGAGAAGGAAATTCAAGCAGGAAGGCTTCAGCTGAGGGTAAAACCTAAATGGGAGGTGCTCGAGAGATACGGCATAAGCGTTGAAGAGGTTTTGAACGTTATCAAATACACCCTCGGGGGTGCGGAGGTCGGAGTTCTTCAGCAGGATACTCTGCTCTTTCCCATAATATTCAGCCTGCCCGAGAGCTTCAGGGGAGACCTCTCAAGACTGAAGGAGATACCCCTCTTTGAGAGGGACGGAAAGATACTGAAGTTCGGGGACATAGCCCAGTTAGAGGTGGGACCCGGACTCTTTGTCATAAGGAGGGAGAACAACATAAGATTTGCCTTGGTGATGCTCAACGTCCAAGGCAGGGACATGGGAAGCCTCGTAAATGAACTCAGGCAGAAGATAGAGCAGGAGATAAAGCTACCCACCGGCTACTTCATCACCTACGGGGGTCAGTTTGAAAACCAGGAAAGAGCCATGAAGAGACTCTCGGTAGCGGTGCCCGTTTCCATATTCCTGATATTCGTTCTCCTGTATCTGAACTATAACTCCGTAAGGGACGCTCTCGTGGTTATGCTCAACGTTCCCTTTGCGGTAATAGGTGGGATAATTGCCCTTTACATTTCGGGATTTAACCTCTCGGTTCCTTCCGCAATAGGGTTTATAGCGGTCTTTGGGATAGCGACCCTCAACGGTGTGGTGCTGGTCTCCTACATCAGGTCCCTGCTTCAGGAAGGCTTGGAGGTCAGGGAGGCGGTCAAGCGTGCCGCAATCCTGAGAATTAGACCCATACTCATAACAGCCATAACCACCTTCATGGGACTCATTCCCCTGCTCGTGATAAGCGACATAGGCTCGGAAGTCCAGAAACCCTTAGCCACGGTGGTGATAGGCGGGATATTCACCTCAACCCTTCTTACCCTGATAATCCTGCCTGCGGTTTATGAGTGGGTGTATAGGAGGTGGGGAAATGGGTAAAATTTGTTAATTCTTTTTCTTCCTCTCACCCACCCCTTCCGTTGTGGAGGGCTTCCCACTCTTCGGGTGGGAGGACGCTGACCATTTTCTTCTTTCTTCTATTTTCGAAGTGAACGTAGCCGTCCGTGAGGGCAAAGAGTGTAAAGTCAGACCCCATACCCACATTCTTACCGGGGTATATCTTAGTTCCCCTCTGACGAACCAGTATATTTCCAGCCTTTACGAATTGTCCCCCGTATCTCTTAACTCCAAGTCTTTTAGAATTACTATCTCTTCCATTTCTCGTAGAACCACCGCTTGCTTTGGAAGCCATACCTCAAACCTCCTTTATATCTTTAATTAATATCTCGGTGTAAAGTTGTCTATGTCCCTTCCACCTTTTATAGTTTTTCTTTGGTTTGTATTTAAATACAGTTACTTTCTTGCCCTTACCGTGAGCGAGCACCTCTGCAACGACCTTCCCCTTGTGAAACTCTATCGTGCCATCTTCTTTCCTGACCATGAGAGGCTCAAATTCCACGGTGGAACCTTCCTCAGCTTCTATCTTTTCCACCCTGAGTCTCATTCCGGGTTCTACTCTGTATTGCTTTCCACCCGTCTTTATAACCGCATACATAGGGATTACCTCCTGGCAAGCTATCAGCGGATTGATAAGTATAACACAAAATCGGGTGGTAAAATAAAGCTCCCGATGGAAAAAGTCTGGGAAGCTCACGGACTGACGGAAGAGGAATACAGAAGGATTGTCTCCTATCTCAAGAGGGAACCCAACAATGTGGAACTCGGCATCTTGGGCGCTCTCTGGTCCGAACACTGTTCCTACAAATCCTCGAGAAAGGTGCTCAAGAAGTTTCCGACGCAGGCGGAGTGGGTCGTTCAGGGACCGGGAGAGAATGCGGGCGTTGTGGAGATAGATGACAAGGTGTGGGTAGCCTTCAAGGTGGAGAGCCACAATCACCCCTCCTTTATAGAACCCTTCAACGGTGCGGCAACGGGTGTGGGAGGGATAATAAGGGATGTCCTCTCTATGGGAGCAAGACCTATCGCACTTGCGGACTCTCTACGGTTCGGTGAGTTTACGGACCACAGGACGAAGTTCCTCGTAAAGGGTGTGGTGAAGGGAATAAGCTCCTACGGAAACTCCATAGGTGTTCCGACCGTAGCAGGTGAGACCTTCTTTGAAAGCTCCTACAAAACAAACCCTCTTGTAAATGCCTTCTGTTTGGGCATAATACCCGCAGGCAAACTGTTCAGGGCAAGGGCAACGAGGGTGGGACAGCTTCTCTTTTTGATAGGTTCCTCCACGGGGAGAGACGGAATTCACGGAGCTGTGATGGCATCGGGTGAGTTCGGAGAGGACACGGAGGCAAAGAGACCCAACGTTCAGGTGGGAGACCCCTACTTCGGAAAAAAACTTATAGAGGCTGTTCTGGAAGCGGTTGAAAAGGAGCTTGTTGTAGGTATGCAGGACCTCGGGGCTGCCGGGCTTGCAGGTTCCGCTTCGGAACTTGCGAACAAGTCCGGTATGGGAGTCGAACTCCACCTCGAAGAGGTCCCTCTCAGAGAAGAAGGTATGACCCCCTACGAAATACTCCTGTCCGAAAGCCAAGAAAGGATGCTCTTGGTGGCAGAGGAGGAAAACGTAGGAAAGCTCATAGATATAGCGCAAAAATACCACCTCAGCTACGGCATAGTGGGAAGAACCACCGACGACCGCATCTTCAGAGCCTTTTACAAAGGAGAGCCGGTGGCAGAACTTCCCGTTTCCCTCATAGTTGATGAAGCTCCCCTATACGATAGACCCACAAAGGAACCCGACTACTTAAAGGAACTGAGAAGTTTTCAGCAGGACCTCCTACCGGAGGTGGATATAAAGGAAGCTCTAAGAACACTCCTTGCCTCACCAAACATATGCTCGAAGGAGTGGGTGTTCTCCCAATACGACTATCAAGTGGGAACTAATACCGTTGTAAAACCCGGTGGGGATGCTGCGGTTCTAAGGCTCAAGTGGTCCCTCAGACCCCAGATAAAAACCGACAGGGGGATAGCCATATCCTCCGAGGGGAACGGCAGGTTCGTGTTCCTGGACCCATACGAGGGAGGGAAGCTCGTAGTTGCGGAAGCCTGCAGGAACGTTGCCTGCGTAGGAGCAAAACCCCTTGCCATAACCGACTGTCTCAACTTCGGAAATCCCGAAAGACCAGAAATAATGTGGCAGTTCGTAAAGGCTGTGGAAGGCATGTCCGAAGCCTGCAAAGCTCTCAACGTTCCCGTCGTAAGCGGGAATGTGTCCCTGTATAACGAAACGGTGGAGAAGGGAGAGGTCAGAAACATATTCCCCACACCCATAGTAGTGTGCGTAGGTGTTCTCGAGAATGTGGAAAGGTTCGTAGAACACAAATATGTGGAGCCTTCAGAACTTCTCCTCGTCGGAAACCTCTCAACACCTTCGAGAATAGACGGAAGCGAATACCTGAAGGTGGTTCACCTGCTCATAAAAGGAAAGGTTCCCCCCATAGACCTCCAGAAAGAGAAACTGCTCATAGATACCCTCGTAGAGCTTATATCGAAGGACATGGTTCTGTCCGCTCACGACGTATCCTCCGGGGGAATTCTGATAAACGTTCTGGAAAGTCTGTTTCCCACGGAATTCGGAGCGGAGCTTGAGATTTACTCCGACGAAAGGGCTGACTTCTTCCTCTTTTCGGAAAACCCCACGAGGGTCGTTCTGAGCGTTGACCCCAGCAAGTCCGGAGAAGTCAGGGACTTCATAGAGGAAAAGGGTCTCGACTGGATGTATATAGGTAGAGTAGTAGAAAACAGAACCCTTCGGGTTTTTTACAACGAAGATAAAATACTTGAAGAAGACGTGGAAGAACTTAAAAAAATTTGGCAAAACTCCTTAGAGGGGGCACTTTGACATACCTATACACCCTTCTGACGGTTCTTATACTCGACCTGCTTACGAAGGAAGTTGCAGAAAGTTTCCTCTCCGAACGGGCTGTTGACCTTCTACCTTTCCTTAAGCTCTTTCTGATACACAACAGGGGAGCCGCTTTCGGAATGTTTGCGGAAGCTCCCGACTGGATAAGACTTCCCCTGCTCCTGATTACCCCCATTCTCGCTCTGATAATAACCTTCCTGTATGCAAACCGTTCGAAGGACACAAAAACACAAATTCTCATGGGAATGATAGCGGGGGGAGCGCTCGGCAATCTTCATGACAGGCTTTTTCTGGGAGAGGTCAGGGACTTTATACACCTTCACGTGGGGAACTTCTACTGGCCCGCCTTCAACCTTGCGGACGCAAGCATAACCACCGCCATAGCGGTCCTTCTTATAAGAACTATAAAAAAGTAAAATTCAAAAATATGGGATACATATACATGACCTCCTTCGGAGGTGTAGAAAACAGACTGCTTCTGGCATCCGCACGGAACGTTAAGGAGGTCTTCGGTCTCGAGGTCAGGATTTCCTCGGTAGCTATGCCACCCCGATTGGGATACTCACCAACCAGAGGGCAGTTTCACGCCGGCAGTATTCTTAAGTATCTGGAAAGGGTTAGCTTTCCCCAGATGGTAAAACTCTTGGCTCTCGTGAGCTTCGACCTTTACGAGGAGGGTCTTAACTTCGTATTCGGGGAGGCTCAGCTGGGTGGTAGGGTTGCGGTGGTTAGCTTCTACCGCCTCAAACACCCCAACGAGAGGATAACTTTCGAGAGAACCTTCAAAGAGGTGAACCACGAACTCGGGCACACCTTCGGTCTTACCCACTGCTCAAATAGCAAGTGCGTTATGAGCTTCTCCAACTCCCTCAAAGATGTGGACGCAAAAAGCAGGTTCTTCTGCGACGAATGTATCCTTAAACTAAGGATAGCTCTATCTCCTTACCGGGGAGAGTCCCAAATACAGAACGACGAACCAGATACAGGAGAGTATTAAGTTGAAGACGAGCATGTGCACCACTCCCAACTTGAGAAACACACCCCCCAAAGCTCCTCCCAAGAAGGCTCCGACAAACTGACTCGTGTTGTATATTCCGACCGAAAGTCCCCTCGTATCCCTGTGAGACAGCTTCGTCAGCAGAGAAGGCATTATAGGCTCCAAGAAGTGAAAGCCTACGAAGTAGAGAAGCAAAAGAGCCACAACGCCTGCAAAACTGTGAACGAATAAATGGGAGACAAATCCGAGGGTTATAAGAGCTACCCCTAAGAGGAAAACCTCCTTTATCTTCCCCTTCTTTTCCGCAATTATAGTTGAAGGCACCATCAGAGCAATCGAAACAAGTATTATCGGAAGGTATATCTTCCAGTGTTCGGGCTTTGGGAAGTTGTAGCTTTTTATAAGCTCTATGGGGATTACGGTAAATATTGAGACCAGAAATGCATGAAGGAGACCCACGGACAAGTTTAAAAGAAGTATATTTCTATCTCCGAGGATTATTTTTACGTTTTTTATAGAAGGCTCTATCTCCCTGTGATGATTTGCCGGCTCCTTTATGAAGAGAAGTATGTATAGCATAGCCAGCAGAGAGAGGAAGGCTGTGAGGAAAAATATGAAGGGCACGCCGAACTTACCCGCTATAATGGGTGCAACCGTTATGCTGAAGGCAAAAACTAACCCGACGGAAGCCCCTATGTGGGCAAAGGCTCTCGTTCTGACCTCCTCCCTTATCAGGTCAGCTGCCAAGGATACCGCTGCGGAGGAAATAGCCCCCGCTCCCTGAATTAAACGAGCGATTATCATGGTCCATATATTTCCCGCAATCCCTCCGAGAAGGCTTCCCGCTATGTATGCCAAAAACCCGAAGGTTATAACGGGCTTTCGACCGTATTTATCTGACAGAAGTCCGAAGGGTATTTGCAAAAGCGCCTGAGTAAGACCGTATATACCCACCGCTATACCCGTTAGCATGGGAGTGCTTCCCTCCATATCCTTCACGTATGGTGCAAGCACGGGAAGAAGCAAAAACAGACCGAGCATACGGGCTACGACAGCGAAAGTTATACCCGCAAGGGTCTTTTTCTCCTCGGGAGTGAACATGAAAAGTTATTATAAGGGTTTTAAGAACTCTCTAAGCTGTATCTTATAATCTCCAACAGAGTTAGTAAGGTCTTCTTAACCTCATCCTTATTCTTGGCAGACAACGCTATAACAGGTATTCCTTCGTCCTCGGAAATGTCGAGAGCAGCTTTTACATCTTCGGCAGACCAGGCGTTGGGCATGTCCTGTTTATTAGCTCCTACGACAATCGGAACAGGAAACCTTGACTGGAAAAAGTTGATTATCCTCCTCGCCTCGTGGAATGTTTTCGGGTCTGTGCTATCAACAAGAACGATTATGCCCAAGGCTCCCTCTCCGAGAATTTCCCACATAAAGTCAAAACGGGATTGCCCGGGTGTTCCGAACAGATAAAGCTCGTGCTCATCGTCTATACGTATTTTGCCGAAATCCATAGCAACCGTGGTGTAATCCTTTACGTTCTTTTCAGAACCGGAGGTTTTTCTTTCAGTCTGAACAGTTTTTATTTCGCTGACGGTATTTATAAACTGCGTTTTACCTGCCGCGAATGGACCTGCAATGACTATCTTTATCTTCTTCAGCTCCTTCATATCACACCCACTACAACTGTTTAATTTTCTCTATTATCTTGGCAAGAAGGTCAAGAGTAATAGATGGTTTTTGAATCCTTTCCTTTCTCTTTCTCCTTATTATCCCCGTTGCGAGGAAGCCGTATAAAGCTCTGTCAACCGTGAGACTATCTAACCCACTCTCCTTACGTATATCCGCAACAGTTTTGCTACCGTCCACCAGAGATAGAACCTTTTTTTCCTCTTCGGTTAGTTTTACCCTACCTACTTTTTCGTCCGCATCGTGGGTTTTTTCAAAAATAAGCATCTCGTCGGATATTTTCCTCTCCACCTCCTCCTCAGTAAGGTAGCGTGAAGAACGCATAATAAGCTCTTCCACAGGATAGTAAACGGGAACATCACTATCATACTTTATAAATCCCGGCGTAAAGGAGAATATTCCTTCCTTTTGGTTCAATCTCGAAAGGAAAAATCTCTCAATCGTTTTGTATATGTCCTCTTTCTTTATACGAAGTCTCGTAATGAGTTGGTCAAAGTTCCTATCTGTATATACTCTAAAAACCTTGTCAACCGGTCTGGCAAATACAAGCTCCCCGTCCTTAACGTAGTAGGCAACTATCATATCGTTCCATTCCACGAGGAGGACGCCACTTTTCTTATCTCTTGCAAGCACCTGAAGAATATCTGCAAAGCTGAAAGTGTTTAGGTCCCCCGTGAGAGCCATTTATTAACCTATCGCCTCCTTAAGTTGGTCTTGAGCTTTTCTTATTTCCATAAGAAGCAGTCCTAACTTTGCGGTATTGCTTGCGAGCACCGTCAAGACCGCATCCTGTCCTATACCTGTAAGTATCACGTATCCATCGTGCCCCTTTATGGTTATCTGTTCAAGATTACCCTTCTGAAGTTCCTCCGCAACCTTCTCTCCCAAGGAGAGGATAGCAGCACTCATGGCTGCGACTCTGTCTTCCTCTATGCCGGGCTTTAGAACAGAAGAAATAGGAAGCCCGTCCGCACTAACGAGAACCGCTCCTTCTAACCCCGAATTTTTGATAAGCTCCTGGAGAATGCTCTCATACTTGTCCATTTCTTTTCAACCTCCACTTAGTATTCCTTTATAAACTCGAGAGCCTTTTCTATCTGCTCCTCAGCCATCTTTATCCTCTCTATCCCCTCCTTTACCTCTTGGAAATCTATTTTATCCTCTTTCTTATCAATTAGGGAGAGGATTCTATGCAGTTCCCTATCGCAAACAGCAAGGTTCTTTTTTATTTCCAGAAACCTGCTTTGGTATTCTTCAAGAGTATGTTGGACAGCCTGACCAATCGCCCCCACAGGGTCAAGTCCCGATGGAAACTCAACATTGATGTAACCCTCCTGAGCTTTCTCAAGGGCGGTCAATACTCTCGCAGCGTTTTCAGATATATTCTCTATTTGCTCCTCCAGGCTCTTAATCTCTCTCTCATACCTATCCTCGAAGCTCTTTACTAACTCCTTTATACTTCTAATGATGTCCAGAACTTCTTCGTGCAAAGGTATGGGGACTACCATTCTCTCTTTATGCCTTTCTTCCAGTATTTCTATAACATACAAAAGTCGTCCAAATAACTCCTCTAATTTGTTTTTAGTCCATATTATATTGAAAATTACCCAGCCAAAAGCCACCGCAAACCCTATTCCAACAGAATAGTAAGGGTTAAGTTTGCCTATAAAAAAGAGTATTAGTGCAATAGTTGCTCCAAGCAATAGAGAGGAAAAAATAAAAAACTTCAGAAGCTCTCCAGCCAAAGATGATAATTTGGGAGTTTCTACCATAAGTTTACCCCCATTATACCCTCCTACTAAGAAGTATCGCTCACAGGACTAAATTTTTCAATCCAAATTATTTTCTTCGTTGAATAACTCCCTCCTCATAGCAACTTTTCCGGTGCGAGCCATTTCCTTTATCCCAAAGGGTTTTAATAGCTGGAGTATTGCATCTATCTTGTCTTCATCTCCCGTAACTTCTATGGTGTATGTTTCCGGGGATACATCAACTATCTTTCCTCTGAATATCTCAACTATGCGCAGAACCTCGTCCCTTGCCCTTGCGGTGGGCGTGTGAACCTTAACGAGCAGAAGTTCTCTCTCCACGTGGGGAACATCGGTTATGTCCTTGACTTTGAGTGTGTCTATGAGCTTTCTGAGCTGTTTTACCACCTGGTCTATTACTATGTCGTCTCCTATAACCTCTATGGTCATGCGGGATATTCCGGGTTCGTGGGTTTCTCCTACCGAGAGGCTCTCTATGTTGTATCCCTTTCCCGCTATCAGGGTTGCTATGCGGGCGAGAACCCCTATTTCATTTCTAACCTTGACGTTTATTATGTGCTTTCTAACCTGACCCTTGCGGGTCTGCCTAAATTTAGGTGCTTTGGCAACGGTTATCTCAGAACCACCTACGGTATCAGCCATCTAAAACCTCCTCAACCTACAAGATACATGGTCTCCGCCTCGGTTCCCTTTCCATCTTCAAGTATCATGTCCCTGTAAGACTTTCCGGGCGGAACCATCGGAAGAACGTTCTCTTCCTTATCAACGACAAAGTCAAGTATCACAGGTCTGTCTTCTATCTTCATGGCTTCCTCGAGAACTTCTCTGACTTCTTTGGGTTTCTCAGCTCTAAAACCTACCGCTCCCATAGCTTCAGCTAACTTTACGAAGTCGGGCTGAACGCTGAGGTCTACCTCCGAATATCTCTTGTCGTAGAAGAGTTCCTGCCACTGGCGAACCATACCGAGGTATGCGTTGTTTATTATCGCTACCTTGACAGGTATTCTGTATTGAACCGCAGTTATTATTTCCTGCATCGTCATCACAAAGGAACCGTCCCCGTCTATAACGAATACTTCTTTCTCGGGTCTTCCCACCTTGGCACCTATACCTGCGGGGAGTCCGAAACCCATAGTTCCCAGACCGCCCGAATTGAGAAACTGCCTCGGGTATGAGAACTTATAGAACATCGCAGCCCACATCTGGTGCTGTCCGACGCCGGGAACTATTATGGCATCACCCTTGGTAACTTCGTATATCTGTTCTATGACGTATTGAGGTTTTATCACCTTCTTGGAGTTTCTGTAGGTGAGAGGATGGAGCTTTTTCCACTTTTCAATCTGCTCGAGCCACTTTTCCCTCTCCTCCGGATACATTACCTTCGCCCCTTTTCTCTTCAACTCGTTGATGAGCTTTCTGAGAACTATCTTCACATCTCCCACTATTGGAACATCAACGATTATGTTTTTGGAAATGGAAGCGGGGTCTATGTCTATGTGAATTATCTTTGCATCGGGTGCAAACTCATCTATCTTTCCGGTAACCCTGTCGTCAAACCTTGCTCCCACCGCTATCAGGAGGTCCGAGTTGTAAACAGCCATGTTAGCGTAATAAGTCCCGTGCATACCGAGCATTCTGAGAGAGAGGGGGTGGTTTTCCGGGAAGGCTCCCTTACCCTGAGTTGTGGTGGTTACAGGTATCTTCATAAGCTCCGCAAGCTCTACAAGCTCTTCCTGAGCCTCCGAACTGACCGCACCTCCACCGACATAGAGAACCGGTCTTTTGGCTTCCATTATCAGCTTTACCGCCTTCTTTATCTGTTGCATGTTGCCTTCTATGTGGGGCTTGTAGCCCGGAAGAGCCTTTTTGACCTCTTCCATACCGGGTATTGAGACATCGGAGAACTGCTGGGTTATATCTTTTGGAATGTCCACCAGAACAGGTCCGGGTCTTCCCGTTCTCGCTATGTAGAAGGCTTCCCTTATTATGAGAGGAAGCTCCTCTATGTCTCTGACGAGGAAGTTGTGCTTCGTTATGGGACGTGTTATCCCCACTATATCTACTTCTTGGAAGGCATCGTTCCCTATCATGTGGGTAGGAACCTGTCCGGTTATTACCACTATAGGAACAGAGTCCATGTATGCGTCCGCTATGGGAGTAACTATGTTGGTAGCTCCCGGTCCAGAAGTGGTCATGGCAACCCCAACCTTTCCGGTAGCCTTTGCGTAACCTTCAGCCATGTGTCCTGCACCCTGCTCGTGGCGGGCAAGGATGTGCTTTATGGTGCCATCCCTATACAGGGCGTCATAGACCTCCATTATTGCCCCGCCGGGAAGTCCGAAGATAACTTCCACATTTTCCTCTTTGAGGGCTTCTATTACTATGTCCGCTCCCTTTCTTGACATTAGGCTATCTCCTCCTGATATACATAAAAATCGTAATATATAAAATTTGTATAAAGCTAAAGGAAGTTCAAGCTCTTGTGATATAATTTTGAGCACAAATCTTAGGAGGTTCCGTGATGGGGATGCTCAGCTACGAGGAAGCCCTCGAACTTCTGAAACAACAGATAAAGGACTTCGAGTCGGAAGCCAAAATGGAGGAGGTAGGGGTAGTCTATTACGTAGGTGATGGTGTTGCCAGAGCATACGGACTTGAAAACGTTATGGCTATGGAGGTCGTCGAGTTCGAGGGTGGAGAGAAGGGTCTTGCCTTTAACCTCGAAGAAGATAACGTAGGTATCATAATACTCGGAAGCGAGACCGGTATAAGGGAAGGTTCAATAGTCAGAAGAACAAATCAGATACTTTCCGCTCCCGTGGGAGAGGGTCTCGTCGGAAGAGTTATAAACCCCTTGGGAGAACCTCTTGACGGCAAGGGTCCTATAGAGTTTGAATACATGTCCCCGGTCGAGAAGATAGCTCCCGGGGTCGTCAGCAGACAGCCAGTTCACGAGCCTCTCCAGACGGGAATAAAGGCTATAGACTCCATGATACCCATAGGTAGAGGTCAGAGGGAGCTTATAATCGGAGACAGGGCAACGGGAAAAACCACCATATGTATAGACACGATACTTAACCAGAAGGATACCGATGTTTACTGTATATACGTTGCCATAGGTCAGAAGCGTTCCACCACCGCAAGGATAATAGAGCTTCTTGAGAAAGAGGGAGCTATGGAATACACCACCGTAGTGGTCGCTTCCGCTACGGACCCCGCATCTTTGCAGTATCTGGCTCCCTTCGTGGGATGCACCATAGGTGAATACTTTAGGGACAACGGAAAGCACGCTCTCGTGGTTTACGACGACCTTTCCAAGCATGCGGAAGCCTACAGACAGCTCTCACTTCTGATGAGAAGACCTCCCGGTAGGGAAGCTTACCCCGGGGACGTTTTCTACCTTCACTCGAGGCTACTTGAGAGAGCAGCAAAGCTCAACGACGAACTCGGAGCAGGTTCACTTACGGCTCTACCCATAATCGAAACGAAGGCGGGAGACGTTGCTGCATACATTCCCACCAACGTTATATCCATCACCGACGGTCAGATATACCTTGAGCCTGACCTGTTTAACAAAGGTGTGAGACCTGCGATTAACGTAGGTCTTTCCGTCTCAAGGGTCGGTGGTGCTGCACAGATAAAGGCTATGAAACAGGTTGCGGGAACGCTCAGGCTGGACTTGGCTCAGTTCAGAGAGCTTGAGGCATTCGTTCAGTTTGCTTCCGAGCTTGACAAAGCCACTCAGCAGACCATAAACAGGGGAATGAGGCTCGTTGAACTCCTGAAGCAGGAACCCTATAACCCCCTACCCGTTGAAAAGCAGATAGTTGCCATATTTGCTGGAACCAACGGATACCTCGACGACCTGCCCGTGGAGGCGGTCAGAAAGTTCGAAAAGGAGCTGTATGCCTTCCTCGACAACGAGAGACCCGACATACTTCAGGAAATAAGGGAGAAGAAAAAGCTCGACGACGAGCTTAAGGAAAAAATAAAGAAAGCCTTGGACGAGTTTAAGTCCAAGTTCGTTCCTTAAGGTAGGTGAAGAGAAAACCGAGAATACACATAGGTTGTAGCGGTTTCTCCTACAAGGACTGGAGGGGAACCTTTTACCCCTCCGGCATATCCCAATCTCAGATGTTACCCTACTACGAAAAGTTCTTCGACGTGCTCGAGATAAATTACACCTTTTATTCCATGCCCCACCAATACACCATAAACAGTTTCTTGGAAAGGACCTCGAGGCTCAGGTTTGCGGTAAAGGCTAACCGGGTTTTTACCCACGACAGGAATTACTCGAAAGGAGACCTGAAAAAGTTCGTCTCAGGTATATCGAGCCTGTTGGAAAGCGGTAGATTTATAGCCTTGCTCTTTCAATTTCCCCAGAGCTTCCATTACGATGCGGATAGTATGGAATACCTGAAAAAGATTTCCGCAGATTTTGCGGAAATGGAAAAGGCGGTGGAGTTCAGAAGCAGGAGCTTTAGCAGGGGAGAGGTGTTCGAAGAGATAGAAAGCTTAGGTTTTTCCCTCGTGAACGTTGATGCTCCAAAATTGAAGGGATTGTTCATAGGTCCCTGGAAGTCCGTCGGAAGTTTAAACTACATCAGACTACACGGCAGGAATGCCCAAAAGTGGCACACGGGAGAGGAAGCCTACGAAAGATACGATTACCTATACTCGGAAGAGGAGCTTATGCAGATAAAGGATAGGATAGAGAAATTGGACCTTTCGAGGGAAACTTACGTATTTTTTAACAATCACTACCGTGGCAAAGGAGCTTTGAACGCTCTTCAGCTGAAGGAGTTGTTCGGCGAGCAGGTAAACATCCCGAAGGGATTAAAATCATTGTTTTCTAAGAGGCTCTGGGAGTAGAAATTTATAAGGAATTTCGTATATTATTAATCTGCTTGTAGGAGGTAGAAAGTTGAGGAGGCTAATGCTCAAGTCCAAAATTCACAGGCTTACGGTAACCGGTTCGGACCTGCACTACGAAGGTAGTCTATCCTTAGACGAGGAGCTTATGGAGGCGGCGGACCTCTTACCCTTTGAGAAGATAGACGTTTACAACATAAACACAGGAGACAGGTTCACCACCTACGTTATACCAGCTCCCAGATACTCGGGAACGGTCCAGCTCAACGGCGCTGCGGCAAGGCTCGGAGCAAAAGGAGACCTAATAATAATAGCCTCCTACGCTGAGTATAACGAGAACGAGCTTGAGTATTACAGCCCGAGGCTCGTGTATGTGGATTCCGAGAACAGGATAGTTTCCGTAAAAAGGTCTATGGAGGATGAGAATGTTCAATGTGCCGGAAGTAACTCCTGAAGAGGCGAAGAAATTACTCGAAGAGGAAGGCGATAAAGTTGTTCTTCTCGATGTTAGGACTCCTCCAGAGCATTTTCAGTTGAGAATACCCAACTCTATGTTCATACCGCTGGACGACCTTAGATACAAATACACCGAGCTTCCGAAGGATAAAAAATACATAGTGTATTGTAGGAGCGGTGAACGGAGTGCGTTCGCAACTTACTTCCTCAGACACATGGGCTACGAAGCGTATAACTTGGCTGGAGGTATAATTTCCTGGCCCTACGAGAAGGAGTCGGGACAAACTTAGATTTTAAGTATCTCTTCCGCTTGAGTTTGTGCTTTCGCAAGCAGACCACTTAATTCCATAGGCTCCATATTAAGTTCTTTTGAAAGCATATCTATAACTCTATTGAGTTTTTCACCTCCAAGCTCGGATGCTTCTTCAAGCATACTTGCCTTTTGGAGTGCCAAGCTTAGCTCTCTGTTTGCCCCTGTATATGCATCTATTATTTCCTGGTCCATATCAACTTCTCTGAGAAACTCTATCTTGTCAACACCGAGTATCTTATCTATAAGAGAAAACAACCCCACGAGATAGGCTTCATTTGCAAGGGAAGGTTTAACTTTTTTCATTATCTCTTCCGAGAGGATGGCTCTAACTAAGGATTTCTTCCAGAGGTAGGGGTTCTCAACGGAAACGTAATCGTTCGTAGCCACGAGAAGAGTGAACTTTTTCAGATTGTCCATACCCAGATAAGCGCAGGCTTGAACGAGGTCCCTTATTTCCTTTCTCCTGGCAAAGTATGCGGAGTTTACAAATCTCAAAAGCTTAGCGGACATACCCACATCGCTTGCTATTATGTTGGCAAACTCCCTTACACTCTGAACGCTGTTTAATGCGGATAACATACGCATGAGAGTGCTCTTGAGAAAAGGTGCAAGTTCAAATTCTTTTATAACTGCAGGCTTACTCAGATAATTCCCCTCAAAGAAGTCTCCAAAGCTAATTGCTTTTTTGTAATCCTCCTCTTTCTCTATTTTCGATATAAGTATTTTTTTTCTATTCCTTCTAACCGCATTAGCTTTTGCCTCGTCAATGGTATTTATGGAAAACTCAACTATTTGCGAAAGTCTGAGTATATCCGCATACTTACCCGAGTATAAGCCTTCTGTAAGAGCTATTACTCCTCCACGATCCTTCAACTCTTCCATTCTCTTAAGAGCACTTGAGTATATAGACTGCCCAATTTCTATTTGTGGTGGCATAACCTGAAATACGACCCGTTCTATAGGAAGCAGGTCAAGAACTTTGTTTAGTATCGAATCCAGAGTAACATTCATAAATATGTATTTGCCTTCCGAGACTCTGTTAATCCCGAGTTCCGCTATAAGCTCCGCAACTATGAAAGTGGCTTTGTTGTAAGGAACATCGGAAGGGTATTTGGTCAGGTCGTCAGCTCTTCTTAAGTAAACCTCGTATCCGTATATGTTTTTTTCCAGGTCATATATCGGCTGTCTGGCTATTGCGAAGTTCATTAATCCTCTCCCTCAGCTCCGGATACAGAGGGAACTGCTCGCACAGATCCCTCACTTCTCCCCTCACTTTTTCTATTATCGTTTCATCGTCCAAGTTCTTTACCACGGTGGAAATCATCTTAGCTATTTTTACCATCTCTTCTTCCTTCATACCTCTGGTAGTCAGAGCGGGTGTTCCTATCCTGATACCGCTCGTTACGGTCGGCTTTTGCGGGTCAAAGGGAACCGCATTCTTGTTTACGGTGATACCTGCCTTCTCCAAAGCCTCCTCAACTACCTTTCCGGTAAGGTTCATGTTTCTGAGGTCCACGAGGACTATGTGGCTATCGGTTCCACCGGTTATTATCTTAAAGCCTTCCTTGGCAAGCTCCTGTGCAAGGACCCTTGCGTTGAGTATAACCTGCTTGGCATATTCCTTGAATTCAGGTGTCATCGCTTCTTTAAAGGCAACAGCCTTTGCTGCTATAACGTGCATCAAGGGTCCCCCTTGAATTCCGGGGAATACGGACTTGTCTATGACCTTTGCAAACTCCTCTTTACATAGAACAAAACCGCTTCGCGGTCCTCTCAAAGTTTTATGGGTGGTGGAGGTAACGAAGTGGGCAACGGGAACGGGATTGGGGTATTCACCCGCGGCTATAAGCCCCGCATAGTGTGCCATATCAACCATCAGGAGTGCACCCACCTCGTCCGCTATGTCCCTCAGTTTTGCCCAGTCTATAACCCGAGGGTAAGCGGAGGCACCCCCTACTATGAGCTTGGGTTTGTGCTCCTTCGCGAGTTTGTAAAGCTGGTCGTAGTCAATAAGCTCGGTTTCCGGATTTACTCCGTATTGAACTACATTATAGACCTTTCCGGAGAAGTTGACCTTCGCACCGTGGGTAAGGTGTCCTCCGTGAGCGAGGTTCATTCCCATTATTGTGTCTCCCGGCTGGAGGACAGCCATATAGACAGCCATGTTAGCCTGTGAACCGGAGTGGGGTTGGACATTGGCGTGTTCCGCTCCAAACAACTTTTTAACACGCTCTATGGCAAGGCTTTCCGCTACGTCAACGAACTCACAGCCCCCGTAATACCTCCTTCCGGGAAGCCCCTCCGCATACTTGTTAGTTAGAACACTTCCGGTGGCTTCCATAACTGCGAGGGAGGTAAAGTTCTCGGAGGCTATCATCTCAAGGTGGTAAAACTGACGCTCGTATTCCTTTACAACAACGTCGAATATTTCCGGGTCTGCTCTGAGTAGGTGTTCCATGCACAAATTATACCACTTTCAATCACATAGAACCCTTCTGACCTCGAGCGCTCCCTTGAGAAGGTCCTCCGGCTCGGGTTCGTTTGGGACATGTCTATCCCAAACTTCTTCTACCCTTGGTTCTATTTCCTCGTCTATAAAGGTTTCCACCGCTAAGATGAAGTTGTCGTATGTGCTTTTAACCATAGAGAAGGCATCTTCCTCGGTCGGATAGAAGTCCCTGAAGACCTCAACTCTGAAAGAGTCGAAAAACTTGATAAACAGGTTAACGCACAGACAGAGAGTGGACTTTGCCTCGTAGATTTTCAAATTAGCCAACTCTCCGGACCCAAATTTTTGAGCCTCATCGCACAACATAGGTATGAGAACTGAGCTGTAAGCAAAGAGATTGCTCAAATTTATAAACATATCCCTCGTCTTTCCGAGCCTTATAAGCTCCCTAAAGGAGAAGATAGCCTTCTGGAGTAGGACGAGGGCAAGCTCCTTATACTCTTCTATGTCCGTATCGTCCCACAAATTGTAAAAGCTCATTCCTAAGTCTCCGAATATGAGAGGAGAAAACTCTTCCGAGTAGGGAATGTATTTGTCAAAAGAAAAGAGCATGTCTTTAAGAACCTCTACGTCTCCCAGACCCATTACGGTAATAGTTTCGTAGAAGGTAAAGGCTCTATCTTCCGCTGAGGGAAGGGCTTTTATGAAGTCTTCCAAGTCTTTTTTGAACCTTTTGTATTCGTTCTCATCAAAGTCTATACCCAGTCTCTTAGCTCTGACATAGAGCGACTTTTCCCTGAAGATAGTCCCAAGGGTGTGATGGTGGGAATACGCTTCCAGAAGGTCTGAGAGCTTTTCAAGCTCGGTGTAGTCTTCGAGCTTAAATATAGTGTGTCCCAAGAGTGTTCTTACAGCTTCCTCATCAGGTCTTTCTGCCAGGTTGATAACCTCGGATATAAAGTCCGCATTAGGTAAGATTTTGTCGTTTGCAAACAGGTCGTTTATAGCTTCTAAATCTCCGCTGTCCAGAAGCCTCGCTACGTCTTCCGGTTTAACTTCCTCTCCCCGGGCAAGTTTTAGAATTTGTGGGTTACTCAGTGGATACATAAGGTTTGACAAGTCTTGCTGAGAAAACTCAACCGGCAGTAGAACCGCACGGTCCTGGAGTTCCCTAAGCATAGTATCTATATCCGAAGAGGAGGATACTATGTCTATCACCTTTGCTTCAAAGTCAGGGTCCGGGTCATGGGTTGAGTATCTAACGAGAACCGCTTTATCCTGAGAGCTTATCAGCAAATACTGCACCCTACCGGAGAGTGGATTTACGAGGTATGAGACAAACTTTACGGGGAAGGTTTTTACGAGTTTCGGGATAAAGTCTTCACCCACATAGAGTTCAAAATCCATAGGAAGTTAAGATTTTACATCACACCTGCTTCCATCATAAAGACGGTAGAGCAACAGCTGGGTGATAGAACCGGCTCCAAACCTATGGACTTTGAGTAGGTAACCACACCTTCCGCAGGGAAGGCTATACCGTTTACCCCAGCAAGAACGGAGTATATGTCGAACTTAACCCTCTCCGCGCCCGCAGGACGGGCACAACCTATCATTATGGGAGATTCTGGCATGGATTTACGGGCATACAGAACGACCTCTACGCTCTCTTCCACCGAAGGTGGTGGAAGGAGTTGAAACCTTGCCTTGCCGTAGTAGGGCATAACCACCACCAAGACAAGAGCATCAGGTTCGTATTTGGCTATCATGTCGAGGGCATAAAACTCACCTTTTATCTTTCCGTAGTGAAGTCCTATTATCACATGGGGAACTATCTTCAACCCTGCCTCTTTGAGGAGCTTTAAGGACCTATCGTAGTCCTCAACGCTCTTGTGGGGGAGCTTATATACCTGAGCTATCGTCTCGTTGTCCCCTATTATGTCCAACAGAACGGCATCGACCTGTGCTTCCTTTAAGCCTTTTACAAACTCTTCGTCAACCAGACCAACATGGCAGGTAACGAGCATGCCGAGGTCTCTCTTCACAGCCCCCATAACATCGAAAAAGGGTTGAAGTTCCACAAAACCGTCCTTGTTTGAACCACCCGACACCAAAATACCGCTTACACCCTGTTCTTTCAGCTGGTTGCATACTTTCCAAAGCTCGTCGGGTGTGGTGGCAGGTATCATGTGCCAGAGTATTTTAGAGGCACAGTGGTCGCACATAAGTTCACAATTCCTACCGGTTATGGATATGTCCACAAATTTGGGGGGTGTTTTTATAGAGAAGTCCTCAACCTCGTAGTGTTTAAAACCCGGACTGTGAAAATAGACCTTTCTTCCGAAGTTCTTAAGTCTAATATCTAAGCCTTCCCTTAGCTTCTGAGCAAGGTTTTCGTCTATCTCAAGGTCAAGGTCAACTTCCGTATTATTTTTAGGGGGCGGGAAAGCCCCCAGGGAAAGTTTACTCACACTTAACCCCTTTCTCTTCCGCAACCTTTTTGAGGGCTTCCACAGCTTCGGGTCCTTTCATGAGCTGGTTTACCTCATCGGGGTTGGTGGGCTTGAGCTTGACTATCCATCCCTGTCCGTAGGGGTCGTCGTTAGCAAGTCCGGGATTGGCTTTGAGGGCGTCGTTAACTTCGACTATTTCTCCCTCGAAGGGTGCGGGAACGGGTCCAACCCACTTTCCGCTCTCTATGGTTGCTACGCTCTTGCCCTTCTTAACGACTTTGCCTACCTTCTTGGGAGTGTAGGCAACGAGCCTTCCAGCCATAGCTGCTGCAACGGAAGTCAATCCGACGGTATAGGTTCCGTCCCCGTTGTCCTTTGCCCAGGTGAAAGCGTTAGCATCCGGGTCAATGTGATATAGAAGGTCCTCCGGGACCTGGCATCCATTTACCTCTGCCATCTTACACCTCCCGTTTATTGGAATTCAGAGGATTATTGTATCTCAATTTTAGAAAACTATGAGTTTATCCGCTTCCATAGCCCTTATGGCAAACTCACTGGCAGGGACAACACCATCGAGTTCGGGTATAAGCTCCTCCTCCGTAAGACCGAGGGAGTCAACAGCCTGTTTGCAGGAGTAGAACTTAACACCAGCCAGCTTTGCATCCCTCATGAAGTCATACACGGTTTTGGGTTTCTGTCCGTTCTGAGGGAAGCAATTTCCCTCTCCCGTGGGGCATATCTTCTCCGCTATACCTTTACGGATTAGGTTTGTCCCGTCCATGTTAAAGAAGACTTCCACTTCCGCATCGTTAGCCGCCATGAGGGCTGCTATGTAAAAGGGCGAGGCACACCGCCAAGGCGTCCTCGGCCCGCTTGTCATAAGTATGACTATCTTTTTCTCTTCCTCAAGCATGGCAGACCTCGCTATTAAGCGAGTCCGAGTCTCTGCAGAACCGGTAGGGGGTCGGAGAGGTTATCCTTAAGCTTTACATCTCCCGCACTGTATCCGAAGGCGAGTCCGAGTAGCTGGGTAAAG
This sequence comes from Aquificota bacterium, assembly GCA_013153495.1. GTDB lineage: Bacteria > Aquificota > Aquificia > Aquificales > Aquificaceae > Hydrogenivirga. Next base: position 519,725 of record JAADEH010000012.1, read on the forward strand.
TATGCGGCGGGAACATCCACATCGGGAACACCCTTCATCATGAGCCTGTGTCTATACATTTCGAGAGAAGCGTGGCACAGGGGACATTCGGTAGCTATTATGTCCGCACCGTTACGCTTTGCGGTCTGAAGAAGCATCATAACGAACTTCTCGGATACCTGCTCGTCGGAGAGGGAGTGAGGTCCACCACAGCACTGGGTGTGCATGGGTTCGTATTCTACGCTGGTAGCTCCTGCCGCCTCCAAGAGTGCATTCATGTAGTAAGGATGCTCGTCGTCGTCCGCAGTTTCTCTCATTCTGGGTCTTTCTTGCTCCTCAGTTCCGGAGTGGGAGTAGGTTCTTGCATAGAAGTGGGGTCTGGTGTAAAGGCATCCGTAGTAGTTGGCAACCTTAAGTCCCCTGAGGGGTTTCTTTGTCCTTTCCTTGACCTTCTCCGGTCCGGCTTCGTGGTAGAACCATTCGAGTATGTGGTAGGTGTGGGGAATTTCATTTAGAGGGTCAACACCACCCTCTCTTAGGAGAGAATTTATCCTTTCAAACACATTCTTATCGGTCTCCAAGAAGTATTCTGCTCTCTGAAGGGAGAAAGAGCATCCGTTACAGGGCGCTACGATAACGCTGTGCCCCTGCTTCTTAGCGAGAGACATATTACGGGCGTTCAGAAGCATCGTTCCCCAGAAGGTAACGTTTTTGGTTTCCATAGCTCCGCAACAGTTGTAATCTTCAAGGTAATCAAGCTCAAGACCGAGTTCCTTAGCCACTATCCTTGTGGAAACATCGTAAGCTCTTGCCGCTCCTTCGAGGGAACAACCGGGGTAGTATGCGACCCTTTTTCCTATACCGCCCATGGGCGGTTTTCTTACCTGAGCTACTGCCATCGCTCTACCTCCTTAAATTAGTGGGTAAAGACTCCCTCTTCCTCCATAACTTTCCTGAGAACCTGCTTGAACCTGTTCCAGTTCTTGGTTCTCGGGTGGAAGAGCATATGCTTGGCGTTCAGTATAAGGAAGCTAATATTCATGTTCTTTATGGGCTTCGCTGCAAGGTCCTTAAGCCAGTCGGGAACACCACCGAAGAAGGGAATGGGTTTCTTGAGTATGGGGTCTTTTACCACCTGATAGCCCTGTTTCTCTATCCATCCGAAGAGAAGCTCTCCGTCCTCTATCCTTCCGTATTCATACACGCTGTCCATGAAGAACTTGTCGAACTTCTTGGAAGGATACTCCTCGATTATTCCCCTCTTAGCCATTACCCTGAGAATAGCCTTGAGGACTTCCTCAACGAGGACACCCTTGGGACATCTGTGGGTGCACTTGTGGCAGGAAACGCACCTCCACATGACATCGGCGCGCTTCTGGAGTTCGTCGATTAATCCAAGCCTTGCTAGGTATATGAAGTGTCTGGGGTTATACCTTTCGTCCCAGTAGTTGTGAACGGGGCAGGATGCGGTGCAGTAGGAGCACTGGTAGCAGTTGACTATGGTTTTTCCTTCGGGCTGGGCTATAACCTCATCGTAAAAGTCGAGGTCGTAATCCTCCACAACTCTCGGGAGTATTATGAGGTTCCAGTCTCCGGAGACATCAACACCGTCTATAACTAGCCTTTCTTTTCTCAGGACCCTTTCCGGGTCAACGAGGCTCCGCTCGTGAATTGCCATCCTTCACACCTCCTCAGGTGAATTCAACGGGGGCGTTAACCCCTAAAAGTCTCTTTGCCATGACACCGGCAGGTGGGAAGAAGCCCTTAGCGCTGTGCATGGTCGATAGGGTCATGTAGTCCACATAGGTGGCGTATATCATCGCAAGGAATATGTCCACGAATAGGTATCCCTTGACCTTTATGCCGAACTCCTGGAGCTTCTCCGCTATCTGTTCATAGACCTGCTTGAACTGGTCGTAGGTTTCTCCATACATTCTCCTTCCACGACCGCCGGTAGGCGGTTCTTCTTTAAGGAAGACTATCGCTCCCGTCTCGCTTTCGGGGTCCCATATCCAGCTGGTCCACAAGATGTACTTGTCGGGGAAGGTAAAGTGCAGAAGCTCCGCAGCTATGTCCCTTGCGGATTTCCTATCCACACCTCTTATCTGCTTAGCGAACTCATCTACCTTCTCTTCCCAGCTTCTTTCCACCTTTTTCTTTCCTATTCCGAGAAAGCCACCCTTTTCGTCCCCGTAAAGCAGGTCGCTTATAGCCTTCTTGAGTTTGTCTATGCCGGTTTCCTCGATTATCTTCTTCCTCTTCCTTCTGGCGGCGAATATGTGTTCTAAAACCTTCTCAAGTTCTTCTTCGGTGAGGGAAGGCAGCCTCTCTTTGGAAAGGGTGTTTTGGAAGAGGTGCACCTTTTCCACAAGCTCCTGATAGAAGTCTTGGGCGAAATCTTCACCTTCACCGAGTATCTTAATCAGATAGTCCCTTATGAGGGCATCGTCGAGCGTTACAGCCTTGAAGCCACCTTCCCTCTTTTCTTCACTCATATCAGGCAGACACCTTTGCTCCTATAAATGTTGCGGCTTCAGCTCCCGCAGCCTCACCTTCGGAGAGGGAAGACTCTATGTCTATGGGTCCCTTACAGGCACCCGCTATGAAGACACCGGGTTTGTTGGAGATTATGTTAGAACCTGCGTCCTCTGCGGGAACGAGGAACTGGCTATCGGGGTCTTGGGCAAGCCCGAGTATCTTGGCAACCTTCTTGGTTCCCTCGGAAGGTTCCATTCCGAGGACGAGGACGACCAGGTCCATGGGTATTTCCGCAGGTCTCTGAACTATGGTGTCTTCGTGCTTAACCCTGAGCCTTCCGTCGGTGGGGCTGTAGGTTATCTCCGCTATCCTACCTCTCACATACCTGACACCGTATTTCTCCTGGGGTGCCCAGTAGAAGGGATACTCCCAAGTTCCGTAGGTTCTCACGTCCATGTAGTAACAGAAGACATCCACATCGGGATACTTTTCCCTAATCTCGGAACCCTGCAGACCTGAGAGAGCACATCCGTATCTGCAGCAGTGAACGTTTGTAACTCCGAGCTGTCTGTCCCTGGAACCGACGCAGAACACGAAAGCCACCCTCTTGGGAAGCTGTCCGTTGGAAGGTCTGTAGAGCTTGCCTTCCCTGGAGAACATCTGCTCAAGCTCGAGGTTGGTTATAACGTCGGGATAAATCCCGTATCCGAGTTCACCTTTCCTCTTGGCGTCAAAGTGCTGAAATCCGGTTGCAACCACTATAGCCCCTACTTCGTGCTCCTCACCGTTTGAGAGCCTAACTTTAAAGTTAGGAGCTTCCCCTTCGCAGGCTTCAAGCTCTACTCCGAGCTTAACGTCGATGTTAGGATTGTTCTGGACTTCTTCTATGAAGGGTCCTATTACCTGCTGAGGGGTCATCTTACGGGGAATTAGGGTGTGATAGTCCTCAAGGACGGGTCTTCCACCGAGCTTTTGCTCCTTCTCGACCAGTATGGTGGGTATCCCCAGCTTGCCGAGGGTTCTTGCCGCAGCCAAGCCTGCGGGACCACCTCCTACTACCAGGACACTCTTTGCCATCTCTAACCTCCTTAGTCGGTGTAGTGTTTAAGTAAAGGGGGCAAATGCCCCCCGGATACCACCTTAAGACTTAAAGAGAGGCATATCCGCAGAAGCGGACCTTCTCCTCTTGAAGCCGTCAGAGGTCTTGCTGTAAGGCTCGTAGAGGTCATACTCCTTGAAGAACTCCATCAACTCGTCGTATTTACCCTGTTTTTCCAGCTCCGCTATGTGCTTGACGGTGTCCTCCCACTCTTTTCTGAGTTCCTTCCAGTTGGTTATGCCCATCTTCTCGAGAAGAGGCTCGTAGTTGGAGCAGTTCCAGTAGAGCTGGACAATCTTGAAGGGATGTGCTCCGCAGGCAAGCGCTGCGAACATAACATCGGACATAACGGCTACGGGGTGATACATTCCGTGAGCCTTACCTATCCACTGGTTCTTCTCGAAAGTGGTTGTGCATCCGGTATCGTGGGTAACTATGAGGTCTGCCTTTATCTCTTCAGCTATTACTTTGAGCTTTCTCTGTATGGCGAAGGACCTGGTGAACTCTCTTTCGGTGAGTATGTGCCTGAAACCGAAACCACAGCAGTCATACCAAGTGGAGTAGTCAACCACCTGAGCACCGAGAGCCTTTACCACAGCGGTGGAAGCTGCAGGTCTCTGACCGTTGTAAACCTCGGGGTCGTAGGGGTAGTCGTCAGCCATCATCTTCCATGTGTGGCAGGCGTTGTGTATGGCAACTCTGACGTTGGATACATCTATTCCCTTAGCCTTACCTTCCTTCTCATAAAGCTCCTTTATCTTGTGTCTGACAGCGTGGACCCACTCGGAGTAGTGAACTACCTCTTGAGGTATTACTATCCTTCCGTCCTCGGTGAGTCTTCCGAGCTTCTTGAGGATGGGTTTGACTGCATCCCTGAGTTCTTTATTGAATATGAGCTGCTCCCTGGTTTCCTTGTAAGAACCGAAGGAGGTTCCGCAGTGTATCAGAGGGTAATACCCGGTTTTCCAAGCCTGGTGCATGTTCCTGAGCCAAACCGCAGCGAGAGCGACAGGGTTAGAAGTTCCGGAACCGTGATAGTTCCAAGCTGTGCAGGAAGTCTGGTGAGGCTCGTTAAGGTAGTCGTATCCGAACTTGTTCATGAACCAGAAGATTGATGCGGGATAGCCGGGTATGTTTCCGCACTGACCGCAAGACTTGTGGTGCCAGAGCTTGGCGGTGGGTATGGTCTTTATCCTACCCGTTCTGGTGAAGACCTCTACGGGCTTGTTCTCTTCGGTTATCCTGAAGACGAGTATCTCTCCCTTCTCCTCAAGCTCGTGCATCTCCTCAAAAAGATGGTCGTAGTGAGAGTGCTTGTTGAGTATGGGAAAGGGTTCAGGGTCTGCATATCTCAAGTAAGGGCTTTTTCCATGTCCCATAATTACACCTCCTCAAAATTTTTGTTTGGGGTTTCAGCCCCCTTAATTAGCATATTACTCCTCTTCCTCCTCTTCCATAAGCTCTTCCCAGCGCTCTTCGTTCTCCTCAACTATGTCCATAATAACGTTGTAGAGGTTGGGGTCGAGCTTCTCGAGCATCTCAAATATACCGGTTTCTCTCCATATGGTATACATCTCTATTGCGGTTTCGAGAGACACTTCCCAAGCGGTTTTGACGGACTTTCCGACGTCGAAGGGTATAGCCATCCTCTTGGCTCTGATGTTTTCCATGTTGTCCTGCATCTTGGGTCCCCAGTCGGGGAAGAAGTCCGGCTGTAGCATGTCTGCGGAGAGCTGGTTACCTGTGGTCATAACTTTGAGAAGAACCCTTCCGTAAGGCTTGAGAAGGTCCTTGGTAGCTTCGAAGGCGTTTCTGACCGCAACCTCACGCATTATGATGACGAGTCCACCGGGGTTGTTAACGAAGGGGCACCTTATCCAGCAGGTAAAGCACTGGGAGCATGCCCATATGTATTCGTGCATCATGTCGTATATGACTTCCACGTCCTCTTCGAGGAACCTCTGGACTATTTCTCTGGGAGAGTAGTCGAAAAATCTATTTGAAGGACAGGATGCGGTGCACACTCCACAGTTCAGGCATCCGAAGAGGAACTCTTTGAACCTGAAGTCGGACTTGACCTCTTCATAAACCCTAACCTTTTCCTCCCAAGGAACTTCCTTGGTTTTCTCGGATATGGGAATGTTGTATCCGTAAGGATGTCCTTCCATCTTCGCACCTCCTCAGAAGTTCTGCACAGATACTAAGTTAGTTTCTTTTTTGGGGTAAAACAAAAAAATTTTTTTATAGGTATATAAAAATATGCTTATAATCATATTTCCTTTGGAGGGGGAGAGACCTCCCCCCTTTGATTTACAAGGATATGACAGCATACTCACCGCTCATAAGCTTGTCCAGGAAGGCAGCACCACCTATTATCCCGTCGCAAAGTTCCTCGTTCACATCTTCTTTCTTATAGACGTCCGTAAGGTCAAGAGAGGGAACACACAGGTATATCTTTACACCGGCTTCTTTTGCCATCTTGATAAAGTCGTAAACGGTCTGGTCAACTCCGGGACGAACCTTTACCTTTTTGGCGTTGTCCTTCATGAGTAGAAAGCCGGCTTCGGAAGTTATAACCATCTCAACTTCGTAGTCCATAGTGGTTGCGGCGGTTGCAAGGAAAAAGGGTGCTCCCGCTTGGGGGTTTATAAGCTCTCCGGTGGTGGGTTCCGCCCTCTCAAAGAAGGGAACCGTTAGGATGTAGAAAAGTAGCTTTTCATACTCCTGTGCAGCCATAGGTCTCCTCCTAAAACTTTTTTAAACGAAGATAATCATAGGCTTATCAGCCTCAAGGACATAGTTGATAAATGTTGCCGCTCCTCCGGGAGGTTCGAGACCGTCTATTAGGTCTTCGTATTTGTATCCGAACAGCTCCATGGTCATCTGGCAGGGTATGAGTTTGACATCCGCCTCTTTACAGAGTTCTATCAGTTCGGGAATGCTTGCTACACCGTGGTCTTTAAACATTTTCTTCATCATAGCGGTCATAAAGTCGGTCATACCGGGTATGACACCCATGAGTTGAGGTGGTCCGGGGAATATGGATTCCATCAAACTCGCCAACTGCCCCGCCACGGGAGTCTTTTTAACGGAAGGAGGAAATACCATGGGCATGGCAGGGTTGGCGACGGGGGCTATTTTCAGATGTTCCATCTTCTCCTTATGGATTATGTTAAGTCCGTAAAAGGTGAAGAATATAGCGGTTTCAACTCCGAGAGAAGCGGCTGTGGAGGCAAGTATCAGAGGAGGGTAAGCCCAATCCAGCGTTCCTTTAGTTGCTATTATTGCAAGTCTTTCAGCCATGGCTACCCTCCTTTACTTCTTCTTAATGTAGAAGATATACTTACCTCCTTCCTCCACGGTTTCCACGAGTTCGTGTCCGGTTCTCTGGCAGAAGGCAGGTATGTCAGCTTTGGACCCTGGGTCAGTAGATATGACCTCAAGTATCTGTCCGCTCTGAAGTTCCTCGAGAGCTTTCTTGGTTTTGAGAACAGGTAGAGGACAGTTAAGCCCGGAAGTATCGAGGGTCTTATCAGCGGTAACGCTTGCCATATTACGCACCTCCTTCAAAATTTGCACAAAATTCCCTTAATTAGATTATCACCATATTTTTATAAGCCGACTATTACTTTTTATTAATATTGGAATAAAGCCCATTTATAGTTTACACAAGCCAAAGAGGGTTATAAGTTTAATAGGATGAACAGAAAGGAAAAGATACTCCAGCTTATAGAGGAAGGATACTCAACCGCCAAGGAGCTTGCCAGATACTTTAACGTCTCCCTAATGACCATATACAGAGACCTGAGAGAGCTTGAAGAGGAAGGGAGGATTATAAGGAGACACGGAAACATAGAGCTTAAGCAAGAGGAGGATATAAAAGAAAACGTTTGTGCTGTCTGCGGAAAGGATGTGGACTTAAGACTCGCCTTCATATACATTCTCAAGGGTGGTAAGAAGGTTCACACCTGCTGTGCTCACTGCGGACTTATAGCATACAGGACCCTCAATCCCGAAAAGGTGGAGATGGCTATAACGAGGGACTTTATAACCTGCAACCCTATCAACGCCTTTATGGCTACCTTTCTGGTGGGAAGCTCCGCTAATCCCTGTTGCACACCTTCCGCCTTCGTCTTTGCCAACAAAGAGGATGCGGAGAAGTTCGCCAAAGGTTTTGGCGGGCACATATCCGACTTCTCGGAAGCTGTTTCGAAGATGGAAGAGTTAATGAAATTAGGACAAAGGGTCGATATATCTCTTTAAGGGGGAAGCGATGGCAATCGACTACCAACCTTTGTTTGTTCTGTCAAGCGGAATGCTTCTTCAGGAGAGGAAGCTTTCGGTAATAACCAACAACCTCGCAAACATGGACACCCCCTCCTTTAAAAAGGACCTCGTAGAGGTAGGAAGCTGGTTTACCGACAACGGGGTTCAGGTCAGGAACGAAAAGCCCGATAACCCCTCCAACAACTTCGTTTATCCCATGATGGTAAATATATACACAGACCTGTCCCAGGGACCTCTAAAGGAGACGGGGAACCCCTTGGATGTGGCGATAGAGGGTGATGGCTTTTTTGCGGTGAGAACACCGAATGGGGTTCTTTTTACCAGAAAGGGAAACTTCAGGGTGGACCACGAGTCCTACCTGGTTACGGAAGAGGGTTTTAGAGTCCTGGACAGGAACAACGCTGAGATAAGGTTGGAAGGAAGCACTATACACATAGATAGCGAAGGAAACATATACGTTGACGAAAACCTGAGTGCAACCCTCGGTGTATGGAACCTGGAAAATCCCGTAAAGGTGGGTGAGGACTTCTTTAGGGGAACACCGCAACCTGCGGAAAACTTCAGGCTGATGCACGGTTTTGTAGAGCTTTCCAACGTAAACCCGATACTTGAGATGGTAAGACTAATAGAAACCTCGAGAGCGCACGAGGTGTATTCAAGGCTCGTTCAGGCGTTGGACGAAGTTCAGGGAAAGGCTAACAACATAGCGAGGTAATCAGAACAGACTTCCCTGGGATTGGGTGGCGAGGACTTTATCTATCTCCCTGAGAATACTCTTCATCTCAAGGTTTTCGAGCTTGTTCTTTAATTCCTTCATCTTCGGCGGTTTAAGCTTAAGGTCTTCCTCGGTCAGGTTTACCTGGGCTTGCGTTAGGGGACTTACGAGGTAGTAGGAAAGCTCCAGCTCCTCCTTTTGAGCCTGGGGGAATTTTTCCTTGAACCTCTCCCAATTCTCGAGAATTCCCTTTACCCCTCCGAACTCCTCTATGAGCTTTACCGCAGTTTTTGGACCCACTCCTCTAATTCCCTTTATGTTATCAACGCTGTCTCCCACGAGGGCGAGATAGTCCGCAACCTTCTCCGGGGGAACACCGAATTTCTTGATAACCTTCTCCCTGTTGAAAACTTCCCAGCTCATGGGATTTATAACCGCTATGCGGTCGTTTACGAGTTGAAGCATGTCCTTGTCGGGGGTGTATATCTTTACATTAAAACCCTTTTCGTAAAACTCTTTAGCTAACACCGCTATGAGGTCGTCCGCTTCGTATCCTTCCATTTCTACTATGGGAATTCCCATGAGTTTCAGAATTTCCTTTATAACCGGTATCTGAAGCTTGAGGGGGTCGGGCATGGAGGGTCTTCCCGCTTTATACTCCTTGTAAACCTTCTCCCTCTTGGAAGGGGCGGGATAATCGAAAACAACCGCTAAATACTGCGGTTTCTCCGACTTCATCAGTGCGAGCAAAGCTCTCAAAAAGCCGTAAATAGCTCCCGTAGGGAACCCGTCCTTTGTGGAAAGGGGCGGGAGAGCGAAAAAGCTCCTGTATATGAAGGAAGAGGCGTCTATGAGGTGCAGGGTTTTCATAGGATATAATCTTACAAAAATGGTAAAGAAGGCTCTCCTCCTGCTGATAGGTTCGAGCATCCCGCTGACCTTCTTTGCGGACTCTGCGGTCGTAGAGGAAACCTTCGGCATAGACAAACAGAAAGTTCTGACCCTCGAGGTTTTGGTTCTTGCCATATACCTGTTCGTCTCCGAGCTGGTAAGGGTTGACGTGGTGGGACTTCTGATGATGGTTCTTCTGCCTCTTATAGGTCTCGTCTCCCCTGAAAAGGCTATCGGTGGTCTTAGCAGTAATGCGGTGGTTTCCATAATTGCGGTCATCATAATAGGGGCGGGTCTTGACAAAACCGGCGTTATGAATGTCCTGGCAAGCTACATAATCCGTCTCGCGGGAAAATCTAAGACGAGGATAATAGCTTTAATCTCGGGAACCGTAGCCTTTATATCGAGCTTTATGCAAAATATCGGTGCGGCAGCTCTTTTCCTGCCTGCGGTGGTTCGAATTTCCAAAAGGTTGAGGATACCTGTCTCCTACCTCCTTATGCCTATGGGGTTCAGCGCAATCTTGGGCGGGACTATGACCCTCGTAGGTTCGAGTCCCTTGATACTTTTAAACGACCTGCTTGCCATGTATAACTTGCCTCCTTTCGGTCTGTTTTCCGTTACGCCGATAGGCGTCCTTTTAGTTATATCCGGAATTCTATACTTCGTCTTGCTGGGTAGGTTCGTCCTTCCGAAGGTGTCCGTGGGAGACGACGAGGGGAAACTCCTGCCTCCGGAGCTTTCCCAGACCTACGACAAGATATGCGGTCTTTACGAGCTTCATGTTCCCGAGAGCTTTTCCAAAAGGACGATAAAGGAGATAGACGCACGCAGGAACTATCAGGTAACGATAGTGGCTGTCTATCACAAAAAGACGAGGAGAAAAAATTTTGCTCCCCACAGGGATGAAACGGTGGAACCGGGGGACGACATAGCGGTTATAGGTTGCCCGGAAACGGTGGACAGGTTCGCTAAGGAGCTGGGATTGGTCTTGAAGGACGAGCTTGAGGAGTTTGCGGATGACCTCTCCCCCGTGAATGCAGGTTTGGTTGAGGGTATCATCACTCCCCGTTCGGAGCTTGCAGGTCGTAGTTTGAACGAGGTTCACTTTAGACGCAGATACGAGGTAAACCCGGTCGCTCTCGTGAGGAGAGGCGAGGTTATATATGCGGGCTTTTCCGAGATGAAGCTCGTCCCCGGAGATGCCCTCCTGCTCTTCGGTAGGTGGGAGAAGTTCTTGGAGCTTAAAAACAGAAACGTATTTGCCTTTTCAACTGAGATAAAGGGCGAGATTATGAGACCGGAGAAGGCTAAGTTTGCCCTCTTCTGGTTCGGGGTGGCTCTCCTGCTGATACTTGTATTTGAGGTGAAGCTCTCGATAGCTCTCCTTACGGGTGCTCTGGGGATGATTTTATCGAGGGTTTTGAGCATAGACGAAGCCTACCAATCGGTGGACTGGATGACCGTTTTTCTGCTTGCAGGTCTCCTGCCTTTGGGTATAGCCTTTCAGGAAAGCGGAACCGCAAAGTTCATAGCGGAGTCGATAGTTTCCGGGGTGGGAGAACTTACACCCTTCACCTTATACCTGTTGATAGCGCTTCTTACTTCTTTCTTTACTCTCGTGGTTTCCAACGTAGGTGCGACCGTCCTGCTGGTGCCTCTGTCGGTGGACATGGCTATGGAAGTGGGTGCGGACCCCAGGCTCGCCGCTCTCGTGGTGGGTGTTTCTGCCTCCAACACCTTCATAATACCAACCCATCAGGTCAACGCCTTAATTATGAGACCCGGTGGATACAGAACCGTCGATTACCTGAGAGCCGGTGGAGGAATGACAGTTCTCTTTATCGCCGTTCTTATGGTCGCCCTATACCTCTTTTACTAAGCTCTCCTCAAGAACCTTTCGACCCAAAGAACTTATCTCCTCCAAGAGTTTCTCTATGTTCCACCTTCTGTGAGCCGACACCACCACCGACCTACCCTCTACGAAGGCTGAGTGTGGCAGGTGTTTTACCTCCTCCTCGCTGTTAACTATCCGGTCCGCCTTGTTGAGAACGTAAATGGTGGGTTTGTCCCCTGCGGACAGCTCTTCGAGGACTTCCTTCACAGCCTGTATGTAATCGAGCCAGCGGTCGTCGGATATGTCAACCACGTGGAGAATTATGTCCGCTTCCGTTACCTCTTCCAAGGTAGCCTTGAAGGACTCGATAAGTTCCGTAGGCAGTTTTTTTATAAAACCGACGGTGTCGGTGAAGAGGATTTTAAGGTCTGGAGATACCGTCCTGGCTGATGTCTTCGTATCGAGAGTGGCAAAGAGCATATCCGCAGTGAAAGTGTCCCTACCGGTAAGCGCCTTCAGGAGCGTTGACTTGCCCGCATTGGTGTATCCCACTATAGCTACCTTGAGAAGGTTCTCCCTGACTTCCTCCCTTTCCCTCCTCTTTCTCTGATGTCTTCTCATTTTCTTTATTTCCTCAAGCTCTTCCCTTATCTGGTGTATGCGTCTCTTTATGACCCTCCTCCTGATTTCCGCTTCCTGCTCTCCGGGTCCTCTCGTTCCTACACCTCCCCCGAGCCTCGATAAATCCTTACCCTTTCCGTATAACCTCGGTAGCTCGTGGGTCAGCTTAGCAAGCTCCACCTGAAGTTTAGCTTCCTTACTCCTGGCTCTCCTTGAAAATATCTCTATTACGAGGTCCGTCCTGTCGAGAACCCTCTTTCCCGTGAGCTTCTCTAAGTTTTTTACTTGAGAAGGTGTGAGGGGGTCGTCAAACACTATGGTGTCCGCACCTATACCTCTGGATACCTCCTCAAGTTCCTGAGCCTTACCGGCTCCGACGAAGTATCGAACATCGGGTTTGTTCCTGTGCTGAAGTATGTATCCTACGCTCGTTCCACCTAAGGCTTCAACGAGACCCCGAAGCTCCTTTATGGATTCCCTCGCTTCCTCCCTCGTAATATCCCTGTTCCAGATACCTACGAGGACAGCCTTCATTTACCCTCCACAATGGTGCTGACCGCATGCTTGTATATGAGGTTCGGCTGTCCCTCCACATCTATAAGTATCGTGTATTTGTCGTGGTCCAAGATTTTACCCGTTATCCTGTTCCCCCTCGTAAGATAAACCGTAACGGTAGCCTCCTTTGCCTTTAAGCTGTTTAGGAGTTCGTCCTGTATGCTCGTCTCCTTTTCCATAGGATACATTCCTGACCTCCTTTTTTAATTAATATATACATACCACATTCCCTTTGTTGCAAGAGGAGTTCCCTTACTTTAAATTATTCCTATGCTAAAGGACACATGGAAGGAGATAGGGAGGCTGGAGAGCCTATTCTTGGAGATAATCGAGGACCCAACGAAGAAGGAAGTTCTCCTATACCCCATATGCTACTGTCAGCTGGTTCGTAAGGAAAGCAGTTTCGAGATAGACCTTCCGAAACTCATATCCTGCGCTAACAAAACTTTCCACACCTTCAGGGGTAGATGGCAGGACATACTCTTAGAGCTTGACCTCTTCCAGTTCATAACACCCAGAGGAGACGTCATATACGGCAAGGACATTCTCAGGGTATCTTCCCCCGACGGCTTGACCGTGAGTTTCCTTCCTGAATACAGGGAGATATTCTACGAGGTTTACTCGAAACTCCTCAGATACTGGACCGTCCTCAGCAAAATCTCGAGCTACTCCAAGAGAAACACACCCGCAGAAGCGGTTCACATGAACGCACTTATATTCAACGAGGAGCTTTTTTCTGAATCCGCTCATTACGCAAGCCTGCAAAGTCTGAGGTTCCCCCAGGAAAGTCCCTTTTTTGAAGCCCTCAAAAAGGTTTCGGAGTTTTACGCAAAACTCAACGAAAGGGGAGAAACGAACACGGAGCTTATAGAGGATGCCCTTAAAGAGCTGAGCGGTTTTGACAGTATATACTACGGAGCCAACCTGGGAAAGTTCAAAAGGGACCTCGAGGTTCTACTCAGGGAAACATCAAAAGGGAGAAAACCCTTCGTGGTAAAAATAAGCTTTACCATTGGTTCAGGTCATGGAACGGGACTGCTCAGCAGGATATTTTCTAAACTCTTAGGAAAGCTAAAAGAACTCGGAGGAAAGAGATGGATTTTAATGAACTCAGGAACGGACTACTCCTCTTTCACAGGAACCTGCTGGAGAAGGCAGAGAGAGCTACCGACCCACGCTTGAAGGAGGCATACAAGGAAGCCGCAAGACATCTTAAGGATGTAGCTTCCTCACTGTATAAATTTGACCAGACCATGAAGCTAATAAAGGAGCTGGAAAAACAGGGAACCCAACACAATTGAAACCACAAACTTTTGAGATATAGGTATGGTCTCCGCAAGGAAAGTTAGTCTGACCTTGACCTATCTCGTATCCTTAGGCTGTTTTTTCTCCCTTCAGGGGATTGCGGATGAGGTGTTTTTCTTTCCCCTACTGCTTCTCTTTATTCTCAGCATCTTAAACGACTGGAAGTTCAAAACTTATCCACCGAGATGGGTTTTAAATGCAGGTGGTGTCGTAGTTTCGATAATAATCCTATCCCAGCTCAGTCTCGAAAATCCCGTTCAACCCTTTGCCAACATGATACTTTTGCTACTCACCGTAAAGTCCTTAGAGGAGAAGAGACCGAGGGACATATACCAGATGCTCCTGCTGAGTTTATTCGGAGTAGCGGTATCCACCACCTTCAGGCTCGACATAAGCTTCCTTATGTTCTTTTTATACGAACTGTTTCTGGGAACGGTTGCATTCCTATTTACGAACCTCTTTGCCAATATGGGGGACAAACCTCTGCAGAGCGAGGTTGTCAAAAAATACACTAAGTTTGCACTTGCCTTCCCTTTAATTATTGCCTTATTGAGTATCCCCTTTTTCCTCCTTTTACCCAGAACTCACACACCGCTTTTTGACCTCTTTGCTCAGGAAAAGAGAGGCTTGACAACGGGAATTGCGCAGGAGGTCGAACTTGGAAAGGTGGGAAACATACAGCAAGACAACACTGTCGTTATGAGGATTTACGGAGAAATACCACCCGACCCCTACTGGAGGGTTTCGGTCTTTGACACTCTCGTGGGGACAAAGTGGATAACCACGGTCGAGTCCGTGGAACTCGAGCCTGCAACCGTTTACGGAAACACCTACCTATACACGATAATAATGGAACCCACCTTCGATACTTACCTCCCACTGCTGGATTATCCGATGCGTCTGGTCAGGATAGAAGGCTTCAGAGGGGACAAAAAACGACTAAGGGGAGGCTTCTACCGATTGACTAAACCTTTAATAAAACCCGTAAAGCTGAGAGCCATGTCCGCAAGTTGGGAGCCTGATGACCCTCCCATGACCATACACCTGCAAGTTCCTCGGGACATTCCCGATTCTATAAAGAAGCTGGCTGAGGACATATCTAAAGACAAGGACGAGCTTGAAAGGGTAAAAGCTGTAGAGGACTTCTTCAAAAGAGGTTTCAGTTATTCCCTTAAGATAGAAAAACCGCAAGGAGACCCTATCGAGCACTTCCTATTCAGAAGCAAGAAGGGAAACTGTGAGTTCTTCGCTTCCTCCACAGCACTTCTGCTGAGATTAATGGGAATTCCCGCAAGGGTCGTGGGAGGATACAGAGGTGTTATAAAGAACCAATACGGAGATTATTACATAGTAACCAACTCCATGGCTCACGTTTGGGTTGAAGCCTTTGTAGATGGAAGGTGGATCAGGATTGATACAACACCCCCTTATGTCTCCCCGTCGCTCAGAAGGATATCCAAGCTCGACCTGATAAGAGACGCTCTAATATCTTTTTGGTATGAAAATGTTGTGGATTTCTCCGCACAAAAGCAGGTATCCCTGCTCAGAAACCTGGCTTTGGGTGTAAAGAGCCTGTCGCTTGAAAATTTAAAGGGGTTCTTGGTAAAGGCAGTCTATCCAATCGTTATAGGACTAACCGTTTTAGCGGTTTTAAAAATACTTTACAACCTGTGGTATAGGTCTCCAGAAAACCTATACAGGAAAACTCTGAAAAAACTTGAAAGCAAACTTGGAGTTAATTTAAGGGACAAACTTCCCGAAGAGGTCATCAGGGAAGTGGAAGGCACACCTTACTTTAGAGAGGTCCGCTTCATAGTGGGTATATACCAGAGACACAGGTTTTCACCCCACAGAGTATCGAGGAAGGAACTTGCTGAGGGTTATAGAGTATTGAGAAAGATTTAATTCTTGCTTATATTCTAATTATGTTAAAATTTCTCTCGAGGGCGAGATAATGAATACAACTGCGACAAAGGAAGAAAAGCTGGAGGAGCTGGCGGAGTTTTTCAAGGCTCTCTCCCACCCCGTAAGGCTCAAGATAATCTCCATACTCATTGAGGGTAAGCAGTGCGTCAAAAACCTCGGAGAGGTCCTCAACATGTCCCAACCCAGCGTTTCCCAACACCTATCCATACTCAGAAGCAGGGGAATAGTGGGGTGGAAGAGGGAAGGCTCTATAATCTGTTACTACATTAAAGACGAGAGAATTCTAAAACTCTACGACATGCTTATTAAGGAGGAGTTGTAATGGCAGGAAGCGTGGTGACTCTAACCGAAAGCAACTGGAATGAAGAGGTTGTAAACTCCGATAAACCCGTTCTCGTGGACTTCTGGGCACCCTGGTGTGGACCTTGCAGGATAATAGCTCCCATCATAGAGGAGCTTGCTCAGGAGTTTGAAGGTCAGATAAAGGTAGGAAAACTTAACACTGATGAAAACCCGAACATAGCAATGCAGTATGGCATAAGAGCCATACCTACGGTAATTCTCTTTAAAAACGGAGAGGTTGTCGATACCCGCATAGGCGTTCAACCCAAAGAAGCTCTGAAGCAGATGGTAATGGCTCACCTGTAAAGCCTTTTAAAGTTAAACTTTCTTCTGCGGGGGAGGATATTAATATATAACAATGGGGGTTCAGTCTGCCTGGGATACTCTAATTGAAGCTTCCCGATACATGTTTCAGGGACCATCTCCGAAGGAGATAGCTATTTTTTTTATCGTCCTGATAATAACCTTTTTGGTCATCTCCATACCCTACATATGGGGAAAAATCTCCCACATGAAGGAGGTTGAGAGAGCTTTTTTTATGAGGGGCAAATCCCTCGGCTTGACCGAGGAGGAGATAAGACTCCTCTGGAAGTATGCAAGAAAGTTTCCTTACGACCCTCAGATGGTTTTCGAGAACAAACCTCTTTTCGAGAAGATAGTTTCGAGGATAATACAGGAAAACACGGAGGGGGTAAGGTTAATACATTCGATAAGAGCGAAGCTCAAGTTCGACACCATACCCTGGTTCATACCTATAACGAGCACGAGGGACATAGACCTTTACCAGACGGGAAAGTTGGTTATAGACGGTGTTTTTGTGGATGCGGCGGTTTGGGATAAAACTGAGACGGAGCTTCACATAGTCGTCCTCCAGGCGCTTCCCAGACCGGTCAGAACTGGGGAGAAGGTTAAGTTTCACTTCATAAGGGAAAACGAAGGAAGGTATAGCTTTGAGACGGTGGTAAAGGACAAATACACCGAGGGGGACAGACTCGTCCTTGTTTTGGAACATACAGACCAGATAAACAGGGTTCAGCTGAGAGAAAGTTTGCGCTGGAAGGTCAGCCTGCCTGTGGAATTTGCCATTCTTGAGGACATAACTGAAGGGGCGGTCAAAAACGCAAGCTTTATGAACGGACGGATAGACGACATAAGCACCAAAGGGGTAAGGATTTGCACCGACAACCTCATCAAACCCACCGAAGGTAAATACGTGATAATGAACTTCAGCATAGGTGATCACAGGTTTGAAAACGTCCTCGGGCAAGTCATGAACGTTCGTGCTCTCCAGAGCCAGGTCTGTATGGGAATAAAGTTCCTCAAAATCTCCCGTCAGGAAGAAAAGATAATCGACCGATTTATCTTGGAAGAGCAGAGGAAGTTGATAAAGACCTTCAAGATTGGTGATATAAAGTAGAGTATAGTAAACATTCATGGGAAATCGAGTAGTAATAATAGGAAGACCGAATGTGGGGAAGTCTTCCCTCTTTAACCGAATAATTAAAAAGAGGAAAGCCATAGTTGAGGACACACCGGGCGTTACGAGGGACACCATAGAGGCGGTGGCTCAGTGGGGAGGAAAAGAGTTCATTCTCGTTGATACGGGCGGGCTTATTCCCGATACCCACGAGGAGATACTCGAGAGGGTCAAAGAAACGGTAGAGAGGGAAATAAATCGTGCGGATGCGGTTCTCTTCGTTGTAAGTGCGAGGGAAGGAGTAACACCCTTGGACAGGGAAATAGCGAGACTCTTATATCCGTATAAAGACAAAGTCATTCTGGTGGTTAACAAGGTGGACACCCCGGAGGACGAAGAAAAGATAATGGAGTTTTACGAGCTTGCCTACGAAAAAATGTTCCCCGTATCCGCAACCCACGGAAGGGGTGTAGGAGAACTCTTGGACGAAGTAATAAAGAGGGTTAAAGACGAGAAGGTAGAGCTATCCTACGAGGGAATAAGGATAGCCTTCGTGGGAAGACCGAATGTGGGAAAGTCATCTCTCGTAAACGCTCTTTTGAAAGAGGAGAGGGTTATAGTCTCCCCCGTTGCGGGAACTACCCGTGATGCCATCGAAGTTCCCTTTAAATGGAAGGGCAAAAGCTTTGTGCTTATAGATACCGCAGGTGTCAGAAGACCCTCTAAGGTTGAATACGGCGTGGAGTTCTTCTCCGTGGGCAGGTCCTTAAAGGCGATAGACTTTTCGGATATAGTTTGCCTGATTATAGACGCAAGCGAAGGAGTAACGAGGCAGGACAAGAGGATAGGTGGTCTCATAGAGAGAAGGTTCAAGGGGTGCGTTATAGTAGCCAACAAGATGGACCTGTCTCCTCTGTCGGAGGAGGAAGTAGAGAGACTCATAAGGAAAGAACTTTTCTTTTTGGACTTCGCTCCAGTGGCATTCACGGTTGCAACCCGTGGAGAAGGTATAGAAGACCTTTTAGAAAAGGTGTCCTTGGTTTACGAAGATTATACTAAACAACACAAAACCTCTTTCGTAAACAGAGCGGTGCAACAGGTTCTGAGGAACAGACCTCTTCATTACAGAGGTAAAGAGGTAAAGGTTTTTTACGCTTTTCAAGAGGGTATAAAACCACCTACGGTGGTGGTTATAACGAACTTTCCCGATGCGTGGAAGGAAAGCTACAAACGCTTCTTCGTTAAGAAGCTCAGGGAAGCGCTGGGGATAAAGCACGCTCCCCTGAAACTCGTTATAAAAGGTAGGGATTGATTACTGAACTAAGGAGTTAAGCTCTTCGGGCGAGCGTGGAAGCCCTACTATGAACTTTCCGTTCATGCCTATAACCGTGGGAGTTCCGCTTATGCCTATGCTTTTGAGGAACTCGAGATTTTTCTCTATTGCCTTTTTACCTTCCTCACACTGGTTGTCGGTCTTTACATTCTCGTGAATGCTGTCGTATCCCAGCTTGTCGCATATCATGGCTATAGATTTGGGTTTAGCCTCGGGGTGTATCGGCAGGGGATAGAGTATTACCTTTACCTTTACCTTGTTCTTCTCAGCCCAGTCCTTGAGTATGGGGGAAAATCTTTTGCAGAAGGGACAATCCGGGTCCGTTATGTAGTAAACGAACTTATCTCCCTCACCGTAGGTCATGTTAACGTGTTCCTCGAGTTTCTTAAGAATATCCTGAGATACGGTTTTATACTTGTCCACCGTCTTCTGGGTGAGGTTCTCTTTAGTCTCTACATTAAAGAGGTTGCCCACTATAAAGTTCTTACCTTCGTGGTTGGTATAAACTACAACGGGTCTGAGTCCAACCTTCAACACAACTTCACAAAGCCCTTCCATTTCCTGCATAGGTCTTATGTTCTCTATCTTGAAGTCCCTGTTCACAAGCTTGGAGAGGTTCGTCTTGACCGTGTTCTCGTCAGGGCAGGACTTAACCTGTGTTGCCTTACAGGAGTAGAGCGAGGTTGCCATAAGAGCGAGGACAAGAATAGCTTTACCTTTCATAGTTTACCTCCATTTTTTAAGGATTTTATTAATATACACTACCGACAGGTAAGCCAGACCGAGGATGAGAAATATCTCTATTAACAAAGCGGGTAAGAATAGGTAGGGGTTTTCGGGAACCTTTTTTATAGTTGATGTAAGAAGGTGTAGGTATAGACTTACACCTATTATTCCCAGCACGAAGAACAGGAGGAAAAACACCAAAAGGGGGAAGAGGATGAACCTCGCAATCCACAGGATAACTCTGAACCTGAGTAAAAACTTCCACACTCAGACAGTTCCCTCTTCCCTTATCTCGCTTCTCTGCAATATGTATTCCTTGCGCATGATGGCTCTGTTGAGAGCATCTACGAAGGCGTTAACACTTGCCTTTATTATATCCGTATCCACACCTCTTCCCGAAGCCTTCACCCCATCGAGTTCGAGAACTACCCGAGCTTCAGCCTGAGCGTCGGTGTTGGGAGTCAGAGCCTTTATGGAGTAATCCAAGAGCTTCGTGTCTATGTCGAGAGCTTTTTGAATAGCCTTTATGGTAGCATCTACGGGTCCGTTTCCGGTTGAGGTAGCTGTTCTCTCCTCTCCTTTGAAGAGGAGTTTTACCGTAGCGGTAGGCATGAGGTTGTCTCCGCTCTGAACCTGGAAGTGCTCGACCTTTATGGGTTCTTCGTCTTCGAGTTTCATAAACTCCTGGTATATCAGCGCTTCTATGTCTTCGTCATAGACTTCCTTCTTTTTATCCGCAAGAGCTTTCAGTTGTTCGTATATGCGATTTAGGTCTTCTTCCGTGTATTTTATGCCGTATTCGTCGAGCTTCTTCTTAAGAGCGTGCCTGCCGGAGTGCTTTCCTAAAACTATTCTCCTGCTTGCGGGAAAGCCAACATCTTCGGGGTTCATTATTTCGTAGGTTAACCTGTGGCTGAGAACTCCGTGCTGGTGAATTCCACTTTCGTGGGCAAAGGCGTTATCTCCCACTATGGCTTTGTTGGGTGGAACGAAGGAACCCGTTATCCTGCACAGGAGCCTCGAGGTTTTGTAAAGCTCCTTCGTATTAACATCGGTGTATAGACCTCCAAAATAATCCTTCCTAACCCTCAGAGCCATAACTATCTCTTCTAAGGCGGCGTTTCCTGCCCTTTCACCTATGCCGTTTATGGTGCACTCTACCTGCCGTGCTCCGTGCTTTACAGCGGTGAGCGAGTTGGCAACCGCAAGCCCGAGGTCGTCGTGGCAGTGAACGCTGAGCACCACCTTGTCTATGTTCGGAACATTGTTAATAATGTCCTCTATAAGCTTTCCGAATTCCTCCGGAACGGCGTATCCTACCGTGTCGGGTATGTTTATTACTGTTGCACCTGCCTTTATAGCCTCCTCTATCGCACGGTATAGAAACTCCCTTTCGCTACGGGTAGCGTCCTCGCAGGAAAACTCGACGTCATCCGTAAATCTGCGAGCAAAGGATACGGCGCTCTTTATTCTCTCGAGAACCTGCTCGGGTTCCATCTTGAGTTTATACTTCATGTGTATTTCTGAGGTGGCGATGAATGTGTGTATCCTCTTCCTCTGTGCAGGCTCCAAAGCCTTTGCGGCAACTTCAATATCCTTTTCAAGTGCCCTTGCAAGGGAGCATATAACAGGTCCCTTAACCTCACGGGCTATTCTGTTTACCGCTTCAAAGTCTCCCTGAGAGGCAACCGCAAAACCGGCTTCTATAATGTCAACTCCGAGTCTGGCAAGCTGAAGAGCCATCTGAAGTTTTTCCTCGGTTGTCATAGAAAAGCCCGGTGCCTGCTCTCCGTCCCTGAGCGTGGTGTCGAATATGTAAACCTTTTCCGACATATCAGTCCTCCATCTTCGGTTTAAATGATAATAATTCTCATTTAGAAGCTTGTCAACTCATCATATCCATAAGCTTCTTCATACTTACCCTGAGCCTCTCTATAGCTCTTGCCAACATACCTATTTCGTTTTCGGACTGATAGGGAACTTTGTCTTCAAGTTCACCTTTGCTAATTTTTTCAACCTTTTCCTTCAACGTATCCACAGGTTTAAAGACTCTAATGTTAAGTATAGCAAGCAGTAATGCAGACAACAGAATAAACACTCCCCCTGTAATGCCCCCATTCACCAAACCGTCCATACGTGCCCTGGCAAGAACTTCATCAAAGGGTATGTATATAACTATCGCTCCGTTGACCTTTCCCACGGGCCAGTTTGGGTCACTTTTGGGTTTATACCTTTCCTTCACAGCTCTTGGCATAGCCTCCAATGTTCCATGACAGCGTAAACAGCTCTGTTTAGGTATAACCGCAAAGGCTTTAACGTAGTAATCTCTTCCTTTATGAAGCGTTATACCTTCATATTCCTTCAGGTTCTTCGATTGCAAATATGCTATTATCCACATTTCCGTGTCGTTTGGCTTGTTTCTCGGGTTGAGGGGTTTTATCGCTACTTGTCTAAGTTCCATATCCGGTATGTCTCTGTTGACCATCTTAAATATGGAAGCTGTAAAGAAGGAAGAGGATTGAGCTTCTAATATAAAATCCTCGTTAGTGCATCCTGCTGCAAGGAGTTCGTAAACCTTTGGTCTGAGGGTTTTTCTAACATACTCCCTCGACGCTTTCACAAAAGCCATGGTTGTCTCTATTCTGCTTTTTGTAGCTTCTATAGCTTGTTCTACTGTATGCCTGTATATCAGATAACCCACAACCGCACCAACTACGATACCTGCAACAATTATGAGCACAGTTAATTCCGTTCTTATGCTTTTGAAAGGCGACTTCACTTAACCAACCTCCTAACTTTACTTATAAATCCTGTCCTGTGTTCCTCAAAGGGTATTTCTTTTGCAAGGGTATTTATTAAATCTTTAAGTCTGTTCGCAGGTATAGAATGGTCTTTCCAACCAAATTCCTTTAGTATTTTGCTCCACAAAACTTTGCCGACGGGTCCTATTTCATCTATGAAAGCCTCTTTTATCGCGGATACCTTGTCCTCCGATACTTTCTCAGTTATGTCTTCATGTGTGTCTATATCCAACTTTATGCTTTTAGGCTCCTCCTCCACGTAAAGAGGATATAAGTAAAACTTACCCGAAAAGTTTATTCTTCCCTCCGCAATTTCCCTAAGTTCCAAAAGACTTTCCCTGATTGTAGTTACATGGTTTCCTTTCAGGAAGAAGCTGTAATATCTGTTGTCCCTCCCGCCATCAAGATAGAGTAGTGCTGTCATCTTCCTTTCTTTTATATCGTCTGAAAGGGCTAAGAGTTCAGGTTGTCCTTCAATTACTCCTTCCCTCATAGATTTAAGCCCTCCCATAGATGATAAGAGCTTAGCAAAGTCGTGTTTGAGAGTAAACAGACTTACCATGCTTCTTTCATAATTGTTGTTTATATATTTGAGAGCATCTTCTCCTTTAAGACCCTGAGAAAACACCCCGATAGGGGTTCCTTTATAGAAGATTATTATTCCAAATACATCTTTGTGTGTGTGGAACATTGCGTATCCACTGTGAAGCCCTCTCTCAAATCTATCTATAAGCCTATCTGTGTTAAAAGTATTTGCAGGCAAACAGGTTTCAAGTTCATACCCATAACCTGCAAGACATAAAGCACAGTCCCTTTCGGGATTAAAGCTTCCTTTTAACGCATTAAGAATATTAAATAGGTCTGTTTCAATTATTTGGGCTGTTCCCGTCCTGGGCAAAGTGTATCCGCTTGGATGTGCCTCTTCAAATCCGTTTTCAGATGAGATAAACACCCTTTCAGGCTTCCCTTTATAAAAAGCTATGTATTCATTAACTTTCCATATACTTACCTTGATAAATCCAGTAAACTCTTCCTTCTTTAGCTCTTCAAATACTACATCTAAGTCTGCATACTCAAGATTTATAGTATCCCTTATTTCTTGGCGCATGCCTTTTCTATGAGTATCTTTTTAACTATAGCTTGGAAGGTTTCAAGAACCCCCTTCCCCTGAGTGGCTATGGCTTCTACGTGTTCCGTCCCCCAAGGGTTACATACCGGCTCCAGCTCGTCAATGGGCAAGGCATCGGGCAAGTCCCTTTTGTTGTATTGGACTACCACCGGTAAGGAATAGAGGTCAAATCCTTGCTCTTTCAGCACCGCTGCGGTTTCCCTAAGCACGAGAAAGTTTATATTTTCCCTTTCTTTGGAACTATCAACCACAAAGACGAGACCATCTACACCCTTCATTATGACCTTTCTGAGAGGATGAAGTCTGAATTGACCCGGTGTAGTGAGGACTTTTATGTCTATCTTTTGTCCGTCAATGTTCAGGGAGCTTAAAAACATTTCTACGAACAAAGTCCTGTTTTCATCCGTTTCCATGGATATGTAATCGCCTTTAGTTACTCCCTTTTCCCTGAGTTTATCGTATAGGACCTTTACATTGGTGCTTTTTCCTGCCAAAGATGCTCCGAAATATACAACCTTGAGTTTCATGATGCCCCCAGTATTTTGTTGAGTTTATCCTCAATAGCCTCGGGAGAAAGTCTCAGCAGTTTCGAAGGCTTTGGCTTCACAGAGCTGAATATTCTGTTTAGTTCTTCTGTAAGTTCTTTTAGGAAGAGTCTTACAGTTCCGAGAGCAACACTCTTTGGACATAGGACGCCTACAAGAAATCTATCACCCACAGCTTTTACGACAACATTTTGCTTTTTACTCTCATACTGTATCGCATC
The DNA here is from genome assembly GCA_013153495.1 of Aquificota bacterium. Classification (GTDB taxonomy): domain Bacteria; phylum Aquificota; class Aquificia; order Aquificales; family Aquificaceae; genus Hydrogenivirga. Next base: position 543,932 of record JAADEH010000012.1, read on the forward strand.
GAGTAAATCTTCCTGAGACACCATCTTTGCCATTTCGAAAGCTGCACCAAATATACCGCTTATAATGCTTGCAAGGAATTCTGCTTGTGTTTCATCAAGATTTTTACCATAGAAGGAGATTATTCTCCCCGCATCGTCTGAGAGGATAACGAGGTCCGCATCGGTTTTGGTTATAAAGTTCTTAAGAGTATTTATTAGTTGTCTCTCTACCTCCTCGTCTATTTCATACTGGACCACGTCAAGCTCCATAATCTCCTCCTCGATTAAATGATATTTCAAATTTCATATCTATCAACCTCACTTAAGAAGGTCCATAACCTTCTTTATACTTATACGCATTCTCTCAAAAGCCTCGGCTAACTTTCCTATCTCGTCTTTAGACTGTATGGGTATCTTCTGGTCAACGTCTCCCATACTTATCCTTTCTGTGTGCTCTATTAATGTGTTTATAGGCTCTTCAACGTAGCGCTTGAAAATCATATAGCTTATGAAGAAGCTGAATATTATTCCCAAGAACACAAACATAAGTATGTATATACCAAGCTGTTTGTAGGAGTCTATCACATGGGTTAGGTCGTATCCCAAGACTAAAAGTCCTATGTTTTTCTTAGAAAAGTCTCTAAGAGGTTTAGCGACAACAGCGTAATTCTCAACCATAATAACCTTTCCCGGATGTTCTACAGCTCTTAAAAGAAGTTGGCGTAACACAGGATTCGTTTCGTAATATAAAGCATACTGACCTACTTTTTGAGCTTTTGAAACCCATTCTGAATGTGATGCAGCTCTTCTATTTATTAGGACTATGGTATCTATACTTTTAAGTTCCTTGAGTTTGTCAAGTATTGGGTCAAAAGGAACTATAAGCTCTACAGCTCCCAAGTATGTGTCTCCATCCATAACCGGAACAGCTCCGGTAACTATTGTTCTTCTCAAACCCACTTCTATACCCTTCTGGGGCGCTCTTCTCTGAGCAACGGTGACTATAACCTTTCTGAATTTAGAAACGTCTATTCCGTATCTTTCAGGGTTCCATGTCCTGAAAAAGGAAACCGCAATAGGCGTAAGGAAATGCAGTCTTATGTCATACACACCCGTTAGGTTTTCAAGCTCGGCTCTGATTCTGACATATTTTTTAAGAAGCTGTCTATCTCTGTTTCTAAAAGCATTCTTTACATCAGGGTCAAGACTCACAAGGTATGCCACTGCAAGACCGTGCCTTTCTTCACTTGCCACTCTTTCCAAAAAGAGCTTGTATCCACTCTCAAGAATTTCTTCAGCTTGCTTTTTTAACTGCTGTTGTATCAAGTAGTAACTTATAGCACTTACTGATACTATCAGAAGCACCAGAACCGCAATGTTTGGAACAACAAATTTTTCTATCAATGATGCGTTTCTGAAATATCTACCTAACATCTATTTACCCCCTTAATTAAATTATATCGGGTAATATGTCTTCGATTTTTCTCATAAATTCCTTACTCATATCCTCCTCGGGAAATTCCTTACGGAGTCTTTCTACGACAATCTTTAGCTGATTTAAGTTCATCGAGCTTTCTTTAAACCCATATTCTTCTAAGGTTTTCTCCCATATAAGCTTTCCGATAGGTCCTATGTCCCTGATGAATTCAGACTTTACAGCTGTAACTTTTTCCAGAGGGACTTCGGGAGAAGTATCTACGACTTCCTCGCTCGTTACTTCTATTACCACGTCTATGGTATTCGGCTTTTCTATAAGGGAAACTTCGTATAATTTGATAGTTCTGTCGGGTAGGTTTTCCACTTTTACAGATAGTCGTTCCTTGTCTTCTCCTTGTAAGAATACTCCCTTGTCCTTAACAAGGCTTTCTATAAGCTGTCCTCTGAAAAATAGGTCGTATCTTGATATACCTTCACTCTCTATAACTACAATTGCACTTCTTCTACCTTTGGATATGTATTCCCTTGCTTCCGAGTAGTTCTTTATCTGTAAGTCGAGTTCGATTATATTGTCGTCGTGCATTGAATACATAAAGCTAAGAAGCTCTGGTTCAAGAGCATACATAGACATAAAGCTTTTTGCCGGAATGAGATGTGCGTTTATGTAGCTTATTGCGGGTTGTCCGTAGGAGCCATCTCCGGCGAATACAGCTACAGGGAGTCCACCCTGGAACACCACCAGCCCAAAGATTTCCTCTTCAGAATATAAAGCCATGTAGCCATCTAAGTGACTCCTTTGAGCGAGCAAAAACTCTCTGTTAACGTCAAGAAAACTCACAGATATAGGCTCCTGAATAGGAGTCCCGTGAGGAAAAAAGATTATGGAACCGTCCATTTTTGGATTATGCCTGTATTCAGCTATTGCAACTAAATCGTCCACAGTCGTTTCTGCAAGGGACGCTGTGCCATCCTCATCACCGAGTTTAAAGGTATCTGGTTCAGCACTTTGTCTGGTTCCATCTGTATTAAAGATGACAACTTTGTATGGTTCTCCTTCCCTTATTAGTAGGTATTCGTCCCTGGTCCAATAAACTACACGCAGGAAACCTGTGAGATTTTTCCTCCTTATTTCATCGATAACCTTGCTAAAGCTCATAACCTTGGTATCAAGGTCCTTAAAAAGATATCTCTTAAGCATATCCCCTCAAATTCCCTCCTCTAAAGTTTAGTCTTACAAGAGTCGCACAGGTCGCAAATGGGGCATTCTTCGCACTTGGGGTTTCTTGCAAGGCATATGTTCTTCCCGTGGTTGAGGAGTAAGAAGGAAAACTTGGTCCAGCTTTCTTTCGGGACTATTTCCATCAGGTCCTGTTCCACTTTGTCAGGGTCTTTTTTGTCGGTAAAGCCTATCCTCTGAGCTACCCTAAGGACGTGCCTGTCCACTATTATTGCGGGAAGACCGAAGGCACCTCCTATCACCATGTTGGCTGTTTTCCTTCCCACACCGGGTAGCTTTACCATCTCCTCAACGCTCTTTGGGATTTCACCTCCGAACTCCTCTACGAGAGCCTGACAGCACTTTTTTATGAGCTTTGCCTTTCTGCGATAAAAGTTTATGGAGCTGATGTCCTTCTCGAGCTGGTCCAAGGGGGCTTTTACCACGTCCTCGGGAGTTTTGTATTTGTTGAAAAGTTCTCTCCTCAGCTCGTTGACCTTTTTGTCAGACTCCTGAGCGGCGAGGATTGCCTCTATCAAAAGCTGAAAGGCGTTGTCATACTCAAGCTCGAGGCGGGCGTTCGGATAGAGTTCCTCAAGCCGTTCTATTACCTTAAGGGCTTTGTCTCTCAACTTTCCAACTCTTTGAGAATTTTCTCCACGTGTCCCTTTGCCTTTACGTTGTGCCATACCTTCGCTATCCTCCCCTCCTCATCTATAAGATAGGTTGACCTTATGATACCTTTGGTAACCTTTCCATACATCTTTTTCTCTCCGTAAGCTCCGTAGGCTTCAGCCACCTTCTTGTCCGGGTCGCTCAGCAGGGGGAAGTTGAGGTTATACTTCTCCCTGAACTTTTTGTGGGAGCTAACGCTGTCGGGACTGACACCTACTACCTTGTATCCCATGGAGACGAGTCGGTTGAGGTTGTCCCTGAAGTCGCAGGCTTCCGTGGTGCATCCGGGTGTGTTGTCCTTGGGGTAGAAGTAAAGTATCAGCTTGCTTCCTCTGAAGTCCTTAAGACAAAATTCTTTCTCCTCACCTTTTTCATCTATTCCCTTTAAACAAAAGTCGGGAGCTTTGTCCCCTTCCTTTACCATTACGCTCCTCCCTGCTCAAGTTTAAGATTTATTATATGCCTGCCTTTCGTTTTAAGTCCGAACTCTGGACAGCTCAATATACCGGAGTGAAGGTAAATACCCTCTCAGCCTTTACTAAGGCTCTCTCCAAAGCGGATGAAGACACAATTTACTATCACCTCTATCGTAACCTCTTTGAGTATCACTTTTTACCTACCGATTATCCCAACAGCTTCGCATACTGGTTGGCGGAGAATGGCTTCCCTGTGCTTGCAGAAAAGTTCTCCGCAATAGACCTGATGGAATTTACAAGTCTCGGAGAAGTCAAGAGTCTTCTGGTTTCCATACTCGAAGAGTATAGGGGAAATGGAGAGAAGATGTGTAAACCCTTTTACTTCATAAGAGCGGTTCGTAAGGTCATAGACACAGGTCTTGTGGCAGAAAATATGGAAGAGTTCAAAAGGGGAATCATGGAAGCAGGGATACATTCCCTCTTTTATCACCTCGTCAGCTCGAGACTTGTTCATGAAGAAGCAGTTAACGACTTTTCCTTGTGGTTGAGGGAAATGGGTGAAGAGGAAAAAGCTAAAGAGATAGAGAAACTCGACCTTATGGCGAGCAGTTTATACGAAGTTAGAGAGAGAATAAGGGAAATCTTGGAGAGATAGCATGTTGGAAGAATACAGCAGGTTCATAGATAGTGGAACTCTTCGTGAGCTGAAAAGGCTTGTGGGGGAGCTTAAAAATGTTCGCATCCTCCACATAAACTCAACCAAGAAGGGTGGCGGTGTTGCGGAAATTCTTTCAAGAATGGTTCCCCTCATGGAAGAGCTGGGCATAGAAACACGGTGGGAAGTTATAAAAGGGAATACTGAGTTCTTCAAGGTTACTAAAAAGATACATAACCTTCTCCACATGCCCGGTGGGGAAAGCCTCAACCACGATGATGTCATAGTTTACATGAAGCAAACCTTTGAAAACACAAACCTTATAGATACGGACAGATACGATGTAGTGTTCGTTCATGACCCCCAACCGCTCGGTCTGATAATAAAAAAGCTCAAGGGTCAAAAGTGGGTATGGAGATGCCACATAGACATATCCACCCCGGACGAAGAGGTCTGGAAGTTTTTGGAGACCTTCGTTAACAGCTATGACGGGAGCATATTTCACATACCAGAGTTTGTCAGAGAAGGCGTTAAAATTCCCGCTTTCATAATACCTCCCTCTATAGACCCCCTCCACGATAAAAATGTGGACCTGGAAGAAGACTTCGTAAAGAATACGCTTGAGAGGTTTGGAATTGACCCCTCAAGACCGATAGTCCTTCAAGTTTCAAGGTTCGATAGATTGAAAGACCCCTTCGGGGTTATATCCGCTTACAGAATGGTTAGAAAGAGGCACGACTGCCAGCTTGTTCTTGCAGGTTCCTTTGCGGACGACGACCCGGAAGGGGAAGAGGTTTACAGAGAAGTTTTGAACATGAAAGGAAATGACCCGGACATTTTTGTCCTGAACTTACCACCAGATAGCCACAGGGAGATAAACGCACTCCAGAGGTCCGCAACGGTGGTTGTCCAAAAATCAATAAGAGAAGGCTTTGGTCTTGTTGTTTCGGAAGCAATGTGGAAGTTCAAACCTGTGGTAGGAAGCAATATAGGCGGGATAAGAAGACAGATAATAAACGGCATAACAGGATACCTGGTAAACAGCGTAGAGGGAACTGCCTTCAGGATAAAACAGCTTCTCATGAACCCAGATAGCAGAGAGCTTATGGGAAAAAACGCTCACGAAAGGGTGAGACACAGCTTCCTCATAACGAGACACATAAAGGACTACCTTATGGTCATTTACAACCTGCTCAGGAATTCATAGACCTCCTCAACACTACCGAGAGCCTTATCCGCTTCGGGTGGTTTGTTCTTTCCGACAAAGACCGTTTCACCTCCGAGAGCTTTAACCTCACGCATAGCGTCGAGGTCTGTCGTATCATCACCTATGTATACGACCCTTTGTTTTTTGTCCCAACCTAAAAACTTCAAAAACTCCTCGATACCTTTCCCCTTGTCAAACTCTCCATAAACCCCTTCGAGAACCTTTTTGCCTTCTATAACCTTAACCGGCGGGTGCTTTTTTATAAAATCTTCAAAGACCTTCCTTACGGTCTCCTCATTTCCATCGAAGTTTCGGAAGTGAAGTGCAAAACACCCCTCCTTTTCCTCCAATACAACACCCGGAAGGGTCTTCACTTTTTCTCTCAGTGGCTTGAGGTTGGGAACTTTGTAAGGAAAGAAGGTTTTTATAAGCTCAGAGCCTTTGTAGAGTTTTGCTCCGTGGGAAGTTATCACGTAGAGGCTTTCGGGTATGTCTCCAAATACTTCACTGAAACTCCTCATATCCCTGCCGGTTACTATGGCTACGGTATGCTTTCGGGAAAGCTCCTTCAGGAACTCCTTTTTCTGGGGCGATATGAAGGCTTTTCTCGGGTCTTCAACTATGGGAACGAGCGTTCCGTCGTAATCAAGCAAGACTATCATGCCCTCAGTTTCTCCGGTAAAAATTTTTCTCCTAAGGTTTCAAGAACTCCCACGGGGAGTTTTTTCAAAATCTTTTTTATGAAAAGTCCATACTCCTCAACATTTGCTTTTCTGAGTCTCCTCTCGGTGCCGGGAAGGAAAAGGGAAAGGGGTTCCTGTATAAGGGAGTGAAGCTTTTTAGGTTCCTTTTCTCTCAGAAAGGAGAACATGTATATACCTAAGAGGAACTCAAGCTTCTTTCTCCTGTTTACGAGTCTCAGCTCGTCCTCCACGGGAAGGTGGGGAAAGCGTTTCAAAACCTCCAAGGCAAAGATACCCTTTCCGAAACCACGGAAAAGTCTGCCTTCCTTATCCCTATACGTTTTAGTCCTTGAGACACCGCAGGAAGGAGACTTGGACTTGAGAAGAAAGCCGTCAACGGGGGGAAGACTCTTTAAAAAGTTTCTCGCAAAGGAGAGCATATCCTCGGTAAGCTCCCTGTCTGTGGCGGGCTGGAATAGGCGTGGACCCTCCTCCGAGTGGTAGAGGATGACTTTGTCCCGTGGAACACCCAAACCGAGTTCCACCTCCGGGCAAACCTTGATAACCTCAACGAAGGTGCTGAGTTTAAGAGAAAAGTCGTCCCTGACGGGAACACCGTCGTATCTGACATTATCTCCCGCAAGGCATGCACTCATCACAATCCGTGGTTTAAGTCCCTTCATTCTTTCTCTCCGCAGAAAGCACGAGGTTTTTGAGGGTTTCCATAAAGAGGGGGTGTGTTCTAAGGGTAGGTATCCGAACGTAGTTTTCTATGCCGAGCTGTCGGGCAAGGTTTCCATACTGGTGGTCAAGCTCGTAAAGGGTTTCGGAGTGCTCGCACACGAAGGATACGGGAATAACCGCAAGGTTCTTCACACCTTCACGGGCAAGGTCTTTTATTAATTCGTCGGTCATGGGCTGAAGCCACTTTATGGGTCCCACCTTGCTCTGGTATCCGAGTTTGTAGGGAACACCCTCAAAGTTCTCCATTATAAGTTTGACCGTCTCTTCGATTTGCCTCTGGTAGGGGTCTCCTTCCTCTATCACATACATGGGAAGGCTGTGGGCGGAGAAGAGGAAGTAGAAGTCTTTATAATCGGGAAGGTGTCTGCGAATGTTGTCCACCATAGCCTCTATGTAAAGGGGGTGGTCGTGATAGCTCCTGACCTCAATTACGGGGACTTTCGGGAAGTTTCCCTTCGAATAAACCCTGTAAAACTCGTTAAAGGATGAGCCGGTCGTAGTGGTGCTGAACTGCGGGTAAAGGGGAAGGAGAATAATCTTATCTACATCCTCCTTGAAAAGCTCTCTCAGGGCTTCCTCGGTAAAGGGGTGCCAGTATCTCATTGCGACCACGACCTTGTAGCTCTCTCCGAGGAGTTTTTGAAGCTCCCGAGCCTGTTCCTCGGTCTGCTCCCTCTGGGGAGACTTGCCTCCCATAAGCTCGTAGTAGTGGCGGGTCTTTTTTGCTCTTAACTTGGATATTAGCTTGGCGACAGGTTTTTGGATGGGTCTGGGTATGCGGATTATGTCGTGGTCCGAAAAGAGGTTGTATAGGAAAGGCTCAACAGCGTCAAGGCTGTCTGGTCCACCCATGTTGAGGAGAACGATTCCGGTCTTTGCCATTTCAGGCTTGATAATATAACACTCACAGCTCTCCCTTCCACGCTTTCTCCCCGCAGGCGACCTTTATGAGGTCAACCCCCGCATACTTGAGGTCCGGCTCTTTGGATACAGGGTCCGTTCTGTCGGGAAGGAGAAGGTTAACGGGCTGTCCGAACTCCTTGGGATAGCCGAAAGGTGCGAAGATGTGTCCCCTCTTGACATTGGCAAACCTGACCACCCGGTCCACCTCTCCCCTTTTGGAGACGAGCCTGACCACATCCCACTCCTCTATGCCGAGTTCCTGAGCGTCTAAGGGGTTCATGAGTATGTAGGGCGGTATCTCACCTCTCAGAAGCTCGGGGGACTTCCCCGTCTTTGTCATAGTGTGCCAGTTGTTCTTCAGCCTACCCGTCAGGAGTATGAAGGTTCCCCTCTCCTGAGCTATTTCGAACTTTGCCACGTTAAAGCGTGCTCTGCCCGACGGTGTGGGAAACTTGAGGTCTTCGTAGAGCCACCTCTTTCCCCAGCGGGCGGGAAGGTCTTCGTAGGTTAATTTTGAAATATCACAAAGACGACCTTCGGTCGTGGCTTTAAACTCCTCAAATATGTCTTTGGAACTTCCGTAGGGGAAAAGCTCTTTTGCTCCCATTCTACGGGCAAGCTCGGTGAATATCAGCCAGTCAGGTTTGGACTCCCCGTAGGGTTCTCTGAACTTCTGGCAGAAGGTTATGGTCCTGTCGGAACCGGTCATAACCCCTTCCTTCTCACCCAGCTGAGAGGCGGGGAGAATTAAGTTGGCAAACTCGCAGGTGTCGTTCCAGTAGGCGTCCTGAACCACGAGAAAAACCTTGCTCAGAGCTTCCCTGACCTTTCCAAGCTCGGGCATGGAGACCGCAGGGTTTGTGCACACGGTCCAGAGGAACTTTATCCTGCCTTCCAAGATTAGGTCTATGGCTTCCGTTACGGTGGGTCCCGGCTGAGGCTTTATTCCTTCCACACCCCAGAAGCTTTCCATAAACTTTCTGTCCTCTTCGTTCCTGACGTCTCGGTATCCCGGGAGACCGTTGGTAAGATATCCGACTTCCCTGCCTCCCATAGCGTTGGGCTGTCCCGTTATGGAGAAGGGGCAACCCTTTGAGTTGAGCCTGCCGGTGGCAAGGTGCAGGTTTATGAGGGCGAGGTTTTTGGCAACACCGTTGACCGATTGGTTAAGTCCCTGACACCAGAAGGATATGAGCTTCCTGCTCTGGGCAAAGAGCTTCGCAACTATGTATATGTCCTCCTGCTTGACGTCGCATATGCTTGAGGCTATCTCCGGTGGGAACTTGCGGGCATATTCCAAAGCCTCTTCAAAGCCTTCCGTGTATTTGTCCACAAACTCAAAGTCAATCCAGCCTTCTTCGTGAAGAACATACAGAACGGAGTTTAAAAAGACCGTATCCGTCCCCGCCCTTATCTGTATAAAGAGGTCGCTCTTTTTGGCGGTCTCCGTTTCCACTGGGTCTATGGTAACAACTACCATCTGGTCCGTTTTTCTCCTCCTCTTTAGAACCCTCTTGAAGAGAACGGGATGGGCTATCGAGGCGTTAGAACCAATGAACAGAAAGACGTCCGCATCGTCTATGTCTTCGTAGGTGCATGGTGGACCGTCGGAACCGAAGGCGAGCTTGTAGGCGCTTACCGCAGAGGTCATACACAGCCGTGAGTTGGCATCTATGTTGTTTGTTTTCAAAAAGCCTTTGACAAATTTGTTTATGACGTAGGACTCTTCCGTCAAAAGCTGACCGGAAACGTAGAAGTATAGTTCCTCCGACGACAATTCTGTTATTCTTTCCTTCAAAATTGTATAGGCTTCTTCCCAGCTTATCTCCCTGAAAGGTTTGTTTTTGTCTTCCCTGAAGAGGGGTTTGGCTATCCTTCCCTGCTCGTATATCTTGGGAAGGTATAGGGGCTTTTTGCAGAGGTCTCCCTTGCTCGCAGGGTGTTCAAAGTCCCCCTTTATCTTACCGCTATCATCTATGTATAAACCGCAACCTACCCCACAGTAGGGACACTGAAAGGTAGCCTCCATGTAAAGCTACGGGCAAGTTCCGTGCCACTCAGGTGAGAACCTCCTCCTTTCTCCTCGCCTTGAGGTCCTCGAGAAGTTGATAGTCCTTCTTTATGTCCCTTCCCGCTCTGGTGAGATACCCTCCTACCATCATGGCGTTGGTCATCAAAACCGCCATACCGTGAAAGTCTCTGAGGTTTTGCTCCCTTCCACCGCAGAGTCTAAGTTCCGCCTTTGGGTTGGTAAAGCGGAACATAGCTATCACCTTTAGGGCTTCTAAAGGGGTAACGCCGGGGGCGTTTTCAAGGGGTGTTCCCTGTATGGGCATGAGGAAGTTTAAAGGTATGGAGTCCACCTCCAGCTCTCTGTAAGTTAAAGCAAGGTCAACCCTGTCCTCGTTACTCTCTCCCATGCCGAAGATACCACCACAGCAGGTGGATAATCCCACCTTCTTTATTCTCTTTATGGTCTCGTATCTATCCTCCCAGCGGTGGGTAGTAACTATGTTGGGGAAGAAGTTTTTAGAGGCTTCAAGGTTGTGGTTTACCCTTTTAACGCCTGCCTCTTTGAGTTTTCTGAGGCTCTCCTCGTCCATAGTTCCTGCGGAAACGCACACGTTTATGGGTATTTTCTCAACCTCCTTAACCTCCCTGACAGCCTCCGCTATCCTGTCCACCTCTTCGGGAGTTGCCTGTTTTCCTGCCAAAACGACGCAGTAGCGGTTAGCTCCGAACTCAACACCCCTCTGGGCACCCTCCACTATCTCCTCCTTGGGAACGAGGTTATACACATTAATGGGTGTTTTGTAAAACTTGGACTGGGCGCAGAACTTGCAGTCTTCAGAGCAGGCTCCGCTCTTGGCGTTTATTATGGAACAGAACTCAAGCTCGTTTTCGGGAAAGAACTTTTTCTTTAGCTTCTGGGCAAAGTGGGTCAGAAAGGCAACGTAATCGTCGGGAACTCTTAGAAGCTCAAGGGCTTCCTCCCTTGTAAGGGGTTCGTATCGGGAAGCTTTATCGTAAAGCTCTATTATTAAACTCTCATACCTGTCCATACTCTCACCTCCGCAGGGATAGAAAGATAATATAGGAAAGGGAATTCGTATGTCAGTCCATTAGTGGGGGTGCTTCTTTATAAACTCCTCCCAGCTGTCACTGAAGCGGTGGTAGAGCCAGTAAGAAACCGCTTCCTTCTCCTCCTCGGAAAGGGTCCTCCCTATCGGTGGCATAACACCGAAGAGTTTGTAAGCCATGGGGAGACAAACTCCCTTTTCCCTTGAAGGATTGGTTATGTAATCCTTTACGAAGGCTATAAATTTTTCCTCGGTAGGATAGAACTTTTTAACCCGTGCGGAGACCTCCGACATGGGCGGTGCCTTTATGGGCGGTTTTCCTGTCTTTTTAACAGTCTCCCTTATCTTTGCGATTTCTTGGGGACTCATGTTTTCCCTGTGGCAGGTGGAGCAGGACTTCTTAAAAACCTCGTATCCCTTCTCGAAGAGCTGGTCCGCAAAGGAGAAGGTAAACACCAATAAGACCGCAAGGTGAGTAAGCGCTTTCATACCACTTAAATTTTACCACATAATTTTACTGATTGATGCCAAAACTTTTATTACTTATTGCCGAAGGTCTATTACTATAATGTCCTTATCAGGTATGTGCTTCCAGCTCAGGCTACTGCCGGTAACCTTAATTTTACTGCTTTCTTTAGGTTGCATAGTAAATGCAAAGGATAGTTTGTTCTCAATACAGATTGCCACATTTTACGATAGGAAAAGTGCTGAAAACTTCATCAAAAGACTACCTGATGTAATCAAGGGAGAAGCATTTCTATACATAACCGATAAAGGCTTTTTCACCGTTAGAATAGGCGTTTCACGGAAAACAAGTGTGCTTAACACAAAGCTACAGCAAATAAAAAGCTTATTTCCAGATGCAATAATAGTTCCTACATCTCGAGAAAAATTAGGCAATTATAACTCGAACAAGCTCCATCAAAACAGATTAAAATCCACAGAAGAATTATTTACTGATTACACAGAACCCAAAAGGGAATTCCTCAAAAACTTTGAGGTGTTGATTAAAGACCTTGAGACTCTCATACATAAAGTTTTTGCGGGAACGGAAGAGCCATACGGGATAATTAAACCTGAAGGGGAACATCAGGAAGAAGACCACTCATTGCTATTCAAGACTAAGAGGCAGAAGCTCTTTGAAAGGAGAACTCCTTTTTACATAACCGGAGAGGCTCGGCTGAGGGAAAAGGCTTTCTTTGAAGAGGACTCTGTAAGAAGTAAGGGCTTTGCATACATAGGCTTGAGGTTTTCCCTTTTCGAGGAGGGTATGGGAGAGTATGCATACAAGAGCAGAAAGGCGGAGCTGGAACGCTACGGTTACGAGAGGCTCTCTACGAGTAACAGGCTATACAGCTTACTCGTAGGCAGGCAGGAACAGCTTCTTAGGAACTTTCTCCGCTACGAGAAGGAAGCTATAAGGGCTTCAAGGGAAAGGTTGCTTGTAAATCTTGAAAAACTTCTTTCAAACCTTAAGAAGCTCGACGCACGCTTTGAGTTTCTGCGAAGAAAGTATTTGGCTTACGGTCCCAGTGGTATCCCCCAAAGGGAGAAAGAAGGGCTACACCTACCTGTGGTCAGCGTTAATTTAGACAGCCTAATAACCCACATGAGCCTCCAGAAGGAAGCTCTAAAGAGGGAGCTTGCTCTAATTTCCGACAGGGACAGAAGCTCTCTCGAAGCATACAGGGATTACAGGTTTGACCTCTACGCACGGTATTATTTGGTAGACGACGGGGGAATTGGTAGCTACATAGCTGTCGGAGCGAGGATGGAAATTCCCATACCCTTCGATACCAAACTCAGAAAGGAGGTGAACGAGCTTGAATTTATCTCTCTAAGAGATGCTATCCTCGAAAAGCTCTCTCAAAACCACTCTAACGCTCTGGACTACGCTTTCAGGATGCTACACAACGCAGAGAGAATAGAAGCTCACTTTATCCAGATAAGGAGAGACCTGCTCGACATAGAGAGAGAACTCTTTTTCTGGAAGCACGGCGTTAAGGATGTAAATTACGAAAGGCTTTTATCCGCACTGCTGGACATCTACGACAGGCTCTCACAGGTGGCGGATTACAAGTATTTAAATCTCCAATACGCTCAGAAGATAGCGATATTGCTGAACCTAAAGGAAGAGAGGGAACTCTTAGGGTTGTTCTATGAAGGGATTTGAGCCTAATTACCTGAGAAAAACTTACAGGGTTATTCTACCCGCAAGGGTCCTTATAGAAAACAAAGAATATAAAACTATAGACTGGTCCTTCGAGGGCTTCGGCATAGAAAAGACTCCCGAAGATAGGTTCGATAGGGAAAAGGAATACACGATTACCTTCATCGTTCCCTTTGCGGGATTTAACATATCTTTCAAAGCGAAGGCAAAACCCGTCTGGCAGAGCGACAACAGGGCAGGGTTCGAGTTCATTCAACTACCCGAAGAGGCAAAGCTCGTCCTGAAGGAATACATAGAAGCCTATGTGGAAGGGCGACTCAAAGACGTGGAGGGAATAGTTTCTGCCACAGACATACGAACGGTTCCACCATACTTAGACAAACCCCTTACGGAAGAGGAAAAGAGGGAGCTGGACCGAAAGTTTAAGGTCAGGGCTTTAATATACGGAGCTTTATTTTTGGTGCTTTTGATAGGTTTCTATCTCGTGGTCATATACTCTCCCGTAGTTCACAGCGTGGAAGCCTTTTACGGTGGCAGAATGATAAACGTAATATCACCAGCAAAGGCTGTGATAAAGGAGATAAAAGTCAGGGAGAGCGACAGGGTCTTCGTAAAGAAAATCCTCGCAGTGTTGGAAAGAATTGAGTTCGAGAGAAGGGATAGCGTTGCGAATGTGATAAAGGTTCAAAAGGACATAGCCAACCTCGAAGCGGAGAGAGCAAAGATAGAGGCACAGATAGAGAAAAACCTTTTGAGGATAAAGAGCTTGAGGAAAGAGCTGAAGGCTTTGAATGAAGAACTTAAGGTTTATGAAGAGGCATACGCAAAGGGATACATAGGCAAGAAAACTCTCGAGGAGATAAACTCAAGGATAAGAAGGTTAAGAGATGAGCTGGAAATGTTGAAGAAGGATACCCTTCAGAAGGAGGAGCTTCTCAGACTTTTAAATAGAAAGCTGGCGAGCGTGAGGGTAAGCACAAAGGTATCCGATTACTCCCGGAAGAGATTTTACGAAACCGTGGAAATATCTCCCGACGGGAGTGAGATAAGGTTGTTGTCTCCGATAAGCGGGAGGGTTCTGTCCGTATATAAGAGGGAAGGAGAAATCGTGAGAAGCGGAGAGCCTATACTTGCTCTCGAAGACACGGGAAAGAGGGGTTATGTGATAGGACGGTTCAAAAAGAAGGATGCGATATTTATAAATGTCGGAGACGAAGCGGTGGTGTATTTCCCTTCTCTGGGTGTGTCTGTTAAAGGCACCGTAACCGCAATAGGCAAGTTCAGTATGTATGACGAAAGCGTAGTGTCCGAATCGGAAGAGTATGCCCTCGAAGACGTTCCCGTAAAGGTAGTTTTGGAAGAAATCCCCGAAGGTGCTCACCAGGGGCTTAAGGCGGAGGTGGCGGTAAAGACGAGAAATTACAAGCCCTTCATAATTCAGTTTTTGGAAAGGCTGTTAAATGAAGGCTAAGTGGGAGATAAGCTCTCGGGACGAGTTTAAGAGGGACTACCTTTCAACCGCTTTCTTTGTAGTGCTTTGGGTAGGAATATCTCTCGTAATACTTCTTTCTCTCCCGGAGAGAGCTTGGTCTATAAAGTTACAGGGCTTGGTTGCAATAGCCTTCATAGGAATCTGGAGATACAGCTGGTTCATGTTAAATGTGGTCAACGCACTGGTTTTCAAATACCTGAAGTTCCCTGAGATTAAGAAAAAAGCCTTTTCTGTTGACAATCCGTATCCTAAGAGACTCTACTTCATGATACCGTCCTACAAGGAAGCCTTTGAAGTTAGCGCTCAGGTGTTCAAGGCTCTCGCCATAGAAGTTTATAAAATCCCTTCTGAGGTTTACGTTTACGTCTCGGTAGGTTCGGAGGAGGAGGCACACTTCATAGAAAGTGTGGTCAGGGCAAACGACCCCGCAAGACGGATAAACCTCGTATTCCTGAAGCAGGAGATGGGAAAGAGGGTAGCTATGGGACACACCCTCAGAGCCATAGCACGGCACTTTAACAACCCCCTAAACTGGCACCCTGATTACAGAAACGACATCGTCGTGTTCATGGACGGAGACACGGTTATGGGTAGAAACTCCCTGCTGAAAACTCTCCCCTACTTCAGGGCATTTCCCAGACTCGGGGCACTCACCACCGACGAGGGTATTAACTACATAGGGAGGTCTAAGTGGATATACCTCTGGTATAAGCTCAAGTTTGCAAAAAGACATCTCATGATGATGTCCCACAGCCTTCACTGGAAGGTTCTAACCCTGACGGGTAGATGGTCAGCCTTTAGGGCAAATATAGTTCTGTCCGAGGAGTTCATAAGATACGTGGAAGCGGACCACATAGACCACTACCTCTTCGGGCGGTTCAGGTTTCTGATGGGGGACGACAAGAGCACCTGGTTTTACCTGCTCAAGGAAGGCTGGGATATGCTCTACATTCCCGACGCAATTGTCTGGTCCACCGAAGATAGAACGGGAAACTTCTTCAAGATAACGGGTTCTCTCATGTTCAGATGGTATGGGAACATGCTCAGGAACAACTGGAGGGCTATAAAGCTGGGTCCTTACAGGATAGGAAGTTGGTTTATATGGTGGGCGCTTGTGGACCAGAGAATTTCCATGTGGACCACTCTCGTGGGACCAACGGGAGCAACCCTACTCTCCCTCTTCGTATCACCCTTTTACTGGGTCTTTTACCTCGTGTGGGCTATATGGGTGAGGGTCATTCAGATACTCATACTCGACCTCGTAACAAAGCTAAATCCCCACCCGGTGCATCTTCTTCAGCACCTTTACGACCAGTGGGTCGGCTCAATCATAAAAATTTATGCCTCTTCCAACCTTGCCAAGCAAAAGTGGGCAAAGAAAGCGTCTCAGGTTTTGGAGGCTCAAGTTCCCTCCTTAAGAACCGCCAGAGCGGTCTTTCGATACTTTCTCATGTTCTTTTACTTCTCCCTGTTCGTGTTTTTCGTAGGCATATACGTGGGCGTATTCAAACTACCAAGCCTGCCTCATCTGATAGGTTTCGCTCACGGGGCGCAGGCGGACTGCCTACCCCAAAGATACGGAATTTTCCCGGCAGACGGAAAGGACGATTCGGAAGGTCTAAACAGACTTCTTTCGGAGTGCTCTAAGGTAGAACTTCCCGAAGGTAGATACCTTATTGAAAAACCAATTGTCATTTCCAAAAGCGGAACCGTCCTCGAAGGGAAAGGGAAGGTAGTTCTCGTCTCCAAGATAAAAGGTCGGGGAAAAGCGGTAATCCTTATAAAGGGGAACAGGGGAAAGCTCGTAGGAAAAACCTTCAAACCCTCACCAGAAGGTAGTGAGGAGGTCTATGCACGACTGACCGCAAAACCACCTTTTATTTTTCTGAGAAAGGAGAACACAGAAGAGTTTTTGAAATCCATCGGCTCAAAGGTGTGGTTTAGAAAGTATCCCGCAGTCAGACGGGGAATATACAGGGTAAAGGAAGTTGAAGAGAACAAAATTCTCCTCTTCGACAAACTCGACATAGACTACCCCGCAGGAACGCAGGTGTGGATACCCCAGATGATAGAAGGTGTGGTAGTAAGAAACCTGACGGTAATTCAGGAAACGGATGGAAACCCGAAGGAAACCAAGTTTGTGTATGAGAACCTATTCCCCGATTACAGGGTTGATGGTATAAGGGTCGAGTGGGGGTCCTTCGTGAGGATAGAAAATGTGAGGGTAATTATGGCTGGGAGGCACCCCTTAGCCTTGGAAAACTCCTACGGAATATATGTCAGCGGTTTAGAAGTTAACGGCTCGTGGAACAAAGGTGCGGGTGGAAACGGCTACGTTCGTGTTTCGGGAACCAGAAAGAGCCTGGTCGAGAACTGCAAGATAAAGGGAATACGGCACTTTACCTTCCAGTGGGCTTCCTCGGAAAACCTACTAAGAAATTGCTACTTGGAGGTGGACATAAACTTCCACGGAGGATACACGAGGTTTAACGAGGTCAGAGAGGTTCACATATCGATACCACCGGAACACCCCTGGGCACCCGTGGAGAAAACGCCCCGGAACGCTCGCTGGGCACCGCCGGACGGAAAGGGAAACAGGGTTTTAAATGCAACCTTAGAGTTCAAGTGATATCTTAAAAAGTTCAAATGGAAGAGGAAAGGAACCCACAGCTTGTAAGATACTCATGGCAAAGCCTGGAACTTTTAGCAAGTGAGTTCAAAAGGAAACCGTTCAGGCTGAGCTTTCCCAAACCCCTCGAGGACACCTTCGGAGAATACTACGTCCGCAAATACATAGGTAAGTTCAGAACCGCCATAGTTTTAGGAGTTATCCTCTACTCCCTGTTCGGACTTATAGACTGGCTTACCTTTCCCCATCTGAAGGAAGAACTCTGGCTATTCAGATTCGGAATTTTCTTGCCGGTGGGAATAGTTTCCGCAGTTCTCTCATTCCTCATTACGAAGGAGAAAGAGCTTCAGTGGGCACAAACCCTGAGCGTCGTGGTGGGTGGATTGTGCATAGTGGGAATGATGGCAGTTATAGGTGGGAAGGAGTCCGTTCTATACGTAACAGGTTTATTGCTCGTGGTGATTTACACAAACGCTTTATCCGCCATAAGGTTCAGGTATGCACTCCTTGCCTCTTTTATCATACTCCTATCTTACTTTCTGACGGATCTTCTTTACATAAAGTGCGGAACGGAGACCCTCATACTCGAAAGCGCTTACCTCCTCACGGGAAACATAATCTCCCTCACGGTGAACTACTTTCTCGAAAGACACACCCGCATAGATTTCCTCAACTCCCTCATACTCTCCTACGAAAAGAAACAGTTTGAAAAGTTATCTTACATAGACCCCCTGACGGGGGTAGCAAACAGAAGAAAGTTCGAGGAGAACCTGCAAAGGGAATGGTTCAGGCTCACAAGGTTAAATAGTCCCCTCTCCCTGCTGGTCATAGACATAGATTTTTTTAAGAGCTTTAACGACACCCTCGGACATCCCGAAGGGGACCGAGCCTTAATCAAGGTTGCGGGAGCAATAAGCGCAAGCGTCAGAGGTAGCACGGACACGATAGCCAGATACGGAGGTGAAGAGTTCGTCGTTCTCCTTCCGGAAACCGATTTGGAACAGGCTAAAAGAACCGCAGAGCGAATAAGAACGACCGTTATGGGACTCAGGATAAGGCACCCGGCTTCAGAAGCGGGGGAGTTTCTCAGCGTAAGCATAGGAGTTGCCTCCGTTTTCCCCTCCAAAGATAAAAGTCCAAAGGAATTAATCCAAGTAGCGGACCAGGCTCTTTACAGAGCCAAGGAAAAGGGTAGAAACAGGGTGGAGATTGTAAAATTAAGCTATGACCAGAGCTAAAATCGCTGTCTCGGAAATAATAGATGCGGGAAGGTTTTTAAACTCAAAGGGATGGGTCCCCGCAACGAGCGGAAACATATCCGTCAGGGTAAATGAAAGCACCATAGCCATAACCGCTTCAGGAAAACACAAAGGCAGACTTACGGAGGAGGACATTCTTCTCGTTGACCTCGAAGGCAGACCTCTTGAAAATAAAAAACCCTCTGCGGAGACGCTCCTTCACGTTCTTATATACAAACTCTACCCGGAAGTAAATGCGGTGGTTCACACCCACTCCCCGAACGCAACCCTCATATCGAGACTTGCCAAAGGCTCGGTAGAGCTGGAAGACTACGAACTACTCAAAGCCTTCCCCCAAATCACCACCCACGAGACTAAAATCCACGTTCCCGTCTTCGAAAACGACCAGGACATGAAACGCCTGTCAGAAAAGGTAAAAGCCTACCTGAAGAAACACAAAGACGTTCACGGTTTCCTGATAGCTTCCCACGGACTCTACACCTGGGGAAGGGATATGGAGAGTGCACTCATACATGCGGAAGCTTACGAGTTTCTGTTCGAGTGCGAGCTAAAGCTAATGGCTATCCGATAACTACTTCTGCTTTATCCTGAAGGTGCACCTGTCGTATCCCTGTGCCGCACAGGTAATCTCCTCGACCTCAAACTTCTTGTCAAGGAGGTCCGTCAAAAATCCCTTAAAGAAGCCAGCCATAGGCTTGCACACGGGTTTTTGGCTCTTTCCTATCGCCTCAACGAGTATAGAACCCTCAACGTATATCTCCTTAGACTCGAGGTCATACTCCATAAGGTCTATAAGTCTCGAGGACTCCGCTATTATGGTCAGAAGTTCTAAGGCTTCGTCAAGCCGGTCCGTATAAACCCCGTATCTCTCCTTCAGGGTTTTTGCCCCCTTCTTTCCGCCGTATTCCGCAGCCTTCTTGATTATCCTGTCTATTCCGAACTTGGAGAGCTTATAGACGTCCCTGTATCCATCTATAAGAGCGTCCCTGTGAATGAGGACGGACTCCCGCTCTATGGCTTCCGCAAGCGCCCTTATGTTATCCTTCAGATATCCCATCCCAGTTTCCTCAGCTGAGCCTTCCCCTCTTCGGAAATCTTATCCTTGCTCCAGGGTGGCTCGAATACAAATTCTACAACAACGTCCTTGAGCTGAGGGAACTTTTCCAGAACCTTCTGTCTTATGTGCTCCGCAAAAAACTGCTTGGCAGGACACCCCTGCACCGTGAGGGTCATGTCTATGTAGGCTACATCGTCCTTGACACGAACGCCGTATATAAGCCCCAAATCCACTATGTTAATGGGTATCTCGGGGTCTTTGACCTCTTTTAGAGCCTCGAGTATCTCTCTCTCCATAGGAAAATCATACCTGCGAGAGCCTAAAAGGGAAGGAGCTTAATCATAAAGAAGGAGTATATTATATATACTTTTCAATTCCTGCGGAGAGGTGCGAGAATGCAACTGAACGAATACGACTCCTGCGGTGTAGGTTTCGTCTGCAATATAGACGGTAGAGCGGAAAATCAGATAGTAAGGTGGGGAGTTGAAGCGGTTAAGAACCTCACCCACAGGGGAGCCATAGGAGGAGACGGAAAAACCGGT
The DNA here is from genome assembly GCA_013153495.1 of Aquificota bacterium. Lineage (GTDB taxonomy): Bacteria > Aquificota > Aquificia > Aquificales > Aquificaceae > Hydrogenivirga. The sequence goes on from JAADEH010000012.1 coordinate 564,076, forward strand.
GATGGTGCCGGTGTTCTGACCCAGATACCCAAAAAGTTCTTTAAAAAAGTCATAGATGAATTGGGATATCAGATATCGGACATAGATAACCTCGCTGTCGGAGTCTTCTTCCTATACCAGCCCTTGGAGGACAAAATAGTTGCGGAGTTCGTAAAGGAAGGAATAAAGGTCTTAGGCTGGAGGGATGTTCCCACCGATACCGATGCGGTAGGTGAGTCCGCCCTCAAAGTTATGCCCACCATAAAGCACCTTCTCCTCGACATGGAGTCAATCCCTCAAGACCAGAGGGACATAAAGCTCTACCTTATCCGCAGGAAGATAGAAAAGAAATTCGGAGATGACAAGGTCTATATACCTTCCCTCTCAACGAGGGAGATAGTCTATAAGGGGATGCTCGTCGCTCCACAGCTGGACAGGTTCTACCCGGACCTGAAGGACCCCGATTACGAGAGCGCTTACTGCCTCTTCCACCAGAGGTATTCCACAAACACCCTCCCCAACTGGAGACTTGCCCAACCTCTCAGGCTCTCCGCCCACAACGGAGAGATAAACACAATTCAGGGGAACAGGAACTGGATGGTAGCCCTCCAGCACGAGCTTGAACACGAAGTCTTGGGAGACAAGAAGGACCTTATAAAACCCTTGGTTTCTTACGACGAGAGCGACTCCGCCTCTTTGGACAGGGTCTTTGAGCTTCTATGCCTCGTGGGTTTCTCACCCGAGCACGCCATAAACATGCTCATACCCCCCGCCTGGGAGCACGTCCCCGAGCTTTCCGACGAGGTTAAAGCCTTCTTCGAATACCAGTCCCTTCTCATGAAGCCCTGGGACGGACCCGCAGCGATAGCCTTCGTCTATGGAAACAAGATAGGTGCTCACTTGGACAGAAACGGACTCAGACCCGCTCGCTACATACTCACGGAAGACGGGGTTATGGTCTTAGGTTCGGAAGTGGGAATGATAGACCTCGGGGACAGGAAGGTCAAGGAGAAGGGAAGGCTCGGACCCGGAGACACGATTGTGGTGGACCTCTCCAAGGGAGAGGTGAAGAAAACCAAAGAGATACTCGAAGACCTCGCAAGCCAGAAGCCTTACAAGGAGTGGATAGATAAGCACCTTCTCAGGCTCTCAAAGCTCACGGAAGGCAAAGCCCTCGGCATCCCGAAGGAAGACCCAGAGAGACTCAGAAAGCAGATAGCCTTCGGCTGGACCGAGGAAGAGGTAAAGAACGTCATCCAATACATGGCTCAGACAGGCAAAGAACCCACCTTCTCTATGGGAGACGACACACCCCTTCCACCCCTCTCGGAAAAACCCAAGCTCCTCTTCAGATACTTCAAGCAGAGGTTCGCTCAGGTTACCAATCCGCCCATAGACCCCATAAGGGAAAGGCTCGTTATGTCCCTGAAGATGAACCTCGGATACAAGAGGAACTTTCTGACCGAAACCCCCGAGCACGCAAAGCGTCTTCAGATAGACTCTCCCATACTCCTTGACTACCAGCTCAAAGCTATAGAAGAGCAAACCGAGTTCAAGGTCGTCAGAATACCGATATGCTATCCCAAAGAGAGGAGCTACAACATCGTCGAGCTTCAGGACATGGCTGGGGAGAGGAGGATTTCCGAGCTTATAATGGACGCCCTCTACGAGGAGATACCCATAAACGACCTCATGATGGGTATAGAGACCCTTCAGAGAAGGGTGGAGGAAGCGGTCCGTGAAGGTGCCCAGATAATAATCCTCTCCGACAGATACATCAGCAAGTACAGGGTGGCAATACCTTCCCTATTGGCAGTTTCCGCCTGCGTCAAGCACCTTGCTAAAGAGGGATTATCCACTAAGGTCTCCTTCATAGTAGAGACGGGTGAAGCCCGTGATACGCACCAGATAGCCTGCCTGATAGGATACGGAGCTTCCGCAGTTTATCCATACCTCGCCTACGAGGTTATAAAGGAACTGTGCGACAAAGGTAAACTGGACATGCACTACGAGGAAGCTGTCTTCAACTACAAAAAAGCTCTCGAGGACGGACTTCTCAAGATTATGTCCAAGATGGGAATATCAACGCTGAACTCCTACCACGGAGCACAGATATTTGACACCGTTTGCCTGAACAAGGACGTAGTGGACAAGTTCTTTACGGGAACGCCCGTAACCCTCGAGGCTGACGGCATAGAGGAGATAGAGCTTTCCACCCTCGCCAGACACAACGCTGCATACGAGACCGAAGAGCCTAAGCTCGATTACGGCGGGGACATGAAGTTCCGTAAGGGCGGTGAGTTCCACGCCTGGTCTCCCCACGTGGTCAGAGCACTTCACAAATTCTTAGATACCAAAGACTACGAAGACTACAAGGAGTTCTCCAAACTCGCCAACTCCCAGCACCCCACCTTCATAAGACACCTTCTCACCTACAAGAAAGCGGAAAATCCCATACCCATAGAGGAAGTGGAACCCGAAGAGGAAATCCTGAAGAGGTTCGTTACCGGTGGTATGTCTCTCGGAGCACTTTCTCCCGAAGCCCACGAAGTTATAGCGGAAGCCTGCAACAGGCTCGGAATGCGCTCCAACTCCGGAGAAGGAGGAGAAGACCCCAAGAGGTATTGGACCATAAAGAACTCCGCCATAAAGCAGGTGGCGAGCGGAAGGTTCGGAGTTACGCCCACCTACTTAGCTACCGCAAAGGATATAGAGATAAAGATAGCTCAGGGGGCAAAGCCCGGAGAGGGTGGTCAGCTCCCCGGACACAAGGTAAACGAATACATAGCAAAGCTCAGGCACTCCCAGCCGGGAGTTACCCTCATATCTCCCCCGCCCCACCACGACATATACTCTATAGAGGACCTTGCCCAGCTCATACACGACCTCAAACAGGCGAACCCCGAAGCCCGCGTTTGCGTCAAGCTGGTTGCGGAACACGGAGTGGGAACTATCGCTGCGGGAGTAGCCAAGGCTTACGCGGATGTAGTTCAGATTAGCGGTGCGGAAGGAGGAACGGGAGCATCTCCATACTCTTCCATAAAGAACGCAGGAAATTACTGGGAAATAGGTCTTATGGAAACCCAGCGACTGCTGATGGAGAACGACCTCAGAGACAAGATAAGGGTAAGGGTTGACGGAGGAATGAGAACGGGAAAAGACGTAATAATAGGTGCTCTCTTGGGAGCGGAAGAGTTCGGTTTCGGAACCGCGGCTATGATAGCGGAAGGGTGCGTCATGGCGAGAGCCTGCCACCTGAACACCTGCCCCACGGGAGTGGCAACCCAGGACCCCAAATACAGAGCAAAGTTCAAGGGCAAAGTGGAAAACGTGATGGCATACTTCAAGGCGGTTGCCCGTGAGGTCAGAGAAATACTTGCCCAGATGGGTGTCAGGTCTCTGGACGAGATAATAGGGAGAACAGACCTCATAGAGGTGGTCAGATACGACGAGTTCCCCGGCTCAAAGAGGATAAAGGTTGAAGCTCTTCTCGAGGGATACCCGGAAGACAGACCCAGAAGGTGCCTCGTGGAGCGCAACGATAACCCCGCTCCTAACTTTAACGACGAGATATTAAAGGATGTTCTTCCTTACATAGAGAAGGGAGAACCCTTCGAGAAGGAATACGAGATAAGGAACATTCACAGGACTATACCAACCAAGATTAACTACTACATATCCGTCAAATACAGGGACGAGGGACTGCCCGAGGATACCATAAAGCTCACCTTCAGGGGAACGGCGGGACAGAGCTTCGGAGCCTTCAACCACAGAGGTGTTACCCTCAAGCTCATAGGGGACGCCAACGACTACGTCGGAAAAGGAATGTGGGGAGGAAAGATAATCCTTATTCCCCAGGGTGTAGAAAAAACCCACGAAAACGTAATAATGGGTAATACCTGCCTATACGGAGCCATAGGAGGAGAGCTTTACGCTGCGGGAAGAGCAGGAGAGAGGTTCGGAGTAAGAAACAGCGGAGCGGTCGCGGTGGTTGAGGGAACGGGACATCACTGTTGTGAATACATGACCGGCGGAATAATAGTCTCCCTCGGGGAGGTTGGATACAACGTCGGAGGTGGAATGACGGGAGGGCACGCTTACATACTTGATGAAAGCCAGACCTTAGAGCACAAGCTAAATTACTCTTACGTCTATGCCCGCAGGCTCGTAGGGGAAGAGGAAATAGCGGAGCTTCGGTCTCTTATAGAGAAACACTACCAATACACGGGAAGCCCCAGAGCCAAGGAAATCCTGGACAACTTTGACAGCTTCCTGCCCAAGTTCTGGAAGGTAATACCCTTGGAGCAGTGCAAGAGAGACCCCTACGGTGAGTCGGACGCCTGCGAGGTGGAGATGCTAACAAGGTAATTTATGCTAAAGAAATTCTCCTTCGCTCTTTTCGACACGGGAGAAACGATACTTGGTGCCCTCGTCTTCTCCACTTTCTTCCCTCTATACATAACCCAACACATAGACACAAAGATATACAGTTCCCTATACGGATTATCCTTTCTGCTTTCCTTCGGTCTTGCCCTTTATCTTGGAAAGTTGGCAGACACTAAAGCCATCAGAAAACACCTATTTACCCTGTTCGGACTTCTCGTTTCTCTCACCTGCATATCCATCTCCTTCCTACTTCCCTTTCCTCTACTGGCTCTCTTTGCTTTCCTACTTCTGGCAGTTCTCCATCAACAGGCTTTCGTCTTCTACAACTCTCTGCTCCTTAACTTCGAGAGTAAGGGATTCGCCTCCGGTCTCGGCGTTGCTTTCGGATACATAGGTTCAGCGGTGGCTCTAATATTCCTCGCAAAGCATCTCGGGGACAGAGAAGTCTATTTAATAGTGGGACTTCTATTCCTCTCCTTCCTTATGCCCGCGGTTGTCAAACTCGAAAATCCCACCCAGAGTAGCAAGGTCTCCCTCAAGGAAGTTCTCAAGGACAAGAGATTTATACTCACCGTCGTTTCCATACTTACCGTAACGGAGGTAGCAAACACCCTGATAGCGATGATGGGGGTGTATCTGAGAGAAGTTTATTCCTTTGAAAGGGAAGAAATATACAAGGTAATAGGTGTATCCGCTCTGGGAGGTGTGTTGGGAGGTTTGTTTTGGGGTAAGTTGACGGACGCCTTCGGCGTGAATAAGGTGTTTCCCCTCAGTTTTCTCCTTTGGATAGCCTTTCTGACCACCCTACCCTTTGCACCGAGGGAACTTATCTTAGTTTGGGGATTTATGGCAGGGCTTTCCCTCTCCCACATATGGACCACCTCGAGGGTTCTTATACTCAAAACCTTCCCAGACTCCCAGGCGTCCATCCGACTCTCCTTCCTGTCCCTGACTGAGAGGATAGCCTCCACAACAGGGCTTTTGCTCTGGAGTATTTTCCTGCTTTTGACGGGGGATAACTTTAGACTTTCCGCCCTTCTGATGACCCTGTTTCCTCTTGCGGGATTGGTCATATACAGGTCTATAATTAAGCACTCCCATGAGAGTTCTGACCATCGACGTGGGTAATACCACCCTCGACCTGTGCATTTTTGAGGACGGCACGCCCAAGCACTTAGGGAGATTTTCCCACTCGATACACCCACCACAAGTAAAATACAACCTTGCGGTTGCGGTGTCCGTAAAGCCTTCCTTCAACGACCGACTCAAGGAGATGTTCGAAAATCTAAGACTCATAACAAAGGAGGACATACCCATAGAGGTCATATACGAAACACCCCAAACCTTGGGAACGGACCGCGTTCTGTTAGCCTACGGAGTTAAGAACTTTTACTCCCCGGATGCCGTTCTCGTAAGTGCGGGAACCGCCCTCGTGGTTGACCTGATGATTGATGGCGTATTTATGGGAGGATTTATAACAGTCGGTCTAAGAACCAAGCTTTCGTGCCTGTCCTCAAAGGCGGAGGGAATACCTACCCTCGAACCCGAAAAGCTCGAGGTATCCCTCGGAAAGTCAACGCGTGAGTGCATATTAGGCGGTTCTTTTTTGGAAAGTAAGTTTTTTATAGAAAGGACCGCGAAGCGGTGGTCTAAAGAATTTAAAAGAAATCTCGGCATATACATAACCGGTGGGGACGGATACCTCTTGAAAGACCTCGGGACTTACGACCCCCTACTCCTTCACAAAGCCATGCACCGAATTATAATTAACCCATGAAGTCCGCAATAAAGGATTACTACAAGATACTCGGTGTTGACAAAAAAGCCACCAAGGAGGAGATAAAAAAAGCATACAGAAGGCTCGCCAGACTCTACCACCCGGACAGAAACCCGGACCCGGAAGCGGAGGAAAAGTTCAAAGAGATAAACGAAGCCTACCATGTCCTTTCGGACGACGAGAAGAGGGAAGAATACGACCGCATACTCAGGACGGGGGACGAAAACAAGTTCAGGGACTTTTTAGAATACATACAGGAGTTTATAGAAAGCATCATAAAGGGAGAGAGAGAAAAGGCAAAGAGACCCAGAAAGGGGCAGGACATAAGGCTCAAGCTCCACCTGAGCCTCGAAGAGGCAGCCTTCGGAGCGGAGAAGGAGATAGAGTATGAGAGGTGGATAGACTGTCCCGACTGCGAAGGTAAGGGAGTCAGGGGTAAAGCGGAAACGGTAATATGCCACGCTTGTGAAGGTAAAGGCAGAAGGGTAAGCGGTATCTTCAGCTTCCCGAGACCCTGTTCTGTATGCAGGGGGAAGGGATTTATAGTGAAGAACCCCTGCCCTACCTGCTTCGGAAGAGGTAGGGTAACGACCCTCGCAAGGATAAAGGTCAATGTCCCGCCCCAGACGGACGAGGGGGAAGTCCTAAAGGTTCCCGAGAAGGGACACTTCGGCATGAACGGAGGTAAGCCCGGAGACTTATACCTTAGAGTGTTCCTCAAAGAGCACCCCGTCTTTAAGAAGGTAGGGAATGACCTTCACATAGAGAAACTCATAAGCTATCCCCTTGCGGTTCTGGGTGGCACGGTCAAGGTTCCCACCCTCGAAGGTGAGGAGGTTGAGGTTTTCGTTCAGCCGGGAACCGAATGCGGTTCCACAAAGACCCTGCCCGAAAAAGGTTTCCCCTCCGCAGGTAGAAGAGGCAATCTCATAATCACCTTCCGCATAGAGGTTCCCAAGAACGTGAGCGGGAAGACGAAAAAGCTCATAGAAAAGCTCGCTAAGGAACTCGGAGAGGAAGGAGTGGAAAAGACAGAGGGTCTCGGGGATAAGCTCGCCCGTTGGATAGGAAGGTAAAAACTCCCTTATACTAAAACTCATGTTGAACGTCGCCCTTGCGCAAATAAACCCTGTGGTGGGAGACATAAAGGGAAATCTGGAAAAGATAGTGGAGGCTGTAGAGAGAACCCAGGACAAAGCCCACCTGATAGTATTTCCCGAACTTGCCATAAGCGGTTACTCCCCCGAAGACATTCTCCTGAGGTTAGACTTCTTGGAAGAATGCTCCCGAGCGGTTGAAGAACTCAAGAGAAGAACAAAAGATGCGGAAGCGGTTATAGTCGTCGGAACGCCCCTATACAGGGGGGACCTCTACAACAGCCTGGTGGTAATCTACAAAGGGGAGGTTTTAGGAGTTTACAGCAAGGGAAGACTGCCCAACTACAGCGTCTTCGACGAGCTGAGGTATTTCAGGGAAGGGGAACAGCCCTTGCTAATCAGCATAAACGGCTACAAAGTAGGGTTTTCCATATGCGAGGATATATGGTATCCGGACCACCTTGAAAGGCTTACGGTTCTGTCGGGAGCAGAGCTTATAGTCAACATAAACGCCTCGCCCTTTCACATAGGCAAACAAGAGTTCAGAGAAGGCTTCGTAAGAGCCAGAGCGCAGGACAACATATGTTTCGTTCTATACTCCAACCTCGTCGGTGGGCACGAGGAACTCGTATTCGACGGAAGGTCTATGGTAATAGACCCTCTCGGAAGGGTCGTAGCACGAGCAAAAGCTTTCGAAGAGGACACCCTCGTGCTATCCATAGACCTCGAAGAGGTAAGGAGAAGGAGGCTTTTAGACCTTCGGTGGAGGAACGCCAGCAAGGAAGTAGAACCTTACCCCCTATCCGCAGAGGTGAGTCTGCCCCAAAAACCTTACATAGAACCCCGCTTGGAGCACAACCCAAAGGGAGAGGAGGAGATTTACAAAGCTCTGGTGGTGGGAACGAGGGATTACATCCGAAAGAGCGGGTTTTCAAAGGCAGTTATAGGTCTTTCCGGAGGCATAGACTCTTCCCTCACCGCCTGCATAGCGGTCGATGCCATCGGGTCCGATAATGTGTTGGGGGTCTTCATGCCCTCGAGGTTTTCCTCTCAGGAGAGCTTTGAAGACGCAAAGGAACTTGCGGACAACCTCGGTATAGAGTTCCACACCGTTCCCATAGATGAAGTCTATATCGCATACCACAACGAGCTTTTGCCCGTTCTGGGAGAAATAGAGTTCGATACTGCGGACGAAAACATACAGGCTCGCATAAGGGCAAACATTCTCTTTTACTTATCCAACAAGCTGGGGCATGTGGTGCTTGCCACTTCCAACAAGAGCGAATCCGCCACAGGATACACGACCATATACGGAGACATGGCAGGGGGCTTTGCACCCCTGAAGGACGTCTATAAAACCACGGTGTATAAGCTTGCCGAATACAGGAACTCCGTCAGCAAAGTAATACCCGACAGGGTCTTTAAAAAACCTCCCTCCGCAGAGCTGAGACCCAACCAGAGGGACCAGGACACGCTCCCGCCCTACGAAATTCTCGACAAAATACTAAAACTCTTCATAGAAGACAACGTCTCCCCCGAGGGTATAATCAAGCTCGGCTTTGACCCCGAAACGGTGAAAAAGGTGGTCAAAATGGTCAAAGGTGCGGAATACAAGAGAAAACAGGCACCTGTCGGTATAAAGATAACGCCCAGAGCTTTCGGCAAAGATTGGAGAATGCCCATAATAAACAAGTTTTGAGGAGGTGAGTTATGTGTGCAGAATTCGGAGAGCTTGACATACAAGAGATAAAGGAAAAGGTCAGGGACGTTTGCCTGGGAATGAACCTGCCCTTGCGGGAGGTCTATGTGAGCGCGGACTTCCAGGAGAAGGTGTATCAAGTTGAGGTTGAACTCTTCAAAGATTACGGAACCATAGAGGAACTTCTCAAGGAGGAGTTGAGGATAGAAGAAGCCCTCAGAGGAGACTACGGAGAGGCTCTCTCCGTAAACATAATAAGCGTGGAGGAAGAGTAAAGCTCCATGCTCAACCCCCAGCAGGAAAAAGTCGTTCGCCACCACGGGAAACCCCTTCTGGTAGTAGCGGGAGCAGGCTCGGGAAAGACAAAGACCCTCGCCCACAAGGTGGAATTCCTCTTAGAAGAACTCGGTCTCAGGGAAGAAAGTATCCTCTGCATAACCTTCACCAACAAAGCCTCCAAGGAAATAAAGGACAGAGTTCTGAAGGTTACGGGCAAAGAACTCCCCTGGACCGGAACCTTTCACTCCATAGCCTACCGCATACTCAAAGAAGCGGGAAAGAATTTCTCCGTTGCGGACGAAAGCGACGCCAAAAGCATACTGACAGAAATTCTAAAAACTTACGGACTCTCAAAGGAAGAATACGACAAAGTCCGACGAGCCATATCCAGAGTGAAGGAAGACCTCGGAGAGCTTAAATCGGAAGTCCTGAAGGAGATATTCCAAGCCTACCAGAACAAGCTCAGAGAGAACGGACTCTTGGACTTCGGGGACCTCCTCTTCGAGCTATACACACTTTTGAAGGAAGAGGATAAGTTCAGGGAGAGGCTCAGAAAACGCTTCCGCTTTATCCTCGTGGACGAGTATCAGGACACTAACACCGTTCAATACGAAATCCTCAAACTCCTCGTAAATCGGGACATATGCGTGGTAGGAGACCCCAACCAGTGCATATACGAGTGGAGGTTTGCAAAACCAGAAAACATTATCCGCTTTATCAAAGACTTCGACCCCGACATAGTAAAGCTGGAAACCAACTATCGCTCTAAAGGATACATACTCCAGGTGGCAAACTCCATACTCCACAAGAGCGGTGCAAGCTGGAAAGAACTCATACCGACCCTTAAACCCGTCAAGGACCCGGGTGAAAAGCCCATCGTTCGCAGGTTCGAAAGGGAACAGGAGGAGGCAATATGGATAGCCCAAGAGATAAAAGACCTCCTTCGGAGGTATGAACCAAAGGAGATAGCGATCCTCGTAAGGGTTTCCTACATAACGGATGCCTTCGAAAGCACCCTCTTTAAGATGGGTGTGCCCTACCGTGTCGTGGGAGCGCTCAGGTTTTACGAAAGACCAGAGGTAAAGAACCTCCTATACTTCCTGAGATTGCTTCTAAATCCTTCGGACGAACCCGCCTTCAGGAGACTCGCCTCCTACCTGCTCGAGGGTGTAGGGGAAAAAACTATCGAAAAACTCAGAGAAGTGAAAGAAACGGGCTGGATACAAGCTCTCTCAAACCTCCTCTCAAAGTCTCCTCAAACTCCCAAGACCCTAAAACTGGCAGAGTTCGTGAATTTCTGGAACTCCCTCGAGTCCATAAAAGAAAACTACCCGCAGGTAATAGAGAGAATATTGAGAGAAACCCCCTACATGGAGAACATCCTCAAAAAACACAAAGGAGACCCTCAGGAGAGGAGAGAAAACGCTTTGGAACTCCTAAGAACCGCAAGGGAGAAGTTTAAAGAGGGTGTCAGTTTGGAGGACTTTCTCACGGAAGCCTTCTTGGTATCTTCCGAAGAGGAGGAGGAAAATGCGGTCAGCCTCATGACCATACACTCCGCAAAGGGACTCGAGTTCGATGTGGTCTTTATACCCAGGCTCGAGGAGGAGATACTGCCCCACAAGTCCGCCCTCGAAGACGAAGAGGAACTCGAAGAGGAAAGGAGGCTCTTCTACGTAGCGGTAACCAGAGCAAGGGAAAAACTATACCTCTCCTACACGAGGGACAAAAACAGAAAACCCAGCAGGTTCTTATCGGACATACCCAAAAACCTCCTCAACCTCGAGCACTTCAGGAAAAAGACTCCAAAGGTCTCATACAGGGTAGAGCTGAAACCCAACGAAAAGGTCAAGGTAGGTGCTGTGGTAAATCACAGAGTATTCGGAGTGGGTAAAGTTCTAAGGGTAGAGGGGGAAAAAGCCATCGTTGACTTCAGAGGAAAGGAAAAGACTATACACACTTCCTTCTTAGAGGTGCTCGACTAAGAAACCCTCAGAAGAGCCTTCACGTGCTTGAGCATGTTGTCCTTAACGTAAGTCGCCTTCCTGAGCCTCCTCTTTCTCTTGGGGTCCTTCTTGGTGTTGTAGTGAGAACCACCGCTTCTGAACCTCTTTATCTTACCTTTTGCGGTTACCTTAAACCTTTTCTTTGCGGACCTGTTAGTTTTTAGCTTTACCTTAGCCATTTTTAGCCTCCGAGCATAACATTATATTATTTTTTCCTCTTGGGCATCAGGGTAAAGACGAGGAAAGGACCCTCCTTCTTGGGGGGCACTTCCACTTCGCCCACATCTTCCAAGGCTTCCACTATCTTCTTATAGAGCCTATCTCCCAGCTCTGGGTGGACATTTTCCCTTCCCCTGAACCTTATTCTCACCCTCACCTTGTCCCCGTCCTCGAGGAACTCCCTCATGTGCTTGAGCTTAACCTGCAGGTCATGTTCGTCTATGCGAACCTTCATTCTAATGTCCTTTACCTCTATCTGATGCTCCTTCTGCTTCTTCCGGGCTTCCCTCTCCTTCTTTTTTAGTTCGTATTTGAACTTTCCGTAATCCATTATCTTGCAGACCGGTGGTTTGGCTTGCGGGGCTATCTCCACCAGGTCGAGACCCTTTTCCTCCGCTATGCTGAGAGCTTCTTTGAGGGGAACTATGCCTATCTGCTGACCCGTCTCGTCTATTAATCTGACTTCCCTTGCCCTTATCTGCCGGTTTACCCTGTAATCTTGGAGCTTACTCATCGGACCTCCTTGAAGAGAATTATCGTCGTCAAGATAAAATTCACAAAGAGAACGAAGGTAGAAAGGTAAGAAACCTTCCTGAACTTAACCCTTTGGGGAGAGTTAAAGTCGTAGTTTTCTATGTTTCCGAGAGTTCTCTTGTAGTTCCTAAGCCACATGGATATAGCCACGTTCAGAGAAAGTCCCAGCAAAAGCAGTATTCCCAACCATTTCTCGCCCAATATAAGATACACCAACAGCAGGAAAAAAGCAAACTTGTAGAAGCGGTTTAGTATCCTTCCGTAAAAGTGTCCCGCAAGGTTTTTGTCCCTATCGGTTCTGAGCAGGACGGGAGCAACCGCACTTAAAATCAAAAATAGTGAACCCGCATAGAGAGCTAAAGCTACCTTCTCCATCTTTTTCTTTTACTCATCTCCGTTCTTATGTATCGGAAGGCAAAGCCCGAAAGGAAGAGAACCGTAATAAGCCCGATAATTGCGAGGATAAGGATATACTTCAAATTTCCCTCTCCGCATGCCTCGAGGCATGGCACTGGATGTTCACCGCAACGGGAAGGGAAGCTATGTGGCAGGGATACATCTCCACCTTAACGTCCACAGCGGTTACGGTCCCTCCAAAGCCCATCGGTCCCAAGCCGAGCTTGTTTATGTCCTCTATAAGCTCCTCTTCCACCTTAGCTATGAGGGGGTCGGGGTGCCTCTCACCGTGGGGTCTGAGGAGAGCCTTCTTTGCAAGATACGCACAGTATTCAAAGTTTCCCCCTATACCGACCCCTACCGTGAGGGGAGGACAGGCATTGGGTCCCGCATTCTTCACAGTCTCGAGTATAAACCTCTTTGCTCCTTCCCAGCCGTCCGCAGGCTTGAGCATAGCGAGTCGGGAAGTATTCTCGGAACCAGCTCCCTTGGGTGCAACCGTTATCTTAACTCTATCCCCGGGGACCACCTCCGTGTGGATTATGGCAGGGGTGTTGTCTCCGGTGTTCTTACGCTCAAAGAGGGGGTCCCAGACCATAGATGCTCTCAAAAGCCCCTCTTCGGTCGCCTGCCTCACGCCTTCGTTCACAGCCTCTTCCAAAGTCCCGCCCTCTATTACGACCTCCTGACCGACCTCTATAAAGACCACCGTAACGCCCGTATCCTGACAGTAAGGCATCTTCTCCTCGGAAGCTATCTGAGCGTTCAGAAGTATCTGCTGAAGGACCTCTCTACCGAGAGGTGATTCTTCCCTTTTGACCGCCTCCTGGAAAAGAGCTACCGTCTCCTGCGGTATCTCGTAGTTAGCTTTTATCGTAAGTTCCTTAACTGCCTCGGTTATCTCACGAGCTTGGACTTTTCTCACCTAAGAACACCTCCGCTACTTCGACGGTTTTCTTAACCGACTCAACCGACCTCTCCCACATCTGACGCTCCTCTTCTATCATAGGCACCTTTATTATGTCTTCAACCCCGTTGGCACCGAGCTTGACGGGAACGCCCACGCAAAAGCCCTTAACGCCGTAATACTCTCCCGCCTCCCCGTCCAAGTAAACGGAGCAGGGGAATATCCTCCTGCTGTTAGTTACCAGAGCTTCTACCATGTCCACCACCGCAGCGGCAGGAGCATAATAAGCGGAAGTTCCCATGAGATTTACTATCTCCCCTCCACCGAAGCGGGTTCTCTCTATTATGGAGCTGAGCCTTTCCTTCGGAATTAAGTCCTTGAGGGGAATTCCGCCCACATTGGATATGGATATCAGAGGCACCATCTCGTCCCCGTGCCCACCTATAACGTAGGCATGTATGTCCTTCGGGGATACCCTAAGTTCCTCCGCTATGAAGGTCTTAAAGCGTGCGGAGTCGAGAACCCCAGCCATACCGACCACCCTGTTTGCGGGAAACCCGCTCAGCTTGTAGGCAGCGTAGGTCATGATATCCACAGGGTTCGTAACCACTATGAGTATCGAGTTGGGAGCGTATTGACGAACCCTCGAGATTATGGTCGAGAGTATCTTTATGTTAGCCTCTAACAGGTCTTCCCGGGACATACCCGGTCTTCTGGGAAAGCCTGCGGTGATAACCACTATGTCGCTGTCCACCATGGGTTCGTATCCGTCCCCCTCCGGGGAAACGGTGAAGCCGTCTATCTTCGTGTCTATGTCCATAGCTGCTACCATCTGCTTCATGTCCAGAGCCTTACCCTTTACCGGTTCAAAGACCTTATCACCGTCCCTCCTGGGGATGTCGAAGAGCCTGACGTCCGCAAATCCCTTTATGGCAAGAAGGCTCGCCACATGCTCTCCCACATTTCCCGCTCCCACCACGGAAACTACTTTTCTCATAGCCATAACACCACCTCCTCAGTTACCTACCCCCTGAGCCTGCTTCTTCTTTATGTAGTTGAGCCTTCCTCCACCGAGCAGAACCTCTATCTGATAGGGGGTCAAGTTGTATCTGCAGAGCACCTCTTCACCGGTAGTTTTGTTTATTACCACCACCTCTTTACCTTCCTTCAGCCTCTCACGAAGGTCGGGTATCTCTATTTCGTCTCCGAGAGAGAACTTGTCGTAATCGTCCTTGTCCACAAACTCTAAGGGGACTATGCCGAAGTTTACGAGGTTGGCATGGTGAATTCTTGCAAAGGACTTGGCTATGACCGCCCTGACCCCTAAGAACCTCGGTGCGAGCGCTGCGTGTTCCCTCGAAGAACCTTGTCCGTAGTTCTCACCTCCTATTATCACACCCGCTTTACCCTTCTCCTTTATAGTCTTCATTCGGGGAACGAACTCAGGGTCAACGTAGTGATAGACGTATTCGGAAATTGCGTATATGTTTGACCTAAGGGGAAGTATCTTCGCTCCCGCAGGCATTATGTGGTCCGTGGTTATGTTATCTCCCACTATCAGAGCTACTTCAGCCTCAATTTTGTCGGGAAGCTCGTCGAAGGGAGGCAGAGGTTTTATGTTCGGTCCCCTGTATATCTCCACCTTTTTGGCTTCCTCCTCGGGAAGAGGCTCTATAAAGGCTTCGTCCCCGTAGGGGAACTTTTCGGGCATCTGAACCCTTATCCACTTTGCTCCCGTTTTCTCTGCGAGCCTCCGAGGGTCTATTATCTCTCCGGCTATGGCACAGGCTACGCAGGTCTCAGGTGAAGCGAGATAGACCTTCGCATCTGGGGTTCCGGACCTGCCTTCGAAGTTCCTGTTAAAGCTCCTCACAGATACCCCACCGCTCGGGGGAGCGTATCCCATACCTATGCAGGGTCCGCAGGCACTTTCGAGAATTCTCGCTCCAGCTTTCAGGAAGTTGAGCAATCCTCCGTTCTGGGTTATAAGCTCTAAAGCTTGCTTTGAGCCGGGTGCTACCGCAAAGACCACATCCGGGTGCACTTTCCTACCTTCCAAGAGTTTTGCGCTTCTGGTTAAGTCCACAAAGGAAGAGTTGGTGCACGAACCTATAACCACCTGGTCAACCTTTATCCCCTCTATTTCCCTGACGGGAACCACGTTGTCGGGAGAGTGGGGCTGAGCAATCAGGGGTTCAAGCTCCGAGAGGTTTATCTCTATAACCTCGTCGTATTCCGCATCGGGGTCGGGGAGTAGCTCTATCCAGTCCTGCTCCCTTCCCTGAGCCTTGAGATACGCTCTCGTTATCTCGTCGGAAGGGAATATGGAGGTGGTCGCTCCCAGCTCCGCACCCATGTTGGTTATAGTCGCTCTCTCGGGAACGGAAAGCTCCTTTATACCCTCTCCGAAGTATTCAAAAATCTTTCCCAGTCCTCCTTTGACGGTTAAGCGTCTGAGAAGCTCAAGGATTATGTCCTTGGCAGTTACCCAGTCGGGGAGTTTGCCGGTGAGCTTAACCCCCACTATCTTGGGCATCTTCATGTAGAAGGGTTCTCCAGCCATCGCAGCGGCAACGTCCAAGCCACCCGCACCTATGGCAAGCATTCCAACCCCACCGCTCGTGGGAGTGTGAGAGTCAGAACCCAAGAGGGTTTTCCCGGGCTTTGCGAACCTCTCCACGTGAACCTGATGGCATATACCGTTTCCCGGCTTTGAGAGCCATATTCCGAAACGCTTTGCCACCGTCATAAGGTATTTATGGTCGTCGGGGTTTCTGAAGTCCGTCTGGAGCATGTTGTGGTCTATGTAGCTTACCGATAACTCCGTCCTGACACGGGGGACACCCATGGCTTCAAACTCTAAATAAGCCATAGTTCCCGTAGCGTCCTGAGTGAGGGTCTGGTCTATTTTGATGGCTATCTCCTCTCCCGGTTCCATCTTTCCCGCTACCAAGTGGTCCCTGATTATCTTCCAAGCAACCGTTCCCTTAGCCATGCCTACCTCCTGACTCTTAAAACGACGTTTTAGAAGGATTATCCTATTTTAAGCCTTTTGTCAAGAAAGGCAAAGGCACCCGAGCATTTCCACGGGGAATATTTACCACACGGGTTTTACGTCTGCAATACAATAATTCTCCATGGGTAAGCTGGCATACGTTTTTCCGGGGCAGGGTTCTCAGTATGTGGGAATGGCTTACGACTTTTACAGGGAGTTCCACCAGTCCGCAGACGTTTTTCACGAAGCGGAGCACTCTCTGAGAATGTCCCTTCCTGACATAGTTGACGTGGTTCTTAAAGGTCCCGAAGAACAGCTCAATAGAACCATATACACCCAGCCGGGAATACTCGTGGCTTCCTATGCCATATACAGAGCCATGGAGGCTGTTGGCTTCCCGAAACCCGACTTTGTGGCAGGTCATTCCCTCGGAGAATACACGGCTCTCCTCGTGGCTGGGGGAATAGAACTCTTTGAGGCGGTTCGGCTCACGTATCTCAGGGGCAAATACATGCAGGAGGCGGTCCCCGAAGGGAAAGGTGCTATGAGTGCGGTTTTAAAAATACCTCCTTCGGAGGTAGAGGAGGTTTGCAAAGAGGCACAGAGCTACGGAGTCGTAGAGCCTGCCAACTACAACTCACCCCAGCAGACGGTTATATCGGGGGAAAAGCAGGCGGTAGAAAAGGCTGGGGAGCTTGCCAAGGAAAGGGGAGCGAGGGTAATACCCCTGAAGGTCTCCGTTCCCTCCCACTGTTCCCTGATGAAGGACGCTGCTGACGCTTTCAGGCTGAAGCTCGCTCAAACCCCCATAAAGAACATAAACACACCTCTCGTGCAGAACTTCACCGCAAAGGAACACACAATGGCTCACGAGATAAGGGAAAACCTATACAGGCAGATATTCTCACCTGTCAGGTGGTTCCAGAGCGTAGAATACATGGTTTCCCAAGGGGTAGATACCTTCGTAGAGGTCGGTCCCAAGAACGTCCTTTCCAAACTCATTCAGCAAACTGCTCCTAACGTTAGGGTCTTTAATGTGGAAAAGGTGGAAGACCTTGAAAAGGTAAAGAATGCTATATAGATTAGCCTTTCGGGAGGTTCATTATGGGGGCGATTGGACCATACCATTACAAGGTGTGGGTCATAGGGGACATCTTAGACAAGTATGAAAACTGCAAGAACGGAGCGAGAAAGCCCAAGGGTAAGCTCTTTGTCAAACCCGATGCGGAGGAAAAACTTCACAGGGACGGATACTTCGTGAACATAGTCATCTACGCAGTTGACATAGAGAATATAATAGAGAGACTCGAGTATCCCCTAAACGAGATAATAAGAAAGAGATACTTTGAAGGGGACGTCAGAACCTTTATGGAAGATTACGGGATAAGGAGCAAAAGGGAGGCGAGAAAACTCATAGTCAGAGCGGTAAACAAGTTCTTCCACGAGATAGAGAAGTATAGAAGAAGCACCAAAAGGACAGCCTAATCCCTTATAAAGAGCCTGTTCTCCTCATACCAGCCCCAGACGGTGGGGAAGAGGTTTCCAAAGCGGTCATAGACTGCCATAAGGCTCTTCGGGGTAGCTATGAATATCATGGGTTGTTCCTGGGTGATAATCTTATACATCTCCTTGTAAATCTGAACTCTCTTGGAGAAGTCCAGCTCAACCGCTCCCTTGTCTATCAGCTCGTCCACCCGGGCTTCCCACTCGGTGGCGGGCTTCTTTTGCCTCGGATACCACATGTGGAGTCCACCCGAAGAGTGCCACACATTCCTCCCGAAGTGCGGGTCCATAGAACCCGTCAACCCTATTATTACCGCTTCCCACTGGTAAGGGGGAGCTGTAAGCCGTGAGACGAGGGAGTTAAAGTCTATGGGCTGGAAGTGAACTTCTATGCCTATCTTTTTAAGGTCTTCCTTAATTATGTTGCCTATGGTTTCCCTCTCCTTGTTCCCCGCATTGGTTATTAGGGTAAACTTAAGGTCGTTGCCTTCGGGGTCTTCGAGTATGCCGTCCCCGTCCCTGTCCTTAAAACCTATGCTTTCGAGGAGTTTTCGTGCTTTCTCGAGGTCGTAATCGAATTTCGGATAAAAGTCCTCGTCGTAATAGGGTCGGTTGGCTTCCGTTATGGGCGTGTAGAGAGGTTTAGCGAGTCCGTTGTAAACGAGGGAGCATATCCCCTCCCTGTCTATTGCGTGGGATATGGCTATGCGAAACACCCTGTTCTGAAACCACTTGAGTTTGTATTTGGGTATGTCCGCGTTGGGGTTCTGATTGAAGACTAAAAAGGTCGTGGAGGGCGTTGAGCCGAGGTCATAGACCTTCAGGTTTTTATCCTCTATCTTTGCCACCTGCTGTATGTCCTGGGGCCTGAGTCCTATGTAGTCCACCTCTTTGCTTTTGAACTTCAGAAGGGCTGTATCTGGGTCGCTGACGATAATCCCGACCTTCCTTTCGATGTAGGGGAGCTTTTTGTTCTCCTGGTCCCTCTCGTAGTAATAGGGGTTTCGTTCATACACTACCCTCTGTCCTTTAACGTATTCCTTTATGACCCAGGGACCTGTCCCCACTATATCTTTTGGGTCCGTGTTTACGTTCCAGGCGGTGTTGAAGGTGCCTTCCCTTACGAACTTCTCGAGCTTGTGCTTGGGTAGTATCTCCGCACTCAGAGCGTTGAGGAAAGGGGCAAAAGGCTCGGGTAGGGTAAATCTCACCGCGTAGCGGTCCACTTTTTCTACCTTTATCTTCTTTCCTTTAATGGTCAGTATGTCCCGGGTGGAAGAGGGTATGGAGTCGTTGTAGTAAATCTGGTTAAAGGTGAAAACAACGTCGTCCGCGGTGAAGGGCGTTCCGTCGCTCCACCTTACGTCTTTTCTAAGATAGAAGGTCCACACCTTACCGTCGGGGGAGACTTCCCAGCGATCCGCGAGGTCCGGCTCTGGTTTCATGGTCTTGAGGTTGAGCTTCGTAAGTCCCGAAAATAGGTCCCCTATAACTGCGGTGGAGGTGGTTTCCTGGGCGAGGGCGGGATTGAGGGTTTTTGGGTCTCCGTTTAGGATAAAGTAAAGGGTTCCTCCCTCCTTTCCCACCGTAGGCTGGAAGTCATTTGGGTTTAAGGTTATAAACTCGATCTTCCCCCCTTCCGGGGATTTGAGCAGGTGAAAGGGCAGGAAAGCTAAGAAAACCGCTATCAGAGCACCGAGAATAGGCTTCATTCCCTATTTATGATATACTTTTAGGGCGATGATAAGGGTGGAGATAGTAACACCGCAAGGTCTTTCCTTCTCTAAGGAAGTAAGTTCCGTCAATATCCCCACAGTAGAGGGAGAGATAGGAGTCTTAGAAAAGCACATGTATTTGATGACCTTGCTCAAGCCTGGATTGGTCTATTTCGACGGAGACGAAAAGAAGGGCATGGCTGTAACTTACGGTGTGGTGGACATAACCCCCGAAAAGGTTCTCATACTTGCGGAAGAAGCTTACGAGGTGGGAGATATAGACGTGGGCAAGGCTAAGGAAGAGTTTGAGGAAGCCGTTAGGAAGCTCGCTACCGCTCAGACCTTAGAAGAGATTAAGGAGTGGGAGAAGATTAAGGAGAAGGCTCAAGCCCTCTTAGAAGTAGTTGAGCGGGTCAGATAAACCTTTCCCCTTCTTCAGAGGAAAAGTCCATTTATACCAGTCCGACAGGCACAGGCTTTCCGTAGATTTAGTTCTCTTCTTATCCCGGTCGAAGGGAATAAGGAAGTCTTCAAGAGTAATAGATTTGGGGGCGGGCTTTGGCTTCCTTTCTGTCGTCATTGCAAAAAAGTTCGGCTCAAAGGTCGTCGCTTTAGAAAAGGACAAAAGTCTTTTTGAACTGCTCAAGAGAAATGTAGAGGTCAACCACCTTACGGGGTATATAACACCCGTTCTCGGAGATGTCAGAGAAGTCCACAGGCTCTTTAAGAGGGGGGAGTTCGACGTGGTCATAACCAATCCACCCTTTTATCCCTCTCGCTACGGCGTGGAAGACGGAGGAACTCACTTTGAAAAGGAAACTACCCTGAAAGATTTCCTGTCCGCTTCCTCTTATCTTCTGAGGGACGGCGGGTATCTAAACCTCTTAATCCCCGCTTTCAGGCTTGCGGAGAGCTTTCGCTACATGGAGGAGGTAAATCTTCCACCGAGGTTTCTCACGGTGATGTATCCCACTGTTCACAAGGAAGGTAAGTTGTGTGTGGTGTCTTCAATAAGAAACGTTCCCGGTCCAATCAGGGTTGAGAAAGCGCTTTTTATAAACAAACCCGAAGGAGGATACACCGAAGAGGTGGAGCGCATATTAGAGGGTTTCCTGTGATGTGCTATAATAAGGCGGATGAAGCTACCCGAAAGACTCGTAGAGAGAATTGCAAACCGCATAGTGGAGGAACTTTCGGAGGAAAAAATAATAGAGGCGGAGGACCCGGAACTTTTTAAGAAAAAGATAATAGGCGTTTTCAAAAAGGCGGAGGAAGAAGAAAGGCTCTTGGACGAGAAAACGAAGGAGATACTCAAGTCAAAAACCGAACTGCTTGAAGAAAGCAACCTCGATTACAGAACCGCTTTTAAGGCGGTAAAGGCAAAACTTGCGGAGGAAATGAAGATAAACATAAACAGAAGGGAGAGGATGAACCAAATAGCCAACATGATAAGGGACCTCATAATGGAGGACGATACCGTCGAGATTTTCGAAGACCCTCCGATAATAAGGAAGAGGGTTGCGGACATACTCAGAGATGCGGTTCGGGAAGAAGAAGAAATAGAGAGGAAGGTAAGGGAGAGGATAAGGAAATACTCACGCAACATACTCGAAGGAACCCCCGAGTGGAACATACTCTACAAACGCATATACGAGGACGAACTGAGACAGAGGGGACTGGCTTAGGGGAGATAAACTATCGGGTTCTGTCTTATTCCGTATTTGATAACCTCGTAGTGGAGGTGGGGTCCCGTAGTTCTACCGGAAGTCCCCACGTATCCTATAACCCTGTTCTTTGAAACCCTCTCACCTCTTTTCACAGCTACGGAGGACATGTGAGCGTATAAGGTCGTGTATCCGTATCCGTGATAAATAATAACCGTGTATCCGTATCCCCTTATCCAGCCTGCGAAAACCACATAACCGTCCGCAGTAGCTACCACCTTGCTTCCGTATGGTGCTCCTATGTCCACACCCGAATGAAACTCTCTTATCCTTCCCCTCCTTCTCCACCCGAAGTCTGAAGTAACTATGCCCACAACGGGCCATATGTCCGGTCTTGAGGAGTCAACGGTGTTGATAACCACGAGGTCAACGAACTCCTCCGGAACAGGAATTATAGGCTCGGGCTTAAAGATAACTCCGGGGTCCCTCCTGCCGAGGACAACACCCACCAACAGGATAAGGCTAAGTAGTAGAACCTTCCTCATCGAGATAGAAAACTTCGTCAGAAATAGGCTCGTTCCAGCGCTTAAAGCCGGGGAGGGTCTCTATCCTATACCAGGCGGACCTATACCATATGTCGGTGGGGTTCCTTTTGACAGGAGCTATTTGAGCAGCTTTAGTCTCGGGGTGATATTCCCAGTTCATGTAGTGATTAAAGTCCTGAACTATGTCGGTTATGACAGTTCCGTATTCGTCTATCAGAGTTTGCTGAAACTCCTTCCACCTGAATATGGAGGAGTCCCTGAGCGTAAGTCCGAAGTATCCCGCACAGCCTTCGTCCTTAAGAGTTGCTATACCTCTTCCGATAAAAGCCCTGAAGGCGGCAAAGGTCTCGGGCGGGTCCGTTATAAATACGTCAAACTTACCCAACATGTCCTCGGGGAAGGGGTTTCTCAGGTCCCAGACCATAGCCTCCGCATTGTCTATACCGAGTTCCCTGAATATCCTGTTGTCAAAGTCTATGAGCCTTTCGTCTATGTCTATTACCAGAACCCTGTTTGCCTTTCCGGTAAGAGCAACCGCAAGACCGGTCAGGTCGTCCTCCGCTCCCATAACTATTATATCCCTGCCTCTGAGGTCTCCTCTCGAGTCTATAAACAGAACCCTCGAGACGGTGGTCTCGGGCGTAACGGAACCCTGGTCGTAGTCCCTTATAGCCTTGGGTCTATCCTTGGCAAGCTCTACGAAGGTTCTGTAAAGCTCTTTATCCCCGTAGAAGGGATAGCCCCTACCCTCGCATGCCTGGCAGGAGTAGTCCTCTACGGGTTCTATCCTCAGCTCAGAAACCAGGTCGTAACCTTTCTGGGTAAGAAGTATCTCCTCGTTGTCGTCTATAAAGGCAAGCCCGTCCTCTATCAACTTTTTGACTATACCCGAGGCGGCAGGCACAGGCAGGTCCGAAAGGTCCACTATCTTCCAGAAGTCCCCGGTTCTGAGTATGGCTGAAATGAGCCTTTCCACATTTCTTCTGTGAAGCCTAACCTTAGTTTGAGCCTGAACTTCCTGAGCTATGTGAGAGAGCAGGTCCAATCCTTCAACCTCCGTGGAAGATTTTCAATTATGCAGGCTTAATATTATAAAAGCTGATGGAGAGGCTTGACAAACTTGTCCTTGAAAGGGGACTGGTGGATTCGAGAGAGAAGGCTCGTGTGCTCATAATGGCTGGCAAAGTTCTCGTTAACGGCAGGGTTGTGGACAAGCCCGGCACAAAACTCAAGGGGGACGAAAAGATAGAGCTGAAGGAAACCCCAAAGTTCGTCTCGAGGGGAGGAGATAAGTTAGAAGGTGCTCTAAATAGATTTGGAATAAACCCTTCGGGTTGGATAGTTTTGGATGTGGGTTCCTCAACGGGAGGGTTTACGGACTGCCTTCTACAAAAGGGTGCAAAAAGGGTGTATGCGGTCGATGTAGGCAGGGGGCAGATGGACCCCAAACTCAGGAACGACCCGAGGGTTGTTCTATATGAGAAGACGGATGCACGCATACTTACGGAGGAGCACATTCCCGAAAAGGTTGACCTCATTACCGTGGATGTGTCTTTCATATCCGCAACGAAGGTTCTACCCTCCCTTTTTAAATTCCTCAAGGGGGAGGGACTCCTTCTCGTCCTCGTAAAGCCCCAGTTCGAACTCTGCCCCAAGAAGGTCAGAAAGGGAATAGTGAAAGATAGACAGCACAGAAAGGAAGCACTCCTTAAGGTGATAAACTTCCTCCGTGAAAATGGGTATAACATTCTCGGTGTAGTAAAGTCTTTCCCGAAGGGGACGAAGGGAAACGAGGAGTTTTTCTTACTGGCTTCTCAGAAGGGGGAGGAGGTTAACATAGAAGAGGAGGTGGAAAAAGCCCTTGACGAGCAGGATGTTTGAGGACGAAACGCTCAGAGGCAATCCCGGAGAGTATCCCTTAACTGCGGAAAATCTGTTTAGGGTCGGTCTTGCGCTGGGGAACCTTCTCATAGCGGACAGGGGAATAGACAAACCTATACTGTCCATAGACAAGCCGGACTTCGTTACCCTTGCGGTCTCGGTGGGGTTCATGAATGCGGGGGGATTTGTGAGAGTAAGAGGTGAAGCGGACGTTCACCTTGTTTGTAAACGCTCTAACCTCTGGGAGGTTAAAATTGAAGGACTTTTTCCCGATGATTTTAGAAAGCTTGAGATTATACTATTTGGGAGGACACCGATACCCAAGAAGAAGGGAGAGGAGATTGGGAGAATAGAGACATGGACACGAGAGATGAAGCTTTAAAACTATACAGGGAGTTCATACCCAAGATACTGGAGTGCGGAACCGAGATAGACGAATTTTACAGAAAATTCAGGGAGCTTAGGTTGGTAGAGGACGACTTATCCTTTCAGGGAGCACTGCTGAGGGTGGAACACTCTTTCTTTATGGTGGTGCAATCCCTTAACATACTCAGAGAAAATTTAAAGCTTTTAGAAGTTGCGGTAAAAAAGAAGGAGATTGAGTGATGGCTATCAAGGCTATACTCTTGGACAGGGACCGGGAAGTTTTTCCCCTGCTGGGGGACATCTTTAACGTTACCAGCCACAAACTCCTGATAGCCACGAGCGACGAGATGTTCAACGAGCTAATCCAGTCCACCGAAGTGGACGTGGTTATGTTAAACCACACCGACGTAAAAATCTGGCTGTCCGCATGGAAGGAGGAAAACATACCCCTCCCCTTCTTTCTGCTCGACAGAGAGGAGGAGGAACTCAAGTTCAAACTCTTGGGCTTTTCGGACCTCAACTACATAAAGAAACCCTTTAACCCCCTCGAACTGCTCAATAAGCTCAGCTATCTGCACAGACTCCAACCCTCCGACAGCGCAAACCAGCTCGGTCTCGTGAATACCATCATCAAGTTAGCCAACTCAAAAGGTAGCGCTATCGTCGAAGTGTCCAACTCGAAGAGCTGTCTGATAGCGATAGAAAAGGGTGAAGTTTTGGGCATGGACTGCACCATGGAAGAGCTTCGCTCAATTCTCGAAAGCGAGGACCTGAAGGTAAACACGAAACGCTTTGAAGCCATAACGACGGAGCAGTCCTTTGCGGGAACTTACGAGTTCATAAAAACCCTTATGGAAAAGGTCAGACCCGTTCCTGCGGTAGTTAGCAAAAAAGAAGCTACGGAGGACGTTAAGTTGGTGGAAGAAGTAGGGGAGGGAGTTTACAGGGTGTCGAGGTTCTCTACCGTGCCTGTTCTCCTCAAAAACGTTTATCTGAGGATATACGAGGGGAACGATAGGAGGGTTGCCTTTTTGATAAACATAGGTTCCCTCGACGAGTGGAGCGGTGTAAGAAACCTGGTGGAGGACACTCTCTTCAACCTTGAAGAGCTTGATGCGGTGATTTTACTGTCCGGGGAGGTTTCGGGAATATACAACAGCTTCATACTTGCGGAGCAAAAGTTTAACGTCAGGTTCATAACCGACTATGCGGTAAAGAGACAGCTCGTAGAGGCAGGTTGTAAGTCGGGAAGGATAAGAACCTTCGGTGATTACCCCTCCTATCTGGTAAATCTCGCAACGGGGCACAAGCTCAGATTTATTCCCGTGAACTTCTCCCCCTCGGTAGGTAGTTTCTGCTTATACGAAGAGGACACGGGATACCTTTTCGCACCCGAGTTTTTAAGCTCCCTATACAGTGAAAAGTCCAACGACATAACCGAAGAAGTCCGGTTATACCACAGAATATTCATGCCCTCTGGCAGTGTGCTAAGTGCCTCCCTATCGAAGGTTGAAGCACTGAAGGTAAACATGGTTCTACCCAGATACGGACTCCCTTACGAGGACTTTGAAACTGCGGTAAGTAAGTTGAGAGCTTTAAGAACGGGTATAGACTTTATACCCGTAATTAACAAAGAACGCGCGGTTTATGTAATAAATCAGGTGTTAGAGTTCGTGCTAAACACGGAGGAGAAAGAAGTTGCGGACAGGTTTGTTGAAGAGCTTGATAGATTCTGCCTTGTGGAAAGCGGAATGGTCAGGGACATTTACATTGAACCACCCTTCACGGTAGAACTGCTCCTCAACACCATAATGCTCGTGCCGGGTATAAAACCTTCTACGATTGTAGGGGTTCTGTCAATCTTAGACAAGTTGGAGGTCTTTATAAACCCCTTCTAATATATGAAAAACTTACCTATGCGCTCGAAGCGAGGGTTCAGAAGAGCCAGAAAGAGCTGACGAAACCCGGTAAAGAGGTTCACATCGTCAGGTGTGAGGGAAGGAACCTCTCCGGAGAAGTATATTACGAAGGCTTTACCCACTATGTTCTCCCGGGGAACAAAGCCCCAGAACCTGCTGTCCTCGCTGTTGTCCCTGTTATCCCCCATAACGAAGTAGTGTCCCTCGGGGACACGAAACTTAACGCAGAGGTTGTGTTTCTGCTCCATACACTCGCTCCCGCTGTAAGACACGAGACCGGACACCTTTGTGGGATAGGCGGAATACCATACGGAGTGGGTTATAGTTTTATTTCCCAAAGGTATAGTTTCCCTAAACTCGTAGTAAAACCTCCCGTCAAAACTTCTTAGTGCTGTATATTCCAACGGGTAAAGCTCACCGTTGACCTTGAGCCTATAGACCTTTATCTCCGCTTCCGGGTCGTAATACTCCTCAAACTCGACCACATCTCCGGGACCGGCAACTATCCTCTTTATGTAGTCCAAATTCGGGTTTACGGGATACTTAAAAACGACAATGTCAGCCTTTCTCGGCTCGGAAACTTTGTAAACGAGCTTATTCACGAGTATAAAGTCCCCTATCAAAAGGGTGGGTTGCATAGAGGCGGAAGGTATGTTGAAGGCTTGCAAGAGCGTAGCTCTTATTATCAAAACCACAGCGATTATGACCGCAAATTCAATTAACCACTTTGAGGTATTTTTCATCGGGTTGAGATTTTAACATAAGCCTCCGGCTTCTGAGTTGCCCGCAGGCACCGAACACATCTGCCCCCTTGCTAAACCTCACAAAGGTGGATATTCCCGCATCCCATAAGATTTTTTGAAACTTGAGAACTCTCTCCAAAGAAGGTCTTTCGAAGGGTAGATTTGGGTCGGGATTAAAGGGTATTAGGTTAACCTTAAAGCGCTTTCTGTGTCTTCCTATGAGCTTTACAAGCTCCCGTGCGTCCCTATCCGAGTCGTTGACCCCCTTTATAAGAACATACTCTAAGGTTATCCTCCTGTATCTGGGAAGCGGATAAGTTTTTAAAACTTCCATAAGTTCCTCTAAGGTATTGGTCTTGGTAAGGGGCATAATCTCCAAGCGCTTTTTCGGGTCGGGAGAGTTTAAAGAAACCGCAAGGTTAAGCTCGCTCATAAGCGGGTCCTTGCTCATTCTTCTTAGCTGAGCCACGAGTCCGCTCGTGGAGATAGTTACCCGTCTCTTGGAAAGGTCAAGCCCCCAGGGGGAGACCATTATCTCGACAGCCTTTCGGACGTTGTCGTAGTTTGCAAGGGGTTCTCCCATTCCCATAAAGACCACATTCCTGATTTTGGAATCTATGTCTTTCTGAACTTGAAGGAACTGGTCCACTATCTCTTCGGTTGAAAGGTTCCTTTTAAGACCGTCCAAAGCGGTAGCACAAAAGGTGCACCCTACCGCACAACCTATCTGGGAAGAGACGCACAGGGTAAGGTGGTCCCGCTCCTTTATGAGAACCGTCTCAACAATGTGTCCGTCGTGGGTTTTGAATAGATACTTGACCGCATCGGGAGCCTCCACTTTATCCACCCTCTCGAGGGGATGAAAGCTAAAACTTTCAGAGAGGAACTCCCTGTGTTCCTTAGAAAGGTCGGTCATGAGGCTAAAATCTGTTACGAACTTTTTGTAAACCCAGCGCAGAACCTGAGAGGCTCTGAACTTTTCAAGACCCAAACGGGTAAACTCTTCCTTGAGCTGGCTAAGGGTATAACCTGTGATGAACTTCATAGGAATAAAGTTATTCCTTCTTGACCACCTTGACCTTTCCGCTCGCTATGTCCTCTATGGACTGGAAGGTCTTCTTTATAAGCTCCCTTTCTCCCCTTATGAAGAAGTCGTCTCCCTCCTGAAGAAGCTGAAGGGTTCTCTTTACCGCAGCGTGAACAAGCTCGTAGCGTGAGCTGACTTGTTTGAGAGCGTTCTCTATGTCAGGTCTCTTGGACATAGCATTCACCTCCTTCTATAAGGCGGACCAGTTCCTCGTTGTGGACAAGGCTCTTAAGGTTAGAAAGTATGTTCTCCCTTTCACAGCGGGAAGCGACCACTATGCTCTTGAGCTGTTCCACAGCCTTATCCACGAAGTCGTTAATTATAATATAGTCAAAGCTCTTCGCGCAAGGTATCTCGTCCCTTGCGGTTTCCAACCTCCTCTGGGCGTTGGAGTCCCTGTATCCCCTGCCAATCATCCTCCTCTTGAGTTCTTCCAAGGAGGGAGGGAGCAGAAAAACGCTCACAGCGTCGGGATAAATCTTCTTAACCTTAAAGGCTCCCTGAACGTCTATTACCAGAAGGGAGTCGTAGCCTTCCCGAAGGTTCTTTTCTACTTGGTCCCTTGGGGTTCCGTAGTAATTTCCATAAACGTTCGCATACTCTAAGAACAATCCCTTCTCTATTCCTTCCTCAAACTCCTCCTTGGACATGAAGATGTAATCGACACCGTGTTTCTCTCCCGGTCTCGGTTCTCTGGTGGTGGCGGTTATAACACGTCTTATGCCTTCAAGCTGTTGCAGGAGTTTGCCCGCTATGGTGCTCTTTCCCGTTCCGGAAGGAGCAGAGAGTATAAAAAGCTTTGCCATCTCTTTCTCTAAGTAAGGGATTATACCACCTTCCCCTCCCTGAAAATGTTAAAGAACTCTCCTCTCTTTTCTATGAGGGTGTAAAAGTTCCCCTCCTCCACTATCACTCCCTCCTTCATGACTACTATTCGGTCGCATTCCATAACGTTGGAGAGCCTGTGAGCAATTACCAGCATGGTTTTGTCCTTGAAAAACTCAAAGAGGTTCTTCAAAACTCTCTTCTCCGTGTTCAGGTCCAAGGCTGAGGTAGCCTCGTCGAGAATAACTATCTCGGGATTTTTGAGGAAAAGCCTTGCGAGAGAAAGTCTCTGTCTTTCACCACCCGACAGGGTATATCCCCTCTCTCCCACGACCGTGTCGAGACCTTTTTCGAGCCTGAAGACGAAGTCGCACAGAGCAAGCTCGAGAGCTTTTTTAATCTCCTCCTCGGTTGCGTCCTCCTTGGCTATGAGAAGGTTTTCCCTGATGGTAGCGTTCAGAAGAAAGGTCTCCTGGGTTGCAAGTCCGATGACCCTTCTCAGGGAGTCGAGCCGGTAATCTTTCAGTTCCACCCCGTCGAGTCTCACGCTTCCCGAATAATCTATAAGTCTCGGGATTATCCTCACGAGGGTGCTCTTTCCGGAACCTGTTCTGCCCACTATCCCGACCCTATCACCCCTCCTTACGGTCAGGTTCACGTTCCGAAGGATGACCTTACTACCTACTTCTACGCTTACATTTTTGAACTCTATACCTTCCCTGAATTCCTCGAGGGGAACATTTCCGGAGGTTTCCTCCTCCATACAGAGCAGCTCCCTTACCCTGCCCACCACGGGAAGAGAACCCTTTAGGTTCATCAAAGCCTTCTGGGAGTTCAGGATAGGCGGTTGAACCATAAAGAGAGCGGTCAGGTAAGAGACAAAGTCTCCGGGGGTCAGGTGCCCTTCTATTATTCTGTATCCTCCGTAGAAGAAAACCCCTGCCACCACCAGGTATCCGGTTATGTAATTGAGAGCGGTGTTCCCCGCAACATAGAATTCGGTCTTGACCGAAGAGGAGTATATCTTCTCGTTGAATTCTCTAAAGGACTTTATAAGCTTCTTCTCCGCAAGGAAGACCTTTACGTTCTCGACCCCCTGCAGAGTCTGGGACAGAACTTGAGTAAGCTCCGCAGTCCCCTCCTGAGTTCTCCTCATGTGCTTTCCCTTCTTTCCTCCGAAGTATTTAACAGTCAAGCTCATTATGGGTAGAACCACGACGAGTATGAGGGTGAGGAGAGGGTCCCTGTAGAGAAGAACACCTATGAGAGCTACTCCCACGAGAGGCTCCCTGAGCAGGGTGGGTATGTGCTCGACGAGTATCTGCCTGAGCTTATCTACATCGCTTACCACCCTGCTTATTATGTCCCCCGCAGGTCTTTTAACGAAGAAGGTGTAAGGCACTCTGAGGAGCTTGCTGAAAACCTCCTCCCTTATGTCCCTGAGAGTCTTTTCAGAGGCAACGCTGACGAGATACTTGGAGAGGAAGAAACCCGCTTGCATGATGAAGGCGGAAAGAAGTAGCAGGAGTATGGTCTCGATGAGGCGTTCCCTGTCTTTGAGTATAAAAACGTCGTCTATTATCCCCTTAACCAAGAGGGTTATAGCAGTAGCTCCCCCCGATTGTAAAAGAGACCCCACGAGGGAGAGAAGCAGGAGGGGAAAGTAAGGCTTTAGCTTCTTCAAGAGCCAGAGGAGATTTTCCATCGGTGAAATTATAAGGAGAAATGCCGATAAAAATTAAACTGAAGGAGGGAAGACATGTTCAGAGCGCTCTGGACTTCCGCATCGGGGATGACCGCACAGCAAACTAACCTCGACGTTATATCCCACAACATGGCTAACGTCAGCACCATAGGTTACAAAAAGATGAGACCCACATTCCAAGACCTCATATACCAGACGGTAAGGGAACCCGGTGCCCCCACATCACCCACAACGAGGTCTCCCTCCGGGTTTCAAATAGGTTTGGGAACCTATATTGCGGATACATACGGCATATTCACCCAGGGAAACATAGTTCAGACCGGAAACACCCTCGACCTTGCCATACAGGGTGATGGCTTCTTTAAGGTAATTCTTCCGGATGGAACCATAGCCTACACGAGAAACGGACAGTTCAGGCTCGACAGGGACGGCAGGATAGTTAACAGCGACGGCTATCCCCTTGACCCCGAAATAAGCATACCTCCCGACGCTATAACCATAGGCATAGGAGCGGACGGAACGGTTACCGTTCTGAGACAAGGAGCCACAACGGTGGAGGAGGTGGGAAGGATAGAGCTTGCAAAGTTTGTAAACCCTGCGGGACTCAGAAGGATAGGGAACAACCTATACATACAGACGGACGCTTCCGGAGAACCCATAATAGACAACCCCGGCAATCAGGGAATAGGAACCCTCCTTCAGGGATACTTAGAGTCTTCGAATGTGAACATAGTTGAGGAGATGGTAAACCTCATAATCGCTCAGAGAGCTTACGAGTTCAACACGAAGGGAATAACCGCTGCTGATGAGATGCTTTCTCAGGCTGCCAACTTACGTCGTTAGTCTTCTTCTAATCTCACTTACCTTCGGTGGAGTTCTTGACGAGGGAGAAATAAAGAGAATAGCTCTGAGGGAGGTGCAAAAGCACTTCGGTGAAAGCGTTAAAGTAAAAGCCGTAGATGCATTCCTAAAAACTCCGATAAGATACACCGAGCTGAACAAGGTCTCCCTGAGCGTCAGAGAGGGTTATCCCCGGGGAACCCTGCACCTATACATAAAAACCCCGAGGGGAGTGAAGAGGATTTCCGCTACCTTATATCTACTCTGGAGGTGTCGGGTTTTGACTGCAAACAGGGATATAGAAACGGGGGAGAGAATATACCCCTGGGAGGTTTCTTTTAAGGAAGTTTTTATGGAAAGATGTCCCAAGCAGTGGATAGAAGACCCACAGGAGCTTATCAACTACATCACCCTTAAACCTTTGAAGAAAGACCAACCCGTAAGAAAAAGCTATCTGAAGAGGGAACCGCTCGTTAGAAGAGGAGAAGAGGTTAGGGTTTTGCTCAGAGAGGGAAACATAGAAATCGAGCTTAGAGGTAAAGCTGTCGATACGGGTTTTTACGGAAGCGCTGTTCGTGTGGAAACCTCCAAGGAAAAGGTTATAAGGGGGAGGGTTGTCGGTGAAGGGGTTGTGTTAGTAAGGTAATACTCACCTATAAGTGGGCTTCATAAGATTATTAGAAATTTTTTATATGATAAATGACATATGGCTCATGATAAAATATCGAGGTCAGGAGGTAAGAGCATGGAAGCTTCAAGGAGAGACTTTATCAACGTAGCCATAGGTGGTATGGGCGTTGTCGGTGCTCTTGGAGTTTTATATCCCATAGTTAAAACCCTCGCTCCGAGTGCAGCCTCCTCAACCGAAGCCAAGGTGGAGGTGGACATAAACAAAGTCCCGGAACTGGGCATAAGGGTAACCTCCTTTAAGGGAAAACCTCTGTTCGTGGTTAAGCTTCCCGAGGGAGCTTCCCAGAAGTTTTCCTATAAGCTCAACGAGTCCGCAAAGAACTCCGCAGGAAAGCACAATCAGGAGATACTCGGGGACAAGAACGTTTTTGCTCTAATCGGTGTTTGCACCCATCTCGGATGTATTCCCCTCTGGAAGCCTCAGGGAGCGGACATATCCGGCGGAAATCCTGCATTCCACTGTCCCTGCCACGGAGGCTTTTACACCCCTTGGGGAGACGTCATAGGAGGTCCTCCTCCGAGACCTCTTTGGGTTCCTCCTCAGAAGCTCGAGGGCAACAAGCTCGTCGTGGGTGAACCCGGATTTGTTGAAAGGCTCGTATAAGGGAGGTAAGAAGGATGATAAAGCGTATAGTTGACTGGATAGACGAAAGGGCGCACATAAGGGACATATACAGAGAGCAGATGGTCGAATACAAGGTTCCCAAGAACCTAACCTTCCCTTACGTGTTCGGTGTTTTGGCTCTTACCACCTTCGCAATACAGATAATCTCCGGAATAATCCTCATAATGTATTACAAGCCTCTCATAGCTCACGCTTTTGACAGCACCAACTACACCATAATGAAGGAAATCTCCTTCGGGTGGCTCTTTAGAAACATCCACGCTGCGGGAGCGAACTTCTTCCTCGCGATAGTTTATCTGCACATGTTTACGGGGATTTACTACAACGCTTACAAGAAACCCAGGGAGCTGGTCTGGATAGTAGGTTGGGTGATATTCTTCGTTCTCCTGATGACCGCTCTGTCGGGATACCTTCTGCCTTGGGGACAGCTCTCCTACTGGGGAATGATAGTTACCACCGAGATACCTATGTCCCTCGGAGACGCACCTATTCTAAAAGGTCTCTTGGGAGCAATAGGTGAGACCGTATCTATCTGGATGAAGGGCGGATACAAGCTCGAGGACCTCGCTCTGGGCAGGTTCTTCGGACTGCACGTTCTGTTCCTGCCCCTTACCCTGCTACTGCTGATAGGAATTCACCTCTTCCTCGTGCGTGCGGCGGGAATATCCAACCCCGACGGATACGAAATAGACAAGAAGAACGAACCCGAAAAGGTCGTTCCCTTCCACCCTTACATGACCCTCAAAGAGGGTGCCTACACCATGTGGTATCTGGCACTCTTCTTCTTCTTCGTATTCTTCCACATGTCCCACTTCCTCCCTGCGGACAACTTCGAGCCTGCGGACCCGCTCAAAACCCCTCCCCACATAGCTCCCGAGTGGTATCTGCTCGGCTTCTATGAGATATTCAGGTCTATACCCAGTAAGTTCTGGGGGTTCGTAGCCTTCAACCTGTCGCTCGTGTTCCTGCTCATACTACCCTTCTTGGACTTTTCCCCTCTAAAGAGTGCCAGAAGGAGACCCCTCTTCTTCATAATGTTCGTGGTGCTGGTCATATCCGCAATAGCTCTGACCATACTCGGAACCATGGCACCCACACCTACGAACGCAAAGCTCGGTATGTTCTTCACCTTCACAACCTTCCTGTTCTTCCTGTCCCTGCCGGTGATTTCCTTTATCGAGTGGGGCTGGTATAAAGCCAAAGGAGGTCAGTCATGAGCACTTGGGGAATGATTAAGACGGTATTCTTTACGGGTCTTACGGTAGTGTTCTTCTTCATAATATGGATAAAGAACCCCTTCGCTCCCCACCACGAATACGAACTTCCCGAAGAGGCTGAGAAGATAGTCTTCGACCCGAAAGCTGCGGAGGAAGGTAGGGAGCTTTTCAAGCAGAACTGTGCGAGCTGTCATTCTCTGAGATACGACGGCATATACCTGATGTCCGTAACCGCAAAGCCTGAGTGGGAAAAGATAGAGAAGACCCAGGGTAAACCCATAATAGAGGAGAAGGACGGGAAGATACACATAAGGGGATACTTCGTTCCCAGGGATGTTTACGAGGCGGTTGCCATATCCGACCTTCTCGGATTGAAGGCTTCCTTCGGTAAAATTCCCCCCGATCTATCAACTTACTACCTCGCGAGAGGTCCCGGATATTTATACCAGTTCATAATGGACCCTCAGAAGATACTGCCGGGAACCACCATGCCTAAGCTCTTCTTCCCCGAGTTTGACAAAGAAGCTCCCGAGAAGGTGGCAAAGATAGTGGCTTACATGAGGTCCGTAAACGAGCCTCCTCCCGGGGAGAAGGCTAAGAGAACGCTCATGGGTGTAGCCACCATAGGCTACTTCATACTCATGGGTGCTCTTCTGTGGATTTACAGGAAGAAGATAGTTTCTCAGATGCATTAAAAAACACCCCCGCATCTGCGGGGGTCCTTTCCAAACTTCAAGTTATATTTAAATAATGTTGTGGTCTTAATCCTGCTGTTTTTGTTTTTTCTTACAATCCTATCCTGCGAAACCGCTCAGGAAAAGGAATACCGCATAGCGGTCTTTATATCTGGGGAGGGGAGAAAGGACAAGGTCAGGGGTTTTCAGGACGGTCTGAGAAATTTAGGGCTTGTGAAGGTCAAATACGAGTTTTACGAGGGGAACAACACCCTCTGGAAGATGAGGGAACTCGCTCAGGAGCTGTCCGTCAGGCAGGAGGATTACGACCTGATAGCGGTCGGAGGCAGTCTGGAAGCCTACATGGTGAAGGAGGCGAGCGGAAAGCTTAAAACTCCGGTGGTGATATTAGGGGGAACGAGCATAATCCCGTGGGGGCTTACGGAGAGTCTCTCGAGACCTTCGGAGAACATAACGGGGGTGGACAACCTGAATGCGGAGCTTATGGAAAAGAGGGTGGAGCTTTTCTCCAAGATGTTTCCCCACATAAGGAAGGTGTTGGTCTTCTGTAATCCTCAGTTCGAGGCTTCTAAGAACGCTACGAAGATAACCATAAGGGCGGGTAAAAAGCTCGGCATCAAGGTGGTGCCTCTGAACGTTAAGGACGTTAAGGAGCTTGAATACATAATCAGCCACATGAGGGAGGACGGCTTTGAGGCGATAATAATAACTCCCTGTTTTTACACGGAGAACTTTCTGACCTCTTACATACTTCACTATGCCAACTTTCACCAGATACCTGTCTTCTGTCATTCACCGGGCTTGGTTAAGAAGGGTTGCCACGTTGCCTACGGAACATCAGGCTACGAACAGGGCTATCAGGCTTCGCACATAGCTTACAAAATCCTGAAGGGCACTCCCGTGGAGCATGTTCCCTTTGAGAGGGCTTACTATCCGAGGCTTGCGGTTAACGAGTCCGCTCTGCTCGAACTGGGTATAGACTTTAACAGGGATTTCTTCACCTTTGTGGACGAGGTAGTTAAATGAGGATTTCCCTCAAGGCGAGGGTGATAATTCTGCTCGTTATCCTAACGCTCATACCTGTGGTTCTTTACTTCTACTACAACTCGGTAATGAGGGAGAAAATTCTCGAGGATAGGCTCAGGTTCCACTCCCTATATGCCTCTTCGGTGGTGAGCAGGGTTGAGCTTTTCCTGGAACGCATGAT
The DNA here is from genome assembly GCA_013153495.1 of Aquificota bacterium. Lineage (GTDB taxonomy): Bacteria > Aquificota > Aquificia > Aquificales > Aquificaceae > Hydrogenivirga. The sequence goes on from JAADEH010000012.1 coordinate 599,577, forward strand.
GTCGGAAGCAAGCTCGCTCGTTTACCTATACCGCAACTTCGGGTGGTCCGAGGAGGAGATAATCTGGAGGGTGAGCGGACACATAAAGGGTATATTCGAAGGGGCTTTTTACTCCCCGGAAGGGATACTTATGGTATGGGAGAGCAGGGAGAGTTCTACTCCCAACTTTGAGAAGTTCCTGCGCATAGATGAGTCCAAAAAGGTTTTGGGGATAGAGTTTACCCAGTATAAGGAGCCTTTTTTGAGGTTCGTGGTTCCCGATGTGGAGAGCGGGCTTTTGAAGGGATACTTCGTTTTTTCTCTTGACCTTTCCCTCTTCTGGCAATCGGTTATGGCGGCAAAACCTACCCCGAGCGTGGAGGTCTTCCTGACGGACGGAGAGGGAAACATCCTTGCCTTCAGCGACATGAGGTTTTCCGAAAGGGAAAGGCTACCATACAGAAAGGGAATATACAGGTCCAGCGTAACGGGAGTGGAGGTCGTAGGTGTCTATGCAAAAAGCGAAGACGGCAAGTGGGCGGTTTTCGTGGAAGAACCCATATCGGTGGTGCTCCAGCCCCTATACAGCTTCCAGCAGAAGGCTATGATAGGGGGGTCCCTCTTTATGGTAAGTGCGGGTGTGTTTGCCATATTCGTGTTTCTCAGGATATTCAAACCTCTGGAGAACCTCAAAAACTACGTTATATCCTGGGAGGAGGAGAACATAAAGAAGCCCATAAGGGCTGGGGACGAGGTGAGTGAGCTTTCTCAGGCTTTTGAAAACCTCATAAGAAGACTTCAGGAGGAGCGAAAACTATACTTTGCTCTATTCGAAAACACCCTCGACGGGATAATAGTGTTTGACCACACCAAGAGGGTGGTGGACATAAACAGAACCGTTTCCGAGCAGTTTCACATCAGGAGGGAAGAGTTTGTAGGAACTCCCATGGAAGAAATTCTCGGGGAGGAACTTCCTGTAAAGAGCCTGTTCTTTTCGGAGAAAAAGCTTCGCTTCGGGGGAAAGGAGGTTTTCTGTCAGCTGAGGCAGGAGGTTTTGAGGATAGAAGGAAAGCTGTATCTGATGTGGAGGATAAGGGACCTCTCGCAGGAGAAGGAGCTGAAGGTTCTCTTAGAGCAAACCTCGAAACTTTCCTTAGCGGGTGAAATAGCCTGCTCTATTGCTCACCAGATTAACAATCCCCTCGCTTCCATAATGGGCTATGCGGAGAGCATTCAACTGACAACCTCAGAAGATAGGACCCGCAGGAAAGCTGAGATAATTCAGAAACATGCCCAGAAGTGTGCGGAGACCGTCAGGAAGTTGATGGAGATAGGGAAACCCTTTGAGGGTAAACCCAGCTACGTAAAGCCCGAGGAACTGACCATAGATGCAATAAGCATGGTTGCCCCGAAAGCTAAGAGAAAGAATGTAGGTATTGAATTCGAGAACTCCCTCAACGGGGAGAGGTTGTTCACCTTCCCCTGGCAGGTGGAACAGGTTTTGATAAACGTTATAGACAACGCAGTAGATGCCTCTCCCCCGGGAGGAAAGGTTAAGATAAGTTTGGGAAAGGAGGAGGGTAAGGTCGTGTGGAAAGTGAGCGACAGCGGGGAAGGAATAAGGAAGGAGGACATAGATAAGGTTTTTACCCCCTTTTACACCACAAAACCTTACGGGACGGGATTAGGACTTCCGTTAGCAAAGAGGCTCGTAAAGAACTTGGGAGGGGACATTAGGATAAAAAGCTTTCCCGGTAAGGGAACCACCGTGGAAATAAGGGTAGGCGGGCTGAGAGATGAAAGTTCTGGTAGTTGAGGACGAGAGGGACTTCAGGGAACTGTTGGTGGACCATCTGGAAGGTTTGGGCTTTTCTGCTGTAGGGGTGGCAACCAAGGAGGAAGCTTTCCGGGAGCTTGAGAGTAGAGATTACTCAATCGTTCTCCTGGACCTATTTCTGCCGGACGGGAACGGTATGGAGCTATTGAGGGAGGTAAAGGAAAACTCACCCCTTACGGAAGTGATAGTCATAACCGGGCACGGGACCATAAAGACCGCAGTTGAAGCTATAAAGCTGGGAGCCTACGACTTTTTGACTAAACCCTGCTCCCTCAAGGAGCTTGAGATAACCATCAAAAAGGCGGTAGAGTCGAGGCACCTTAAGAGGGAAAACCTCTTATACAAGAGGGAAAAGAGGGTAAGCAGGGACTACGGAGGTTTCGTTTTCGAAAGTCCCGCTATGAAGGAAGTTATCGAAAAGGTTGAAAAAATTGCCTGCTCTGACTGTCCCGTTCTCATAACCGGGGAGTCCGGCGTGGGAAAGGAGGTGGTGGCAAACCTTATACACAAAAACAGCGACCGTTCCGACAAACCTATGGTGGCTCTAAACATAGCCTCAATCCCCAAGGAGCTTGTGGAGGCGGAACTCTTCGGATACGAGAAAGGTGCTTTCACGGGAGCGGATAGGGGAAAGGCTGGGTTCTTTGAGCTTGCGGACGGGAGCACCCTGTTTTTAGACGAGATTGGGGAGATGGAGACGAGCCTTCAGGCAAAACTTCTCAGAGTTATAGAAACGAAGAAATTTTACAGGGTAGGCGGTAGGAAGGAGATAGAGAGCGACGTTCGAATAATCACCGCAACCAACAGAAACCTTGAAGAGATGGTAAGCGAGGGGAAGTTCAGGGAGGACCTCTACTACAGGCTAAACGTTGTTCAGATACACATACCACCGCTCCGAGAAAGGAAGGAGGACATAATTCCCTTAGCACAGCACTTTTTAGAAACATTCTCCCGCAAGTATTCCAAAGGGATAAAAGGCTTTACCAAAAGGGCAAAGGAGGCTCTCCTGAGCTACCCGTGGCCCGGGAATGTTAGGGAGCTTAAAAACGTCGTGGAGAGGGCTGTCCTTTTCTCCGACTCGGAATACATAGAGGAGGAGGATATTTCCTGTCTGTTTACCCACAGCGGTGAAAAAGGAGGCTTTAAAACTATCAGAGAGCTTGAGAAGGAATACATAATGGAGGTTCTCAAACAGGTAAACTTCAACAAGAAGAAGGCTTCCGAGATACTGGGAATACCTCTGAGAACCTTTTACAGGAAGTTAGAGAATTACGGAATAGGTTAATTTGTCATTTTGACAAACACCTTGCCGAAATGGCAAGGTCCTTTAAAAACCTGAAAATCATAAGTCTTTGATAATTCTCTATCTTCTATCGTGGCACACCCCTTGCTTAAAGGTTTGGCGAAAAAGCGAGGAGGTGTGAGCTATGGACAGGCGAGACTTTTTTAAGGTCGGAGCCGTTGCGGTCTCCGTTCCGCTCGTGGGAGGTGTTGCTTCTGCAAAGAACGTCAGACTTAGCTTCGAGGACTTCAAGAAGGAGGCTAAGGTAAACGTCATATACCATGCGGACTTTCCTCAAGAGAAGCGCTTTAAGACCATGCTCAGGAACATAACCAACCACCTTTCCGTCTATGACTTTGACCCCTTCAAGATAAAGATCGTGGTCGTGTCCCACGGAGCGGGAGCAAAGTTCCTACTGAAGGACCTGAAGGGAACCAAGTGGGCTAAGGAACCTATAGACCAGAAGGCTCTCAAGATAAAGATGGAGGAACTCCTCCAATACGGAGTTGAGTTCTACGTCTGCGGTATCACGGTCAAGAGGGGTAAGCTGGCAGGGAAGCTATACGATTTCGTGAAGATAGTTCCCTCCGGTGTGGGAACGGTGGCACACCTGCAAACTCTCGGATACGCATACATAAAGGTTCAGTAATTCATTCAAAACCAAATAAAGGAGGGGAAGCATGAGGAAAGCGGCTTTGGTCGGGGTAGCGTTGGGAGCGGCGGCGCTTTTTACACCAGAGAGTGCTCACGCAATAAGGGTCTGGAGCGCTTCAACCCAGCAGTTTTTAGACATCAACTTCCTAATCCAGACCTGGTTCAGGTATCAGAAGATAGATGACCAGAACAGACCCAACTTCATAAAGGCACCCGACGGGAACTTTGACACCTCTTTCAGGAGGATAAGGTTTAGGCTCGGAGGAAGCTACAACAAATACTTTAAATTCAACTTCGTCATAAGGCTAAACAACACGGGAAGAGACGCTTACGTTGCACCCTTCGGAGGACAGCCGGTAGGTTATCTCAGACAGGGAGGACTCCTCGGAGGCAGGAACTTTGCACTCCACGAGCTTGACCTCAAATTTGCCCTTCACGAGATGTTCGGGGCTGAGGGATGGATAATAGATGCACACCTCGGCTTTCCGAGAGTTCCCCTCGGAAGGGAGCAATACGGAAGAACGGGCTTTGATAACTTGGAGTCGGATAGGACCTTCGCTACGCTCAGGTGGACCCACCTTACGGTTGCAAATGTTACGGGAAGGGCTTACGGAGGTTTTATCCACGTTCGGAAAGGAAACAAAGGCAAAGGCTTTGGCAAGATTACTTGGGACGGATTTGTGGGAATTTTTGACGGCTTTAAGGGGATAGAACAGCCCTGGGATGAGACCGTAAGAGGTTTGGATACAACAGCTTCATATACGGTCGGAAGCGGAACTATTAATGTAAACTGCAATGCCCAGTGTCTTGCCCAGCTCAGGAGCAACTCCAAAGACTCTTTCCTATACACCCTCAGAACCACCCTGATGCTCGGAAAGCCAGAAGGAAAGCCCAAAGGTCTTAACTGGCTCTACAGGGACACCTACTTAGGAAAGAGGAAAGGCATCACCGTAGGTCTATCCTACGCTATGCAGAACGACATAGACCAGGAGCTGATAACAGATACTCAAGGTATAGCCCCAGGCTTAACAGGGAGTGGTGACCCACTGCCCGGTGTAGGCTCAGTTCAAGTTAGAGTTCCCTATATGATACTGCCTAATCCTATTGTTAAAACACAGGTGATAAACAACCCCGTGGACATGCAGATGTATGGAGCTGACCTTGCGGTTCACTACGGACCTTTTACCTTTATCACCGAAATAGGACAGAACAAGTTCAAAGGTGTGTGGCTCTCCTCCTCCAAACCCAGCGAGACCTTCAAAAACAACTGGTTCATAGTAAAGGCAGCTTACGTGCTCAATCCCGGAAGCGTCCACCTGTGGGAACCCTATGTGAGCTATTACGAGTGGGACCCGGACATAAAGGAAGCTCCCTGCGGAACCAACACATGCGCTTACGGAGATGCGGCAAACTTTATAAGACCGAGCAAGCTCGGTAAGAACAGAGCCACCCTCGGAAAGATAAAGGTTACCTCCGTAGGTATCAACTACTGGTATGACAAGGCAAAGCTCTTCGGTTGGACCTTCGAATACCAGATGTATGACGAGGAGAGAAACGAGATAGACAACGACGCCTTTACCGTTCAGTTCAGGTTCGTGTTCTGAACCCGGTATGGTTGCCCTGTAGCCTGAGCGTCCAGCCCCTCTGGACCGCCCCCTTTCTCTCCCTTTTCTTTCCCTTTTTCTTTTTATAATCTCTTTCATGGAAGAGAAGAAGGTAGTCCTCACCCTCTCCGAGGAAGGAACCTACAGAGCACAAATGCCCTCCGGAGAGATAGAGGTCGGGAAGCACGCCTTAAAACCCATGGAACTTCTCCTTACCGCCCTCGCAGGCTGTTCGGGAGTTGACGTGGAAACCATACTGCGCAAAAAGAGGCAACCTGTGGAAGGAATAACCATAGAGGTGAAAGGCACAAGGAGAGACAAACACCCAAAGATTTACGAAAGCATAGAGATAACCTACAAGGTAAAGGGAGAGGTTGAGGAGAAAGCCCTTCAGCAGGCTATAAAACTATCGATAGAAAAATACTGTAGCGTGTATGCTATGCTCAAGAACTCCGCAAAGATAGAGGTGAGATACGAAATATGTCGGGACTGAAGGATAAGTTTGAAAAACTTAAGAGAGAAGGAAGAAAAGCCCTCGTCTCCTACCTCATGGTAGGATACCCCGATTACGAAACCTCTCTGAAGGCTTTGGAGACCGTTTTAGAGAGGGGAACGGACATACTCGAGCTTGGATTTCCCTTTTCGGACCCCGTTGCGGACGGACCAACCATACAGCTCGCCCACGAGGTAGCTCTGAAAAACGGTATAAGGTCTAAACACGTATTCGATACCGCCAAACTACTCAAAGACAAATACCCCGACAAACCCATACTTCTGATGACCTACTACAACCCCATATTCAGGATAGGGCTGGAAAAGTTCTGCAAAAAATCTGCGGAAAGCGGTATAGACGGTTTTATTGTCCCGGACCTTCCGCCCGAAGAGTGCCAGGACTTAAAAGAAGCCATGGAAACCCACAGTCTTTCCCTCGTCCTTCTCGCATCACCCACGAGCACCGAAAAGAGGTTAAAGCTCATATGCAACAAGAGCGACCACATGGTCTATTTCGTATCAATAACCGGCACAACGGGAGCAAGAAAGGAACTTCCCATGGAAGAACTTGAGAGGAACATACAGAAATACAAGAAAACCTGCGACAAACCCGTGGTGGTAGGTTTTGGAGTATCCACAAAGGAGCATGCCAGAAGCATATCCCGCTTTGCGGACGGGGTAGTAGTAGGTAGCCTGCTCGTAAAACTCTGCGCGGAGAGGAACATAGAAGCCCTCGCCTCAAAGGTCGAGGAGCTGAAGGAAGGAACTATAATTTAAATATCTAAGGGCGGTTAGCTCAGATGGGAGAGCGCCATCCTCACACGATGGAGGTCGGCGGTTCGAGTCCGCCACCGCCCACCAAAAACTTTGCTTTTGCAAATAATTTGAATTTTCATGAAAGAAACCGTAGCTATACGTAATTTCTGCCGTGTTGCAACACAGAATCTCCCTCCCTTAAACTGTAAAAGGTTTTGACATAAATCACCTTTATTGGTAGATAAGATTTATTTGAATAGGGAGTTCACAGACTCTACTATATTTAAAGTGAATATTTATTTATATAGGAGGAGCAAAGGCAATTAATCGAACATAAATTATCTTTTAATGTTAATATTTCGAAAACAAATATCCGTTTCCTAATTATTTTTCAAGCAATAAAAAGGAGTATAAAATTGATATTCACATTATTCCACTGTGCTCCTGACGAATATGACGTAAAAAGCTGAACTTTTCCTTAAAAACCCCATAAAAAATATGGTGTTGCAATAAAACTAACCTTAGAGTATCTTTCTTTCTAAGATAGGGAGGTAGGTGGAGTTGAGGAAAAAAACCTATGCTTTTGACCAAGCAACGATTGACATTTTAGAAGAATTGAAAAGAGAACTCGGTAAAAAAGAAACCCAGCTACTGAAGGAAGCTTTAAAGGCTTACTACAAGAGCATAAAACACGAGGCAAACTTGTCCTCTCAGGTAGAAAACTTCCTCAGCAACATAAAGGACCTGGCGAACATGATAATGGAGCTGAGCTACAGGTTGGGTAAGTGCGAGGAGAAGATGAGACAGCTTGAAGAGAGGATTAGGGAGATAGGGGGTGATAGACATCGTGAGCCGGAAAGCGGAGGAACAAAAGCATGAGCTGGAAGAGTTAATTAACCGCATACTAATTGCGGATACGCTAAACACAGAAGAAGCTATAAGCCTTAACTACAAACTCAGAAAGTTAGTGGAACGGCTCTTAGGAGATGACGAACACAATCCACAGTTCGTAAACATATACTACCTTCTGGGAGACAATTACAGAACCATACTGAGGGACCTGAGTGAAGGGGTGCAACAGCTTAGGTTAATAGGAGCTAAAATCCTGAGCCTGTTAGAGTAAAATATATGGGCGGAGGTAGGTATGGAAGTTCAGCACAAAGATGACGCACTCGAAGCTCTGAAGAATGCAAAGGTCGTAGCGGTTGTGGGAATATCTTCCAATCCCGAAAGACCTTCCTACTACACCACCGAGAAGGTGGTCAAAAAGGGGAAGCACAAAGTTTACCTTATAAATCCCAAGTATGCGGGTCAGGAAATCCTCGGGATAAAGGTGTTGTCCTCTCTGAAAGAAGTCCCCGAACCTATAGACATAGTCAATGTCTATAGAAACCCAGCCCATGTCGAACCCATAGTGCAGGAAGCTATAGAGGTCGGAGCGAAGGTCGTATGGCTTCAGCCTGGTGCGGAGAACTACGAAGTGATAGAAAAGTATAAGGATAAAATAAAGTTCGTCTACGAAGCCTGCATAGGTGTAGAAGCGGGATACTTATCCTAAACTTTTACCCGGTTCACGAGCCTTATGAGTAGGTCAGCCATTTTTTCCTTCGGAACCACGTAATCTACGCAACCTGTCTTTATAGCGCTCTCGGGCATAGCCCAGAGGATTGCGGTTTTGGGGTCCTCCGCCACGGTGGTTCCGCCCGCCCTCTTGACCTCAACTATACCTTTTGAGCCATCGTTTCCCATCCCGGTCATTATCACGCCCACCGTGTTTCTCCCGTAAACTTGTGCACAGGAAGAGAGCAAAAGGTCTGCGGAGGGTTTGTATAAGAACCTATCGTCATGAACGTAATGAACGACAGCCTTATCGGGAGTTCCCTTAAGGGTCATGTGTATCCTTCCCCTGGATATGTAAATTTTTCCGCCCTCTATAACTTCTCCTTCCTGGGCTTCCTTCACGGGCAGTTTGCACAAATTATCCAGGTGTCTGGCAAAGGTTGCGGTGAAGGTGTCCGGCATGTGGATAGCTATCAGCACCGGGGAGGGAAAGTCAGGGGGAAGTTTAGGCAGGACAACGTTCAAGGTTTGGGGACCCCCTGTAGAAATCCCTATGGCTATAACTGGAGGTATAGAAAACTCCTCGGTTATTTCACGCTTAGGATACACCTTATCGGGTCTTAGACCGCTCCCCTTACCGCTTTCGTAAGCACCCCTAATCTTGGTTATTATTTCCTCTTTAAAGTTAAAGAGTTCCTGATAATCAGTGGGCTTTGTTATGAAGTCAATCGCTCCTTTCTGGAGGGCTTCTATCGTTTCCCTTGCACCTTCCTTCGTGAGTGCGCTGACCATGATAACTTTGCACTCGGGACAGACCCTTTTTATCTCTCCGAGGGCGGTGAGTCCGTCCATAAGAGGCATGTTGATGTCGAGGGTTATAACGTCGGGTTTTAATTCCTGAACGAGCTTTACCGCATCCTTGCCGTTGGAGGCTTCCCCAACCACCTTTATGTCCGAAGCGGAGGAGAGGAGCTTCTTCAGAGCCAGTCTGATAAAGGGCGAGTCATCAACAATTAAGACCCTTATCATTTTTATTCTCCTTCTTTTTATAGAAGAAAAACCTTTCAAACTTGACCGGCTCAAAGAGGTCGTAGTAATCCCTGCTCAGTATCTCGGTGGAAGATATTACCAGCAAACCTTCTTTCTTCAAGATACCGCTCAGGTTTGTTAGGGCAACCCGCTTGGAGGTCTTGTCAAAGTATATTAAAACGTTCCTGCAAAGCACCACATCGAAGCTGCAGGCAAAGGGCTTAAAGGTGGCAGGGTCAACGAGGTTTATCTGTCTGAATTCTACCCTGTTTTTTATGTCCTCTTTAATCTTGAGGGTATCCTTTTCCGCTACCACATACTCCCTATACTCTTCGGGTATGTCCTTAAGTTCGGAAGCCTTGTAAACGCCTTCCCTCGCCTTCTTTAAAACCTCTTCGTTTATGTCCATTCCGAAAACCTTACCGCTGATGCCTCTTTTTGCCATCATCATAGCAAGGGTATAAGGCTCCTGACCCGTGGAACAACCCACGCTCGCCATGTTGAGGGAAAGTTTACCCTTGAGAGCCTCATCGAAGAGAACATCAAGCTGTTCCTTTTCCCTAAAGAACCTCGTCTCGGGAACGGTCATAAGGTCTATGAGAAGCTTTCTCTTTTCGAGAGTTTCCAAGAAGTAAGATATAACCCCTTCGGGGTCTTCCATACTAATATTTAAGTTCTTCAATAATCTTTCCAACTTGTATTCGAGTATTTTCATGCGCTCGTCGGGGTAGTAGTTTCCCGTAAGCTCATATATAGTCTTTCTCAGGAGTTCGATGAGTTTCTGTCTTCCGTCTGCCTTCACGCCTGATGCCTTGAGTTTTATTTTAAACTATTTAAATTGAAAACCTTGGGAGATTGAAATGGTAGGGTGGCTCTTAAAGAGAATTCTCGGGACAAAAAACGAAAGGGAAATCAAGAAGTTAAGACCCTTCGTCCGAAGGGTGAACGAACTCGAAAAGGAACTTGACCAACTCCCCAACAAGGAACTCGTCAAAAGAGCGCAGGAACTATACGACAACATAAGGCTCAACGAAGAACTCAAGGAAAAGGTAATAAAGGGAGAAATAACCGACGAAGTGGTGGAAGCCTTCGCTCTCGTGAGGGAAGCGGGAAAGAGAACCCTCGGACTGAGACACTTTGACGTCCAGCTCATAGGTGGTTTCGTCCTGCATCAGGGGAAGATTGCGGAGATGAAAACGGGAGAGGGGAAAACCCTCGTTGCCACCCTTTCCGCAGCGGTGAACGGAATGACCGACGAAGGAGTCCACGTGGTTACGGTAAACGACTACCTTGCCAGAAGGGATGCCCAGTGGATGGGACCCATATACAAGTTTCTCGGTCTGGAGGTAGGCGTCATAAACTCCGACGGAATGTCTTACCGCGTAGAGTGGGCGGACGAAGAAGCCTTTAAAGAAGCCATAGAAAAGGACCTCAGAGTTTGGCCCGCGGGCTTCCTTGAGGAACTGCTCCCTTCGGACAAGATAAACATAGACGCTAAAAAGGCGTTCCTGACGGTTCTCAAAGAAGCTTCCAGAAGGCAAGCCTACGAGGCAAACATAACCTACGGCACCAACAACGAGTTCGGTTTTGACTACCTGCGGGACAACATGGCATTTTCTAAAGAGGACATAGTCCAGGTAAAGGGGCACAACTATGCCATAGTGGACGAGGTGGACTCCATACTCATAGACGAAGCGAGAACACCCCTCATAATCTCGGGACCCGCTCAGGTTGATTTAGAAATTTATAGGACCGCTGACGCGGTGGTTAGAAAACTTGAAAAGGACAAGGACTTTACCGTTGACGAAAAGAACAGAAACATAACCCTCACCGAGGAAGGCATAGCCAAGATAGAGAAACTCCTCGGAATAGACAACCTCTACGACCTCAAGCACATAGACCTCTTGCATGCTATAGTCCAATCCATAAGGGCGCACCACCTCTTCAAGAGGGACGTCCACTACATAGTCAGGGACGGCGAAGTCCTCATAGTTGACGAGTTCACGGGAAGAGTTCTTCCCGGAAGGCGCTGGTCCGACGGACTACATCAGGCGATAGAGGTTAAAGAGGGCGTCCAGGTAAAGGAAGAAAACCAGACCCTCGCATCCATAACCTTCCAGAACTACTTCAAACTCTACCGCAAACTTGCGGGAATGACGGGAACCGCAGAGACCGAAGCCTTAGAATTCAGAGAAATTTACGGTCTCGACGTGGTGGTAATACCCACCCACAAACCCATGATAAGGAAAGACCTTCCCGACCTCGTTTACAAGACCAAAAAGGAAAAGTGGGAAAAGGTAGTGGAGGAGGTTTTGATAAACCACCTCTTCGGAAGACCTGTCCTCGTGGGAACCGTATCCATAGAGGACAACGAGCAACTCTCGTCCCTGCTCAAAAACAAAAAACTCCTCAAGAAGATACTCGAAAAGGAAGAGGTAAAGGAGAGGATAGAGGAACTCAAAAAGAAGTATCAGGTGAGCGACGAGGAACTCGAGAACAAGATAAAGGAAGTTCTCAAAAAGGGAATTCCCCACAACATACTCAACGCAAAGCACCACGAGAAGGAAGCCTACATAATAGCCCAGGCGGGAAGAGTGGGGGCGGTTACCATAGCCACCAACATGGCGGGAAGGGGAACGGACATACTCCTCGGAGGAAACCCCGAATACATGGCTAAGGAAATCCTCATGTCCAAGGGTAAAAACCCCGAGGAGGCGACGGAAGAGGAGTGGAAGAAAGCCTTTGAGGAGGCTTACAGGATAACCGAAGAAGAGAAGGAGAGGGTTCGGGAGCTGGGAGGTCTCCTCGTGATAGGAACGGAAAGGCACGAGTCCAGAAGGATAGACAATCAGCTGAGAGGTAGGTCCGGAAGGCAGGGAGACCCCGGAGAGTCGAGATTTATCCTCTCCTTGGAAGACGACCTTTTGAGGCTTTTCGGCGGGGACAGGGTAGGAAAGCTCATGGAAATGCTTAAAATCCCGGAAGGGGAACCCATAGAGAGCAGAATGGTCACCAAAGCCCTCCAGAATGCCCAAAAGAGGGTAGAAGCCCAGAACTTCCAGATAAGGAAGAGGCTCTTTGAATACGACAACGTTATGAACACCCAGAGGGAGGTCATTTACTCCCTCAGAAGGGACATCTTGGAAGGTGAAAACCTCAAGGAAGAGATACACGAGTTTATGAGAGATGTTCTCGAGGCGGAGGTAAACAGACTCCTGCCGGAGGAAGACCCGGAACTCTGGGAGCTTGAACCTTTAAGGAACTTCCTCAAGGAGTGGACCGGAAGGGACATAGAAATACCCCAGGTCAGGGACAAGGAAGAGCTGGTAAACGCTCTATACGAAAAACTTAAAGAAATTTACGAGGAGAAGGAAAAGGAACTCGGCTCTGCGGAGGCTATGAGGGAGCTTGAGAGGGTGATACTTCTGAACATTCTCGATACACTCTGGAGAGAGCATCTGCACGTCTTGGACAGGCTCAGGGAAGGTATATATCTGAGAGGCTACGCAGCCAGAGACCCCCTCGTGGAGTATAAGAGGGAAGCCTTCGACCTCTTTGAGGAACTCCTTCACAACATCAAGAAGAGCACCGTATCCGCACTCCTTCAGGTTCAGATAAAGTCCGAAGAGGAGATACAACGGGAAAGGGAGCTTGAGGAGAAAAAGCACGAGGAACTCCTAAACCAGGCGGTTTATGCGGGAACGGAAGGAGAAAAGAGAAAGGGTCCCAGACCCAAAACCTTGAAGGAGCGTCTTCAGAGCGAAAGGCGCAGAAAGCAGAGAATTAAAGAAAAGAGGCTGGAAAAGAGCAAGGGAGAGTGAGCGAACTACCAAATATGGAAAGTGCCATACTTCTGATTTCCTGTCCTGACAGGAAAGGCATAGTTAAAGAGATTGCGAGCTTCATAGCGGACAACGGAGGGAACATACTTCACTTTGACCAACACATAGACTACCAGAGAGAGATATTCTTCGCACGGGTCGAATGGGACATAAAGGACTTCAGGATACCGAGAGACCTGATAGAGGAAGCTTTTAAACCCATTGCGGAGAAGTTTCACATGGACTTTTCCCTGCACTTTGGGGATTACCTTCAGAAGGTTGCCATATTCGTATCAAAACAGGACCACTGCTTTTACGACCTGATGCAGAGGTTCAAGAGCGGAGAGCTTAGGGGTCAGGTAAAGCTCGTGATAAGCAACCACCCCGACCTGAAACCTATTGCGGACTTTTTCGGTGTCCCTTACTACCACATACCCAAGTCAAAGGAAAACAAGAAAGAGGCGGAAGCTAAGGAGCTTTCCCTGCTCAAAGAACACCACATAGACCTCATAATACTTGCCCGATACATGCAGATACTTTCCAAAAGCTTCGTGGACAAGTTCAGAAACAGGATAATAAACATACATCACTCCTTCCTGCCCGCATTTCCGGGAGCAAAGCCCTATCACAGAGCCTACCACAGGGGAGTGAAGATAATAGGTGCAACGAGCCACTACGTAACGGAAATCCTCGACGAGGGACCCATAATAGAGCAGGACATAATAAGGGTATCCCACAGGGACTCTTTGGAAGACTTCATAAGGAAGGGAAAGGACATAGAGAGGATAGTTTTGGCAAGAGCGGTCAAGTGGCACTTGGAACACAAAGTCCTCGTTTACGACAACAAAACTGTCGTCTTTGACTAAAGCCTACTTTGTTACCGTTATGTATATGGAAAGGTATCCATTACCTATCTTGTATCTGTTTAGAACGAGCCTCTCCTTGAAGGCGTCAGGTATGTCCCCGTAAATCTTTGACCTTTTCAGAACCTCGAAAACGCTCATCTTCAGATATTCCCCTTCCCTGCTTATACCCTCTCTCTTGAGCACCTCTTCCAAACCGTCCTTGGACATTATCTTCAGATAAATTCCCATGTCCTCGGTTTTGAACTCCCTTACGTTATAGACCTTTTGCTCGTCCTGTCCGAGCCTGAGTTCGAACCTCTTCTTCAGGAAGAGAACCTTCTTCTCTCCCCTTATCTTCATGAGCCTGTCGGAGAACTCGAACTCGAGGTTTTCAAATACCCTCGAAAAGTCCCGGGGGGAGAGCTTAACTTCTACTTCCGTATCTATCAGATTTCCGAAGTTTATCAGGTCTTCTTTGAATATTCCCATAATTAATTATCTTTATGCACAACCTTTCCACCCTTTATGGTGCATATCACCTTTCCCCTGAGAACCTTTCCCCAGAGGGGTGTGTTTTTACTTTTTGAAAAGTTTGTCTCCTCGCTCAGGACCCACTCCTTTTTAGGGTCAAAGATAACTATGTCCGCAGGTGCACCTTCTTCGAGGGTTCCCGCTTCGACCCCTATTATGCGGGCGGGGTTCGCGGACATGAGTCTGACCATATCTTCTAAGGACAGAACTCCCTCCTCCACGAGGTTGAGCATTATAGGAAGAGCTGTTTGAAGACCTATTATGCCGGGCATGGCGCTGTCAACCCTGCCTTTCTCGAAGGGAGCGTGGGGAGCGTGGTCCGTAGCTACGCAATCTATAATTCCTTCACTGAGAGCTTTTTTCAGGGCTTCAAGGTCTTCTTTTCTGCGAAGGGGCGGATTTACACGGGCGTTTCCCCCGCTTCTTAGCAGTTCTTCTTCGGTGAAGATAAGATGGTTAGGGTTTACCTCGCAGGTTATCTTTGCACCTTTCTCTTTAAAGTGCCTGATTATGTCCACCCCCAAAGCTGTGGTCAAATGCTGTATGTGAACGTGTCCACCCGTGTAGTAGGCTAAGATGCAGTCTCGGGCGTTCAGCACATCCTCAGCTTCCGGCGGTCTGGAGGATATACCCAAAAGAGCGGACACTTCTCCCTCGTTTATAGCACCCCTTGCGAGGTTGTCGTCCTCACAGTGGTTCATTATGGGAACTTTTAGCTGAACGGAAAGCTCGAGGGCTTTTCTCATAATTCCCGCATCCATGACCGGAGACCCATCGTCGGTAAAGGCTACGCATCCCGCTTCTTTCAAAGAATAGAAGTCCGAGAGTTCAACCCCTTTCCTCCCCTTAGTTATCGTTCCCGCTGGCAGAACCCTGCAAAGACCGTAGCAGTTTGCCTTTGCCACAACGTATTGGGCGGTCTGGGGTGTGTCTATGGGCGGGTTCGTGTTGGGCATACACACAACCGTGGTGTATCCACCTGCAACGGCGGTCTTGCTTCCCGAAAGGATGTCCTCCTTGTAGGTCTGTCCCGGGTCCCTGAAGTGGACATGAAGGTCAACAAAGCCGGGAGCCACCACAAGCCCTTTTGCGTCTATTATCTCCGCTTCCGGCTCAAAAATCTCCTCATCGACCCTCTTTATCCTGTCCCCTTCTATGAGAAGGTCGTAACTTCCGTTAATCCCCCGAGAAGGGTCTATCAGGGTTCCACCCTTTATTAGGTGCTTTATCATTCAATCAACCCTTTTGCTGTGCACCTTCCTCTGCCATCTTTTTAGATTGCTCGACCAGATTTAGAACTTGTGGTATAGCTTCCTTGAGTGCCTCAAAGTCCGTAAGCTCTCTGAACTGGGAAACGACCACTCCGAGGGGTTCCAGTATCTCCTCCTTCAGGGGTCCCTCTCCCACCTTAATCTGTGCCATAGCTCCGAATATGGGGTGCTTGATGCTCTCTATAAGGGGCTTAGCCTCCTCGGGAGAGGAAGCCTCGGATATGGCTGAAAGGGTGTCCTTAAACCTCTCAATAAGGTTGATACCCAGCTGAAACTCCTGACTCATAGCCATCTTAACCTACCTCCATCTCCTTAAGTTTTTCTTTAAGGGTTTCTATGTCGTCCTCTTCGGTTAATCCTAAGTGTTCGAGGAGTTTTCCTATGCTCACCCACCTTTTGAGAACCATACCTTGGGTTATGAGCTTCTCGAAGGGTTCATCGTCCCTGACCATACCTATGTCCTTGAGGAACTTCTGGAAGAACCTCGAATATAAAAGGTGCAGAACCGCATGCTCTATACCACCTATGTAGGTATCCACGGGCATCCAGTAGTCGGTCTTCTCTTTGCTAAAGGGTGCTTCCTCGTTCTTAGGGTCGCAGTATCTGAGGAAATACCAGGAAGAGTCGAAGAATGTATCCATGGTATCCGTTTCCCGTCTTGCGGGACCACCGCACTTGGGACATGCAGTTTTAACGAACTCCTCCGAAGTAGCGAGGGGATTTCCCCTTCCGGTGAACTTAACGTCGAGGGGTAGTCTGACCGGCAACCGGTCCTCGGGCACGGGAACCGTTCCGCACCTGTCGCAGTATATTACGGGTATAGGAGTTCCCCAGTATCTCTGTCTCGATATGTTCCAGTCTCTGAGCTTGTAAGTTATCTTCTTCTCTCCCAAACCTTTTGAGCTGAGCCATTGGGTTATCTTCCCCTTGGCTTCCCCCGAATCCATTCCGGTGAACTCTCCCGAGTTTATAAGTTTTCCCCTGCCTTCGTAGGCACCCTTTTCGAAATCCCAATCCTCACCTTCGGGCACGATTACGGGCACCAGCTCAATTCCATACTTCTTTGCAAAGTCCCAGTCCCTCTGGTCGTGAGCGGGCACAGCCATTATTGCCCCCGTTCCGTATTCGTATAGAACGTAGTTTGCGGTCCAGACGGGTATTTTCTTACCGGTTGCGGGGTTCTCAGCATACACACCGAGGAATACACCTTCCTTCTCTTGAGCTGTGGTTCTATCCCTCGTAGATTGAGACCTGACCTTTTCGAGAAACTTTCGAACTTCCTCCTCCTTTCCACCCCTTTTTGCCAGCTCAAGGGTGAGGGGATGTTCTGGTGCAAGCACCATAAAGGTGGCTCCGAAGACCGTATCCGGTCTGGTGGTGAAGACTTCCACGGGAGTATCTTCTACAAAGAACTTTAGAACCGCTCCCTCCGATTTACCTATCCAGTTCCTCTGCTGGGCTATAACTCTGTCGGGCCACTTGCCTTCGAGTTTTTTAAGGTCTTCTAAAAGACGCTCCGCGTAGGAGGTTATTCTTAAAAACCAGGAGGGGATTTCCTTCTGAACTACGGGTGTTCCGCACCTCCAGCACTTCCCTTCTATAACCTGCTCGTTGGCAAGCACCGTCTCGTCGTGGGGGCACCAGTTGACCACCGCAGTCTTGCGGTAGGCTATGCCCTTTTCATACATCTTCAGGAATATCCACTGGTTCCAGCGGTAATACTCGGGGTCGCAGGTGGCAATTTCCCGCTCCCAATCGTAGGAAAAACCCAAGAGCTTTAGCTGTCTTCTCATGTAATCTATGTTCTCGTAAGTCCACTTGGCTGGGTGTATGCCGTGTTTTATGGCAGCGTTCTCCGCAGGGAGTCCGAAAGCGTCCCATCCCATAGGGTGTAGTAGGTTCTTGCCTTTCATCTTTAGGAAGCGGGCTATTGCGTCCCCTATGGTGTAGTTCCTCACATGCCCCATGTGTATGCGACCCGAAGGGTATGGGAACATCTCAAGAACGTAAAACTTGTCCCCTTCAAAGTCCCGAGCCTTGAATACTCCTTCCTCCTCCCATCTCTTTTGCCACTTTTTCTCAACTTCTCTGGGGTTGTAAGGTTCCATGTCATTTAATTATAACTTCAGCCGTGTTCTCTCAGAAGGTTCATAAGGTCTTCTTCGCTTAAGGGTTTACTCAGAAAGTATCCCTGAGCCATGTCGCATCCCATCTCGAGGAGCATTCGAAGATGCTTTTCCTTTTCCACACCCTCCGCTATGGTGGAAAGTCCGAGGTTTTTTGCCAGCTGAACTATTGCGTTAACTATGGCTCTGTCGTTGGGGTCTTTGTCCATATCCCGCACGAAGGACACATCTATCTTCACATAGTCAACCGGCAAGGTTTTAAGGTATGCGAGGGAAGAGTATCCCGTTCCGAAGTCGTCTATTGCCACCTTGAGTCCGAGGTTCTTGAGCCTCTTAAGGCTCCTCCTCGTAAAATCCACATCGTTCATCAGCGTGCTTTCCGTTATCTCCAAGGTTATGTATCCCCCTTCTATACCAAACTCCTCCAAGACCTCTTCCACTTTTTTCGGAAAGTCCTTGTCTCTGAATTGAAGGGCTGAGACGTTGACCGAAACCCTCTTTCCGGTTTTTTCCACTACCCTGCAGGCTTCTCTGAGGGACCACATACCCACTTCCGATATTAGACCCGTATTCTCCAAAACAGGTATGAACTTACCCGGATAAACTATACCCAGCTCACCGCTGTTCCACCTCAGAAGAGCCTCCATACCCGCAATCGTCATCCTCTTCAGGTCAAAGTAGGGCTGATACTGGAGGAAGAACTCTCCCTTATCTATGGCTTTAAAGAGTAGGCTCTCCAAAAACACAGCCTCCGTAATCTGCCTGTTCATCTCTTCACGGAAGAACTGGTAGTTGTTTCTCCTGTCCTCCTTAGCGTGAGCAAGAGCCATCTCCGCTTTCTGTATTAGCTCCTCCGCATCGCTCCCATCTTCGGGAAAAACCGCAATACCCACACTCAGTGTAAGGAGTATTTCGTGTCCGTTCACCCTTATGGGTTCTTCCATCTTTTTGAAGAGTTTGTTCATTACCTTGGGTATGTCTTCCTTGTGGGCTAAGTCTATGAGAACCGCTCCGAATTCGTCGCTCCCGAGCCGAGCCACTGTGTCCCCTTCCCTGACTGCGGACTTAATCCTGTCCGCAACTTCTTTCAGGACTTGGTCTCCCACGGGGTATCCGTAAGTTTCGTTTATGAACTTGAACCTGTCCACATCTATGAAGAGAACCGCAAGGTTTCTGCGTAGCATTCTGTTTCTTGAAATGGCAAACTTCAGACGCTCCAAGAAGTTGACCCTGTTGGGCAGCTCCGTAATAGGGTCGTAGTAGGCTATGTAGTTGAGCCTGTTCTGAAGTTCTTTCTCCTGGGTTATGTCCTTTCCGGTTGCCACAAACCCCATGATTTCACCGCTTGAATCCCTAAGAGGGGTTATGGTCTGGTCCAGGTAAAAGAGCTTTCCGTCTTTCGCACGGTTTATAAACACGCTCCTGAAGGTTTCCCCCATCAAAAGCTTTTCCCATAGAACCCTGTAAAAGCTCTGGGAGTGCTTGCCGGACTTGAATATGCTCGGTTTCTGACCTATAAGCTCCGCCACCTTGTAACCGCTTATCTTCTCAACCGCAGAGTTGGCATACTGAATTTTACCTTCCCGGTCCGTTATGAGTATCCAGTCGGAGCTTTGGGACACAGCGAGGGACAGCTGTCTCAGCTGGTTTTCCTTCTCCATAAATTCAAGAGAGAAAAGAACTTCCTCAACTATTTCCCGGACGAGACCGAGGGTATCCTCGTCAAAAAACCCCTTCTCCCCCGCATACAGGGCAAATATGCCTTTGATTTTTCCCTTCAGCTTGAGGGGAACGGACATGGAAGATAGATACCCTTTTCTCAGCATACTTTCTCTCAAAGCTTGTTCCCTTATGAAGGCTTCCGTGTCGTTGTTAACTACGGGTTCTCCGCTCAAAAAGGCTCTCCCGCAAGGACCAACACCTTCCTTTATCTTCATAAGGATTGGTTCTTCCACGCTACGGATAAAGTCCTCAGCATCTCCGCAAGAGGAAACTATCTTAAAGCGACCCTCCTCAAACAGTCCGACCCATACTGCCTTGAACCCACCGTAGTTTACGCAGGTGGAGCACACTCCGCTCAGTAGCTCCTCCACATCTTTCGCCCTGAGAACTATCTCGCTTATGACCGATAGGGTTTTGTAAAGCCTGTTTGCCTTTTCCAGCTTTATGCGGGAGCTTTTTAGTTCTTCCTCGTTCCTGTGTCTTTTGATGGCAAGTCCGACTATGTTGGCTACTGCACCCACGAAGTCCATGTCTTCCTTGAGAAACTCTCTTTTATCCTTAGTGTATATGCAGAGGGCACCGTAGGGTTCTTTACCTATCCTTATGGGAACGCATATACCGCTCCTGAGTCCGAGTATGTATGTGTCGGGAGTGAACTTAAAACGCTTTTCCGAGTCCACATCTTTAACGACGACGGGCTTTTTTGAGGTGAAGGTGTAATGGAACTCGGTTCCTTCTTGAAGGGGCAACCTATACCTGTTTATGAGCTTTTTGTCGATGCCTTCTCCTGCTCGCAGGACTCCTTCCGAGGACCCTTCCGGAACTTCGTATAGAACCACGAGGTCCGCATTAAGCGTTTCCTTCAGCATGGAAACCGCAGAGCTAAGGAGTTCGTCGAGGGATTTTTCCAAAGCTACGATTGAGAGGCTCTCTATTACCTTGCGTTTCGTTATGTCCCTTGCAACTCCCACGAAGCCCACCACCCTGTCCCCGTCGAACACGGGCATAATTCTGTCTTCCACCCATATGTAGTTGCCCCTCTTTGTCCTTACCCTGTATTCCCTCGTAACGCTCTCTCCCCTTCTGAACAGCCGAAGGCTGTCTTTTAAAACACTTTCAAGGTCTGAAGGATGAACCAAACTTACCCAGAGAGAGGGGTTCTTTATAAATTCCTCGGGTTTAAAACCGGTTATGTCCTCTACCCTTCCGTTGAGATATTCCACCCGTGCCTTTGAGGGGTCGTTGGAGTCCCTCAGGCTGACGGTGTAAATTACGTCGTTTATTATCTCTAAGAACAACCCTCTGCCGTTAGCCACCGGCTCCCCTCATCTCGCTTTTTATCATCAGTATAATGTAAGACACCATGCTACCGAATGAAAGGGGATATTTCGGAGACTTCGGGGGTAAGTTCGTTCCCGAGACCCTAATGTTTGCCCTCGAGGAGCTTGAGGAGAAGTATAACTCCCTTAAAGAAGACGAGAGTTTTAAAAGTGAGCTGGAAAGACTCCTTACGGAGTATGCGGGAAGACCAACACCTTTATACTTTGCACAAAACCTGACCCGCTACATAGGAGGGGCAAAGATATACCTCAAGAGGGAAGACCTGCTCCACACGGGTGCTCACAAGATAAACAACACCCTCGGGCAGGTTCTATTGACCAAGAGAATGGGAAAGAGGAGGGTGATAGCCGAGACAGGAGCGGGACAGCACGGAGTCGCAACCGCAACAGCCTGCGCTCTCTTAGATGTAGAGTGCGTAGTTTATATGGGTGAGGAAGATGCTCAGAGGCAGGAACTAAACGTATTCAGAATGGAGCTTCTCGGAGCACAGGTGAGAATTGTCCGTAGCGGTAGCAGAACCCTGAAAGACGCTATAAACGAAGCTCTGCGGGACTGGGTAACTAACGTCAGAACGACTCACTACGTAATAGGCTCGGTGGTAGGTCCCCACCCCTTCCCCATGATAGTGAGAGATTTCCAGAGCGTTATAGGAAGGGAGACAAAGGAACAGATACTTAAGAAGGAGGGGAGGCTTCCCGATGCGGTCGTTGCCTGCGTGGGAGGAGGTTCCAACGCTATAGGTATCTTTTATCCCTTCATAGAAGACAGAGAGGTAAAGCTAATAGGTGTTGAGGCAGCGGGATACGGCATAGAAACGGGGAAGCACGCAGCCTCCCTCGTCGGGGGAGAGGTAGGAGTCCTGCACGGCATGAAGAGTTACTTCCTTCAGGACGAAGAAGGTCAAATACTGCCCACCCACTCCATATCCGCAGGGCTGGACTATCCCGGTGTGGGACCGGAGCATTCTTGGTTAAAAGACTCGGGTAGAGCAACCTACACCTGTGCAACGGACCAGGAAGCCCTTGAGGGCTTTAAGCTACTCTCCAAGACCGAAGGTATAATACCCGCTCTCGAGTCCGCTCATGCGGTAGCCAAAGGTGTTGAGGTTGCAAGGGAACTCGGAAAGGAGGGGGTGGTGGTGATAAACCTGTCGGGGAGAGGAGATAAGGACATGTGGCACGTTATGAAGCATTTGAAAGATGTTTAAGGACCTGACCGACTGGAAAAAGAAACTCAGAGAGTTTTCTCAAAGCTATGCGGTTCTGGTTGAGGGAAAGATGGATGCAAAGGCTCTGCGTAGGTTCGGGGTGAAGAACATAGTGTCCCTCGCAGGTAAGAGATTTAGCGACATACCCGACATTCTGGAGGGGAACTTCGAAGGTGCCATACTCCTCTACGACCTCGACCCCCACGGAGAGAGGATAAATAGGAAGATAAAGACCCTGCTCACCTCTCAGGGATTTAAGGTTTTGGAAGACTTCAGGGAATACCTGCGGGAAGCGGGTATAATTCATATTGAAGACCTATCAGAGGTAGGAAATGGACAAGGTTAAAGTCTTAGAGAAAGTTCTCGTATATGACCGTCTGCTTAGGTTCAACATAGACCTCCTGACGGGAATAAAGATGGAGATAAAGGCTGACATAGAGGAGACCAAGATACTGGGGGACGCACTCCTGGGGGAAAGTGAACTGAAATTCATGGAAGACTTCCTTTTAAAGGTAGAAGAGGAATTTTTACTTAAACTTGACGAAGTTCTCGACTCAATTTACGACGAATATGAAGTTTTTAACTTCGACATTACCTTTCTCTCCTCCATACCTCACGAGGTGGAAAGGGAGATAGAAAGATTGGAACTTGTAAACACTCTTAACACCAAACTCGAACTTTTGAGGGATATATTGAGCGGAGCTTGTTGTCTTGCCGAACCGAACAGGAAGTTAGAAGTCATACTTACACCCTTCAGGGTTTACTGTGAGCTGATTAACCACGGGATAGAATTCAATAAAAAGTTTGAAAAAGTATAAAATTGGGACTAAAATAATTACAACAAACCTTTAAAGGAGGTGATAACCATGGCAAGAAAAGGAAGGAGAAGAGGAGGACCAAGGTATAAGAAAGTTTCTCTATCCCTACCTAAGAGACTATATCTCGTGCTGAGCGGCATAGCCATGGGGGACGACAAGAAGCTCAACAGGCTAATAAAAGGTATCCTGGAAGACAAACTCCAAGAGTCCACCGTGGCTGAGCTTGAGATGTATCTAAAGAAGATAGAAGAGGAAGAGAAGGAAGAAGAAACTCAGACCGCACAGAGCTAATTAATGCTCTCCCGAAGGTTAAAGTCTCTAAAAGCCTACAAAACGGAAACAACCCCGGCTAAGATAAAACTCTCCTCCAACGAGCTCCCCCTGGACCTCCCGGGGGAGCTTAAAGAAAAAATATCCCAGGAAATTAAAAAGATTTCCTTTAACAGGTATCCGGACCCTCACTCGGAAGAACTCAAGGAGGTCCTGTCGGACTTCTTAGGTGTTCCCGAAAGAAACATAATGCTCGGGAACGGCTCCGACGAGCTTATATACTACCTTTCGGTAGCGGTGGGGGAGTTAAACGAAGGGGTTTACATACCAATTCCCACCTTTCCCATGTATGAGATTTCCGCAAAGGTTTTCGGAAGACCTGCGGTTTGCGTTCCTTTAGATAAAACCTTCGACATTGACCTCGAAGGTAGTCTAAGGGCTGTTAAAGAAAATAGCGTCAGGCTTGCCTACTACTCCTATCCCAACAACCCTACGGGTAATCTCTTTTCAAGGGATAAGATTTTGAGGATAAGGGAAGAGGGAGTGTTTAGCGTCATAGACGAAGCCTACTACCACTACTGCGGAGATACCTTCTTGGAGGAGGCTCTCCACAGGGAGGACACGGTAATTTTAAGAACCCTCTCCAAAATAGGGCTGGCTTCTCTTAGGGTGGGAATGCTCATAGGTAAGGAGGAGGTAATTTCCGAGCTTGAAAAGGTGCGTCTTCCCTTCAACATAACCTATCCCTCTCAGGTAATAGCAAGAATAGTTCTGACGGAAGGCAGATACTTTATAGACAGTGCGGTCAGCAAAGTTATAGCGGAGAGAGAGAAGGTTTACAGGGAGCTGAGGGAGATGGACGGGGTGGAAGTGTTCCCGAGCAGGGCTAACTTTATCCTGTTTAAGACACCCTTCGATGCGGACAGGGTTCACGAGGAGCTGGTCAAAAGGGGAGTTCTTATAAGAAATATGTCCTACCTTCCGGGTTTGGAAGGATGCCTTAGGGTAAGCGTAGGGAAACCCGAGGAGAACGATGCCTTTTTGGAGGCTCTGAAGGAAAGTATCAATTACTTGACCACCAGGTCGGAAAAGTCCACGTAGTAATCTTCTTTCTTCCTGTTTTCACCGTTAAGGTTCTTAAAGTCAACGGGTCTGCACTCGTCCGCAAAGTCTGCCTCTTCCCAGCAAGCGGGCTGGAACTCGCTAACTATCTCCACATACTCACTCATCTTGTATATGTCCGTCTTTTTGAGCATTCTCTCACCTCCTCTGCTTTAAATTTAAAGATATATCAACAACTTATTTTGTCATGCTAAAATGTCGTTTGAAAATTTTTAAAACGATTTTTGAGAAATTTAATAGAACACCTCTACCGTTGAAAAGTCTCCGTGCTTCTTTACAACTATCCTCTGGTGGAAGCGCTCCGCAAGGTCGGGTATGTGGGAAATTATCCCCACCATTCGGTTAATCCTCTGTTTAACCAACTGGAGAATGTCGCTCACCCTCTCTCGGGTCTCCTCGTCTAAGGAGCCGAAGCCTTCGTCTATGAAGAGGCTTTCCAAGTGTGCCTGAGCGGAGAGAACATCGCTAACCCCGAGGGCAAGGGACAAACTTGCCAGAAAGGTCTCCCCACCGCTTAGGCTCTTTACGTCCCTCTCGGAACCTTGAGCGTGGTCTATAACTACGAGGTCTCCTTTGCTGTTGGTCTCCAAGTGGTAGGTGTTCGTAAAGCTATAAAGGTAATCGCTCGCACGCTCAACTATGCGCTTTAGCATCAGGCTTGCTACGAAGTCCTGAAGTCTGTCGCTTCTCAGGTCTTCGCTTATTCGTGAGTATATGAGCAGTTCTTTTTCTATCCTTTCGACCTCCTTTGCGAGGTATTTCTTCCTGCGGAGCTGTTCCTCCCTCTGGGAGATGGTGCTTTCCAGCTCTCCGATAGACCTGATAACCTCCTCGAGGTTCCTCTTTACCTGCTCATACTGAGCCTCTACTGAAGTTAAAGATGGAACTTCCCCGAGCTTTTGAAGGTCTTCTTCGAGTTGTTCCAGCCTCTTCCTGAGAAGTTCTATCCTCCTTTCGTGCTGGGATATTTCTTCCTCAAGTTTAGTTATAGTTTCCTCGTCCAAAGCAAGTTTCCTGACCGCTTCGAGGTCTCCGAGTTCTTCGTAAAGGGGAGCGAGCTTGAGGGTTATACTCTTTTTCTCCTCCTCCTTTTTGCACAGAAGGGAGTCGGTCTCTTTGAGTTTTGTGTCGATGGCTACGAGGTCTCTGGAGAGTCTCTCTACATATTCCTTCACTTCCTCCCGTCTGCGTTCTATTTCCTTTATGGTTTCTTCTAAATGGGATATGGTCTCTTCAACGGACGCAAGTTCTTCGGAAACCTCCTCCTTATCCATAAAGGTTCCGAGAAGCTGGGAAACCTTTTCCTTCGCTTCTACGAGGGAGTTCTTTACGGAATTTATCTCACCTCTTAGCTTCTCTACCTCCAAGAGAGCCTTTTCCTTCTCCTTTAGAAGCTGGTTATACCTGTCTGTGTATTTCTGGAGCTTTTCCTGAAGGCTAACCTTCTCTTTCTTTAGTCTTTCCATCTCCTCGAGCTTTGACTCTATGTCTATGCTGAGTATGCTCTCCCAACCTTTTAACTTACTCGCAACGCTGTCCCTTTCCTTGACCGCTCTATCCAAGGAGGCTTCCAAGGAGGCTACCTTCCTTTCGGAAGCTTGAACCTCATGACGGAGTTTCTCTATCTCTTCCCTGAGAACATCTATCTCCTGAACCTGAGAGGGCTGTGCGGGTTTTTTGAAGGTTCCTCCGCAAACGGGACAGGGGTCTCCCTCCTTCAGGTGCTTGGCTATGTGGTAGGCATGGAGTTTTATACTCTCCTCCTCCAGCTCCTTTTCCTTCTCGTTTAGCAACTTACCAAGCTCGGAGAGCTTCTTCTTTTCCTCCTCCAAAGCCTTCTTTAAAGAGGAAACCTCCTCCTCCAGCTGAGAGAGTCTGCTCTTTTCCTCGAGAAGGGTCTTTTTCCTTTCCACCTCCTTAATGAGCCTCTCGTAAGCCTCTTCGTCGAAGGGAAGTTTTTCGAGCTGTTCCTTTACCTGCTTTATGTAAGTATCCCCCTTGGAGAGCCTCCTCTCGCACTCCTGAAGGAGTTTTTCCTTCTCCTTAAGAACCTTTTCTTTTTCCTTTATTTCCTCTCGGAGCTGATTTGCCTTCGAAAGCTCCTGCAAAGCCATTAAGAGCTTTTCCTTCCTTGCGGAGAGTTTCTGCAGTTCTTCCCGTCTTTTGGGTAGCGAGGAGAACTCCCTCTCGACCCTTTCCATCTCTTCACGGACGTTATCCAGCTCCCCTTCCCGCTTAATCTTCTCCTTTTGGAGCTTTTCTTTGGAAAGCCTCAGCTGTCTGATTTCCTTAGATACCTCCTCGAGCCTTTCGAGGAACGGAAGATATGGAGCTATCCTTCGAGCAATCTTAAGACGCTCTCTCTTTTCCTCCACTTCCCGAGCTTTCTCTTCGAGGGACTTCAGCTCTTTCTCTACATCTTCCTTTTCTCCAAGGAGTTTCTCCTTCTCCTTTGCCTTCACAAGGTCCCCTTCCAGCTCTTCGAGCTTTTTTCTGAGTCTTCGAGCTTCCTCTTCGAGTTTTTTCTTTTCTTCCTTGAGCTTATCTATCTCCTTCGGAGATACTTCCTGCAGGGCTTCCAGCTCGGACTTGAGGACTTTTAGCTGACCTTCCATATCCCTACAGGTTTCCGAAGCCAGCTGTCTTATCTTCTCGAAAACTTCCAAGTTGAGGAGGTTTATAAGTATCTCCCTTCTCTCCTTGGGAGAGGAAGGTTTTAAGAAGCGGTCGAACTCACCCTGGGGGAGGAGTATAACTTTGGTGAAGGTCTTGTAGTCAAGTCCCGTAACCTTCTCCACCCAGTCTTCTATCTCGGTTTTCTTGAGGTTGAGCTTCCTCCCTTCCTCTTCCACACGAACTACGTCCTCTTTGGGCTTTTCCCTGTAAAAGCGCTCTATTTTGAACCTCTTTCCCGCTACGGAAAACTCCAAGGCAACTCTGAGTTTGTTGCTTCCCTTCGAAAGAACGAGGGAGGTGGTGTTTCTGGCAGACCCGTAGCGGGGAACCTTCCCGTATAGGGCATAGGTTATGGCATCAACTATGCTGGTCTTTCCCGAACCCGTTTTGCCTTGGATTACGAAGAAGTTTAGCTTTTCAAAGTCTATAGTCTGGGGTTTCTTATATACCGTGAAACCCTCTATCTCGAGCTTGAGCGGTCTCATCCAAGGGAGTCCTCAATCCACTTGAGGTAGTCCTCGTTCCCCGCAACTATAGGCAGGGCTATTATTTCGGGAACGGTGTATGGATGTATTTCCTTTACCTTCGTAAGAAGGTCCTTAAATAACCTCGAAGAGGTCTTTACTACAAGAAGGGCTTCCTTATCCCTCTCTATGTTGCCTTTCCACCAGTAGATTGAGCTGACCTCGGGGACGACGTTCACGCAGGCACCGAGTTTGTTCTCAATTATGAAGCTGGCAATCTCCTCTCCCTTATCCTTCGGCGTGGTTATAAGCACCACCAGATAACCTTCCATGATGATTATTATATAATTCGAGAGATATGGAGGGGTTCTCCCAGGTTTTGAAAGACCTTCACGAATACTTGAATTACATAGTTTTAGGCGTTCCCCTATACAAGATAGCTCTGGCTCTGCTCGTATTCCTTCTGTTTCTATTCCTGAGGAAGCTGTTCGTATTTGTGGTTTTGAGGTTTCTCAGGAAACTGACAAAGAAAACAGCTACTAAGATAGATGACATTATCTTCAGGGTATTTTCTAAACCTGCAAGCTTCATCATCGTTATAGTCGGTGCGGCGATATCTCTCAAAATTCTCGGCGTAGAAAATACAGCGGTTTATAAGGTTCTCAGAACGCTTGGAATGTTTGTTATCTTCTGGGCTTTCTACAACCTCGTGGGAGCTTTGGAGGAATACTTTTACAGGTTTGCGGAAAAGTTCGGAAAGGATTTTGCCCGTGAGGTGGGCGGGTTCTTCATAAAGATTTCCAAAGCCTTCGTTGTAGTAGTCGGAACGGTTGCGGTTCTTCAGGAGTGGGGTATAAACGTCAGTGCTCTGCTCGCATCGCTGGGACTCGGTGGTCTTGCCTTTGCACTTGCGGCAAGGGACACGGCGGCAAACTTATTCGGCGGGCTGACTATCCTGGCGGACAAGTCCATGAAGGTAGGGGACTGGGTAAAAATCGGGAGCGTAGAAGGTATAGTGGAGGACATAGGGCTGAGAACCACGAAGATAAGGAGCTTTGAAAAGAGCTACATAACGGTTCCGAACCAATACATTTCAAATCAACCTTTAGAGAACTTTTCCAGGAGGAACGTTCGAAGGATAAAGATGACCATAGGCATAACCTACGACACCAGCAGGGAGCAGGTGGTGAAGATACTGGAAGATATAAGGGAGATGCTGAAAAATCACCCCGGTATAGCTAAGGACCAGCTGTTGATGGTTTATTTCACCGAGTTCGGGGAAAGTTCCCTGGACATATTCATATACTGCTTTACCAATACCGCAAAGTGGTCTGAATACCTTGCTATAAGGGAGGACGTGAACCTCAAGATAATGGAGATAGTGGAAAAGCACGGTTCCTCTTTCGCATTCCCCAGCAGGTCAATATACGTGGAGAAAATGCCTGAGAAGAGCTGAGCCTTTGATGACCCCTATCATAGGCACTTAAGCCAAAGCATAACGAATTTAATAATACCGAACGATTGTTCGGTAGGGAGGTGTGCCATGCGACACCTTGTATTTATCCTCACCTTTTTAATCGCTTATGTTTTTACTGCAAAAGCTGACGAGACATGTCAATCTCCATACCTTCCCAAGATAGTTGGTCAGGAGGACTACGTTTATGTTTGGACACTCGGAGACCCGAAGGTAGGCGATGGTTCTGATAAACTCGTAGTTATAGATGTAAATCCTAAGTCAGACACTTTTGGCAAAGTGGTTCACTATGTTTCCGTCGGTGGAAGACATGAAGCTCATCATTGTGGATTTACGGACGATAGGTGGTATCTGTGGTGCGGTGGTCTGGACGACTCGCACATATTTATCTTTGATATAGGTTCAGACCCAAAACACCCGAGGTTAGTGAGGGTTATACGAGACTTTTCGGATAAGACGGGGCTTGTGGGTCCTCATACTTTTTATGCCCTGCCGGGAAGGATGCTTATAACCGGTTTATCAAATGTCCAAGACAGAGGTGGATTTACAGGGCTTGCGGAATATACAAACGAAGGTGAATACATAAGGACAGTATGGCTACCAAAAGAGGTGGGAAATTTTAAAGGCGATGGATACGGCTACGACGTAAGGGTAAACGCAAACTTGAACACTATGTTGACCTCTTCCTTTACGGGCTGGAAGCTATACATGAAGGACCTCAAAGGAGTTATAGCCCAATACATACCCAAAGGCGAGAAAAAGGTCTATGAAGATTTCGGGCACATGTTCGGCAACACCATGGTGGTCTGGGATTTCCACCGCATGAAACCCAAGAAAATACTTCATGTCCCCGGAGCACCTTTAGAGATAAGATGGGCTCTTAAACCAAACCACTATTACGCCTTCACGTCTACCGCGCTAACTGACAAGCTATGGATAATTTACAGAACACAAGAAGGAGATTGGGAAGCAAAACCAATAGCGGATATAGGTTCTCCTGACGAGTGGAACCTACCTTTGGACATAAGTATATCTTCAGATGACAGGTTTATATTTGTGGGCTCATACGATGGAGTGCTCAGGGTTTACGATGTTTCAGACCCGTTCAACGCAAAACTGATTTACAGAAAGAAAATAGGAACTCAAATAAATATGGTTTCCCAATCTTGGGACGGAAGGAGAATTTATATAACTTCCTCACTTCTATACAACTGGGACAAGCCCGATGCGGAACATTTTCTAAAAATGTATCGCTGGGACGGCAGGAAGTTGACTCACGTTTTCACTGTGGACTTCTTTAAAGAGAAGCTCGGTCGTCCACACATAATGAGGTTCGGGCAAGAAGCTTTTTATAAGGGAATTGTTAAGGAAGCCCCTGAAAATGAAACCGCAATGGTTGATTAAGGGAGCGTTGGCTCCCCTGCTCTTTATTACCCTTTTATTGGGATACAAACTTTGGGAAGACTCTTCCAAGTTAGAAAAAAATCCCTTCGAGGAATACTATCTTCTATACAAAATTCATACGGAGCATGCTTATGACCCTTCCGGTGTTTACATACCTTCCTTCCCCGTCCCTGAGCCGGGGACATACCAGTTGCCCCATATAAAGGAGGTGAAGAATCATATTCTCCTCAACGAGGAAGGTAAACCTGTTCGACTTTATAACCTCAAGAAAAATAAGGTGGCTGTAGTAAGTTTTATTTACACAAACTGCCCCGATAAGTATGGGTGCAATCTGTCAACCTTCATACTCAGCCAGCTTGACAAGGCTCTGAGCAAATCACCCGAGCTCAAAAACAAAGTAGTTATCATAACTGTTAGCTTTGACCCAGAAAGGGATACGCCCCCAAGGCTCAAGAGATTCCGGGAGCTCCTCAATCCCAGCTCCGACTGGCGTTTTCTAACCGCAAGCTCCGAAAAAGATGTAGAGCCTGTTCTAAATGACTTTGGGCAGAGGGTTCAAAAGCTCTACTATGAGGACGGAAGATGGACGGGAATATACAGACACGTTCTTAAGATATTTCTTCTCGATGAGCAAAACTACGTAAGGAACATATACAGCTCCGGCATGGTAAACACCGCTCTCATAATTTCGGACATAAAAACTTTATTAAATGACCCTCCTCATCACACCCAAGAATAAAAAGCCCAAATTCTTCCGAATGGAGAAAAGAAAGCCCAACAGACTTATCAAGGAAAAAAGCCCCTACCTCAGACAGCACGCCTACAACCCGGTGGACTGGTATCCCTGGAGCGAGGAAGCCTTTGAAAAAGCTAAGAGAGAGGACAAACCCATATTCCTCTCCATAGGATACTCTACCTGCCACTGGTGCCACGTTATGGAAAAGGAAAGCTTTGAGGACGAGGAGATAGCGAAGATACTAAACGAATACTATGTTCCCATAAAGGTTGACAGGGAAGAGAGACCCGACATAGACAGCATATACATGACCGTCTGCCAGATGATGACCGGCTCGGGAGGATGGCCCCTCACCATAATAATGACGCCCGACAAAAAACCCTTCTTTGCAGGGACATACTTTCCGAAGGAAAGTCTTTACGGAAGACCCGGACTCAAAGACATACTCCTCAGAATTGCCCAGCTTTGGAAGGAGGACAGAGAGAAGATAAACCAGACCGCCCAGAGCGTCCTTGAGGCACTATCCCAGAGCGAGAGCGAAAGCTACATAGGTCCTGAGCTTGACAGCTCCGTTCTCCACAAAGGATTTGCAGAACTCTACAACACCTACGACGAAATATACGGAGGCTTCGGGAACGCGCCTAAGTTTCCCATACCCCACAACCTAATGTTCCTCATGCGCTACTACAAAAGAACCAGGAACGAGAAAGCTTTGGAAATCGTAAAGCACACCCTCACCAAGATTAGGCTCGGAGGTATATGGGACCACGTAGGGTTCGGCTTTCACAGATATTCCACCGACAGGGAGTGGCTTCTCCCCCACTTTGAGAAGATGCTATACGACAACGCTCTGCTGATGTTCACATACGCGGAAGCCTACCAGCTCACGAAGGAAGAACTTTTCGCCCAAGTTGTAGAGGAGATAGCGGAGTATCTGAAAAGGGACATGCTCTCTCCCGAAGGAGCCTTCTACTCCGCGGAGGATGCGGACAGCGAAGGGGAAGAGGGAAAGTTTTACACCTGGACCCTTAAAGAGCTTGAAGAAACTTTAACCCCAGACGAGCTTGAGATAGCCCTGAAGGTGTTCGGGATAGAAGAAGAGGGAAACTTCCTCGAAGAGGCAACCCGCAGGAAGACGGGAAGAAACATACTTCACATGAAGAAGGAACTCAGCGAATACGCCCATCAGCTCGGAATGGAAACGGACATCCTGAAGCAGAAACTGGAGGAGATTAGAAACAAGCTCTTCAAGAAAAGGGAGGAGAGGTTAAGACCCCTCAGAGACGACAAGGTCTTGACCGACTGGAACGGTTTAGCTATAGCGGGATTTGCAAAGGCAGGATTAGCCTTAGGAAGGAGGGATTTTGTAGAGACCGCTTCGCGGTGTGCTGATTTTATCCTTGAAAAAATGCTCAACGAGGAGGGGAAACTTCTGCACCGCTACAAGGACGGTGAAGCGAGTATAACCGGTTTCCTTGAAGACTACGCCTACCTCGTATGGGGACTCACGGAGCTATACTTTGCCACCCTTGAAAGCAAATACATCGCAAAGGCAAAGGAGCTTGTGGACACAGCCCTCAAGCACTTCTGGGACGAGGAGAACCTCGGCTTCTTCCAAACCCCCGACTTCGGAGAAAAGGTCCTCGTCAGGAAAAAGGAGATATACGACGGTGCAACGCCTTCGGGAAACTCGGTGATGGCATACAACCTCGTCAGGCTCGCCCGCCTTCTGGGAGACCAGAACTACGAAAGGAAGTCCTATCAGACGCTGATGGCTTTCTCTCAGGTAATCCAGTCCTTCCCCTCCGCACACACCTTCTCGCTCATGGCACTCGACCTCCTCGTTGAAGGAACCTTCGAGCTTATAGCGGTCCCCGGCTCGCAGGAGGAGGCAAAGGATAACTTGACAAAACTCCAGAGACACTTCCTTCCCGAGGGAGTATTTGCGGTTAAAGAGAAAGCCCTCTCCGAGCTTAGCGAGCACATAGCATCACTAAAGCCCGTGGAGAATAAAACCACCTACTACCTTTGCAGGAAGTTTGCCTGCGAGTCTCCCACGACGGACTGGAAAGAGATAGAGAGAAGGTTAATACCTGAGCAGGAGAGCACCCCAAGTGAGTCCACCGCCCATGGCAGTCATTAAAACTAAATCTCCTCTCTTCAGCTTCCCTTCCTCAATCGCTTCGTGAAGGGCTATGGGAATTGAGGCAGCAGAGGTGTTTCCGTATCTATCTATGTTCACGAAAACCTTGTCCCTCGGAATTTCCAGCTTGTCCGCAAGGGAGTTGATAATCCTCACGTTAGCCTGATGGGGTATCACGAGGGAAATCTCCTCCGGGGATACACCTGCGCCTTTGAGAACCTCCCTGCACGCCTCCTCCATGTTCCTGACCGCCACCTTAAAAAGCTCCCTTCCCTTCATTCTTATGTATCCGCACTTATCCGCATACAGTATGTCCCAGAGGGAACCGTCCGAATACATCTTAGAGGCAAGAATGTCGCTCTCTTCCTCTGACCTCTCAAGAACCACCGCACCCGCACCGTCCCCGAATAGAACGCAGGTGCTCCTGTCGGACCAATCCACTATCTCCGAAAGCTTCTCCACACCCACGACGAGAACTTTCTCAGCTTTCCCCGACCTTAGAAGCCCGTCCGCCACCTCCAAAGCGTAGAGGAAACCGCTACAGGCAGCGGAAAGGTCGAAGGCATAAGCCTTGTCTATACCGAGCTGAGCCTGAAGGAGGCAGGCTGTTGAAGGGAACCTTTTGTCCGGGGTCAAAGTGGCAACTATGACCACATCTATATCCTTAGCATCAACACCCGCCCCCTCGAGAGCCTGAAGGGAAGCCTCCTTAGCCATCTCAACTACGCTTTCCTCTTTGGCTATCCTCCTCTCCTTTATACCCGTTCTCGTGGTAATCCACTCGTCGGAGGTTTCCACCATCTTCTCGAGGTCAAAGTTCGTAAGGACTTCTTTGGGAAGGTATATACCAGTTCCCGCTATCTTAGTTCCCATTCAGACCTTCACCTCTTGAGGGATAAACTTCCTTATATTTTCAACAAGTTTTTTATTAAAGTCGTGGTTCAAAAACTCACCCGCTACCTTTATTGCGTTCTTTATAGCCTTTGCGTTAGCCTTTCCGTGAGTTATTATCACAGGCTTTTTAGCCCCCAGCAGAGGTATCCCGCCGTATTCCGCAAAGTCTGCCTTCTTCTTAAACCTGTTCAGAGCGGGCATGAGCAAAACAGCTCCGAGCTTTGCAAGGAGACTCTTTTTAATTTCCTCCTTTATCATCTGAACGACCGCAAAGCCGAGGCTCTCACTCGCCTTGAGAATAACGTTCCCCACGAAGCCGTCGCACACTATAACGTCAAAGGTCCCGGCATATATGTCCCTTCCTTCCGCATTACCTTTAAAGTTGAGCAGAGTCTGTTTTAATAGCGGATAGGTCTCCTTAACGAGTTCGTTCCCCTTGCCCTCCTCCTCTCCTATGCTCAACAGACCGACCCTCGGGTCGGAAACGCCCAGTATTTCCTGAGCGTATGTGTGCCCTATAACCGCAAACTGAACCAGATGTTTGGGTTTGGAGTCCACGTTAGCACCCACATCTATAAGGACGGTTTTACCCTTCGGGTTTGGGAGAGCTACCGCTATTGCAGGTCTCTCCACCTCCTCTTCAGCTCCCACCACGAACTTACCCACCGCAAGAACAGCACCCGTGTTTCCCGCAGAGATAAGCCCCTCCGCCCTGCCCTGATGAACCAGCTTCGCACCCACGAACAGGGAAGAGTTCTTTTTCTTCAAAACCGTAGAAGGTGGCTCGTGAAAGTCAACATTTTCGGGAGCATCTACGACCTCGAGGAGCGGATTGTTAAGCTCTCCGGACTTTTTCAGGATAGGCTCTATCTTCCGAGCATCTCCGACGAGGTATATCTTGTAGCCCAGCTCCTTGGTAGCCAGAATACCCCCACGCACTATCTCAAGGGGAGCGTAATCCCCCCCGTTGCAGTCTAAAGCGAAACGGTAATTATCCATCAGTCTATGCTGATAACTTCCCTTCCCTTGTAATATCCACAGTAGGGACAGACCCTGTGGGGAAGTATCTTCTCGCCGCAGTTGGAGCACTCGCTCAGGGAGGGAATGCTCCTTTTAAACTTGTTAAAGAAGTTCTGAGACCTTCTCTGATTTCTCCTCCACTTGGAAGTTTTCGCCTTCGGAACCGCCATTATCGACCTCCTACTTGGTGAGCAAGTCTTTTAGTATAGCAAATCTGGGGTCAACGGGTTTGCTCTCTTCCTCAAGAACCAGAGCGGGGTGGTGAACCCCCGTGCAGTGGGGACTGCAAAGAGGCTTCATAGGAACGCTCAGTATTATCTCCTCCCTGACGAGGTCCTCGAGGTTCAGTATGTCCGGCTCCTCCATGAAAGAAACTTCAAGGTCCTCGGGAGATAGGGAAAGATGGTCCTCCTTGGGGTAATACTCCAAGTGCTTCTCCTTTTCCTGGGATATGTCCTTGTCGAACAACTCCAAGCACCTGCTACACTCGAGTTCCACATTTCCAAGTATGTTCATAAATACCCTATAGCCGTTTTTGTCCTTAGTTATTCTGAGGAAAACCTCCACAGGTTCCCTTATCTCCCCGAGGTCGGCAGGGAAGGAGAGGTCCTCGGGTTTTATCACATACCTGTTTTCGAAAACTTCTTCCTTTTCAAATATTTCCTTGAGGTTAAGGACAGTCATGGCTGTTCTCCCTGTCTTTAAGTTTTAGTTCTTTTAAATATATAACCTCCCGGAAGACTTGTCAGAGAACTTAAGAATATTAGAATATTCTAATAAACTGAAGGAGGTGTGAACCATGACTATGGACAGGCTGTTGAGACTGACCTCGGGTGTGATGCTCCTGGTGGTGTTTTTCTTCGGACTGCTCGGATCCAACGTGGGACTGTTCTGGAAAGCCTTTGTGGTCTTTATGGCTCTGAACCAGATACAGTCCGCCTTTACAAACTGGTGTCCTGTGGTCTCCCTATACAGGAAATTCGGTGTGAAAGAGTGCGAATGCTGAGCTATATTTATAAGAAGCCCCGCAACGGGACAGGGTGAACCCCCCCAGGCCCGAAAGGGAGCAAGGGTAAGCCCGCCGTCTCGGGTGCGGGGTCTAAAAAAACCTCCAAGGAGGTCCCATGTCATCGCAAGGTCTGAAGTCCAAACTCGAAGCCCTCAAAGTAGAAAGGAAGGAAGGAAAGCTAACTCCGAAGGAGTTCTATAAAGAACTTCTTACGCTCGCAGTAACTCTCGTCGAGGAACTCAAAGACGAGGACATAAGCGACGAGGACATAAAAAAGCAGACACCCCTCGTGCTCGCCTTCTTGGAGGACCAGATAGACAAGATGGAGGGTAGGGGACACTGATGTATGTTCCCTTTGCAAGAAAGTATAGACCCCGCTTCTTTAGGGAGGTCGTAGGTCAGGAAGTTCCCGTTAAAGTCCTGCAAAATGCGGTAAAGAACGGCAAGGTTTCCCACGCCTATCTATTTGCCGGACCCAGAGGTGTCGGAAAGACCACCATAGCGAGAATTCTCGCCAAAGCCCTCAACTGCCTAAACCCAAAAGAAGGTGAACCCTGCGGAGAGTGCGAAAACTGCCTCGAGATAGACAGGGGAAGCTTTCCCGACCTGATAGAGATGGACGCAGCCTCCAACAGGGGAATAGATGACATTAGAGCTATAAAGGAAGCGGTATCCTACACCCCCATAAAGGGAAAGTTTAAGGTCTATATAATAGACGAAGCCCACATGCTCACGAAGGAAGCCTTCAACGCCCTGCTCAAAACCCTCGAAGAGCCTCCCCCCAGAACGGTCTTTATCCTCTGCACCACAGAATACGAGAAAATAATACCTACCATACTCTCAAGATGTCAGAGAATAATCTTCAGCAGAGTAAACGAAGAGAAGGTAGTCGCGTATCTGAAAAATATATGCTCCCAAGAAGGCATAGAGTATGAAGAACAAGCTCTCAAGAGCATAGCCAAAGCCTCCGAAGGATGCATGAGGGACGCAGCCTCTCTCCTGGACCAGGCAAGCGTATTCGGGGACGGGAAAATCACCCATGAGGTAGTTGAAAACTTCCTCGGGATACTGAGTGCGGAAAAGGTAAGAGACTTTATAAAACTTCTCCTGAATTCAAAGGTTGAGGAAGCAATAAGGACCCTGCGGGACATGTATTACAGGGGATACAACCTCTCCAAGTTCTGGGACCTTCTCGAAGAAGAAGTAAGAAACGCAATCCTCGTTAAGAGTTTGAAGGACGCCTCCGGCGTGGTAGAAAACCCAGAACTTTACAAAGAGCTTGCACAACACCCCCTCGAAGCCCTCCTATACCTCGAGAACCTACTCACGAGAGGCAGGGTGGAAGCGAGAACAAGACCTATCCTCAGAGCCTTCGAGCTGGCAATAGTAAAAAGCACCATAATAAAGGACATACTCCCCATATCCCAAGCCCTAAAAGCGGGAATGGCTGTGCCCGAAACCCAACCCACCCAAGACACCCCTGAGAAAGAACACAAGAGCGAAGAGAAGATAGAAGACAAGCTCAAGGAACTTCTCACACCCCTTGCTCTGAAAGCCTTAGAGACAGCCCAAAAGGAAGAGAGGGACGGAAAGGTCGTTTTCATAATGGACCAGGACACATACTCTCCATTCAAGAAGGAGTTTGAAAACCTCCAAAAGAAAATCCCCGAGATAGAGTTTGAGGTGCGGAAAAAAAAAGAGGAGAAGGAGAACTCCCCGAGCCTGTTTTAAAGGTCATGGAACTCTTCAACGCCAAGGTGGTCAAGTATGAACGCAAAAAGAAGTGAGATAAAGGCAAGAATTCTCACCGTTCGCATGCCCATAAGCGAGGTAGGTTTTTTCAACTCTCTCATAGACGGTTTGGACCGCATAGCCCTAACCAGAACCCGCAAGAAGGGAGAAGGTGTAGTGGACATCATAGCCTCCCCCGACAGGTTCGACGAACTCATAAAAATAGTGGAAGGTATGAAGAAGCACGTAAAGGACCTCGAGATTATAGGGGAGTCGAGCTTTGAGGAACTTAACTTTTGAGTATCATTAAAAGGTAAGCTCAGGAGGAAGAAGATGGTGGGACAATCAATAAACGAGGTTAAGGAACTCATAAAGGACAAGGCAGGAATAATCCTCTCCAATCTCCTATCGCAGGGGGGAGAATACGGAGAAATATTCTACGAGCGTTCCAGAACTACGAGGTTCGAACTTGAAGATAAAAAGCTGGGAAAGGTTTCCCACGGATACGACGAAGGCGTCGGTATAAGACTCATAAAGAACGGAAAGACCTTTTACGGATATACAACGGAACCCACCTTTGAAAACCTCTTAGAGCTTGCAAAGACCCTTGCAAGGGGAGAAGGTTTCGGACCCGTTGCCATAGGTCTCAAACACATAGAGGGCTGGACCCCCACCCTGATAGACCCCGACAGCGTTGACCTCAAATACAGAACAGAAATCCTCAAGAGAGCAGAGGAAAAAGCCAGAAGCTACGGGGACAGGATAAGGCAGGTCTTGTCGGTTCTTATGGACAAGACGAGGGAAATTCTTGTGGTCAACAGCCTCGGAGAGACGGCGGAGGACATTCAAAAGAGAGTGGTATTTTTTGTAGAGGTGGTGGCAAGCGACGGCGAAGTTCTTCAGAGAGGATACGAGTCCCTCGGAGGGAGAAAGGGTTTTGAGGTCTTCGAGCACACCCCACCTGAACTCATAGCCCAGAAAGCGGCGGAAAGAGCACTCCTTATGCTAACCGCAAAACCCGCTCCCGCGGGACAGTTTACGGTAGTCCTATCCTCCCAAGCGGGCGGGACGATGATACATGAAGCGGTAGGGCACGGTCTGGAGGCAGACCTCGTTCAAAAGGGTCTGTCGGTATATGCGGGAAAGCTGGGTGAAAAGGTTGCCAGCGAACTCGTTACCGTCATAGACGACGCAACCCTACCCGAGCACAACGGCTCCTTCTCTATCGACGACGAGGGCGTTCCTGCCCAGAGAAAGGTTTTGATAAAAGACGGCTACCTTGTGGGATACATGTATGACAGGCTAAGAGCTATGAAGGAAGGCAGACAATCCACAGGAAATGGAAGAAGACAGAGTTATGCCCATATCCCCATGGTGAGAATGACCAACACCTTCATAGACAAAGGCAAAGACGACCCGGAAAACATAATAAGGGACACAAAAAAGGGAGTGTATGTGGTCAAGATGGGAGGAGGCGAGGTTAACACCGTAACGGGAGACTTCGTCTTTGAGGTTATGGAAGGATACATGATAGAGAATGGGGAAATAACATACCCCATAAGGGGTGCAACCCTGATAGGGAACGGTCCGAAAGCCTTACAAGACATAGATGCAGTCGGAAACGATTTAGGGTGGTCCATAGGAACCTGTGGTAAGGACGGTCAGGGCGTGCCCGTAACGGACGCTCAACCCACGGTCCGTATAAAACAGCTCACCCTCGGCGGATGTCAAGTGTGTTGAGAGTATTACTCACCCCACTATCTCCGTCCCTATACCACTCTCGGTAAAGACCTCCAAAAGCAGGGAGTGCTGAACCCTACCGTCTATTATGTGAACCTTTCTGACCCCAGCTTCCATAGCCTTCAGAGCGGAGCGCACCTTCGGTATCATACCCTCTCTTATAACACCTTTTTCTATAAGCCTCTTAGCCTCCTCACCGCTCAGGGAAGATATGAGCCTCCCTTTCCCGTCCTTTACACCCTCCGTGTCCGTCAGGAATATAAGCTTTTCCGCCCTCAGAGCCTTGGCTATCTCCGCCGCCGCAACATCCGCATTAACGTTGTAAGCCTCCCCTCCTTCACCCACACCCACTGGAGCTATCACGGGAATAAAGTTCCTCTCTATCAGAGAGACTATAAGCTCACCGTTAACATCAACCACCTCCCCCACATAGCCCACATCCTCATCCGGAACAGGAAGCCCAAGTTCTCTAAAATACTTCTCCTTATCCAGCTTCTTCGCCATCAAGAGCCTCCCGTCCCTACCCGATATACCCACCGCATAAACCTTATCACCGCTGTGTTGGTTTATGAGAGCGACTATGTCCTTGTTCACATCTCCAGAAAGAACCATCTCAACCACGTGCATAGTCTCCTCGTCCGTTTTCCTCATACCCCCCACGAACTTAGGCTTGATACCGAACCTCTCAAGAGTCATGCTTATCTGGGGACCACCGCCGTGAACTATAACCACATTTATACCCACATACTTGAGCAGAACCACATCCTTGGCGAAAGACTCCCTAAGATGCTCCTTGGTCATGGCGGAACCGCCGTATTTGACTACGAAAACCTTACCGTGAAAGTCCCTTATGTAAGGCAGAGCCTCCTGAAGAACCTTTGCCTTCTCTATCAGCTTCTCCATCAGAACAATTTTACCAGCGGATATTAATCACCCTTTAATATGCATAAAGAATTTTTAATTAAAGCCTTGAAAGACCGCCTTCGGCGGTAATTATTGAGTTCCAAAGTTTATGAACTAATAAGAATATTCGCAGATTTTTACATTTTAAAACCCTCTAAGGAATTTTTATAAAAAGCTACCCACATGCAGGTAAAAATTCTTTTCAGAAACCTTTGGGGGGAAGCGAGATGAGCGGCGTAAGCAGAAGAGAGTTC
This sequence comes from Aquificota bacterium, assembly GCA_013153495.1. GTDB lineage: Bacteria > Aquificota > Aquificia > Aquificales > Aquificaceae > Hydrogenivirga. The sequence goes on from JAADEH010000012.1 coordinate 640,292, forward strand.
CTGACCCTAATGGGCGCGGGAGCGTTAGCAGGTTTCGTTCAGTCCTGCGGTGGGGGTTCAACCCCAGCAGTGAGCCTCAGCGGTATGATGATGGGAGGTGGAGGTGGCGGTAATTCCAACCCTCCACCGGGAGCACCCTTCTCGGACCCGCCCCTTCTACCCCTTACCAGAAGCGGAAACCTCGTCGAGGCGACCATAACGGTTCAGCCTGCGGTGATAAACATCAACGGAACGCAGGTAAACATGCTCACCTACAACGGCTCATACCCGAACCCCACCATAAGGGTAAAGAGCGGAGACCTCCTGAGGATAAACTTCGTTAACAACATTCCTGCCAGCATCGGGACAAACATCTTAGGAAAGGACATGAGCATAACTAACCTACATACTCACGGGTGGCACGTCTCGCCTGCAGGGAATGCGGACAATATCTTTTTGCACTTCAACTCCGGGGACAGTTTTCTCTTTGAGCTTGACCTATCAAAACAGTGGGGAGGAATGATGGGGTTCTACCACCCCCACTATCACGGAACGGTGGGTGAGCAGTTCTGGAGGGGGTTGGCGGGGGGAGCCTTGATAGTTGAGGACGACACCCCTGGGCTTCAAAACTACGAAGAGCACATAATGATACTCACCGACATAAGCGTAGCCAACGGAGAGCCTACCGCTTGGAGCAGACAAGATTACATGAGAATTCTCGGGGACATAGTTATGGTCAACGGACAGGTTAACCCGGTGCTCACCATTCAGCCCGGACAGGTTCAGAGGTGGAGAATACTCAACGCAAGCGTTTACAGATATTACAGGCTAACCTTAGAAAACCACACCATGTATTTAGTGGGAACCGACAACAACCTATTAGACAGACCCGTCCCTCTAACGGAGATAATAATGTCCCCCGGCGAGAGGATAGACATTCTCGTCAAAGCGGACCAGACACCCGGCACATACAGACTCCTCTCCCAGCCCATAAACGGTGGTGGAACGGTTACCCTCCTGACTGTGGAATACAGCGGTGCTCAAACCAACGACTACATACCCCAGAGTATAAACTCGGAGGAAGCCCGTTGGGTGCAGAGCCTACGGCAGATGGACTTGAGCGGTCTCAGAAGGGTTCGTATGACCCTAAACTTCGTCAGGGGAAGGGGAGCTATAAATAGGCAGGTTTTTGACTTTAACCCTTACATCCTTGAGTCTCCCGTCGGAACCTACGAGGTCTGGACCGTCGTAAACCAGACTATGATGGACCACCCCTGGCATCACCACACGGACGGAGCGGTAATTCTCAGCATAAGCGGGGGTAATAGAGCTTACGCTCAGCTTTACTCCACTATAAACGGGTTCAAGGACACCATAAATGTTCCCCCGATGGGTTCGGTTACCATGCTCGTGCCCGTTTTAGATTTTACGGGGGACACGGTTTTCCACTGCCACATACTCGGTCATGAAGACATAGGAATGATGGGTATATGGAGGAGGGTATAGCCCTTTTTGGAGGAGGTTCCTCGCCATGCCTCCTCCCTTTTTATTAATGTCCTACCTCTAAACCGAAAAACTTCTTGACCGCACTCCCTATAAGGAAGCTGGCTAATGCCGCAAATCCTGCGGAAAGAACCATCTCAAGAACCTTTTTCCTCAGTGAAATCCCCGAGGCTATGGCTATAAAGGAAGCCACGAAGGAAAGAACGAGAAAAGCAAGTAGAAGGGAGAGTGCCAGAGCCTTCAGAGAGTCATCGAGGATAAAGTAAGGGCTTACGGGAAAAACTACGCCGAGAAGGTAGGAAAGTCCCGTAAACAGAGCGGAGCGAACTTCGTTCTCTTCCTTATCCACCGCCGAAGGCGGTCTTTTTCCTGAAACCTCCGCTATTATCCCTTCTTTTTCCCTTATGGCTTCGTTTACCTGCCTCTGGGAGCGCACCGAGATAAAGGCTCCTACTCCCATAGATATGGCACCTGCCATGCCCACTACCACCGCACTTGCTCCCACGAGGGTGGGTTCGTGCCTGTAAACCGCAGATAATCCCGCAACGACTCCGAGAAGCTCCACGAGTCCGTCGTTCATTCCTAAGACCATGTCCCTTATGTTGGAAAGACCGAGTTCCTCAACCTTTTCCCTGAAGGTGCTCTCGTGGGAAAGCTCGTCGAGGATTATGGACTTGAGCCTTTGAACCTCCTCGGGGGAAAGCTCCTCCTTTTTGTCTTTCAGGAAGCGGTAGTATTGGGTGTAGGCGTTTGCCTCCCCCAGCTCAAGGAGGGACACGAGGAGCATAGGATTTATGAAGTTCCCGAGAAAGAGGACAAAGCTCTGGAACAGGGTTCTCCTTTCCTTCGGGATATCTTCTCCTCTCCTTTTTAAAAATTCTTTCCAGAAGCGGGCGTGCCCCTTTTCCATGTTGGCTATGTGAACGAGAGCTTTACGGAGTTCTTCGTCTTTTGCTTTCTGGGCGAGCTTGGTGTATAGGTTGTAGTCGTTTATCTCGTTTATGTAGAATTCCTTTGCGAGTTGTGTAAGCGTTCCCATAGGGAAATTTTACTGTGAGGAAGCCTTGAAAAACTCCTCCACCTTTCTGACGGTCTCTTTGGAAAACCTTATGCAGTCCGCAACCGATATACCGCTCAGGTAGTTGCCCGTTAAGAATAGCCCTTTGTGTATCTCTTCCATCTCCTTCGCAAGCTCTAAATACTTCCCGTATCCGAGGGTGTATTGAGGTATGGCTCTTTTCCACTTCTTCACGTGAATGAAATCTATATCTCGAACACCGAGAACCTCCTTTAGCTCCCTCTCCACAAGCTCGGATATTTCCTCATCGGGAAGTTCTATCACCTCTCTGTCGGTGGCACCTCCCAAGTAAACGGTAAGAAGTTCCTTTCCCTCGGGTGCCTTGCCCGAGAAGAGCTTGGAGGCGAATATAACTCCGAGAATTCTCTTGCCTTCCTTCCTCGGAACGAGAACTCCGAAGCCCTCGGGAATGCTTGCAGATTTTACGCCCACATTCACGACCACGACGGGGACATAGTCTATCTTGTCAAACTCCAAAGATGCACTCCAGGAGAGGTCTTTGAGGAGGTAAGAAGCTGTGTAGGCTGGTGAGGAAACCACGAGAGCTTTGGTCTCTACCTTACCTTCTCGTGTATCGAGGACAAACCTATCCTCCTTTTTTCTTATCCTCAGCACTACATTCTCGGTCTTCACCTCCAAGTCCTTTGCAAGGGTGTCTATCAGGGTGCGAAGTCCTCCCTCAAAGGATATGAGCTTTCCCTTCGGTCCGAGAGCCTTCTTTTTCATAGCTCCCTTCAGAAGGGAGCCAAATTCCTGCTCAAGCTGATAGACCTTTCTGGTGGCATACTTTACGGAGAGCTTTTCCGGGTCTCCCGCGTAAACTCCTGAAATGAAGGGTGCGACTATGTAATCTAAGAACTCCTGCCCGAGCCTCCTGCGAACGAAATCAGCCACGCTCTCCTCATTTTTAACGGGTGGGGGTGCCCAAGGCTCCCTGAGAACTCTGAGCTTAGCCCCAAAGGAAAGGAGAGGGGAAGTTAGGAAAGATAGGGGACTCATCGGGAGGGGAATGAGCCTGCCCCTCTTGTATATAAACCTGTATTTTGCAGAAGGGGAAGCGGTTTGGGGTTTTATCCCAACCTCTTCAAAGAACTCAAAGACCTCCTCATCAGCCAGGACGGTCTGGGGACCAAGCTCAAAGGTGTATCCCTTTTCGGAAAGGGTCTTTATGTTTCCCCCTATCTCGTCGTCCTTTTCGTAAACCACTACATCGTAGCCGAGTTTTTTTAATCTGAAAGCGGTGGAAAGCCCCGATATTCCCGAGCCTATAACCACAACATCTCTCATGAAGGCTATTCTAACTCACCGCGTAAGCGGTCTTTTATGGCATAAAGCAGGTCAGGACTTGAAGGGAACCCCCTTCGTGGGTGAGGAAGGCACCGCGTAGGTTCTCTTTGGCATCCTTCCCGCAAGGTAGGAGAGCCTTCCCGCTACGGTTGCATACTTCATGGCGACAGCCATCTTTATGGGGTCCTTGGCTTCTGCAAGGGCTGTGTTGGTAAGTATGGCGTCCACTCCCAGTTCCATAACGGGAGGTATGTCCGCGGCACTACCTATACCCGCATCAACTATGACGGGAACGGAGACCGCTTCCTTTATGAACATTATGTTGTAAGGATTCTGAAGTCCGAGACCTGAACCTATGGGTGCCGCGAGGGGCATTACAGCCGCACAGCCTATATCCTCAAACTTCTTAGCAAAGACGGGGTCGTCAAATATGTAGGGAAGAACTATAAAGCCTTCCTTTACGAGAACCTTTGCCGCCTCGTATGTCTGTTCCATGTCGGGCAGGAGCGTTTTCTGGTCTCCTATAACCTCCAGTTTTATCCAGTTTATTCCCGTTGCCTCCCTCGCCAGCATTGCTGTCTTTATAGCTTCCTCTGCGGTGTAGCATCCCGCGGTATTTGGAAGTATCAGATACTTCTTGGGGTCTATGTAGTCGAGGAGGTTTTCCTTGGTGGGGTCCGTTATGTTTACCCTTCTGACCGCAACGGTTATTATCTCCGCTCCGGAAGCCTCAAGGACCTCCTTGTTTTCCTGAAAGCTCTTGAACTTACCAGAGCCGATTATAAGCCTTGACCTGAAGCGCCTGCCCGCTATCTCAAAGGGGTCCTCTTGCAGGAGTTTCTCGTAGTCGGTCATCTTCTCACCTCCAGAGTTTAGAAATATCTAATTTAGCTCTGCAATATCCAAGGTCAAAGTTAAGGACTCCTTCCTTTACAAACTCACCTTTCAGGTTGTATATATCCCCCTCCAGCTCGTAGAGCTGAACTTTCTCCTCTTCCGGGTCAACTATAACGTAGTATTTGACCCCTTCCCGCTCGTATATCTCAAACTTGGCAATTGTGTCCTTTTCTTTCGTAGAGGGTGAAAGCACTTCAAAAATTACGGTCGGCGGGAAGTAGAGCCTCTTTTGAGAGAGCAAGTCCCTATCCAGGTCCTCCGAGCACACAATTAGGTTATCAGGTTCTAAGACCGTATCTTCCGAAACCTGCCAGTCTATTGATATGAGACAGATGCAATTTTCACACTCCTCAAGCTCCTCGGAAAGATATCTGCAGATGTTGGTGGGTACGAGCTGATGCTTAGGTGTAGGCAAGGGGGACATAGCGTAGGGAATTCCCTCTATCAGCTCCCATCTACCTTCCCACTGTTCCCAGTCTTCTACCTTGTAGTGAGGAAGGAGCTTGACCCTCATTACCCACCGCCTACGAGCTGGACTATCTCCACCTTGTCCCCCTCTTTGACCTTGCGGGTGGTGTATTGGGATTTGGGAACGACCTCCTCATTTATTGCAACCGCAAGCCCTACCTCTCTGAACTTTATGTTCATCTCCTCGAGGAGTTCCATCACGCTCAGTTCCCTTTCTATGACTTTCTCCTCTCCGTTAACGGTTATCCTGGGCATAAGAAAAATATAATATACTTAAGCCAAGAGGAGGAAAGCGGTGACACCGGATATAATGCAAGTCCCGGAAGTTCCCGACACACCCAGAGAGTATCCCCTTATGCCTCTCAGGGACATAGTCATATTTCCCACAATGGTCTTGCCCCTGTTCGTGGGGAGAAACTTTTCCATAAAGGCGGTGGAGGAAGCCTCCAAGAGGGACAAACTCATATTCCTAACCCTTCAGAAGGAAAAGGACATAGAAGAACCCAAGGAAGAGGACATATACAAGGTGGGGGTTATAGCCCACATTATCAGGGTAGTTCCCATAGAGGAGAACAGGATAAAGGTTCTCGTTCAGGGCATAAGAAGGGGTATTTTGAAGGAACTCAGGTTTAAGGAGGACCACTACGAAGCCCTTGTTGAACCCGTAGAGGAGAAGGAAATAGATGAGAAGGACCTTACGGTAGAAGACAAGGCACTTATGAAATCCGTAAAGGAGCTACTCGACAAGGCAATATCCCTCGGCAAGCAGGTAATACCGGACGTGGTGATGATAATAAGGGAGATTGAAGACCCCGGGAAGCTCGCAGACCTCATAGCTTCAATCCTCGAGATGAAGTCAAAGGAAGCCCAAGAGATACTCGAGACCATAGACCCCAGAGAGAGGCTCAGGAAAGTTCACCAATTCCTCCTCAACGAAGTGGGTCTTTTAGAGGTAAAGCAGCAAATAAGCACCCAGGCGAGGGAGCAGATAGAGAAGGAGCAGAGGGAATACTTCCTCAGACAACAACTCAGAGCCATACAGGAAGAACTCGGGGAGGCGGACGACAGAAGGGCGGAGATTGAGGAATACAGGAAAAAGTTAGAGGAGCTTAAGCTCGACGAGCAAACCAAGAAGGAAATTGAGAAACAGATAAAGAGGCTCGAGCGACTGCATCCCGACTCCGCGGAAGCGGGAGTAATAAGGACATGGCTTGACTGGGTTCTCGAACTCCCGTGGAACGCAAGAACTGAGGACAACTACGACCTCGACAGGGCAAGGGAGATACTCGACAGGGACCACTACGACCTCGAGAAGGTAAAGGACAGGATAATCGAATACCTTGCGGTCAGGAAGCTAACTCAGGGGGGAGAGTCAACGGCGCAGATACTTGCCTTCGTGGGACCACCGGGTGTGGGAAAGACATCCCTCGGCAAGTCCATAGCTCAGGCGCTCGGGAGGAAGTTCGTCAGGATAGCTCTCGGAGGCATAAGGGACGAGGCGGAGATAAGGGGACACAGAAGAACCTACGTAGGAGCGATGCCGGGCAGGATAATTCAAGCGATAAAGCAGGCGGGAACGAAGAACCCCCTCATAATGCTCGACGAGATAGACAAGCTCGCTATGTCCTTTCAGGGAGACCCCGCTGCCGCACTCTTAGAGGTGCTCGACCCCGAGCAGAACAAGAACTTTACGGACCTATACATCGGTCTCCCCTTCGACCTCTCCGAGGTGATATTCATCTGCACGGGAAACAGAATGGACACCATACCCACACCCCTTCTGGACCGTATGGAGCTTATACAGCTCTCGGGATACTCGGAAGAGGAAAAGCTCTTTATAGCTCAGAAGCACCTTCTCCCCAAGCTAATTCCCCTCCACGGACTCAAGGAGGAGGAGGTTCAGTTTGAGGATGAGGCTATCCTTGAAATAATAAGGGGATATACCCGCGAAGCGGGTGTTAGAAACCTTCAAAGACAGATATCCTCAGTTCTCAGAAAGATTGCTGTAAAGAAGCTCAAGGGTGAGGAGGGACCCTTCAGGATAACGAAAGAGGACATAAGGAAGTTCCTCGGCGTTCCCCGATACAAGCCTGAAAAGGAGAAGGAGCCTCTCGTGGGTATAGCCACCGGTCTGGCTTGGACCGAGGTGGGCGGAGAGATAATGTTCATAGAAGCGACCAAGATGAAGGGGAAAGGGGGACTGCTACTGACCGGTTCGCTCGGGGACATAATGAAGGAGTCCGCTCAGGCGGCGCTCTCTTACATAAGGGCGAATGCGGAGACCTACGGCATAGACCCGGATGTATTCCCCAACGTGGACATACACATACACGTTCCCGAAGGGGCTGTTCCCAAGGACGGACCCTCCGCAGGGGTTGCAATAGCGACCGCTCTTATATCGCTCTTTACGGACATTCCCGTGAGAATGGACATAGCCATGACCGGGGAGATTACTTTGAGGGGAAGGGTTCTTCCGGTCGGTGGGCTTAAGGAGAAGATACTCGCTGCCAAGAGGGCGGAGATTTACGAGGTAATACTCCCGGAGAAGAACAAGGACGAGGTGCTGGAGGACTTACCGGAGTATGTTAGGGACAAGATGAAACTTCACTTCGTAAATCACTTGGACGAGGTGTTCAAACTTGCTCTTACAAAGACCCCTTAGAGGGGTTCTATCTCAACCTCAAAGAGGTCTCCCCTGTTCTGGAGGGGCAGGGTTCCCGTCCTTCCGGTTATCACGAACAGCCTTCCCGACCTCGTCCTGACGACAGACTGAATGGCTTCCTCAAATCTTTTTCCTATTAGCTTTTTAAGGTGGGCTATACCTTTCTTGTCTATCACTATAAGGTAAAGCTCTCCTTCGGAGAACTTGGTTACGTCCAAGAACCTGTAAATGGGGCTTCTGACGTTCCTAACAGCTCCCAGGTAGGCTCTCTTTGCTACCTGAGCGGTAAAGTGCCTGACGTTGAAGGTGTATTTATCCTCATCCTCGTAAACACCAGGAAGCTCAGCGGTCGTGTAAGAGCCGTCAAACTCAGGTTGGGATAGGATAAGGTCTTCTCCTTTGTAAACCCTCAGGTATCCGTCCCTATCCGTGAAGGCAAGCAGGTCTCCGAGGGCTACCGCAGAGTCTGCTCTGAATTCAGTCGGAACATCAAAGTTCCCTTTGTCCACCACATCGTCCCCTCTCAGTTCCAGCTTCCTTACCTCTCCCCAGAGGTCTCTAACGTCAAATCTCTGTCCTACGAAGGTATCGTGGGCTTTCTCCTTATCGAGAACCACCATCATGAAGGGTATGTTCTCTCTGACTATTACGGGACTACCTCCGACGAACTTCACCAGAATTGAGCTTGCCTCCGTTCCGGAGACCATGTTGATGAGAACCACGTCCTTATCGCTCTCCAAAGGTGCACACTGGAGGTTTACCGCATAACCGGAAGGGAGTCTCAGGGTTGCGTATTCAACAACTTCCTTCGGAAGTATCTCGTAAAATACAACCCGATTTTCGAACAGAACCGCTAAGTAGTCCTTGTCTTTCCCGGTCAGATTGCAAGCGTCCGCAGAAAGGGGAAGGGAGGGTAGGGACATGACGAAGCGTGCTCTGACTCTAAACTCTTCAGGTTCTCTTGCATAAGGCTGGGTTTGAACGACTATGGGCTTTTCAAAGAAGGCTACTGCCTTACCCTTCAGCTCCACACCGAAACCGTCCTGAAACTCTTTAACCACGTAGGGACAATTCTTACCCTTTTTCAGGTTATCCACATAGGAGCTTACCTTGAAGTATCCCTCCTCACTACCCTCGTAGCACACCTCTTTCACAGAGAGCTTTACCTTCTGTCCCCTTTCTATACCTTCGTCCCGGATAATTCTCGCAACCGAGAACTTATCCTTTACCTCGACGACCTCAATCTCACCTACGGGTTCCTCTACACTGCCGAGCACTTCACCCGTTACGGGGTGGACGACCTTTTTTCCTTCCTTAAGCACCGCAAACCTTTCCCCCGTGAAAGCCTTACCCTTACCGAGGTCTATTACCACCCTGTCCCCGAGTTTTTCCACAACGAACCCTTGCCTGTTAAAGAACTTTCCTATATCCTCGAGGGGGGCGGACACCGCAAAGGCGAGAACCAAGATTGTAAGAAGTAAGGCTCTCCTCATCTCTTAAGCTCCTTCAAGTTCTTAATTATCTGAGCGGTCATCTCCTCTGTGCCTACCTTCTTTGTTCCTTCGGAGTATATGTCCGGAGTTCTGTATCCCTCTTCGAGGGTCTTTTCTACAGCTTTCTCGATAAGCTCTCCCGCTTGGTCCATGCCGAAGGAGTATTTGAGCATCATGGAGGCGGAGAGAATTGTAGCTATGGGGTTTGCTATCCCCTGACCCGCTATGTCCGGGGCGGAACCATGAACGGGTTCGTATAAGGCGTATCTGTCCCCAACGCTTGCGGAAGGTAGCATACCTAAGCTTCCCACCACAACACCCGCTTCGTCCGAAAGTATGTCTCCGAATATGTTTCCTGTAACTATGACGTCGAAGGAGGAGGGTCTTCTGACGAGTTGCATGGCACAGTTGTCAACATATAGGTGTTCCAGCTCTACATCGGGATAGTCCTTGTGAACTTCCTCCACCACCTCCTTCCAGAGACCGCTCACCTCAAGGACGTTGGACTTGTCAACGCTCGTGAGCTTCTTTCTCCTTTTCCTCGCTATCTCGAAGGCTTTTACCGCAACCCTCCTTATCTCGTCCTCGGTGTATCTCATGGTGTTTATTCCCACCCTCTTGCCGTTTTCCTCAAATACACCTCTCGGCTCTCCGTAATAGACATCTCCCGTCAGTTCCCTTACAACGAGCATGTCCGTTCCACGAACCACCTCGGGCTTCAGGGGGGAAGAGTCTATGAGAGGTTCCCACACCTTGGCGGGTCTGAGGTTTGCATACAGGTCAAGCTCTTTCCTTATCCTAAGAAGTCCCTTCTCGGGTCTCTTGTCGGTGGGAAGGTTGTCCCACTTGGGTCCCCCGACCGCTCCCAGCAGAACCGCATCGGACTCCTTACACAGCTTGAGGGTTTCCTCCGGAAGGGGTGTCCCGGTCTTGTCGATGGCGGTTCCCCCTATAAGTCCCTCTCTGAACTCAAACTTTACCTCGAAGAGGTCCTCTATAACTCTTAGAACTTCTAAGGTGGAATTGACTATCTCGGGACCTATACCGTCTCCCTTTAGGACAGCAACCTTAAAAGTTTTCATGAGAGAGTATTATAAGGGAGAAAAGACTTAAGCTATAAATTTAAGCGGTATGCTCATGCATTTCCATAAGGAAGCTCCTTTGAACGGGGTATGGGAGGATAAGTTTTAGAGGTAAGGAGGTGATTGCCATGTGCTTCTCGATGGAGGAGTATGAAAGGCTCAAGGCTCTTGTGGAAGAGAGAAAGAAGATAAGGGAACAGCTTAAGGACATAAAACCCTCTGACTTTGAAAAGAAGGAAGATAAGGAAGAGGAGAAGGTTCTTCAGGCTAAGGAGTCTTAAAGATATACTTTTTCCAATGTTAGACCGTGGGCGGGGGCGGTATGGGGGCTTTTAGCTCCTTCAAAGAATTTGGTTAGATCGCTCGGTGGTAGTCTGCCTTTAGCTACTTCAACCGCTGCGCCGACGAGCCTGCGAACCATAAACCTCAAGAAGTGAGAAGCGGTGAAGCGGATTTCTATCAGGGGTGAGCTTAAGGTAAGCTCGACCTTCAGGTCTATTAGGGTGTTCTTATCTTCCTCGAGCTTGGCAAACCCTGAGAAATCCCTTTTTCCTTTAAAGGTTTCCAGAGCTGACTGTAGAAGGGATAGGTCGAGGTCGTAGGGTATGTGCCAGGAAAAGGGATAGAGGAAGGGGTTTCTGGAGACAGCATTCCATATTTTGTAAAGGTATGTTTTTCCTTTTACGGAAAACCGTGCGTTAAAACTTTCCGGTGCTTCTCTGACTTCGTAAATACCTATATCCTTCGGGAGTAAAGAGTTCAAGGCTCTCAGAAGCTTTTCCTCATCGACTGTCTTAGAAGATTGAAAGTTCGCTACATAATCCTGTGCGTGAACCCCCGCATCTGTTCTGCAACAGCCTGTTAGTTTTACCTCCTCCCTAAGTATCCGCTCAATGGCTTCTTTAAGGACTCCCTGGACCGTAGGAACCTGCGGTTGTATCTGCCAGCCTGAGTAGTTACTTCCCACGAAAGCGAGCCTGAGCATGTAGTTTGGCATGCTTACTTTAATTTCTCAAGAAGATAACTAAAAGATTGGTTTCTCCTGCAGGCTTCTTCAACTCGAAAGTTTTTTAGTATCTCCTGCATAAAATCTATCCGTGATTTGAACCTTGAAGGGATTCTCATATCAAACTCTTCTTTATTTATAGCTTCAGTATTTTCAGGAACTAAAATATTGAGTTTATTACCATCAGCACCAGCTAGATACCAACTTTCTATCTCTTTTACTACAATTACTATTTTCTCTCTACTAGGGACACCCCATCGTCGTCTCACATCCTCCACTCTGCTAGTTATACAGGGATGGTTATTTTTATCCGCAAGAAATATATAATCAGCACCTATAGACTGTATAGATTTAAAGTAATCTTTTAGCTTATTCTTAGTATAGCTGGCGTACTTGACCACCTTGATCCACCTATCACTCAGAAGGGGACATATAACAGTTTTCACAAACCGTTCGTCATCATTACCCTCAACAAATATATACAGCCCCTTCATGGTAACTCAAGGAGATTTTGAACATAAAGCTCATCTATACCTATTTCGTTTTTTAAGAATGCTTTCACTCTGCTGTCATCCGCTGGTCGGGTTATTACAGAAAACCCATCCTCATCTCGAGATATCAAGAGTATATCTTCTAATGCTGTGGACTTTACTACCTCAGGATTGTGCGTAGTTATAAGAATCTGTTTTCTAACCGAAGCCTCTCTCATCATGTTTATAATTTTTGAAATAAGATGAGGGTGTATGTTCCTTTCAGGTTCTTCAATTATAGCCATAGGTTTACTTTCAAAGTAGAGTGCGATTATAAGAGCTGTTATGTTCACAGTTCCATCCGATATAAGCGATGCGGGTATGTAGTTTTTGAAGAACCTTTCCTTTAACTTAAAAAGTAGGGATCTATCTGCAAATTTCTCAACTCCCATATCCTCAATTGCAGGAAGTAGGTCTGTGATTAGGTTTAGAAGTTGTCTCTTCTTTTCTTTATCCTCAAGAAGCTTTTTCAGGATTATAGAAAGGTTGCTACCGTCCTCTTCTAATTCTAATTTGCCAGTTATGGGTGTTGCTCTTTTAGGCAGTTTTGGGTCAAAGTCGTATATGGATATATCTTCTAAGATTTCAACAAGTGGAGGTGAAAGGAAAAAGGGCATTTGGATAAGCAACGTTTTAGAACGTTCTACCTCTTTGCTGAAAAAAGGAGGGGAAATAAGATCCTCCTCTATAGGCAGATTCTCAGGCTCCTTTCTCACTTCTGGTCTTCCATTCCTATTCCATACTGTTATCCTCCCTTTCCCGAGAACTTCCTTCTTCCTAAACTTTCGGGAACGGTCAAGTTCAACAACTTCGCACTCCACAGTAAGAACATCTCTAACTATCTCAAAACTTTTTCTTCTTTTCATAAACCTCAGTTCAAACTCATATTGGCTACTGTGTCCAGTAATACCTATAAACTTTGGTAGGAGGAGGTTGAACCTTGTATCCGAATAAATCTTTATCCGCAAATTTTCTTCAGCCCCCAGCTTTACATTTCTTATGTATTCAACACCACCTTGCATGGAAACCGCATTATCCAGACCCACAGTAACTATATCCCTGAGGAATTTAAACACCTGGACAAAGTTAGACTTTCCAGAGGCATTTGCTCCTATGAGTACATTGAAGGAGTTGAGGTCAACATCTATTTCCCTAAAACTTTTAAAGTTTCTAACTTCTAACCTATTAATAGCCTTCATCCAAATGGTTATTATAATACCCAATGAAGTTGGGCATACTCTGCTCGGGAGGGGATGCACCGGGAATGAACCCGGTCATAAGGTCTATAGTAAGGTGTGCTAACTCCCTCGGACACGAGACGGTTGGAATAAGGAGGGGATACAGGGGTCTAATAGAGGGAGACTTTGTGCCTCTGTCCTCGAGGGAGGTGGGAGGAATACTGGATAGGGGAGGAACCATACTGCTGAGCAGTAGGGAGGAGAGGTTTAAAAGTCTGGAGTTCCGGGAGAGGGCTTACGAGAACCTGAAGAGGGAAAGGATAGATGCTTTGATAGTTTTGGGAGGTGAGGGAACTTTTAGGGGAGCGGAGTTGATGGCGGAGGAAGCGGGAATTTCCGTAATAGGTGTTCCCTGCACCATAGACAACGATGTGGGAGGAACGCAATACTGCATCGGATACGACACCGCTCTGAGGAATGCGGTCGAGGCAATAGACAGGATAAGGGATACCGCAAGCTCCCACGAGAGGGTTTTCGTGGTGGAGGTGATGGGGAGGAACAGGGGCTTCATAGCGGTTGAGGCGGGGCTTGCGACCGGAGCTGAGCTTATACTCGTTCCCGAAGAGGACTTCCCGAAGGAAAAAATCCCGGAGGAGATAAAGAAGGCTAAAGGTATCGGAAAGCTTCACTTCATAATCGTAGTTGCGGAGGGATATTGCTCCGCTCAGGAGCTTAAGGAGTTCTTACTCGAGCAGGTGGGAGATAGATACGGAGAGGTAAGGGCTACCGTTTTGGGACATCTTCAGAGGGGAGGCATACCGACCCACACGGACAGGATAATGGGTATGAAGTTTGGAGAGGTGGCGGTGGAAGCTGTTCTTTCGGGAGAAAAAGCGGGTTTCGTGGCTTATGATAGAGGGCGCTTTTACATAGAGGACTTCAAAAAGGCACAGGAGTTCAAGGAACTGGACTGGGAAGCTCTGAGGCTCAGCAGAAGACTGAACCTATGACTTTTCCTCTTCCTTCTTTTTGTAGTCAGGCTGGAAGCCTATAACAGCCTCTTTGGAGAAAGTTATTTTCGTGTTTGCATCTACCTTGAGGGTAACGGTTCTTTCCCCTATCTCGGCAACAGTTCCCCAAATGCCTGCGGAGGTTACCACCTTGTCCCCCTTCTTCAGGCTCTCTATGAGCTTTCTGTGCCTTTCTCTCTCCTTCTTCTGGGGTCTGATTATGAGGAAGTAGAATATGGCGAATATCCCCACGAGGAAGAGTATCTGAAAGAGTATAGCTCCGGTGGGGTTGTGGGGTGCTTGGTTCTGGGCAAAGGCTATATCTATCATCTCATTCCTCCTTCCAGTATTCTTCGAAGGCTATCCATGTTCTCGGGATTATGAACTTCAGGTCATCCCAAGTCTTCATATATTTTACACGTTTGCGTGCCGCTCTATTTAAGGTGCTACCGAACAGGTCCATAGCTTCTTCCTCGTAGTCTTCGAGGGAGTCTTGCAGTATGGCTTCCCCTGCCATAGCTCCCGTATATACCGCGTTGGCTATCCCACCCCCTGTTATGGGATGGCAAAAACCTCCTGCATCTCCTACCAGCAAAACATTACCGCGAAGCGGTCCTTTAACACCTTCCGCAGGTATCCATCCCCCCGTCCTGCCGAGTATTCTATCCTCCACAAGTCCCTCTGATGCCACTTCAGCGAAGAACTTTCTCAAGCTGTCCATAACATTTACCGGGTAGTGGGGGTCTATGCCGACTCCAACGTTGGCGAGGTCCTTCTTGGGAAACACCCACCCGTAACCACCGGGTATGTAATCTCTGAAGTATATAAGAAGGTCTCCAATCGGCTCCCTCAGGGGAACGGTGAACTGGGCGGTGGCAAGGAAGCTTGTGGTGTGTTCCCCGGTGAGTTTGGATACCTTAGAGCGGGGTCCGTCCGCTCCTATTACGAAGTCCGCTTTAACCCAGAACTTTTCCCTGCGGTCTATGTTCTCGAGCCAAACTTTCCCGTCCTCAAAACCCAAAAATCGTGCTCTCAAGAGTAGCTGTGTCCCGTTTTTGCACGCAAGGTTTGCTATGTTGGCATCGAAGCGGTCCCTGTGGAGAACGAAACCTTCCGAGGGCATGCTAACCACCTCTCCCCATGGGGTGAAGTGAACCATGTCCTTTACTTCCTGAGAGATAACCTCCTGCGGAAAGAATTCCGGGAAGCGATGCTTGAGTTGAAGGGGAACGAACTCCGCACACTGAACGGGAACACCGGGTTTTCTTTTGATGTCCACCATAAGAACCTTTGCACCTGACTTGGAGAGAACATAGGAAGCGGTTGAGCCTCCTGGTCCGGCACCGACTACGAGGACGTCATACTTCATCAATCTTTAGAATTTAGGTGGTTTTTTATGAGTTTTCCCATCTTGAAGGTGGGAACGAACCTTTCCTTTACGAATATTTCCACTCCGGTTCTGGGGTCCTTTACGAAGCGGGAAGGCTTTTTCTTTATTTTGAATGTTCCCAATCCTCTTATCTCTACTTTCTCCCCCCGTGTGAGGGCTTCCGCCATAGCTTGAAAAATTTGGTCAACTATTATTCTCGCCTTTCTCTGGGATATTCCCTTTCTGCGGGCTATTTCCTTCGTTATGTCTGACTTCTTCATCCTTTTCCTCCTCAATGTAAATGGTTCTGACTTTGTCCCCCTTTGCCTCAAGGGTTTGGTTTTTTCTATCATACAATATCTGGTCCGCCTCGAGAATGTTCTTCTCCTCCTCCACCCGAGCCTTCCCCCGCAGGATTATAATCTCCTTTCTCAGGTCGTATTCCGCATACTGAGCGGTTGCCTTCCTGCTGGGTTCCCTGTAAAAGACCCTTCCGGTTGCCACTATTTTGAGAGGTTTGCCGGTTTTGTCCAGAATTATCACCACCTTATCCGCCTTCAGAACCGACTCCCCTCTGGTGAGCTTCACGTTTCCGCTGTATATAATGCGGTCTCCTTTGAACTCGAGTTTTTTGGCTTCACCGGTTATGGGCTGGGCTTTAAGCAGGGAAGTCAGCAGAAGTATGAGTATAAGAAGGCTAAGCCTCATGCCTTGTCCTTACGCTGTTTATTATAACCCTGAAGGGTTTCAGATAAGCTCTAAAGCCTTTCCCCTCCACATAGTTTGAGCCTTTCCAAACCATAACCTCCTCTTCCCCGTATATTAGGTTTTTGTTAAAGTCAACAACCGCTTTGTCGGTCTTGACGAAGAAGGCTTCTCCCCTTATCTCCACATTTCCCCTAAGAACACCTAAGTTCTTATCCCGCAGGAATGTTATAGAATCTGCCTTTATACTGTATCCGCTTGCGGACACGAGGAGCACACCCAAGAGGTTAAGCTCTTTTCCGAAGGAAACAAGCTCTCTTCCCTCAATCCGCCACTCCTCGCCTCCTTCCCCGAACACCTTTATGGAGATGTTCCTCGCTATGCTCTTTTCGAGAGTGTGTATCTTAGACCTGCTTTGCAGGTAGTCTATGTAGGCAAGGGAAGCTATGGAAAATAGTAAGAAAACGAGATGGAGAAAAAGGAACTTCATCGAGAATATTTTTCCACAGGATTTCTCCCTCGGAGACGAAGTATAAGCTCACAAACCTCTCTGACCGCCCCCTTACCTCCGCACTTGGAGGTTATGTAAACCGCAAACCTCTTTACCTCCTCGGGAGCGTTTCTGACCGCAACGGGAAACCCCACCCTTTTCAAAACCGGGATGTCGACGAGGTCGTCCCCGATAAAACCCACCTCTTCGTAAGATATTCCCAGCCTGCGGACTATTTCCTCAAGAACTCCGTCCTTCTCTCTCCTTCCCATAAAGACCTCCTCTATACCCAGCTCCGTCAGTCGGTTCCTGAGAGCCTCCGACTCCCTGCCGGAAATTACGCCGGTTCTTATGCCTTCCTTCTGAAGTAGTTTTATTCCCAGTCCGTCGTGAACGTTGAAGACCTTGACGTATTCCCCCTCTTGGGTGTAATAGAGCTTCCCGTCGGTCAGAACCCCGTCAACGTCCATTAAGAGTAGTCTTAGACGACCCACCCTCTCCCTGAGAGACATTCAGCACCTCTTTACCTTCTTGCAGGCTTTCGAAAGAAGTCGGGAAAAGTCGTCGGGTTCATGCATACCGAATATCTGAAAGATTATCTTGTCGGAGATGGGGTCGTAAACCATGAAGGTGGGTGTCCCCACAGCTCTGAAGCGTTTGTCGAGAGTGGAAGGTATATCGTCAACGTCGATGGGCACCACCACATAAACCTTTTCCATGATTGAATGAACTTCAGGCTCTATGAAAACCACTTCCTCCATGTATTTACAGTAGGTGCATCCCTCCTCGTAGAAGTAAACCAGAACCAGCTTTCCCGTCTCTTTGGCTACCTTTACCCCTTCCTGAAAGTCCGGATACCAGCGGGAAGCCCAAACCAGCAAAGCAACCGCAAAACTAAGCAAAACAGCGAGCACCCTCATAGCACTTAAAAATATAATATCTTCCATGAAGACGGGATTTATATACGACAACCTATACCTAAAGCACGACTACCCCGACCACCCCGAAAGAAAGGAACGACTTATATCCATAATGGAGCACCTCGAGAAAGAAGGGCTTCTCAGGGATACCGTTAGGATACAGCCCAGGAGAGCGACCGCAGAGGAAGTAGCTCTAAACCACGACCCCGCATACATTCAGGAAGTCCACGACTTTTGCAAATCAGGCGGTGGTTTTTTGGACCCCGACACATACGCAAACGAATACAGTTATGATGTTGCAATGACCGCCGCAGGCGGTGTTTTAGAAGGTATAGATAAACTCTTAGAGGGTGAGGTGGAAACCGTCTTCTGCGCTGTCAGACCTCCGGGACACCATGCGGAATATGCCCGTGCCATGGGATTTTGCCTCTTTAACAACGTAGCGGTAGGTGCCCGCTATCTTCGAAGGAAGGGAGTTTCCAAGGTTTTCATAATAGACTTCGATGCCCACCACGGAAACGGAACCCAGAGGAGCTTCTATCAGGACGATACAGTGTTTTACTTCTCTTCCCATCAGTATCCCTTCTATCCGGGGACGGGTGGTGCAGGCGAGACAGGAGCGGGAAAGGGAGAAGGATATACCCTCAACGTTCCCATGCCTGCGGGAGCTGGAGACGAAGATTACAAGCCCGTGTATGAAAGCCTCCTCCCGAAGGTAATGGAAGAGTTTTCCCCGAACTTCGTCTTGGTCTCCGCAGGATACGACCTCCACTCGGACGACCCCCTCACCTACCTGAACGTTTCAAACGAAGGCGTCAGGATGATAGTCAGAAGCATACTCAGAACCTCAAAAAAACTCGGTGTGCCCTCCCTCTTTGCCTTAGAAGGGGGATACAACCTCAGAGCGTTAGGAGAGTGCGTGGCTATAACGGTTGAGGAGATGCTACTTAGCTAAAGCTGTGAGCTTAATCACCGAGAAAAGCACCTTTCAAGGCTACATTATTAGTTCCCTGAGATGAAGATGGAAGGAAGAGCTTTCAAAGTTGAGATACCCCTCGACCTTGCCCAGAAGTGCGTAAAGTGCGGGCTGTGTAAATCCGTATGTCCCTCCTATCATGGAGAGGAAGGAAGTTATGCCCGTGGGAGGCTTGCCTTAGCGGAGATGGTCGTAAAAGGTGAGCTTCCCCTAAGCGACGAGGTAGCAAAACAGTGGAACGAGTGTGCCATGTGCAGACGCTGTGAGTGGATATGCCCCAACGATGTTCACTACAAGGACATATTCGTTCAGGCAAGGGAGCTTCAGGAAAAGGAGCTGGGCAGGGATTTTATATCCAAAGCGGGGTTGAAAAGCCTCGAGTTTATGCAGTCGGATGTGGGTAGAAAGGTAATAAAACTTGCCGGAAAGTTAAGCTCCTTACTCCCCTCGGAGATAAAAACTCCACTACCCACAGGTGCGGTCAAGTTTATGCCCAAACCCCACGGCAAACCCTTCGGTATAAGGGGTAAGACCTTCAAGGCAAGGGAGGAAAAAGGCAAGCTCCTGTTCTTCACAGGTTGCATGATAGACGTGTTTTACGGAAAAACGGGGGAGAGCGTGATAAAGTTGATGAACAGTCTCGGATATACCGTTATCGTTCCGGAAGATATAAAGTGTTGCGGAGCACCCCACCTTTACCACGGAAACAGGGAAGCCTTCGAGAAGCTCAAGAACTACAACCTAAAAGAGATGGAAAGATACGACTTCGACGCTATAGTCGTAGCCTGCCCTACCTGCGGTGGAGCGCTAATAGAAGACTACGGTCGGGACTGGAAGGTGTATGACTTTGCCCAAGTCCTGTTTAAGGAAAAGCCCAAGTTCAAGGGTGCTAACGAAAAGCTGACCTTTCACGTTCCCTGCCACTCCTACACAGCTATGAATGTAAACCCTTCCGTCTTTTACAGAGTTATGGAGTCGGTGGAGAATGCTCGGGTGGTAAAAGCCGAGAAGGCTCAGTCCTGTTGCGGGTTTGCGGGTCTTTGGAGCATAAAGAACCCCAAGCTATCGGAGAAGGTTCAAAGAGAAAAGATGGAAGACTTTAAAAACACCGAAGCGGATTACATACTTACCACCTGCCCGGGATGCGTTCTACAGCTCAAAGATGGGGCGAAAAAGTTCGGAAACCGACAGGAAGTTATGCACCTTGCGGATTACTTAGCTCAGAGACTTGAAGGTTAGATTTCTATCTTGGCAAACTTTTTCCTACCCTCTTCGAAGAGGTCTCCACCGTATATGTCGTTTGCCACTATTACAGGAAAGTCTTCAACGTATAACCTTCTGATGGCTTCCGTCCCGAGGTCTTCGTAGGCTATTAGTTCGGAAGACTTAATGTGTCTCTGAAGAAGGGTTGCAACTCCTCCGACAGCCGCAAAGTAAACCGCTTTATACTTTTTAAGGAGTTCCTTCACCTGTGGAGACCTGTAACCTTTACCTATCATTCCTTTGAGTCCGAGCTTCAGAAGAGGCTCCACATACTTGTCCATCCTTATTGCCGTGGTGGGTCCTGCGGAACCTATGACCTGACCTTCCTTGGGGGGTGTGGGTCCCACGTAGTATATGACCTGTCCCTTAAGCTCTACGGGGAGGGGTTCTCCTCTCTGAAGGGTTTCGACCATCCTCTTGTGAGCGGCGTCCCTTGCGGTGTATATGTAGCCCGTTATCAAAACCTTGTCTCCTGCTCTTAAGTCCTCTATTACCTCGTCGGTAAGGGGGGTCTCTATTCTCTTCTCCATGTCCAATAGTATAGCCCAGTTGATACAATATATCCCTCCCATGGAGAAGTTGAAAAGTTATGCGGAGCTTGTTAAGTTTCAGCACACCATATTTGCTCTCCCCTTTGCCTTAGCGAGCATACTGATACTTGCGGAGAGAACACCCTCCTTCTGGAAGGTTGTTTGGATACTGGTAGCACTCGTCAGTGCCCGAACCCTCGGCATGGCATTCAACAGGCTCATAGACGAACCTTTCGACCGCATGAACCCGAGAACAAGAAACTGGCCCCTCGTCTCGGGGGAGCTATCACGGGAAGACGTTAAGAGGCTCATAATCATATCCGCAGGTATATTCATTCTGAGCACCCTGATGATTAACTTCTTGGCTTTCCTACTATCACCGGTCGTGGTCTTTCTGCTGTGGCTCTATCCATACTCCAAAAGGTTTACCCATTATCCCCACTTCGTGTTAGGTCTCGTTTATTTCTTAATTCCGATTGCGGTCGATGTAGCTCTGAACGAGCGCATATCCGGACAGGCTCTCCTGCTGGGTCTGGGAATGGCTACCTGGGTTGCGGGTTTTGACATACTGTATTCTCTTCAGGATTACGAGTTTGACAGGGAACACGGTCTTAAGTCTATACCGGTGAAGTTCGGAACGGAAACCTCCCTGAAGATTGCCCGCTACCTGCACCTGATAACTTTCTTTTCCCTTTTGAGCTTAGGGTTTGTGAATGAGGAACTTGGATTTATTTACCTTTTAGGTCTTTTACTGCTTGCGGGGTTCCTCGTTTACGAACACAGACTAATAAGCCCGCACGACCTGTCCAAGATAAACAAGGCTTTCTTTACGGTAAACGGATACGTTAGCGTGGTTTTCTTCTTTACGGTTTTGCTGGATTACCTACTATAGGTCCATAAGACGCTCTATGTCGGAAATCCTTTTCCTGTATTCTTCCTGGCTTATTTCCCCTTTCATGAGGAGGTCGGTCAAAAACTGTATCTCCCTCTCTATCTCCTTGAGCTTTCTTATCCTGTCCCCCTGAGAGCCTGCCAAGACGTTGTATAGGAAAAATTCCTCAACTTCAAAGTGCTTTAAAGACCTCTTCAGGGACGCTATGTCCTTTTTAAGTATGTATTCTTTCAGCCTCTCAAGAAGGGAAAAAACCTCCTGTATGTCCTTGCTTCTCTCCGCTCTCAAAAATACCTGCCCCGTGTCCTGTATCTTGCCCACTATAAGGTAGGAGTCTTCCTGGGTTCTGTATAACTCCAGGCTCAGTTTAAGTCCTTCTACCTCGAAGAGGTCGTGTAAAACCTTCTCCTCACCGAAGGGTTTCTTCTCGAGCTTTTCCCTTTCCACATACTCCTTGAAGGATATGCCCCCGAACACGGCTATTATCTCCTTGGAATACTCGTTTGCTATGGTTCCCACCTTTATGGCTATGTCGCTCAGGAAGTCCTTGCTCAGGAAGTCGAACTTAATTTTGGTGCCGACTATTATGTCCACAAACCCTTTCTCAAGCTCTATGTAAAAGGAGCACATGCTCAGAGAGGCATTCTCCATGAGGAGAAATCTCATTAAGTCCTTGTCGGGTTTTACCCTCAAAGCCACGGGGGAGTAGATGTGTATTAGGACTTCGTCTCCTTCGCAGAGGATGTCCACATTTATGACCGTCGAACCCCAGGGGATAAGGAACTCTCTGTTCTCTCTGTAAACCCTTATGGATCCGAATATCTGGTTCAGATAGCGCTCTATTAAAAGCGTAATACGCTCTATCTTGTCTTCCATGGATTTATTTTAACAGCTCACCATCTTTGAGAGGGTATCCCCGCAGGAACTCCTCTCCGCTCATTTTCTTTCCCTTCGGGGATATAAGCTCTTTTATGAGAACCGCACCCTCACCGCAGGCAACGACGAATTTCTTTGGGTCCAGAACCTCTCCCGGCTCTCCGCTTCCATCTACAAGCTCAACTCTGAGCACCTTTATCCTGTTTCCACGAAAGAGGGTGTAGGCGTTGGGATAAAGCCCCCTGACTCTGTCCCTGACGCTTTCCGCAGGCGCTTTCCAGCAGAGCCTGAACTCTTCCTTCCTGACGGGAGGAGCGTAGGTGGCTTCTTCGTGTCTTTGGGGAACGGGTGTTATTTTCTTCTGAAACCAGAGCTTGAGGGTGCGAGTCAGCAAGTCCGAACCTGCAAGGGAAAGTTTTTCCGATAGGGTGTAGAAGTTGTCCTCCTCCTCTATGGGAATTTCTTCTTGAGACAGTATGTCCCCCGCATCCATCTCCTCGTTTACCAGCATAACCGTGTTTCCGGTAATCTTTTCTCCAGCCATTATAGCCCTCTGAATGGGAGCGGCACCTCTGTATTTGGGAAGCAGAGAGGCGTGCAGGTTTACCACACCGTAGGGGGGAATTCTCAGAATTTCCGAAGGGAGAATTTTCCCGTAGGCGACGACTACGATGCAATCTGGCTTGAGAGTCTCCAGCACACCTTCAAAGCCTTTCAACCTTTGGGGTTGATAAACCTCAAGACCGAGTTCCCTTGCCACCTCTTTTACCGGCGGTGGTGTCAGCCTTTTCCCCCTTCCCGCAGGCTTGTCGGGTTGGGTTACAACTCCTATAATCTCAAACTCTTCGTGGAGTTTCTTGAGGCTGGGAACCGCAAACTGAGGCGTTCCCATAAAGAGAACTCTCATAGGCTAACCTTCCAGTTATCAATAAGACGGGTGTTTCCCACCCACACAGCAACGAGTATCCTGTCCCCCTCCTGAACCTCTTCCTTGGGATTGAGTTCCGGGTCCGTAATCTCTATGTAATCTATTTTCTTAACGTGGGGGTGCTTCCTTATGTAGGTTTCCATAGCTTCCTTTATGCGCTGGGCGTTTCTCTCACCGGCTTTTATCATCTTCTCCGCAAGCAGGAACGACCTGTATATGGATAGAGCGGACTCCCTCTCTTCCGAAGAGAGATAGACGTTTCTCGAGCTATAGGCAAGACCGTCCGGCTCCCTGACAATTTCAACGGGGACAATCTGAACCGGTATTAGAAGGTCCTTGACCATTCTCTCTATTATCTTGAGCTGTTGGTAATCCTTTTCACCGAAGTAAGCCCTGTCAGGCTGAACCACATTCAGGAGCTTAGTAACTACGGTAGCTACTCCCTTGAAGTGTCCGGGTCTGAACTTACCCTCTAAGACCTCACTCAATCCCCGAACGTAAACCTCCGTGCTGTTTCCCGCAGGGTACATCTCCTCGTCGGTGGGAGCAAAAACTACATCCACTCCAAGTTCTTCACATACGGACATATCCCTGTTCAAGTCTCTGGGGTAGCGCTCGTAATCCTCTCCGGGACCAAACTGGGTAGGGTTGACGTATATGCTAACTACCGTAATCTCATTTTGTAACTTTGAAGTCTCTATGAGTTTTTTGTGTCCTTCGTGAAGATACCCCATCGTGGGGACAAAACCCACACTTTTTCCACCTTCACACCGTAGCGTGTTGAGATAGTTCCTAAGCTCATTAACTTTTCTAAAGAGCAACGGCACAACAGACCTCCATGGAAAGGGAAAAAGTATTATAAAGTATCGATGGCTCTTAAAACCAGAATGCTCGTCCTGAAGAGAATAAGAGCAGGAGACCAGGACCTAATAGCCAAGGGCTACACGCAGGTGGGAGTGGTGGACGTCCTAATCAGAGACGGTCTTCTTGTTGAAAACAGGTTCTTCGGAATTTTTGAACCCTTCAACGTTCTCGAGATTGACCTCCGTCAGCAGGGGAACATAACCGTTCCCAACGACATCTTTGAGGTAAGGCGACTGTCCTACTTAGCCTCTGATTTCAGTAGATTTCTGTGGATGTCCTGGGTATGCGGGTTCGTTTTGAAGTATGTCAAATACTACGACGAAAGACTTTTTAATCTCTTTGTAAGTTATCTGACCCTAAAGCCCTCTGGAACAAAGGAAGTGTATAGAATAAAACTCCTTTCGGAGTTCTTGGAACTGTCAGGTCTAAAACCCAAGTTCTTAGAGGAGAAATTGCCCAAAGGTGAAGTAAAGGTAAATCTGTCCGACGGCTCCATATCCGAAAGCGGTGAGCTTAAAGTCCCGGCGGGAACCTTAAGGCTTATTAAAAGAATTCACTCTTCCAAAGAGTTGAATAGAATTTCCGCAAACTCCAAAAACCTTACCCTGGCGGAAGACCTTTTAAGAAAATACTTGGAGTATCACACCAAGTAAGCGACCGCAGAGGCGGTTATAGGTATAAGTAAGTTGTCGTCTATCTGTGTATCCACAGACTCCAAAAGTGCACACAGGTTGGCTATCAGGATAGCCTCTCCGTAAGGGAGTATAAACAGAAGCGCACAGTAGGAAGATAAAAAGAAGGCGAGAGTCCCCTCAAAGGATTTATTCTCATTCCAGGGGAGTTTATTCCTTCCCCGGAGCTTACCCACAATTGTGGAGAAGCTGTCCCCGACTGCAAGAACCACAACCCCCACGACCGAAAGAGCATCGAAAACGAGGAAGGAAAGGAACACTCCCAGATTGGCATAGAGAGCCTGCACCGAAGGTTTGTCAACGTTCTTCTCTCTTTCCAGACTTTCTACAAGCGGATTAAAAAACCTGTGCACAGGTTCAACCTTAAGGACCAGCAAAGCGTTCAGAAGTATGACGAGCAGGAAGATGAAAAGGGTTAACCACCTCGGGAAATATACAATCGGGACGAGCCAGAGGGAGATAGCGATAAGGTGAAAGAGCTGTCTCCTTACTTCGAGGTCCTTATCTTCCCTGACGGAGCATCTCCTTAATCCTCGAGTAAACATAGAACCTGACCTTTACGGTATCCGCATCCTCTGCGATAAGCTCGAACCCCAGTTTTACGCTCCCGTCCTCAAGCTCCTGAACGTTTACCAGGTGTGCTTTCCCGAACACCTCTTCACCCTCAACGGGAAAGTCTATGTGAACCTTAACCTCTTTGTCGAGGAACGCTTCCAGCTCCGCAGGGTTCGTTGACCTAACTGAGAAACCACCCTCCGAGATGTCCATAGCCTCGTATTCCTTTTCCTCCTGACCGTCAGGGCTCAGATATATCTTCACCGGGTGGACGTGGGAAGGAACCACCCTTGCACTCCTCCTATCACCAACCGGCTTTTCGGGGTTCAGCGTAGGGAGGGAAACTATAAGCTCTTCGTCGTTCTTACCCACTACCTTAACCGGCAAGGCAAAGGTGGCATACTTTATGTGAGCTTTCTTGCCAAGCACCGCAAACTTTCTGAGCAAAGGAGTTAAGCTCAGAACTATCCTATTTTCCTCTACTCTTTTTATAGCAACCTTTGTAGTAAAGAAAAAAGAATCCTCAAACAGGAAAATATCCGCTTTCCTTTCAACATCCATATCTCACCAGCCCCCTCAACTCCTTTATAAAACGCTCCATTTTCATACCCCTTGAACCCTTCATGAGAATTATATTTTTATTCCCAAACCATTTCAATATAGCGGATAAAACATCTCCATCTTCCTTCAGAAACAAACAATTTCCGCCTCTTCTGACACACTCTTCGTAGGCAAACCGCATGTGGTTCCCGTAAAAAATGGCAAAATCTATTCCCATCTCCGCTACGAGTTTACCTACCTCCCTGTGAAGTTTCTCACTTTGATCTCCCAATTCCAACATGTCCCCCAATACAGCTATCCTTTTTCCCCCTGTTTCCAAAGAAGAAAGTGTTCTGAGAGCATTTCTGACGGAGGGTGGGTTTGCGTTGTAGGTATCGTCTATCAAAATAACCTCTCTGAGGTCTATAAGGTTCATCCTTCCCTCGGGGGGTTTAAAACTCCCCAAAGCTTCCGTAAAATCCAAAGGGTCGTATCCCAGCGCTGTCAAAACTCCGAAAGATGCCAGCACGTTATCCACAACCCCCATACTCAGAACGGGAACCAACACCTCCTTACCCATAAATTTAAATAACGTCCCTTTTTGGGAAATCCTGACGTCATGGGCTTCCAAATTCCCACCAGTGCCGAAGGTTATCACTCTGTCCTCCGGTAAGCCATACACTCCCTTCAGGTGTGCCGGGATAACAGCCCAGTCTTCACTTCCGAACCCGTAAAATATTTCTCCGTTTCCCCTTATAACGTCCTCCACCGTTCCAAAGGTCTCGAGGTGCTCCTCTCCTATGGAGGTTATAACACGGACCTTAGGTTTTGCTAGCCTGGTAAGTTCTAAAACGTCTCCCACAGCGCTTGCACCCAGTTCGAGAACCGCATAGTCCGCATCTTGGGGCATATTTGCAAGGACAAGGGGAAGCCCTATTTTGGAGTTTAGGTTTCCAGCACTTTTGTAAGATTTGCCTGTCTCTGATAGAAGGTGGTGTATTAGGTCCTTGGTGGTAGTTTTTCCTGCGGAACCGGCAACACCTATTACGGTTCCTTTAAACTTACTTCTTTTGTATCTACCTATCTTTCTAAGAGCATCTAAGGTCGAAGGGACTCTTAGGAGGAAGCCTCCGCTTGCGCTTACCTCCTTTTCCACTACAGCTCCGACCGCTCCCCTGGATAGAGCCTCTTTGACGAAGTCGTGTCCGTCGTGCCTTTCCCCCTTAAGAGCTATAAAAACGTCCCCTTCCTTGACTTTCCTGCTGTCTATGGAGAAGCCTTTTATGTCGGATTTTTGTGTGCCTACGAGGGTTGCCTTGAGAATTTTTGCAAGCTCGAGAGCGTTCATTTTTCCAGAAACCTTATTTTGTCTATGGCTCTGTAGTTGGTCAGGTCGAGCTGGAGGGGTGTTACGGAGATAAATCCGTTCATGACAGCCCAGTAATCGGTTCCCTCTTCGGGACTCCATCCGAATTCTTGTGCGGCAATCCAGTATAGGGGTTCCCCGTAGGGAGCTAAATACTTAAACACCTTTTCCTTATAGTCTCTGTGTCCCTGTCTGGTTATTTTTATACCTCTCATTTCTTCAAACTTCAGGTTGGGGACGTTAACGTTCAGGTATGTATCTTCCGGCAGTCCGTGCTCTAAAACTTTCTTTGCTACTTCCAAGCAGGCTTTTGACACTTCTTCAAACATTATATCCTCCCGTCCGAATGCGGAAAAGGCTACGGAGGGTATGCCGAGAATTCTCCCTTCCATGGCTCCCGAGACGGTTCCCGAGTAGGTTATGTCTTCCCCGAGGTTGGGTCCTTCGTTTATGCCTGCGCACACGAGGTCGGGTTTCTTGCCTTCGAGAACGACGTGGTATCCGAGGTGAATGCAGTCCGCAGGTGTCCCTCCTATGACCGTGTAGAAGTCTTCTTCGACCTTTCTCATCTTCAGGGGCATGGTGAAGGTAAGGGAGTGCCCTACACCGCTGAGGTTTCTGTCGGGGGCAACTACCACAACACGCCCGAGCTTTGCGAGGGCGTCCTTCAAAGCTTTTATTCCTTCGGAAAAGTATCCGTCGTCGTTCGTTATCAGTATCGTGGGCATAGGGACTTAAATTATAAGTGTAAGGGTAAACTTCGGGAAGGAGGTGGATCGATGGCAACGAGGAAGCTCGATAGGTCTGAGTGGGAAAGGTTCTTCGACGAGGTGTCCAAAAACCTGAAGGGCGTTGAGGGTCAGCTGGAGGTTGTGAGTGAGGAGTTGGGAGACCAAACGGAGGTCGAGTGGGCTTTCGTGGAGGGAATTTCTTACGATCCGAAGGACGACGTTTTCGAAATTCAGTTTTCGGAGGGCAAGCACGACCACTTAATTCAGAAGCCTGTTGAGGTGTTCGTGGAGGAAGAGGGTGGTCTTTTGAAGTCCGTTGAGATACTTAAAGAGGACGGGACCAAGTTTATACTGAGGTTAAAGCCAGCTCCCGCTCTTCCCGGTTAACTACTGAAGCTCTAAGAGTCTCGCTGTGGCTATTCTGGCAAAGTATGTGTTGGGATACTTTTCTACTATTTCCTCGTAGAGTTTTTTCGCTTCCTTAGTCTTTCCCGACAGGTCGTTTATTTGGGCTTTTAGTAGCAAAGCGGAAGGGTAGTTAAAGTCCTTTTCCGTTATGGAGTTAAGCTTGTTTAAGGAGTCTTCTTTCTTACCCTCTTTGTAAAGCTCGAAGGCTGTCTTTTCGAGATAGAGTTTCTTTAGGTTTTCGTCCTTCAGGTTTTTAAGGACTTCCCGCGCTTTTCCACCGCTGACAGCGAGAAAGTAGGGGTAGTATGGGGTCCCTTTTACCTTTGGTTCGACCTCCTCCTTTTTGAGGTCTCCCTTTTCGTATAGATACACGAGGGTTGCCACTTCGTCGAGTTTCTTTTCCTGATACTCCTTCCAGTAGTTGTATCCTCCGACCGCACTTGCCAGAAAGAGGGCAACGAGGATGCCTATGAGAATTTCCTTCGTGAGTATCATACCGTCATTATCTCCTGCTCTTTGGCTTCTAAGAGTTTGTTTATTTCCTCTATATACTTGTCGGTTATCTTCTGAAGTCTCTCCAAGGCTCTCTTTTTCTCGTCTTCTGATATGCCTTCGAGGTCTTCTATCATCTCCTTTGCATCCCTCCTTATGTTCCTGACCGCAACTCTGGACTCCTCCGCAAGTTTGTGAACCATTCTGGCAAGCTCTTTCCTGCGTTCTTCTGTCAGGGGCGGTAGGTTTACCCTTATCACGTTGCCTTGGGTGTTAGGGTTGAGGTTGAGTTCTTCCCTTATGGCTTTTTCTATGGCAGGGATTGCGTTGTTGTCCCAAACCTGTATCATTATCTGGCTCGGCTCGGGAATAGAAATTGTCCCCAACTGTTTGAGGGGAACTTTTGAGCCGTAATACTCTACTTTTATCTCCTCAACGAGGGCGGTTGACGCTCTGCCGGTTCTTATGCCCGCTATCTCCCCTCTGAAGTGTTCTACGCTCTTTTTCATGTCCTTTTCCGTTTCTTTGAGGATGTCTTCTATTTCCTGCACCATGTCCTTTACCCCCGTTAATAAAAATTCTACTTAACAACCGAGCCTATATCCTCCCCGAGAACGACAGACTTAAGATTTCCCTTTTCCTTTATGTTGAAGACTATTATGGGTATCTTGTTCTCCCTGCACATGGTGAGAGCGGTGTGGTCCATAACCCTTATCCCCCTGTTTATAACCTCCAAGTAAGTAATCTCCTTTATCAGGACCGCATCGGGGTGTTTTTCGGGGTCTTTGTCGTATATTCCCCCCACTTTGGTGGCTTTCAAAAGAACCTGAGCACCTATCTCCGCCGCTCTGAGCGCTGCTGCAGTGTCGGTAGAGAAGAAGGGATTTCCGGTTCCCCCCGCAAATATAACAACCCTTCCCTTCTCAAGGTGTCGAACAGCTCGCCTCCTTATGTAAGGTTCGGAGACCTGGCGCATCTCTATGGCGGATAGAACTCTGGTGGGTATGTCCGCATGCCTTTCGAGGGCAGATTGAAGGGCGAGGGCGTTTATCACGGTGGCGAGCATACCCATGTAGTCCGCAGTAGCCCTATCGATACCTATGTTCTCGCCCTGAAAGCCTCTAAATATATTACCCCCGCCTATAACTATCGCAATCTGAACGCCGAGTTCGTGAACGCTCTTTATCTCGTGAGATATGTATTCCAAAAAGTTCGGGTCTATACCGTATCCCTGTTCTCCTGCAAAAGCTTCCCCCGAGAGCTTTAGAAGCATCCTCCTATACTTGGGTTCCTCCATCAAAGTCCACCGAGTTCAAACCTACAGAACCTCTTTATTTCAACCCCGAGACCGGATTCCTTTATGACCTGTCCAACCGTCTTTTTGTCATCCTTAATAAAAGCCTGCTCTAAAAGAACCTTCTCCTGATAGAACTTCTTTAGCTTCCCCTGAACTATCTTCTCGAGTATGTGTTCGGGCTTTCCTTCCTGTTTTGCCTGCTCCATAAGTATCTTCTTCTCCCTCTCTATAACTTCCTGGGGTATGGTTTCTACGCTTACGAACTCGGGTCTCATGGCTGCAATCTGCATAGCTACATCCTGAACGAGCCTGAGAACTTCGTCGCTCAGAGAAGGTGCCTTAAAGTCCAAAAGAACCCCTATCCTTCCGCCTCCGTGGACGTAGGAGTGGAGAAAGTCCTCCGTATCGTATCTACAGTATCTCGTGAGCCTAATGTTCTCTCCTATCCTTGCAACAGCTTCTTTTATAAGCTCGTCAACGGTCTTGCTTTCGTCCTTGTAAAACTTCTGGGAAGTTATGTCACTCCCTTCTCCTTCCTTGTTGGCATTTTCCTCCAGAGAAAGGATGTGTTCAAGTATCTCGTCCGCAAGCTTCTGGAACTCTTCGTTCCTCGCAACGAAGTCTGTTTCACAGTTAAGCTCTATTATCGCTCCCTTTTTCCTATCATCGGTAACTTTGACCCTTATGAGACCCTCTTTGGTCTCCCTGCTCGCCTTCTTTTCCGCCTTGGCAAGACCCTTAACACGGAGTATTTCTTTCGCCTTTTCTATGTCTCCTCCCGCCTCCTCCAGAGCCTTTTTACAATCGAGCATTCCCGCTCCGGTCATCTCTCTCAGTTTCTTTACATCAGCCATGCTAACCGCCATCTCCTTCACCTCCGCTTACTCGTAGTCAACCGTATCTTTGTCAAGCTCTTCATACTTTTCGGACATCTCAACCGCCTTCTCGAACAGCTCCTTCTCGTGCTCTTCTACAGTAACTATCTTCCTCTCCCTTCTGGGGGCTTCCTCTTCCGCACTCTCCCTTCTGTTCTTACCCTCTATGACCGCATCAGCTATCTTTGAGGTCAAGAGCTTTATGGACTTTATAGCGTCGTCGTTGCCAGGGACTATGTAATCTATGACGTCGGGGTCGCAGTTGGAGTCCGCTATGGCTACGACGGGTATCCCGAGTTTTCTCGCCTCCTGCACCGCTATGGACTCCCTGACCGTATCCACTATCCATATAAGGTCGGGAAGTTTAGTCATCTCCCTTATACCGCCGTATAGCTTGCGGAGTTTTTCCATCTGCCTTCTCAGCTTTCTAACTTCCTTCTTGGGAAGGACATCGAAGACCCCTTCCGCTTCCATCCTTTCGAGTTTGTTGAGCTTCTGGATACTCCTGCGGACGGTCTGAAAGTTTGTCAGCAATCCTCCAACCCACCTTTCGTTAACGTAGTAGGCTCCGCATCTCTCAGCCTCTTCCCTTATAATCTCCTTCGCCTGCCTCTTGGTGCCCACAAAAACTATCTCCGCACCCTGAGCTACCATGTCGGACACGAAGTTGTAGGCTTCCTCCAGGAGCACTAAGGTCTTGTTCAGGTCAATAATGTGTATTCCGTTCTTGACCCCGTATAGGTAAGGAGCCATCTTTGGGTTCCAGCGGGACTTGGAGTGTCCAAAGTGAACCCCCGCTTCGAGGAGTTCCTTCATAGAAACTACAGCCATGCTACACCTCCTTGGGTTTTGCCACCCTTTCCCAGAGACCCCATTTGGGGCAACCCAAGCGGGAAAGGTGCGTTGTAAAATCTTTGTTATTATATCAGGTTCTGCGGGCTATATCCGAAAGCATAACTTTCAAATAACCATGCCTAAAAGGAGAAGCGGAAAGCTTAAGGTTGAGCACCACCTATTGGAAGGCTTGGATAAGTTTTTGAAGGAAATACAAAACTGGGAAGTGGTAGAAAGCATCATTCCCGGCAGAATTGTTCGACAGAACAAAGGGAGAGGCTCAAAGGGATTGTTTCTCAAATACAGAACCCTGAGCGGTTATAAGCTCCTTTACAAAAACGGCACCTCCGTTCAGGAGGTCTTTGTAGTGTGCTCGGACTACAAGCGGTTTGAGGAGTTATTTAAAGAAAGATTTGGGGGATAATAGAACCTGATGAGGTTCGGAATTGTCGGATACGGGAACATGGGGAGCGCCTTTGCCAGAGCATTGTCCCGCTCTGTGGGAAGGGAAAACATAACCGTTTACGAAGTGAAGGAAGATAGAAGAGAGGAAGCTGTAAAGGACGGCTTCGCCGTAGCTCAAAACTTATACTTTCTCCTTCAAAACTCCGACGCACTCCTCCTTGCGGTCAAGCCCAAGGACATGAAAGCAGTCCTCGAGGAGATAAAGGAGCAGGTCAAGAACAAGATAGTCATTACCATAGCGGCAGGGCTTGAGATGTCCTTCTACGAGGAGGTTTTGGGCAAAGAGGTCAAGCTGGTGCGTCTTATGCCCAACGTAGGAGTTCTGGTAGGTAGGGGAACTGTAGCAATGACCCACAACGGAAATCTTTCCGAGGAAGAGTTTGAGAGAATGACTCAGGTGTTCTCCTCCTGCGGTAGCCTATACCAAATCCCCGAAAGTCTCTTTGACAGCTTCACAGCCCTTGCGGGAAGCGGACCCGCTTTCGTCTTCGAGTTCATAGATGCCTTAGCCATGGCGGGAGTGAGGGAAGGCTTTTCTTACCAAGAAGCCCTTTCCATAGTTCTGGACACACTCATAGGAAGCGTCCAGCTTATAAAAGAGCTTGGAGGAAACCCCAACGAATGGATAACAAAGGTTACCTCTCCTGCGGGGACAACCATAGAAGGCATAGCCTACCTTGAGAGAAAAGGCTTCAGGGGGACCGTAATAAGATGCATAGAGAAGACCTCCGAGAAGGCGAAGAAGCTAAAGAGCTAATACACTCCCTTACCATAAAGGGTGCCGTTGTAGAAATCAAAAGGAAGTGGAAGGACCACGAGCGACTCTTCCTGCCAATTCAAAAGCACACCAACCGTGTGATAGAACTAACGAGATTTCCCTACCCCCAAACCATAGCGGACGGTGTAATTACGAACCTGCGAGGTGTTGAGATAGGAGTTAGAACTGCGGATTGTGCTCCGGTAGCTCTCGTGGGGGAGGAATGGATAGGGGTAGTTCACGTGGGCTGGCGGGGCTTGCATGCGGGAATATTAGAGAGAGCGATTGAGAAACTCCTACCGAGGGAAAGGGACATTTTCGCTTTCGTAGGTCCCTGTGCAAAGGGGTGTTGCTACGAGGTGGGAAGGGAGTTTCTGGAACTCTTTCCCGGTTATGTGTTCGAAAGGGGTGAAAAACTCTACATGGACATGCAGGAGTCCGTAATAAAGAGACTCAAAAACCTCGGCATAAACAGGATAGGCTTTGTAGAAAGGTGCACCGTATGCTCTCCAGACCTTCCCTCCTACAGAAGGGATAGAACCGAAGAGAGGATTTTAACTTCCGTCAGGAAACTGTAAGTCCGTCGGATACTGTTGGGTCCGGTCTCTTGCCCGTGAGCATCTCGAGTAGCTCCTTGACGCTCACTATTCCCTGCTTCTTGAGCAGGTGTCCGTTGGCACCTATTATGAATATCCCCTCTTCGTAGTTGCCGAGCCATGCGGAGCCGAGCCTGTCCGCTATGCAAAAACCGACCTTCTTAGCCTCTTCTCCCCTGTTGCAGGGAGTAACACAGTTGGAGACGCACCCGTTCCACCCGTTAACCCCCGCAAGAAGTCTTTCTATGAAGGGAGTTTTTATAACTCTCAGTGGGTATCCCACGGGGGATTTGAGGAGTATTATGTCCTCCTCCTCAGCGTTCAGAACTATCTCCTTGTATATGAGGGGAGCATCGCATTCGTGGGTTGCCACAAAGCGTGTAGCCATCTGAACCCCGGCAGCTCCCTGGTCTATATACCACTTTATGTCCTCGTAGCTCCATACACCCCCCGCAACTATTACGGGAATGTCTCCCCACTTTTTAGCCTCTTCAAGGACGCTCGGAAGGAGATTTTCCAGCTGATACTCGGGTTTGAAGCAGTCTTCGTATTTAAAGCCTTGATGTCCTCCCGACTTGGGACCCTCCAAGACCACCGCATCGGGCAGGCGGTTGTATCTCCTCTTCCAGGTTTTGCAGATAAGGCTTAGCGCTCTTGCGGAGGATATTATGGGAACGAGAGCAACCTCGTATCCTTCCACATACTGGGGCAGAGAAAGGGGCAAACCCGCTCCCGAGATTATTAGGTCGGCTCCTGCCTCTGCGGCGTCCCTTGCCACCCTGCCGTAGTCGGTTATGGCGGCGAGTATGTTAACTCCGATAGCTCCTCTTCCCTCGGAAATTTCCTTGGCGTCCTGTATTATTCTCTTCAGAGCCTCCGCACTGTGAGCGTTGACCGAGCCTATGGGTCTTCCGAACCGGTCCCTTTTGACGAGGTCGGGGTGTCTGTATCCAGTTCCCACGGCGGAGACGACACCTATGGCTCCCTCCCTTGCCACCGCACCCGCAAGGTTCTCCCAGGATATGCCCACACCCATTCCACCCTGGATTATGGGTATGTCCGCTTCTATGTGTCTTATCCTCAGCTTAGGTAAACTCATACTTAAAACTCCTTTCAAAAGATGTATTAATTTTAGACCTCATGGGTGTCCAGTCAAGGAAGAGGGTCTTCTTCGGTCTGGGAAGCAACTTAGGGGACAGGGTAGGGTATTTAGAAGGAGCGGTCTGTCTGCTGAAGGAGGTCGGAGAGGTGACCTGTGTGTCCACCGTGTATGAAAGCCCTCCCTGGGGTGTAGAAAACCAGCCTGCCTTCTTAAACTGCGTGGCGGAAGTAAGAACGTCCCTTGACCCCTTTGAACTGCTCAGGTGGGCAAAGTCCGCAGAGCGCAGAATAGGCAGAAAGGAGCGCTTTCGGTGGGGTCCGAGGGAGATAGACATAGACATACTGCTTTTTGGAGATGAGGTAATAGACAGCAGGGAGCTGAGCATCCCCCACAGGTTTTTAGAGGAGAGGGACTTCTTCCTCATACCTCTCCTTGAGATTGAGCCTTGTATAAAGAACCCCCGAACGGGGGTCCTTCTAAGTAAATCTCTACCGAAGGTCTTTATAAACTTAAAACCTTTCTGCTGTCTTCTCAGTGGGCACCTTCACGGGACTTGACATACTGTTCCCAGTTTTCCGGGTTGAAGGGGGAGAGGCTTCTGAGCCAGTTGACTATCTTGGGAAACTCCTCCGCTGCGTATTCAACGTCCTCGTCCGTGTTCTCCCTTCCGAAGCTAAAGACTATGGAACCGTTGGAAACCTCCTTGGGAACACCTATGGCGAAGAGAACGTGGGACTGCTTGAGAGCCAAAGAAACGCATGCGGAACCCGAAGCGGTCTCTATACCCATCAGGTCGCATCTCAGAAGCATAGCCTCACCTTCTATGAAGTGGACTATCAGGGAAAGGTGGTGGGGAAGTCTCTGGGTCGGGTGTCCCGTAAACTCTATGTATTGGAGCTTCTCCTCTATGGCTTTCTTCAGTCTGTCCCTGTAATTGGCAAGTCTGGTCATTCTGTCCTCAAGCTCCTTCATGGTAAGCTCTGCGGCGGCTCCGAAGCCTACAATACCGGGGACGTTTTCCGTTCCCGCTCTTACACCCCTTTCCTGCGTTCCACCCTCTATGAGGGGTCTGACCTTAACTCCCTTTCTGGTCCACAGCGCTCCGACACCTTTCGGTCCATACATCAGGTGTGCGGTGAAAGATGCCGCATCAACTCCCCACTCCTTGAGGTCAACGGGGTAGTGTCCGAGGGTGGGTGCGGCGTCCGTGTGGAATATGACCTTGGGGTTCTTTTCCTTTGCAGCTTGAACGAGTTCCTTTATGTTCTGTATAGTTCCTATCTCCCTGTTGGAGTGTCCTATGGAAACGAGAACGGTGTCCTTCCTGACCGCTTCCTTGACCTGCTCCGGGTCTATCAGTCCGTAGTTGTCGGGCTTGAGGTATGTAACCTCCCAGCCTTCCCTTTCGAGGGTTTTGCAGGGGTGGAGTATGGAGTGGTGCTCTATTTCGGTGGTAACTATGTGCCTTCCCCTCTTCTTGTAGGCGCTTGCTATACCCTTTATGGCGAGGTTGTTAGCCTCTATTCCTCCGGAGGTGAAGACTATCTCCTCGGGCGTGTTGGCGTTTATAAGGGTAGCTATCTTCTCACGGGCTTCGTTTATAGCCTTCTTTGCCTCCTGCCCGAAGCTGTGCAGAGAGGTGGGATTTCCGAAACGTTCCCTAAAATAGGGGAGCATAGCCTCAAGGACTTCCTCCGCAACGGGAGTGGTGGCTATGTGGTCCAAGTAAACAACTCTACTTCCCGCTTTCTTTGCAAACATTCTATTACCTCCTTAACTTAATTCCTGAGCGACGAGCTTAGCTATACCGATAAATGCCTTCGAAACTTCCGATTCCGGTGCGCTGACCACGACAGGTTCTCCCTCGTCGGACTTCTCAGCAACCACGGGGTCTATTGGTATTGAACCGAGTATCTTAAGCCCGTATGCGGACGCAAACTCTGCGGTTTTACCCTTCCCGAATATGTAGTATCTGTTGCCCGTCTCGGGGCACACGAAGTATGCCATGTTTTCTATAACTCCCAGAACGGGTATCTGGACTTCTTTGAACATGGAGGTTGCCTTTTTAACGTCCGCAAGGGCTACATCTTGGGGAGTGGTTACCACTATGGCTCCCGATATGTCAACATTCTGAGCCAAGGTGAGCTGAACGTCTCCCGTTCCCGGGGGTAAGTCAAGTATCAAATAATCCAGCTCCCCCCACTCCACATCGAAGAGAAACTGGGTCAGAGCCTTCATGAGCATGGGACCTCTCCATATGACGGGGGTGTCCTCGGAGGGGAGCATAAACCCTATGGAGAGAACCTTTATACCGAACTTCTCAACGGGAACTATTTTGTTGCGCTCGTTCACGGTAGCCCTCTCTCCTTTTAGACCCAAGAGGGTGGGAATGCTCGGTCCGTATATGTCCGCATCTAAAAGACCTACCTTGTAGCCGAGCTTTGAAAGCGCTAAGGCGAGGTTTGCGGATACGGTGGACTTACCCACTCCTCCCTTTCCGCTACCGACCGCTATAAGGTGCCTGACACCGGGAACTTTTCTCTTGGCAAAGGCAGGTTGACCCACAGGTATTTGGGGTCCTTGTTGAGGTTTGCTTTGCTGGGGCGACCCTTGGGCGAATCTTACCTTAACTCTGTCCACGTCGGGAAGACCAGCCACCGCCTTTTCTACCTTTGCCCTCAGAACATCTTCAAGACCCGCTTTGGGAAGGTATAGTAGAACGTCAAGCTCCGTTCCTATGAGTTTTATGTCTTTTACCAGCTGGGCGAGGTTCTCGCTCAATCCGAGGTCCTGAAGGGTTTCGGAACGCAGAGCGTCCATTATGTCCTTTACCGCCATAGATTTTTCCTCCTTGGGGGGCTTCTAAGTAAAGAATATAGTAAATTGAATTCTTAAGTATGACTGCTATCATCGGTCATAAAACACATTCGGGGGACGAGAATGAACATAGCGCCTGAGATTTTAAATTACCTCGGGGACAAGAGAGATTTTGCGGAGATAATTCTTGCACCCAAAGCCTCTCCCGTTGAAAGAAGGGAAAGGGGCATAAAAAAGATATTGGACCTGATTCTCTCTCCGGAAGACATAAGAGATACACTCGTTTCCCTTCGCTCCCACACTCCCGTTTCCCTCGGACCTCTCGGAAGGGAAGGCTTTTTCTCCTTCGGAATTCCCGAAGTAGGAAGGATAAGGGTTACATATCTGACCCAGAGGGGGAGCTACGTGGTGAGCATAGTTAAGGTTCCTTACGACATTCCCCCTCTACGGGACATTCTCTCGAGTGAGGCTGATATCGAACTTCTATTTAAAACCCTTAAGGAAAGCAGGGGAATTGTAGCGATAATAGGTAAGAGCTATGTGATACACAACCTGTTTTCATACTCTCTCCTCAAAGAGCTTTGCGAGAGGGAATCGGGACTTATATACATACTGGAAAGACCCATAACCTACCTGATAAAGCACAGCAGTTCCATAGTTATCCAGAGAGAGGTGGGTGTTGACGTTGACAGCTTCGACGATGGAATAGAGGAAGCCCTATTCCTGCATCCGGAGATTATCTACATAAGCGACATAACCATAAGGGAAGCCCTCAAGTCTGTTAGGAAACTCTTCGATATACCTATACTGACCATAATGAGTCTGACCGCCTCCGGTGTGGAAGCTCTGAAGAGAAGTTTTGAGGTGTTTTTAGAGGGAGAGTCCTCAAGCGCCATGAGATTAATTTCTAAGGTAATAGAGCTTGCTCTGGACGGAAAGGACAGGATAACCTTCTCGGTCAGAGACATATAACCTCCGGTTTAGGAAAACCGTTGAACTCGGAAGCATATACCGTTGTGTATGCACCTGCGGAAAGAAGGAACAGCCTGTCCCCCACCTCCGGTTCGGGAAGGTAAACGTTCTTTGCCACCGTGTCCATGCTGTCGCAGGAAACACCACCTATAACCCATTCCTTGAGTTCTCCCTTTCTTTCCAAATAAGTTGGATACCTTATGCCTCCGAGAGCTTCCGCAAGACCGTTGAACACTCCCGTGTCTATGTATAGCCAGTTCTCGTCTCCTCTTTGAGCCTTGCCTATAACGCTCACGACCATTATCCCCTGGTCCCCCACAACACCCCTTCCCGGCTCCATCTGAAGCTCGTAAGGTGGGTTCGGAAAGTATTTCCTCAGAAGACCTCTGACGTAATAGGCTATGTCCTCCACCCTAAGAGCCTCCTGAAGGTATCGGACCGGAATACCACCCCCCATGTTTAAAACTAAGAGCTTTATACCTCTCCTTCTGGCTTCTTCCCAGAGCTGGGCTGACCTCTTTATGGCTATAAACCAGTTGCGGAGGTTGTTGCACTGAGAACCCACGTGAAAGGTCAGACCTATGGGAACCAACCCCTTATTTTTAGAAAATTCCAGTATCTCGAGGGCGGTTTCGAGGTCCACCCCGAACTTCCTCGAGAGGGGCCAATCGCTCCCCTCGTTTGGAACGGTTATCCTCACATACACCCTTGCCCTCGGAGCTACCTTAGCTATCTTCTCCACCTCCGCAAAGCTGTCCACCGCAAACCTGTTTACTCCTTCACGGTAAGCGTAATCTATGAACTCTTCGGGTTTGACGGGATTGCTGGATATAATCCTCTCGGGACTAACCCCCAAAGAGAGCACCCTCCTAAGCTCTTCCGAAGAGGCAACCTCAAAACCTGAACCTACCTGTGCAAGAGCGGAGAGGACACCCACATCGTCGTTTGCCTTCACAGCGTAATAAATGTTCACCTCCGGCAGGTGGTAGCGTATCTGAACGAACCTTGCCTTCACTCCCTCCAAATCCATGAGCAGGGCAGGGGTTTTCACTTTGTAAAGGTGCTCTTTGAACTTAGGTCTGCTTGCGAGAAACTCCTCAAAATAACGCTTTGCGTAGTTAAACTGAATTTCTCCCAGCTTTAAAGCAGTCCCGGTCATAGCTTTATTCTAAAACTCCAGCTCCATCCCGTCCTGAGCACTTACAACTCTAAGTCCTAACTCCTGAGACAGCTCCTCCGCTATCCTTTCGGGACCCTTTTGGTGCATTTCCATGCTGAAGTGGGTTATCACTGTAGTTTCCGCAGAGCACACCCTTATAAGCTCTTTAACCTCCTCTACCGACAGATGGTCTATATCGGGTCTTTTTGAGTAAAAGGTCGTGTTGATAATAAAAACCTTCGGTTTTCTCGGATAGACTTCGAGCATTCTGTCTTCGTATTTTGCACATGATAAATAAACCACTTCGTCGTTGAAGGAAAGTCCGTATGTTTCCGCTCCGTGATGGGAGTGCCTCATAATAGCCTTGACCCTGATACCTTTGTAGGAAAGTTCCTTACCCTCCTTTATAATCCCGATTTGGGAAAGCCTTTTCAAAAGGTAGGGAAGGACTACCCTATCCTCTCCCCGGACCGCACTTTCGGGAGCAAAGAGAGCAAGCCCCCTCCTTTTGCCTCCGTCTGTGCACGCTTCTATTAGAGTGTTTACGTCTGCGGTGTGGTCCAGATGTATGTGGGACAGAACTATGAGGTCTATTGAGGTGTAGTCTATTCCTTTTTCCTTCAGATAGACAAAGGCTCCGGGACCGGGGTCCACGTGAACCCTCGAGTCCCCAAAATATATCAAAAATCCGCCCGAACGCCTGACAAGACGGAAAGTGGTTACCCTGCCTCCCGCCGTTCCTACGAATATAACCTTAGACGTCCTCAACTATTATCGAACCGCTCGGGCATTCGTCCGCTACTTCTTCCACTTCCTCTTCGAGGTCTTCCGGAACATACATCCACTTCTCCTCGTCGCTCTCCTCTATGTCGTATCTAACCACGTCAGCTATTCCGTCTCCCCTGTCCTTAAAAACCTCTGGAATTCTGTCGTAGCAAAGTTCGCAGGCAGTGCAGGTGTCGTAATCTATGCGAACCTTTTTATTGGGCATAATTATTCCTCCTCAACTATGATGGACCCGCTGGGACACTCGTCCGCAACTTCCTGGACGTCGTCCGCCAGGTCCTCGGGGACGTTCATCCACCTCTCGTCCCCATCCTCTATGTGAACCTCAACAACATCTGCTATTCCATCCCCAATATCTTTGAAAACCTCGGGGATTCTGTCGTAGCAAAGCTCGCAGGCGGTGCAGGTGTCCTGGTCAACTCTAACTTTGAGACCCATTGGCTTACCTCCTCAAGTTTTCTTAAGACATATAAAAAATATTAAAGAAGTTCAATATATCAAGATAACCTTAATCAGTATCGCAGGTTTTGTCTTCCTCTGCAACCTCAAGCACGCCAAGTATCTTAGCCACCGTTTCCCCTATCTTCGCTGGGTTATCTATCACATAGGCTCCCGCTTTCTCAAGAGCCTGCATCTTAGCCTGTGCGGTTCCTTTGCCACCCATTATTATAGCTCCCGCATGTCCCATTCTCTTTCCGGGCGGTGCGGTAATTCCCGCTATATATGCGAATACGGGCTTGTCAACGTTGGACTCTATAAACTCCGCAGCTTCCTCTTCTGCCGTTCCCCCTATCTCACCTATCATAAGTATGGCTTCGGTTTCCGGGTCTTCGTTAAAGAGGGCTATAACATCTCTGTGAGATAGACCGTGAACCGGGTCTCCACCTATTCCAACCGCAGTAGTCTGTCCGAGACCGAGCTGTGTCAGCTGATATGCAGCCTCGTAGGTGAGGGTTCCGCTCCTGGAAACTATCCCCACTTTACCCCTTTTGAATATGTGCCCCGGCATTATTCCTACCTTTGCCTCACCGGGAGTTATAAGTCCAGGACAGTTGGGACCTATGAGCTTGGCATCGGGGTAGTTTTTCTTCATGTAATCCTTGACAGCCATCATGTCTTTGACAGGTATCCCTTCAGTTATGCAGACTACCAGCTCTATACCGCTATCTAAGGCTTCCACTATAGCATCCGCAGCAAATGGTGCAGGGACAAAAATAAGTGAGCAGTTTGCTCTCGTCTCTCTTACCGCATCCTCCACCGTGTTAAAGACGGGTATTCCCTCAACTTCCTGTCCTGCTTTTCCGGGCGTAACACCGGCTACCACCTGAGTTCCGTAAGCTTTACACTGGGTGGCGTGAAATGACCCTTCCTTTCCGGTTATTCCCTGAACAACGACCCTGGTGTTCTTGTCAACGAGTATAGCCATCCTTAGACCTCCTCCTTAAGAAGCTCCTCAATATTTAACCTTATACCTTCAAAGACTTCAAAATCTTCGTTCCAATTCTGAACCACCCACTTCTCTCTTCTGGGGGCAATCATCACCTTCTTTGTTTTTGTGAAAATCCATATTACCTTCTCCACTCCGGCATTCAGTAAGTCCTGCGTCTTTTCATGGGCGTATTCTTCGACACTTCCATACCTTGACAAATCCGCTTTGGTGTCAACCTCTATAACTATTTTTGGAGCCACTGGGATTAACTTATCCTCCATAAGGTAAGGTTTCACCTTCTCTTTCTCAAAAATGGCTATATCTAAATTTCTCCAGGAACCCTTCTTGTAAAGGAAGCCGAGTTCATTAGTTAGAACTGTATACTTGCTTTTGTCAAGGTTCTTGAGCAGGAACTCCAAAATGAGCATGATTATATACGCTTGCAATCCACTACTTCCCATCACAGCCTCAGGTGGAAGCTCCCCTTTCAGGACTTTTTTATAGTTTCTGTAATAGATGGGTTTTCCATTTACTTTCTCGTATGTAAGGAGTTTCAGAAGAGCCTTTTTCTCTTCTTTACTTAAAGTTCCCGCTGTGCTCATACTTAAACCTCTATGCCTTCCTTCCTTAACAGCTGAGCAACATTTAATTTAACGTCCTCCAAGACCTCTACGTCCGTGCCCCAGTCCTTCACAATCCAATCTTTCCCTTTTTGGGCTATGAGAACTTTTTTAACTTTACTCATATACCATATGACTCTTTCCACACCCGAGTCCAGCAAATCCTGCGTTTTTTCATACACGTATTCCTCAAAGCTCGAGTAGCCGGAAAGGTCAGCTTTAGTATCTATTTCTATAACAACCAGAGGTGGTTTTTTTGTATATTTATCCGCAGGTCTTTTCATATCCTCCTTTCTGTATATGGCTATGTCCAAGCTTCTGAAGCTTCTCGGTGCGTATATAAAACCGAGTTCTCCCGTAAGCACAATAAACTCCTTCGGTAAGACCTTTGACAAAAATCCGATTATCAACGCTACTAAAATAGCATGCAGTTCACTGCTCCCCATAACTGCTTCCGGTGGGAGTTCTCCCCTAAGAACTCTTTTGTAGTCCCTGTAATATATGGGTTTGCCCTTTACTTTCTCGTATGTGAGGAGCTTGAGAAGCCTTCTTCTCTCTGCCGGGTTAATTCCCTTGGTCTTTAAAGAACCCATAACACCTTAAATCTAAGTTCTGCCTGCAAGCTCCACAGCTTTTTTTGCTCCGTCCCACATGTCCTCAGCATTTATAAAGTTCATACCGGATTCTGCGAGAATTCTCTTACCCTCCTCAACGTTGGTTCCTTCCATCCTCACCACTATGGGGACGGTGAGTTCCACCATTTTGCCAGCCTCAACGAGTCCTTGAGCAAGCCTGTCGCACCTGAGTATTCCACCGAATATGTTTATAAAGACAGCTTTTACATCTTCATCAGCCATAAGTATCCTGAAGGCATTCGCTATCTGCTCGACGTTTGCACCCCCACCGACATCGAGGAAGTTTGCGGGTTCTCCTCCTGCGAGCTTTATTATGTCCATGGTAGCCATGGCAAGTCCCGCACCGTTGACCATACAACCTATGTTCCCGCTCAGCTTTATGTAGTTAAGTCCGAACTTCTTGGCTTCCACCTCTAAGGGAGAAATCTGGCTCTCGTCCTCCATCTCCTCTATGTCCTTGTGTCTGAAGAGGGCATTGTCGTCCACCTCGAGCTTTGCATCGAGGGCTATGAGGTTTCCATCTTTGTCGAGAACGAGGGGGTTTATCTCCACCAAAGAGGCGTCCAGGTCCATGTAGATTTTGTATAGGGTAAGAAGCATCTTTGAGAACTCTTTAACGGGAAGTCCGAGCTTGAAAGCGAGTTTTCTTGCCTGGTAGGGCATAAGTCCGAGGGCGGGGTCAACTTCCTCTATGATTATCGCTTCGGGGTTTTCCTTTGCTATCTCTTCTATCTCCATCCCCCCGGCTGCGGAAGCCATTACCACGGGTTTGGAACGTGCCCTGTCAAGGGTTATCGAAAGGTAAAACTCCTTATCTATGGCGGTTGCTTTCTCTATCCAGACACGGTTGACGGGCTTTCCGTCGGGACACTGGAAGGTTTTTAGGACCTTGCCGAGCATTCCCTCAACCGCTTGCTCAAGCTCATCCATGTTTTTTACTATCTTCACTCCTCCCGCTTTCCCCCTTCCACCGCAGTGAACCTGAGCTTTTACCACGAGGGGGAATGTTCCGAGTTCCTCTGCAACCTGCTTTGCCTCCTTCAGAGTAAAGGCTACCTTTCCTTCCGGAACGGGAAGACCATACTTGGCAAATATCTCTTTAGCTTGATGCTCGTGCAGTTTCATCAGAATACCTCCCGGCTAAAACGACGTTTGACTCTAAAATTTTACAGAAAAAGCCTTCTTACTGTATCAGGTAATCGAAGGTTACTCTCTTTTCTCCTCCGGCTTCTTTGATTATCACCGCTATGTGGTAAAGTCCCTTATCGGACATGTCGAACCAACCACCGTAGTTGTCCCCATACTGGTGTGGATAGCGTGAAAGCTTCTTTCGAACCGCTCTAAATATGGGAGACCTCACTTCAGCCTCCACATCGTATCCGGACAGATAGACGATTTTTCCGTTTTCCCTCTTCCAGATGCTTACCGCAAGGTGATGGGTATCTTTGTCAGAAGGTTCTCCGTGATGTTTTACCAGCAGCTTGTAAGCTCTGGGGAAGTTCCTTTGAAGGTCCTCAATAGAAAACACACCTATGCTCACGTAGTAATCCCCAACATTTTTGGTCAGGGGTGTGGGGACCACGGTTTCTTCTTGAGCGGACACAGCTTTAAATC
Source organism: Aquificota bacterium (assembly GCA_013153495.1). Lineage (GTDB taxonomy): Bacteria > Aquificota > Aquificia > Aquificales > Aquificaceae > Hydrogenivirga. Next base: position 685,020 of record JAADEH010000012.1, read on the forward strand.
CCACAAAGAGTAGTAAAATCCCCCACAGCACTGCCAAGGCTCGCACCTTTCTCATGGCTTTTCCCTCCTTTTTCTCTCAACACCTTTAATTATAGGTATTTGCCTTAGCTTGGGCATGATATAATTACAGCCATGAGCTTTGAGAAGAAGCTTCAGAAGTATAAAACTTACGAAAACCTCAACGACTTAGATAGATTGAGAGAGGAATTTAGGAAGAAGTTGGATAAAGTTCCCCCCACCATGGAGTATCTTAGGAACCTTATACTCGATGCAAAACTCCTTTTCAGGATAGTTACGGATAAGGATTTTGAGCTTAAGAGGGAAGCGAGAGAGGACTTCATAGGAGCTTTGTGGTATTTCATAGACAGCAAGGACTCAATTCCCGATTGGCTTCCCATGATAGGATACTGGGACGATTACAGGCTCATAAAGTATGTAAAGGAGAAACACAAGGAAGAAATAGAGAGATACTTTGAAGAGACGAAGTTCTTCATAGCCAACTACTTCTGATGCTGAGGTTTATACTTCTTCGCTTTCTTCAGGCTATACCTACCATACTTGGGGTTACCTTCATATCCTTCCTCATAATAAAGCTCGCTCCGGGGGACTTTTTGGACCAGCTCAAGTTAAACCCGCAAATATCTCCGGAAACTATAGAGAGACTAAAAAAGCTTTACGGACTCGACGAGCCTGTCTTAGTTCAATACTTCAAGTGGTTAAAGTCTGCGGTCGTGTTCGACTTGGGATACTCCTTCCAATACCACGCTCCCGTGGTTGAACTTATAGCTGAGAGAATTCCAAATACGCTACTCCTTTCCGTAAGCTCCGCTTTGGTGGCTTGGACCCTTGCAATTCCCCTGGGTATGCTGGCAGCCTTTAAAGAGGGTAGCAAAATAGACAAACTCGTTCAGGCATACTCTTACTCCTTTATGTCCATTCCCAGCTTCTTCTTAGCTTTCATATTCCTCTTTATTGCAAGCAGGACGGGCTGGTTTCCTATAGGTGGTATTCAAAGTCCAGATTTCGAGAGTTTGAGCCTTATGGGAAAGGTGCTGGACATACTTCACCACCTTTTCATACCCGCTATGACCCTCGCTCTGGTCTCTCTGGCAGGACTTACAAGGTTGGTAAGAAGTGCGGTCATAGAGGTCCTGAAGAGTCCCATGATAGTTATGCTCAGAGCCAAAGGTGTTCCCGAGAGAGTGGTGGTAAAGCATGTGTTTAAGAATGCCATGAACCCTTTTACCACCCTTTTAGGGTATGAGATTGCGAGTTTAATATCGGGTGCGGCTCTAATAGAGATAATAACGGGCTGGCCCGGCATGGGCATGCTTATGCTCGATGCGGTTTTAGCTCAGGACCTGTTCTTAGTTATGGGGGGGCTTTACATAGGAACGATAATGCTCATAGTGGGTAATCTTATAGCGGACCTGCTCTTGGCTTGGATAGACCCCAGGGTCAGGGAGAGGGAGTTTGCAAAGTAACTTCCTTAATAAGCTCTCTTTCTTTTTTCCAGGCAAGCTTTCGGTAGATTTTTACCTGAGCCTGCACTATGTTTCCCTTTGGTAGCCTTATCTCCTTCGGTTCCTTATACCGCAAAGCGGTCTTTGACTGAGCGGAAAGGAGTTTGCGAACCGTTCTTCTTCTTCCATCTTCAAACTCGAGTTCCGCTACAACGTAAAGTTTCGGGTTCCCCTGGTCCGCTGTGGGGAGGTTGTGGGGAACCCCCACGTTTGTAAGTATCAGCTTGTTTCCCTTAAGCTCAACCTTTATGTCCTCGGGTTTTGCCTTGAGGGAAGGAAACTCGTGGGAGGTTCTGGGCTTTGCAAGGTGGAAGAGTTCGAAGGGAAACTTCTGTATAAGGTCCCTCTTCCCGAGAGAGGGCATGTGGCAGGACTGGCAGGTTTTTTCCACTTTGGTAAGCTTCCACTCCTTGTAGGTTTCCTGATGGCATCCCGCACAGAAGTTGGATTTGGTGTAGGAAAAGTCCTGCTTGGAAGGATGGGGAGGAGACCACACCTTCAGGGGTCCGTGCATTGCCCTCGTTTCCTCCTTAAAGTGGCATGCTACACAGCTAACTCCGTCCTCCTTGAACTCCACCCGAAGGGTCGGCTTTTTGTAGGGGTCAACCTGGTGGGGTGCGTGGCAGGAAAGACACTTGGTTTTCGTGTAGTTTTCGCTCTCTACGCGGAACTGTTCGCTGGTCCATGCGTGAAAGTGCCTGCTCTTTTTCCACTCTTCAAATATCTGGGCATGGCAGTCGGAGCATCTTTTGGAGGGAGGTCTCTCCAAGAGGTCCTCTTCGATGAATACGGTCTCCAGCTTTTCACAGCTCAGAATTAAGAGAGATAAAAGGAGAGGCAAAAGCCTCACTTACCGAAAGCCTCCCTTACCATAGCGGGCATTATGTGAACGTTGTGGCACTTGGTGCAGGATACGGTAATTGAGCCGAGGGTCTTAAAGATGTCGTCCTTGTTTGGTTTTTCCGCAGAGAGGAGTTCTTCGAGTTTTGCGAGGGCTTCCTCATAGTCCTTGCCGACTATAACCTCCTCGGAGAGCTTGTTGGTGTGGCACTTGGCACACATGGTTCTGAGTTGCCTCGCTCTCTCCACGAAGTTCAGTCCTGCCTCTTGAGCCTTATCCCCCTCTCCCTGCATAAGGTATATCTTCATAGCCTTCATGGAGTCCGTCATGGCTTTCATGTATTTGCCTGTCTCATATTCCATAAACTCCACGGGGTCCTCTATCTTTATCTTTTCAAAGCTGGGAAAACGGTATGTCAGCTTTACTGCAAGCTCGTTGTCCTGATGGCACTTGGCACAGGTCTGAAGGAACTTTCTCGAAGCCTCTATCACCTTATCCACGTTTTTTGACTCCACAGCCTTTATGAGGTTGTCCGCAAGTTGAGGCTTGAAGTAATCCTTCCATTCGGGAACCATCTTGGAAGTCTCCACATAGATTTTCTTAAGCTCCTTAGCCCAGTAAAGGGCTTTTTCCCAATTCCCTTCGTTTATGTTGACGGTTATTCCCGTCCTTGCGGTGCTCATAGCGTGCATGTTGGAGAGAAACTCAAACTTGTTGGAAGCTGGGGGGTAATACTTGTCTAAGGAAGCGGGTGGTTTTTTGAGAACTATCTTGTCCGCAGAGAAGCTAAGACCTGCCACCGCTGTCAGCAGTAAGAGAACCTTTTTAAACCCCATCGCTCTGCCCTCCCTAAAAGGCTTAAATAAAATTTATCCGACACCGAAGCGTAAGACAACTTCAGTTCTGTCGGGAAAGGTGTTTATCTCCACCTCCCCACCGTTTCTCCACACAAGCTCCCTAACTATGTAAAGTCCTAAGCTCCCCTTCCTGTATGCGCTCTTCAATTGGGACTCGGGGTTCACGGAGTCGTTTACTATCCTTATTTCCACCTGCGCTTGGGATTTTTTCACTTCCACACGCACCGTAGGGGAGCTTGAATACTTCACCGCATTGTCTATGAGGTTGTGGATAACTTCTGCCAAGTCTAAAGGTGATACCCTCACCGAAACCTTCTCAGGACAGGAGAAGGAGAGCCTCACACCTTCCCTCTCGAGCCTGACTTCCCAGAGTTTGAGTGTGTCTTTCAAAAAACCACACAGCTCGACTTCTTCCCTTCGGGTTTTGGTGCTGACTTTTCTAAGACCCTTCAGAGCTTCCTCAACGAGGGTGTTTATCTTTTCCGTTTCTTTGAGGACTTTGTCTATATACTCCCGCTCTTCCTCGGGGGATATTACTCCTTCCTTTATTGCCTGAAGGACGTTCCTTATGTTCGTAAGGGGTGTTCTGAGGTCGTGGGTGATACGGTAGAGGGTCAGTCTCTGGGTTTCCAAGAGAGAGTTTATCCTTTTGGATTGGCTTTGCAGAGCTTCCCCGAGCCTCCTTACCTCCCTTATTCTGGTTTTGGGAGCTTCAAGGGAAAAGGGGAGTTTCTTGACCCTTTCCTCGAGGTCTCTGAGGTCCCTGCTAAGAAGCCGTGAGATTATGTAGGCAACCAAAAGGTATAGGGGAACGAAGGCAATTATGGAGAGGATTATCTTCAGGGTCATCTTGGGTCCTATGTCTATCCCCACTATCTTGACGGTGAAAAAAGCTATCAGGCTCGCTACGAGCAGGTATGTGGCAAAGAGTAGCAGGAAGAGGAGTTTAAAGAAGGACATCTTACTCGAACCTGTAACCGAAGCCTCTGACGGTTTTTATGCGTTTTGCGCTCTCGGGGTCAATCTCCATTATCTTGGTGCGTATGCGGTATATGTAAGTGTCTATTATGCGGTCGTATTCGGGAAGGTCTTCCCCGTAAATCTCGTTAGCTATCTGAGTGCGGGATACCACCCTGCCTCTGTTTGAGAGGAGCTTTTTTAGTATAAGGAACTCCTTCGGAGTTAGGTCTAAGGGCTTTCCTCTAACATAGGCTTTGACTTCCTGAAGCTTCAACTCTACGTTTCCTCCTCTTAAGACTACACCCGAAGGGTCCTTTTTAACTCTCCTCAAAAGAGCTTTAACCCTTGCAATAAGCTCCCTCATGTTGAAGGGTTTGGTGAGATAGTCGTCCGCTCCGAGTTCAAGTCCGACTATTTTGTCCTCGTCCTGGTCCCGTGCGGAGAGTATTAAAACCATGGAGTTTTCGGAGAACCTCCTGCACAGCTCAAATCCGTCCAGGTCGGGGAGCATAAGGTCGAGTATAACCACATCGGGTCCGAAGGTTCCAAACTCTTTCAGAGCGCTCTCACCGCACTCCGCTTTTCTCACCGTAAAGCCTTCCCTACTCAGATACCTTTCCACCATGTCCGCTATGAGGGGGTCGTCCTCCACTATCAATATCTTCCCTTTCATCGGGGAAATTTTGAGTCTTTTTCAAGGAAAGTTCAAGAAAAGTTCAAGTTAAGAAATAACTTGAGGGAAAAACTCAGGAGGTGCAAGGATGAAAAGGTTTGCGGTGGCTCTGAGCCTGGGAGCGGTGGCTTTCGCAAGCGACTGGGAGCTGGAAGCTCCGACGGGATTGAAGTTCGGGGTAATAAAGGGATACGAGGACTGGCACGTCGTGGCTACCCACTTCAGGACGGACAAGAACGAGCTGAGATACATAATAGGGAACGACATAGCGGTTGAGGCTTACAGAAAGGGTATGAAGGAGTTTCCCAAGGGAGCCATATTGGTAAAGATCGGATACAGCGTAAAGAAAAATCCAGCCTTCCCCGCATCGGTTGAGCCGGATGTTATCCAGAGGGTAGAGTTCATGATAAAGGACCCTGACAGGTTTAAAGAAACCGCTGGCTGGGGCTTTGCGAGGTTCGTTTACGACCAGAAAAGCGGGAAGTATAAGGTCTTCGGAAAGAGTGCCAAGGATTACATGCAGTGCTTTACCTGCCATCAGGCAGTCAAAGAAAAGGATTACGTATTTACAGATTATGTGCGGAGGAAGTAAAAAGGTCAGGGGAGGTCGAGGTTGACCTCCCAGCTTTGGAGGTGCTCCCTTATGGGTTCTCGGAAAAGCTCCCAAAGTCTTTTTGGTGTAGTTTTTGCAACAAAGTTTAGCAGCTCCTGAGCCTTACCTTCCTCGTAGCTGTAATCGAGGTATATAACCTTGTTGATATAGCACCAAACTCTGTGCTCGTAGTATATATCTTCCACCTCCTCGGGCAACTCTGCGTCTATTTGCATCAAGGCTCCCTGAACGACCATAGGTTTCCATCTCAGAGGTTTATCTTTATATTTCTCAACAAGATGAAGCGTAAAGTCTATCCTCTTACCTATCTCTTCCCAAAAGTCCTCGTTATCTTCCTCATCATGGGTCGCTATGTAGAGCAAAGCTGAGGTGTAATCAAACAACCAAAAGTAAATAAGGGGAACTACGCTCAAGTATTTTTCTAACTCTCCAACCTGTTCACGTAGGTAGATGAACTCGTAGAACTTCTCAAGCCACCTTCTTGCTTCCTCTATTAAACTATCTTCCTCGTATGATGCTTCGGTTTGAAACTTAACTAAGTATGCTTCTCCGAGCTTTCCGTATAACTCTAAAAAAGTTACATTTGCAAGACCTGCCTCTTCAGCCTTTTTTAAAAGAGCTTTAGCCCTTTCAAGGTCTTTCCTAAGTAGGAAGTAGTTAATCACGTTAACCACCGATGCAAAAAAGTTTTTGGGTAAGTCGGAGATAACCTCAGGTTTTAGTTCCTCCATGTAAACTTGATAAGCTTGCTCCATAAGTTCCAGATTTGCCTTGCTTATTGCTTTTTCATCAAACTCTTCCATTATACTGTCGTGCATGTTTTTTAGTTTTCTTAAGGATTTTTTACGGCTAAGGTTAGGCTCTATGCCAGCTTTTATAAGTAGCCTTTTTCCAAGCCTTTCCCCGAAGAAGTCAGTTATATAGGAGGTAAGTTCATTGTGGTTTAGGAATTTCAACAAATTTATAACATTAAGAACGAAGTCCTCACCCGTGAGCTTTATATCGGACATAGACCTACCGACAACAGCTGAGTATACGTAAAGGGGGTCCTCCTCTTTCATGATTTCAAACTCTATAAAGTCATGTTGCTTTACATCTACAGCTTCAATAAAAGGGTCGTAGTTGTCGTGCAGTTCGAAAAGATATACCTTGGGAAAGTTATCAAAGTAACTGCAAAAGGTCCCCTTGGAGAAGATGTAATCTACCAGCCCGAGACTTTTTCTTGCCCGAGCTACGACCGAGAGGAGTTTCCTCTCCAACCTCTTTTCTTTTCTGTCCACCAAGAATTCAAGACTCCTCCTAAGCTCTCCTACTTTCAGGGCTATCCACTCAGAAGTGCTCAGCTCAAGCTCTATCTCCTTAATAAGATTTTTCTTCACATGCTTTTTAGAACCCTCTATGGCAGCGTTGAAAGGAGGTATGTTGTGTTTCTTTCTATACTCGGAGTAGGATTCTTCAAATTCTTCTTGCTCCGGAGGCATGAGAACTTTTCGTAAAGGTCTGGGGGTTTTTGAGAAAGCAACGAGTATGCAGGCAAGGTCCATAAGCTCCCTTAGTAAATCCTCCAAAGTCTCAAAGTATAAAAATCTCCTTCTACCTATAGCCTTAAAGCTTACCGGCACCAACCATTCGGGAAGTATGCCCCTGTCCCAAGCGTGTATATAGTGAAATGTGTTGGCTTCGTAGATACCCCTCACCAAGTATGGAGCCACCGTATGTAGGAAGCCGTAAAGGTTCCTTTCAACCTCCTCTAATGTTTCCGTCTCGGCTTTGTCTGGCTCCGTATAGAGGTTTTCTCCTATTAGAGCTTTAGCCTCAGTGGAAAGATATTTTTTAGGAACGTTTTTTCTGAACCATTCTCTGACAAACCAGGGAGCGCTCACCTGCTCTTCAAGCTCCTTAATGAACTCGGCACTTACCTTCATACTTTATGGAAACGATGATATATGGAAAAATCTGACAGTTTACCTCTCCCCCGTGCTACCGAAGCCTCCCTCTCCCCGGGAGGTGCTTTGAACCTCCTCCACCTCCACGAGTTCTACCCTGCTAACGGGTGCTATTACGAGCTGAGCTATCCTATCCCCACGGTTTATAACTACCTCTTCCTGTCCGAGATTTATCAGTATCACCTTAACCTCTCCCCTGTAGTCCGCATCTATGGTGCCCGGGGAGTTGAGAACGGTTATTCCCTTCTTAAGGGCAAGCCCGCTTCTGGGACGAACCTGACCCTCGTATCCCTTGGGTATTTCAAAGATAAAGCCTGTTGGTATGAGTGCTCTTTCCATAGGCTTTAAAAGGAGAGGTGTTTCCACCGCAGCTCGCAGGTCAAGCCCGGCTGCGTCTTCGGTTGCGTAGGTGGGAAGCTCTATACCCTCCCCGTGGGGAAGCCTCTTGACCTTAACCCTAACCATCAGTCTATCTTGTCGGTGAGTTTCGGTCTTCCTCTGTCGTCCAGCTCAAAGACTTTAACCTTTACGGTCTGTCCTACCTTGAACTTCTCCCTTGCGTCCCTTACCCTTTCCTTCATGTTCTCGACGTGGAGCAGTCCTACCTTGCCAGGAATAACTTCCACAAAGGCTCCGTAAGGCTCCACCCTCGTTACGGTTCCTTCATAGACCTTTCCTACCTCAACTTGTTCCTGGGGTGGCTGGCTTTCTCCGTCCAGTCCCATGGTGGTGAATTTGGGTCTTCCCATCTCGTCCACTTCTAAGACCTTGACTTTCACCACATCTCCTACGCTGTATTTGTCCCCCGCATGCTTTATAGGCTGTGCCATCTTGGAAACGTGGAGCAGTCCTATCTTACCCGGCAGTATTTCTATAAAGACTCCGTAGGGTTCAACCCTGGTAACCTTCCCCTCGTAAATCTCTCCGACCTCAACATCCTTTATTAGGTTGTCTATTATCTCCTTAGCCTTCTCTATTGCCTCATCGGAAAATCCTGTCAGATAGACCTTTCCTTCCTCTCCAACCCAGACCTTTACCTCGGTCTCCTCGTAAATCTTCTTAACGTTCGCTCCTCCGGGACCTATTATGAGGGGAGCTTTCTCTTCGGGAACTCTGTATATGACTATTCTGGGTGCATAGGGGGAGAGCTGTTTCCTGGGTTCGGGTATAGCCTCATACATCTTCTCCAGGATGTAAAGCCTTCCTTCCCTCGCCTGCTCGAGGGCTTCCTTCATTATCTCCTTAGTTATTCCCTTTATCTTTATGTCCATCTGGATTGAGGTTATCCCGTCTTTCGTGCCTGCGACTTTGAAGTCCATGTCCCCGAGGTGGTCTTCGTCTCCGAGAATGTCGGAGAGTATCACATACCTGTCCCCTTCCTTTATCAGTCCCATGGCTATACCGGAGACGTGCTTTCCGCCCTTTACGGGAACTCCCGCATCGAAGAGTGCAAGGGACCCTCCGCAAACGGTAGCCATAGAGGTAGAGCCGTTGGACTCGAGTATGTCGGAAACGACCCTTATTATATAGGGAAAGTCCTCCTCGTCCGGTATTACCGGTTCGAGCGCTCTCTCCGCTAAGGCTCCGTGTCCTATCTCACGCCTTCTGGGTGGTCCCCACGGACGGGCTTCTCCTCCCGAGAAAGGAGGGAAGTTGTAGTGGAGCATGAACCTCTTGAAAACTTCCCCCTCAGCTATTGTTTCAATCATCTGGGCTTCATCGGGAGCGCCGAGGGTTACGGTAACGTATGCCTGAGTTTGACCTCTCGTAAAGACCGCACTTCCGTGAGGACGGTCGAAGGGATGAACCTCTATGGTTATAGGTCTGATTTCGTTGGGCTTCCTTCCGTCTATCCTGACACCTTCGGTTAGTATCTTCTCCCTCATGAGCCTGCTTTCGAGCTTCTTGAAGAAGTATTTGACGCTGAAGTGAATATCTTCGGGAACCTGGTGTTTCTCTATGAAGGTTTCCACTATTTCGGAAAGCCTTTTGTTCCTCTCCTTCTTGTCCTGAATGGAGAAGGCTTCGAGTATGTCCTGAGTGCACTCTTGTTCCAAGGCTTTCAGAAGTTCCTCATCTAAGGAAAGCCCCTCAAACTCTACCTTCGGAACGCCGACTTTCTCCCTCAGCCTTTCCTGAGCCTCTATGACTTCCTTTATGGCTTCCAGACCGAAAAAGAGTGCCTCCGTTACGACCTCTTCGGGAACTTCCTTTGCCCCGCCCTCCACCATAACTATAGCGTCCTTAGTCCCCGCCATAACTATCTCAAGGTCCGCCTCCTTTCTCTCCTCGTAGGTGGGATTTGCAACGAACTCACCCTTTATCCTGCACACCCTTACACCCGCTATGGGTCCCTCAAAGGGAATTCTGGATATGTGGAGCGCTGCGGAAGCTCCGGTTATAGCAAGGACATCGGGGTCGTAGTTGTCGTCAGCGGAAAGCGTAAGCGCAGTAACCACAACATCGTGATAGAACCCCTCGGGAAAGAGGGGTCTAATAGGTCTGTCTATCACACGGGAGGTGAGTATCTCCCTTTCGGTGGGTTTTCCTTCCCTCTTTATGAAACCTCCCGGTATCTTTCCGTAAGCGGAGGGTCTTTCCCTGTAATCGACCGTCAGAGGGGTAAAGTCTATCTCCGTGTTGGGTTCGTCGGACATGACTGCGGTAACGAGAACCGCAGTTCCGCCCTGCTTGACTACTACCGCTCCGTCCGCCTGCTTTGCGTATTTGCCGACCTCGATGATAATAGGCTCTTTGCTGTTTCCTAACCTCGCCGCTTCCTCCATCTCACTTTACCTGAAGTCCCATCTTCTGGGCAATTTCTACATACTTGGGGTAGTCAGTTTCTTTTAGATACTCCAATAGTTTTCTTCTCTTGTTCACCATAGCTATAAGCCCACGCCTGGAGTGGACGTCCTTTTTGTGCTTCTTCATGTGCTCGGTTAGCCTGTTTATTCTCTCGGTGAGTATGGCTATCTGAACTTCGGGAGAGCCGGTGTCCTGTTCGTGCCTCTGGAAGCTCTTTATCAGTTCCCACTTCTTTTCCTTAGAGAGGGGCATCCGTGCAGACCTCCTTGTCAAAAGTTGCAATATTTTATTATAGCACTTCAGACTTCGTATATAGCGTCCAGTAGCTCCTTTGCTCTGTTCTGGTCTATGTCCCTCAGCTTTTTGTAAACTTCCCTCGCATCGTCTATCCTGCCCACACGCACGTAGGCTGTTCCGAGCTTAAAGAGTAGGTCCGGGTCGTCGGGTTTTTGCTCCATCTCCTTTTTGAGGTCCTCTATATACTTCTCCAGAAGACCCTCTCCCATCTTGCTGAAAACGCCCCTGTATCCTTTCGGGAACATGATTAATAAGTTAAGGCATTCTATATACTGAAGCTATGAGCTTGAACTGGTTAGAGGAGGAACTAAAAAGGCTAAAAGGAGAAAACCTTTACCGCAAGCGTATTCTCAGAGAAGGCTTGAAGGACTTTTGTTCGAACGATTACTTGGGTTTGAAGGACCACCCGAGGGTGGTGGAAAGGAGTTTGAAGGTTTTAAAGGAGGAAGGTCTCGGCTCGGGAGCTTCCCAGCTGGTTTCGGGATACACGAAGCACCACAGAGAGCTTGAAGAAACTCTTGCAAGGTTCAAAGGAACTCCCTCCTGCGTTCTCTTCGGCTCGGGATACATGGCTAACGTGGGAACGATACCCCTCTTAGCAGGTGAGGGAGACCTTATACTGAGCGACGAGCTAAACCATGCTTCCCTCATAGACGGGTGCAGGCTATCCAAGGCAAGCAGAGTGGTTTTCAGGCACAGGGATTACGAACAGGTGGAGAACTTCCTCAAAAGGGAAAGGCACAGGTTCGGGAGGGTTCTTTTGGTGAGCGACGGGGTCTTCAGCATGGACGGGGACATGGCAGACCTGAAGGCTCTCTCGGATTTAGCTGACAGGTTCGACTGCATTCTCTACATAGACGACGCCCACGGAACCGGAACGGTAGGTAGAGGGAAAGGCACCTTGGAGGAGCTTGGTCTTGAGTGGAAGGAGAACATAGTCCTGATGGGAACCTTGTCCAAGGCTCTTGGAAGCTACGGAGCTTTCGTGTGCGGGAGCGAAGAACTGACTGAGTATTTAGTAAACAAAGCTCGCAGTTTGATATTCACCACCTCCTTACCGCCTGCCGTGTGTGCTGGGGCTGTTGAGAGTGTAAGAATAATAGAGGAAAACCCCGAGATGGTATCCAAGCTCAGAAAGCTTTCTGAAAGGATTTACCTTCAACTTAAGGAACTTCCCGTGGAGGTGAAGTTTTCAGGCACGCCCATAATTCCCCTTATAGTCGGAGAGGAAAGGAAAGCTGTTGAGATTGCCGGCAGGTTGAGAGAAGAGGGGATACTTCTCCAGGCTATAAGGTATCCCACCGTCCCGCGAGGCACAGCGAGGTTGAGAATGACCGTGAGCTTGAGATACGAGGAAGAGGACATAGAGTTGCTGTTGGAAAAGTTAAGTTCTCTCCTGAGAGAGTAACTCCCTCACTATTAATCCGTGCTTTACACCCCAGTCTCCCACGAGAAGGGAGTCCTTTTCAAAGATGTCGAGAACTTTTATAAACATCGCTATACCTGCAAGTATGACCTGCGCTCTTTTGTCCTCTATCTGCTTGTATCTTTTGCTCCTTTCGGGATAAGGGATTTGGGCAAGTATGTTGAACCACTTTTCTATGCTCTCCTTTGACAGCCTGTATCCGTGAACCTTTTTAGGGTCGTAAGGGTAAAGGTTCAGTTCCAGAGCCACGAGGGTGGTTATCGTTCCCCCCAAGCCTACAATCTCGTTAACTTCCCTCTTTAGGGGTTTGATGTGGGTCTCCAAGTAGCTCATAAGTTCCTCTATATCCGTCTGGGTAGGGGGGTCGCGCTTTATGAACCTTTCGGTCAGGTTGACTATACCCATCGGCAGGGATGTGAGGTCCTCTATGTTGAAACCTTCGCCGAATATGAACTCGGTAGAGCCTCCTCCCTGGTCTATGACGAGGAACTTTCCTCTGGGTCTGAGGGAGTATGCGGTCGCCAAAAAGGCAAGCTCACCCTCCTGCTCGGGGGTTATTATCTGAACCTCTATTCCCGTTCTCTTTCTGACCTCTTCCAAGAAGTCCTGAGCGTTTTTTGCCTTTCTAAGAGCCTCGGTGGCAACCGCAATCACTTTATCCGCACCGAGCCTATCTATGTCCTCTTTATACTCCTCTAATACCCGAAGGGTCTCTTCAATTCTATCCTCACTTAAAACTCCCTTTTCCCTGACACCGCTTGCCAGAGAGGTTATGCGTCCTTTTTCCAAGATGAGGTTTATGTCGTGGTTTTCCACATCCGCAACGGTTAGCCTGACGGAATAGGAACCTATGTCTATCGTCGCTATGCGCATGGGAATAGTTTAACCCTTCCTTTTGGGTTTCTTTACGAAGGGATAGGGTCTGAGGTGCGCTTTTAGGAGTTTTCCCCTTACCTCAAGTTCCACTTCTTTCCCCTCTTCTCTGTGCTCGAGCTTTACGAAACAGAGAGCTATGCCCTTCCCGAGGGTGGGGGAGAAAGTTCCGCTGGATACTTCCCCTATCTCCTCTCCCTCAAAGAAGAGTTTGTAGCCTTCCCGTGGCACACCTTTTTGAGCCATCTCGAGTCCGAAGATCTTCCGCTCGGGTTTTAGCTCAAGGAGAGCGTCCCGTCCGATAAAGTCCTTCGAAAAGTCCACGAACCTGTCGAGGTTAGCCTCTATGGGTGTTATGTCTTCGGATATTTCGTGCCCGTAGAGGGGGAAGCCAGCCTCTATCCTGAGAACGTCCCTCGCACCCAACCCGCAGGGTTTTGAGCCATCAAGTAGTTTTTTAAAAATTTTTAGCCCCTCATCTGCAGGTGCGTATATTTCAAATCCATCTTCCCCTGTGTATCCCGTTCTCGAAACTATAACTTCACCGAAGGTCTTGAAACGGTAATACTTGAGGTCTGAAACGTCGAAAAGGGGAGAAATTACCTGAACACTGCGAGGTCCCTGAAGGGCTATCTGAACGGTCTCAGGGGATATGTCCTTGACAGATGTGTGCCGTTCGAGCCAACTTAGCACCTTCCCCCTGTTTCCCGCATTTACGCACAGAAAAAATTTTTCCTCCGAAAACATATACACGGTTATGTCGTCCTTCACACCTCCCCGCTCGTTGGTAAGAAGGTTATACTGAACCCTTCCGGGGGAAAGCTTTTTTAGGTTGTTGGTGGTAAGTCTTTGAAGAACTTCCAAGGCATCGGAACCTTCCACCAAGAGTCTTCCCATGTGGGATATGTCAAATATTCCTGCGGACGACCTTACCGCCTTTACCTCATCAACTATGCCCGAATACTGAAGGGGCATTTCCCACCCGTGAAAGTTGGTCCACCGTGCCCCGAGTTCCTTGTGCAAATCGTAAAGAGGTGTTCTCATGGGAGTATTTTAAAATTTTCTCCCATGAAAGAGTCGGACATACCGAAGGTCATAGAAATCCTAAAAAAACATTACGAAAGTTGGGAAGCTCCGGTAGTTACCCTCGTAGCCCAACACACCAACGACCCCTTCAGGGTTCTTATATGCGCCCTGCTTTCCACCAGAACCAAGGACGAGACGACCGCAAAGGTGTGCCAAAAATTTTTTAAAAAGGTTAAAACTCCCGAAGACATACTCAGACTTAGCACGGAACAGCTCGAAGAGCTTATATACCCCGTAGGTTTTTACAGAAACAAGGCAAAACAGCTCAAAGAGCTTGCGAGAATTCTCATAGAGGACTTTAAAGGTAGGGTTCCCGACAAACTCGAGGACCTACTGAAGCTTCCCGGTGTAGGCAGGAAGGTCGCAAACTTAGTTTTATCCGACGGATACGGAATACCCGCAATATGTGTTGACACTCACGTTCACAGGATAACCAACCGCTGGTGCCTCGTGAAGACCAAAACACCCCACGAAACCGAAAGGGAGCTTATGAGAAAGCTACCTAAAGAGTATTGGATAGTCATAAACAGGCTGTTGGTCGCCTTCGGACAGAGAATATGCACACCCCAAAAGCCCAAGTGTGACCTGTGCCCCATAGAAGAGTTCTGCGGAAAGTGCGGAGTGGGTTAGTGCATAGATATGTCCAACTTTGAAGGCACGAATATGACAGTAGCCTTAACGCTACCTCCCAGGTAAAGCGTGGTATCCGGATTCCCCACCTGAGCATTTAGGTAAAAGGTTCTTTTCCCTTTTCTCGGCACATAAATGGCTCTCGTAATTATAAAGCTGTGAGTCGTATCCACATTATCCGCATGGTCCGCATCCTGATGCCAGTATTCAATGTAAGTGTTCCCGCAGGTGGAAGAGTCATCTCTACGGTCGCACAGCCCTAAATAAAACACACCGCTTTCGGAAGAGGGAGAAATGGCATCTACATCGAGCCTCCACACGCCGGAAACCTGAACGAGAACCATTCCCGGACCGGGAACGCTCACGGTAAAGGACCTAAGAGTTGTAGGTTTATAGGATTTTGTTTTGAGAACCTTTCCCTGCTGAAGGTCTATAACGCCCAACCTAACATCCTGAGCCACAGCAAAAGAAAGCAGAGCCGTCCCGATTACAAATAAAGCCTTAGCGTGTCTCATATCAGCACCTCCCACCCACTCTCCTGCAAAGGAAGTGCCAAAGCCTTTATTTTTTTGCGTCAAACACCTGAAACAACCTTAAATTCAGAGAATTCTTCTATTCTTGTAATAGGTTTTTACAGAACCGCTTTTGCGGTTGATACAAAACAAAAAGAAATTGTAAAGAGAAATTACAAATTTTAAACGAGATTTACATTAATTCTTCTTTGCATTCCACTTGAGATACTGCTCTATAAACTCATCTATTTCCCCGTCCATAACCGCATCTACATTGCCGGTTTCGTAGCCGGTTCTCAGGTCCTTTATCATGCGGTAGGGGTGAAACACGTAGGACCTTATCTGATGACCCCAGCCGATGTCGGTCTTTTCACCCTCGAGTTCCTTTTTCTTCTTTTCGAGCTTTTCCTGTTCCAGCTGGTAGAGTTTTGCCTTAAGAAGCTCAAGAGCCTTCCTTCTGTTCTGAAACTGGGACCTCTCCTGCTGACAGGAAACAACTATACCCGTGGGAAGGTGGGTTATCCTCACCGCAGTGTCCGTTTTGTTAACGTATTGACCGCCCGCACCGGAAGCCCTGAAGGTTTCTATCTTCAAATCCTCGTCCTTTATATCTATCTTTATGTCCTCGTCTATCTGAGGCATAACCGACACCGCAGCAAAGGAAGTGTGCCTCCTTGCGTTGGCATCGAAGGGGGAAATCCTCACGAGCCTGTGAACCCCCTGCTCACCTTTAAGGTATCCGTAAGCGTAGGGACCCTTAATGAGCATCGTAACGCTCTTTATTCCAGCCACATCGTCGGGTGTTATGTCAACTATCTCCACATCGTATCCCTTCCTCTCTGCCCACCTGCGATACATCCTAAAGAGCATGTCCGCCCAGTCGCAAGCTTCCGTTCCACCCGCACCCGCCTGTATGGTCAGGTAGGCATTTTTCGGGTCCATCTCTCCCGAAAGATACGTCTTGAGTTCAAGCTCTTTGAGCTTCTTATCGAGTGTTTCCATCTCCTCTTCGAGGATAGACCAGGTATCCGTATCCTCCTCCGGAGTTATAGCGGAAAGGTCCTCCACATCCGCAAGGCTTTTCTCTATTCCTTCCAGGGACTCCAAGGTCTCCTCAAGCCACTTTCTCCTCTGAATAGTCTGTTTTGCCTTATCCTGGTCCTCCCAGAAACCCTGTTTGGACATAATATCGTCTATTTTTGAAAGCTCTTCCCTGAGTTCCTCGGGATTGAGAACCTTCTTAACGTCCTCAAAACGACCCCTTAAGTCCTCTATCTTACCCTTAAGTTCCAACATCTCTTTTTAATTTAATACAGGGAAGTTTCTATGGGATCTCAGTCAACTACCTTGTATCCCCACTCTTCCACAGACTTCTTAATGGTTTCAAAGGGGACATCACCTTCGAGCTGAACCTTTACAGTTCCCGTATCCAGAAAAACCTCAACCTTGGACACGCCCTCTACGGAAGATACCGCACGCTGAACCGTGTTTACGCAGTGCTGGCAGGTCATACCCTGAACCTTGAACTCTATTTCTTTCATGTAGATTATTTTACTTCAGGCTTCCCCTATGTCTTCCCTTTCTATCTCTATGTCCTCGGTGAGCATAGGCTCAAAACCGTAGGAAGGCATAAAGGTTCCGG
The DNA here is from genome assembly GCA_013153495.1 of Aquificota bacterium. Taxonomy (GTDB): domain Bacteria; phylum Aquificota; class Aquificia; order Aquificales; family Aquificaceae; genus Hydrogenivirga. The sequence goes on from JAADEH010000012.1 coordinate 701,707, forward strand.
ACTCCCTCTCCACCTCTTCCGCACACTGTGCACAGTATCTGGTCCAGGGAATTGCACACAACCTCTCAAAGTTTATTTCCACACCGCAGTTCTCACATATACCATAGGAACCCTTTTCTATCTTCTTAAGAGCGTAATCTATCTCCTTGAGGTTGTTTATCTCTATCTGGGAGAGGTTGTCCAAAAGCTCCTCCGTATAGGTCATCTGCCCTATGTCCTCCCAGTCCCTCGGTTCCTTAGACTCCTCCTCGAGCCTCTGCTGGGTCTCTTCCTTTGCGAGATACCTGTCGAGGATTTTAGACTTTTCCTCCAGGAGCCTCCTCTTGCATTCCTCAAGTTGTTCTTTTTCCATATCCTCCTCCTTGTCCCATAGTTGAAAGTATAATATTATAGATACACAACATAATTTGTCATGTTTAAAAAGTTATTGATACTCTTGGGAATTCTTTTTGTAATATCGACCGCCTTAGTGGGATATTTTCTGTTTTCCATATACTCCTCCCTACCCGACGTCAAGCGACTCGAGAACTGGACTCCTCCCCAATCTTCGATAGTTTTCGACTACAAAGACAGACCCTACGGGGACATAGGAGTCCAAAAGAGATTCTACGTTAGCATAGACGAGGTCCCCGAGACCGTCATTTACGCCTTCGTTGCAGCGGAAGACAGAAACTTCTTCTCCCACCCTGGAGTTGACATAGGAGCCATAATCAGAGCCATGATAGCCAACATCAAAGCAGGCAGGGTAGTTCAGGGGGGAAGCACCATAACCCAGCAGTTGGCAAAAAACCTCTTTCTAACAAAAGAGAGAACCCTCAAGAGAAAGCTAAAGGAAGCCCTCCTCGCCATAAAAATAGAAAGAACTTTCGACAAGAAGAAGATACTGGAACTCTATCTTAACCAGATTTACCTCGGGAACGGTGCCTACGGTGTGGAAGCCGCATCGAGGGTTTACTTCGGAAAGCACATCAGTGAGGTTACCCTCGAAGAGGCAGCGCTCCTCGCGGGACTTCCCAAAGCACCCTCCAGGTTTAACCCCTTCGTAAACCCGGAGTTGGCAAAGATAAGAAGAGACTATGTTCTCAGAAGAATGCTCGAAGAAGGTTTCATAACCCAAGAAGAATACGAAATTGCGGTAAACAAACCCATAGAAGTCAAAAGGGAAAACAAATACAAAATGTCCGACTACGTTCTGGACATGATTAAGGAATACCTCATAGACCGATACGGGGACATAGCTCTCAAAGGTGGACTCAGGATATACACCACCATAGACAAAGACCTCCAGACCCTTGCGGTCGGTTCCCTTAAGAAAGGACTCGAGAGGATAGCTGAGCTGAACGGTTTTCCCAAACTCCCCGAGTCCGAGGACGACATGGCTCACCTCTTCGAAACCCAGGACACCAAATTCGTTCACGGAAAGATATACGTAGGAAAGATAGAGTCTTTAGAGGACCGCTTCGCGGTGGTTAAGTTAGGAGACAAAACTTTCAAAGTTGACCTCAAAGGTCTCAACTTCAACGGGAGAAGGTATCTCTTCCTAAAGCTCAAAAGAAGAGGAAAAACCTGGAAAGCGGAACTTATGCCCGACCTCCAGGGAGCCTTCGTGAGCCTCGACGTCCACACGGGAGCCATAAGAGCCATAGTAGGTGGATACTCCTACGCATACAGCCCCTACAATCGAGCGATTAAGGCTAAGAGACAACCCGGCTCAGCCATAAAACCCATAATATACCTCTCCGCCCTTCTTAAAGGGGAGACCCAAATATCCTCCGTGGACGCAAGACCCAGAACCTTCTACAATCCCGCAACGGGAGAAGAGTGGACACCCAAGAACTACAACAACGAAGAGTATTCCATAGTTACCCTCAGACAAGCCCTGGCAAAAAGCATAAACACCGCCAGCGTCAACCTGCTGGACAAGCTCGGTTTTGAAATCGTCCTGAGCGTAGGGGAAAAGGTAGGACTGAAGAACTTAAAACCCTACTACTCCCTCGCCCTCGGGACCGTTGAAGTTACCCCTCTCCAGCTTACCTCCGCCTACCAAGTCTTTGCCAACCTCGGAACGAAGTGTAAACCCTTCCTGATAAGGATGGTCTTGGACGAAGAAGGGAATGTTTTAGAAGAGAACACACCAATGTGTGAGGAAGTCCTTCCCCCTCAAGAGACGAGGGTTTTGGTGGATATGCTCCGAGCTGTGATACTCGAAGGAACCGCAAGAAGTGCCCGCAATCTACCCCGCATCGTGGCAGGAAAAACGGGAACAACCGACGATTACATGGATGCCTGGTTTATAGGCTTTTCACCCTACATAGTGGCAGGGGTGTGGGTAGGATACGATATAAAGATGTCCTTGGGAGACAGGATGTCCGGCTCAAGAGTCGCCCTGCCTATATGGAAAGATTTCATGGCTGTCGCAGCACCCAAGTATCCCGACGACGACTTCCCCCTTCCGGAAGGGACCGTGGTTATTCCCATAAACCCCCAGGACTACGTTATAGCGGACGAAACCTGCCCCGGTGTGGATATGGTCTTCGTAGAGGGAACCGAGCCGAAGCTCACCTGTTCAGACCTGAGATCCATAATCAGCCCCTATTGAAGGCTTTAGTAAGAACCATAGGTATATCCAAGTGGTGCAAAACGAATGAGGTAACGCTCCCTAAAAACAACTCCTTGACCCGCCCCTTACCGTAAGCTCCCAAGAACAAAATATCCGTATCTTTCTCCCTCACAAACTCAACTATCCTCTCCTCGGGAAAGCCGGTCGTAAAGTGAAAGTCGTAATCAGACCCCAATATACTGTCTATCTCCGGTTTGACATCGAGAGCCTGACCCTCCTCCTCTTCAACAAACAGAACATCTATCCTATACCCGAACACATCTCTAAAGGACTTGCACATCCTAAGAGCCAACTTTGCGTTCTCACTGCCGTCGTAAGCTACCAGAGCCTTTTGTAGATTTCTCTCCCCTTCGGGAACGAGAAATACAGGACACCGAGCGTGCCTGACCGTCTTCTCCGCATTAGAACCTATGAGCACTCCCCTTATTGGTTTTTTCCCGTGCCTTCCGAGAACTATAAGGTCTTCCGGGTCCGCCTGAGAGGCTATCTCCCTGTAAGGAACGCCGGTGGTTTGAACCACGGAAACCTTTGCACCCATGCTCCTGCCGAGAGCGGAAAACTCCGACAGGACTACATCCCCCTGCTTTTCAAGAAACTCTTTGACCCTTGCGGATATGCCTTCGTAGTAGGTAAAACCGAGCACACCCGCCAGATCCGCTAAAAAACTCTCCTCGAGCAAACGAGCGTCTATAACGTAGATGCCCACCACCGGAACATCGTAAAAGTTCCCCAGCTTGAGGGCATACTCGGAAGCTTTCAGGGAAGAAGGTGAGCCGTCAACTCCGACGATAATTCTCTTAAACATCCAAGTTCTTCACCTCTTTTGCGTAGGTCTCTATAAACTCCCTGCGGGGTTCAACCTGCTCACCCATCAGTATTGTGAATATCCTGTCCGCCTCGACCGCATCTTCCACCTTTACCCTGACGAGCCTGCGGGTTTTGGGGTCCATGGTGGTCTCCCAAAGCTGTTCCGGGTTCATTTCACCCAGACCCTTATACCTCTGTATCTCCATACCGCTCCTGACAAGCTCCATAAGGGTGTCATACACCTCCTTCAAAGAGCTTACCTTTTTGGACTTGGATTCGTATCCCACCACGACGGGAAGATGCAGGTGAACACCCTCGAGCACCTGCTTGTAGGAGAGAGAAGACAGGAAGTCCGCATCTATTATCACCTTTGTTCCCAGCCTGTCGTCGTATAGGATTATGTCGTAGGCTCCCTCAAAGTCGTCGTATCTCGTATCTATGCGGTAGTCCGTTAGCTCCTTGCTCATGGTCTCCACTATCTCTTTTACCCGCTGAGCGCTTCTGAGGTCCTCCTCCACGACCCTGTGGGATAGAAGGAAGTTAACGATGTCTTCACCCTTGTTCTTTACGAGCGCCCTGTAGCTGTCCTCATACTCTTTAAGGTTTCTGAGAACCTTTATAAGTTCTTCCCCCCTATACTCCATTCCCACGGAGTCTTTTATGTAAGCGTTTTCCTTAATGAGTTCTTGTAGGAAGTGTTCAAGCTCCCTGTCGTCTTTCACATACATTTCCTTTCTTCCCTTCTTGACCTTGTATAGGGGTGGCAGAGCTATATACACATAACCGTTTTCTATAAGCTGAGGCATAAAGCGGTAAAAGAAGGTTAGAAGCAAGGTTCTTATGTGAGAGCCGTCCACATCAGCATCGGTCATCAGAATTATCCTGTGATACCTGAGTTTTGATAGGTCAAGCTCCTCACCTATACCGCAACCGAGAGCGCTGACGATAGCCTTAACCTCTTCGTTGGCAAGGACCTTGTCTATCCTCGCCTTCTCAACGTTTATTATCTTTCCCCTCAGAGGCAGTATAGCCTGAAACCTTCTGTCCCTCGCCTGTTTGGCAGACCCCCCTGCGGAATCTCCCTCAACTATGAATATCTCACACTTTTCCGGGTCCTTCTCCGAACAGTCCGCAAGCTTTCCGGGAAGTATTCCGTCCTCTAAAGGGGACTTCCTACGGACCAGCTCCTTTGCCTTCTTGGCAGCTTCCCTCGCAAGAGCCGCCTCTATGGCTTTCTCAACTATGAGCTTTAAAACTTCCTTGTTCTTCTCAAAGTAATCGGTAAGGTAGTCATAGACTATGGAATCCACTATGGTTTTTACATTCTGGTTTCCCAGCTTGGTCTTGGTCTGCCCTTCAAATTGAGGCTCGGGCACCTTACAGGATACGACGGCTACCAAACCCTCCCTTATGTCCTCCCCTGAGAACATGGTTTTCAGCTCTTTGGAGAGCTTAAGACCTTCTGCGAGCCTCGTAACCGCCTTGGTAAGTCCGCTCCTGAACCCCGTAACGTGGGTCCCACCCTCTATGGTTTTGATGTTGTTCACGAAGCTGTCTATTATCTCCTTGTAGTCCCTGACGTATCTAAAGGCTATGTCAACTATTACCCTGTCCTTTTCGCCCTTTATCCGTATTATCTCATTAAAGAGAGGGTCCTTACCCTGGGATAGGTATTCTACAAGCTCCTCTATCCCCCTGTCGAACTTATAGACTATCTCCTTGTCCGTTCTTTCGTCCTTGAGATAGAAGCGGACTTCCGGGTTCAGGTATGCGAGTTCCCTTATGCGCTTTTCCACTATGTCGAACTTTATCTTGGTGGTTTCAAATATGTCGGGGTCGGGTTTGAAGGTTACACGGGTTCCTCTTTTGGTGGTGCTTCCTACAACCTTCAGGTCGTATAGCGGTTCTCCTCTCCTGTATTCCTGCCTGTATATTTTTCCGTCCCTATAGACCTCCACAACGAGCCATTCGGAGAGAGCGTTCACCACGGAAGCTCCAACGCCGTGAAGTCCTCCAGAGTAGGTGTATGCCTTTTTCTCGAACTTTCCTCCCGCACCGAGCATCGTAAATACCATCTCGACCGCAGGTCTTCCTGTTTCGGGATGGACATCAACGGGAATTCCTCTACCGTCGTCCTCTATGGTGATTGAACCGTCGTCATGGATAATAACCGATATGTTGCGGGCATAGCCCGCCATAGCTTCGTCAACCGCATTATCGAGTATCTCCCATATAAGGTGGTGCAGTCCCCTCTCCCCTATGTCTCCTATATACATCGCCGGTCTCAAGCGCACATGCTCAAGACCGGTAACAGCCTTTATATCCTGAGCACCGTAATCGGTGGTATCTCCGACCTTTTGAATTTCCTCGGGATTTTGCATAGCTTATATTATAACCTGTAATAAACATACCTTCCACAGGTGGGGCATCTCTCTATTGAATTCTCCTTTAACATTTTAGAAAAGAGAACTTCCGGAACCTTTATACCACAGCCCGTGCATATACCCTCCTCCACAGGGACGACCACAAGACTCTCATAATGTTCCTTTGCCTCGTCATAAAACCTAACCACGCTGTCATCTAAGGACGATTTCTTTCTCTCAAGTTCCTCTTTTAAGCTATTTAGCTTTCTCAAAGCCACATCTTTTTCGTATTTTAAGTCCTCAAGTTCCTCCTCTATTTCTCTTACTCTTTTGTCAATTTTCGGTTTTTTGTCCTCTATTTCTCTTTTTAACTTTTTAAGTTCCTTTTGCAGGTCATCAAGCTGGTAGGACTTCTTAAGAATGTTGTCCTCGTGCTTAGCCTTCTCCTTAAGAAGAGCCTTATACTCCACGTCCTTTTTAACTAAAGCCATTTTCTCCTCGGTCTTCCGGAGCATTTCCTCCTCAAGCTCTATCTCCTCTCTGAGGTTTTTTATGTCCTTCTCGAGCTTATCCCTCTTCTCAAGAAGGGAGCTTAGTTGTCCCTTTAAGGTTTCTAACTCCGACCTGAGCTGTTCCTCCTCTTGGTGTATCCTGCCAAGCCTTTTTTCTATGCGGAGAATTTCCTGCTCGACTTCCTGCAACTGAAGTATAGCTTTCAGCTGTTCTTTCGTCATAACCTTTATTTTAAGTCAGAGTATTCCAAAAGCTTAATTTCGTAAGAGTTTCCTTCCACATCCCGTCTGTATAGGTATATGGGAAGGGAAGCCTGCGGGGACAAACACACCTCGAACACCCTGTTGTCCTTAACGCTTATCCGGATACTGTATCCTTTAAGTTCTCCCTCTTCGCATTCCGTTACGACCCTTCGGGTGTTTTCATCTATCTCATAAATGCCGGGTGTTAAGTTCAGCGATGCCGAGGTAAGGGCTTTTACCACACCCCTTGAAAAGATGGTTTTCCCCAAAGGTATAAGCCAGTAGTGGTCAAAATACATCCTTATAGTTATAAAGTCCGCAACCTCCTTTGCATGAGAAAACCTACGCTCAACAATCCCCTCCCAATTTCTGTATCTACCTGTGATAGATACCAGAAAGCCTTCCCGCTGACTTCTGATTACAATCTCGAATAAAGCGGTGTTCTTCGTCCCTCTGAAGTTCTCCTCATAGGAAAACAAGTATCTCTCGTAGGATTTGAATTCGTAGGGTTTTATAGTTTGTGAAAAGGCAAGCGCTATCAGAATTACAAGAAGCAGGAGTTTCATCTTATGGGCGCGGGAGGACTCGAACCCCCAACCGGGCGGTTATGAGCCGCCCGCTCTGCCAATTGAGCTACGCGCCCTGCCAGACCATATATTATAGTATCTATCCGCCCTACCTTCAACCTTATCTCTTTCCCTTTTGACCGCTTCCTTTCTCCTTTAAGCCCTTTTTCTGGCTGGGTTTGTTTTGCTCGGATTTTTTACTCGCGTTGGAGGACTGAACCTTGTCCAGAAGGATACTACCGTTATAGGTCTGGCTCTGAGCGCCAAAGGCGAAAAAGGATACAGCAAGAAGAACAATTAAAATTCTCCCCATATAGGGAAATTTAATTTGAAAAAACTTCTCTGTAAAGTTCCGAATCTATGCGTCTCGCTCTGTGCCTTTCTCTTGGAAGCTCATCCACATGGACAAAGTATAGGCAGTTAGTAACGCACTTGGAAACGCAGGAGGGGAGAAGTCCTTTCTCCACCCTCTTGTAACAGTAGTCGCACTTTTCCACCTTCATGGTGGCAGGGTTGAAGGTAATAGCTCCATAGGGACAGGCTATTATGCAGGCTTTACAACCTATGCAGAGAGTCTCTTCGAGAAAGACTATACCGTCTTCTTGTCGCTTCTTCATGGCTGAGGTGGGGCATGCCATGACGCAGGGAGCAGGGTCGCAGTGAAAGCAGTTCATAGGCAGAAAGAAACCGTCAGGTTTGTCGGATATGCCCTCGATGCGAAACACTTTCATAGGTCTTATGCCGAGCTTCTCAAGTCCTTTTTCCTGAAGGCATGCTACTTCACAGGACAGGCATCCTATACATCTGTCGAGGTCTATGAGCATTACGGGCTTCTTCATCTGCCTATCGCTCTATCTATAAGTATGAGGATAAATATGAGTATCATGGGGGAAATGTCTATGCCTCCCATATTGGGAAGAACCTGCCTTATGGGTCGTAGCATAGGTTCAACTATTCTGTCCAAGAGTTCGTAGAACCTGCTTTCCCTGATTTGAGGTATCCAGGACCCGAGGGCATGAATAAAAACGAGTATTATGAGAAGCTGGATAAGAAGATGAACGAGCTTGACGAGCATTCTACTCTACCCATTCGAGGATAGCCATCTCCGCACAGTCGCCCTTTCTCCTGTCGGGGAGCTTTATTACTCTCGTGTAGCCTCCGTTTCTGTCTTCGAAGCGGGGAGCTATATCCTCAAAGAGCTTCCTGACAGCTTCCTTGTCGGGGAGAAGCTCCAAAGCTCTCCTGCGTGAGGCAAGGTCTCCCTTCTTTCCGAGGGTAACGAGTTTCTCCACAAAACCTCTAACAGCCTTCGCTCTCTGGACGGTTGTCTCAATCCTTTCCTCGAGGATTAGAGACCTCGCAAGGCTTCTGTATAGAGCAAGCCTTTGCTCTTTAGTCCTATCAAACTTTTTCTTCTTTACCTTGTGCCTCATCTCTCATCACCTCTTGCTTTCTATATTTATGCCGAGCTGAAGTCCCATCTGCTTCAGGGCTTCCTTTATCTCCGCTAAGGCTTTTCTTCCTATGTTCTTGGTGCTCTTTAGCTCCTCCTCCGTCATTTGAACGAGGTCTCCTATGGTGGTTATTCCCATTCTCTTTAGGGAGTTGAGCGCTCTCTGGGATATGTCGAGTTCTTCTATGGAGAGGGTGAGTTTTTCGGAAAGCTCGTCAACGGGAATAGGCTCTTCGAGGGTAGGCACTTCGTAGGATATGTGCTCAAGCAGGGCAAGGTGCCTCTGTAAAATTCCTACCGCTTCTTTTACAACCTCCTCCGGGGTTTTAGTCCCGTCGGTAACTATTTCCATGGTGAGCTTCTCGTAATCCGTTTTCTCTCCTACTCTGGTTTGTTCTATCTTGTAGCTGACGAGTTTCACGGGTGAAAAGTCTGCATCGAGCAGTATCCAACCGGTCTCTCCTATGGTCTCCATCTCTTCCGCAAGGACGTATCCCTTTCCTCTTTCTATCCTAATTTCCGCATTCAGCTCCACTTCGGGGTCCGTTATGGTAGCTATAACCTTGTCGGGGTTGGCAACTTCTACGTTGGGTGGGAGTGTTATGTCAGAAGCCTTTACTTCTCCTTCCCCCTTTTTCTTCAGATAAAGAACTTCCACGTCGGAGTCTTTGAGGTTAAACCTGACACCTTTTATGTTGGCTATAATTTCCACCACATCTTCTGCCACACCCTCGAGGGAGGAAAACTCGTGATAAACTCCGTATATCTTCACCGCGGTAACTGCGGTTCCGGATATGGACGAAAGGAGAACCCTTCTCAAAGCGTTTCCGAGGGTTGTTCCAAAACCTCTTTCTAAGGGTTCAACTACGAAAATCCCCCTGTCCTTCTCTTTCTGCTCCCAATAAATTTTGCTCGGAAATACGAACTCGTTCAGCATCCAACAACCTCCAAATTAAACCTTAGAGTAGAACTCGATAATATACTGGACATTAACAGGTATCTCCAAATACTCGGATACGTTCTCGGGGAGCTTGAGAACCTTTCCTCTGAAGTTGTCCTTGTCAAGCTCGAGCCATTCGGGAACGCTTCTCGGGTCTATGTTTTCGAGGTTCTCCTTAACAAAGGGTATGTTTCTGGACTTGGGTTTTATCTCTATTATGTCTCCCGGTTCCACTTCGTAGTGGGGTATGTCAACCTTCTTGCCATTTACGAGTATGTGTCCGTGAGCTACGAGCTGACGTGCCTGCCTGCGGGTTGTAGCAAAGCCGAGCCTATAGACCACGTTGTCGAGCCTTCTTTCCAGAAGCTGGAGAAGAACCTCACCGGTGTTTTCCTTAGACTTAGCTGCAAGGTCAAAGTATCTCTTGAACTGCTTTTCCCTCAGACCTCCGTATAGGTATTTGAGCTTTTGTTTTTCCATAAGACGGAGTCCGTATTCGCTGAGCTTTCTTCTCCTTCCTTTGGTTCTTCCGTGCTGTCCCGGGGGAAAGTTTCTCCTCTGAAGTATCCGCGGAGCGGATTTTTTACCGGAAACTACAACTCCAAACCTTCTGTCTATCTTTACCCAAGGTCCTATGTATCTTCCCATTACACTCTCCTCCTCGCAGGCGGTCTGCAACCGTTATGGGGTATGGGAGTAACATCCCTTATTGCGGTTACCTTGATACCGGAGGCAAAAACAGCTCTCAGAGCGGATTCTCTTCCCGCTCCTGGACCCTTTACCCACACTTCCGCCTCCTGAAGTCCGAACTCGTTTACCGCTCTTCTGAGAGCTTTCTGGGCTGCGAGCTGTGCGGCGTAAGGGGTGCTCTTTCTCGTTCCTTTAAATCCTACGGTTCCTCCGCTTTCCCATACTATAGTATTACCCTGCGGGTCCGTTATGTTGATTATAGTGTTGTTAAAGGTGGTGTGGATGTGTATTATCCCCTTGCTTACCGTTCTCTTCTGTTTTTTCTTCCTCGCCATCTACGTCCTCCTTACTTACCCTTCTTCTTTATACCGCCCACAGACCTTCTTCTACCCTTTCGGGTGCGGGCATTGGTTCTCGTCTGCTGTCCACGCACGGGAAGACCTCTGGCATGCCTGAGACCTCTGTAACATCCCATGTCCATAAGCCTCTTTATGTTCAGCTGAACTTCCCTTCTGAGGTCTCCTTCCACTTTGTAGTGTTCGTCTATAAACTTTCTGAGGGTGTTAAGCTCCTCGGGTGTTAATTCTCCCACTCTCTTCTTGCAGTCAATCCCCGTGGACTCGCATATCTCTTTAACCCTTGTCTTGCCTATACCGTATATGTAGGTGAGCGCTATCTCTAACCTCTTGTGGTCGGGCAAATCTACACCTGCTATCCTTGCCATCTCAGACCTCCATTAACCTTGCTTCTGCTTGTGTTTCGGGTTTTCACATATCACATAAACTTTACCTTTTCTCCTGATTATCTTGCACTTGGCACACCTCTTCTTGACAGAAGCTCTAACCTTCATAACGACCTCCTCAGAGTCTATAGACTATCCTTCCCCTCGTCAGGTCGTAGGGGGAAAGCTCCACCCTGACCTTATCTCCGGGGAGTATTCTGATGAAGTTAATCCTCATCTTGCCTGATATGTGGGCAAGAACTTCATGCCCGCTTTCGAGCTGAACCCTGAACATGCCGTTGGGCAACGCCTCCACTACTTCCCCTTCCATAACTATCCCCTTTTCCTTCTCGTGAGTTTGCTTTTTCTTCTTTCCCATACTTTACAGCTCCGTTAGGACCTTTGGTCCTTCCTTAGTTATAGCTACGGTGTGCTCGAAGTGAGCTGCGGGGCTACCATCTTTGGTTTTAACGGTCCAGCCGTCCCCGTCGTAAATAGTTTCCTCCGTTCCGAGAGAAAACATAGGCTCTATGGCTATAACCATTCCCCTGCGGAGTTTTATATTCTTCTTACCCAAGTCTTTCCTATTGTTAGGAACGAAAGGTTCCTCGTGAACCTTTTTGCCTATGCCGTGCCCCCCGTATTTGAGGATAGGATATACTCCATACTCCTCCGCCGTTGAGTGTATAGCCTCCACTATGTCGCTCAACCAGTTGCCGGGGACCGCCTGCTGAACAGCCCTCTCAAGCGCCAACTTGGTAGCCTCCATAAGCTTTTCCTTTTGGGCACCTACGTTGCCAACAGCCACGGTAATCGCAGAATCGCCAGCGTAACCATCTATTATAGCACCAAAATCTACACTTACCAAATCTCCCTCTTCAATGACCCTCGTTTTCTTAGGAAGTCCGTGAACCACCTCGTCGTTTATGGACACGCAGGTAGCTGCTGGATACCTGACATCGCTGAAGGGAGGTTTGTAATTGAGAAACGCGGGTTTGGCACCCCTTTTTTTGGCTTCCTCTCGGGCTATCTGTTCTATGTCCCATGCGGTTATACCTGGTTTTATGTTTTCAGCGACTATTTGAAGAACTTCCGCAACTACCTGGCAAGCTTTTCTTATCCGCTCTATCTCTTTATTGGAATAAAGCTCTATCCCCTTCTTCATGCACCTACGACCCTCTTAAGCTCTCGATAAACCTCCTCAATATCCTTTGAAGCATCCAATCTTATTAATATACCTTTATCTTCGTAGTATTCAATAAGGGGAGCGGTTTGTTTTCTATACACCTCCAGTCGGTTTCTGACCACCTTCTCCTTATCATCTTCCCTCTGAATAAGTTTAGTTCCGCATTTATCACAAATCTCATCACTCTTCGGTGGGTTGAACTTAACGTGATACACGGCACCGCAAGAAGGACAAACCCTCCTGCCGGAAAGCCTTTCAACAACAACCTCGTCGGGAACGTCAAAAAGGATAACTTTATCCACCTTCATGCCCTTTCTACTGAGCATTTCATCTAAAGCCTTTGCCTGCGCTATCGTTCTCGGAAAACCGTCGAAGATAACTCCTCCTTCCGGGGGCATAACCTCCTCTATCAAGGCTATTATCAGGTCGTCGGGAACGAGTTCACCCCTGTCCATATACTCCTTCGCCTTTTTACCCAGAGGAGTTTGGTTCTTAACAGCTTCTCGGAGAATATCACCCGTAGATATGTGTTTGAGTCCAAGCTCCTGAGAGAGCCTCTTCGCCTGAGTTCCCTTTCCCGCACCGGGTGGTCCCAAGAAAACGAGGTTCATCTTCGCCTCCTAACCATACCTTTGAACTTCTTGGTAAGAAGGTTAGCCTCTATCTGCTTTAAGGTATCCAGGGCAACACCCACGACTATAAGAGCGGTAGTCCCGCCGAAGTAAAAGGGAACGTTGAGCTGAAGGCTTATAAAGAGAGGAATTATAGCTACAACGGACAGGAATATAGCTCCCACAAAAACGAGCCTATTTATAACCGTCTCAAGGAACTTTTGAGTCTCTATACCGGGACGAACGCCCGGGATAAAAGCCCCGCTCTTTCGCAGGTTGTCCGCAACCTCAACGGGATTTATCATCACAGCGGTGTAGAAGTAGGTAAAGAACACGATAAGCATCACATAGAAAAAGTTGTATAGGAAAGATGTGGGATTGAAAGCGTCGTAAATTGCCTGAGCGATAGGGTGCTGTATAAAGGTCAAAACGCTCGAGGGAATAATGAGCAAAGATTGAGCAAATATAATAGGAATGACCCCTGCGGGGTTTATTTTTATAGGAAGGTAGGTAGAACCCCCCCTGAACTCCTGCCTGCCCACCACCCTTCTGGGATACTGAACGGGAATTCTTCTCTCCGCCTCGTGAATGTAAACTATGCCGACTATAACCAAAAGAACCATAACGGTCGCACCCGCAACCGCAAAGGGAGTTATGTCCCCGTTCCTGAGCCTGTCAACGAGACTTATAACCGCATTGGGAAAGCTCGCCACAATCCCCGCAAATATAAGCAGGGACATACCGTTCCCTATACCCTTTTCCGTTATCCTCTCCCCCATCCACACGAGGAACATAGTTCCCGCCACGAGGGTCAGAACCGCAACCATTATGAAGAGAAAGCCCGTCTCGGGAACGACGGGAAATCCCCTCGGAGAGGTCTGATTTTGAAGCCAGAAGGCTATACCTATCGACTGAATAAAAGCCACGAACAGGGTGAGGTATTTGGTGTATTCGTTTATCTTGTATCTTCCGTAATCACCCTCTTCCTTGGCAAGTCTCTGAAGCTCGGGAATGGCAACGGTAAGAAGTTGCATCATTATGGAAGCTGATATGTATGGCATCACTCCCAAAGCGAAAACCGTCATCCTGCTCAAGTTCCCGCCAGAGAATATGTCGTAGAGGTTGAACAGAGTTCCCTCTAAGGACTTGAAGAAGTCTTCAAGGGCTTGAACATCTATGCCCGGAATAGGTATGTGGCTACCGAGCCTGTATATGGCAAACATAAAGAGGGTGTATAAAAACCTCTTCCTGAGGTCCTCAAATACAAAAATGTTCTTGAGGTAGTCTATCACCCCTCTATTACCTCGCAGGTTCCTCCTGCCTTTTCTATCTTCTCCTTCGCGGACTTAGAGAAGGCATGGGCTTTTACGGTAAACTTCTTGGTCAGCTCACCATCGCCCAGAACCTTAACGAGGTCCCTTTTGGAGCACAGTCCTTTCTTGGCAAGCTCTTCCGGGGTTATGGTTGCTCCGTCTTCGAAGAGCTTCTCGAGAGTTTTCACGTTTACGGGGGTGTATTCCTTCCTGTGGGGACTGTTGAAACCTCTTTTGGGAAGCCTCATGTGAAGGGGAGTTTGTCCACCTTCAAAGTATGGGGGCAAAGTTCTATCACCCGAACGGGACTTCTGTCCTTTGTGTCCCTTTCCTGCGGTTTTACCCTGTCCCGCAGCTATACCTCTTCCCACCCTTTTTCTCTCTCTGGTAGCTCCCGGGTTAGGCTGAAGTTCATGAAGTTTCATCGTTTACTTCCTCCACTTTAACGAGGTAATGGGCTTTTCTTATATTGCCCCTTACCATAGGGTTATCTTCAAGCAATCTCGACTGTCCGGGCTTGCGCAGTCCGAGACTTTTCACAGCCTTTATGTGAGATTCGGGCTTGCCTGCAAGTCCTCTGACCAAGGTAACCTTTAACTTCTTAGCCATGGACGCCCCTCCACGGGTAATATAGCTTTACCCTGAGCTTAGGATTGGCATATATGTTGAACCTCTTCTGAATTTCTTCGAGGGGTAATCCTCTTTCCTCGGCTATCTGTTCGGGAGTTTTGAGTTGGAGGAAAGCATCGAAGACAGCCCTTACCACGTTGTCGGGAGTTGTGCTACCTATTATTTTTGTCAGAACGTCCGTGTATCCCGCAAGTTCGAATATAGGCTTTGCAGCACCACCGGCAACAACACCCGTTCCACGCCTTGCAGGCATAACTATTATCTTCGTGGGTCCGAAGTGTCCCACCACATCGTGGGGAACAGTTCCCTCAATTATGGGAACCTTTATTATCTTCTTCTTAGCCTGCTCTATGGCTTTTGCTATGGCAAGGGGAACTTCCTTTGCCTTTCCATGACCGAAACCAACAAAGCCCCTCTTGTCTCCCACTATAACGAGGGTGCTAAAGGAGAACCTTCTGCCTCCTTTGGTAACTCTTGCGGTTCTGTTGGCATATATCAACCTTTCCTCAAGCTGAAGCTCGTCTATCATGTCCGCTATGCCGTATCTTCTTCTCCTCTCTTCTATCATTGCGTCGATGTCTTTACCACCCATCGCAATTCCTCCTTAAAACTCGAGACCAAGCTCCCTACACTTATCCGCAAAGGCTTTTATCTTACCGTGATACATAAATCCGCCTCTATCGAAAACCACCTTCTTTATACCCTTTTCCAAAGCCTTCTTGACGAGAACTTCCGCAACCTTCTGGGCAGCTTCTATGGATTTTCCGCCCCTCTTACCCGCAAGCTTTTCATACTCGGGGTCCAAGGTGGATGCGGAAACCAAAGTCCTCCCTTCGGTATCATCTATTATCTGGGCATAGAAGTGGTGAAGGCTCCTGTAAACCGCAAGCCTCGGTCTATCCGGTGTTCCGAAAACCTTTTTCCTTATCCTCTTGTGTCTTCTTATGCGCTTTTCCCTTCTGCTCAGCTTAGCCATTTACAAACCTCCTCACTTCTTGCCAGCAGCCTTTCCGGGTTTGAGTTTAAGAACTTCGTCCTTATACCTTATGCCCTTGCCCTTGTAAGGGTCAGGCTTTCTTAGCGCCCTTATCTCCGCCGCTACCTGTCCTACTCTCTGCTTGTCCGCACCGCTTATGTATATTTCGTTGCCCTTGACCTCTATCTTCACATCTTTGGGTATGGGGTATATGTCCGGGTGAGACTTCCCGAGGTTAAGCTCCAGGTTATTTCCCTTAACCGAAGCCCTATAACCGAGTCCGTGAACCTCGAGCACCACCGTAAAACCCTCGGTTACTCCCTTAACCATGTTCCTGATTATTGCAGCTGTGGTTCCGTGTATGGCTTTGTGAAAAGCCCTTTCGGTCGGTCTTTCCACCTTTATCTGGTTGTCCTCCACCTTAACTACCATGTCGGGGTGGAAGTTGAAGCTCAGCTTTCCCTTCGGACCTTCAACGGTTATTTGATTTCCCTCAATAGCCACCTTGACACCGTTAGGTATGGGTATGGGGTTCTTTCCTATCCTTGACATGTCAGTCCTCCTACCACACTATTCCTATGATTTCACCGCCCTTTTTGAGCTTCCGTGCCTCGTGATCCGTAACTATACCCGCATCGGTGGAAACTATGGCTATACCGAGACCTCTCTTCACGTAGGGAACCTTTTTAACGGGTGCATAGACCCTCTTTCCGGGTGTAGAAATCTTCACCAGGTTGGTTATAGCATTCCTCTCCTTCTTGGGGTCTAAGTATTTAAGGTGAATTCTCAAGGTGTATTGGGTGCCCTTCCTGTGCTCCTCATCTTCGAGCTTCTCCCAGTCCTTTATAAAACCTTCTCTCTTGAGAAGGTCGAGTATTCTTTCCTTCATCTTGGAAGAAGGAACATCCACATAATCCTTTCTCCTCATTATTGCGTTCTTTATTGCGGAGAACATATCTGCTATGGGGTCCATACCGATAACCTCCGATTACCAGCTTGATTTTCTAACGCCGGGGAGTTCTCCCCTGAGCGCTCTTTCCCTAAAGCACAACCTGCACATGTTGAAGTATCTCAAAAAACCTCTCGGTCTTCCGCATATGGGACACCTGTTTTTCTTCCTTACCCTCCACTTGGGGTAATACTTCAAATCCTTAGCTACCTTTGCCTTTCTGGGCATACCAACCTCCTTAAGATGCTCTTATAGGAAGACCCAACAGGGACAATAGCCACAGGGCTTCCTCATCGGTTTCCGCAGTCGTGTGTATGCTTATGTCCATACCCCTTATCTTATCCACCTTGTCGTAGTCTATCTCGGGATAGACTATCTGCTCCGCTATTCCGAAAGAGTAGTTGCCTCTTCCGTCGAAGGAGCGGGGATTGAGTCCCTTAAAGTCCTTGACCCTCGGCAGAGCTATAGAAATGGTCTTGTCCAGGAAGTCCCACATTCTTTCCTTTCTGAGGGTAACTTTCAGACCTATGGGCATACCCCTTCTGAGTTTAAAACCTGCCTCCGACTTCTTCGCTCTCCTGACCGCAGGCTGTTGACCCGTTATGAGTCTGAGGTCTTCCATAGCTCTTTCCAAATTTTTTATGTCCTGAACCGCCTCTCCCACACCCATGTTTACCACTATCTTTACGAGTCGGGGAACCTCCATAGGGTTCTTGTATTCGAACCTCTGCATAAGACGGGGAACGACCTCTTCCTTATACTTCTGGTAAAGTCTCGGCACATACTTGGTAGCTACCGCCATAGCTTTAACCTCTCAACTGTTTTTCCCTTACAAGGTCTATGTTTTCGTTGCACTTTTTACAATACCTGTATTTCCTAAGAACCCCTTTCTCTTCAACTATCCTGAAACCCACCCGGGTGGGTTTTTTGCAGCTGGGGCACACGAGCATAACGTTGCTCACATGTATGGGAGCTTCAACCTCAACTATGCCACCCTCTCGGACGTTGGGTATCTCTTTGAGGTGCTTCTTGACTAAGTTAACACCTTCCACTATAACCCTGTTTTTCTCGGGCAGAACTCTTATTACCTTACCGGTCTGCCCTTTGTTGGTTTTCTTTCCACGAACTACGACGACCGTGTCTCCCTTCTTTATCTTCCAAGCCATTAAACTACCTCCGGTGCGAGAGAGGCTATTTTCGTAAAGCCCCTGTTCCTTACCTCTCTGGCTATAGGTCCGAGAACCCTCGTTCCGAGAGGCTCTCCATACTGGTTGAGAAGCACACAGGCGTTGTCGTCGAACTTTATGTAGCTTCCATCGGGTCTTCTGACCTCTTTGGCAGTTCTGACCACGACAGCTCTGTATATCTTCCCCTTCTTGGCGTTTCCGTCGGGCAGTGCATCTTTGACGGTAACCGTAACCACGTCTCCAAGGGTGGCATACTTTCTCGGAGCATAAGGTATCCCTATCACCTGCACTCTCTTAGCGCCCGAGTTGTCAGCTACGTTCATGTAGCTCTGTCTCTGTATCATGGCAATTCTCTCCCAAATTCAAAGTGAGTCCTCAAAAGAGACAAAACAGTATTCTAACAAGTTTATTTGACAAAAGCAAGCCCGCTTGCAAGAGTTATAAACTTAGCTCGCTTAGGACGATTTATTCTTTATGGAGCTGATAGCACACAGGCAACCCATTTTGGGGAAGAGCGGGGAAGTGTTTGCTTATGAGTTTACCGTGTCGCAAGCCCAAGACACGGGATTGCCACCAGACATACTTGAGAACAAACTCGCCGTCATAACTATGAGAAACCTTGCGGAATACGGGATAAAAAAAGTGGGGGACGGAAAAAGGGTCTTCGTAAAAGCTCCCTTAGACGCCTTGCTCATAAAAGCTCACGAGCTTTTAGCTCCTCAACTCTTAGGACTAAAGCTCTCGCCTGCAAAAGTAGGAACGGGAAAAACGGTTTACAGCAAAGCAATAGCTGTTATAGAAAAACTCAAGATGGAAGAGGTCGTGGTAGCTTCCTCCTACGAGCTGGTAAAGCAACACCCCGACATATTACAGCACTCGGACATAGTTGAGTTCGACATCCAAGAAGCTGACGATAAAAGTATTCAGAAGATTAAGGTTGTGGGGCTTAAGGTTCTCGTAAGCGGGATAGAAAACGGTGAGAAGGTTCCCCAAGATGCGGATTTGTTGCAGGGAAGTTCCGTAGCTCCTGCAGAGGAGTTAAAACGCATAAAGATAGCTCCCTACCTAAAGAGCACCCTTCTCAGGCTACTTGTTTTGATGAATACCGCAGAGACTCCTGCGGAGTTTGCCAAGGTTATAGAAACCGACATAGGTTTGAGTGCTAAACTGCTTAGGTTTGTTAACTCCGCATATTTTGCCTTAAGGAAGAGTATAAAGAGCATAGAGCAAGCCACCGTGTATTTCGGTCTTAAGAACATAAAGAACTTTATCCTCGTTCTGGCTATGAACGATTACGCTTCGGTGGAAAATCCTGTCCTGTGGAGAAAAGCCCTTATAAGGGCAAAGGTTATGGAAGAGCTTGCAAAACTGCTAATTCCCGAGAGGGAAAGTGAGGCTTACCTGGTAGGTCTGTTTTCACTCTTAGGAGAGCTTTTAGAGGTTGATGTGCCGGACTTTCTGGTTGAGGTAAACGTCGATGAGTTCGTGGTATCTGCCTTCAGAGACAAAGACAATCCGCTTGCAAAGCTACTTGAGGCAAGCATAGTCCTCGAAGGTCAAGAGGATTACATAAAAGAGGCAAAGAAAGCGGAAGATGTAAAACCGCTTATAAGCGTGTCCGAGAGTCTTAAGGTTTCTCCTGACGAGGTTCTGGAAATAGCCAAAAAGAGCTATACATTTGCGGACACGATTATACACCTTTAATCTTAAAGTTCCTGTTTCTGAGCATTTCAAGAATGCTTTCGAAAGTTATGGGTGGGGAGAAGTAAAACCCCTGAGCTATATCGCACTGCCAGAGTTTGAGGAATATGAGCTGGTCCTCCGTTTCTACACCCTCTGCCACAGCCTTTAACCCGAGGTTGTGGGCTATAGCTATTATGGTGGTCGCTATTGCGTTATCGTTGGGGTCGGTGTTTACATTGTCTATAAAAGACTTGTCTATCTTAAGTTTGTCCACCGGCAGGTATTTAAGGTAGTTAAGAGCTGAGTAACTCGTTCCGAAGTCGTCTATAGCTATGGATATACCCAGGTCTTTTAGTTCTTTAAGGATTTCCGCAGCTTCTTGCTTGTTTTTCATTAGGGTGCTTTCGGTGATTTCTATTTCGAGGAAGTTCGGGTCGAAACCTGTCTCTTTAATAATACTCTTTAGGGTAGATATGAAGTTTTTAGAGGATATCTGTCTTGTGGACACATTAACCGCTACCTTCAGCGGAATTCCCTCGTCCAAGAGTTTTCTGCCGTCGAGGCACGCTCTCTTTAAAATCCAATTTCCCAGGGGAACGACCAGGTCCGTTTCTTCCACTATGGGCATGAACCTTCCGGGCAGGATTATACCCTTCTTAGGGTGATGCCACCTTATTAAAGCCTCCATACCGACCACGGTGTTGGTGCTCAGCTCAAACTGCGGCTGGTAGTATAGTGCGAATTCCTCCTTTTGAAGAGCTTCCCGCAGGTCAGCCTGAAGGGTGAAGCGCTCGCTGAGTTTCAGGTCAAGTTCCCTCGTGAATATATAAAGGGAGCTTTTTCCAGCCTCCTTAGCGTGATGCATAGCTATGTCCGCATTCCTCAGAAGAGTCTGAGCATCAAGTCCATCCGTAGGATAGAAGCTAACCCCTGCGGATACGGTTATGTATATCTTTTGCCCGTTTATGAAGAAGGGTAAGGTTGCATTTTGTATAAAGTGCTCCACAGTCTCCCTTATGTCTTCTTCTTTACCCTTAGTTTCCATAACGACGACAAACTCGTCGCTCCCGAAGCGGGCAACGAGGGCATCCCGAGGAAAGTGGGACATGAGTCTTTGAGAGAAGCTCCTTAGCAAGCTGTCTCCCACATCGTGTCCGAGGGTATCGTTTATAAGTTTGAAGTTGTCAATGTCGAAGAAGACGACAGCCACCTTACCGTTCTCGGAACGGGCTTTCTGTATAAGGTGGGTCAGGTGGTCGTATAAAAAGGCTCTGTTGGGCAGACCCGTAATGGGGTCGTAATACACCATAGAGCGCAGATTTGCCTCCAAACTGCTTCTGTCCGTGGTGTCGAGAAATATTCCCACAAAACAGTCCTCGTTAGCCTTCAGGAGGGAAACCTCCCCCGTAAACATGGTCCCGCTTCTGTGGACACCCCACACCTCCCCTTTCCAAAGACCCTCTTCTTTTAGTGTTTCCATCACCTCCTCGAAAGAGGAGGTCTCTCCCCATTTAAAGTCCAGATCCGATACCTTAACACCGTAAAGCTCCCTCCTGTCGAAACCTATCATCGATGCGAAGGACTCGTTTGCGGACTTTATCTTCCCCCTGTCGTCAAATATGAGAACCCCCTCCTTCATGTTCTGCAAAACCTTAGAGAGGACCTTTAGCTTAGTTCTAAGCCTCTTTACCTCTTCCATCAGCTTTTCTTCTTCGTGCATGCCTACTAAAGAGATTATCGGTAGGTGGCTCAAGCCTTTAACTTATAATTTTTTCGATGCTGAGCATTCTCTTGGAAGTCTTTAAAAACAAGCTTTCGGGCATAGCGGAGGAGATGGGGCTTATCCTTCAGAGAACCTCTTTTTCCCCCAACATCAAGGAGAGGAAAGACCTGTCCTGTGCCATTTTCGATGCGAAGGGGAGACTGATAGCTCAAGCGGCTCACATACCGGTGCACTTGGGTTCCATGGCTTCTGCGGTAAGAGAGGCTATAAACTCGGTTCCAATGCAGGAAGGGGACATGGTAATTTTGAACGACCCCTATCGGGGTGGAACACATCTTCCGGACATAACTCTCGTTGCTCCCGTATTTTACAGGGGTCGGCTCAGCTTTTATGTCGCAAACAGGGCACATCATTCGGATGTAGGGGGTGCAAGCTCCGGTTCAATGCCTCTCGCAACTTCAATCTTTCAGGAGGGTATAGTTATACCACCGGTCAAGGTGGTGGAGAGGGGAAAGGTAAGAGAGGACATACTCTCACTCATAACAGCAAACGTTCGAACTCCCGACGAGAGGGTCGGGGACCTGAGCGCTCAAATAATGGCTAACAACGCAGGGATAAAGAGACTTGAGGAGCTTATGGACACCTACGGAGAGGAAGCCTTTGCACTTTCCGAGGAGCTTCTCACCTACACGGAAAACCTGATGAAAAGCGTTTTGAGAAACATACCTGACGGAGTTTATACCTTCGAGGATTACCTTGACGACGACGGTTTCGAAACCGAGGACATCAAGATAAGGGTGAAGCTCACCGTTGAAGGGGAGAGGGCTGTGGTGGACTTTTCGGAAAGCTCTCCCCAGGTGCCGGGTCCGGTAAATGCGGTTCGTTCCATAACTCTATCCGCTGTGTATTACGTTTTCAGGTGTCTTTTGCCGGAAGACGCTCCCACAAACGACGGATGCTTTAAACCTTTGGAGGTAATAACTAAGAAAGGAACCGTGGTGGACTCCCTATTTCCCGCACCTGTATCGGGTGGAAACGTGGAAACTTCCCAGAGGATTGTAGATGTCCTCTTAGGTGCTCTTTCGAAAGCCTTGCCTGAAAGGGTGCCTGCTGCAAGCCAGGGAACTATGAACAACATAGCCTTCGGGGGAATTGACCCCAGAAGCGGACAGAGCTTTACCTATTACGAAACTGTGGGCGGAGGCATGGGGGCGTGGTTCGGTGGAGATGGGGAGAGTGCGGTTCACTCTCACATGACCAACACTATGAACACACCGATTGAAGCCTTAGAGCACTCTTTTCCCTTACTCGTCAAAAGGTATTCGATTAGGAAAAACTCGGGCGGTGAAGGGACAAAGAGAGGAGGGGACGGTATAGTCCGGGAGTTTGAGTTCCTTACGGAAACTGAGCTTACGGTAATATCCGAGAGGAGAAGGCACCCACCTTACGGTCTCTACGACGGCAAACCGGGAATGCAGGGAAAGAATGTTCTGATAACACGGGAGGGAGAGAAAGTCATGCCTGCAAAGTTCACAACCAAGCTCAAAAAAGGTGAAGGCTTCAGGATAGAGACCCCCGGAGGAGGTGGATATGCTTAAGATAGGTGTTCTCGTGTCGGGGAGAGGGTCCAACCTTCAGGCTCTGATAGACAACATAGAGAGGGGGACCCTTCAGGCGTCCATAGAGCTTGTCGTATCCGATAATCCAAAAGCCTACGCAATAGAAAGATGCAAAAAGCACGGTGTCAGGTGTGAGGTAATAAGAAGAAAGGAGTATCCCACTAAGGAGGACTTTGAAGAGGCTATCGCTCGTTCTCTACAGAGTAAGGGTGTAGAGCTTGTAGTTCTCGCAGGGTTTATGAGGATTCTTTCGAAGAGATTTTTAAGCTACTTTCCCGAGAGGGTGATAAATATACATCCTTCTCTAATACCGGCTTTTCAGGGACTGCACGCACAGAAACAAGCGGTGGATTTCGGCGCTAAGTTTTCCGGTTGCACCGTTCACATAGTTGATGAGAGCGTAGATGCGGGACCGATAATAATCCAGGCGGTAGTTCCTGTTCTACCCGAAGATGATGAGGACAGCCTTTCGGAAAGGATACTCAAATTCGAACACAGGATACTCCCCCAGAGCGTTCAGTGGTTTGCGGAGGGCAGGGTAAAGGTTCAGGGCAGGAGGGTTCTTATAGCAGGTGCCAAATACGGGGAGCTACCCGTCAACCCAGCCCTTGAGAAATTTTGAAGGAAATATAATTTTATAGTGCCATGGTGGAGATTATAGTTGCCCCGAATGCAGGCTTTTGCTTCGGTGTAAAAAGAGCGGTAAAGTTAGCGGAAGAAAGCGTTTCCCTTATAGAAGAGGGCAGAAGGGTATATACCCTCGGACCCATAATCCACAACCCCCAAGAGGTAGGCAGACTAAAGAAGCTGGGAGTTAACCCCGTGGGGGAAGAAGAACCCTCAAAGGGTGATGCGATAATAATAAGGTCTCACGGGATACCACCCGAGAGGGAAAGGGAACTTAAAGAAAAGGGTCTCAAGGTTATAGATGCAACCTGTCCTTATGTCAAAGCTGTTCACGAAGCGGTTTGCCAGCTTGCGAAGGAAGGATACTTCATAGTTCTCGTGGGAGAGAAGAACCACCCGGAAGTTATAGGAACACTCGGATACCTGAAAGAGTGCAACGGTGAAGGTATAGTCGTGGAAACCCTCGAGGACCTCAACGAAGCACTAAAACACGAAAGGGTGGGAGTGGTATCCCAAACTACCCAGAGCGAAAAGTTTTTCAAGGAAGTCGTAGGTGAGCTTGCACTGTGGGTTAAGGAACTAAAGGTTATAAACACCATCTGCAACGCAACTTCCGTTAGACAGGAGGACGTGTATAACCTCGCACCGCAGGTAGATGTGATGATAATAATCGGTGGGAAGAACAGCGGAAACACGAGGAGGCTCTACAACATATCCAAAAGCCTCAATCCCAATTCCTACCACATAGAGACAGCAGAGGAGCTTCAGCCCGAGTGGTTCGAAGGAGTTAAGAAGGTGGGAATAACCGCAGGTGCCTCAACCCCAAGCTGGATAATAGAGCAGGTGAAAGGTAAAATAGAGGAGATATGCGAAAGGCAGTCCTGTTACTCCTGATAACCTTTACCTTAGCGACCGCAGGTAGTTTATACGAGCTTCTAATAAAAGAGCAGATAAGGAGTATCCCGAAAGAGAAAGCCATAATTGTGGGAAGCGGTAAGAAGGAACTTATAACCGTAATAAATCCTGACTGCCCCCACTGTAGAGCTGAGTGGAAGGAGCTTAAAAACCACCTTGACCAGCTCAAGGTATATGTGTTCGTATTTCCCTTCAAGACATGGGGGGAGGAGAACCTTAAGAAGTCTTACTACATAGTTTGTTCGGAGGACAAGGCTAAAGCCTTAGACGAGGTTCTCTCCGGTAAGCTGGACGGCAATGTCCCGGATGTGGAGAAGTGCGAGCTGGTAGATGAACACCTTAAGGTGGTGGAAATGCTTGGAATAAATGGAGTTCCCTACAACATCATTCCCGAGAAAAATAAGATAATAGAAGGCTTTTCAGCTGACCTTCTTAAAGAACTCGGGATAAAGCAGTGAAAAAGAGGGAAGCGGCACTACGAACGAGAAGAAGGATACTCGAAACCGCAAAGAGGCTCTTCGTAGAGAAGGGATACTTCAACACGAGTATGAGAGACATAGCCAAGGCAACATCCCTGAGCACGGGAGCCTTATACCATCACTTTGAGAGTAAAGAGGAGATAGCGGGATACATATACAGGGAAACCTTGGAAAAAATAAAGGCTCGAATAGAAAATGCCATCGAGGAAGGGAAAACCACGGAAGAAAAGGTAAAAAATATAGTTAAAGAACTTTTGAAGTTGGCTCAGGAAGATAGATACACTATGGAGTATGCTCTGCACGTTAAACATAGGGAAATTCTTGACATTCCCGTATGCTCCGCAGAACCTCTCCACATAGTAAAGGACTTCTGCAGGTTGGAAATGAGCAAGGGGAACATAAGAGACTTCGACGAGGAGCTTTGTGCTGTATGCATCACGGGAGTTCCCGTCAGGCTTATGCAACTCAAGTGGGACGGGGTTTTGGAAGGTGAACTTACCGATTATGCGGAAGGAGTCGGTAATATAGTGTGGAGGTCCTTAAAGCCGTAGTTCGTTCCCTTTGACATAACGGGTGTTCGGTTTAATTTTATAAGAGGGGGAATACCATGAAAGGTATAACTACCGCAATCGGAAAACCTACAAGTGGTCTCGCTATAAAGCTTCTTATAACGCTCTTAATCTCAATATCATCTACCTTTGCTCAAGATAAACCCCTGAAGGCTGTCTTCGATTGTGCTGTAAAAGACCTGGACTGGATAAGTTTGAGGCTCTCTCTAATCAAAAAAACCGCAGAAAGCCTAATCAGGGAGGGAATAAGCTACGAGTTCGTGATAACTATACACTCCCACTGCATACAGGTTGTGGAGAAAAATTATCATCGCTTCCCAAAGGATAAAGCCAAAAAGATTGAGTTCATACAGAGCCAGCTAAAGACCCTGAAAGAGCTTTACGATGTGGACATAAAAGCCTGTGACATAGCCATAAAGAGAGGCAAGCTGTCGGGTGTTCCCAAGTTCGTGGAAAGGGTTCCAAACAGCTGGATAACTTTAATAGAGCTTCAAAACGAAGGCTTTGCCTTCGTCCCTTTTTAAATCTATAATTAATTCTTCCGATTAATCAGTCTTATGGGAGTAAAAGATTTAGAAAAGTTTTTGCCTGTGGTTCTCATAAACAAGAACTACGTTATAACGTCCGTGAACGATACCGCAAAGACTATGCTGGGAGATGTGGTGGGCAAGAAATGTTATCAGGTTTTATACAACCTGAGCAAACCCTGTTCCGAGTTTAACATAAAGTGTCCCATAATAGCGGAGGAAGAGGAGGTTGACACGATAACCTTAGATTTCGAAGTGTATCTGAGAGCTTACGGAAAGCTCCCGCTGGGTGGCATGTATTGGGAGTCGGTGATAAACATAACAAACCTGTCGGTTATAAGGTCGGGTGTGTTTGACCCGTTGACAGGTCTTTACAGCAGGGGCTTCGTTACGGGGATAATGGAGAAGCTCTTTTACATGTGGAAGAGATACGGGGAGATATTTTCCATACTGTTTATGGACATAGACAACTTAAAGCAGATAAACGACGAATACGGACACCTTACGGGAGACGAAGCTATAAAAAAGATAGGACAGTGCACTAAGCTGTATTTAAGAAAAGCGGATGTGGCAATAAGATACGGAGGAGACGAGTTCCTGATAATACTTCCGAAAACGAGAAGGTCTGAAGCCTTGATAGTTGCCAAAAGAGTTCACAGATGCGTAAAGGAGCTTCCATTCGTTACTAAATTATCAGCCACCATAGGTCTTGTAGAAGTGTCGGAAAATGATAAAGATATAGACAGTCTCATAGAGCGTGCGGACAAAGCTCTGTATTTTGCAAAAAAGGAAAGCAAAGGCTCAATAGCTGTGGACAAGAATAACGGGGAGTTCGAGATAGTAAAATAATCTCCATGTTAGACATAGAGCTTATAAGGAAAAAGCCCGATTTCGTTAAGGAGAGGCTGTCCACGAGGGATAAAGAGCTACCGACTCTCATAGACCAAATCCTTGATTTGGACAAGAAAAGAAGGACAATCCTTACCGAACTTGAAAGGCTCAGGTCTGAAAGGAATTCAAAAAGCAAGGAGATAGGTCTGCTCCGCAGAGAGGGCAAAGACACAAAGGACATAGAAGCTCAGGTAAAAGCTCTTAAGGAGAAAATAGACCAGCTCGAGGAACAGCTCAGGGAGGTGGAAGAAGACCTGCGTAGC
This sequence comes from Aquificota bacterium, assembly GCA_013153495.1. Classification (GTDB taxonomy): domain Bacteria; phylum Aquificota; class Aquificia; order Aquificales; family Aquificaceae; genus Hydrogenivirga. The sequence continues at coordinate 728,770 of JAADEH010000012.1, forward strand.
CTTATGCTCAGAGTTCCCAACTTACCCCACGAAAGCGTGCCCATAGGAGAAGACGAGGAAGACAACGTAGAGATAAGAAGGTGGGGAGAGATACCGAAGTTCAGTTTTGAACCTAAGCCTCACTGGGAGCTGGGTGAGAGACTCGGGATACTGGATTTCGAAAAAGGCTCAAAACTCTCGGGAAGCAGGTTCACCGTCTTTAAAGGTTGGGGAGCAAGGCTTACGAGAGCGCTGATAAATTTTATGCTTGACCTGCACAGGGAAAGGGGATATGTGGAAATCTCTCCCCCTCATCTGGTAAAGCCAGAAATACTGGAAGGGACGGGACAGCTTCCTAAATTTGAAGAAGACCTATACAAGTGCGAGAGAGACAACTTATACCTTATACCAACAGCAGAAGTTCCCCTCACAAATCTTTTTAGAAATGAAATATTGAAAGAAGAAGACCTGCCCATATATCTGACCGCATACACACCCTGTTATAGAAGGGAAGCGGGTTCTCACGGTAAGGACATCAGGGGAATAATAAGGCAACACCAGTTTGATAAAGTTGAGCTTGTCAAGATAGTTCATCCGGAGAATTCCTACGAAGAGCTGGAAAAACTTACCGAAGATGCGGAAAGAGTTTTAAAAGAGCTGGAACTTCCCTACAGGGTTGTGGAGTTGTGCACGGGGGATTTAGGATTTTCCGCTTCAAAGACCTACGACATAGAAGTGTGGTTCCCTTCTCAGGGCAAGTATAGAGAAATATCTTCCTGCTCGAACTGTGAAGATTTCCAAGCAAGGAGAATGAGAACGAGGTTTAAGGATTCCTCCGGTAAAAACAGGTTCGTTCATACCTTAAACGGTTCAGGTCTTGCGGTGGGAAGAACCTTAGCAGCTATCTTAGAAAACTATCAGAAAGAAGACGGAAGCGTGGAAGTGCCAAAAGCACTCAGAGAATATGTAGGGACAGACTTTATAAAACCTTAATCTTTTGAGTATTTATACCTTTTCCACACATTATTTCCAGTGTATATTTCTACAAACTCGAAGGCTTTGTCGGTATTGAGAGTTAGCTTTTCCTTTACTATAACTTGTGGACACAGAACATCTTTATTCTTTATTCGAAGATAAACTTTAAGTATTTTATCTTTTATCTCGTATCTATCTACCACATAACACGGATTTGGTTTTTCAATTTCAACAGAAAAGTCCACTTTTTCTGAAAGGGAAAGAGAGAGTATAGAGAGAACGAAAACGCAGACCAAATTGAACATAGCTTTTTTTAAAACCCCCGGCACCGACCTACTTTCCCGTGCCGCTGCCGGCACAGTATCATCGGCGCTGGAGGGCTTAACTGCCGGGTTCGGAATGGAACCGGGTGTTTCCCCTCCGCTATGGGCACCGGGGAATCGGCAACTTAATAGGTCTCCCTCTCCTCAGGTAGGTATGCAAGTCGAACGGGCGATTAGTACCGCTCGGCTTCACCCATTGCTGAGCTTCCACCTGCGGCCTATCAACCCGGTAGTCTTCCGGGGCCCTTCAGGGAGTCCTTATCTTGGGGTGGGCTTCGCGCTTAGATGCTTTCAGCGCTTATCCCGTAGCAGGATGGCTACCCGGCGCTGCTCCTGGAGGAACAACCGGTACACCAGAGCCTGCCCCGTCCCGGTCCTCTCGTACTAGGGACGGACCCCCTCAAGACTCCTGCGCCCGCGGCGGATAGGGACCGAACTGTCTCGCGACGTTCTGAACCCAGCTCGCGTCCCCCTTTAATGGGCGAACAGCCCAACCC
>JAADEH010000001.1 GCA_013153495.1 Aquificota bacterium
TCAAAGCTTCCGTAGGAATGTCCTTTCCGTAAGCAACTTCAAGCTTGACCATCAAGCTCTTTATGTCCCTTTTCTGAGCTGGCTTCCACCTACCTTCCCTGATAGCCCTCCCAATAGTTTCCAAGACCTTAAACTCTTCTTCTCCAACTCTTTGTATAAGCTCCTTTCTCTTTAAGCGAGTGCTTCTAAATTTTTTATGTAGTTTGGTGTTTTCTTCTTCATTATTTTGGAGAAGATAGTTTAAAGGAAATTTACCGCTTGTAGAAAGGTAGTTCGGAAATTACTCTGCCCGTTATTTTAAAGAGTGCATTTGCCACCGCAGGGGCAATCGGGGGAAGTCCCGGCTCTCCTATGCCTCCCATATCTCCTTCCGAGCGAACTATGTGCACCTCTATCTCGGGAGTGTCCTCTATGGAAAGGATAGGGTAGGTATCAAAGTTCCTATTCACGGCGAAGCCGTCTTTAAACTTAACTCCTTCATAAAGGAAGGCGCTCAGTCCCATAATTATTCCGCTCTCCATCTGCTGAACCACGAGGTCGGGATTTACCACTATGGGTCCCAAATCCACGGCACAGACGACACGATGAACCTTTACCTTTCCGTTCTCTAAAGAGACTTCTGCCACCTGAGCGACGTGGGAACCAAAGGAGTAGTGGTAAGCAATTCCGAGAGCCTGTCCCTCTACAGCTCCCTTGTGCCAGCCTGACTTTTGGGCTACCGTTTCTAAAACTCCCTGTGCCCTTGGATACATCTCAAGGAGTTTGAGTCTCAGCTCTAAGGGGTCTTTTCCACCGAGCTGGGCGAGCCTGTCTATGAAGGTCTCCATTATGTAGGCATTGTGGGAGTGCCCCACCGAGCGCCAGAACCAGACGGGAACTTGAACCTCTGAGCGCACGAACTCCACTCGGAAGTTGGGAATGTCGTAAAAGCTGTTGGCAACGCCCGAAACCGCTGCGGTGTCTATTCCACGCCTGCGTTTCCCGATAGCCCAGTCAAAGACAGCAGGAACAGCAATCTTGAAGTATAGGGAGTTGGGCATTCCGCTCTTATCTACGGAGCCTCTCATGAGCGCCGCACACATGGGTCTGAACCAGCCCGACTGAATGTCATCTTCCCTTGTGTAAAAGAGCTTCACAGGTCTTCCGGTCTTTTTGGCAATCTTGAGGGCTTCCTCCACGAACTCGGTATTGGACTTTCTCCCCAAGCCTCCGCCGAGGTAAGTGGTATCCACCTTTATCCTGCTCTCTGGCAATCCCGTTATGCGCTTAGCTTTCTTTAGGACAGAAGTCTGGCTCTGTGTGGGAACGTGAATTATGCACTCACCATTAGAGAGCTTTACGGTGCAAGCCATAGGCTCCATACAGGCGTGGTATAGGTATGGGAGAAGGTATGTCTCTTCTACTTTCTTTGAGCTTTCTTCAAAGACTTCTCTTGCATCTCCATCGTCCCTTGCCACGAGGGGGCGTTTTTTGAGAAGGCTGAAGTGATACTCTTCCAAGTCCCGGGTGCTCCCTACGGGGGTTTTGCTCCATCTGACTTTAAGTTTCTTTCTTGCCTCCAAAACCGCATGGGGGGTCTCTCCGCAGACTGCGATTCCTTTGCCGAGCTTGAATATGTGGGTTATTCCCTTTACCTTCCTCGCTTCCTTGTCATTAAAGGAGATAACCTTGCCGCAGAAAGGCGGTCTTTCTATAACCGCATATATCTGTCCTTCATAAAAGTGGTCAAATCCGAACTTTGCTGTCCCGTTTATTTTCTCTTCAAGGTCTATTCGGGGAAGGGACTTTCCGATGTAGCGAAACTCCTCGGGGGATTTGAGCGGTGGGTTGGCTGGAATGGGAAGCTTGATGGCTCTTTTAACCAGCTTCCCGTAGGGGATTTTTTTACCGCTTTTGGTGTCGGTTATGTATCCGAGCTGGGCTTTCAGCCTGCTTTTGGGAACTTTCCAGAGTTCCTGAGCGGAGGTAATGAGCATTTCCCGCATCGCCGCTCCTGCGGAGCGCATTATATCGAACATGTGCCTTATGCTTGTGCTTCCACCCGTGAGCTGAGAACCCATATAAGGGTCTATGTAAGGCTCACCTGCGGGTGCGGGTTTCACTCTTATCCTTTCCCAAGGAAAGTCCAGCTCCTCAGCAACCAGCTGGGCTATGCCCGTATATACACCCTGTCCCATTTCGGATTTATTCACAAATAGCGTCAGGATGTTGTCCTCCGAGAGATTTATCCAGAGCCTCGGAGAGTGCCTGCGAAGGGTTCCCGCCTTCAGAACCTCAAAACCCGAGGGGGTAAGAGCCACCACGAGACTGAGACCACCGAGCTTAAAAAGGTCTCTTCTGTTTATAGCCTGTTTCATGAATATTCCCTCACCTTAGGACTTTTGGGAGGTGGTGGAGGCTTTGGAAGAAGGCTGTGTAAATATAGCTATAACCAGACCTACAAGGAATACGAAGGATAAAACTCCAACGAAGTAAAGCGTGTAGCTATCCATCTTCTTCCCCCTTATTTATCAAATATACGCCCAGCAGGAAGAGTAAAAACCACATGACAACACTCACGAGCATAATCGTTTTAAACTCTCCTTCCTGCAAAAAGGGTGTAATTATCCCGACCGATAGCGACACAGCACCTATCGTAAGAAAATGCTTCCCTATCTCTTTATAAGTCCCCCTCCTTAGCTCAACCATATTCCCTCTCCATAAGCTCCGAAGCTTTTATGATAGCCTTGAAAATTCTCGGATACGTTCCGCACCTGCAGAGGTTGCCCTTAAGAGCGCTGACTATATCCCCCCGTGTGGGCTTTGGATTTTTGAGAAGGAGAGCATAAGCGCTCACTATCTGTCCGCTCTGACAGTATCCACACTGGGGAACGCTTATTTCTTTCCAAGCTCTTTTTACTGGGTGGTTTTCGGGAATTCCCTCAATGGTGGTTATATCTTTACCCACAGCCTCCTTTAGAGGAGTTATGCAGGAACGAACCGCTTCGCGGTTTATAAGGACAGTGCAGGAACCACAAAGTCCCTTTAGACAACCGAACTTGGTTCCGGTCAGCTTGAGCTTCTCCCTTATAACCCAAAGCAGGGGAGTATCCGGATGTTCTTCTATCTCGTAAGTTTCCCCATTTATCCTGAGCCTCATTCCTCGCCCCTCCTGAACAATATACTTAAATTTTTGTTATGAGGTATGCGATTTTTGCCCTCGGGGTGGGAGTGGTTATTTTAGCCTCATGTGCACAGAAAAAAGAATTTCAGAAGGTTGATTATGGAGAATACGAGAAGTGTATGAACTCCATAGCTCTATACGACAGGTGTGCCAATCCCGGAACGAGTTGTGAATTTCACGCCAAAAAGGTCTCGGTCGCTTTAGAAGACTCAGACCTAAAGCCGGCTCAGAGGGACTTTATAGTCAGAACCTGCTACAGAATTTGCTTGAATAGGGAAGTTTACCTCCAAAAAGTAAAACCCAAGCTCATAAGGGAATGCTCTCAGCTCCTCAATCCAAAGTAATCTCGTCAAAGCTCCTCACCTGCGGGTAGGGGAAATCTTCTATAAACTCGTTCTCTCCCTCCCTTGCGAAGCGAATAACCTTCATTCCCGCTTTTGCGGAAGCCATTATCTCATCTGGATTGTCGGAGAGAAAGAGTATGTCTTTGGGTTCTAAGCCTATTTCCTTTGCAATCTTTATGTAAGACTCCGTCTCCTTCTTGTTTCCTATCTTGGTATCAAAGTATCCGGAAAAGAGGTAAGTTATGTCTCCGTATTGAGTGTGCCCGAAGAGAAGCTTCTGAGCCTTCACCGAACCCGAGGAATAAACATATCCGGGAATTCCCCTTTCGTGCCACTCTTTGAGCTTCCTGTAAGCGTCCTCGTATATGTGTCCCTTAAGCTCTCCGCTCCTGTATCCCTCCTCCCAGATAAGTCCTTGAAGCTCCTTTAAGGGGGCTATCTTCTTATCTTCCTCTATCCATCTCAAAAGGGTTTCTACTGGGTCTCCGGGCTGGATTTCTCGAACTTCCTTCAGTATCCTCTGCACCTGCGGGTCGTTAGAATGTTTTTGAAGGAACTCTACGAGTTTTTTCTTTGAGTAGGGAAAAAGAACATCCTTGACGAAGGATATGGAGCTTGTGGTTCCCTCTATGTCGGTTAAGACCGCTTTAGGCAATGCTAACTATCCCCTCATATTTGGGAAACTTCTTGGCTATGTCAGAACCCGTGTAGTTAGCTACCCAGCCCTCTTCGGTAGTAAAGAGCCTTATGCACTTGAAGTTGGGATTTTCACCCATGTCAAACCAGTGGGGAGTGTTAGGTGGAACGCTTATGAGGTCTCCTCCCTCACAGTGAACCACATAAACCTTGTCGTTCGGGTGCAGATAGAAGACACCATCACCATAAACGAAGTATCTGACCTCAAAGTCCGAGTGAGTGTGCTCATCGAGGAACTTTTTGCGAAGCTCGTCCTTCTTCGGATTGTCGGGTGTCAGAGCCACCACGTCGCAGGATTGAAAGCCGAACCTTATCATCAGCCTGTTTATCTGGTCCTTGAATGCATCCAAAACCTCTTCCTCTCCCGCATCTTCGCTGATGGGTGCGGAAGGCTCCCACCTCTCGAAGAGAACTCCTATTTCGGAGAGCCTGTTGGCTATCTCCTGTGGGTCATCTATCTTTTCCAAAAGCCTACCTTCTTCGTCGTATATAAGCAGCCTGCTCATGGACAATATTTTAGATTAAAATTTAGCTATGGCAAGCTTTCCCTATGCAAGACCGAGAAGGCTCAGAAGGAACGAAAACATTAGAAGGCTCGTTCGAGAAAACCGCATCACCCTTGACGACCTCATATACCCCATATTCGTCCGATACGGGGAGAACATAGTTGAGGAAGTTCCTTCCATGCCCGGAGTTTTTCGTTACTCGGTGGATAAGGTAGCGGATGCGGTAAAGGAAGTCAGAGACCTCGGAATACCTGCGGTGATACTCTTCGGTATACCGGAGCACAAGGACGAGGTGGGTTCTGACACATGGAGTGATGAAGGAATTATTCAAAGGACCCTTCGGGTGCTGAAGAAGGAAGTTCCCGATATGTATCTCATAACGGACGTTTGCTTTTGCGAATACACATCCCACGGGCACTGCGGGGTTTTACACGAGCATGATGTCGATAACGATGCAACCCTTGAAAACCTGCGCAAGCAGGTCCTTTCACACGCAAAAAACGGAGCGGACATGGTGGCTCCCTCGGGCATGATGGACGGAATGGTAAAGGCTATCCGTGAGGCTCTGGACGGAGCGGGATACTCCCACATACCCATAATGGCATACTCCGCAAAGTTTGCCTCCGCATTCTATGGACCCTTCAGGGACGCCGCCGAAAGCACGCCCTCCTTCGGAGACAGAAGGAGCTATCAAATGGACCCAGCCAACTCAAGGGAAGCTCTGAAAGAGGTTCTTTTAGACGTTGAGGAGGGAGCGGACATAGTGATGGTAAAACCCGCCCTTGCCTACTTGGACATAATCTCAAAGGTCAAAGAGGCAACCCTCCTGCCCGTGTGTGCCTACAACGTGAGCGGTGAGTATTCAATGGTCAAAGCCGCAGGAAAACTCGGCTGGATAGACGATAAAAAGGTGATGATAGAAACCCTCCTCTCCATGAAGAGAGCTGGAGCGGACATGGTCATTACCTACTTTGCAAAAGAAGTAGCACAGATGATAAACAGGGGAGAGATTTGAAATTACGCAAGAAAGTTTTTGATGAGTTTGGCAAGTATTGGCTTGATTTAGGAAAGGTAGTAGCTGTGGTGGGGATAATATATCCTCTGTTTAAGGAACATTCAGAGCCAAAGTATGTTGTAGGCGCTATTTTTACCTCTGTGTTATTGGTAGTTTTCGGACTATATTGGATTAACAGAGGAGGAGATTAATGGACACTTTTATTTTCGCCTTAATTCTGTTGATAGTCGTTGCGATTGTATCCTCTGGAATTTTATGGTTTATAACGAGAGGGCATACTAAACAAGAAACCACTCCAAATTAGCTATATGAACAAAGAGGGACTTAGAGAGCGTAAGGCTTACTATGAGAAGCTCTTGGGTTGGCTTCTGACGGGATTTCTTGCTCTCATAGGTGGTTTATCCGGACTTTTAATAGGGGGTATTGAGGGCATCAAGCTCCTTATATTTATTATGGGGTTATTGGCTCTGCCGGCTTTCTTCAGTGCAATCCTTGTTCTGCACTTCTCTATCATAGATATTATTAAGAAGCTGGAGGAAGATGATGGACCTTAAGGATTTTATAGCGGGTATGGGTATCCTTATCATGGGTGGTTTCTTAATCTACCTCCTGTGGACCATACGCACCTCTATAGAGAAGGAGAGGATAAACTAACAGGGAGAGGAAGCCATGAGGTTCTATGGAGTGCCTTCTGAAAATAGAGTTCTTGAGATTGTGGAAAGCATAAAGAACGGAGAGTGGGTTTTTGAGGACACTAAGGAGAAAGTTAAGGAAACCCTTTCCTTCGAAGAGGCTAAGGCAAAACTTCGTCAGCTCGTTGAGGAGGTAAAAAGGTGGAAGGAACAGCTCACCACTCTGACACAGGGAACGGTATTCATCTTCGTTCACGAACCTTCCGAGCCGAAGGCTTTTAAGATATACGACACCTCTTCTCTCGGGTGCTCTACCTCCCTAACACCTCCCCGATGGAAGGTGTATCTGAAAGAACTGGAGAATGCGGAAGGTTTATGAAGAGATAGGGAAGCATTTCCTGTCAATAGGTCTGGCGGTTGTAGCATACGTTTTGATAAAGTTTGCAATGGAAGGCGAGACCTCCTCAAGAACAGCTTTAATCGGTATAGGTATATGGTTGCTCATGGTTATTCTCGGTTCTATTCTGATATACAAGGGAGGTAAGGATGGAAAGGATTAGCTTTGAAGCCTTTGTGCTTTTATTGGGAATGTTTGCCGTTGTAATAACGTTAGTTTTACTTACACTCCCGAAGTTTAGAGGAAAAGAAACCATATGAAGCTCTTCAGAGCGGGAAGGCAGGAAAACCTACGCTCAATAACCCTATTCCACGCTTTGGCAAGGCTCGGATACGAAGGGCTTGTTATAACCTCTCCTGCGGAGACCTACGTGAGCGTGGGATACTTTGACAAAACCGAGGAGATAATAGACCTCAAGAAGTGTGAAGAAAAGGGAATTCCCGTCGTTCGCAGGGAGGTGGGTGGCGGTGCGGTTCTCCTGGACCAAAACCAAGTCTTCTACCAGCTCATACTCAAAAGAAATACGGACAAGCTCCCTTTCAGAATAGAGGAAGCCTACCGCAAGTTTTCCGAACCTGTCATAAAGGCATACCGCAGGCTGGGTGTGGAGACCGAATACAGACCCATAAATGACATAGTGGTAAAGACCAATAAAAGGAAGATAAGCGGGCAGGGTGCTGCGGACATAGGAAAGTCCTTCGTCTTCGTGGGCGGGATGCTTCTTAGGTTCAACACAAAGCTCATGTCCGAACTCTTTAAAGTGCCCGAGGAGAAGTTCAGGGACAAGCTCTACAAGAGCCTTGAGGAAAACATATCTTGGGTTGAGCGGGAGACGGGCAGGCTTCCCACTTACGAGGAGGTGGAGGAAGCTCTCGTGGAAGAGTTTTCAAAGCTTTACGACTTTGAAGAATCTGAAATACCGCCGGAGGCGGTCTCTTTAGCTGATAAATTAAAGGAAGAATTCATCTCCGAAGAAGCTCTCCTTGAGGACACGGGTCGCAAGCACAGGGCTATAAAGATAAAGGAGGGGGTCTTCGTAAGAAACGGACTTCACAAGGCTAAGGGAGGGTTAATCAGGTCGGAGGTCTATATACAGGAAGGGAAAATCGCAGAGGTCAAAATTTACGGGGACTTTACCCTATACCCTAAAAGTGCCTTGAGGAATTTGGAAAGTATGCTAAAGGGCACTCCCTTTGAGGAGAAGGCACTCAGAAATGTCCTTCAGGACTTCTTCACCAAAGACATAGACTTTCCCGGCGTGAGCGTGGAAGACCTCATGGCGGTCATATACGGGGAGTGAGCGGGGGTATATAATCCCGATTGCATGAGGAGAGAGGACTTTTACTCTTTGGCGGAAAAGCTCGGGGAAGGCATAAGGGTCGGGGAAGTTGTTCTGTTAGCAGGAAAGCCCAAGCCGGGGAGGTTCTCGGAGGAGTTTAACTTAGACCTCTTCGTTGAGAACGGAAATTTGAAGAGACCTTTGCTTCACGCAAAGGTGTTTTTGGGAAGGAGAGAATACAGGGACTGGGTGGAGCTTTTCGGCATAAGCGGGGAGGTTTTCGGGAAGACATACTTCGGCTCGGAACTGGAAGCCTTCGTTCTGGATAGCTTCTCCTCTCTTACGGGGAGGATTTTCGTGGAATACTTCGAGGATATGGAAACTGTTAGGGAACTCTCGGCGGGGGTTCCTCCCGCTCTCTCGAGGCTCGGCTTTGAGCTTGCGAAAAGAGGTTTTACCTGGTTCAAGGACTGGTATTTCCCGGAAGGTCTTATGGAAGGGGGACACAAACTTCAGGCGGAAAAAGCGGTCAACGACGAGAAAAGAAAGAGGCACTTGGAAAGCTTAAAGGGAGACTTGCAAACCTTCCTGGATAAGTGCGGGGAGGAGAGTTTAAAGGAAAGGGTAGTTGAAAGGTTTAAAATACTTGAGGGCTTATGGAAACGGAACTCCTTCTGAACTTCTTTAAGCTTGTGGTAGGTCTGGGGGTTCTCGTCAAGGGAGCAGACCTTCTCATAGAAGGTGCCTCGGGACTTGCCAAGAGGGCAGGGATACCGGAATTCGTTATTGGGCTTACGCTCGTTGCCTTCGGGACATCTCTTCCAGAGCTTACCGTGAATGTTCAGGCGAGCTTCAAGAGCGCTTCCGAGATAACTCTCGGAAATGTCATAGGTTCCAACATAGCAAACATTCTTCTCATTTTGGGAGTTGCGGGACTTATAAGACCCCTCTCCATACACAGGACTTTCGTGAAGAAGGAGATACCCCTCAACTTCTTAAGTATCTTAGTGCTCTTTGCTATGGTTTCCGATACTATCATGGACGGTCTCTCCCAGGCTTTCGTCTCCCGCTCGGAGGGTCTCGTCCTTATAACTACCTTTATCGGATATCTATACTTTCTGGCTGCGTTCTTGGAGAGGAATGAAGTTGACGACGATGTGGAAAAGATGGGCTTTGTGAAAGCAGGTATCCTAATGTTGCTCGGACTCGTGGGTCTGGTCTTGGGTTCGGACTGGACCGTAAACGGTGGCGTGGGACTTGCCACAGCTCTCGGCGTCAGTCAGGTAATAATAGGGTTGTTCCTCATAGCCATAGGAACTTCTCTTCCGGAGCTTTTAACCTCTGCGGTTGCCGCATACAAGGGAAATCCGGACATAGCTCTCGGGAATGTAGCAGGCTCGAACATATTTAATGTCTCTCTCGTTCTCGGAGCGAGCGCTCTGATAAATCCCATTCCCGTCCCGGAGAGGGTCTTCAGGGACCTTGCTCTCCTCTTTGTGGCAACTCTCGTTCTCTTTATATCCAACTACACCGGGAAAAGATACACGGTCTCACGATGGGAAGCGGGAATTTTTCTTGCCATATACTTTCTCTACGCAATATACTCATGGTATGGGGAGATAGCTAAATGAAGTCCAAAGACATTTCCGCAATGACAGTTGGTCTTAATCTCTTGGGAGGTATAATTGCGGGTTTGTTGGTAGGTTATTTCGTGGATTGGGCTTCGGAGCAGTGGTTTGGGATAAAAACATCTCCCTGGGGCTTGATACTCTTCTTTTTTATCGGCATAATAGCCGGCTTCAAGAACGCATATCAGGATTTGAAAAAACTTGAAAACTGAGAAAAAATTTTGTAAAATGGAACTCCGTTAAGAAAACAAAGGGAGGGATTGAAATGAAAAAAGCTTTATTTCTTTCTCTTATGCTAACTTCTGCCTTGATGGCAAAGGAGAACAAAGAAAAACTTTGGGACGTTCACATCGAATTATCCTTTGTTAAAACTTCGGGAAACACCAAAACCTCTACCTTTGCTGAGAAGCTCGAGGTAAAAAGAGAAGGTAAGATAAACAGGTTCTATCTTAAAAACTCGGCACTTTTTGCCTCTCAAAACGGCAAAGAAACAGCCAACCGCTTCGACATCAACGGAAGATGGGAGAGACTTTTTACCGAAAGGCTCTTCGGGTTCTTAGCTGCAGGGTTTGAAAGGGACAAATTTTCGGGATACTCCTACAAGCTCAGCATTGGACCCGGTATAGGTTATGACGTTCTCAAAACCAAAAAGCACCAGCTGAAGATACTGCTTTCCACACCCTACTACTACAACAAGATAGAGAATGACGGCATAGACAACTACGCTACCTTCAAAGGGGAACTTTACTACCAGTGGCTTATAAGGGAAAATCTCAAGCTCAAAGAGGATGCAAGCTACATAGTGGACTTGTCGGATACGGGCAAATACTTCATAAACTCTGACACCACCCTTGCGGTAAAGATAAACAAGCACCTATCCTTGGGAGTAGGCTACAAAATAGCCTATCAGAGCAAGCCCCCGAAGCCGGGTCTAAAGAAGCTTGATACGACTTTCTCCACCTCGCTGATAATTGATTTCTAAATCCTTCTGAAGATAAAGGAGAGTAACACACCGAGTATATTCTGGGAGAGGCTGAACACTGCGGAGGGAAGCGCCGCCAGCGGCGAGAAGAACTTAAGAGCCAGAACGGTGGACAGTCCGGAGTTTTGCATGCCTACTTCTATCGATAGGGTCTTTGCCAGTTTGCTGTCCAGCCCGAAAAGTCTTCCGAAGGCATATCCCAAAAGGAAACCACCCGCATTGTGTAATAGAACTCCCACCAGAAGTAGAAGGCTCACCTCCTCGAGCCTCTCCCTGTTCAGAGCAAAAATCACGGCTATTATGAAGGAAATTGCGGTTATAGATACGTAGGGAAGGAATCTCTCCAGAATAAGAACCTTCTCACCGAAGGTCCTTCTAAAAACCATACCGGCAACCACAGGGAACACCACTATCTTCAAGGTAGTGAACACCATACCCCAGAAGGGAACAGGAACGAACTTTCCTGCCAGAAGCCAGGTCCAGAGGGGTGTCATAAGGGGTGCTAACAAGGTGGAGAGGGTTGTCATGGAAATCGAGTAAGCGAGGTCTCCGCCGGATATGTAGGTCATGAGGTTTGATGCCGTCCCACCGGGAGCGGAACCCACCAGAACGAACCCCGCTACAAGCTGAGGCTCAGCCCCCAGAAGCCTCGCAACCGCAAACCCCATAAGGGGCATAACCGTAAACTGCAAAGAGGCACCGTAGAATATAATCTTCGGTCTTTTAAAAATGTTTCTGAAGTCCTCTAAGCTCAGGGTAATGCCCATGCTCAGCATAATCACCACCAGGAGGGGAACTATAAGCTCCCTGAATTTTCCGAAGGTCTCGTGGAAGAAGAACCCGCCTAAGGAGAAACCCGTAAGAATGAGGAGAAAAAGAACGCTTTGCATGGGGATATAATTTTAGAATGCCCGAAAAGAAGAAAAAGCTTTACGAAGGCAAAGCCAAGATAGTGTATGAGACCGATGACCCTGATAAACTCATTCTCCACTTTAAAGACAGCGCCACCGCCTTTGATGGGGTAAAAAAGGCTCAGCTCGAAGGGAAAGGAAGCCTCAACAATACCATATCCTCGATTATCTTCGAAGTTCTCCACAAAAAGGGCATAAAAACCCACTACATAAAGAAACTCTCCGACAACGAAATGCTCGTTTGGAGAGCGGAAAGGTTCCTCGTAGAAGTGGTGGTGCGCAACCTTGCAGCGGGGAGCATAGTCAAAAGGCTCGGCTTTAAAGAAGGAGAGAAATTCGAAAAGCCCCTCGTAGAGTTTTTCTACAAAAACGACCAACTCCACGACCCCCTCGTGTGCGAGGCCCACATAGATTTGATGAAACTTGCACCCATCGAAGCACTTCCCACCATGAGGGAAACCGCACTTAAGGTAAACTCCATACTCTCGGAGTTTTTCTCTCAAAACGGAATAATCCTCGTGGACTTTAAGTTAGAGTTTGGAAGACTGCCTGACGGCAGTATAGGGATAGTAGATGAGATTTCTCCCGACAGCATGAGGCTCTGGGACGCAGAAACGGGAGAAAAGCTCGACAAGGACAGGTTCAGGTTTGACCTCGGCGACTTGCTCGAGGGATACCGCAAAGTCCTCGAAAGAATTTCCCAATGAGAGGTATATATTTATGGCAGGAGGTGGGTTATGCTGAGGGGAGCACTCCTTCTGATAGCGCTTATGGGAATATCCTTTTCCATGCCAAAGCTGGTTTCTCCGGAATGGCTAAAAGACCGCTTAGGCGATAAAAACCTCGTCATACTCGAGTTTTCAGATACCCAAAGCTATCTCGTTGAAGGACACATACCCGGTGCGGTTCTGACTGAAAAAGAAGACTGGCGCATTATGGACGAGAAAACGGGTGCTCTCGTAAAAAAGCCCCTCGAGGAGTATGAAAAGCTCTTTCGCAGGTGGGGAATAAACAACGACTCCATGGTTGTGCTTTACTACAAAGGCAACAAAATGAACGAAATACTTGGAGCGGTGTATGCTTACTGGCTTTTTCACCTTGTCGGGCACGAGAGGGTCGCTCTCCTCGACGGTGGCTGGCTCGCATGGGAGAAGAAAGGCTATCCCGTAAGCTACGACGAACCCGATGTAAAGGAGGGAAACTTCAAAGTCCGATACAACCCAAAGAAAGAAATAAACTGGAAGTATCTCCTCGAGAACATAGGCAAAAAACCCATAATCGACGGAAGACCGGTGGGGCACTACTTTGGCATATCCAAGTTCCCGGCAGCAAAGAAATACGGGCACGTTCCCTGTTCCGTTCCACTTCCCTGGGAGTGGTGGGTTCACAAAGACGAAGAGAGCGGAAAGCTCTACATTCAAATTCCCGACTACATAGAGGAATTCCTGACAAATCAAGGTATAAAGAAGGAAGACGAAGTTCTGCTTTTCTGCTTCGGAGGAACCGGAGCCGCATTCGTTTACATGGTCATGGACTTTGCAGGTTATAAGAACATGAGGGTTTACGACGCCTCAAAGCGAGAGTGGGAATATTTAAACCTCCCCCTCAACAGGTTTGTGTGGGAAACCTTTAAAGACTGCAAACCGCCTAAGCCTTGAGCTTAAAAACCTTTTTAACGGGGTCGAACCTAAGCCAGTAAGTTATAAAACCCACCCTTTCCTCTAAACTTTCCGTATCCAACTCCGGGAACCTTCTCCCCAGCTCTACGAGAGCTAACTTCCACCTTGCGTAAAACCTTCCCCTTATCTCTTCTATAAAAGGTGCTATCTCGTTCTTCCACACAAAACCCAGGGGGTTTTCCCAATCCCTTCTGCAAACCTCCTTGTCCCGAAACAAAGTCAGCCTGCACATACCCGGACGAGCCTCGTAAACAGAACAGCTCTTATCCTCCTTCAAAAAGGGGCAGGGAACCTCGTTCATGCCCAGCCCACCTATCAACCCCAGCCTGTCCACATCGAGTCTCTCCTCCGGTATGGGTGAAGAGGGAAGGTAGCCGACCCTTCGAGCCTCTTCTTGATAAATCCTGCCGTATTTCTTCAGCCTCTTTGCAATTTCCTTTCTTTCTTTCAGAGGTAAAGAGTTCAAATAATCGACAAGCAGGACAGCCTCCGGCTCCTTTATCCACAAAGTTACTCCATAACAGCAGTAAGCGCACCCTTTGGAGCAATCAACGGGAACTCCCTCAATTACATCTTTTAGAATTTTCTCAAGAACTCTGACCCTCTCCTTCGCATACTCGAGCTTGGGTTCCATCAAGGTTATTTTAAAGGTCCATTTAAAAATTCCGAAATTTGAAGCTATGAAAGTCGAAAGCTCAGACGTGCACCTCCGTGCTTATCAGTTCTCTACTCGGGTAAGCTTTGTAAAGGAAAACTTAAAGTAATAAAGCTCGGTCTTAAACCCACGAAAGCGGAAGAAACCGCAGAAGATCCAAAGGAGTTAATTACGAGAAAGCTTTTGGAGCTAATAACCGGCAGAAAGATAAAAAGACTCACCGTAAGAGACTTCTTGCCTGAAGAAACCCCGCCTCGAGAACCCCAGTTCGCTATGGAGTATTCCAGACAGGAAGTAAACCTGAAGGAAGACAGCCTGACCTTTTACGCCTACGGAGTCCTTAATACCGCAGACGGTCGCAGGATAAATTTCAACTTAACTCTCTTCTTAAAGAACTTTGAGATAAAGATTGAGTCCGAGAAGCTCAGAAGCGGTAGCGTTGCTCTCGTTGACCCCCTGGTAATAAACCTTAACAACACACCGAACCTATTTGAACCCGGATACTTTTCCTTCGACCTGCAGGGGGACGGAATTCCCGAGAAGGTCCCCTTCCTGTCCAGCGGAAAGGGATACCTGTTTTTCGACCACAACGACAACGATGTCCCCGAAGCAAAAGAGCTTATAGGTGTCAAGACGGGAGACGCCTTTGAAGAGCTCAAACTTCTGGACCAGGATAACAACCGATGGATAGATTGGTCGGACCCAGCCTTTGGAAAAATCAAGGTGTGGCTCAGAACACCCACCTCAAGCCGAGTCAAAACCCTTAAGGAAGTCGGTGTAGGTGCACTATACACGCAGGATAAGCCCGTAAAGTTTCCTTTGAGTGGCTCTGTAGTCTTAGGACAGCTCGGTGTCTTCCTGAAGGAGAACGGTCAGGTAGGAACCCTTCTAAAGATAGACCTCAGAGCCTAATCGTATTTAGAGTCGCTCCTTACCTTTATTACGGTGTGAACGTTACCCCTCGGGTTGAAGTCTCCTACGACCTCTAAAAATCTCGGCTTTAGCGTCTCGTAGAGAGCTGTATAAATCTCGTTGGTAGCCTGCTCGTGGGATATGTATCTGTTCCTGAATTTGTTAAGCCAGAGTTTGAGAGACTTTAGCTCCACTATGTATCGGTCCGGTATGTAGCGTATCTTTATGGTTGCGTAGTCCGGATATCCGGAACGGGGACACAGACAGGAAAACTCGGGAAAGGTTATCTCAATCATGTAATCCCTTTCGGGTGTGGGGTTTTCCCACGGCTCAAGCTCAGCCTGCTCTATGGCAAGCTCTCCGTATTTCTTCTCTTTCACCTCTTCCATGGAAAATAAATATATGCGAAAAACTTAATTAAGTTAGAGCGGGAGCGTGAAAGAACCCCCGCCCCTATATGTCCTTTGATAGAGCTTACAGAGTAAACTTCATAGTCCTCTCGTTCCAGGTTGCAAACAGGAGCCAGGCAAGTCCAAAACCGAGGAAGAGAACGAGCGCCCAACCGAGACCGATTGCGTCTGGCAGGAATACCTTTGCACCGGTTGCGTTGGTAGCACCCAAAGCCTCGTAAAGCCCCGCAAGGGAGTTCAGTATTGCAGGCTCAATCTTCCTGTATATGAAGGCAAAGACCGACCCACCGAGAGCGTAAAAGAGTATTGCGGTCATGTTCTTTAGAGAACCCTCTCCCGCTCTCCAAAAACTACCTACCGAACATCCACCCGCAAGGGTCATTCCTATTCCGAATATAAATCCACCTATTAGAGAACCTATCGGGAAGGAGGGTGCCACCATCATCATCTTGACGGAAGGAGGAGCGGTCATGACCATAGAGAGGGTATCCTGAACATCTTGGGTTTCAAGAATTCCCACCAAAGGAGAAAACTTGAAAACCGCACCTGCAACTGCCGCTATCATTATGGCAAGTGCGGCAGCCCTGGTCATGTTCCCCTCGCCGGTCATAAAGGGTTCTCTGAAGGCTCTCACGAAGCAGAACCTCGTCCTCTGATTGATAATCCCTAAGACTACGCCGAAGAATATCAAAGCTCCTGCCGTTACGCTAACAGAACCCAGACCCAGAGCGGGACTGTAGGTTGAAACCTTTTTATCGAGGAAGGCTATAAGTCCCAGGGTAATTATCACGAGAATGACTCCCAAGCCTACTTGAAGGTTTACGGGAACCTCTATAGCTCTGCCGGGTGTTCCCCAGCCTTTTGTGAGGAGCCACATGTATAGCCTCAGACCCACATAGGTTCCCAGTCCTAAACCTATCATCATGGTAAGTCCGGAAGCGGAGAGCGCACCGAAGCCCACGAGGAAAGCCCCTATGGTGCAACCGAAACCTAAGAACGCTCCTATTCCCATCAGCGTTCCGCCGAATGCTCCCATGAGGAACTCTTTGAAGGAGGGTATGCTTATCCTGAAATCCCCGCCCAAAAGTGCGGATATGAAAGCACCGAGCAGAAATGCCCAGTTTATTAGAGCTGTAAACTGCCATATGGGACTCTGTATGTCCGCATCGGGATAGAGAATAGGTTTGAGAATGTTATCCCCCCAGATGATTATCCCGTTGGTAACCGCCCAGGGAGAACCGAAGACGAACATCAGCACCACTATAAAGCCCATGGTAATACCGCCGACCCAAGCGGGCCACTGCCTACGGAAGAGGTGCGTGTATATCTCCTTTATGGTCTCCATCGTGAACCCTCCTGCGGAGTTTCGAGAGAGTATGTTATTTCAATTGCCTCTTATTGACCAAAAAGAAACTCTTATAGTTCTATAAAAACTTTGATTACGGAAGTTTATATGTAGATACGGCTCACATAATATAAGTTAGATACGCTCAGATTTTTAACAAAAACCCCTTGACAGCGGGGTGGGAAGTTAATATAATTTTATGTCGGAAATAAAAACGGAAGGAGGTAAGGACCCATGGCAAAGCTGAAGCCCCTCTACGACAAGATTGTGGTCAAGAGGTTCGAAGAGCAGGAGCAAAAAACCCCTTCAGGGATAATCATACCCGACACCGCAAAGGAAAAACCCCAGATGGGGGAAGTTATAGCTGTCGGTGAGGGTAAGCTCCTTAACAACGGTGAGATAAAGCCCCTCAAAGTCAAAGAGGGAGACGTCGTTCTCTTCAACAAGTATGCGGGAACCGAAGTTGAGCTTGACGGAGAGACCTACCTCGTCATGTCCGAGGACGAGGTGCTTGCAATAGTAGAAGACGCTAAGGTGGGAGCCTAATAAAAAAACCAATAAAGGAGGTGTGAAGGATGGCAGCAAAAGGAATTATCTATAGTGAAGAGGCAAGGGCAAAACTCAAGGCTGGTGTTGACAAGCTCGCAAACGCCGTCAAGGTTACCCTCGGTCCCAGAGGTAGGGAGGTAATTCTCGGCAAAAACTGGGGAACTCCCGTAGTTACCAAGGACGGTGTTACCGTCGCAAAGGAGATTGAACTCAAGGACAACTACGAGAACATAGGTGCCCAGCTCGTCAAAGAAGTTGCCTCCAAGACCGCTGACGTCGCAGGAGACGGAACCACCACTGCGACCATACTCGCACAGGCTATATTCCACGAGGGACTGAAAGCTATAGCTTCCGGTGCAAATCCCATGGACGTTAAGAGGGGAATAGACAAGGCTGTTAAGAAGGTGGTGGAGGACATAAAGGACCTCTCCGTTGAGGTTAAGGGAAGAACCGAGATAGAGCAGGTTGCTACCATATCCGCTAACAACGACCCCGAGATAGGAAAGATAATCGCTGACGCGATGGAGGCTGTCGGAAAGGACGGGGTCATAACCGTCGAGGAGTCCAAGTCCGCTGAAACCACCCTCGAGACCGTTCAGGGAATGCAGTTTGACAGAGGTTATCTCTCCCCCTACTTCATAACCGACCCCGACAAGATGCAGTGCGTCCTCGAAGAGCCTTACATACTCATATACGAGAAGAAGATATCCAACGTAAAGGACCTCCTTCCCGTTCTTGAGCAGGTTGTAAGAGCCGGCAAGCCTCTTCTCATAATCGCGGAAGATGTCGAAGGAGAAGCCCTCGCAACACTGGTCGTAAACCACATCAAGGGAGTTCTCAGAGCTTGTGCGGTCAAAGCTCCCGGGTTCGGTCAGAGGAGAAAGGATTACCTCCAGGACATAGCCATACTCACCGGTGGAACCGCAATAATGGAAGACCTCGGTATCAAGCTCGAGTCCGTAACCCTCGATATGCTCGGCAGAGCGGACAAGGTAGTGGTTGACAAGGAAACCACCACCATAGTCGGTGGTAAAGGAAAGGAAGAGGAGATAAAGGCAAGAATAGAGCAGATAAAGAAGCAAATACAGGAGACCACCTCCGACTACGACAGGGAGAAGCTCCAAGAGAGACTTGCCAAACTCTCCGGTGGTGTTGCGGTGATAAGGGTCGGAGCTGCAACCGAGGCTGAGCTGAAGGAGAAGAAGGCAAGGGTCGAGGACGCGGTTCACGCTACCAAAGCTGCGGTTGAAGAGGGAATAGTTCCCGGTGGTGGTGTGGCTCTGGTAAGAGCTTCCGAAAACCTGGACCAGGTAGAGGTGGACAACGAGGACCAGAAACTCGGTGTTGAGATAGTCAAGAAAGCTTGCAGAACTCCCCTCAGACAGATAGCCTACAACGCAGGATTTGAAGGCTTCGTCGTTCTCGAAAAGGTAATAGAACTCGGTAAAGAGAAGGGCAAGAACTGGGGCTTCAACGCGGCAAACGGTGAATACGTTGACATGATGCAGGCTGGAATAATAGACCCCACCAAGGTGGTAAGGACCGCAATAGAGAACGCTGCCTCCGTAGCGGGAACCATGCTAACCGCTGAAGCGCTCATAGCGGACCTACCCGAGGACAAGAAGAAGGACATGACCCCCACCGACATGCCTGAACTCGACTGATATAAGCGGTAGTTATTCCGAACTAAGCCCCCGTTAAGGGGGCTTTTTTATTTTTATGCGATAATATGTTTTCATGAAGGAATCCCCTCCTTCTATAACCTTCACCATTTCATTCCCCTTCATTCAGTGGTTTAAGGATTACTCCAAAGATGCGGCAACAAGGGACCTCATAGCGGGAATTACCGTCGCTGCGGTTTATGTTCCCCAGGCTATGGCTTATGCACTCTTAGCAGGTATGCCTCCTATAACGGGTTTATACACAGCCTTCATAGCCACGATTGTGGCGGCACTCTTCGGTAGCTCGAGGTTTTTAAATACCGGTCCCGTTGCTATGACCTGTCTGCTTTCCGCATCGGTTCTATACGGGCTTCACTTGGAGCCTCAGACGGACCAGTGGGTAGCCTACATGGGGCTTTTGGCTCTGCTCGTGGGACTGATAAGGTTGCTTATAGGGCTTTTTAAACTCGGGTTTATAGTTGACCTCATTTCCCACAGCGTAGTTCTCGGTTTTACGAGTGCGGGTGCTATGGTTATAGCTCTCTCCCAGTTCGGGCACCTTTTCGGGTTTCCCATAGAGAGGACGACCCACATAATTACCGTCCTTGCGGACATCATTAAGAAGATTGGAATGACCAATCCCTACACCCTCGGGATTGGTATCTTAGCCTTTGCCATAATTATGGGAGCGAGAAAGATAAGCAAATACATTCCCGGTGCTCTGATAGCGGTTATAGTAACCTCACTGCTCGTCTATTACTACAAGCTCCACGAGAAAGGGGTTGCCATAGTGGGGGATGTTCCCCAGGGTATTCCCCAACCGACCGCACCTGCCTTCGACGCTCAAGCTATAACCTCCATGATGGGCGGGGCGGTTATAGTGGCTCTCTTCGGTCTCATAGAGGCGGTTGCGATAGCAAAGACCCTTGCGGTGAAGGTGGGGGACAGGTGGGACGCAAATCAGGAGCTTATAGGGCAGGGGCTTGCCAATATTGCAGTTGCCTTCTTTAAGGGTTTCCCGGCGGGTGGTTCCTTTTCAAGGTCTTCCCTCAACTTCGCTTTGGGTGCAAAGACTCCCCTTGCGAGCGTGATAGCTGGCGGTTTGGTGGGGCTGACCCTCATGTATATAGCTCCTTACTTTTACTACCTCCCCAAAGCTGCTCTTTCCGCAATAGTTCTCTCCGCTGTAATAAACTTAATAAAACCCTGGGAGATAATAAGGCTCTATAAGATAAATCCCACGGACGGATTGGCGGCGGGGCTTACCTTCGCTTCCGTTTTCTTCATGGACCTGTGGGTTGCCATAACCCTCGGTATAACCCTCTCTCTGGGTAGCTTCGTGTATAAGACCATGTATCCGAGGATAGTGGTTCTGACCAGAGACCCCGGTTCTAAAACCTTCGTGAATGCGGAGAAGAGGGAGCTTCCCGAGTGTCCCCAGATACTCTACATAAGACCTAACATGTCCATATACTTCGGAAACGCTCAGTATGTTCACGACTACATAATGGATAAGATAGAGGAGCGTAAGCTCAAATACGGGAAAGCCTTAAAGTTTGTGCTCCTCGATATGGAAGCGGTCAACTACATAGATGCGGCGGGTAGCGAGATGATAATCAGGTTGATAAAGGACGTCCGGGCGCAGGGTGTTGAGCTTGCTCTTGCGAATGTTGGGTGCGATGTATATCCCCTGTTGGAAAGTGCGGGATTGGACAAGGTTATAAACACGGAACTCGTCTTCGACTCAAAGGGTCAGTCCATAGTGGAACTCTTCAAGCGTCTGGACCACGAATACTGTGCAAAGAGGTGTCCTTACATAGTGTTCGAGGAGTGCAAAACTGTTAAAGGTGAGGAGTTCAGGGCAAGGAAGACTGCCTGATTAGGTTTTGGTTACGCTTATAACCTCGTTAGAGGTCGTTATACCTTCCTTTACCTTCCTTATTCCGTCCTCGAGCATGGTTTTGTAGCCTTTCGTTCTGGCAAGCTTCTTTATCTCGTTGGCATCCTGAGTTTTCGTTATAAGGGTCTTCAGCTGGTCGTCCAACTCCAGAACCTCGAATATCCCGATCCTTCCCCTGTATCCCGTTCCTAAGCAGTTCTCGCATCCCCTGCCTCTGTAGAAGGGTCCTTCGTAATCCTCTATACCGAGTTCCCTGAGTTCTTCCTCGGTAGGCTGATAGGGTTCCTTGCAGTTCTCACAAATCCTCCGAACGAGCCTCTGAGCTATAACTCCCTCCAGGGAGCTTGCTATGAGGAAGGGTTCTATGCCCATGTCCGAGAGCCTCGTAACTGCGGAAGGAGCGTCGTTGGTGTGCAGGGTGGAAAGGACGAGGTGTCCCGTGAGTGCGGCGTGAACCGCTATGTCCGCAGTTTCCGCATCTCTGATTTCCCCCACCATGATTATGTCCGGGTCCTGCCTGAGAACGGACCTGAGTCCCGAAGCGAAGGTCAGACCGACTTTCGGGTTTACCTGTATCTGGCTTATGCCTTTTATCTGGTATTCTACGGGGTCTTCTATGGTGATTATGTTCTTTTTAGGGTCCTTAACATGCAGAAGCATGGCATACAGGGTGGTGGACTTACCCGCTCCGGTGGGTCCCGTAACGAGAACTATTCCGTAGGGCTTCTTTGCGAGCCTCTCTACCTTTTCTCTGTCTTCCGGGTAAAGCCCGAGCTGTTGAAGGGTGAGCAGGGAGCCTGTTTTGTCCAGAAGTCTCAGGACTACCCTCTCACCGAAGACGGTGGGGACCACCGAAACCCTTATGTCCAAGTCCTTGTTTCCTATCTTGACCCTTATGCGTCCGTCCTGGGGAATTCTCTTCTCCGCAACGTTGAGGTTTGCCATAACCTTTATTCGGGCGACCACATTCTGATAGGTGGAGGCGGGAACCTTGAGTATGTCGTGGAGGACTCCGTCCATCCTGAGCCTGACCACAGCCTCATCTTCGTAGGGTTCGAAGTGTATGTCGGAAGCTCCCACCGTGGAAGCCTTTATAAGAACCGTATTCACGAGACTTACAGCGGGGCTGTCGTCCTGAGCCAGAAGGAGGTCTAAGCTCTCCTGACCTTCCCCTTCTTCACCTTCTATGTGTATTTCTTCTGCGGAGAGCCTCTCCTGAAGCTCCTTGGCAAACTCTTCCTCCGAAACCACGACAAGCTCTATGTCCTTTCCCGTTCTGAACCTTATCTCCTCCACATCGAGAGGGTTGTAAGAGCTTGGCACCAAGAGTTTTAGCGTTCCGTTCTTCTCCTCCAAGGGTATCAGCCTATACTCTTTGAGTATGTTCATAACTTTGATTATATTTCCTCACCGACCTATTGGCTAAAATATCCCAAACATGAAAAAGGAACACTGGGCGCTCGTTTCCCTGCTTTTGAACCTAATTCAATCGGGGCTTAAGTTTGTCGGGGGTCTTATGACCGGCAGTCTCTCCTTGCTCGGTGAGGCTCTCCACTCCCTCTCCGATGCGACCGCTTCCGTGATTGCCTACCTCTCCATAAAGTTCTCGGAGAAAAAGCACGAGAAGTTTCCCTACGGACTTTACAAGCTGGAAAACATAGGAGCTATAGTCATAGCCATATTCCTCATAGTTGCCGCATACGAAATAGGGCACAGGGCTTTGAGCGGGCAGGTGGAAATAGACAGAGAAGCACTCCCTATAGGTATAGCTGTGGTAGTGTTTTCCCTCGTAAGCTCCCTTACCCTGTCCTTTCTCGAGAGGAGAGCCGGTAAAAAACTGAACTCCCCTACCCTGATAGCGGACTCCTATCACACCTTGACTGATGCCTTCGGTTCCGCTCTTGTCCTCGTCAGTTTAAGTGCCGTTTACATGGGATACAACTACGACAGATACTTTGCTTTAGCGGTGGTGGCTCTTATCCTCTACACAGCCTTCGGACTTCTCAAGGAACAGATAGGAGCCATACTCGACATATCCGCAGATGAGGAGACGATAGAGAAGATAAGGAACATAATACTCAGCTTTCCGGAGGTGGAAAGCATAAAGAGGCTCCTGGTAAGAAGTGCGGGAGGAAAGCTCTTCATAGATGCGGAAATACTCCTCAGACCGGGAAGCTTCATGAGGAGCCATGCCATAGCGGACGAAATAGAGAGGAAAATAGTCAAGGAGATAGACAACGTTGAGATGGTCTTTATCCATTACGAACCCGCTCGGGAGGAGAAGCTCAGGATTGCGGTCTTTTCCTCGGACGGAGAGAGTCTGTGCAGGAACTTTAAGAACGTAAAGAAGATGTTTCTCTTCGAAGAAAGAAGCGGGAAACCTGAAGTCAAGGAGGTGGAGGTCAAATCCGAGGAGGATGTGGCAAAGCTCCTGGTGAGGGAAAACGTTGACATAGTTATATGCGGACATCACCCTGAAAGCGCAAAGGCTAAGTGGATACTGCACAAAAACGGCGTCTTCGTGTGGGAAACCGATACGGACAACATATACGAAGCACTTTCGGAGGTTTCTAAGTTGAGGTTAGACAGTAAGTATTGACTATTCGACATTTCAAGTTAAAAATAACAAATAAGAGTAGGAGGACGAGGGGTATCCTATAATTAATTGCCTCTGAGACGAGGAGAGCATGGATGAGTTCATCCAAAACAGGAGTTAGCTCTTACAAAATACTTGTGGCTGGACACTTCAATGCCGGCAAGACCACCTTCATAAAAACTATCTCTTCAGGTAAAGCTTTATCCACCGAGAAGAAAACCTACGCAACAGAAGAGGCTCTCGTCAAGGACCTTACCACCACAGCTATGGATTACGGGAGGATAAAGATAGGGAAGTGGGAGCTGTCCGTTTACGGAATTCCCGGACAGGAGAGGTTTTCCTTTATGTGGGATGTCCTCTCCAAGAGGACGGATGCCTACATATTCATGGTGGACAGCTCGGACCCGAGCAGGTGGGAAGAAACCCTCAAGCAGATGGACAGATTTCTTTCAAAGACGGAAGCACCCTACGTGATATGCGCTAACAAGACGGACCTTCCTTCCGCAAGACCGGTTGAAGAGGTAAGAGATTTCTTTTCCCAGAGGGGCGGGCGTGTTGTGCCCTGTGTGGCAAAGCAGAGGGACTCTGCACTTCTTACGCTGGTGGTGGCGCTGTATGAACTTACCGGTTCGGAGAAGCTCTTGGAAGTAATAAAAAAATTCATGGAGGTATAAGAGGTGGACATAGTAACCAAAAGGGAAGAAGTAAGGGAGTTCTTCAAGAAGGTGGTCAAGGAGAACGGGCTGGACGGTATCCTTCTGAGCGACATGGAGGGCTTGGGGCTTGTCTCTTACTTAGACGAGTCCATGGACGAGGAAACCATATCCGCTTCCGCTGCGGCTATTATGTCCGCAGGTTTTATCACCACCTCCGATACCGGCAAAAGCGGTCTAAACCAGATTGTTCTGGATACGGACGACGGATACATAGTTTTCATTCCGATAAAGGACGAATACATACTTGCGGTTATGGCTCCCAAGGATACGAAACTGGGAATACTGAGGATTATTGCAAAGAATGTGGAAGAATTTTTGGAAAAAATCTAAAAGTGGGGTAAGATGGAATGACGGTGAGTGGAAAAATCGAGGAACAGCTTAAGAAGCTCGAAGGGGAGAAGAAAGCAGGGAATATAGGCTCCAAAGAGTTCTATCACGGTCTTCTGAGGCTCGTTTCCACCCTGAGCGAGGAGTTGGAGAACGAGAACCTCTCGGAGGACCTCATAAGGAAGCAGGTCCCCTTCCTGCTTGCCTTTTTAAAGACTCAAATAAGGGAGCTGAAAGCGAGGGGGAACTAAATAAATAGGGAAGCAATCAGGGGCACCAAAAGGTTTACGCTCCTGACTTCCTTCAGCAATCCCCACAGTTTGAAGGCTATTACGACCATTATTCCCCCACCTATGAACAGGCTGTTAGCCATGGACTGCGGGTCTATAAACTCTCCGAAGAAGTAGGCAAGCATGGTTATGCTACCTTGAAAAACCAAGACAAAGAAGGCTGAGAATAGAACACCCTTTCCCAGAGAGGAAGCGAGTATTATCGAGGAAAAGCCGTCCATCGTAGCTTTTGAGAGTATCAGAGAGCTGTCCCCTTTGGTTCCCTCGAGTATGCAACCCAGCAAGGTCATGGGGCCCACGGTAAAGAGGACGGAGGAGGTAACGAAGGCGTTTGTAAAGTCCTTACCGCTTCCGGAAAGGCTCTCTATCCTACCCTCGAGGTCTATCAGGTATCCTATTGCTGTTCCTATCAGAAGTATGAAGAAGACCTTCAGGGTCTCGGGTTTGTTTTCCACCATGAGCTTTACACCTAAAAGCAGGGTAAAGAGACCTATACCGTGAATTACCCCCTCACGGAGCTTGGGATTTATAAAGCGTGCACCTTTGAGACCTAAGTAGCTACCTAAGAGGACGAGAAGGAAGTTAACTACGGTCCCGAAACCGGGAAACATATCACTCGGTTTTTTCTTCCTGGGCGGGTTGGGTTTGTTCCTGAGCCTTGGAGAGTATGTCTTTCATCATGTTGTGGATAAACTCCGCTCTGTCGTCCACACGGAACCTGTCTATAACCGCATTTTTGGCTCTTTCCGCAACCGCTTCCACCTCTTGGGGATTGTCGAGGTAGTAGAGTATCTTCTCCTCTATGTCCGCTCTGTCCAGGGGCGTGTAGGCTATAACCTCCTCTTCGGGTTTGAGGAAGCCGGGGAGTGTTCCCCTGAAGTCAATCATCGGTGCGCTTCCCATTGCGGCGACCTCGAGAGGCGTAAAGCCTATTCCCGTAGGAACCGTGTGGGGGAAGCTCAGAATGGTGAGCTTTGACCTTCCGTATATCTCCAGAAGTTCCTCGTAGGAGCTTACCTTTATGTTCTCGTGGTCCTCCTTAAGCTCTCCCTGAAACTCTCCCACAATCTTGAGGTTTATTCCCTCGAGGAAGTTCACCAGATACCACCTCTTGCGCATGGTGGCGTATATGGATATGTCGTTAAGTAGCCTGAAGAAGGCATCGGGATTTTTCTGTCTCCAGTCCATAAACTCCTGCTGGAACTGGGGATTGAATATTCCCAGAACGTAGTGGAAGGCGGTAAGAACGTTTACCTCCGGATTTCTGAACATGAACTCTCCCGTCTCTATGAATATGGGGAATATGTTTTCGGGAAGGTTCTGGCTGACGGTGTTTATGACTATCTGGGGGTCTATTATGGGTCCGAGGAAGGCAACCTCTATGTCCCTTTCCTGAGCGGGCTGGGGGAAAAGGGAGAAGTTCAAAAAGGGCGTAACGTAGCTTATGTTCTCCACACCCATAAACTTGAGGCTGTCCACATACTTTATGTCCGTAACTATGGAAACGAGGTTCCTGTGGCTATCTACACCGTATATGTTGGGAAAGTGAAGTAGAGGCTCTTCCGTGAATATAGAAAAGTGAACAAAACCAAAGAGGTCGTATATGGGGACTTTCTTTCCTTCCTGCTCCCCTATTATTATCCCCGTTGCGTTCACGTCTATGGTAAAGGCAGGTCTGAACTCGTTAAGCTCCTCAACCGCTTTTTGGACATTGTTGGGGTCTAAAGGTATCTCCCTGAACTCAACTCCTACACCTTTGAGGTAATCGAACAGGGCTGTCAGGTGCTTGAGGCTTCCCTGAAGTTCTCCTACTTTAAAGAAGGCAACTCTCATGACCTTTCAATTATAAAGGATTCTTGGTCCATAAGTCTTTCCTTGAGCCTTTGCACTTCCTCTCCGAGTTCCTTTCCTTTCAATCCTTTTTCTTTAAGTTTAGAGACCGCCTCCGGCGGTGCTTTTATAAACCTTAACTTCTCTAAGTAAACCTTTACCTTCTCCTGAACCTCCTTACAGCTCATGAGTATAAGCAGAAGCGACAGGTGAAGTCCACGAAGGGTTCTGTATATTTCCGAATTCTTCTGAGCCTTTTTGAGCGCTTCCTTTACCGAGTTCAGCTTTCGGTATAGGGTTTCCATACTCTCACGAACCCACGAGGGAGCGGATACTCTCCGGAGAAATTCGGCGCTGACCTGGGGTTTAACGGTGGATAAAAGGATCATCAAGAATATCCAACCGTAATCTATCCTTTCCGAGGGAAACTCTAACGAATGCCAATCCACAACTTTTTTTAAGTTTACGAGTCTGTCCTCGAGGTGCTGACTCCAGTTGAAATCCTTTATTATGTGCTCGAGCACCTTAAACTTTCTGTAAAGGGCAAGTATTTCCAACAGGTTCTCCTCTCTGAGGGCGAGCCTTATCTCGTTCATTATCCTGCCAGTGGGAGCTTCCTCTAAGAGTCCGAGGTTTACTGCCTGTTTGAGCAGTCGCTCCGTGCTCTTTGAAAGCTTGAAGCGGAGTCTTCCCGAAAACCTGAGCGCTCTTAAAATCCTCACGGGGTCTTCTATGAAGCTTACGGGGTGGAGAACTCTTATTATCCTGTCCTTTAGGTCTCTAATACCTCCGAAGTAGTCTATCAGCGTTCCGAAGTCTTCGGGATTTACGGATATAGCCATGGCGTTTATAGTGAAGTCCCTCCTTATTAGGTCTTCCTTCAGAGACGCTTGCTCCACCTTCGGATACGCTCCGGGTCGAGGATATGTTTCTCTGCGGGCGGTTGCAAACTCCAATTTGAGGGTTCCTACCTTAAGGTGGGCGGTTCCGAATTCAGGGAAGGGATGTAGTCGGGTTTTATACTTTTCCGACAATCTACGGGCAACCTCTATGGCGTCTCCTTCCACTACGAAGTCTATGTCCCACACCTCTTTCCCGAGGAGTATGTCCCTCACAACCCCTCCCACTATGTAAGCCTTCATTCCGAGTTCTTTGGCTATCTTTCCTACCTCCCTGGCAACGGGTTCTATGTTGGCGGGAACTTTGACCTTACGCTGGTATGCTTTTACCTCCCCGAGGTCTTCTTTCATTTTCTGGAGTATGTCCAACCTCGTTATCACGCCTACTACAGCTCCCTTATCCACCACAGGTATGAGCTTCTGTCCGAACTTGGTCAGTATCTCCTCCGCCTCCCAAATAGGAGAATCGGGTGTGAGAACCGTAAAATCCTTGCTCACAAATTCCCCGACCGGTTCTTCCGGATATAGCTTCACCAGTTTAAGAAGTGCCTTTTTGGAAATAATCCCTATAAGGTTGCCTTCCCTGTCTATGACGGGTGCATTGGCAAAGCCTCTCTCGGACAGTTCGGTTAGCGCATCTTTCACGCTCAGGTGTTCCGATATAAGGAAAGGGGGAGAGGTCATTATGTCCCCTACCTTAACCTTCGGAGGCTTTACGCCTTTGAGGTAGTTCACGAGCATGCTCTTTATGCGGTCCGCAGAAACATTCTCGAGCTTTAAAGCTCCCGCTTCGGGATGTCCCCCACCGCCAAAGTGAGATAGGACTTCTCCCGCATCTATGTCCGGAGTTTGAGAGCGACCGAAAACGTAGGTTTTGTTCTCAGCCTCTATTATCACGAAGAAGGCGTCCGCCTCTTTAAGGTCCTTAACTTCATACAGAAGGGCATTCACATCGGGTTCGTATTTTTCCAGAACAGCGGTTGCTATGGCTATTTCTTTTCCATCTATGAAGAGTTTCTCCACCGAGGATAGGAGTTTTCTGACTACCTCTATCTGTTCTCTCGTAAAGGATTCGAGCATGTATCTCCTTATGGTTCTCAAATCCGCCCCCTGAGAGAGGAGCCATGCGGTAGCTCTCAGGTCTCTCTCGGTCGTTCCTTGGTAAGTGAAGTTTCCTGTATCCTCGTATATACCGAGGGCTATAAGGGTTGCTTCTTGGGGTGTTAGCTCGGCCTTTGCTTTTATAAGCTCCTCCACTACGAGAGTGGTTGCAGAACCTACCTTATCTATCTTTCCTTTAAAGTTCTTAATATCACCCTTCGGGTGATGGTCAAAAACTATAACTTCCTTTACCTTATCCTTGGGAATGTCCTCCGGGAAGTGGTGGGTGTCAGTCAGAACGAGGGTAAAGCTGTCGGGCAGTTCATCTATTACTCTGAAGAGATTCTTAAAGTCCTTAAATACGAGGCTCGCCCTCTTGGAAAGGTATTTTGGCTTCAGCAGGCAGGCATCGGGAAAGAGCTTTAAAATTCCCAAAGAGGCTGAGAGGGCATCGAGGTCAGCTCCTTCTTCGAGAACTACAACCTTATTGCATGATTCCACACCTATAAATTTAAACCCTTACCGCAAGACCACGGGCGATGAGTTTAGTGTGAACTTTGTGTTCTTTGATACTTACGGTGAGTTCGAGTATCGCATTTGCTCCCACCTCCCTCGCCTTGTCCATAAGCTTCTGTATAACAGCCTGCTCTCCGAGGGCGTGTATGTCCTCATCTTCAGGGATTACCACGGAAGCTTCTATATAACCGAATATCCTTTTCACCTCATAACCGGGGATAGTTTTTGAATAGGTAACTATTATGTTTTCCTCTCCGTTATCACCATCTTCCCCGTAGTTTTCTTTTCCCCTAAGATAAGAAGCTACAACGAATACCACCAGCAGTGCACCAAGGGATATTTCAAACCACATAACAAACCTCCCTCTTTTTTATGTTTTATATAAATTATAGTCCAGCCTAACCCAAAGGAAAGTGTAAACAAATTTACAATTTTGTAAACAATTTAACATTAACACTATCCCTTATTAACCTCGCAAGCACTGTAAAATCTAAGAGAGAGCTTTTTGCCGAATTTGGCATACAGGTTGCATAAGCTATGACAGGAGGAAGGAGCATGAAGAAGATTGAGGCTATCATCAAACCTTTTAAGCTGGACGAGGTAAAAGATGCCCTCGTTGAGATAGGTATCGGGGGTATGACCGTTACCGAAGTCAAGGGCTTCGGGCAACAGAAAGGACACACCGAGATTTACAGGGGGACGGAATACGTCATAGACTTCCTCCCCAAGGTCAAAATTGAAGTTGTGGTAAAGGACGAGGACGTAGAGAAGGTCATCGAGACCATCGTAAAGACTGCCCAGACGGGAAGGGTCGGGGACGGAAAGATTTTCGTCCTGCCCGTAGAGGATGTAATCCGTATCAGAACGGGCGAGAGAGGAGACGCGGCAGTTTAAAAAATCTAATAAGGAGGTGCAGGCATGCCCAAGTATACGCCCCAGGAAGTGCTCAGCTTAATTGAACAGGAAGGGGTTCAGTATGTGGACCTGAGGTTTTCCGACCCCTTCGGACAGTGGCAACACCTTACTATCCCAGCCTACGAGCTTTCCGAGGACACCTTTGAAAACGGAAGAGGTTTTGATGGTTCTTCCATAAGGGGATGGCAGTCCATAAACGAATCGGACATGCTCGCCAAACCCGACCCCAACACAGCTTTCATAGACCCCTTCATCGAGCCCAAAACCCTCGTTATGACCTGCGACATCTACGACCCCGTTACGGGAGAGAGATACGGAAGAGACTCCAGATACATAGCTCAGAAGGCGGAGCAGTATCTCAAGCAGACCGGCATAGGAGACACCGCATACTTCGGACCCGAGGCTGAGTTCTTTATACTCGACTCGGTAGAGTTCGGAACTGCTGCAAACTATGCCTTCTGGAGAGTTGACTCCGA
This sequence comes from Aquificota bacterium, assembly GCA_013153495.1. Lineage (GTDB taxonomy): Bacteria > Aquificota > Aquificia > Aquificales > Aquificaceae > Hydrogenivirga. Next base: position 30,331 of record JAADEH010000001.1, read on the forward strand.
AGAGGGTTGGTGGAACAGAGAGCTTACATCTACCGGATACAAGATACCCCACAAGAGGGGATACTTCCCCGCACCACCTCTGGACAAAATGATGTCCATAAGAAACGAGATGGTTTCCATACTCTCCGAACTCGGCATAACCGTTGAACTCCACCACCACGAGGTTGCCACCGCGGGACAGGCTGAAATAGACATAAGGTTTGACTCTCTCGTAAATCAGGCTGACAAACTCTTCCTATACAAGTATGTTGTCAGGAACGTTGCCGCAAGGCACGGAAAGTATGCTACCTTTATGGCAAAGATACTGCCCAACGATAACGGTTCCGGAATGCATACCCACTTCTCCATATGGAAGGGAGATGAACCTCTCTTTGCAGGCTCCGGATACGCAGGTCTCTCCGAAACAGCCCTATACGCCATAGGTGGAATTCTTAAACATGCAAGAGCGCTTGTTGCCTTCACCAACCCCACCGTAAACTCCTACCACAGGCTCGTCCCCGGATTTGAGGCTCCTGTTAGACTCGCCTACTCCGCAAGAAACAGGTCCGCTGCCATAAGGATACCTATGTATTCTCAGTCCCCCAAAGCCAAGAGAATAGAGGTAAGGTTCCCCGACGCAACTTCCAACCCCTACCTCGCCTTTAGCGCAATCCTGATGGCTGCTATAGACGGAATAGAGAACAAGATTGACCCCGGAGAGCCTTTCGATAAGGACATATACTCCCTACCCCCCGAAGAACTCGAAGGAATACCTCAACTGCCCGGTTCTCTCGAGGAAGCCCTCAACGAGCTTGAAAAGGACTACGAGTTCCTCCTCAAGGGTGGAGTCTTTACGGAAGAGTTCCTCCAGCTCTGGATAGAGGCTAAGAGGGAAGAGATAGACGAGCTGAGATTTACTCCTCACCCCAAGGAGTTCGAGCTTTACTTCGATATTTAAGGTTTTTAAAAGACCCGCCTTCGGGCGGGTTTTCTAATAAATCAGGAGGGAAAAGAGATGAGGCGCGCATCCCTTTGGGCGGTATTACCGCTTCTCTTGGCTGCAGTCCCGGCGTTCGCCGGTGAGGCGAAGCTGGATACAGGAAATACAGCATGGATGCTCATGGCATCCGCTCTCGTAGTCTTTATGACCGTTCCAGGACTCGCTCTCTTTTACGGAGGTTTGGACAAGAGTAAAAGCATTCTCAACACCATAGCTATGTCCTTCGTAGCTTTCTCCATAGTCAGCATTACCTGGCTTGCGGTCGGATACTCCATAGCTTACGGAGACGACCTCGGTAGCTTTATGGGTAATCCTTTCCAATACTTTTTTGCTAAAGGCATATCCGGCATAGGCGATGCGGGATACCCCGCTCTCCTCGATGTGATGTTCCAGCTTACCTTTGCAACGATTACCACAGCGCTGGTAAGTGGTTCTCTCGTAGGAAGGATGAAGTTTTCCGCATGGATAATCTTCTGTATCCTCTGGAGCATAATCGTTTATCCTCCCATAGCCCACTGGGTATGGGGTGGAGGATTTCTCAGCAACCACGGTGCTCTCGACTTTGCGGGTGGAACGGTCGTTCACATTAATGCAGGTATAGCAGGTCTCGTTGCCGCTCTCATACTCGGAAGAAGGAAAGAGCCTCAGCTCATACCTAACAACGTTCCCCTCGTAGCTCTCGGTGCGGGAATACTGTGGTTCGGGTGGTTTGGATTTAACGCAGGTTCCGCTCTGGCAGCGGACACCATAGCTGTTTATGCGATGCTCAATACCACCATAGCCACCTCTGCGGCGGTTCTTGCCTGGATGTTCGTCGAGTGGATGACCGCCGGCAAACCCACCGTGGTAGGTATATCCTCCGGTATCATAGCCGGTCTCGTTGCTATAACCCCTGCGGCAGGTTTCGTAAACCCCGTAGGAGCTATCTTTGTCGGAGCAATAGCCTCCGTATTTGCCTACTTTGCGGTTGCCAAGCTAAAGCCTGCTCTCGGATACGACGATGCCCTCGACGTGTTCGGAATACACGGTGTAGCCGGAATAGTCGGTGCTGTGCTCACGGGTGTATTCGCTGACCCTGCGGTGAACGAAGCGGCGGGACTTCTATACGGCAACCCCGGACAGGTAGTCGTTCAGATAGTAGGTGTGGTGGCAACCATAGTTTACTCTGGTGTAATGACTGCAATAATCGTCTTCATAGCCAAGGCTCTCACCGGTCTTAGGGTTAAGGAAGAGGACGAGATTGAAGGTCTGGACGGTTCTCAGCATGGTGAAAGCGCATACAACCTTTAATGGAGGAGGCTCAGTCCTCCGCTCCGTTTTTTCCTTTTAAAAAATCAATAAGGAGGTAAGTCATGAAAAAAGCACTTCTCGCAGCGGCGGTCCTTGCGATAGCTGGAAGCTCCTTTGCGGAGGAAAAGACCTTCACCTTGAAGGTTTCCCAGCAGCTTGAACTTTACGGTGCCCTAACGGGTGGCTACTTCTATGTAACCAACTACACCCTTACCAACAAATCTAAGGACACCTTTAACCTCACCAACGCTGTGCTGGGTCTCAAAGGTGAGGTAGGAAAAGGTCTTAAAGTTGGCTATGACTTCGCCTTCGGTAGCCTACTTATGCCTGACATATGGGGAGGAACTTTGGGAGACCCTAAGAGATTTGAGTTCGGCACTTCCAAAGCCATAGCTAAGGAAGGTTTTGGGTTCCTGTGGGGAAGCCTTAGCTTTGCTCCTACCGATGTGGTCACCGTTGATGTCGGTGTCCTATCTACAAATGTTGGATACGAAGTTGCTAACACTTACTCAAACCCCAACATAACCCTCGGAACAGTATGGTATGCCCAACCCGTTATATATCCCGGAATTAGGATAAACGTATCACCCATCGAAAATGTAAGTTTCTACGCAGAGTATAACCAGGAATACGACCTTGACAACTTTGCGGTGGGTGCTCTCGGAGAGTTTATGGGTGTTGGTTTTGCGGTCAGCTATTACGATTACAAAGCTGCAAAGAACCTCGTTGACCTGGTCCTGAGCTATTCTGTCGGTATTGTTGACCTCGGTCTTAACTTTGATTACCAGTGGCTCGATGACTCTGCAAAGACTCCCGGCAAAGATGATACCGCATACGGAGTAGCCCTCTACTTAACTCCTAACTTCGAAAACATTTCCGTTCCCATAAGGCTTGAATACTTCGATGAGGGAACGAGCGGTATATACTCCAGCGGTGGAGAGCAGGGTTTCACCTTTACAATTACACCTACCTTCAAACCCACGGGTAATACCTTTATAAGGGCGGAAGTAGCTTACATATCCACCGACAAGAAAATATTCAAGGGTAATACCGAAGACAACATGACCACCTTCGCTGTAGAGACCGGTTTCACATTCTAAGCCCTGCACCTTGTATGTCCGCCTTTGCCCCCTCTATGGGGGCTTTTTTATATAAAATCCCTTCTTTATGAACCACGCCTTCGGCGTAATTTTAGCTCTTTTGTCTGCCATATTCTGGGCGACCAACGACATATTCAACAAGAAAAGCTTAATCAGGGGTTACGACGAAAACTTCGTCCTGTGGATAAGGTTTCCCATAGGAGTTGTCCTGCTCGTCCCTTTAGGAGTTTTGTTCTGGGATTTTAATCTTACGGTTCTGTGGACAACTTTTCTGTGGCTACCTTCTGAGATAATCGCTTCTATTTACTTTATCAAAGGCATAAAGGTGTCCCCTTTGTCGGTGAGTATGCCTTTCTTTGCCTTCATGCCTCTCTTTTCCTCAATATTCGGATACGTAATCCTGGACGAGAAGATAGAGCCTACAGGCTGGCTGGGAATAGGTTTAATTCTCCTAGGCTCTTTTATAGTGTCGGGTGGTTCACCGCTGAGCTTTTTTAAAGTAAACAGGGGTAGTTTATACATCCTAATATCCGCAGGATTGTTTGGCTTTAACGTAGTTATAGGTAAACTTGCGATAGTGGAAAGCAACCCCTACTTTTTCGCTTGGTATTACTGTTTGGTTATGAGCTTGGGGTTGTTGCCTTTCGTAGGCTTCAAGGAGCTTTTAAGTTGTAGAAATTATAAAAATCTCCTGAATATTCCTATGGGTGTATTGTTTTCACTCGGTATGTTAGCATATACAATTGCTCTGACGCAAACTTATGCCTCGTATGTGGCTTCCGTAGAGAGGTTAGCTATAATCCTCGACATTATATATGGGCAGGTAATTTTTAAGGAAAAATTTAGAAGAAGCTCGTGGGGAGTTGTGCCTATGGTATTTGGAGCTATACTTCTTGGGAGTTAGCCTCCTATAAACCACGGACCTTCCATAATGAATATAAATCTATCTCCTGTAGCGTTTATGCTCCTTCCCATAAGGAAATTCTTATAACCAGTCCAATCCCTAAATCTAACATTGGTAAATACAACATCCAGCTGTGTATTTTCTATAGAAAGCTTACCGGTAAGCTGTTTAAATACATTGGAGGAGTTGAAACCAAGGACCTGTATACCTCCCGATGCTTGGGTTTCCAAAGAATAATTTTTATCCATAAAGTAGATAGACGCATTCAAACCGTTGGTGTCCCACACGGCAACTACAGGGTATATATCTTTACCGCTGTTCGGGGATATCCTAATTATAAAACCGTTATATACATCTGAAGCTAAATTCGTTCGGGTTATGTTGCCATTTTGGTCGGTTGTTACGTTTAAGTTTATGCTATCACCAGTTAGGAATATAGCTTTTGAACCATTAAAATTCAGAGTCCCGATAACAGATGAGCCTGAGTTTATGTATTCAATTTCCAACCCTGTTACAGTCTTGACACTAAATATACCTGACCTACACTCATTATCTGAACCGGAGAAAACCTCCTCTAAAGAGGAGGTCAATTGTTGCTGGTCGTATGCAACTATTTGATGTGAAAGATATTCTTCAACACCTTGAAACTTTCCAATAAATAAATTTAAACCGTAAAGATTGTCAAAAACTTGGGAATCAGAAATATTTAGAACAACTCCTGCTCCAACATAGAAATTGTCAAAATATCCCAATGTGTCGTTTACTTTGCAATACATAGGGGAAGTAAAGATTTTTATGTCTTTATATAGTAGCTTTCCGCTGTTGTCCACATCTTTGTTTAGAGCAAGTATGAAGAAATCTCCATATCTACCAATGCCAAGCGAATCTATACTGTTAAAGTTCAAAAAGGTTACCTGTTCACCTGAAGGCAGATTAAGCGTTTGTTGTGTTACATCTCCCTTATATAAGGTTCCATCAAAATTAGCTATAAATCTATTGAAAAAAGGTATCTGCACGAGAAGTTCCAAGGGAAGCACATCGCCAACCTCGTAAATGGGTGTTCCATCATACTCATAATAAACGGAAAGTATATCTCCGTTGAGAGAGTAGTATATAGAGTTTCTTATGTTGAGGATATATTCACCGAATGCTTGTGGGTCAAAAAGGTTATCAACATTTGTTTCAATTATACGTGCGAGTTCATTCTTTATTTGCTGTATATACGTGTCAAGATTGTTATTGTTTAAATCCTTTTCTATATTTATATTTGAGTTGAATTTAAAATCTGGAAGTGAAATTTTACCTATACTTTGACTTGTATTTAACACCTGTAAAAGTGCGGTTATGGTGCTTACTCTTACATCCAATATCCCCGAAGAGTTTTCAACTAAATCCACCGGTGTTACTATGTATTTACCTTCTCGCATAACTACATCGCCTAAAATAAGGTTACCTATTTTGAAAACAACAGTATCACCGGGTAAAAACTCAAATTCTCCGTTTGGTCCTGTCTTTCCTCTAAGATTACTTGATGTTATATACTCTAAATTTTCAACAGGAGGGTCTATAAAGTATCCTACCTTTGACTGTATGTCTGAATTGTCATTACCGCCACCACAACCAAACAGTATAAATGATACCAATAATAGTGCTAATACCTTCATTGTGGTGTCCTCCGTGGCTAAACTTACACTTCTGGGTAAATTATAATGAGATAAACCTTGAATTTCAAGATGTTAAGTATTCATTTTTATACCTTACATAGTTTTCTGCGGACTCTTTTATGAGTTCTATCTCCTCTTCTCTTAGGTCTCTGATTATCTTGGCTGGGACACCTGCAACGAGGACTCCCGAGGGTATTTTTTTGTTGGGAGTAACGAGCGCTCCCGCTCCTACGAGGACAAAATCCTCTATCTCCACACCGTCCATTATTATGGCACCCATGCCTACGAGTATGTTGTTTCCGAGTGTGCAACCGTGGAGTATTACCCTGTGTCCTACCGTTACGTTATCCCCTATTACCGTAGGATGCGTGTCGTGGGTTACGTGAACCACCGAGTTGTCCTGAATGTTGGTTCTCCTGCCTATCCTTATGTAGTTTACGTCTCCCCTGACAACGCTTCCGAACCATACGCTCGAGTCTTCCCCTATTTCCACGTCGCCTATGACGAACACGTTGTCGGACAGGTAAACGCTGGGGTGTATTTTGGGGAATATTCCTCTATAAGGTTTTATCACTGCCATGTTTTTAGATTATATCTACCTACCTGCGGTTTTAATAAGTCCGAGCTTTTTCATGTGCTTCCTTGCCCAGAAAAATCCGCTGACCGACATGACTATCAGCGTAATCAGCAGAGCAAGAGGCAACGCCACGCCTTCGTTGACCCTGTTGAGGGTGTCCCACAGAAAGAGGAAAAGGAGATAAAAACCGTATAGGACGAAAAGAAACGAGATAACCTGCCAGACCTTTCTCAAAAATTCCATGGGAGTATTATAAGGTTGTCTTTATCTCTCCTGCTTTGAATAGAGCAAATCGGGAAAGTATAGGTCCTATAAGCTCGTGAATGACAGTAGAACCTATTACCACATTAACGAGGGTAGAGGCATACTCCCTGAGAGCGTCGTTCTGGGAAGCCAAGAGAGCCAATCCTATAACTATTCCTCCCTGGGGGAATAAGGCAAAGGCTATGTATTTTTTAACATTCTCGGGTGCTTCCGATACATGACCTCCTAAGTATGAGCCTACATACTTACCTGCAAACCTGCTCCCCACATAAAGCAGTATTAGAGGAAAGTGCTCTATAAGGACTTTAAGCTCCAGGTAAGCGGAACCTACTACAAAGAAAGCGGTGAAAAGTATGTCCTCTATGTAGTTTTCCAAAGGTTCGCGGAACCTTTCGTTATCGTGGGTCATGTTCACCAGGGCTATTCCCGTAGTCATCGTAGCCAGCAGTTCATCTACCCCTGCGGTTTTTGCGACAGAAAAAACTATAAAAAGAACACCGAAGGTAAGCGTAACTATCTCCTTCCTCTCCTGAGCGAACTTCCCCAAGAGGTGCATAGAGGCACCGCCTATCACGCCTAAGAGGACAGCACCGAATACCTGATAAAGGAGACTCCCCAGGGATGCTGTAAGACTCAAACCAGCACCCAATAGACTGATAGCCAAGGAGTATCCTACGGTGAAGTTTATTATGCCTGTTATGTCGTCGAGAGCGGTTACTCCCAGAATGGTGGTGGTTAGAGGTCCCCTTGCCTTATACTGGTGCATGACTGCGAGGGTAGAAGCTGGGTCCGTGGGAGATGCCAGCGAACCAAACAGTAAAGCCACCGCCACTGCGGTTGTTAGACTCTCCCCTTCAAAGAGAACTAAAAATATACCGACCGCTACGGAAACGGTTATGAAGGCAAGTTCAGCCTCACCGATAGTTATAAATAGAATTTTCTTGCCCAAAGTTCTGAGCTTTTTAAGTGTGAGAGAGGAACCTATTAGGAAGGTTATTACGGAAAGGCTTGCGTGGGTAAGCAGGTCGGAACTCTCAAGAAAGTTTTTGTCTATTACTCCCAAAAGGGACGGACTCATCAAAACTCCTGCGAGGATGTATCCGCTGACACGGGGAAGCTTCATCCACTCTGCTAAATTTCCGAAGAGGTATCCTGTCAATAAGATAAGACCGAGCTGGAGTAGTATGTAAACTTCATTTTGGATAGACATCAATTTACGGATATAAGCCTTTTGAGCTGGTTCTCAACCACAAAGGAGAAGGCAGAGGGAAGCTTGGAAACGTCCTCTACGCTTATTCCCGTTCTGTCGAAGTATTCCTTTACCATTCTGGTGGCTTCACCTACTCCAACACCCACTATGGGGAATTTCTGCTTCATCTGAAGTATGAAGGCTTTTAGGTCCTCTCCCCTCAAGCCTCTGGTCGGTTCTCCGTCGGTGAAGAGTATGAGAATTCCCTTTCTATGGGTTTTCTTTACGTATAGCTCCAAGGATTCAAGACCTATGCTGACTGCCTTACCGAGGTCCGTTCCTCCTCCTGCGGAGGATAGGAGTTCCATTATCTTAGCCTTGGAGGTTCGGTAATCTTCTTCGAAGCCTTTGAGTTCGTAAACGTTGTCGTTGAACACCTTTATGGAAAAGGGCATACCTAACTTATCGAGGACTTCGGACACGAGCAGTAAGGAACGAACAGCGTTCAGTATTTTCTCTTCCTTCTTCATGGAGGTCGATATGTCTATGAGGAGTTCGAAGGCAAGCTCTTTTCTTTCGGGAATTTCCCTTCGGGTGTATATCCTTCCTCTTTTGATGGGAACTTCGGTGGGTAGCTTTTTGAAGTTGAGCCTCTTTCCCGAAAAGTATCCTCCTCCCCAGCTTTCCTCTTCCTGCGGGAGAAGGTTGTCAAACTTCCTCTTGAAGTGCTCCACATAGGGGAGAATGCTCTTCATAAGGAGCCTATACTTTTTGAACTCATCTTCCGTAAGACCGTGTTCCTTTTTATACTTTCTGTCTGTATCGGAAAGTTCCTGGTCCTGGAGTTCTTGCTTTTTCAGGGCATTTGAAGCTGAGCCTTCCTCTTCCCAACCTTTGAAGAGGAAAGTTAGGAAACCTCTGTGCTCTATGTCCACTTCGAGGGTTTTGGGCAGGAAGTTCTGAAGGAAGTTTATGTCCCTTTCGAGCATGTCCAAGTAGCTCATCTGTTTGACGTAGTCTTTCATCCAGTCCTGCATGGAGCTTAGGGCTTTTAGTATCTGCTTTCTCTCGGTTTCTGGAATGTCGGTGGAGTTTTTGTCTTTGTATTCTCGGACCACTTCCTGATACTTTTCGGGGAGTTTTTTTAGTATGTCGGTCATTATCCTGCCACGGTGGGCGTCGTCTCTCTTCTTGCCTTTGGCTTCGTCTATGAGGAGGTCTATGTAGTTAAGCTCTTTCGCTTCGTCCACGAGGACTCTGAACTTGGGCCAGAGGTCTTCCATTACTATGTCGTAGGCGGTTTGGTGGTCTTTCTCCCTTATGTATTCGTAAAAGCTCTTTTCCATGCTGGTTATGTAGTGCTTTATCTCTTGGGAGAAGGGTGGTTCCTCTCCTATCCAGCGATAGACCAGTCCGAGAGCGAGCTGATGGTGGGGATAGTTGGCGTTTATGTTCGATAGGAGTTCTTTAAGTCTTGCTTTCAGGCTGAAGACGGAAGAGGGTATGTCCTCTACGAGCCTTTCGTCCGCTTTGAGGGTCTCGAGCACCGATAGCAAAACCACGAAAGAGGTGGGAACGTATCCCGCTCTGAAAACCTCTCTCTGTCCGAGTCTCCAGTGTGGAAAGTGGGTGGTAAGCAGGTAGCTTATTTCGTGCCGAACGGAGTTGACGGTCCAATCGTCGGTTTTTCTCAGGAATTCCACCACATTAAAGACGACTCCTCTGGGTCTCTTTATGCCCGGGGGTATGTCGTCAACCTCTCCCCTTGCCCACATTTCTATCATGGGTAGGTATTTGGGGTCCCAGCCTGCTCCCCAACCTTCGTATGAGGGCTGGACTTCTATGTCGAACTCGTCTTCGAGTAGTTTGGATATTACTTTCCACCTTTCTTTCATGGTTTTTAATCTACCGCCGAAGGCGGTCCTTTCAATGCTACTCCTCAGCCTTCTTAAGTTTCAGCTTCTTATAGACTTGCTTGAACTCCCTGCCTATGGGTTTGCGCTTGGTGAACTTCACAAACTCGAAGTAGCTTTTTTCCATGAGGACGTAGGTTATTCCGAGGGCTATGAGCAGAACCGCATATCCTATGAGGTCCGTGTAGGAGAAGCGATGCTCGAACATGGCTATGACTATTTCCCGCACGACGAAGACTATTCCCGCTTCGAGCATCTGGCGTTTTCGGATGCGTTTGTATTCGATTACGTCGAGGAAGACTCTAAACAGCTCTATGAGGACAAAAAAGTTGAGTATGTTCTTTATGAGTATCTTGAAGGCTTCTTCGTGCTCGAGTTTGAACTCCCCTTCCATTATGTGGGTGGCGAATAATCTCAGGTCGTAGAGGATTATGAGTATGGCGAGAATGAGGGTGAGGATTATTATGGGGACGGTTATTATGACGAGGAAGTTTACCACCTTGTTGTAGAAGTTGAAGGCTCTCTTTGAGAAGCTGTCCATGGATTGGGGTTTCATGGGAAAACATTTTACTTTATGGGAGTTTTCAGGGAGCTTTTATCTCCAGCCTGTGTGCTCTGCCCACGAGCTTGGGAAATTCCATTATTCCCTTCTCTTCCATAAACTTTTCTATGCCCTTTATTATCTTCAGAGGTGCTAAGGGGTCGTAGAAGTTTGCGGTTCCTACTTGGATTGCGGAGGCTCCCGCATAGATGTGCTCGAGGGCGTCTTCGTAGGTGGTTATTCCTCCCACTCCTATTATTGGCACGGCGAAGCCGTATTTTTCAAAAACCTGCCATATCATACGCACCGCTATGGGAAGGATTGCGGGTCCCGAAAGTCCTCCGGTTTTGGTGGAAAGCTCTGGTCTCTCTTTGTGGACGTTTATCCTCATGCCAAGAAGGGTGTTTATGAGCACGAGTCCGTCCGCTCCCGCATCTATGCAAACTTTGGCAAATTCGGTTATGTCCGTTACGTTGGGTGAGAGTTTGACCAGAAGGGGTTTTTTTATATTCTTTTTTATGCTTTCAACGAGGTTTCCTAAGACTTTTGGGTCGTGCCCGAAGACTATCCCTCCCTTTTTTACGTTGGGGCAGGAGACGTTAAGCTCGTAGGCGACCACCTTGGGAGCGCTTTCTAAGGCTAAGCAGACCTCTACATACTCCTCCTCGGTTTCTCCGAAGACGTTGGCTATGAAGTGGGTGTCTATCTTTTCAATTTCAGGATAGAGTTCCTTTAAGAACTTCTCCACTCCGGGGTTTTGCAGTCCTATGGAGTTTAGCATTCCGCATGGGGTTTCCACTATTCGGGGCGTCTCGTTCCCGAGGCGGGGTCTGAGGGATATTCCTTTGGTTACAACCGCTCCGAGCTTGGAGACATCGTATATCTCTCTCGCTTCGAGTCCGTATCCGAAAGTCCCGCTTGCCACCCAGACGGGGTTCTTGAATTTTATTCCGAAGAGTTCAATGGAGAGGTCGGGCATTAGGGAATACCTCCTAACTCCTCTAAGGCTCTTCTGATATCTTCAATAACTTCCTGATTATATATATCCTTCTTTCCGCCCTTCTTAACTGAAAAGACTACAAATGCTTTACCTCCTACTTCCCTCTCAAATTTATTGTGGCTTTCCTTGAGCCAAGATAACCAGTTGTGTATCTCAGGTGTTTGGTTATAAGTTATGGGCTTTATCTGAATGCCTATGTATCCTTTCTTTGCTTTGATGTAAAAGTCTATATTGTATCTCCTATCCCACTCATCAGGTGCAGGCTCAATCTTTATACCGAGGACACTTTCCAGTAAACCGTAAATAGTTTCCTTCTCCGTTATGTAGCCCTCGTAGGTTCTTTTAAATATAAGGTCTCTTATGTAATTTTTACAGTCATCTTCAGAAATTTCTTCAATTTCTTTTTTCATAACCTCGTGTATTTTTTTACACAACTCACTTCCTATCCAGTCTAAGTATTCGTCTATTGTTAGGTTTTTAATGTGTTTCTTCATCTCTTCAAATTTTTTTGGTTTTACATTTTGCTTGTAAAAACTAATCCAATCATCTAATCTTTTAGGTTGGCACTTCCTTATTTCTTCCGATACCTTGCCTACATACTTTGGTCTGTTGAATTGCCATCTGTTCGTAGCTATGTTGAGTATCCACTCCTTAGCCACTTATAGCCTCCAAAAACTTCCTCTTATAACCAAACTCCATTCCCTCATCCACCTCTGCCAAACCCATCTGGAGCATCTTCCTATTTATAAAAATCTTATTCTTGAGATAAACGTAAGCTAAAACTTCTCCGTTGTTAATAGTCTTTACACTCTCATCAAACTTCAAGAACACCTTTTTGCCTAAGACGTATTCCTCCAAATACTTTCTTGCTTCCTCTTTTTTGTCTTCTAAAACTCTAACTCCCAAAAGCTTCACCTTAAGCCCTGTATCTAGCAAAAGAGAGTTTTCCGATAGGACTTTTACCACTTTGTAGAGGTTTTCTTTGCCAAATCTTAATTTTTTCTCATCAAAGACAGGCTTTGCGTCCTTTATTTTCGGAGTATAAAAGACCTCCTTCGGAGGTAGTTCTTCCTTTCTTTTGTAAATGTTTAAGTTAAGAGAGCCTACCTTTTCCCTTATTATCTGAATAAAGTCAGGATTTATTTCGTATCCTATCGCATTCCTCCCCAACTCTAAGGCAACTTTAAGGGTAGTTCCGCTCCCTGCAAAGGGGTCCAAGACGGTATCTCCTACAAAGGAAAACATCTTTATGAGTCTTCTCGGAAGCTCATCCGGGAATACAGCCTCGTGGTTTATCTGTCTTGCTCCTCCAAAGTTCCAGTGTCCCGAAAAGTATTCCTTCCACTCTTCTTTAGAGAGCTTGGACTTTTCTTTAATTTCTTTGCTTACTTTTCTCTTCCCTTGCTTTTTAAATATCAGTATAAACTCGTAATCTATTTCCACAATCCCGTTGGGCGGGTAGGGGAAACTTCCCATAACGGTTGCCCCACCCGTGGTGTTCATGGTGGTCTTTTTCTGCCAGATTATAGCTCCCATGTAATCAAAGCCTATATCTTCGCACATAGATATGACTTCTGAGTGCAAGGGTATCACCTTATACCTTCCATAAACCACGCTTCTTGCAAACTGGTCTCCTATGTTCACGCACATTCTGGAGCCGGGTTTTAGGACTCTGAAGCATTCGGAGAACACCCTGTAAAGGTCTTTCAGGTATTCGTGCAAACTCTGTCCGTAGCCTATTTGGTTCTCTACTCCGTAGTCTTTTATATGCCAGTAAGGAGGAGAGGTTACCACGAGGTCTATACTTTCCCTCTCAAGCTCAGCCATGGAGCGGGAGTCTGCTACATACAAGAGGGCATTCAAACTATCCCCTCCAGCGCTTCCTTTCTCTGGATACATGTGGGACACTCTCCGCAGGGTGGTTCAGTTCCCCTGTAGCAGGAGTATGTTTTGTCGTAAGGAACTCCCAAACTCTTGCCCAGCAAGGCTATTTCCCTTTTGGTCATTCCCAAAAAGGGTGCCCACACCTGAATTCTGACCTTTTTCTTGGCGGTTAGCACCGAGCCTGCGTTTATGGCTGCTTCCGCAGAGGCTATAAACTCCGGTCTGCAGTCGGGATAGGGCGTGTCCAGAGCATGGACACCTATACCTATGGTTTCTATCTCCAGAAAGTCCGCAAAGGCGGATGCTATGGCGAGGAAGTTAAGGTTTCTCATAGGAACGGTGGTTATGGGTGGTTCGTCGGTGGGATACTCTCCTTGGGGGACTTCCACATTTTCGTCAATTAGAGCGGAACCTTTTATGCTTCTGTAAATAGGCATTTCCACTATTATGTGGTCCTCCACCTTCGCAAGTTTTGCAAGAACCTTTGCGTATTTAAGCTCGACCCTGTGCCTCTGTCCGTAATCGAAGGATATAGCCCAGACTTTGCCAAATTCTTTCTTGGCAAGCCACAGGAGTGTAGCGGAGTCCATACCTCCCGAAAGGAGAATTATCGCTTTCTTCATAGAGTTAATTCTATCAGGTAGCACCCCTGTTTAGGTATAGGTTGGTCTTAGACCCCTGATAAGTTCCCCGTATTTCAAGCTCCTTTATAACTTCGTTTATAACCTTGTTTTTCATGGAAGGTTTGCAGTATTCGGGGGCTATGAGGAGATTTTCGTCCACCTCTCCCGTTATTCTGTGAATTACCACTTCCGAAGGAAGTATCTCTATAACATCTGCACATAGTTTTGCGTATTCCTCTAAGGAAATGGTTTTAAACAAGCCTTCTTCATACTCCCTTGCCATAACGGTTCCCCTTATAACGTGCAGGGGGTGTATCTTTACCCCGTCTATGGGCAAAGAGGCAAGGAGTTTGGCTGTTTCGATTATGTCCTCTCTATCTTCGTGAGGGAGTCCCACTATCACGTGAGCACAAACCTTGAGAGGTCTTTTCTTGGCTCTGAGAACCGCATCTACGAAGTCAGAAACCCCGTGAGCACGGTTTATCCTCTTGAGGGTCTCAAAGTTAGCGGACTGAAGTCCGAACTCTATCCAGACCTCCAAACCCCTCTCCGAATACTCAGCAAGCAGGTCGAGGACTTCCTCGGGAGCACAGTCCGGTCTCGTGCCCACATCTATCCCCACCACACCTTCGAACTCTAAGGCTGTGTCATAGACTCTTTTTAAGGTCTCTATGTCCGCATAGGTATTGGTGTAAGACTGGTAATAGACGAAGAAGTATATGTCCTCACCGTATTTCCTCCGTGCTTTCTCAATACCCTTCCTTATCTGTTCTCTTAGGGGAACTGTAGGGGTTAACATGGAAGGTTTTGAACCGTCGTAGCAAAAGGTGCAACCTCCCCTTGCCTTGGTGCCGTCCCGGTTGGGGCATGTAAAGGGTAGGGCTACCGTTATCTTCTGAACTCTCCTCCCGTATTTGCTTACAAAGTAATCCTTTAAGGAAAGGAAAGGTCTTACTTGGACACCCATCAGCCCTTCTGAGCCTCCTTTAAAAGCTTCCTATACTTATCCAAAGCTATTCTCCTCCTCCAACCTTTCAACCTATCCACGAAGGTTATACCTTTGAGGTGGTCAAGCTCGTGCTGAAAGACTATTGCAGGAAAGCCCTCAAGTTCTATCTCCATTTCCTCTCCGTGCTCGTTGAGAGCTTTTACCTTTACCTTTCGTGCCCTCTCCACCTCCACGCTAAGCCCGGGAAAGGAAAGACATCCCTCCTTATACTTTATCTTCCCCTCCGAGCTTACTATTTCGGGATTTATAAGAACGAGCTTGAGGTCGGGTGCATCTTCCTTTGGAGAGGTATCTATAACCATCACGCTCAGGGGAACACCTATCTGATTTGCGGCAAGACCCACACCCTCCGCATCATACATAGTCTCGAACATATCTCTGACGAGCTGTTTCACCTCACGGTCCACTACATCTATCCTGTCGGTGGGTCTCTTGAGAATTTCTGCCGGGTAGGTAACTATCTTCCTAACCATGCTGTCAAATAATTTATCCCAAACCGCTGATAAAATCATTATCATGAGAGAGGACATCGTATTGGAAGTAAACGGAAAGAGGGTTCGTCTTAAGGACTTTCCCATGAGGGCTTTGAAGGGCACGGTGCTCGGCTTTATACTGAGCCTGAACCTCGAAGAGGAACCAAAGGAGATAAAGATAGAGATAAAGGTTAATGAAGAGGATAAGAGAAGTCTTAGAGTTTGAGGCACACTCTGTCGAACGACTTGATACCTTTCTGAGCAAAGCTTACCCTGAGTTTTCCAGAAGCTACATAAAGAAGCTCATAGAGGAAGGTCTCGTTACCGTAAACGAGCAGAAAAGAAAACCCTCCTACAAGGTCAAAGAGGGAGACATAGTCAGGCTTTTCGTCCCCGAGCCGGAACCTATCGAGGTCAAACCCGAAGACATACCCGTAGAGGTTATATACGAGGACAAGGACTTAGCGGTTATCATAAAACCCTGTGGACTCGTGGTTCACCCCTCACCGGGATATACGAGTGGAACGCTGGTAAACGCTCTCCTCTTCCACATTAAAGACCTCTCCTCCATAGGCGGGGTTGAGCGTCCCGGGATAGTCCATCGTCTGGATAAGGAAACCGCAGGTCTCATGGTCGTGGCAAAGAACGACAAGGCACACAAGGAGCTTACCAAGCAGTTTTCCGAAAGGAAGACAGAAAAACTCTACAAAGCTCTCGTGGTGGGAAGTGTGGAGAAAGAATACGGAATGATTGACAAACCTATAGGAAGACACCCTGTCGATAGAAAGAAGTTTTCCACATCTGCGGAAAGAGGGAAGCCGGCAAAAACGGAGTTCTGGGTGCTTGAGAGGTTCAAAAATTTAAATCTTACGCTCCTTAAGGTTAAGATACACACGGGCAGAACCCATCAAATAAGGGTGCACCTATCCTCCCTCGGGCACCCCATAGTAGGGGACAGAACCTACGGGTTCAAAAGAACCTCCGTTCCTCAAGAGATTTTGGGCATCCTCGGTGAGTGCAACATGCTTATTGCCTACCGCTTGGGTTTCTTCCACCCCTCCACGGGGGAGTGGAAACTCTTTGAAATAGATGAACCCCAGCCCTTCCGAAGCGTTATGGAGAAGGTCAGAGAGTTAGAGAACACCCTTGGTTGAAGGGACATCTCCCCCCACAAAGCTTACCGCCTCTTTCAGGGTCAGAGCGAAGGACTTAAAGCAAGCCTCCGCAATGTGGTGAAGTATCTTACCTTCTATAACTCTTATGTGAAAGGTGCTCTTGCTCTCCAGGGCAAAACCCTTAAAGAACTCCCATATAAGTTCAAAGTCAAACTCCGTTATCTTTCCCCTCAGCCCTCTGTCCTCGTAAAAGAAAAGACCCCGTCCTGAAAAGTCCATAGCGGACATAACGAGAGCTTCGTCCATAGGAACTATTGAGTCTCCGTATCTTCTTATACCCTTCCTGTCTCCCAAAGCCTTTAAAACCGCCTGACCGAGAACTATACCGCAATCCTCAACCGTGTGGTGGTGAGACACGTGAATGTCCCCTTCAGCCTCCACCTTCAGGTCAAAGCGACCGTGCTTGGCAAAACTCTCGAGCATGTGGGTTAAAAATCCTACGGGAGTTTGGACTTCGTAAGTGCCTGTCCCATCGAGGTTTATGTAGAGTTTTATCTTTGTTTCTTTCGTTTCTCTGAAGACCTCCGCCTCTCTCATAACTAAGTGGTAGGCGCGGGCGGACTCGAACCGCCGACCTCTGGCGTGTCGGGCCAGCGCTCTCCCAACTGAGCTACGCGCCTTGACTCAAAAATTATCTTCCAAAATCCCTCTTCAGTCAAGACTCCTACCCCTCCAAAACCCTTTTCAAAAGTTCCCTCTTCGGAATTCGTATGGACTCGGGACCCAAATAAAACAAACCGAAGGTTCTTAAAATTCTATCGTCAACCAGCATTCCCTCCTCGTTGGCTTTCAATCTTCCCAGCACCTGCTTAACTTCCTGCTGAGCCTTTGAACTGTTCCCCCTATACCTGTAAGCCTCGAGCAGTTCCGTTAAACGCTTCTCAAGGTTTGGGATATGAGAGGTCAAATACTCTATAAAGGTTTTTGTAGGACCGCCTATCGGCGGTGGTTTTAAATTCTCCTCATAAAGAAGTCTCTTCAGAAGGTTCGCTCTCACATGACCTATTCCCTTTATCCCACCCAGAGAGGCAAACTCCTCCGTCAGACCATACTTCACCGAGTGAGCTATTCTGATTATCTCCTCGTTGCTCCAACCAACATCTCCGAAACTCCTTATGTCCAAAAGAATTCTCATCAGGTGCAGGGCATCGGTTCCCAGATAAGAAAACTCACCCGGCGGGTGCTGAATGTTGGGATACTTGAAGGTAAGCCCCTCTATGTAGAAGAGAAACTGGTGGGTGTTGTCGGAAAAACACTCTCCACCGCAGGGAGCCAGCTTGCTCCGAATGTAAAACTCGTCCTCGGGAAAGCTCTCACCCCTTTTTAAAAACTCGTAAAGCCCGTCGAACCTCTTTACGAACAGCAGAGGTCTTATAACCGCAGGTCTATCTATACCCAGGAGCTTTCTTCTCAGGAACTCCTCGTAGTTTATAGGGGACATACCCGACCTTATGCAAAAGAGAGCCTTGTCGGACAATCTGTTTTTCTCTATGTATCCCGTTTCCTCCAGCCATTCAAAGACTTCCTCTATAACCTCGTCCTTGGAAAACTCCTTCAGGGAGAAGGTTCTCTCCAGAAACTTTCTGAAATTTCTCCCCTCGTATAGGAAACCTATCAAAAGGAATAAACTCAGAACCTTCTCGAGTTCCTCGCTGAGTTCTCCGCTACCCACCTTATCCTTCAAATAGGGCACGAACTCCCCTTCCAAACTCCTCTTGAGTTCTTCCTCCACAGTCTTAGGTCTGGCACCGTAAGGGAGTATGTAAGAGTATCCCTTTTCCTTTATCCCCAGCCTTCCAGCCCTGCCCTCCATCTGAAGAATGTCCAGCTGTGAGGGAAAAACCTTCATCTTTCCTTCCCTGCGGTCGAAGAAAGCCCTCACCCCTATTATCACCGTATCCGCAGGAAGGTTAACCCCATAGGCAAGGGTGTGGGTAGCTACCAGCACGGGCAACTTCCCTTCTCTGAAAGCCTTTTCTATCTCTTCCCGCTCCTCCTTGGGTATGTCCGCATTGTGGAAGGCAAGCTCTACCTCTTCTCGTTCTTCCCTTTCAAAGGGAACCGTTTCGTTCATTATTCCTATCTTCTCTCTGTTGGCAAGTTCGAGAACCTTCCACCCGACATTCTTCTTGTGAACGAACAGGATAACCTGCTCGTCGGGTTTCTTCAGCTCGTATAGGGCGCTCAAAAGCTTCCCTGCCAGCTTCTCGTCCTGTTCCTTTCCCTTGGTAAATTCTTTGAACTCCGTAAGGGGTATTATCTTTCTCTCGAGGGGAACAGGTCTCCAGAAGGACTCTATAAAGAGCTTTGCTCTTATCCACTTGGCGAGCTTTATACTCCCGGGGAGTGTAGCGGAAAGCCCCAAAATCTCAAGGTCCCTATCGAGCAGGTAGGTTATTATCTCCTCCAGAACCCAACCTCTCGAACTCATGAGGTGGTGTATCTCGTCTATAACCACGCTTTCCGTATCCATGACCCACGGAACCCTGTTTCTGAGGGCGAGGGCGAGGTTTTCGTAGGTGGCAACTACCACGTCTGACTTTGCACTCTTAAAAAGCTCTATTATGTCTCCCGTCCTGACCTCTATCCTCTTCCCGAAAAGTTTTCTTAGCTCCTTTATCTTCTCGTAAACGAGGGACTTGGTGGGGGCTGTGTATATCTTTCTCCCCCCTTTATCCTTCATAAAGAGGTAAGCTATCAGGCTCTTGCCTGCAGAGGTAGGAGCGGTTATGAGAGCGTTTCCGTCTTTATACTTTTTGAAGAATAGGGTCTGAAGAGGATTTAGAAGCTCGTAGGGAATTTTAGGGTCAACATCGGAAGCCCTGAGCAAATTCTCCCTCTTTGGTTTCCCAGCGGGAGTTTTATAAACGACCTCTCCACCCGGCGGTTGCAGTGTAAAAGTTGAGCTTTCTAAAAGCAGGTAGTGTTTCATTCAGGAATTATTATAGGTTTAGGGACAACCGCTACCGTCTGTTTCTAAATATGCTCCATTACACGCTGAGAAACAATAGCCCCAGCCATCTAATTTTGCGTGTATTCCATGAATTTTGTAACTGTCCAGACCACTACAGCTCGAAGGCTCTTTTACATACTGTATTTGTGCGTCTTTTGATACATATATTGCGTCGGACAGGGTGTTGCTACCGTCGGTTAAATCACAGGAAGCGGGTCC
Source organism: Aquificota bacterium (assembly GCA_013153495.1). Lineage (GTDB taxonomy): Bacteria > Aquificota > Aquificia > Aquificales > Aquificaceae > Hydrogenivirga. Next base: position 50,088 of record JAADEH010000001.1, read on the forward strand.
GTATCCTGAAGCGGGACAGTTAACACTGTTAGGGACACTCTTGAAATCACCTATAAATGCTTCCACAGAGATGGCTGTATTTTTCACGTCAGATATGACAGTAGCCCTGTAAGCTTTGTGTGTGTATTTTGCATACAGCGGTATAGATATACTTACAATTATTGCAAAAATGCCCACCGTTACAAGGAGTTCAATGAGTGTGAAACCCCTCTGCATCTTACTTTCCCCCTTTTCTAATAGGGAACAAAACTTTCTCACTCCTTACTTTTCCATCTTCGGTTAAATAAAATCTACCACCCAACGGGTCCCTCATGTCGGGTGGAATTAACCCTGCCTCAACGAGGTCATCTATACTTTGGGGTCTTTTCCCAAAACGCTTTTTGTATATGTCAATAGCGTTGTATATGCGTAGTGCACCCTTCAGAGCCTCGAGTCTTACCTTAAGAGCTTCCTTTATGCTTTCGTCCTTTATAGTGTTTATCTGCTCCTTAAGAAGCGCGATAGCAACAAGCAACTTACCCTCCTCATAGTAAAGCCTTGAAGCAAGCAAAACCGCAAGGTTTGACCTTTTATCTTTCCTATACTTAGCTGCTAAAGCCATATACTTTGCACCTTTTGCATTATCCCCGAGGAAATAGAAGTATATAAACCCCATGTAAAAGGGTATTCTCCAATCCTTTAGGAAGGATAAACCCCTTTCCAAAAGATGTAGTGCCTCGTTATACATACCTAATTCCCATGTAAGGAAGGCATTGGCTACATAATAAGGGTCAAAATACCTGGGATTGTATAAAGTTATTGCATCGAGGCTTTCAAAAACTCTCCTTCCATCTCTACGGTTTAACCTTCCCCTACCCTTCTCCAATGCATATCCTATGTAGGCAACGGTATTTGTAAAGTTCATATTTGCAATTCCATAGTGCAGGTCTCTGGGAACAGGTATAAATATAAGTTTGTTTAAAAGTATGTAATTTTCCGAGGTTCTCTGCTTCACCTTTTCCGCAAGTAGGAATGAAATTATCAAGTTAAGCGAGAAAAAAAGCATCACAAGTATAAATAAGCTCCTCATGTTATCTCCCTCTTATTGAAAAGGAGCATTGACGCTGTTAACAATGTGCATCCATATATCAGAGTCTTCAGCAAATCTAACCCTAATTTAACTACATCAAGCTTTTCCATACCGAGCATTATGTCCGGATTGAGAACTGAAAAGTTTGGAAATGCATAGAAGAGAACCGTTATTCCGGTTTTAACAATAGGACTGACCTTGTCTTCGTTGAAAGTTACAAAGTAGTATAAGTTTTCTACAGATGACCCCGCTATGTAAACCACAACGCTCGCTAAGAATATCAAAAATGGAGTTACCATAAAGCTGGCAAAAAACAAAACGACTATGGACAACAGGGATGCTTTTATCCACAGGTGAAATATGGCTAAAACGAGAAGAGGAAAAACTATGTCCTTTCTATAATTGTCAGAAATAGAAGTGTTTATAAGTTCGGAAAAAACTCCGAACATCGCACCTAACAGAAAGGTGAGTATTAATGTGAAAAATGTAAGACCAATAGCTCTTCCAAGGATGTATTTATTTCTCGATAGTCCCTTGGATAATATGGTGAAGATTGCCTTTTTTTCAAAATCCTTAGTCATTATGTCAGTGCTCAGGAATAAAGTCGATGTTATGACGAAAAAGGAAAGAAACGAAAAAGCTATATCGAAAAAGAACTTAGTAAGGTCCTGTAGGGAGAACTCCATAAGAATTCTCGCAAACACGAGCGAAAGGAGATAAGCTAAAGCTACACCGTAGAAACTCCATCTTCTAACGTTTTCCTTTAGTGTTATGTAAGCAAACCCCCAAACAAACTTCATCATCTTACCTCTACTATTCCTTCAGCCCTTACCCTATCAAGCAACAATTCTTCCACATGAGGAAGGTCCTTCTTTTCTACCTCGTCCGTGATTTTTCCATTCACTATTAGAATTGCCCTGTCGCAAACCCTTTCTATGTCAGGAAGAATGTGGGTGCTGAAAAATATAGTTTTGCCTTTGTCCTTTAGCTCCAACATAAGGTCCATAACGAGCCTTCTTCCTATGGGGTCAAGTCCGGACATTGGTTCGTCAAGTATTATCAGTTCAGGGTTATAAACTATAGCCTGCAAGAGACCGAACCTCTGAAGCATGCCCTTGGAGTATTCGGATAGCTTCTTATCCAAAGCCCAGCTTATCTCAAGCTTTTCCCCATACAATTCCACATTGTTCCAGAAGTTTTTACTGTTAATTTCAACCAAAGAGCTTACGAACTTCAGGAACTCCCTACCGGTTACATTCAGGTAAAAGTAGGGGTGCTCCGGTAGGAAACCTACCTTGTTGTAGGGGGCTTTATCGTTTTCCTCTCCGAAAATCCTAACTTTACCCTCTGAAGGTCTTATAAAATTCATTATTATCTTCAAGGTGGTAGACTTGCCTGCGCCATTGGGACCTACAAACCCCAGAATTTCTCCCTTTTCCACATGGAAGGATATACCTTTCAGAACCTCCTTTTTTTTATAAAACTTTTTAAGGTTATGAACTTCTATAACCCTCATGAAACTACTCCACCCTATAAAGGACTAAGATTGGAAATCCGTCGTAAATAAGTTTAAATTTATCCGAACTCTCTTTAAAGAAAAACCAGCGCGACATATTGGTCTTTTCAGCACCACTTTCAAGAATAACTGAGTAATATTTTCCTTTAGACTTTATCAGGTAAAGATTGTGTCCTACATTTTTTCTGATTTCTTTTCTGCGTATAAGCTCTCCTGTATCCCTATCGTATAGGTAATAGTTACCTATCTTAAATTTACTCGTTAATAGGTTTGCGTTCTTATCAAATATGAAATCCGTGCAATCTATAACTTCTTTTCTTTCATTACAGTAATATACTATTGAACCTATTGCTTCATATTTAGACTCTAAGTCTGAACCGTAAGACCCTATTTCCCTGAGCAAAGGCTTTACAAACATAGTTGTAGAAATTAGAACGAAGACGTCATTTTTTGGGGGTAAATGATACTCCTCTACATCTGCAAGGAAATCTTTGTAGGATTTTTCTTTATACTTTAATCCTAAAGTTAAGTTATTAGTTGTATAGGCTATTAACTTTCTCGCTCGCTCCTCAGAATCGGAAATAAAAGAGTGTGATATTGCAAACATTTTTATTATGTTCCAGTTGCCGTTATCTATGTATGTTCCCCTATTGAGTGTATATTGAAGGAAATAGCCTAAATCCCACCATGTCCATATATATGACCCTGCGGGTATTACTTCGGATAATTTCTTCACCTCTTGGTAAAAACTATCTCTAAACATCTCTTTTTTACTTAAGGAGAATGCATAGTGTGGAAGTGTCATGAGAATAACAAGTATTCCAAAAGAAAGGTAAATAAGCGGTTTGAGCTTTCTTACTTTATTAGAAAGCAATCTCGCCAGCTCTTCAAGAATAAAACCAGCTCCTAAACCTAAGAAAGGAGCAAGATAAATCAGCATTCGATTGCCTGCAAAGAAGGAAGATATGCCGAGAGCTACGAAAGGCATGGCAATTACCATGAACCTCGTGTGTTTAAGAAAAACTAATATCAGTCCCAGAAATGAAATTGCCAAAAATATCAAATTACCTGAGGTGAAAGCGACTAAATCCCCCAGAGTTATAGGTAAGAGTTCCACAACACTTTTGCTTATATTCACAGGCACAAAAGGTGCAGGAGCATGAAAAATGCGTGTATCTATGTAATACCACAGGTTTTCAATTCCCCTAATCAAATTAATAGGACCGCTTCCTATAAGGAAAAGAACTGTCTTTACAAGGGTCAATTTTAGGGAACTTCCAAATAATGAAGAACCGACAAAAAGTGAAAATGTAAACAGAAAAATGAAAATAGGTTTGGGATACCACCACATAAACAAGCTCATCACCAAGCCGGATATTATGGAAAGCGTTACAGCTCTGCTGGGCAAATTCTCCTGAGCTGTGATGGTAATAAGCCAAAGAGATAGGAACAAAAAGAAAAGTATGAGAAAATCTGTATCATACCTTCCCGGTGATGTCCTGATTAAGTAGATAAAGTTAAACGCTCCGAGCAAGGAAGCTCCTAAAAAGGCATATACTCCTGCAAATTTTCTAACCCATAACATTAGTGGAAATACGAATAAAGAACCAAGTATAGGTGGAAAGAGTATATAAATGTCCCTAACATTCAACGAAAACAGTTTTACAAAGGGATAGGCTAAATATGTTATGAGCTGATTACCCGCGGTATTTACTGTGTAATCTGGAGCATTCGATAAGTAATTTATACCGGTTAACTTACCCTCTATCCGTTGCTGAGTTAACAGAGCATATAGATAACAATCATAGCATGTGAGAACATTATCGTTATCTTTCTGTAAAAAATACGAAATATCTTCCCAGCGTATGAACAAAGCTAAAAGAATAATAAGAAGGGGCAAGACGCCCCAGAAGAGGTTTTTAGGCATTATGTGTTGTAATAATTAAAGCCTGTTGGGATAATCTGTAGAACATTCATTATCACCAGCTGTTCCGTCAGAGTCAGGAACATCACCTATAGCTATAGCTGTTCCCCTATCTTTAGTATCCCACCAGAGAGCTGAATCATCAGAGTCAACACAAAAAGCCCTATCTCCATCTCTATGTGCCGCAGCCGCTGTAAATTCAGCTCTATCAGCATGTATACCTGCTGTTACACCAGAAGAAAGTGAAACATTTTCAGATAAACCAGGTAAGTTTAGGTCGCTTAAGTCTAACGCAGCTGGTGCAGTTGCGGATATTTCTGTATCATCAGCATTACTGTAGGTCATAAAATCCGCATATACAGCTTCCATCGTAGTTCTTATATTCCTTATATCCGACTCCGCTGCGCTGTTGAAGGCTCTTACCCTATACTTGGCAAACTGCGGGATAGCTATGGCTGCCAAAATGGCTATGATGGCTATGACGACGAGGAGTTCAATCAGGGTGAAACCCCTCTTCTTGTTGAGCCTCTTGGCTTCCGCAAAGGCTTGGTAAAGGTCTCTCATGACACACACCTCCTATGAGATTTTGTAACATACTAAAATTCTATCGTGAATAAAGTGTGAATGTTTAAGCAATCCAGATAGTTTCTCTTTCTATAACATTTTTATAAAACTTGCTGTCTTTAATTCTTTGGAGTTCGTTTTCAGTATATACGAGCACATCTACGGGAAGGGGAAGGTCTGTTGTATCAAACTCAAGCGCTCTTTCCATAAAAGGTTTATCTGAGCTTTCAACTACTATTATCAAGTCAATATCACTTCCTACACCCCAGTTGCCCCTCGCGTAGGAGCCGAAATAACCCACGCGGATAACCTCCGGATGTTCCTTTTTGATTTTTTCAGCCCACTCTCGCAAAGCCCTTTTAGCTTCTTCTTCAGGCACCCATCTTAGAACGGACGAACTCAATGACCTCACGGGCATACTTTATTGCCTCCTCCGCTTGATGTTTTCCAAAATGCTCGTATGGGGCACCTTCTGGAAACCCGTTAGGGTATCTCGTGGGTATGTAATAAATATCTAAAACTTTTGACTTCTCAACAAGCTCCGAGGGAACTTCAATTGGAAGCTCTTTCAATAGCTTTGCTATAATGTGCCCCCACGCTTCCTGCCCACAATAGAGATGGAGAGCCTTAACCGCTTTTTCTGCAGCTTGATGCGATGCAAAGCAAGCCCATTCATAATCTCCATGCTCCAGCGACAGCTTTGCGTGCTCCAAGTCTTTTAGAGCCTGATTGAGCCAATCCTTAGCCCTGTTGCCCACGATGATTCTAAAATATACTCCTTATGGAAAGGAGATACACCTTTGAAGACCTCGTAAAGGTTATGGAACGGCTCAGGAGAGAGTGTCCGTGGGACAGGGAACAGATCCACGAGAGCCTGAAAAAATACCTCATAGAGGAAGCCTACGAGGTGCTCGATGCCATAGACTCCAAAGACGACGAAAAGCTCAAGGAAGAACTCGGAGACCTCCTTCTCCAACCCGTATTTCACGCTCAGATAGCCAAAGAGAGGGGAGCTTTTGACATAGGGGACGTTATAGATACGCTCGTTAGAAAGCTCATAGAAAGGCACCCTCACGTCTTCGGAAATGCAAAGCCCGAAGATGTCCTCAAAAACTGGGAAAAGAAGAAGATGGAGAAAAGGGAGAGCATACTCGAGGGCATTCCCAAGCACCTTCCCGCTCTGATGAGGTCTCAAAAGCTTCAGGACAAGGCTTCGCAGGTGGGCTTTGACTTTACGGACATATCGCAGGTCTTTGAGAAAATCCAGGAAGAGATTGAGGAGCTTAAGGAATCCCTTCGGGATAACGACAAAGAGAACATAAAGCACGAGATAGGGGACATACTCACAGCGGTGGTGGAGCTTGCCAGGTTCGTGGGGGTTGATGCGGAGTCCGCTCTTCAGGAGGCAAACGACAGGTTCATAAGAAGGTTTCAATACATAGAGAAGAGAGCCAAGGAGATGGGAAAGAGCCTTGAGGAGATGTCCTTGGAGGAGATGGATAGGCTTTGGGAGGAGGGGAAAAGGAAGATGGAAACCTGATGCAACACTGTTGCAACGTTGCAACACATCGGCAGACTACACCATCTTGGTAAAAATCTCCATGCATCAATACCTTAAACGAGCAAGCTCTTTTGGCATACCCTTTGCAGATAAAAAAGTGAAATCCCAAAGGAGGTGGGAAAGATGGCAACACTCAGCAAATTAAAGGAGTTGATGGCTATTCCGGGAGCCATCGCAGCGGGAGAGTTTACCGATGACGGTAGGCTGGTCGCTTACTACGGCGACATAGACGAGAAGTCCGCAGAGATTGCGGCGATGATGTGTGCGGCAAACAAGCTCATGGGCAACATGCAGGCAAAGGGCTGGAGCGCATACACTGGTAAGGGCGGCTTTTATCCTGTCGTCGGTTTTGCGGTTGCGGGAGGAAAATACGCAGCCTGCATAATGGGCAACGTGGGTGTCTTCGTGGAGATGGACAAGGCTGACTTTGACAAGACCTTTGAAATCCTTTCCAAGTATATCTAAAAGGAGGTGGGTGCTATGGCGAACTTGGACAAACTTTTACAAATCAAAGGTGTTTGGGCTGTAGGTGAGTTTTCCGACGACGGCAAGCTCGTTGCCTACAAGGGAGACATAGACGAAGAACACGCGGCGATGGCTGCGGAAATGTGTGCGGCGAACAACGCTATGGCTAAGATGCAGTGCGACGGATACACCGCATTCTCGGGTCAGGAGTGGACACCACTTATAGGTTGGGCGCTCACGGGACCTAAGTTTTCTGTGTGCGTAGTGGGCAACATAGGAGTATTCGTCAACAACGACGAGGTTTCCTTCAACGAGGTCTTTAAAGCTCTCAGAGAAGAGGCAGGACTTTAAAAAAAGGGAAAGGGAGGGGGCTGTCCCCTCCCCTCTTTAAAACAGGGGCAAGGAGTGAGGATATGGGATACAAGTTTCTTTCCGAAGAGTGGATAAAGGCGTATGCGGAGGAGTGGAACAACAATCAAAAGCTCAGGGATAGTTTAAAGAGCTTTTCCGCTTCCATAAAGTATTTCGTGGAGGGGAATGAAGGCGATGCGGTTGCCATAGAAGTCAAGAATGGAGAGGTGGTCCAGGCGGGCAAGGCAGACCCAAATAAGAAATACGACTTTGAGCTATGGGCAACACCGGAAAACTGGCAGAAGCTCGCTAAGGGAGAGATGGGACCCAGAGCAGCGATGCTCACCAAAAGGCTCAAGTTCAAAGGCTCTATGATTACAGCCATGAAGTATATGTCAGCCTTCGAAGAAAGTCTCAGAATGATGAGCAGAGTTCCTACCGAGTGGTGAATATACATTTATAAGAATGGATTACAGGAGTTTAAGCCAGCTTTTTGACGGCGTTCTGATAATAGATAAAAACCGCAAGGTAGTTTTTGCTAACGAGAAGGCAAAGAAAATTCTCGGCAAGGACATAAAACCCGGCGAGTCCTGCCGGGGTCTGTTTTCTATATGCTCTTCCTGTCCGATGGATTTGGTGGAAGATACTGAGGAGGGAGTTCAGGTCTATGATGTTCAGACCGAGAGTGGTCTTCATGTGTGCCTGAGTATGACTCCCCACTACGAGGAAGGGGAATTCAAGGGAGTTATAGAAATATTCCGGGACGTGAGCCGGGTAATACACCACATGGAAGAGGTCAAACGGCAAAAGGAGTTCGTTCAGGTAGTGCTCGACTCCATAGTGGAGGCGGTTCTCGTCTTCGATAAGGAAGGAAAGGTAATAGACCACAACAGCATGGCTAAGAAGATACTTTGCAGGGAGCTTGACGGACTAAAGGGTAAGTCCATAGAGGAGATAATAAACCTGTCCATAGAGGAGCTACCTCCCGAAGGGGAGAGGGCGGACGTCTTTATAGAAACACCTTGCGGTAGGCAGAAGGCTTCCGTTCTGGTATCGAGGCTCAAGGAGGGTGAGGGATACGTTATATCCTTCTACGTTGTCCCCGAGCTTCTCTCTCCTAATAAACAGGGCTTTCAAATAGTTTCCAAGAGTCCCCGCTTTTCCAAAATACTGGACAGGGTAAGGTCTGTGGCGGAGATGAACGTAAATGTCCTTATAACGGGGGAGACGGGAACGGGAAAGAGCTTGATAGCGAGATACATACATCTCATATCACCCAGAAGGGAACAACCCTTCGTGAAGATAAACTGCGGAGCTATACCGGAAAACCTGCTCGAAGCTGAACTTTTCGGATACAACAAGGGAGCTTTTACCGGAGCTGTTAGGAGTAAGCCCGGTAAGGTGGAGATGGCTCACGGGGGGACTCTGTTTTTGGACGAAATAGGAGACCTTCCCCTTCATCTTCAGGTAAAGATACTGAACCTTATACAGGAGAAGGAGTTTGAAAGGATAGGGGACGTAAAACCGAGGAAGGTTGACGTTCGGATAATTGCGGCTACCAACAGAGACCTTAGAAAACTCGTTCGGGAAGGTAAGTTCAGGGAAGACCTCTACTACCGCCTTAACGTGGTAAGCATAGAGCTACCGCCTCTGAGAGAAAGGAAGGAGGACATTCCCTACCTTGTTAACCACTTCATAGAGAAGTTTTCCAAAGAGCACGGTAGAAGGATAAAGGGCGTTTCACCCTCCGCTATGAAGCTACTTTTGGAATACGACTATCCGGGAAATATAAGGGAGCTGGAGAACATAATAGAGAGTGCGGTTGTGGTAAGCAGGGGAACTATGATAAGCGAGGAAGACCTTCCCGAGGAACTGAAGTTCAGAAGGTTTGTCAGAAACACTTCCCGCAAGGATAGCGAGGCGGAAAGGATAAGGAAGGCTCTCGAAGAAGCGGGGGGCAACAAGAGCCTCGCTGCAAAAATTCTCGGCATGCACAGGACGACTCTGTGGAGGAAGCTGAAGGAGCTGGGTATGGGATAACCCTCAGCGGACATTCTGGGGAATTAAGACTTCCGGACTTCTACCGCTTATCTCCTCAAAGAACTTCTGTCCGAGCTTGCCTACGAAGTGAGCGCCCAAAAGCAAGATTGCGGTTTTCTGGGTAAGTATGTCTTTCTTATGCTCTTCTATAAGCTCCTTAACAAAGTCTTCGCTCACGCCCCTGTGGTCCTGAAGGGTATCCGCAGGAATTCCCAAGAGGTTCTTTGCCTGAAGGCTTCCGATTATTAAGACTCTTGACACCGCCTCCCTGAAGGCGGTCTTTAAAACTGCATCTACCCTGCTCTTGAGGAGTTTTTCCCTGTAGCTTTCGGGAACTAAAAAGGTGGGATTAGTGGTAGGGGGGATACTCTCCAAGGGAAGGTCCTTCAGTTCTTCTACGAGCTTTATCCGGACGAACTGCTTGTTAAGGTAGAGGGTGTTCCCTACGACCCTTTCCACGTCCGCTCTGACCTTCCCCCTTATGGACTGGGAGTAAGGTGCAACGAGGGAGGGTATGGGTTCCTTTTTGACCCACAGACCACCTTCCAAGACACGCCAGCTGAGGAAGGGAAACTCAATCTCCTGTGTCCCGAGTCCTTCACCTTCGCAGAAGGTCCTTATTCTCTTTATAAATAAGGTCTCCTCCTTTGAGCCTGCGGGTCTTCCCCCGAAGGAGACCATGTCCCACAGGGAGTTTTCACCCTTCTGGTTTACGAGTCCGTGGATGCAACCGCAATAATCCTGCTGGTATATCTGGTTTTCTTTGGTGAGTCTGAACATCTCCTGAGTTCCACCACCTTTGCGGTAATCCACAGCCAAGAAATTTACCCCGTATTTGTGGGACACCTTTTCCCCGCTTTCTTTTAGCTGGTTAAAGCTCTTCTTGGGACTCATAAGAAGGGTTGTGGTCATGGTGTCGCATCCGAGTTCTTTGGCGAGTTTTGCGGATCGTTCGAGCCTGAAGTCAAAGCACACGGAGCATCTCTCCCCCCTCTCGGGTTCCCTTTCAAGTCCCTTAACCTTTACGAGCCAGTCCTCGACGTCGTATTCTCCCTCTATGAGCTTTATCCCGAGCTTCCGGCAGGTTCTCTTGGTCTCTTCAAGCCTGAGTAGGTATTCCTCGTAGGGGTGGATGTTGGGGTCGTAAAAGAAGCCTATGAGTTCCTTGTTGGGATATTCTTTCCTGAGTCTTTCCAGGAAGTATAGGGCATCGGGGGCACAGCATATGTGAACCAGAACCTTCTCCATAGGAGAAAGTTTACTGTTCGTTCTTCTTGGCGGGTATGATGTCTTCCAGTTTCATTACCTTCCTTTTTGGGACGCTGACTATTGCCTTCCTGAGTTCCTCACCTTCATAGACCTTTGAAAGCTCCTTCTGGATAAACTCGAAGAGCTGGTCTATTTGTTTCTGAAGCTCTTCTATCTGCTCCTTCATGTTGAGGATTATGTCAACACCTGCGAGGTTCACTCCAAGCTCCCTGGTGAGGAAGAGTATGAACTCCAACCTTTCGAGGTCTTCGTCCGAATACAGTCTCGTGTTCCCTTCCGTTCTGGAAGGCTTGAGCAGTCCCTCCCGTTCGTATAGTCGCAAAGTTTGTGGGTGTATGTCGAACATTCTCGCTACCACACCTATGGTGTAGAGTCCCTTCCTCTTCATGACTCTCACCTCTCTTTAATTCTTTCAGGCTTAGGTAGCACTTCGTTAAGCTCCTTAAGGAGCTTCTCTAACTTCCTGCCGTCCTTGAAGACCTTGTCGAGCATGCCTATCTTGGGAACGTCTATGTTTGCTCTGACGTATAGGTCCCCTTTTCCGCTTCCTTTGAGCCTCGGCATTCCATATCCGTTTACCTTTATCAGCTCTCCGTGCTGGGTTCCGGGCGGAACCTTTACCTTGACCTTTTCTCCCGATATGGTGGGGACTTCTATTTCCGTTCCGAGAACCGCTTCCGGATAGGTCAGGTTTACATCGACTAAGAGGTCCTCTCCCTTCCTCTGGAAGATTTTGTGGGGCTTTACCCTTACCTGAATGTATAGGTTGCCGGGAGGTCCTCCGAACCTGCCTGCATGTCCTTTGCCTTCCACCACCAGCTTGGAACCCGTATCCACCCCAGGCGGTATCCTGACCTTTATCTTTTCTCTCTTTCTGACCGTTCCATTTCCTCCGCAGGTGGGGCAGGGTTCGTATATTCCTCCGGTTCCCATACAGGTCCTGCAGGTTTCCCTAACTCTCATGAACCAGTTTCCACCTTCCACGTATCCCTTTCCACCGCAGGCTGGGCACACTCTCATTCCTTTGCTCTGGTCGTATCCTCTTCCTTCGCAGACGGAGCACTCAACCTCCCTATCAACATCGACCTCTACCGTTGTTCCCCTGTAGGCGTCTTCGAGGGAAATCTCAACGGTTTTGTATATGTCCTCTCCTCTTACGGGTCTCTGACCCGTCCTTCTTCTGCCTCTGGTAGCTCTTTCGAATATGGTGTCGAAGTCAAAACCAAAACCTCCTCCGAAGAAGTCCCTCAGAATTTCCTCCAAGCTGGGGAAGTCCTGAACGTTAACCTGTTCCTGAGCACCGGCACCTTCGAAGGCGGCGTGTCCGAACTGGTCGTAGAGCTTCCTCTTTTCCGGGTCCGAAAGAACCTGATAGGCTTCGTTTATCTCCTTGAACTTTTCCTGGGCTTCCGGACTTTTGTTTATGTCAGGGTGATACTTTCTCGCAAGCCTTCTGAAAGCCTTCTTTATCTCCTCCTGAGAGGCGTTGCGTGGCACTCCCAAGATTTCGTAGTAATCCTTCTTAGTAGAAGGCATTACAAACCTCCTATCAACCTTTCTCTCTGATTATTAAGATAAAATGTGAGTGAGTTTATGTCAAGTTTGTATCCCTTCGGGTATCAGCAATCTTTCGGGCTTCAGAACTCCGCTCTTTACCTTCCCTATCCCCACGAAGGTGTCGTCGATGTATATGGTAACATAACCTTCCGCTTTTTCCTTTACGAGCACAGGGTTTCCATTTAGGACCTTCTTTGCGTTAAAGTAATCGAGACTGACCTTCGGTAGGAAGGAAAAGGCTCTCTCTACGGGCAGGACGAAGTCCCACGGATTGTCCGCTTCCAAGAACCTCTCGAGAGGAACCGCATCGCTTAAGGAGAACGGACCCACCTCTTCACGAACGAGACCCTCTACGACCGCTCCCGAAGACAGGCTTTCCCCGAGGTCGTTTATCAAACTGCGGACGTATGTTCCCGAGGACACCTTCATGCGTATCGTTATGTGAGGAGGTATGCACTCGAGGAGTTTTAGCTCGTAAATCCTGACCTTGACGGGTTTGAGCTGAGGGTTTTTCCCTCTGCGGGCAAGTTTGTATGCTCTCTTTCCCTGAACTTTTTTTGCGGAAAAGGGAGGAGGAACCTGATATATTTCTCCCACGAAGCGGGAGAGGGCTTTTTCAACCTCTTGACAGGAGACCTTTACCTCTCTCTCCTCTATCACATTTCCCTCCACGTCGTAGGTGTCCGTCTTTACTCCGAGGCGTGCCTTTACCAGGTAGGTCTTATCCATGTTGAGAAACATCCAGGAAAAACGGGTCGCTCTGCCGATTAGAAGAATTAAGAGTCCCGTAGCCAAGGGGTCCAAGGTTCCGCTATGACCAACTTTAGTTCTTAGCTTTCGGCGGACTTTTTCGACGACACGGGTAGAGGTTAACCCTTTGGGTTTGTCTATTAGAAGTATGCCGTCGCTTCCCATTTCAGCTCAGGAAGTCCTTTAGGTGTCTCTTCATAGCGAGACTTCTGAGCTTTCTGAGCGCTCTCGTTTCTAACTGTCTGACCCTTTCCCTCGAAACACCCAGGATGTCTCCTATCTCACGCAGGGTTTTAGGCTCGTTTCCTCTCAGTCCGAACCTAAGCTCTATAACCTTTCTCTCCTTTTCGGGAAGTTTGTCCAATAGGTCGTATATTTCCTTTTCCAATACCTCCTGTATTACGCTCTCTTCTACCTCTGCGGTTCCGTGTTTGCTGAGGAAGTCAACGAAAAAGGTGTCCTCGTTGTCTCCTACCGGGGCGTCGAGGGACAGGGGTATCCTGCAAACCTGGAGATACTTCTCCACCTCTTCGGGGGAAATCTTGTATCCTTCCTTTTTGAACCTCTTTTCTATCTCCTCCTCCGTGGGTTCCCTTCCCAACTCCTTTGCCAGCTCCTTGGCTATCATCTCCTTAGAGAGTGCCTCTGCAACCTCTTCGGGTGTTGGCTCCCTTTCGAGTTCCTTGGCAAGCTCAGCGTATATGGTTCCTATCTTGCTTATGAGGTGGGACTGTTTTAGGGGAATTCTGACCGCACCCGTTTGCTGGGAAAGAGCCTGCATTATGGCTTGTCTTATCCACCAGACCGCATAGGATATGAACTTTACTCCTCTGTCTGGGTCGAACCTCTTTGCTGCTTCGAGGAGTCCCAAGTTACCTGCCGCTATAAGTTCCGAAAAGGGAAGACCGTATCCTATATACTGTTTGGCTACGCTTACCACAAAGCGCAGATTGGACTCTACCAGCTTTTTGAGAGCTTCCTCGTCCCCCTCTTTGGCTCTCTTTGCCAGCTCCTTCTCCTCTTCGGGAGAGAGGAGAGGTATCTTTGAAATCCTTTTCAAGTATTGATTTATAAGCTCCTGCTCGGTGTCCGGCATGGCTACCTCACCTTAACCTCAAAACGAGGTAAATGTTGCTCTTGTCTCTCCTCACAAGCAGGAGAGCTTTCGTTTTACCCATCTCCTTAAGGTTTTCCAGTATGGAGAAGAACTCCTGAACGCTCTCCACCTTTTGGTAGTTTACCCTCATTATCACATCACCGGGTCTCAGACCGCTCCTGTCCGCAGGACTTCCGGGAACTACCGAGACCACGAGAACACCGTCAACCCCGAGGCGAGCCTTCTCTTGGGGAGTGAGGTCTCTGAGGGTAAGTCCGAGGTCTCCGGACTCTTCGCTCTTTTCCTTAACCGCACCCTTTTCGGGAAGCTCCCCTATTTCTACCTCTATCTTTCTCTTCTTTCCGTCCCTGATTACCGTAAGCTCTACCCTGGTTCCCGGTTTGGTTTTCATGATGGAAAACTGGAGGTCCCTTACGCTTTCGATTTTCCTTCCGCTTAGCTCAACTATTATGTCTCCCACTTTAAGTCCTGCCTTGTCCGCAGGACTACCCTTTAAAACCTGAGCTATTAGAATTCCCTCCTTAACTCCTATGGCTTCCGCTATGTCAGGCGTTATCTCCTGAATTACGACCCCGAGCCAACCTCTTACGACCCTTCCGTGCTCGAGTATCTGTTCCATGACCCACTTGGCGAGGTTTATAGGTATGGCAAACCCGAGACCCTGTCCGGAGGCGACTATGGCGGTGTTTATCCCTATCACCTCACCGTATATGTTTATGAGTGGTCCTCCCGAGTTTCCGGGGTTTATGGCGGCGTCGGTCTGTATGTAGCTCTCGTATTGGGTTATACCTATGCTCCTTTTGAGAGCGGAGACGACACCCACAGTTACCGTTCTCTCGAGACCGTAGGGGTTTCCTATGGCTATTGCGAGCTGTCCCACCTTGACCTTGTCCGAGTCTCCGAGCTTAGCAACCCTCTTTTGAGGGTCCTTTATGCCTTCTGCGTCAACTTCTAAAACCGCAAGGTCTGTTTTGGGGTCCGTTCCCACAACCTTTGCAGACCTTTCGGTGTGTTTATCGAACCTGACAGTTATGCTCGATGCGTCTTCTATAACGTGATTGTTGGTTAATATGTATAGCTTCCCTTTTTCATACTTAACTATGACCCCGGAACCCAAGGACCTCCTTTCTCTCTTGAAAGGCTCCATGGGTATGCGGAAGGGGAAGTCAAAGTGCTCGAAGGGGTTGAACTCGACCTCCTGACGGGCGAATATGGTAACGACGGAAGGGGAAACCTTGTCAACTACCTTGGTAAGCTCCCTCTGGAAGGCTTCTAAGATGCCACCACCGTTGAGTTCATGGTTCAGGGAGTGGTTTTCTTTTACCTCCGCTCTGCACCCTACGAGGAGTCCGAAAATGAAAAGGAAGGTAAGGGCGAACGCTTTCATCTTTATCCTCCTCATACCACCCTCGCATACAAAAATAGCATACGAAAGGTGGGGCTTTCTATAGAGTTTATCAGGTTCAGGATTTCTTTCTTGGTTAAAGGTCTCCTTCGGTTCGGGTTTAAGGAGCTTCCCGTGTGATGGAAAAACCTCACCAGGTCCCACCCTTCGAAAGGTATCCTCACCTCTCTAATTTCGTATTTTAGCTTCAGACCCCCGAGGGTGCCGATAACTTCCTCCTCTTTCGGAAAGGGGAAATCCAAACCCTTGAGACTTCCCTCCACCGGAAGAGCCAAACCTACTCCCACCCTCGCAACCCGAACGACCTCTCTCAGGCTCTTGCTCAGGTCGGTCCAGTGAAGGGAAAAGTTGCTCAAAACGAAGTCGAAGGAACCGTCTTTGAAGGGAAGGTTTTCCGCATCTCCTACGACCGCTCTCCCAAACCTCCTGTGAAATATCTCTACCATCTTGGGGGCTATGTCCAGACCGAAGGGGACGCACCCGGGGGGCAAAAAGGAAGAGACGAAACCTGTTCCGCATCCCAGGTCGAGAATACTTCCGTGCGGTTTTACGAAGCTAACCAGCTTGCGGGCACTCTCCTTCTGGGGAACACCCCATTTATCGTAAGTTTGAGCTGACCTTGAGAAGCGTAGAGAGTAAGCTCCTTTCATCTTCAAAGGGAAAATGTCCTCCGGGGAGGATAACAAGTTTACTACCTTTTATCAAGAGTCGGAGTTTGTATGCCTCCAAAGGCGGAACGACCAAATCCCTATCACCTTGAATTATAAAGACTCCCCTCTTCAGCGTAGGAAGTTGGTCCCGCAGGTCGAGGTTTATGTAATCCTCCAACATACGCATACCTATGTCTTCTTTAAATTCGTCCTCAAACTCCCTGGACAAAGCAATCCTTCTGAAAACCTTTATTCCCTCTCTCTTTACCCTCATGCGGAGCGCTCTTACATTTTTACCGCTCCATGCACCACCGAAGTAGGGAGAAGTCCCTATCAAAAACAGCCTCCTGACCTTGGAGGGAAACCTGAGAGCTAACATGAGAGCAATAGACCCTCCCATGGACCACCCCACTATGTCGTGGGAGGAAGGAAGGGAAAGCGCTATCTCTTCCACGAGGGAGTTCATGTCCCGATAGTCCGAACTTCCTTTTCCATGTCCGGGCAGGTCTATCTTTACTGCGGGAATGTTTCCGAAGACCTTTGAGGAAAACCCCCAACCGTGGAGGAACACGGGATTTATAAGCCTCATTGAGAAATATAATAAACAGCAGGAGGTAAGGCATGGAGACTATCAAGGACTGGGACCTGAAGTTAGAGCTGGTAAAGACCAAGAGGGGAGTTCTTCTGCACAAAATAACGGTAAGCGAAGACCACTTCTTTCTTGAGCAGAACCCCCTAAAGGACAGCAAATACGGGGTAGCCTACCGGAAGATAAAGGAGAGATACCCGGAGTTTTACATGTTCTGGGAGATAAAGAACAACAGATACACGGGAAGACTGATAGCGGGAGCCATACTGAACAAGGAAGAGATAGACCTATTCATAACCGACGTTCTCAAGAGTGAGGAATTCAAGAGCTACGAAGACGTGAGGGAAGAGATAGAGTAGGTATGCTTCTGGCTCGAGATGTAAGAAAGAGCTTTAAAGGTAGGGAAATTATAAAAGGTGTGAGCTTGAGGTTGGAGAGGGGGGAGGTGGTGGGACTTCTCGGACCCAACGGTGCGGGAAAGACGACGCTCTTTAACTCCCTCGTGGGATTTGTGAAGATTGACAGTGGAAAGATAGAACTGGACGGTGAGGACATAACCCACATGCCTCCCCACGAAAGGGCAAAGAGGGGTATAGCTTTCCTACCCCAGGAGCACACCCTTTTTGACGACCTTACGGTTTTGGAAAACCTGTTGATATTCCTTGAGTTTTTCACCCAGAGTAGAGAGGAAGCCATAACTAAAGCGGAGGCACTTTTGGAAGATTTCGGACTTCTGAACCTGAAGGATACGAAAGCGTATGCCCTTTCTGGTGGGCAGAAGAGGAGACTTGAGATAGCAAGGAGCTTGATAACCAAACCCAAATATTTGTTTCTAGACGAGCCTTTTGCGGGCTTGGACCCCATAATAGTGAGCGACATCAGGGGAATGGTCAGGAGTCTCAAACATCAGGACATAGGTATCCTGATAACGGACCACAACGTCAGAGAAACTATAAGCATAGTTGACAGGGTTTACATAATCTCGGAAGGACGGATAATAGCGGAAGGTGAACCCGTAAAGGTCGTGGAGCTTCAGGAGGTCAGGAAAACATATCTCGGGGAAGACTTCAGGTTATAATTTCCTCTCCCTCTCCGAAGAGATATCCCTGACCGAACCTTAAACCTATTTCCCTTACCGTCTCAAGCTCTTCCACCCTTTCTATGAACTCAGCCACGAGGTTTATAGAGAACTTATCGGTCATGGTTTTTATGCTCTCCACTATCGCTCGATTGTAGGGGTCTTTGTGTATGTTCCTTATAAAGGTTCCATCTATCTTTATGAGGTCTATGTGTTTTACGAGGTGCCTCATCTGGAATATGGAGGAAAAACCACTTCCGAAGTCGTCTATTACCACCTTAAATCCCATACCTTTTAGCCTCTCAACGTATAGGTAGGCTTCTCTCATGTTCAAAAAGGCTTCCCTCTCCGTAATCTCGACAAAAACCCTCGGTCTGTGATGAAGGGGTATTGATTCAAGCTCCGAGAAGAGCCAGCCCCTTTCTATGGACCTTGGTGATACATTTATGAAAAAGTTTTTGTCTTGCATGTTTCTCACAAGGAGTAGCTTTTTAACTCTCCTTACCGTCAGCCTGTCTATCTCCTCCGTAAGTCCGAGTTCGTCTATGTAGTCTATGAACTCACTTATAGGTTTGATTTTGCCGTTCAGGAGGACCCTCAAAAGTAGTTCGTATCCGAAAATCTGGTCGGTCTTCAGGTCGTAGATGGGTTGTAGTTTGTGTAAGGTTTTACCTTTGAGGACAGCCTCTTTGAAGTCCTTTCCTCGGTGAAACCTTTGAACGAAAAAGTTTTTATCGTCTCTGCCCAGAAGCATCACGGTTTTGTCCTTACCCTCGTTTTTGGCTTTGTATAGGGCTATGTCCGCAACGGTCAAAAGGTCCTGGGGATCGTCCGTGTCTGCAGGGTAGTTTGCAACACCACAGCTCACCGTTAGATACAGGGACATTCCACCGTCTATGTTAAATTCCTCTTCCCTTATTCTCTTCCTTATCCTCTCCGATAGCTCGTAAGCTCCCATCTTGTCCGTTTCGGGGCACAAAACCGCAAATTCCTCCCCACCGTAGCGGTAAACGCTGTCCGAGTCCCTGACGGTTCCCTCTATCAGACGGGCTATCCACTTAAGCACCTGGTCTCCGACCGCATGCCCGTAAGTGTCGTTTATTCCCTTAAAGTTGTCTATGTCGAGCATTATAAGGCTGAGCGGTTTGTTGTATCTCTTAGCAAGCCTTCCGTAATTTCCTATGTCCCTCTCCAGCATCCTTCTGTTTGCTACCCCCGTCAGGGGGTCCGTAGTTGCGAGGTGGGTTAGCCTAACTGTGTTAAACATGTGTTGACAAACGACCTTTAGGTAGCTCTCGTTTATGGGGTCCAGCCTGTTTTCCATCAGGAGAACTACACCCCCGATGGTGTTGTCGTCTATCCTGAACATGGCTACGCTGATGCACCCGGACTTGCCTTCCCTCTTTATGCACAGGGGCTCCTCGAACTGAATGGGTGTATTTGTGCGTTCCTTCTTGTATATCTCTACCATGCGCTCTACGACCTCTTCGTGGGTTCCGTCGCTGGGTATTATGTAGGTAAAGCGTCCGCTCCTTAAGTCTTCCAGAAGTAGCAGGGAAGCCTTTGAGCCAAACATTTTGTTTATCTGGGACAGGGTGCTTTCTATGAAGGGGTAGAGGTCCTCGGGAGCCTTTACGGTTCTTATGGCTGTGTCGAGTATAAGCTCGAGCTTTTCGAGCCTCTGTTTTGTGTCTTCGGAAAACTTTTTGAGAAGTTTTGCTATACCACCGAACTCGTCCTTAGCCTCCAGAAGGTCCTGAAAGGATACCGAGTAATTACCTTTTTCGAGTTCACCCACTACCTCCTTCAGACGTCTTATGGGGTAATTTATGAGCTTTACCCAGAGTATGTAGGAGACCGACATGAGAAGGATAAGAACGAAGTAGAGTCTTGCATAAACCATTATGCGGTCCCGCAGGAGAACCTTGAGGATGCTCGAGTTGGGAACGAGCACGAACATGTGAGCGTTGGTAAATTCGCTTTTGTAAATAACGAGGATGTCCCCATCGCTTAGTGTAGGGGCTTCTCCCAAGTAAAACTGTGCTCCATACTTTGCAATCGCTCCCAGATTTGGGGAGAGTATGCTCTTGAGGTAGGGTGTGTGGTGGCAGAAGAGATAAACTTCGTTACCCTCCCTTATTACGGAAACACCGGTCCAGCTCTCGGTGAAAAGGTGGAAGTATAATTTCTTCCCTTCCGAAGCCTCGAGGGCTTCCTTTAGCTTATCCTCCTCCACGCTTCCGACGGAGATACCTCCTCCCCTAACGCACAGCAGATAAGTTCCCACGAGTGGGGATATGTCTTTTCCCCTCTCTATCATCCTTATCAGGGCAAGGTCCGTCCTGAATATTTCCAGCACGAAGCTCCTAACGGCGGACATTCTGAACTTTGCCGCACGCTTTGCGGCGGTTTCCACCTCCCTCTTTACCTCCTTAGATGACAGGAACACGTCGATGCTGAAGGCGACAACCATAGAGAGAAGTGTTATAACCGCAAGGAGGACGACGACCTTGGCGGAGTAGTTTTTTATGTTGAGTTTCTCTTCAACAAACCTGTTTATGCGTGGAGAAAACTCCATTCGGGCAAAGGAAATGATACCAGAATGTTTAGATGTATTGTCCTTTTAGCCTCCATCCCCCGTAAAGGTATAGAGCGGTATCTCTATCGAGTTCCCCGAGGGCTGACCTGATACCGTATTGGGGGTCAAAGGGCATCATGTCCGAACCGAAGATAATGTCCACTCCGAGCCGGTGAAGGGTCCTTATGGGGTTTAACCTCCTGTATCTCTCCTCACCGAGAGCCTTTATGTAAGTGTCCTTAAAAAATTCTTTGAAGTTCGGTTGCATGCAAAGTAAAAGGTTCATGTCCCTTGCACGGATTGCTTGTTCCCCGTCCACGAGTAGTGCGTGCTCTATCCTGTGGTATCTAAGCTTTGGTTTGACTTTTTCAAAGGCTTTCAAGCTCTCCTCCACCGCTCCGTCTCCTATGGCGTGCAGGGAAATTCTCAATCCTTCCTCTTCAAGCTCTTCTATTATCCGGGCTATTTGGTCGCTTTCGTAATTTAAAATTCCTCTGTGGTTTGGCTTGTCCGCATAGGGTTCCTTGAGGTAGGCTGTTCTCGCTCCCACCGAGCCGTCCACGAAAAGCTTTACCCAGCCGAGCTTGAGGTTTTTAAATTTCCTTCTCCTGAAAAGGTCCAGCACCTCCCGGTAGTGTTCGTAGTAAGGCATAAGGACGACCTTTATGGGAAGGTTCTGGTCCGCAGAGGCGTAGATTTTTGCCAGCTCCCCATCCACGAAGTCGTGAACTTCGAGTATCTTCATGGACTTCGCTTTCTTCAAGGCTCTGAAGAGGAGTCTTTTCATTTCTTCACCTTTAGGTTTGAAAAAGTCCACCGCTTCCCAGAGTTCCCGTTCCTTTAAAACCCCATCCTCGGACTTTGCTCCCAAAATCTCGAGGGCTAATCTGTTTGCCACACCTACGTGGGCATCTTTCCGTAGCAGTAATAGGGGCTTTTTTATCCTGTCGAGGTCTTGTATTGTTGGTGGTCTTCCGAGTTTGTTTTCGTCCCATCCCCATGCAACGATGTTATCGTCGGGGAGGTTTTCAAGAGCGCTAACTAACTCACCTACCGAGTTAATTCTGTCAAAGGGAATTCGTTCCAGAACGAGGAGTTCCATGTGTGTGTGAGCATCTACGAAGCTCATACTATAGAATTTTTATTTATTATGAGTAATGTTATGCGCAATAAGATAGAGTGCAAACTTCAGGAGAAGATAGCGAGCGGGGAGAGCCTGAGCGAGGAGGACTACAGGAAGCTGAGCGAGATAGTCAAAGAGGTTCTCTCCTTTATGGCTAAGGAGAAGATAATACCTTCTCCCCAGAACTACGAAAGGTGGTTCAGGATATTCTGCTACGCTAAGGAGAACAACCTAAACCTCTCCAAGAGCGAGCTTGTGGACATATACTTTGACCTCTACCAGGTAAAGCTCGATAAAAAGGAGATAGAGTCCGTAGGAATAGTGGAAAGGATAGCAACGGAGCTATACGAAGACATTCAGAAGGTTCTGAGAAGCGTAAACGAGCACGACAGGGAAATTACCGAGGAGGGACAGAAGCTCGAAGAGCTTTCCTCTTCAGTTCAATCCCAGGACATTCAGAAAATTCTCAACCGCATAATGCACGAGGTCAGAGGTTTAAAAAGCATTAACAGGAAGTTCATAAAGAAACTCGAGGAGCAGAGCCACGAGATAGAGAAGCTAAAAGAGGAACTGAGAAGGGCAAAAGAGGAGGCGAACATAGACCCCTTAACGGGGTTGAGGAACAGGCGTTCCTTCGAGAGGGCGCTTTCGGAATTCTTCAGGGATTACAAAAAGTTCGGTTATCCCTTCTCGGTTATAATGCTTGACCTGGACAACTTCAAGCAGATAAACGATACATACGGACACATAGCGGGAGACAAGGTTCTGAGGGAGATAGGAAACATACTGAGAAACTACCTGCGGGCAAAGGATGTCCCCGCAAGGACGGGAGGCGAGGAATTCACCATAATCCTGCCCGGTATAACCCGTGAAGAGGCTCTCACGGTGGCGGAAAGACTTAGGAAGGTTATAGCCAATTACACCGTTGAACACGAGGACACTAAGATAAATCCAACCGCAAGCTTCGGTGTTGCGGAGGTAAGCGAAGATATAGAATCCCCGGAAGACATAATAAGGAAGGCGGACGAGAACCTGTATAAGGCTAAAAAGGCTGGCAAGAACACTGTCGTAGGCTAAGCCACTTCCTCGGTATCTTTTAGATACTTTCTCAGGAACATGCCCGTGTATGACCTCGGATTTAGGGCTATCTCTTCGGGCGTTCCGCAGGCTACCACCTCCCCTCCTCTCTCTCCTCCTTCGGGACCCAGGTCTATAATCCAGTCCGCACACTTTATGACGTCGAGGTTGTGCTCTATGACCACCACGGTGTTTCCCTTGTCCACGAGTCGTTGAAGAACGTTAATGAGCTTCTTTATGTCGTCCATGTGAAGACCCGTGGTGGGTTCGTCCAAAAGGTATAGGGTTCTTCCCTTCTCCCTCTTTGAAAGCTCCCTTGCGAGCTTTATCCTCTGGGCTTCACCTCCCGATAGGGTTGGAGCGGGCTGTCCGAGCTTGAGGTAGCCGAGACCCACATCCCTGAGAAGCTGTAGCTTCCTCCTCAGAGAGGGAATGTTCTCGAAGAACTCGTAGGCTTCGTCTATGGTCATTTCAAGAACATCAGCTATGCTCTTGCCTTTGTAGAGTATGTCGAGGGTCTCTCTGTTGTAGCGCTTCCCTTTGCACACGTCGCAGGTAACATACACGGGAGGTAAGAAGTGCATCTCCACCTTTATGACACCTTCCCCTTGGCAGGCTTCACACCTTCCCCCTTTAACGTTGAAGGAAAACCTTCCGGGTTTGTAGCCCCTTGCCTTAGCCTCCGGGGTGTTAGCAAAGAGGTCTCTAATCTGGTCGAATATCTTGGTGTAGGTTGCCGGATTGCTCCTGGGCGTCCTCCCTATGGGAGACTGGTCCACGTTTATTA
The DNA here is from genome assembly GCA_013153495.1 of Aquificota bacterium. Lineage (GTDB taxonomy): Bacteria > Aquificota > Aquificia > Aquificales > Aquificaceae > Hydrogenivirga. The sequence continues at coordinate 73,558 of JAADEH010000001.1, forward strand.
CCCTGTCGAAGTGCTCGAGACCTTCCACCCTATCAACGCTCCCCACCTGCTCCTTGGAGCCGTAGAAGTGTGCCTTCGCATACTTGTAAAGGACATCGTAAATGAGGGTGGACTTTCCGCTCCCGGAAACTCCGGTTATGCACACGAACAATCCCACAGGTATCTCAACGGTTATGTTCTTCAGGTTGTGCTCCTTGGCTCCCACTATGCGAACTACCTTGTCCTTGGGTTTTCTCCTTTCGGAGGGAACGGGTATTTCCATCCTGCCCGATAGGTAAGCTCCGGTCAGCGAGCTTGGGTTTGCCATTATCTCCTTAAGAGTTCCCGTTGCTACCACCTCTCCTCCGTGCTTTCCCGCTCCCGGACCAAGCTCCACTATGTAATCCGCAGACTCTATGGTCTCCGGGTCGTGCTCCACCACTATAACTGTGTTTCCTATGTCCCTAAGCTCTTTGAGGGTGTTTATGAGTCTGTTTGTGTCTCTCGGATGCAGACCTATTGAAGGCTCGTCCAGAACGTAAAGAACCCCCGTGAGTTTAGAACCCACCTGGGTGGCGAGTCTAATCCTCTGCATCTCTCCTCCCGACAGAGTTGTGGCACTTCTGGAGAGGGACAGGTAATCCAGACCTACATTTACCAGAAAGCCGAGCCTTTCAGAAATCTCCTTTATGAGCCTTTCACCTATTATCAGTTCCTTTTTGCCGAGCTTTGCCGGCAGGGAGTCTATCCACTCCTTTGCCTTTCCCACCGGCAGGTTCGTTATGTCCCATATACTTTTACCTTCTATGAGAACCGCAAGGGCTTCTTCTCTGAGTCTCGAGCCACCGCAGGAAGGGCAGGGCTTTTCCACTATGTAGTCCTCTATCTCCTCCCGAATTCTCTCTGACTCTTCCTCCAAAAATCTTCTCTCCAAGTGCCTTATTATTCCCTCGAACTCAAATTCCTGGGTCGAGCCGTATAGGAGTATTTTCTTGGCTCTCTCGGGGAGCTTTTTAAACTTAGTCTTGGGGTTTATGCCTAACTTTCTGAGAACGTTTACCACAGGGAACTTTATGTAGTTGAAGAGAGAAGAGTCCGCTATGCGGAAGGCGTTTACCGCAGGTTCTTCCTCATCTATGAGGAGTCCTACATCTATCTCCCACTTGACTCCTAAACCTTTGCAGGTAGGACAGGCTCCGTAGGGGGAGTTGAAGGAAAATAGCCGAGGGGAAAGCTCCGGTATGGAAAAGCCGTGGTCCGGGCAAACGAGCTTCTCGCTGAAGAGTTCCTCCTCTCCGGTTTGAACATCCTCAACCTTTACGAGTCCCGTTGCAAGCTCGAGGGCTTTTTCAAGGTCGGTCAGGAGTCTTGAGCGCTCCTCTTCGTCGAGGGTGAGCCTGTCTATGACTATGTCTATTTCGTGCTTTTTGTTCTTCTCGAGGGGTGGGACCTCTATTACCCTCCTCAGCTCACCGTCAACCTTTATTCTCGTAAATCCCATCCTATCTATGTCTCTGAGCAGGTCCCTGAATTCCCCTTTGCGTCCCCTCACCACGGGAGCCAGAACCATAATCCTCTTTCCCTTATACTTCTGGTATATCTTTTCCAGTATTTCGTGGGCGGACAAACCTTCCAGAACCTTACCGCATACGGGGCAGTGGGGTTTGCCTATGTTAGCCCAGAGAACCCTCATGTAGTCGTATATCTCCGTAACGGTTCCCACCGTAGAACGGGGGTTCTTGGAGGTGGTCTTCTGGTCTATCGCTATGGCTGGGGAGAGACCTTCTATTAGGTCCACATCGGGTTTTTCCATAACTCCGAGGAACTGCCTTGCGTAGGAAGACAGGGACTCTACATACCTCCTCTGCCCTTCCGCATATATGGTATCGAAAGCGAGAGAAGACTTCCCCGAACCCGAAGGTCCTGTTATTACAACGAGTTTATTTTTAGGTATTTCAAGGTCTATGTTCTTTAGGTTGTGCTGTCGTGCACCCCGTATGACTATCCTGTCCATAATCTTTTTAATTTATCTCTTTATAGGAAAATACTTCCACCCTGTTTTTGCCTTTCCTCTTGGCTTCATACATAGCTTTGTCCGCCTGTTCTATTAACTCTTCGAGTGTGCATCTCCCGCCTTCACAGGAGGACACACCTGCGCTGACGGTAAGCTGAACCGGGGTTTCTCCGAAGCGGAACCTCACCTTGCTGAACCTCTGCCTTACCCTTTCCGCAACGGTGATGGCTTCTTCCTTGTGGGTGTGAGGAAGCAGAAGAACAAACTCCTCCCCACCGTATCTTGCAGGAATGTCCGTCCCCCTAACGCTGCTTCTCAAGACTTGAGCGAACCTGATAAGAACCGTATCGCCCGCCTGGTGTCCGAACTCGTCGTTTATCCTCTTGAAGTCGTCCAAGTCGAATAATATCAGGGAAACCGGAAAACCGTATCTCTGGGAGCGTTCCAACTCCCTCGAGCCGGTTTCTTCCAGATAGAACCTGTTGTATAGTTGGGTCAGGTGGTCCTTTATAGCCTTTTCCATCAGCCTTCTTTTTTCTATCTCTTCCCTGACTATGAAGGAGAATATGAAGGCTAAGCTCCTGAGTATTTTTCCGTCCTCTTCCGTGAAGGGTTTGCCGGGGGAGAGCCTGCCCACCGACAGGCTACCGAAGGGGTCTTTGTCTCCCAAAATAGCTACCACCTTAGCCCGGAGTCCCGTCCTCTTCCAGGCATCTACCGAGCGTTCGTAGTTCTGGTAATCGTTCACTATTATGTAGCCCTTTCCGAGGGCTTCTTCGAAAGCACTCCACCACACGGGCACCTTGAACTCTTCCGGGTCAAAGAGTCCTGCCTCAGCAACGGAACTCGACACCTTGGTGTAGTAAAGGTAATCCCCCCTGACCTCGCCTATGGCAGCTCCGTCCGCCTCAAAAAGCTCGGTTACCATGTCGAGAATTCCACGCCAGTTGTCCTTCTCGTATTCTTTGTTTGCCACCTTTTCTATTATTGTGAGGAGTTTTTCTATCTTCTCCTCACAACGCATCACTCGACCTCCGTATCTATTATTAACTTTACATTTCTATCTCCCGCCTTTGCGTTAACGCTACCCACGAGGTCTCCCTTCTGCATCTCAGCCATAGGGGATTTGCTAACCCTCGCCCTTATTATCAGGTCTCCCTCTATAAACCTGTCGGGTCTGATTTTATCCTTCCCAGTTATCTTAAACTCGAAGGGAAACTCAGGGTTTTTTACCCTCACCACCGCTATGGGAGCGGGGTCTTGTAGGTTTCTAACGGAAATTATTAGAAAGAAATCCCCTTCGGGGATTTTATCTTTCAGGTCTTCCTTTATGAGCACGACACCTTTAACAAACTGCTTCTTATACCTCTCGAGTTTCTTCCTGCCTTCTTCCCCCCTATACTCCTTGGGAAGTTCCTGACAGGAAAGTCCCGTTAGCACAAAGAGAGCGAGCAAAAAACTTAAGAACCTCAAAATCCTACCCCCTTGACAGGCTTTTTCTTCCAGTATCCTATGGACCTGTTCACTTCGTAAAGTGCTTTCTGTATCTCCACAAGTTCCGATATGCCCTTCATCGCAAGGTCAAGGAGGTTGTCCAAGTCGTCCCTCGAGAAGGTAAACTCTTCACCCATGGCTTGCACTTCCGATAGCCTACCGCTTCCCGTTCCCACCACGTTCATGTCCACCTGAGCCATAGAGTCCTCTTCGAAGTTCAGGTCGAGCAGAGGCTTTCCACCCACTATACCCACGCTCACCGCAGCTACGAAGTCCTTTACGGGAACCGTGCTGAGAACGCCGTCCTCGTAGAGTTTTATAAGAGCATCGGTTACAGCCACGAAGGCACCCGTTATGGAGGCTGTTCTGGTTCCCCCGTCCGCCTGAATTACGTCGCAGTCAACCCATACGGTTCTCTCACCGAGCTTGGTCAAGTCAACCGCAGTTCTCATGGCTCTGCCTATCATCCTCTGTATTTCGTGCGTCCTTCCGCTTATCTTTCCCTGAACCGACTCCCTTATGTTCCTCGTGTGGGTTGCTCTCGGGAGCATGGAGTATTCCGCAGTTATCCATCCCTGTCCTTTACCCTTGAGAAAGGGAGGAACGCTATCGGTTATGGAAGCGGTGCATATGACTTTTGTATCCCCGAACTCTATTAAACAGGACCCTTCCGGGTGGGTAAGGAAGTCTCTTATTATTCTCACCCTTCTGAGTTCATCTTCCCTTCTTCCGTCCTTACGCATAGCTTGTTTATTCTAACCCACACGCTTCAACTCTGTTCTTTCCCTTTTCCTTGGCTCTGTAGAGAGCCTCGTCCGCCTTTAGTATAAGATTATCAAAGTCCTTACAGCTTTTTAGGTTTGCCACGCCGAAACTTGCGGTTACCTTCAATCCGTTATCGAACCTGTGGAACTGAATTCTGCTCTTTATCTTCTCCGCTACATTCATGGCTCTCAATCCGTTCGTGTTTGGAAGCAGAATTACGAACTCTTCCCCACCCCATCGGGCAAATATGTCCGAGGTTCTCAGGGAGCGGGACACTATTTCCGCCACGGTCCTGAGTATAAAATCACCGTAAACGTGTCCGTATCTATCGTTTATCTGTTTAAAGTTGTCTATGTCGAAGAGAATTATGGATAAATCCGTATTCGTCCTTACAGCTTTGCTTATCTCTTTTAGGGCTATCGTTTCGAAAGCGAGCCTGTTGAGTATTCCCGTTAGGCTGTCGGTCATAGCCATGTTGGACCAAACCTCCCTGTATCTCTCCGACATCCATGCGTAGAAGTAAAAGATTACCGTTATAAGCGTGTAGCTGAGGTAGGCATCTATAAGAGACGACATGGTCAACTTACCCGAAAGGGTTACGGTCAGAAAGTGAATAATCAGGTATCCCGCTGACCAATACAATGCCTTTCTACCCTTTATCAAAAAGGAGAGAGCAGGCACCACGCTCAGCCATATAAGACTCGCTTTGTCTTTGGGAAGCTCGTCGAATACCGCTATAAGGAACATGACCCCTAACAGAAATACCGATAATAGGGCTACCGACTCTAAGTTCTTCCTTTTGCGGGCAACCAGAGGACCGAAGAGCAGAACGCACCCCACTGCAAAGTCAACAACGCTCACGAGGAAGTCCCCTTCTACTGCGTCCATGTAAGCGTAGAGGAAAGCTACTACGGAACCTATGAAGGCGAGCAAGGTCATCAAGGTAGCTTTCAAAAAGGCGGTTTTGTAGAGGAGAGGGTTGTTTGACTTCTCCTCCGGGGGGATAAGCTCATCTATGAAGATAATTGCCCTTTTAAGGACGCTCATACATGCAAGTTAGTGGTGGACACCCTGCACCTTCCAGAAGTAAATTATAACTATGGCGAAGAAAAAGGAAGAGCTGAAGGTTGAGAGTTTGGAGGAGGAAGTTCAGGAACTCAAGCGGGATTTGTTGGGAGTCTTTGAGTCCTTTATACCTCCGAAGGAGGTCCGTGAAGAAATAATAAAGAACATCTATACGATAGAGCTTTCCTTCCTGAAGATATTCAAGGCTCTTCTGGACTACCAGGTGGAGAGTTTGGAGAAGAAGGTTTCCAAGAACGGTTCTAAGAAGAAGGCTAAAAAGATAGAGATAGAGTAGTTAAAACCTTCCCTTTATCTCGTATCCGCACTTACCGCACTTACCGTCCTTAAGGTCTATCTTCGTAATCAGGTATCCCTTTCTGCCTATTACCTCGTTTCCGCAGTTTGGACAGTATGTACTTTCGTATTTGTTGCCTGGTAGGTTTCCTACATAGACGTATTGGAGTCCTTCTTCTTTGCCTATTCTGTATGCCTTTTCGAGGTCTTCTATGGGTGTGGGCGGGAGGTCCTGGGCTTTGTAGTAGGGGAAAAACCTCGAGATGTGCCAGGGAACCCACGGGGCGAGCTTCTGGGCTATCCATCTTGCTATGTTCCTTATTTGTTTTTCGTCCAGATACTTGGGGACGAGCAGTGTAGTAAGCTCCAGCCACTTGCCTCTTTCGAATACGAACTTGATTGTTTCCAAAACAGGTTCGAGCCTTCCTTTGGAATACTTCCTGTATGCTTCGTCGGAGAAGAACTTAAGGTCTATGCTGTATGCGTCCATGTATTTGTCTATCTCCTCGAGGGGTTCGGGGTTTATGTAACCTGCGGTAACCATTATGTTTTTAAGTCCCTTCTCTTTGGCAAGTTTTGCCACGTCAATCATGTATTCCACGAATATGGTCGGGTCCGAGTATGAGTAGGATATGCTCTTACAACCTTTCTCTATTGCCTTTTCTACGACCAACTCCGGGGGAACGTAGGTCTGTGTGAAGAAGGTGTTTTCAAATACTTCCCCCTTCGGGACCTGTGATATTTCCCAGTTTTGGCAACCTTTGCAGTGCAGGTTGCAACCGGGGGTGGCTATCGTGAGAGTCAGATGTCCCGGATAAAAGTGGAACAGGGGTTTCTTTTCGACAGGGTCTATTGCCGCTGATATTAACGAACCGTATGTGTATGTGAACAGTTTACCACCCTCATTCACACGCACCCCGCAGGCACCCACCTGTTTATCCTTCAGCTCACACCCCACGGGGCACAGATAACATTCAACCTTTCCGTTTACAGGCTTCCAGAACTTTGCGACTGTTTTCATATCCTATAAATTACTTCCGGGTAAAAAACCTGTCATGGTGTAAATTACATAACTATGAAGCTAAAAGAAAAGCTCACCTACGAGAACATAAAAGAGCTTCCCGAGGGACACTATGAAGTTATAGACGGGGAGGTAGTTGAATTGGCTCCTACTGGTTTTGAGCACGGAGAGTATGAAGGAGAGTTATACACTCTTCTCAAGAAAAAACTAAGAGGCAAGGGCTACGTTGCGGTCGGAGAGGTAGGTGTTCTGATTTCCAAAGACCCTCTTAGGATACGAGCTGCGGATGTGGTTTTTATAAGCAAGGAGAGGGCAAAGGAAAGACCCAGGGGGATACTTACCACACCACCGGAGTTGGTAATAGAGATAGTATCTCCTTCCAACACATACACGGAGATGGAGGAGAGGGTCTTTGATTACCTCGGTGCGGGGGTGGATAAAGTCCTGCTCGTGGACCCACAGCTAAGGAAGGCAACCCTCTTTGAAAGGGGCAAGAAGGAAGCGAAGTTCTACGATTTTGAGGAGGATATTGAGATATACAAAGGGATTAAGATAAACCTATCGGAGATAGGGGGTGAGGGCTAAGACCTTTGAGGAGCTTGGTAAGGCTTCCCTGACCGTGTCTGTAGCGTGGATAGTGTTCGGGGTAATACAGCCTATTTTCTCAGAAAAGTTCTCCGTGCAGTTTGCTGTTATTGCTTTCTTAGGTTTTTTGCTTTTTCTCGGTTTGGGTGTAATCTTAATAGAGAGGTCGGACAATGACTAAGGATGAGCTTATCTACTACGCAATTCTTCTTATAGGACCTGCTCTCGTGTTTCTCGGAATACTGATCTTTGCCAAACCTGAGCGAAAGGGTGAAAGCCACTGAAAGTAGCCATGAGGCTCGTATCGGTAATAGGGTCTTCCAACTCAAACGAAGAGGAGTATAGAACCGCATACATTGTTGGAAAAGAGCTTGCCAAGAGAGGGATAGCTGTCGTATGCGGTGGCAGGACGGGGGTTATGGAAGCTGTCTGCAAGGGTGCAAAGGAGGAAGGAGGACTTACCATAGGCATAATGCCTTCCTACGACGGGCACGAGGCTAACCCTTATGTGGACATAAAGATAAACACCGGAATGAGCTGGAACAGGAACCCCATAGTGGTGGCGAGCGGGGATATGGTTATTGCTATAGGAGGGCATTACGGGACCCTTTCGGAGATAGCTTACGCACTTATACTCGGAAAATACGTGGTGGGATACAAAACCCATGACATAGATGGGATTGAAAAAGCACGCTCCACCGACGAAATTATTAGGAAAGTGGAGGAGTTTTATGGGCAAGGAACTTAGCTTATTGGAGGGTATGCTCTTTAACACCATGTTTTCCGAGATAGAGGAAAGATACAACGACGTGGTTGATATATACAGGAACGATTACGAAGTTCTTTCCCTTGCTCAGCATCTCAAAGGTATAAGCGACATGGTAGCGGAGGTCTTCAAAGAAATACCCAACCCTCAAAAGAAGCTGAACGAGGACCTCTACACCACCCTATACGAAGTTCTGAGAGACATAAGCTCCATACTCTACGACCTTTCCATAGCGGAAGGGGACCAGCTCAGCTACGTGGTCGTGCAGGCTTACCGCAAGCTCGACAGTATGAATTCCCTCTTCCAGCGCTTGGTATGATTTTTGAGGATAGAGAGGAGGCGGGAAGGCTTCTTGCAGAGGTTCTCAAGGACAGAATTCATTACGAACACAATCCCATAATCCTTGCCATCCCCAGAGGGGGCATACCCGTCGCTTACGCTCTCGCAAAGGAGCTGAAAGTTCCTATGAGCATAGTCGTCGTTCGCAAGCTGGGTCTTCCCTGGAACGAGGAGGCGGGCTTCGGAGCTGTGGACCCGGAGGGGAAAACATACCTTGACGAGGAACTCGTTAACTATGCAAAGCTCGACGCAAAGACCATAGCCTCGATAGTTGAGAAAGAACTGGAAGAGCTAAAAAGTAGAGAAAGGAAGTTTTTACCCTACGGATACCCTAACCTCACTAATCGTGAGGTGATAATAGTTGACGACGGGGTAGCCACCGGATACACCGCTATAGCCGCTTCTGGCTTTGCTAAGAGCAGGGGTGCCAAAAGGGTCTTAGTGGCGGTTCCCGTGTGTCCGAGGGATAGCGAGAAACGCTTTAGAGAGTATGCGGACGAGTTTATCTGCTACCACCCTTCGGGTGAGATGAGTTTTGCTGTGGGTATGTTTTACAGGGACTTCCACCAGCTGTCGGACAGTGAAGCTCTGGACTACATACAAAGGGCAAAGGAAGAGGGTCTTTTCGAACCCTGAGTTATATTAATTCCCATGAAGGTTTTGATGATAGACAACTACGACTCCTTTACTTACAACCTGGTTCAGTATTTGGGAACTTTGGGGGCTGAGGTTATAGTAAGGAGAAACGACCAAACGAGTCTCAAGGAGATTAGGAACATAGAGCCGGAGGCTATAGTCATATCACCGGGACCCTGCACCCCTGCGGAGGCAGGTATATCGGTTGACGTAATAAAGAGCTTTTACAGGGAAGTTCCTATACTTGGGGTCTGCTTGGGGCATCAGTCCATAGGTGTTGCCTTTGGAGGAAAGATAATCAGGGCAAAGAGGTTGATGCACGGCAAGACTTCTCAAATTTACCACACGGGGAAGGGTGTCTTCGAAAATATCCCGAGTCCCTTTACTGCAGTCAGATACCACTCCCTCGTTATAGAGAAGGAAAGCCTGCCGGGGGTTTTGGAACTTACCGCATGGTCCGAGGACGAGGAGATAATGGGCGTCCAGCACAAAGAGTATCCCGTGTTCGGCGTTCAGTTTCACCCCGAGTCCGTCCTGTCGGATTACGGTATGGACATACTCAAGAACTTCCTGGAGATAGCCGGGAGCTTTCAGAGGGTTTAGTCGCTCTCGACCCTGTTTCTTCCGAGTCTCTTTGCCTTATACATGGCTTTGTCCGCTCTGTCTATGACTTCCTGTAGAGTTTCCCCTTCTTCCGCTTGGGCAACTCCGAAACTGCAGGTTATCTTTATGCCTTTGGGCTTTAGGTTCTCGATGAGTTTTCTCAGCTTCTCGGCTACATAGACAGCCTTTTCCCTGTCAAGGCTAAGCAGGAGGATAAACTCCTCACCACCGTAGCGGGCAAGCAGGTCTCCCTCTCTGAGATTTTTGCTCATCGCTTGGGCAACTTCTTTCAGAACCACATCTCCCGTGTGGTGTCCATATGTGTCGTTAATGCGTTTGAAGTGGTCTATGTCGCACATTACTACGCTCACAGGTCTGCCTTCCCTGCGGGCAAGGCTCAGGATTTTCTCCCCGAAGGTGTAAAAGGCTCCCCTGTTAAACACCCCCGTAAGGGGGTCCTTCAAGCTACTTTCTTTAAGCTCTCTGTATTTAATTATGAGGGTGTATAGGAGGTAGGCAAAGAGAGCGTTGAAGGCTACGCTCCCGAGGGCAAAACCTGTGTATAACCTCGATATGAAGAGGGGTGTCCTGTCCTTCGTGTAAAGGACGAGGCGGGCGGCAAACTCTCCCTTGCAGTTTTTAAGGGGGATGAGTATCACCGTTATGGAGTTTTTGTGCAGTGCGGTGGGACTTTCCCAGTCCTTCAGGCTGTGGGAAAGCTCTTCCCAGAAAAGGGAGTATTCCTCTTTCTTAAGCAGTGAGGGGTTGTGGGTCTCACGGTCCAGAAGGAAGTTATCCACACCGGGTATGGGAAGGTAGTTCTCCCTCTCCTCTTCCCAGACTTTTTTGAGGACTATTTCTTTCCTTACCCAAAGTTCTACGTCTATCTGTCTTTCCTTTCTCAGGACTTCCTCTATGGACTGGGCGTCGTAGGAGATTTCTACCGTTCCGAGTAGCTTTCCCGAGTCCATTATGGGATACACGTTCCTGAAGCCGTTAAAAATTCTTCCCTCTTCGAAACACTTCAGGGGTTTAAGGGTTTTGTTGACCTTCTCTATGGAGAACCTCACCCCCACGAGGGAGTCCCCGAACTTCTCGGGTCTGTGCATCCTCACGAAGGATATTGCATCCGGCAGGTGAAAGTGAAGCTGTCTTATGTGCTTGCTTCTCATGAAGTTCTCGTATAGGTCCTTATACCTGTAATAAACTTCCCAGTGCAGGTCTTCCATGTTGTCCCTGTTTACTTTGCGGAGGACTTCCTTTAACCACCGATCCCTGTCTATCTTCAGATAGAAGATAAGGTCTGTAAGGTCGTTTATAGTGTGCATAACGTATTTTACGGAGCTGGAGTAAAAGTCAGCCTGTAGGCTCAGGTGTTTTTTAAGGCTCTTTTCCCTTTGAAGCTCCCAAAAGACCAGCGCTAACAGGGAAAGTAGCAGGAATATCCCTACGGAAATGTAGGCGGGGAGTTTATCTTTAAGGTATGCCATTGTGTAGCTTTACCTTTTAATATAATGTTCCCGAAATGTTTGAAAAGCTTGAACTCTGGGCAAGAGGTCTCGTCGAAGATTACGGATACGTGGGCATATTCATTCTCTCCTTCACGGAAAGCATTATCCAACCCGTGCCACCCGACCCCTTCATAGCTGGAGGAACCGCTCTGGGACTTTTGCCTCTCACATCAGCTCTCGTTGCTACCGTGGCGAGCGTCTTGGGAGGTCTGACCGCTCACACCTTGGGGACCCTCTTAGGGGAGAGGTTCGTAAAAAAGCTGATAGGAGAGAGAAACTTTCTCAGAGGGGAGGCACTTTTTAGCAGATACGGAGTTTGGGCGGTTCTCGTTGCCGCAATTACACCCATACCCTTTAAAGCTGTGTGCTGGCTTGCGGGCATATTCGAGATGCCAAGGCTTCCCTTCCTTATAGCTTCCTTCATCGGGAGACTTCCGAGATTTCTCCTCGTAGCCTATGCTGGAGATTTCTTAGGAAAGTTATTCTGAGTTTTTAAAGGACCCCCTTCGGGGGTAACGGTTAAGTAACTTAATTAGTTAATATTAACTAACAAGGAGGTGGAAGCCATGAGAGGGAAAATTAAGACTCTGATGTTGATAGGTGCTGTGCTTGCTTCCTGCGGAGGTGGAGACCTGTCCGGACTTTACTACCTGTCCCCCGAAGAGGAGGAAAGCGTTCTCTTCGTCAGAGAGGAAGAGAAGCTGGCAAGGGACGTGTATCTATCCATGGAGAGCCTATACTACCTTCAAACCCAAACCTTTACCAACATATCCTTGTCGGAGCAAAACCACATGGACAGCGTTCTGGCACTCATAGAAAAATACCAGCTCGAGGACCCTGTGGCTCAAACGGGAGACACGCAGGGTGTTTTCGTAAACCCAGAGCTTCAAAGCATGTATGACCAGCTCACCTCTTGCGGTAGCATGAGCTTAGAAAACGCTCTCCTCGTCGGTGCTTACATAGAGGAGCTGGACATAATAGACCTGACACTCAGACTTCAGAACACTGATAACCCCGATGTGCGGAGGGTATTTACCAACCTCAGAAAAGGCTCTTACAATCACCTCGTAGCCTTCGCTTACAGCTATGAACTTGCCACGGGGATTACCTACACCCCCCAAATCCTGTGTCAGGAAGATTACGACAGGGTTATTCAAACATACCTGAGCGGAGGAGACCTTACTACCCTTGAACCCCTTTGCGACTATACTAACGTCAGCCTGAACTTCCTGTGTCCCACGTGGTAAAGAAATTTTATGAGTTTTTTCAGTGTTTTTACGTATGAGGAGGTTAGTTTAAAGATGAGAAAGTTATGAACTTAGAGTTTTTCATCAGGCTCTTGGACCTCAGAGACGCATACACAAAGGGACACACCGAACGGGGAGTTCTTTACGCTTTAGAAATAGGTAAGGCTATGGGTCTTTCTGAAGGAGAACTGAAAGACCTCGAGATAGGTGGATACATACACGATGTGGGAAAGGTTGCCATACCGGACGTTATACTCCTAAAGCCTGCAAAACTTACTCCCCAGGAATACGAGGTTATGAAACTGCACGTCGAGCTGGGATACGAACTCGTAAAAGACCTGGACTTTCCCGAAAGGAGCGTGGAGGTTCTACTATACCATCAGGAAAAGTTCGACGGTAGCGGTTATCCCTTCGGTAAAAAAGGGAAGGAGATACCCCTTCTTGCGAGGATATACACCGTTGCGGACTCCTTTGAAGCTATGACAGCACGCAGAATATACAAGAGGTCAAAGCCGTGGAAAAAGGCTCTCGAGGAGCTTGAGGAGCTGGCAGGTTCCCACTTCGACCCGGACATAGTCCCCTACGCAATAAAGGTCTTAGAGAAGATGGAGCACACCAAGCTAAAACTCCCCGAAATAAGTTCGGAGCTGGACAAAATAAGGTGGAGCTTTTACTACATGGACTTTACCGGAGCCATAAAGGGAGACTTATTTTTACCCACCCTCGAAGCCTTCATAGACAAAGGGGAACCCTTCTGCTTTACCGTTTTCGACGTAGAAAACCTCTTTGAGATAAACACCAAGTTCGGTTGGGAGAGGGGGAACGAGGTTCTGACTAAACTCGTTAACTTTATAAACCTGCAGTGTTGCGGTATGCACGACATAAGGGATTTGATAATAAAACTCATGAAGGTGGACATACTCGACATAACATCTCCAGTCATATTCAGGCTCGGGGGAGACGAAATAGGAGTTATAGCACCCTTTATACCCCCACCGGAAAAGGTTCATGCGGTAGTTAAGGCTATGAAAGATTTGGGGGTTAACATAAAGTATCTTCAGCTTAAGTATCCTGAGAACTTCAAAACTTCCGCAGACCTCTTGCAGATGGTCTCCGAATTTACAAAAACACCCCCCATCCGTTTAAACTTTTCTTAATGGAAGAGAAAAAAGTCGTATTCTTCGGCGGAAAGGGAGGGGTAGGAAAGACCACCGTATCTTCAGCTTTTTCCCTTATGCTCACTCAGGAAGGCAAGAAGGTTCTTCTCATATCTACCGACCCCGCTCACTCCCTGTCGGACATCTTTGACACCGAGGTTTCTAACCTCGACCTCTTGGAAATCCAGCCCGAGAGGGTAGTCAGGGAGTATGTAGAGCGTGCAATCGAGGTCGTATCTCAGGTCATGAGTCCGGATACTGTCAGAGAGGTGGAGGAGGTCTTCAGGAGCGTTGAGGAGGCCCCGGGAGCGGAAGAATCCGCAGTGGTGGAGGAGCTTTCGAAGGTTATCCTGTCCCGCTGGGAAGAATACGACCACTTCGTTATAGACACCGCTCCAACGGGACACACTCTTCAGATGATAAGAACCGTCTCTAAGGTGGGTCCCTGGCTTGAGGAGCTTATAAGAAGGAGAAAAAAAGCGTCGAGCTTCTGGGAGGCTTCCGGCAGGCGGAAGGAGGATAGGGTCGTAGAGGTTCTCGAGGAAAGGCGCACGAGACTGACCAAATTCGCTCAGCTGATATTTTCCCACCTGACCACCTTCGTTCCCGTCCTAAATCCCGAGAGACTTCCGATAGAGGAAACGGTTAGAATGTTGAAAGCCCTTAAGGGTTTACACCTCGGTGTGGATTTTATGGTAATAAACAAAGTTCTGCCCGAGGGAGTTAGAGAGGAGTTTTTCCTCCGAAGGAAGAGACAGGAGGAGGAGTATTTGAGGGAGATAGAGGAGAGGTTCAGGGGGGTAAAGAAGGTAAAGCTTCACTTGAGGGATAGAGATGTGATGGGTGTTCAAGCCTTAAAGGAGATAGCACAGGAGCTTAAGGAGGGACTTAAGGGGTGAAGACGGTAATCCTCGGTCTCGGAAGGTATGTGGAGGAAATTACGGAGATAGTTGCGGGGTTTTCCGAAGTGGTCGTGGTGGAGAGGGAGGGAGAAAAGCTCATGTCCTTCCTGGAAAAGGAAAAGTCCCTGGAAAACCTCAGCGTTGTTAAGGGTAGTGCAACGGACATAGAGCTGTGGGTGAAGGAGATAGACCTGTCTCAGGTGGAAGCGGTTATTTCTTTTTTAGATAGTGAAACCACCCTCGCTGTAGCGAGGGTCCTTAGAAAATCTTTTTCTTTCAAAGGAGTTTTCGTATTCGTAGCCAAGGAAAGACCGGAGGGTAAAGAGTTTCGTCAGCTGAACATAGAGACCGTATCCGTGCCGGACGTCTTGGGAGCAATTCTTAAGAACCTTCTCAAGGGGAAGGGAGTTGTCAAGTATCCGGTGGGTATAGGTATGAGGAAAGGAGAGATAGTGGAGGTCCTTATAACTCCAAGCTCCCCAGCCTCTTACATGAAGTTGAGCCAGCTCAGGCAGAGGAATGCTCGCATAGCCCTCATATACAGGGAGGAGGAGGTGATACTCCCCAGAACGGACATAAGAATTCAGCCGGGGGACAGGCTTCTCGTCGTGGGTCAGCCTCAGCAGGTCGAGCTTTTCGTGGGGAGTTTAACCAGCGGGATTTCCAACTTCCCTCTGAGGTGGGGGACAAAAGGTGTCCTGTGTGCGGAGGGAGAGGAAGCCCAATACGTTAAAGAGAGGCTCAAAGTTCGCGAGTGGGTAAAGGAAAAGTGCTTTCCCGAGAGCCTGCCCGAGGACACGGGTATAGTTCTCCTGAAGGACGAGAAGGGTGGGTTCTTTTCACGCTCGCCCGTTGACAAAGTATTTTCAAGCTTCAAAGTTCCCTCTCTGCTAATGAGGGGGTCCAACCCCTACGAGAACATCCTCGTATCCGCCAACACGGACGCCCTCGGCTTTTTACTGCCCAACGCCCTTGACTTTGCCCGTCTCTTCGGAAGTAAGGTTTATGTCCTATTCGTTACCACCGTTGAGAAGATGATAAGCAAGGAAGAGAAGGAAGTCCTTGAGAGTTTGAAGTCCTTTATAGAGAGAGCCAAAGTCTCTTCCGGTCTCGAGATAGAGCTTATAAGGAAGGAGGGGAACCCCGTAAGGGAAACCTTAAAGCTCCTTAAGGGTAAGTTTAATCTCCTTGCGGTTGGGTATGTTCCCGGCAGGAGGTCAAGCCTCTTCAATCCCTACACGCCCCACCTTCTCGCCAAAAGGACAAAGCTATCGACCCTTCTCATACCGGAGGTAAGCTTTGAGCGTTGAAGTTGTCCTGATAGTGGTCTTCATAGGAGCTTTCGTTTCCCCCTTCGTATCGAGAGCCTTCAGGATGCCCGTCCCTGTGGGAGAGCTTCTGTTCGGACTTGCTCTCGGACACTTTATAGGGAGTTCCACCACACCGGAAGTGGTGAGCTTCCTTGCGGAGTTCGGGTTTCTCCTTTTGATGTTCCTGGCAGGACTGGAAATAGACTTTGACCTGCTCGAAAAAACAGAGGGAAAGTTACTCTTGCTTTACACCCTATACACGGTATCCATCTTCGGAATATCCCTCGGGATTGCGGTCCTTCTGGGAATTAATCCCGTGGTTTTTCTCATTCTCTCCCTCATATCCATAGGTCTGATGGTTGCAACCCTCAAGGACATGGGTATGCTCTCGAGTCCCCTTGCTAAAAAGGTTCTTATAGTGGGGGTTATAGGTGAGGTGGTCAGCCTCTTTGCCCTCACCTTTATGGAAAAGCTGGGGCACTTTCACTCCCTAAAGGACTTTATCCTCGATATGGGTGAGGTTTTCCTGTTCCTTTTAGGGTTCTTCCTGTTCTTCCGTGTGATGAAGGTCCTGCTCTGGTGGTTTCCGGAAGTGGTCAAAAAGCTAACCTACGAGGAAGACCCGAGCGAAGCGGGTGTCAGGCTTAGCCTTGCGATGATGTTCGTTGCCTCCGTCCTTGCCCACCTTGCGGGGATAGAGGCTGTCTTAGGTGCCTTTCTTGCGGGAGCTATGGTTTCCTTTTTCGTTCGAAAGAAGCACGACCTCGAGGAGAAGCTCTCTTCCATAGGATACGGTTTTCTCATACCCATTTTTTTCATAAAGACAGGCATGGAGATGGACCTCAGCGGTCTAAACCTCGAGACCCTCAAGGGAGTGGCTGTTCTCATAGTTTTGATGCTACTCGTCAGACTTCTGCCCTCCTTCCTTCTTCTTCCTGCAGGCTTTTCTCCGAGGGAGTTGCCCCTTACGGCTCTGTTCCTCGCTTACCCCTTTACCCTGATGATTGCGGGAGCGGAGATAGGGAGGTCTGCGGGACTTTTAAAGGAGGAGGAGTTCCTACTTCTCTTCCTAAGTGCGGGACTCTCTTCCCTCCTATTCCCCTGGATTATAAAGGGGGTGGCTCGTTAAAAGGAACCTAAATTGTATTAGGAAAAAGAAAATGTAAATTAATCTCATGAACTTTACTTGGGACGGGGTTAGAAGCGAGAGGGAAGTTTTGATAAGACGTATGCTTTTCGATGACCCGAGAAAGGTCTTGAAGGACTACGAGATAAGACTCTTGAGGGAAACTTTCCTCAAATACATACACAGATTTGACGAAAGGAATGTATCCTTTTGGAGCCTTGTTCTGGAAGTGAGCGATGAGGAGATTGCCAAAGCACGTTCTTCAAACTTTAGAGAAGCTGGGAAAGTCTGGAATTACTGAAGGGTTCTACCTTGCTGGTGGAACAGCTCTGGCTATAAGGTATAACCACAGGGTTTCCGTTGACTTAGATTTTTTTACTTTTAGTAGCACAATCGGACACGCTTATCTTTTTCTCAAAACCAGAAGGAGTAAAGGTATCTTTTTTCAAATACAATGTTTCTCTCATAGAAAAAGCACAGCTTTACAAAGATAATGTTTTCCTTGCCTCGGATATAGACATTGCTTCGATGAAAGCTGTTGCCATAGCTCAAAGAGTAAGTAAAAAGGATTTCTTTGATTTATGGTTCTTGATGCGGAAACATGGATGGAACCTCTCGAACTTAGAAAAAGCTCTTGCTATTAAATATCCTTCGTGGAACTTCGGTATTTTTCTGCGTGCTCTTACATATTTTGAGGATGCTGAGGATGAAAGCTATGAGGATATAGACTGTGCTTGGGAAGAGGTAAAGAACTACTTTCGCTCAATTGTAAGCGAGGCTGTGAAACAGGAGGCTGTAAGGAACAAAACTGAACGTAAAAGCTCTCCTTAATTTGATGAGCCAAGTATAATATCCACCATGAAAAAGTTAGAGCTAATATTTGAAACCTTTCTGTGGAAATCGAGATTGCTGGTTATACTTGCGGTGGTAAGCTCCCTAATAGGAGCCTTTGCCTTATTTATTGCAGGTCTCTTTGAGGTTCTGCTCCCCCTTATGAAGTTTATGAAGACCCTGGATTACGAGGTTCTCTCCAAAAAGCTGGTCGCTTCCGCCATAGCTTCTATAGACATGTTCCTCATAGCAACTTTTCTGCTTATCTTTGCCCTGGGACTTTACGAGCTTTTTATATCCAAAATAGACGTTGCGGAAAGGGACCCCAAAAGCTCGAAGGTTCTCTTTATAACCAACCTCGAGGACCTCAAAACCAAGCTGGGTCGTGTGGTCATAATGGTCATAATCGTCGTGTTCTTCAAGCAGACCATAGAGATGGAGTATGAAACGCCCTTGGACTTGCTTTACTTGGGGTTGGGAGCCTTGGGTATAGCCCTCGCCCTATACTTCACCCACAAGGAGTCCCACAATCACCATTAGAACAGCTCTCTGAGCTTGTCCATAAGATTTGAGGAAGCCCTGCTCAGGTAGTTGACCACATACTTGCCGAGTATGTCCACCTCCACGTTTACGCCGTCTCCCGCCTTGCGGAACTTTAGGTTCGTGTTCTCGTAGGTGTGGGGGATTATGTTTATGGAGATACTCAGGTTCTCTACGCTGTTAACCGTTAAGCTTATCCCATCTATCGCTACGGAACCCTTCTCCACGAAGAACTTTTCCTGCTCAGGGGGTATTTCCACCACAAGTTCCCTGTGCTGTCCGAGGTTTCGAAAGCTGAGTATTTTCCCCACAAAGTCCACATGTCCCAAAACGAAGTGCCCGCCGAGTCTCGAGTCCGCCCTGAGCGCCCTCTCGAGGTTCACAAGCTCTCCCCTTTTGAGGCTTTTCAGGTTGGTTCTGGACAGGGTCTCTGGGGAGAGTTCGAATATTATTGAGTTTTTCTTTATCTCAACAGCCGTCAGACAAGCTCCGTTTACCGCCACGCTGTCTCCGACTTTTATATCTTCCAAGGAGGTTTTAACTTCTAAAATACCACCGGCAGAGCCGGTCCTTAAACTTATAACCTCTCCGAGGTCCTCTACAAGTCCCGTGAACATCAGAAGACCACCTCTTGAGCCTTAAAGACCGGTCCCTCGTAGCACACCCTGCGGTAATACCCTTCGGGGTCCTTGACCACACAGCCCAAACACACCCCCCAACCGCAAGCCATTCTTTCCTCGAGGGACATGTATAGGGTGTGCCCGGTTTCCTTGGAAAGGTTCTTGAGAGCCTTTAGCATGGGTTTGGGTCCACAAGCGGAGACCTTCCACTCGCTACCGAACTCTTTGAGGACTTCCGTTACGAAGCCCTTTCTTCCCGCACTCCCGTCGTCGGTAAAGAGGATGTATTTAAAGCCCTCCTCCCTGAGCCAGTCGAGCATACTCAAGTATTGAGCGGACCTCGCACCATACACGAAGACTACCTCTTTTCCCATATTCCTGAGTTCCTTTCCGAAGAGGGAAAGCCCCGCAAGTCCGACCCCACCGCCTATGAGCAGGTGTTTGTCCCCTTCGTAGTCAAAGAGCCTCTTCCCGAGAGGTCCGAAGGAACTGACCCTGTCTCCGGGTTTTAGCTCCGTCATGAGCTTCGTTCCCCTGCCCACCACGTCGTAGAATATCAGCAGTTCCTCTCCCCTAACGTCTCCCACCGCAAAGGCTCTCCTTCCCATGGGGTCGTAAGTTTTGGAAACCTCCAACATCAGGAAGTGCCCGCCCCTAACTTCCTGAGCTATCTGGGGAGCTTCGAGCCTCAAGAGCCATGTTTTGCCCGACAGGTGCTCGTTTTCCTTTACTATAAGGGAGAGGTCTTTCATCCTGTTAAATTATATTAGAGGAGGGAGAAAGGTGAGGGTTCTTGCCTTTGACATAGAGACGGTTCCCGACTTTAACGGCATAAATTACAGGGATTACCAGTATCTTCGGTCCAGAGGCAAAAAGGACAAAACGGAGGAGGAGTTTACTAAGGAGTTCTCCTTCAATCCCTTCACCCTGTTCGTGGTTTCCGTGTCCGGGGTTTATGTGAGCGACGGAGGTATCGATAAGGGTTTCGTCCTATACATGGCAGGCTTGGGGTCCTCTCCCAGGGTGGAAGAGGTCTTTTATGCTGAAGGCAGGTCTTTGGAGGTTGAATACGAACCCCTCGTGGCAGATTTTGTGGAGGGAAAACTCTACGACCTCGAAAAGAGGATACTGGAAAGGTTCTGGGAAAGAGTTCAGGACTGCGACCTTTTGGTCAGCTTCAACGGTCAGAAGTTCGACGGATACATACTGAAGATAAGGTCCATGCTTCACGACCTGACTTTCCCCGCCTCTATGCTGAGGGATAGACACATTGACCTTATGACCTTTCTCTCCAACGGGGAGAAGAGCAAACAATACAGGCTCGACTTTATATGCAGGAAGTTCAACATACACACGCCCAAGGACATAATAGACGGGAGCAAGGTTGCGGAGGAATTTTATAAGGGAAACTACGAAACCATAGCCCTTTATAACCTCAAGGACTCCGTAGCCCTCGCCCAGCTCTACCTTAAACTCAGGAAGTATTTGGGACACGGTGAGTTTCCAACGGAACCCTTCACGGAACCCCAATTCAGAAAGCTAAGAGTCATGCTCAGGAAGCTCACGGAACTCGAGGACGAGGTTCTTAAAAACGCTCTCAGCGTTCACTTCGGAAAGAGAAACCTGAGCGAGTTGATAAGCCTCTTAGAGAGTATAGAAAGGCAAATAGGTGGCAGTGAGCGGAGGGAAAGACCCCTCGAAAATCTCCCGGAAGATGAGTTTCCTTTCTGATTACCTGTATAGACCCTTCCTCTCTATGAATTCCCTCACCCTGTCCGGCACCATGCAGTATATACTCCTGCCTTCCCTTATCCTCCTCCTTATCTCCGTTGCGGAGATGTCAATCCTCCTCGTCTTAAGGAGTATGTAATCCCGTCCCTCCTCGAGGTGGGGAAACTTCTCCTTGAGGTAATCCCTGACCTCCTTTCCCTTGCCCTCTCTGTCCGCCACCAGCAATATCGAGAGACGGAGAACCTCCTCCGGTTCCCTCCAAAGGTGAAGCCTGAGAACGCTGTCCGCTCCCAAAAGCATGTAGGGTTTTCCTCCCAACTCCCTGTTCAGATGTCTGAGAGTGCTCACCGTGTAGGAAATTCCACCCCTCCTTATCTCGTAATCGCTCACCTCAAAGCCCTCCTCCCCCTCGAGAGCGAGCTTCAACATCTTTAGCCTGTCTTCGGGTGATGCCCCGTGCCCTTCCTTCAGGGGAGCGTGATAAGCGGGCATAAACACCACCTTACGGGCTTTTACAGCTTCCATAGCGTCCCTTGCGAGGATTATGTGTCCTGTGTGAACGGGGTCAAAGCTCCCCCCGAAGAGTATAAACATGCTTGAATATTATAGGTAATGTCCCTCAGAAACAAGCTAATACTGAGCACCTTTCTGGTCTCCTTCTCCCTCTCCCTTATCACCATACTCATATTCGGTTTCATCGCCTACCACAACATGCAGGACAACGTTCAAGAGGTCTATGACAGCGTTGCAAGAACCTTCTCCTTTGCCCAGAGAACCCTCGCTCAGGGAGCGGACGACGTGGTTATCAAGCTCCAAAAGTGCCAGCCCCGCAGGTCGGGAACATACATACTTCTGAGAGAAGAAGGACTCCTCATAGGTAGGGTTGAAAACTGCGTATTCTACGGAACCAGCTTCTACAAAGTGGTGAACTTCACCGCAAACGTGAACAACCTCGATTGGTTTATCCTCTACGACAGGGTGGTCCTCGAGAGGCTCTCCGAAGAAAATCCCGAGTTTTTCGACAGATTTATAAAGGATAGGTTTGTAATAGACGACTTCGTCGTGGAAGGAAACTTCAACCCGAAAGTAATTCGGGAAGTTAAAAACTCCACGGGATACAAGCTTACGGAAGGGTTCAAGACCCTCATAATGGACTTCCCCGTGGTGATAAGGAACGAAATCCCCGTGGGAAGAGTTGTCTTCCTGAGAGACTTCTCACCTATACTCAGGGAAGCCCTATTCACACCCCTGATATTCCTCGGATACACCTTGACCCTCGTGGTGGTTTTGTCCCTCATACTATTCGTTCTCTTCAACAGGATAGTCAAAGAGGTATCGCTTCTTAGGAGGATAACCAACAAGTTCAAAGACCTCGACTTCTCCGATGTTCCCAAACTTAACGAGATGCTCAAAAGGGAGAGAGCGAGGGACGAACTCTTCTACCTGAAAAGAGCCATACTTGCCATGGCTCAGGAACTCGAGGACACGATAAACAAACTCCAGGTGGAAAAGAACAGGTTCGAGGAAATGGCTTACACGGACCCTCTGACGGGACTGAGCAACCGAAGGTTCTTCATGGAAGAGGCAAAGAGAATGATGGACCTCGCCAAAAGATACAAAGAACCCCTTGCGCTCATAATGCTCGACATAGACAACTTCAAGAGGATAAACGACCAATACGGACACGATGTAGGGGACTTGGTTTTAAAAAGCCTTGCGGACGTCATAAAGAGGAGCGTTCGTTCTTCCGACATACCCGCCAGGTTCGGTGGTGAAGAGTTCGTGATAATGCTACCGAGAACGGACGAGAGGGGAGCGGTAATGGTTGCGGAAAGAATAAGGGAAGGCTTCAGAAACTCAAAGGTTCACGTAAACGGTAAGGATGTCTGGACCACCGTCAGTGTAGGTATAGCTCTCTACGAACCGGGAGAGGACATAGAAAGCCTCATAAAGAAAGCGGACGAAGCCCTCTACGAAGCCAAAAGGAAGGGTAAGGACAGGGTAGAGGTATTTAAACTAACAGAGGAACATCCTGAGAAGGATTAGCCAAAGCCCTGATGAGCATTCTCTCCACCATTTCCTTGGAAACTTCGTTCATGGTGCGTTTTAGCTTCAAGAAAAAGTGAAACAGAACTCCAGAAGCCTCCAGACCAAAACCCTTGTCCGCAAGCACCTTTTCCTCCCAGGTCTTTATCTTAGGTGTGAAGGCTCTAAGTAAGGGATTGTTTCTGTTCAATCTCGGGTATTTGGGAACTCCGACGAACTGATACCCCCTGACCTTGCCTTCTAAGAAGAAAACCTTTATGAGGTAATTTCCGCTCTCCACGGTTATGCTATCGTCCGCATCCTCAAAAAGTCCACCGGACCCAGCGGTAACGGTTCTCGTCTTCACAGCGTTGTAATCCACCAGACCCGGGTTTTTGACCTCCCTACCCGCCAAGTTGAACCCGGCTACATAACCCGCCTGCTGAGCGGGTGGGAATAGAGCTATCCATCTGTGATTTCCCCAAACATCTATGCCCGAAGCTATATCCCCCGCAGCGAACACATCTGGGTCCGAGGTTCTCTGGTGCTCGTCAACGAGAATTCCACCGATAGGTCTTCCGAGCTTTTTATCCATGTGGATTTTTATGTCGGTTCCCTCCACTAAGTATGTCCTCGGTCTCACCCCCGTAGAAACTATCACCATGTCGGTTTCTATAAAGAAGCTCCTGTCGGAACCCCTCCGCTTTATCTCCACCGCTTCCACCCAATCCTTACCGTGGAAGGCTACAACCTGATGGTCCGTATATATGCTTATTCCCGTTTCTTTTCTCAAAGTTTCTCCGTATAACCTTCCCATTTCGTGGTCCAGCATCTTAGGTAGAACCCTATCGAATATTTCCACCACGGACACCTGGACACCCATGTGGTGTAAGGTTTCCGCATCCTCTATCCCTATAGGACCCCCTCCGACTATAACCGCTCTCTTTACTCTTCCCGATACCACCCATTCCCTTATCTGCCTCGCCTCGTCGAGGGTCTTTGCGGTAGTGATACCGGATAGCTCTATCCCGTCGATTGGGGGAACGAAGGCATAAGCTCCCGCAGCAAGAAGGCATCGGTCGTAGGAGACCTCTTCCCCGCCTTTTACGATAACGACCTTCCTCCTGTTGTCGATACGCTCCACTTCCTTCCCGGGTCTGAAATCTACCTTGTGTTCTTCGTAAAACTTTTCTCCCCCTTTGTAGAAGAGAGCCTGAGGTAGTATGTCGTCTCTTATCACATTTTCCATGCAGTTGGGAGCGTATGTAGGGTGCTTTTCCGCAGAGAGAACTATCAGCTCACTCTCCTTATCAACCCGTCTAAAAGCCTCTATGGCACTTGCAGCTGCAGGACCGTTACCGACTATGACAACTTTCACTTACTTCTTCTCCTCTATGCTCATTATGTATTCCACGCAGGTTCTGACGCCAAATCCCGTTCCACCGGGCACATAGTATCCGTAATCCTCCTTGGACCAAGCTGGACCCGCTATGTCAAGATGAACCCACTCTATACCATTTTCTACGAACTCTTCAAGGAACATAGCGGCTGTTATTGCTCCTCCGTATCTGCCTCCTGTGTTCACCACGTCCGCGGGACCCTTCTTTATCTTCTTTCTGAGCCTCTCGTCATCCATCGGGAGTTCCCATACCCTTTCTCCCGCCTCTTTGGCTGACTCCTTTATCTCCTGTGCAAAGCTCGGGGAGTTGGTAAACAGACCTGCGGTGTATTCTCCGAGAGCTACCATGCATGCACCTGTCAGGGTAGCCATGTCTATTATTTTTGAAGGCTTAAGCTCGGAAGCGTAGGAGAGAGCGTCGGCAAGGGTAACCCTTCCCTCAGCATCGGTGTTGTCTATCTCTATGTATTTGCCGTTCTTGGCTCTTATTATGTCGTCTGGTCTGTAAGCGCTTCCGGAAGGCATGTTTTCCGCTGCACCTATTATGCCGTGGACTTCAACCTTCGGTTTTAATTGAGCTACAACCTTCATTATCCCCAACACTGCACAGGCTCCGGACTTGTCCATCTTCATGGTTCTCATGTAGTCCCCCGGCTTTATGTTGAGTCCACCGCTGTCGAAGGTAAGACCTTTCCCCACTATGACTATTTTGTCCTTGGCTTTCCCTCTGGGTTTGTAGGTTAGGTGTATAAACCGCGGTGGAGTGGCTGAACCTTTACCCACGCTCCACAGGGCAAGCATTCCCATCTCCTGTATTTGCTTCTCGTCATAGACCTTACACTGGAGTTTATACTCCTTGGCAAGTCTCTTTGCCTCCTCCGCGAGGGTTACGGGGTTTATAACGTTCCCCGGCTCGTTTACGAGATTTCTCGCATAATTTTGAGCTTCCGCTACTATCACTCCCCTTTTTACCGCATCTTCCGGAGCGTTGTAGATAAAGACTTCCTCAATCTCCTTCTTATCCTCTTCTTTTTTGGACTTGTATTTATCGAAGGTGTAGCTACCTAAAACCGCACCCTCCGCAACTGCTTGATACACTTTATCCTTTACTCTTGAAGGCAGGATAAAAACTGTTCTCTTTACGCCGTCCTTCTTAAGTCTCTTTACCGCGACAGCGGTCGCTCTCCTAAAAGTATCACTTTCTACCTTTTCCTTCTTTCCCAAACCTACCGCATACACAAGTCCTATCCTCTGACCGGGCAGGGGAATTTTTTCTATTTGTCCCTCTTTACCTTTAAAGTTTTCAAGTTCGAGAGCCTTTTTTACCTTTGAGGATATACCTCTTCCGAGCCTTGAAAGGTTCTTAAAATCCCCTTCGTAGAGAAGCACCACCGCGGACTCTATATTTAACTTTTTGAGGTCTTCTTGGGATGCTCTAACTTTCATGTTTCAACCTCCGGATAGAATAATGATATAGTTTACACAAGGAGGGAAGCACTATGGAACAGAAACATCACCGTTCCGAGGAATATGAAAAGCCGAAGGTGGTCGAGGAGGGTATTTGGGTTGCGGGGGAAGCCATAAAGAAGGCTCCTAAGCTCAGAGGTGTTCCCACGGGAGTGGAGGGTCTGGACGAACTCTTCTTTCACACGGTCATAGAGAACGGTAAGGTGGTTAAGAAGCCTCTGGGAGGAATACCCGAGTATGCGGTCGTGAACCTGACGGGAGTGTCCGATACGGGGAAGTCCCTTATGGTAGAGCAGTATGCGGTCAAGCAGGCAGAAAGGGGAGACGTGGTAGCCTTCATAACCGTTGAAAGTCCCGCTCCCTTCGTTACCATGGGTCTGAAGGAAAGAGCCACAGCCATGGGCATAGACTTTTCTGAGATAGAGAACAGGATTGTTCTCATAGACGCTGCGAGCCATACAAGCCTCAGAGACAACATACCGAACCTCCTTGCGACCCTTGCCTTTGCAATAAAGAACTACAAGGTCAGGCACACAGTTATAGACTCGGTTACGGGTCTGTATGAAGCCAAAGAGATGCTGGCAAGAACTGTGGTTCGACAGCTCTTTAACTTTATGAAAAAGTGGTATCAGACCGCTATCTTCGTATCCCAAAAGAGGAGCGGACATGAGGAACTTTCTGCGGAAGCTGCGGGAGGTTATGCGGTCAGCCACATAGTTGACTGCACCATGGTGCTTGCAAAGGAACTAATAATGACCAAAAGCCAATCCGCCTTATACGGGAAACCTATCGGGGACATAGTCAGACTGTTCAGGATAGACGGCTGTCGCCTGTGCGGGCACGATACGAAGACCCATTACCTCGAGATAACGGAAACGGGTCTGGTAAAGATAGGTGAACCGCTCGGAGCCAAGAGGGAGTAAGCTTATAATATATATAAAAACTATCTAAGGAGGGTGCGAGATGGTGGGAGAAAGGATAAGGAGGCTAAGGGAAGAGAGAGGTCTCTCCGTTGAGGAGTTCGCTAAGAGAATAGGCATACCCGCAGGCAGGGTTGAGGAGATAGAGAGCGGCAAGCTCGAGCCTTGCGACGCAACTTTGGTGTATATTTCCAAGCTCTTCGAGGTTAGCTTCTGGTGGCTTAAGGAGGGCAGAAAGGAGGTTGCGGAGGTAGCCTGAGTTTTACTTCATCCTCTTTGCCAGCTCTTCCATTACCTCTTTTAAGTCAATACCTCTCATAGTCAAGGCAAGGGTGAGCATGTATAGCATGTCCGCAGTTTCGTAGAGTATTTCCTTCTTCTCGCCGTTTTTTATGGCTATTAAAGCCTCTATCGCTTCCTCTCCGAACTTCTGCAGAACTCTATCTATACCCTCTTTGGCAAGCTTAACCGTGTATGAACCTTCGGGCTGGTGCTCAAGCCTGTCCCGTATCACTTCCTGAAGCCTCTGGAGGGTTTCGAAAGGGAGGGGTTTTTTTACTTCCTCTCCGTCTATCTTACGGAAAAAGCAGTTTCTCTTTCCCGTGTGGCAGGCTCTATTCTTCTCCTGCTCTATCACATAGATGAGAGCGTCTTCGTCGCAGTCTATCCTGACCTCTATTACCCTCTGAAGCTCTCCGGAGGTTTCTCCCTTCTTCCAGATTTCTTTTCTGGAACGGGAGTAGTAGTGTGCGTAGCCGGTTTGGAGTGTTTTTCTTACAGCTTCCTCGTTAGCGTAAGCGAGCATTCTAACCTCACCGGTTCTGTAATCCTGTGCTATTACGGGGATAAGTCCTTCGGAGTTAAACTTGAGTTTGAGCATCACTCAATTAATTGTATATCCTCTGACCGTGTCCACTAAGAGTTTTACCTTGTTAAAGTCCATATCGGGGGCAAGACCGTGTCCGAGGTTGAATATGTATCCGCTCCTGCGGGGTATGCTCCTTAGAAGCTCCAAGGTTTTGAACTTTATAATGTCTTCCTTTGCATACAGAACCGAAGGCTCGAGATTTCCTTGAAATACCTTGTCGCTGTTTAGCATGGTCAGAGACAGGTCGAGGCTCCAGTCCACCGAGAGAACGTCCGCCTCCGTTTTCTGGGCAAGGTCTATAAAGGAGGAAGAACCTTTGAAGAAGTATATGACGGGCACGTCCGTTTTCTCTTTCAGTCGGTGTATCAGCTCTTCAACATAGGGAAAGACAAGTTCTTCGTAGTCGTTTCTGCTCAGGAAGGAGGTCCAGCTGTCGAATATCTGGAGTATGTCCGCTCCCGCCTGAGCCTGAGCTGTCAGGTATTGAAGAACCGCTTCCGTTATCCTCTCCATGAGGTTTTTAAAGTCGAACTCCCTTTCCCACATAAAGAGTTTGGTTTTCCGAAAGTCTCTGCTCGACTTTCCCTCGAGCATGTAGCTTACCAGCGTAAAGGGTGCTCCCGCAAAACCTATGACGGGGACTTCCTGCTGGGCTTCTTTGACCTTCTTTATGATTTCATAGACGTAAGCGTTTTCCGAAGGGTCATACTTTTTGAGGTCCTTTAACTTACCGCTCCAGGTGAGCTTCGGTCCCTCCCCTTCCACAAATTCAACTTTCACACCCATAGGCTCCAAGGGGACGAGTATGTCGGAGAAGATTATTACCGCATCCACACGGAGCAGTTCCAACGGTAAAAGAGAAACCTTTACCGCTAAGTCCACATTCTTGCAGAAGTCCATGAAGCTGTCTTCCATGGCTCTGAAGTGTCTATACTCCTTCATATACCTGCCGGCTTGTCGCATAAGCCAGACGGGAAACCTTTCTATGCGCTCTCCTCTGATGGAGCGGAGGATTAGGTCGTTTTTTGGCATGTAAAGATTATAGCTTTACCTCTTTACCCAGGTTATAGGTCCGTAGTGTATCTCCGAGGCACTCTGTCCTATGGCTTCCGAAAGGGAAGGGTGGGAATACATCGTTTTGGAGGCAAACTCCACGTTCTTTCTGTCCCTTATCATGTGCACTACCTGGTGTATAAGCTCCCCCGCATGGGGTCCTACTATGTGGCACCCCAGTATCTCGCCGGTCTCCTCGTCCGCCACAATCCTTACGAAACCTTCGTTTTCCCCGTCGTCCATAGCCTTGGGGTTCGTTACGAAGGAGGTAACTCCTACCAGAACTTCGTAATCTTCGTCCTCAGCTTGGTCCTCGGTAAGTCCTACGCTCGCGACTTCGAAGGCGGAGTATATGATTTTGGGAATTACCCGGTCGTCTCTTTTCCAGTCCGTTCCACCGAGCATGTGGTTTACCGCTATCTTTCCTTCATACATAGCCTTGTGGGCGAGCATAAGGGGTGAGGTAACGTCTCCGCAGGCGTATATGTTGGGAACGGTGGTCTGGGAGAACTCGTTGACTTTGATGAAGCCTTTCTGGTCCATTTCTACTCCGACCTCTTCTAAGCCGAAACCCTGGGTTGTGGGTTTTCTGCCTACCGCAAGGAGTATAAAGTCCGCTTCCACTTCGGTTCCGTCGGAGAGCTTTGCCTTCACGCCGTCAGGCGTCTTTTCCCAACTCTCAACGGTAGTTTTCGTCCTTATGTCCACCCCGAGCTGTTTCAGTTTCCTGCCGAGATACCTTCCCGAGTCCTCGGGTATGTCGTCAACGGGAAGTATTCTCCTCTGAAGCTCTACGAGCACCACCTTGGAGCCGTATTTTCTGAATATGTAGGCAAACTCTACTCCTACCGCTCCACCACCTACTATGAGAACCTTTTTTGGGACGAAGTCTATGTCCCATATCTGGTCCGTATCCACCACGGACTTTCCGTCAGGAACGAGGTTTCCGACCGCAACTGGTCTCGAACCTGTGGCAACGAGTATGAATTTCGTTTTTATGGTCTCCTCCGCACCTTCTACAAAGACGGTGTTGGGGTCCTTTACGACTCCCCTTCCGTAAATTATGGGCAGGTTTATCTGCTGGGCGAACTTCTTAAAGTTTTCCCTTATGGTTATGACTACGTTGTCCCTTCCCTCTTTGAGCTTCTTATAGTCTATGTCAAAACCTTTGGGAAGTATTCCCCACTCGGGCATCTTCTCAAACTTGTCGATAAGGTAGGCTCCGTGTCTCATGTATTTGGAGGGAATGCAACCTCTGTTGAGGCAGTTTCCTCCTACCGACTCGGGGGAGAGTTCAACCAGAACTGTCCTCATCCCTCTCCTGTAGGCGTATATTCCCGCTTCGTATCCTCCGCTTCCGGCTCCTATTATCACGAGGTCAACTTCCATTCCTCCGTCCTCCTATTAGGAAGTTAAGAATATTATGATAAACCTAATCCCCGATGCTTTCTGGAATTTTGACCTTAAATTAAGGATATGCACAGGAAGAACAAAGAACTTGCGAGGATATTTGAAAAGATAGCGGACATTTTGGAGTTTTTGGGGGACAATCCATACCGTATAGGCTCCTATCGGAGAGCTTCAAACCTGATTTCGGAGCTTCCGGAGGATATAGAGGAACTTTACAGGAGCGGTAAGCTCTCTAAACTGCCGGGGATAGGGTCTTCCACACTTCTTAAGATAGAGGAGTTTTTGAGGACCGGAACGGTAAAAAAGTATGAAGACCTGAGAAAGCGTGTTCCCGAAGACCTTTTAGAACTTATGGATGTTCCCGGTATAGGACCTAAGACCCTTAAGGTAGCCTACGAAAAGCTGGGGGTGAGAACGAAAGAGGACTTTATGAGGGTTTTAAAAGATGGCAGTCTGGCGAAGCTACCCGGTTTCGGACCAAAAAAGGTGGAGAACATACTCAAGGGGATAGAGCTTTGGAAGAGCACTCAGGAGAGGATACCCCTTATAGAGGCATACTCCATGGCACAGGACGTGGTGGAATACATGAAAAAAGCCCCTGGACTGAAGGAAATATCCGTTGCGGGAAGCCTCCGCAGGATGAAGGAGACCATAGGGGACATAGACATACTCGTCTCTGCGGACAAAAGGGACTGGTCAAAGGTTCACGCTCACTTCGTCAAGTATCCCGAGGTTCAGAAAATCCTCGCAAAGGGTGAAACAAAGTCCAGCGTTGTCTTAAAGAACGGTCGTCAGGTTGACCTCAGAACGGTGGAGCCGGAGAGCTGGGGAGCGGCTCTTCAATACTTTACAGGTTCAAAACAGCACAACATAAGGGTTAGGGACATAGCCAAGGAGAAAGGTTTGAAGGTGAACGAATACGGAGTTTTCAAGGCGGACACGGGAGAGAGGGTAGGAGGCGAGAGGGAGGAGGAGGTTTATGAGCTTGTAGGTATGCAGTGGATTCCACCCGAGATAAGGGAAAACTGGGGAGAGATAGAGCTTGCCTTGGAAGGGAAGATACCGACCTTAGTAGAGCTTGAGGACATAAGGGGAGACTTTCACATGCATACCAACTGGAGCGATGGGATAAACCCCCTCGAGGAGGTGGTGGAATTTTCCTTCCGCATGGGATACCAATACATAGTTATAGGAGACCACTCCCAGAGTGCGAGGGTGGCGAACGGTCTCACTCCCGAAAGGTATAAGGAGCAGTGGAAACTTATAGATAAGCTGAACGAAGTTTATAACGAGAAAGGTTTTTACATACTCAAAGGCTGTGAGGTGGACATACTCCCCGATGGGAGCTTGGACCTTCCCGACGAGATTTTAGAGGGGTTTGACTTCGTGGTGGCTTCCATACACTCGAGGTTCAATCAGGATAATACTTACCGAATACTCAAAGCTATGGAAAATCCCTACGTTAACCTCATAGGACACCCCACCGGCAAGTCTCCGGGACAGAGGGAAAGCTATCCTTTGGACATGGATAGAGTTATTCAGACCGCCAAGGAAACGGGAACCGCTCTCGAGATAAACACTTTTCGCATAGACCTCTCTCCGGAAAACATAAGGAGATGCGTTGAAGAAGGCGTAATCATGGCAATAGTAACGGACGCTCACTCTACCGCTCATCTTCCTTACATGAAGGTGGGAGTTGGAATAGCAAGAAGAGGCTGGGCACCGCCGGAACTTATACTGAACACGAGAGACATTGAAGGCGTAAGGGAGTTCGTCTTCTCCAAGAGAAAAAAGTTTGCAAGGGCTTAGTGGGAGGTGCAGACCGAACACACGTCGAAGCTCCTGAGCACAATCTCCGCCTTAAGCTCGGAGTCGAGTCCTATTAGGGCTTTTTCTACCACTCCGAGGAAGTTATCGTCCCTGGGACCGAGGTTCCATACCGTAGGCGTTATTATGTCGTAGCTCTTTATCCTGCCTTTTTCTATCTCGACCTTGTGAATTAAAGTTCCCCTCGAAGCTTCCACAACACCTATACCCTTCCCGCTGAATGTATCTATGTCCACCGGAGGTTTTTCCCAGGAAGGCTGGCTCAAGTCTATCTCCTCGAGGATTTGGAGAGATCGTAAGGTCAGCCTCACCAGCTCGTCGAGCCTTGCCAGAACCCTGACCATAACCGAGTCCCCGAACTTTCTGCTCAGATACCTGAAGGTTTTGTCGGCGGTGGTCATGCGGCGGGCAAGAGGTCCCGTTTCGAAGGGATAGCCGTTATACCTTGCGGTTTTAGACCAGGAGTATCCCTTTCCGTTGGACTCTTTAACCTTTAAGGGGTCAAACTTGCAGAGTCTGTGGTATAAAACACCGTGCTTAGAGAGGAACCTGTGATAAGAGCTACCTACCCTGTCAAGACCGTGGGAAAAGGAAATTTCTACAAACTTTCCTATGTCTCCGCTCACCTTCGTAAGAAAGTCTCTTCCTTTAAGCTCTACATACTCCTCAAGTTTCATGCCTGTAAGGAAGTCTTCCAGGGAGGTTTTTAAACTTCTAAGAAACTCCTTTGCCTGCATAACCTCGAAGCTCGTGGGGTCGCAGGTGATACCACCGGGGAAGGCGTAAGAGGTGTGGGGCCACTGTCCACCGAATAGGGCTATCACCTTTGTGGCAAAGTTGCTTGCCTTAAGGGCTTCGTGCCAGCGCTTTCCTCTCAGAGGAACATACTCTTCACCGAGGCTCGGTTCGAGTTTTATAAGGTCGGGTATGAGGTATAGATAAAACCACCGAAGGTGGTTCTGTATAAGCTCACAGCTTAAGGTTAATTCCCTTATAAGGGTAGCCTTTTGGGAAAGCTTGACCTCAGCTCCCTTTTTGCGGTATGCGCTCTCTATGGCTTCCACGCAGGCAATAAGGTGGGCGTGTCCGCATATACCGCAGACCCTCGGGGTGATGATGAGTGCGTCCAAATAGGGTTTTCCCCTGAGAATTTCCTCAAAGCCTCTGTAATTGGGAGCGATGACGAAGGCATCTTCCACCTTCCCCTTTTTCCAGCGGAGCCTAAGCTCCACCTCTCCTTCTACTCTTCCGAGAACCTTTTTACTGATTTTCATCTATAAGCCTCTTTTTTAGTCTTTCCGGAGCGAAGGTCTTGGCAACCCCCGCAAGTAGTATGTATCCCCTCTTGGAGACTCCGAGAGGTAGTTCTTCGGGAATTCCCATGGCGTGCTTGGTTCGAAACATGTCTTCCCGCGGGAAGTCAAACTCGGTGCATCCCACGCAGGGCATACCCGCTCTCGTTTTGGAGCTTACTCCGTTCCACAGAATTCTGTTGCAAGGGGAGTGGGTCATGGGTCCCCTGCACCCGAAGTGGTAGAAGAGACAGCCTTCCTTCTTGCCGAGTTCTTCCGCTTCTATCTTCCACTCGAAATATTCGTTGCGTGGGCATCCGTGGTGGGTCAGGTATGCGTATATCTCTACGGGTCTTCCCTTCTCGTCAAGCTTGAGCTTACCACCTTCCAGTATGCATAGCAGAACGAAGCTGAGCCAGGAGGGGTGAGCGGGACACCCCGAGAGATTTATAACCGGAAGACCGCTCAGAGAGCGGTAATTTTTTCCTAAAACTCCACCTTCTTCCGAGAACCTGAACTGCAAACCTTTAACTTCCGGGCTTCGCTTTGCGGGAATGTTTCCGAACACCGCACAGTTTCCCAAGGCGATAACGAACTTCGACTTTCTCGCAATCTCTTTGACGACAGTCTTGAACTCCTTTCCCGCTATCTTTCTCGCTCCCGGTCCTACCGAACCCTCGAGTATGAAAACGTCTAAAGGCTCGGAGGAGGTGAGCACCTTCCTGACCACTTCCGTCTCGTCCGCTTCCCAGCTGACCGCAGGGTGGTATAAAACTTCGAACCTGCTCAAGAGTTCACCTGCGGTGGGGTTCTCAGCACAGAGGAAGGACTGGGTATTCCCGCTACAGGACAATCCGTGAAGCCAAAGGAGTTTCATACTAAGTGAATATAATATTCGTGTGGCGCTTAGGCTGGGGGACATACTCAGGGAGGCGGGACTCACTGAGGTGGAAAAAGGCTTCCCCAAGTATGCGGTTGGATGGTATGAGGAGGAAAAACTCTGGAAAACTATAGAGCCTTTTCATTCTCGGGGCTGGAACCTTGTTAAACACCGTCCCTTCATGGTGGTGCACACGGACCCTCAATACGTTTACTTTATCCTCTTCTCTAAAAGTAGCTACATGTTCAGGTGCAGGAGAGACAAAGAATACGGTATAGAGGACAACACCCCGGAGGTGGACTTTCAAAAGTGCGACCTCAGAGACGAACTCCCCTGTTCTAAGCTCGAGGAAAAAGGAAAGCTCTTTAAGAGAATATTTGACGGCGACTGCTGGATAGTTTTGAGAATAAACAGGATGTTCTTGCAAGAGGGTAGCGTGGTATGTGGTGTGTGTTCTGGGGAGGCAATCCCGCAGGTTGTCGAGGGCATTATTCAAAGGGAGCTTGAGAGGTGGAAGAGGATAGACTGAGGCAACTTTTGGAGAGACTCTTAAATGGCAACATAAGTGAA
This sequence comes from Aquificota bacterium, assembly GCA_013153495.1. GTDB lineage: Bacteria > Aquificota > Aquificia > Aquificales > Aquificaceae > Hydrogenivirga. The sequence continues at coordinate 107,805 of JAADEH010000001.1, forward strand.
AGGGAGTATAAGGCACTTGCAAGCTATCTTGCGGGTATGCTCAAAGGGGTGGCTGAGGGGATAGCTCTTGAGCGGGGGAAAGAAACGAATATCCTGAACCTTATAGGTAGAAGACTTCCCCAAGGAGAGAACGTTCTCGGGTATCTGGTAGAGGAACTTTTTGTTCACATACTCAGTAAAAGGGAAAGATTTAAAAATCTCTTAGACGGAAACCAAAAGCTCAAAGCGTATCTTGCAACAACCGTAAGAAACTTCCTCTACGACACCTTCAACAAGCTCAATCGTAGTGTGGAAACGGTTTTGGAAGATGACATCAAAACGGGAGACCCCCAGGAAGATGCGGATAGAACCCTGTCGGGTTCAAATATGGAAGTTTTTCTTAAAGATGTAAGGAGGGTCGAACTTTTGGAACTTGAAGAGCTGGTCTCGAAGCTCCTTAAAAAGGAGGAGTTTAAGTATCTATGCTATAAACTTGACTCGAAGCGTTATAAGTGCCTGTGGGAAGGCAGAAGCGATGATGCGGTTTATCAGGATTTCAGGAGAAAAGGAAGGGAGGTTATGAAAAAACTTGCAAAAGCTTTTAGAGAGGCAAATGTTAGAGAAGAGCTGTTTGAAAAATACACGAAAATATATCTGTCAGAGCTTTGTGAAAAACTCCGTTCAGAAATATGTAAGGGAGATGAAAAATGACACCTCTTAAAAAGCTCTTGGAGCTTTATAAATCCATGCTTTACCAGAAGGAAGTGGAAGAGGTAGAACCTATAGAGGTAGAGGTCAAACCTATAATGGCTGAGGACTTTAAAGATAATGCCTGCGTTCTTGAAGACCCCTCACCCGGGGACGTGGTGGAGATAGTGCCTTCCTACGACAACCTCGAGATGACCTTCCTCGTGCTCAGAGAGATAAACGGCTTTTATGAGGTCGTTCCCATGTCTCCCTTTTATCAGTTTGCCTCGCCGAGAGATGTTCTCGTTCTCGTCGAGGGAAGACCCTACATAGTCCAGACAGAGCTGAGCTTCGACGTTCCGAAGAAAGATTTTACTCGCAGGTTCGGAAATGCGACCCTCTTTAAGGTAGGAGAGGTCGGCAGAGAAACCCTCGAGAGGGTGAAGAGAGTGGCAAGGGGAGAAGAGGAAGGGGACGGAGGTATGGTAGGAGAAGTGAAGGAGGAATTCAAGCGACTTGAGGCAAAGAGATGGTTTGCCGTCTTCACTTCCCAGATAGCTGAGGAGGAGGCTCTTCAAGAGCTTAGCACTCTTTTGGAAGAACTCAAAAGCGAGTTGCCTCTCTCCGCTTCCGAGCAAGAAGGTGTGAGGGGTAGGGTAGAAGGTCTCGAGTGGTTTTACGACGAGATAGACGAGGTTCTCGTTATACTTCCCGAAGATGAACTTGTAGGAAAGAAAAAGAAAGTTGTTCTGGAAGTTGAAGGAGAAGAAATAACCCTCTTCGAGGGTGAACTACCTTCCAAGATAGAGTTGCCTCTGAGGAAGGAGGCATACAGCTATACCCTTCTGGAAAGGGGGTTAAAACTCAAAGATGCTTGAAAGGCTAAACAATAACCGTATAGCGCACTACCTACAGAGTCTTATCCGAAGAAGTTCTCACCTGAGGGAGGAAGATTTAAAGGAAGTCCTCGAGTTTTTTCCCTTCTCTGTGAAAGAAGGAGAGGAAAATCCCAACTTTTATGCGGTAAAGCTCTTTAGAGAAGTTAAAGAGAAAGTAGACAAAAACACCCTCTCCCGCAAGCTTTCTGTGGATTTACAAACTGTTGAGAGCTTACTTTCCGCACAGAGCTTCGAGGTTTACTTCCCTGTAGCTAAAAGGGGGAAAGCCTTCCTTGCAAAGGCACTCGTAATTCCCCTCGGGGGTGAGACCTCTCTCATCTTAGAGGGTGTATCCCAAAAGACCGTAAAGGCTCTCGAAAATCTGACGAATAAGAGGTTCTTTTTAACCTTTAGCAGGGGTTTTGATTTTAAAACCGACTCCTTTATGTTGGCTGTCTTCAGTGCTTTGTCCTTCGGAAAAAAAGCGGAAAACTTTGCCTTTACGGGGGTTCTTTCTGAGGAAGGACACATAGAGGAAGTTCAGCACGTGCGTGAGAAACTTGAAACGGCACGGAAGGAGAGAGTTCCCCTCGTGTTCCCTTCCGAGTGTATGAACAGAATAGAAAAACTCAGGGAGTTTATGGAAAATCTCACAATTCCCGTTGCCATACTTCCTTCCGGCAGGGGTGGACTGAGCACGGAGATTTTCGAGAGGGAGTTTTCTTTTCAAAAAGAATACTTGGAAGAGGTTTTTCACATAGATGAAGGTCTCTTCTATACGGAGCCTTTTGAAAATACACTGAAGAGCTTTGAAAACTTTGCGGGCTGGATTGAGAAGCTCTCCCATAGGCTTGCGAGCCTTAAAGGTAAGGTGGATTTTAAAGTCGCTCTTACCTCTAAGGTTCTCATGATGTCTTTTCTTGCGGGAGTTAGGTTTTCTAAAGCAAGACTGAAGGTGGACTTTTACGAGCTTCGTAACCGAGAGGGATACTCAAAAGTTCTCAGTCTCGAGGACGACCTTCCCTGTGGAGGGGAAAAAAGGCTTATTGAAAGTTTCAAACCGGGAGGAGAGGTCAAGGAGGTTTTCATATCCACTTCCGAAAGACCAATTAAAGAAGGTAGGCTTCTGGTGCGCATTCCTTCGGGAGAAAAACTCAATCGGAACTTACTCGAAACTGCCTGTCAGGTGAATGACCTTCTTAGGGGAGAAAATTTCGGATGCGTCCACCTGAAGATAGAAGCTCCCAACTCCTTTGCCTTCGCTCTGGGATACATGCTTGAGGACTATAAGTGCTTTATCCTCAATCACTTTTCAGCAGGTGAGTATGTTCCCGTTTACAGGATAGGGGGTGAAGGGAGGGGAAAGATTTATTTGCTGAATGCCTTTTCCATAAACATGCTTGAAAAGATGCCTGCTCACGTAGAGTTTGATGAGGTCTCCCTCGACGAAGTGCTTCAGCTTATAAGGGAGGAAGGCTTTAGGTCATACATATCTCATCTTTCTACCGCTCAGGTGCTTTCGGAGTTGTTGAAAGAGCAGGTGGAGCAAAACCGTGTAAACATTAAGCTACCTCACGGTGCGAAGGCTGTTGTGTTTCAGCTAAAAGTCAGACCACCGGAAGGTGGTGTTTTCGGAGTGGAAGACCTGAAAGATATAATCGAAAGGGGTCTCTTCTCCTTTTACAAGGTAAGGGTCTTTTACTGAGGTGCGGTTATGCCGGTAAGGTTCAGGGTTTCTCTCTTTCCGCAGGAACCCCTCAAGGTGTCGGAGCTTTTCCTGGACCGTTTGCACGGTGTTTTCTTCTCACTTATGGAAGAACCGCTCGCACGGGAACTGCACGAAGGGAGTTCCGTAAAACCTTTTTCCTTGAGCTTCTTTTGCGACATAGACGGAGCTGTCAAACCCCTGCCTGCTGAGGAGGAAGCAACCACCCGAAGGGTCATTATAGAAATATCCTTCCTCAAGGAAGACCTCTTTCCCAGGTTCTTGGCAAGCTACATGCTCAAAAAGCATCGGGTAAGTTTGGGAGGGGTGCCTCTCAAGGTTTCCAAGAAACCTCTCATAAGGGAAAAGGACCTGGTAGGCTACGAAAGGCTCTTGAGGGAAGCTCACGGATCGGACAGGTTTACGCTGAAATTCATAACTCCCACCACCTTTCGCAGGGGGAGGACGGATTATCCCCTTCCGGATCCGAAACTGATTTTTAAGGGTCTTATAAGAAAGTGGCAGGCTTTTTCGGACCACAGAATAGACATAGACCTGAGAGAGGTTATAGAAAAGGGAGTGAAGGTCTCTGGGGCGTGGATAGGGACCCGCAGGGTTGACTTCTCCGATATGGGCTTTGCCACGGGTTTCAGGGGCAGGGTTTTGCTGTCTCTGGACGGTTTAGATGATAAGGTCAAGGGGTGGCTCGCTACTCTTCTCCATTTCGGGGAGTTTGCGGGTGTGGGCAGGAAGACCACCATGGGCTTCGGAAAGGTGAGACTGGTCCCGGAGGAGTGATTTCCCCAGCAGGGTTATAAACTCACTTTTGGTTAGCAGGTAGCTCAAAAAGAGGTTCACGCACTCCCGAGGCTCCCTGTAAGGGGGCAGGTTCTCCTTTAGAACATCTTCTAATTCGGAAAGGACCGCATAGGCGGTGGGCGGAAGTAGAAAGACTTCGAAGGCTGTTATTTCCTCTCCCATGAGGGAAGTTTTCAGGTTGAGGGTGCTTCCGAAGGTGTGAGCCAGTCCGGAGTAAAGGCTCAGCAGGGCGAGGAAGGTGTGATACAGGAGGGGCTGGATTTTCAGCAGTTCCAGAAGAGTGCGTATGTTCTGTGCATAATGTCCGAACTTGTGAACGATGTTCTGGGTAATTCTCAGGTTTCTCATGGCGATTTTGCTCAGTTCCTTTTCTTCCGGGAGGGGCTTGAGGGGTTTGTGCAGTAAGCTGACTCCCTTCTCATCTACGAGCAGAAGGGGTATGTTGAGCGGGGTTTGGGAGATGCGGTGGAAGCTTACTATGCAGGAGAGACGAGAGAGCTTAAACTTACCTCTTTTTGTGTATATGTAATTTTCGTTTCTTCCTAACACCGCGGAGCGGTCCGTCAAAATTAAGATTTTCATAGAACCCACTCCATGCCTTCCAGCAAGCCACCTATGCGTTTTATCTTCCCTCGGGAGCTTAGACGAACGACGGTCAGTCTGTCGCAGGAGGAGATGAGATTTTTTAGAGGTGCGTGAAGTTCTTTCACGGATGAGCCTTCTACTTCGAAGAAGCTGAGCTGAGCGTGAAATCCTTTGTCCTTTAGCTTTTTCATCACCTTTACTCTCTTTGAGTTGGAGGATATGTCGTAGCAGACCACAAACCTGCTCATTTCATAACCTCTCCGAGTTGTAGGAGAGCTTCCTTTGTTTCCTGAATTACCTGTTCTTTTATGCTTTCAAACCAGCTCAGAAACTTTCCGAGTTTTTCCTTCTTGAGGTAGTATCCCCCTGCGGAGTTGTTGAAGTCTTCCTCTTTAAAGGTTTTGGACAGGAGGGCGGTTTCCAATTCCTTTGTTAGGGTAGGTCTTACGAACTCCAGAATGTCGGAGCAGAAGGAGGCGTGGCTTCCTCTCTTGGAGTGCAGGAAGGATATGTATGGGTCGTATCCTAAGAAGACTACTACGGGGTAGGCAAGGGAGTGGGCAAAGGTGTAGCTCAGGCTCAGAAGCGCATTAACCGGGTCCCGAGGCGGACGGTAGCTTCTTCCTTCGAACTCTAAACCGCAATCTCTTATGTTTCGGGAGAATGCTTCAAACATCTTCCTCGATGCGGTTCCCTCAATTCCCATAAGCTCTCCTATGTTCTTAGCCTTTTTTGCCTGCATAAGCTCCGTTTTCAGGTCTATGGAGAAGTTTTTCTCTACGGAAAGGATTTTTCCTACAACTATGTGTTTAGCTATTTCGAGCTGTTTGGTTTTTAGGGCTTCGTATTGGGTGAGTCTGTTGTTTACCTTACTCATGTGCTCGTGAGATATGAGGGAACCTCTTACCTTTCCCCACAGGGTGCCGAAGAAGAGGGGAACATTCCTTCTCAGAAGCACCTGCACAGCTTCGGAGCTTATGGAGACCTTCGTCATTATCAGAAGCGCATCTATGTATCTGACGGGAACGCTCTGGGTCCGAAAGCCGTTTCTTATCACTATCCTTTCCCCGGTTTTACTTATGCTGGAAGGTGTGCATACCACGAGAAATCTTCTGCTCATCTATAACACCTCTACGGTCCAGGGTTCTATGGGATAGCCTTCAAATACTTCTATCCTTTCCACCGGGTAAAAGTAAACTCTGTCCCTCTTGGGATTGACCATGTTTTTGACTTCCCTGTATAAGTTTTCAAGCTCTCCCTCAGTTATGTGGGGAATGTAGAAGACGCTCAGCTGTATCCTGTATCCGTATTTTGTAAGCAGTCTCGACACCTTCAGTCGTGTCCTGTTGTCCGAGATGTCGTAGGCTACGAGATACTTCATTTATTAATCTAAAAACTTCCCGTGGAGGGAAAATCTGACAGGAGAGGACATGTTAATTTTCACAATTTATGGGGAAAATCATATAGAAAATTTCTGGAGAATGTGTTAAATTCTTGAGTAAGTAGGAGCGGAACGCAAGGGTCCGCACGGCTCCTTGTCAACCGAATAGGTAAAATTTAAGGCAAAGCCTTGGGAGAGAGGCTCGAGAAGGAATTTATTGATAATTCTGCAAAATTTTAGCAGGTAGGTTAATTGCGAACAATTCTCACTCCTGAGGCATTGATTTTCAACAAGATAAAAAGGTGCCCTTGAAGGTTATCCCTAAAAATGAGGGATTGCGACCAGTTAGATTATATAAAATGGGGATATTCTTCTTGAAGGTTATCCCTAAAAATGAGGGATTGCGACTTTATATATTTTATTTTAACTTGACCCTTATCGCAAGGCTTGAAGGTTATCCCTAAAAATGAGGGATTGCGACTTATCTCAGGAAGCTGGTAGAACTCACCTGTAAGGCTTGAAGGTTATCCCTAAAAATGAGGGATTGCGACTGAGTGCAATATCTATATATCCATTTTCAAGAACAATTCTTGAAGGTTATCCCTAAAAATGAGGGATTGCGACTAAGCTCTTTCTTTGTGGATATATTGCTTATTATGCTTGAAGGTTATCCCTAAAAATGAGGGATTGCGACTCATAGGGTATAATAAGACATATATTTGTTTTTGCTTGAAGGTTATCCCTGAAAACGAGGGATTGCGACTATCACCAACATAGATAAACACAACTGATGGTTCATTTTCTTGAAGGTTATCCCTAAAAATGAGGGATTGCGACACTTGGGCAGGGGTTTGCCTAATCTCCTCCAATATTGCATCTTGAAGGTTATCCCTGAAAATGAGGGGGAAATTCTTCAACTCTGCGGGAGTGATTGCTTTTATATCCGAAATCGCACACTCAAGGAACTTGAGGTCATCTTTGTCCCCGCATGCTCCTTTAAATACAAAATTTAAAAAACCCGGCGGGAGCCGGGTGGGTCTTAGAGACCTTTTTGGAGTTGGCTTTCTTTTCTTTTGCGTTCCTGCTCGGTAATTCTGTCGTAGGCGTCTAAGAACTCCTTTCTTGCATATACCAGAGACATGTCAAAGCTCAGGTGGGGAGCGTCGAGCATTATTAATGTTTTGCCGTCCTTAAACTCCGCATACCTGTCCCCTACAAAGGGAATTTTGGACTTGATGAGGCGGTATTTTTTGCGTAGAGCCTTGTAAACGTCGTTCCACTTACTCTTGGGGAATTCAAGTATTACTGCAACGAGCTTCCCTCTCTCGTCGAATATTAGGGTGGCTTCTTTTAAACCTTCTATATTGGTCTGAGAAATTGGAACAGTGAACATGGGTCCGAGGCTATACTTGTTTATTCCCTTCTCCTTTAGCCTGTATAGCTTTTTAGCGTCTTTTACGGTAGCCTTGCCGAGTTCGAGTCCGAGGGGTGCAGGGTCTGCAAAGACTATTCCTGCGGTCAAAATAAGAGCTAATAGCTTTAGCATCTTCCTACCTCCCGAAGTTTTTTATTTTTTTAACGGGCATAGCTGTGGAAATCTGACACTTACTCTTCCCTTTTGCCTCTCATGGTCCAGTCCATGTAGATTGCGTAAAGGGCTGGGACGAATATGAGGACTATTATGAAGGTGGACAGTATTCCTCCCACCATGGGTGCTGCAATCCTTGACATCACCTCGCTTCCCGTTCCGTGTCCCTTCATTATGGGAAGGAGTCCGAGAAGTATGGCAAAGAAGGTCATGGCTTTGGGTCTTATTCTCTTAACCGCTCCGTGGTATATGGCTTCGAAGGCTGTTCTTTTGTCGGGTATCTTTCCACCGTGCTGGGTTGCGGTGTGCAGGAGGGAATTTTGTATATACACCACCATGACCATTCCCATTTCCGCTGCAATTCCGAGAAGTGCCAAAAATCCCGCTATGGAAGCTATGGAAATGTTGTAATCCAGCAGATACATTAGCATAACTCCTCCGAAGGTGGCAACGGGCAGGGTTAGGAGAACCAAAACGGTCTCGAAGAGCCTTCCGAAGGTGAACCACACCAAGAGAACTATGAGCAGTATGACCAGCGGGATTATCACCTTGAGGTTTTCGAGGGCTTTCTTCCAGTATTCGAACTGACCGCTCCATTCGTAGTAGTATCCCTTCGGTAGTTGGAGCTTTTCCTGAAGGACTTTCTCCGCACGCTGTATAACCGTTCCCATGTCCACTTCCGGGTTGGGGGTTATGAAGACGTAGCTCGTAAGCAGTCCGTTTTCGGACTTTATGCTTATGGGGCTTTCGGTTCTGACTATGTCCGCAACTGCGGGGAGGGGAACGAGTTTTCCTTTGAGGGGTAGCATGAGGTTCTCAAGGTCGTATCTGTAATCCAAAGGAATGCCGAGGGTTATACCGTATCTCTCCCTTCCGAGTATCATGGTAGAAGCGGGAGCGTTGGCAAAGAGCTGTGCGATTGCCATGTTTATGTCGGAAACGGTAAGTCCGTATCTTTCGAGAGCTTCTCTCTTGGGTCTGATTTCGAGGTAGGTTGCCTTAGTGGAACGCTCACCGAATATGCTCATAATTCCTTCAACATTTTTGAGGAGTTGTTCTATTTGCTGGGCAAGGTCGTTGAGGGTGTTTATGTCGTCCCCGTAAATCTTTATGCCGAGGGGTGTCTGTATTCCGGTAGTTATCATGTCTATTCTTCCCTTTATGGGCATGGTCCACATGTTGGAAAGTCCGGGCACCGATATTGCTTGGTCCATCTCCCGTATGAGTTCCGTATAGGTTATGTTTCTTTCTTCCGGAAATAACCTGCGAAGCAGGTCTTTTAAAAACTCAGGAATATTCCAGTCGGAATAAAAGCGTTTTTCTTTTATTTTTCTCCACTCCTCTTCGGGTTTTAGGGTTATGAAGGTTTCTATCATCGACATGGGTGCTGGGTCCGTGGCGGTTTCCGCTCTTCCTGCCTTTCCGAAGACGCTTTCAACTTCCGGAAACTGGGCAAGAATGCGGTCTTGGATGTTTATTATGCGAAAGACTTCCTGTCGGGATATGCTGGGAACGGAGGTGGGCATGTAGAGTATGGTTCCCTCGTTGAGGGTGGGCATGAACTCCCTTCCGAGTTTTTCGTAGAAATAGAGGGTGCTCGCTCCCATCACGAAGAATAGAAGGAGAAGTAGGTATCTTAGCTTTACCGCAAGGTGGAAGATGGGGTCGTATATCTTGTGAAGAAGACGAACTAAGGGGTTCTTCTCTTCGGGTGGGATTTTGCCTCTGACAAGTATGTATATGAGGACGGGGACTATGGTTATGGAGATGAGGGCTGCCACGAGCATGGAGAGGGTTTTTGTGGCAACGAGGGGTTTAAAGAGCCTTCCTGCCTGACCTTCGAGGGCAAAGAGGGGAACGAAGGAAACGGTAACTATGAGGAGAGCTAAGAATATAGGTTTTCCCACATCTTTGGCGGAGTGGGTTATGGCTGTCATGAGGTCGTCCCCTTCCTCTAAGCGCCGATGGACGTTTTCCACGAGAACTATCGCAGCGTCCACCATAGTTCCTATGGCTATGGCTATACCGCCGAGGGACATTATGTTTGAGGTTATCCCGAGGTGGTTCATGGTGATGAAGGTTACGAGTATGGAGAGGATTAGGAAGATGATTATCACGATGGCGCTCTGGATGTGAAAGAGGAACAGTCCCACTATGGCAAGGACTATTATGCTTTCTTCTATGAGCTTAGTTTTGAGGTTGTCTATTGCCCTCTCTATAAGGGTTGAACGGTCGTAAACGGGAACAAGCTCCACGTCTTCGGGCAGTCCCTTTTTAATTTCTTCTATTTTCTCTTTTACATTCTTTATGACCTTGTAGGCGTCCGCTCCGAAACGCATGATGACTATACCGCCTACCGTGTCTCCCATGCCGTTGTAATCCGCCACTCCCATTCGGAAAGCGGGGGTTTCAACTACCTTTCCTATGTCTCGAATTCTTATGGGAATACCGTTACGGTAAGTTATGACTGTCTTCTCTAAGTCTTCTTTGGACTGAGCATAGCCTACCGCTCTTATGAGGAACTCCCTCTCGTTAATCTCGACGTATTTCCCCCCCACCTCCACGTTGGTTTTCTTCAGGGACATATACACATCTCTGAGGGACAGCCCGTATTGGTAGAGTTTCTCAGGTTTTATTAAAACTCTATACTCCTTCTCGTATCCTCCCACGGAAGCAACTTCTGCCACATCGGGAACCGCAAGGAGTGCGTATTTTATGTAGAAGTTCTGAAGTGCCCATAGTTCGTCCAAGGTTCTGGTTTTTGAAACCAGGGCATACTGATATACCCAACCCACACCCGTGGCGTCGGGTCCCAGCTGTATATCCGCCTCTTTGGGAAGCTGTCCCCGAATTGTGGCGAGTTTTTCCAGAACCCTTGAGCGTGCCCAGTAGAGGTCTGTTCCATCCTCAAAGATTATGAAAACCAAAGAGTAGTTGGGAACGGAGTATCCCCTCACGGTCTTGACCTTGGGAACACCCATCATGTTGGTAACGAGGGGGTAGGTGAGCTGGTCTTCTATTACCTGGGGAACTTGTCCAATCCACTTGGAGTAGATTATCACCTGCACGTCCGAGAGGTCGGGTATGGCGTCTATTGGTGTTTTTTTCAGAGAGTAGTATCCGTAAAAGAGTAGGAACAGGGTGGTGAAAATAATGGCTATTTTGTTTTTGATGAAGAACTCGGTCAACTTGACCATATTTCTATCCTCCGTGGGGTGTATATTTTTTGTATGGGTGTATTTGAAGAGATAAGAAAGTGGCTCGCTCCTGAAATAAAGGAGCTGAAGGCTAAGTTAGAACACCTCGAAAGTGAGGTAGGCTCCTTTCGAAAAGAAACGAGAGAGGAGATAAAAAACCTTTCGGAAAGGGTTTCCTCCTTGGAGAGCCTGTATGTCCAGATGACGGGCGAGATTAAGTCCTTGAAGGAAAGCCAGCGAAAAACTGAGGACAAGTTAGAGGCTATATCAAAAAAAGTAAGTGAGATAGACATCCTGAAAGAAAACCAGCTCAGGATGGAAGAGAAGATAGAGGAGATAACCCGCATGCTCCTTGAGATTGTTCGCCTTATAACGAAGCTGGAAGACAAAATAGAGCTTGAAAGAAGGATAGAAAGGCTGGAAGAAGCTGTTTTAAAGAAGCGGTAAATCACTTCAATTCCCTCCTCATAAGCATTGCATTTATGGCAACTATTACGGTGCTGGCACTCATAAGAACCGCTCCCACCGCAGGCTTGAGAATAACACCCCAGGGAGCGAGCACACCCGCAGCGAGGGGTATGGTTACAAAGTTGTATCCCGTAGCCCAGAAGAGGTTCTGAACCATCTTGCGAACCGTTATCTCGGAAAGCTTTATTACTCTGACCACGTCTCTGGGGTCGCTTTTAACGAGTATTATGTCCGCACTCTCTATGGCAACGTCCGTTCCGGAACCTATGGCAATTCCCACATCCGACTGAACGAGTGCTGGAGCATCGTTGACCCCGTCCCCTACCATCGCTACCTTCAACCCTCTTCTTTGAAGTTCCTTAACCTTCTGTGCCTTCTGATGGGGAAGAACCCTTGCAAAGACCTCGTCAACCCCAAGTTCCACCGCAACGAAGTTTGCCACCTCTTCCGAATCCCCCGTAATTAGCACCACCCTCTTTCCGAGAGCCTTAAGGTCCCTGACCGCTTCGTAGGACTCTCTCTTTATTCGGTCCGCAAGAGCTACCGCTCCCCTCAACTTACCGTCGATTGCTACGAGGACGACCGTTTTCCCCTGAGCTTCTAACTCCTTAGCTTTTGACAAAATTCCTTCCCCAATATCAACTTCGAGTTCTTTCATAAGGAGAAGTGTGCCCACCGCTACCTCTCTTCCCTCTACTTCTCCCACCACACCCTTGCCGGGCACAGCCCTGAAGTTTTTAACTTCCGAAAGGGCTATACCTCTCCGCTGGGCTTCCTCCACTATGGCTCTTGCTATAACGTGCTCTGAGTTTCTCTCCACGCTCGCCACGAGTTTCAAAAATTCCTCTTCGGAAAGACCTTCGGTTATGAGGTTTGATACGCCGAACTTACCTTCCGTGAGTGTTCCGGTCTTGTCAAAGAGAACCGCATCTACATCTTTTACTCTTTCCAGAGCCAACCTGTTCCTGACGAGGATACCTTTTTTAGCTGAGTAGGAGGTGGAGAAGGAAACAACCAAGGGTATGGCAAGACCGAGAGCGTGGGGACAGGCTATAACCATCACCGTTACCGCTCTCTCCACCGCAAACTGAAGTCCGGCACCGAGCAATGACCATGCGACAAGGGAAGAACCGCCGACGGTTATGGCAACGATGGTCAGATAAAAGGCTACCCGGTCCGCCATGTCCTGTAGCTTTGTCTTTGACTCCTGAGCCTCTCTCACGAGCTTCAAAACCTGACTCAGGTATGTCTCTTCTCCAGTTCTCTCGACCCTGACCTTTATAGCACCCTCCAGGTTTATGGCACCGCCGATAACCCTGTCTCCTTCCTTCTTGGGAACCGGTTTTGACTCTCCCGTAAGCATGGACTCGTTCAGGTGTGTGGAGCCTTCCACTATCACCCCGTCCGCAGGAACCTTTTCCCCGGGCTTTACGAGGACTATGTCCCCCGGCTTTAGGTCCGAGACGTGAACTTCAACAACCGTTCCGTTTTTTATCAGGTTTGCCTTTGTGGGCATGAGTTTTACAAGCTCTTCGAGAGCACGGGAAGCTCCCAAGACTGACTTAGCCTCTATCCAGTGCCCCCAGAGCATAACCACTATCAGAGTTGTAAGCTCCCAGAAGAATTCCTTTCCTCCAAAGACCAAGGTCGAGAGACTGTATAGGAAAGCTACCGATATGGCTATACCTATAAGGGTCATCATGCCGGGTTTTTTGAGTTTCAGCTCGTTGAGCATACCTCTCAGGAAGAACAGTCCACCGTAAAAGAAAACTACCGTCGCAAAGATAGGTGTTATCCACTCGCTTCCCGGGAAGCGGGGCATCGAGAACCCGAGAATGTCCTGAATGCTTTCAGAGTAGAGAACCGCAGGAACCGTCAGAAGGGTAGATACTATGGCTTTCCTTTTTATCTCTTCTATGTGGTCCGCATGGCTGTGGGTTTTTTTCTCCGTTCGTTCGTGCTCTGTGTGGTGATGGTGGTGTCCTGCGTGGCTCTTCAACTCGTGCTCCTCCGTGTTCAATAATAAATGCACTTTTTAGTGTTAATACAAGATGTTTATTTAACGTTAAAAGTTTGTTAATTTAACAAACAGCAGCAAAAACGCACAAAAATAAAAAGAAAAAGAGGGGGCGACGGACCCTCATGCTTTTAAAAGATACTTAGCAAAAGCCAAAATGCCCAAAATAAGAAACAAAACAACTAACACCCAAATGATATTCATTGACCAATGCATTCCCCAGTCCATATTGTCCTCCTCAGTGGCTATGCTTCATACCCCCGTGATGACCTTCATGCTTCACGCCACCGTGTCCCATGTCAAGGTGCTTTATAAAGTCCATATCTATTTCTTTGAACTTTAGAACCTTTTTACCTTTTGCGAATTTCTTTGCCCTTACGAGGCTTTTGAAAGCTACCACATCGGGACCCATGGGACCTTCTTCGACTCTAACGTAGTATGCCCTCGTGCCGTCTATCCACTTACCGCTGGAAAAATCTCTTACCCAAAGCTCCGCTACTTTATCTTTGTTCTTGAGGTAATACTGTATGGCGTGTTTGGGAGATTCGGTGTAGAGATATTCCCCGTTTCTGAGTTTGAGCTGTGAGGTGAACTTGGGCATCATGTTGACGTCCATACCGCAGACCACACAGCGGGTCCCTTTGGGCGGTTCCTTTGGCTGGGCAAAGGCTAAGGCTAAAAAGGCAAAAAGTCCGAGCAAAAATGCAAGCTGTCTCATCTTGACACCCCCAATCCGAAATCGTAAACGAGCTTTCCTCCTAAGTTACCTTGGTAGAGGATAAGAGCTACTCCCACGAGGAGTAGGAACACATAAAGGTGGTGCAAAAAGCTTGTTTTCCTGAGAGCGTAAGTAAATCTCAGGACCGTTATCAGGGAGAACAATCCCGCAAGGGCTATTCCGAGGGTTTCGTGGGTGTGTAGCAGGTCGAGAGTTTCTTTTTCTATGGGTAGGTTTTCCATACTCTCGTGGGCTACGTATCCCGTTATGGCTGAGGCTATGACTCCTCCCGAAGAGAGGATTATGGAGAGAAACTCTACCTCGTCGGGCTTTCTATCTTTTAGGTGATACAAACCTATGAGTATGAGTGTGAATAGGGGCAGGGCTACTGCAAAGTGAACCGCAGGCGGGTGAAGTTTTACCACCGAGGGGTAAGTAATTCCTTCCTTAGAAGTTTCGGGGACAACTACCTGTTCCTGATGGGCGTGGGAAAAAAGGAAAAAGAGAAGAGGCGCGCAAAGAATTATTATAAACCTCATCATTGAACCAGCTCCCTGAGCTTCTCTTTAAGCTGTGGGTTTTCTTGTATGACCTTTTTGAAGGCTTCCGGGTGCATAGCCATCATTCTGAGCATGTGTTCTGCCATAGCTTTGCTCCTTTTCTGAGCGAGTTTCTGCATAAGCTCCTTTTTGCACTTCTTTTTGTGTTCCTGTATGAGTTTCATGGTTTCCGGGTCGTGGGGCATGTCCATCATTCCCATAGGTTGCGTGCTTTTCTCCCCGTGAACCTCGTGGGAGAATGAGGGTATGGAAAATACGGCTGTGGAAAGTGCGAATAAGAGTAGTCTCTTCATAACTACACCTCCTTATCTAATTAGCTCGTAGGTCTTTTCCTCTTTTCCCCAACCGCTGAGCCTTCCGTGGGGCGAATAAACACCTTTAGCTTCCGGGTTTTTTAGGAGAGCCTCTATACCTTCTGTAGGGACGTGTCCCTCTATGAACTTATCTCCCATAACCATCGTGTGGCAGGAACGCTTGTCCACGGGAACTCCAAGCTCGTCCTTTTTAGCGAACAGCTCCTGGGGGCTGACCTCTACTCTCTTTAATGTGTATCCTTTCTCCTCCAAAATTTTGAAGTATTTATGACAGCATCCGCAGCTGGGGTTGTAAAAGGCGGTTATCTCCCGTCCGAGGGATAATCCTGCTAAAAGCAGTAGCGAAAGTATAAATCTCTTCATGGCTTACCTCCTTCAGTGATGATGGTGTCCTCCACCACCTTCCCCGTAAATTCCCTTTATCTGGGCTTCCGAGTCGAGTAGGAAGGTTCCACGCACCACTACCTTCTGACCTTCCTTGAGACCGTCTTTGACTTCGTAGTATCCTTCCGCTCTCCTTCCGAGACGGACCTGAACGGGCATGAACATCCCTTCTTCCATCTCCACGAACACTATGGTTCTTCTTCCCGTATCCACCACCGCACTCTCGGGCACCGCAAGGACCTCCCCTACGGGAACTTCGAAGAGCACTTCAACGAGGGAGTTGGGTTTTAGGGCTATGCCTTTGTTCTTCGCTTTTATGCGCACCTTAACGGTCTTAGCCATAGGGTCAGCTTCCGGGAATATGTAATCCACCTTACCTTCTATTAGGTTCTCCGGGTCGTCCTCGGGGGTTATAAGGGCAAAGGTTCCTTTTCTGACATACCTTGCCTGTTTGAGCGGTATCTCCGCTACTATCCAGACGGTGGATATGTCCGCTATGCGGTAGGCGGTCTGTCCTTCCTTTACGTAACCACCTTCGTAAACTTTCTTTTGGATTATTACACCGCTTACGGGTGATCGAATCACGCTGTCGGTTTTCAGGTATTGGAGCTTTTCCTTTGCTCTCTTTATAAGTTCCGGGTCTCCTTTCTGTTGGGCGAGTTTAAGCTCGTCCAGGGCTACCTGAATGTCCGGGCTGAGGACCTTCATAAGGGGTGTGCCTCTTTTGACGAACTCTCCTTCAAACCTTCCGTAGGTGTCCTCTATCCATGCGTCCGCTCTAACCGTTATGTCGTAAATTTTGGAAAGGTCGTAGCTTATGTATCCGACGGTGGAAAAGGTTTTCACGAGGTCTCTTTTCTGAACCGGCTCGGTTACAACTCCGAGGAGCTGGAGTTTGTCGGGTCTGACCATTATGTGTCCTCCGTGGGCTGTGCTTGCTGGTCCTGCGGTGGAACCTTTGGAGAGGGGAATAAATACGTCCTTGGTAACCATGGCGTCTTCGAATACCGCTCTTATCTGCCAGGGTCCGTCCATGCTTATCTTTAGGGTTCCTCTGTAAATGCCGGGTTCCACCTCTTCGAGGGCGGCGGCGTCCCTCATCTCGTCCATTCCGGGCATAGGTGGCATGTAAAAGTAGAGTTCCTTAAGAGGTTTTGGGGGCTGGACGACCACCTTTATCCTGTTGTTCCCCGTTTTTATCCTCCCGTCGGAGGAGAGTATGGTAACTTTGATGCCTTCCTGCTCTAAGGTTATTACTTCCTTATAGCTATCACCGCTGCAAGCGGTCATTAAAAATACTAAGAAAAATATCAGTAGTGTAAGTTTCTTCATTGCAGTGCCTCCGCTCTTGCGGTTATTTGGTTTAACTCCTTCAGAAGTTGTGCTTTCTTAAGCTCTAAGTCCCACAGAATTCTGTAAGCTCTGAGTATTTCCCTGATGTCGGTTTTCTCGTATCGGTAGGCGAGGAGGAGAGCTTCTATCTCCTTCTTCTTCTCTTCTATTTCCTCCTCCACGGTTTGGAGTATTTTGCGGGTTATTCGGTAGCTTTCTCTCAGGGCGTTGAACTCTCCCTGGACTTTTAGCTCGGTGTCTTTGAGCTGGAGGAGCTGGTAGTTGTATTTTTCCTGGGCTTCCAGAACGAGCATGTTTTCCCTCTTTTCCTTCCAGACGGGGAGGGTAAAGCCTACCTTGAGGGTTATGAGGTTGGGTATGTCGGGTCGGATTGTGTATCCTGCGGAGAGGGTGAGGTCGGGGTAGTGCTCCACTTTGGCTCTTTCTATCTGGGCTTTGAGGGTTTTGAGTTTTTCCCTCTGTAGGAGGACGTCGGAGTTTTTTTCAAAAAGAAAGCGGGAGGGGAAAGCTGGCACTTTTAGGGGCGAACCTTTGAGGTCGATGGTCCCTCCCGCAAGGGCATGTATCCTTTTTATTGTAGCTTCTCTGAGTCTTTCAGCTCGGGCGAGATTTTCATCTACCTTGAGAAGTTCCACCTTCAGGAGCAGTAGGTCGGAGAGGAGAGCCTTGCCGTATCTGAACTTTTCCTCGGTTATGTCTTTGAGAAACTCTATCTCCTCTTTTGTTTTGAGGAGTATCCTTTCCATCTCAAAGGAGTAGGCAAAGTCCCAGTAGAGTATCTTGAGTTTTTTAAAGAGTTCCTTCTTGAACTTTTCTTCCATAATTTCCACTTCGGAGCTTTTTTGGAGGAAAATCTGTGAGGTTTTCTCTCTTTTTACGGGTAATAGATATTTTTGGGAGAGGTAAATTCCGAAACCGCTCATGGGGTTCTTTCTGTGGGGAATGTATCTTTCCGTGTCGAGGTTGTTCAGGGAAAGGAAAAGGGTCGGATTGGGCAAAGAGCGGGAAAACTCCGCTTTGTGTAGGAAAGAAGAGCGAAGGTTTGAGTAAGATTTAACTGCGGGATTGTTTTTTAGTGCAAAGTCGAGGAGTTTTTCGAGTTCATCTGTTTCGGAAAAGGAGACTCCAATCAGGAAGAGTAGGACGAATAGCTTTCTCTTTAGCATCGGACTTAATCTTATGGATTACTTGATGTGAATTCAACCTTTATAATTTCCGTTAATTTAACAGAATTTGAACGGCTGATTTGAGTTTAAAATGTTCTCCATGGGAAAGGTTCTGCTGGTTCTCTTTGCCTACCTAATGGGTTCTGTTCTCTTCGGTGAGATAGTGGCGAGGCTCAAGGGTGTTGACATAAGGAGTGTGGGAAGCGGAAATGTGGGTGCTACCAACGTTAGCAGGGCACTGGGAAAGAAGTTAGGTGCCTTAGTATTCTTTCTCGATATGCTCAAGGGTTTTATACCGACCGCTCTTGCGGTGTCCCTTTACGGTTTAGAAAGTAAGGTGGTTGCCTTCGTGGGGGTTGCTTCTGTTCTGGGGCACATGTTTTCTATTTTTGACCGCTTTAGGGGAGGAAAGGGAGTTGCTACAGCCTTCGGGGTTTTGCTTGCAATATCTCTTAAGTTGGCTCTGCTTTCCCTTTTGGTTTGGGGAGGTGTTCTATACTGGAAGAGGTTCGTTTCTTTGGCTTCTATAACCGCTTCTGCGGTCTCTCCTGTTCTATTCTTAGTTTTCGGTTATCCCTTTCACCTGTTCCTGATGTCCCTCGTTATAGCGGGTTTGATAATTTACAAGCATAAGTCCAACATAGAGAGGCTTATGAGCGGTCAAGAGCCGAGGGTATGAGAGTTTTTCCGCTGTTCCTTCTCGTAAACCTATCTTTTGCTCTGTTTCGCATCTTATACGTTCTTTTCTATCCCATAGACCTGTCCCCGGAGGAGGCTCAGTATTGGGACTGGTCAAGGCACTTAGACCTTAGCTACTACTCCAAACCACCTATGGTGGCTTACCTGAACTTCCTTTCCACTTCCCTCTTGGGGAATACCGAGCTTGGGGTGAGGATAACTCCGATAGTTATGTCCTTTTTGCTCTCCGTGGGGGTGTTTTTTTTCCTTATGAGGTTGTTTGACGAAAGGGTAGCCTTCGTGGCTTCTACCTTTCCCAACATATTGGTGGGGACAGCCATAAACTCTCTCCTGATGACCACGGACGCTCCTCTGGTGTTCTTCTGGGGTCTTGCGGTTATGAGCATATACTTTGCGGTGGAGAGGAATTCGGCGGGTTTGTGGATTCTGGTGGGCGTTTTTGCAGGGCTTGCCTTTTTGAGCAAGTATCCTGCGGTGTTTTTGCTTCCTCTTACGCTTCTATACATGTATTTGGTTCGAAGGGGTCTTCTCCTCTCTTACAAGCCTTACCTCTCCCTAATCCCTGCCTTTCTGCTCTCCCTGCCGGTGCTCGTGTGGAACTTCAAGAGGGACTTTGTTTCCTTCAGGCACGTTTCTAACTTGGCGGACAGGGGGGCGAACTTTCCTAACCTTGCTTCCTTCGGGGAGTTTTTGGGGGGTCAGCTTCTTCTTCTCTCGGTATTCCCCTTCTTTCTGATGGTTTACGGGTGGTGGAGGGCTTTCGTAGAGAAGGACAAGAGGTTGGTCTTTCTGACGGTTTACTCCCTGCCGGTGGTGGTATTCTTCGGCGCTCTCGCTCTGAGGAAAACGGTCTATGCCAACTGGGCGGGCTTCGGATACTTTGCGGGGGCTTTGCTGGCGTCGATTTTTCTATACAGGCTTTGGAACAAAAACAGGGTATTGGCGCTGGGCGTTCTGGGCTTTAGCGCTTTCTTAACTTTGCTACTTCACTTCACCCCGCTTATAGACCATTTGGGTATGAGAAATCTTCTGCCACCCAAGAGAGACCCCGTTAAGGTGATGGTAGGCTGGGAAAAACTCGGCAGGGAGGTTAGCAAATTCTACACGGGCGACGAGCTTGTGTTTTCAACCAGATACCAGATTTCAGCCGAGCTTGCCTTCTATGTGGAAGGAAATCCCAGAACCTTCGTCTTTCACACCGGTAGAATGACCCAATACTACCTCTGGAGGAAGGGTCTGAAGGACTATCGTGGAAAGGATGCCATATTCGTGAGCGAGCACGAACTACCGGAGAAATTAAGAGGACACTTTTCCTCTTCCCGTCTTCTCGAAAAGGTGGAGGTGCTCTGGAGGGGAGAGGTTATAAGGAGGTTTTACATATACAGACTCCATGACTTCAGGGGGGAGTTCGATGAGAGTCCGAGAGGTTATTAGGGTTCTCCTTACCCTCTACCTTTGGGGCTTTATAACCTACCAACTGCTTCCCTTTCAAATAATCCCCTACACCAATTACGCTCCGAAGGAGCTTAACCCCAAACCCGTCATATATCCCTACACCTTCGCTTACGACGTTAAAACCTCCTTCTCCTCTCATGCGGGGAGTATAAAAAACCTTCTCAAGGCTGGTGAGGAGAAAGGATTTGACCTTATATTCGGGGACTTCCCGGACAGGATAGGGGATAAGCTCTTCCCCACACCGAAATCTGAGTGCTACACCATAAGAAGCTCCGAAGTTTCTTTACCCAAAAGGGTTATGCACTTTATGTTTGAAAGTGTTCCAAAGACCCTTACGGGTGTTAGACCGGAAGATGTCCTTATGAGGGGCTTTTACGGGGTAGCAGAGACCTGCTACTTAGTGGCTCACGACGATAGGGTGCTTTTTTCCACCTTTTTGGGTTTGGAGGTTCCCACCTACGGTCATATACTCGACGGTAAGAAGAACCTATACCTTTCGAGGGACGTTTTAATTCACGGAACCTCTCCCGAAGACTTCCTCAAAGGTGCGATAGTTCTCTTCGGAGATAGGGAAGTCAGGGTTTTTGCCTACTCCGACAGGAGTTTTTACCTTCCGGGCGACAGAACGGTCTATCCCTTCCGCATAGTGGTGAGTGCGGACCTTGAAAATCCCCTCATACTCCTATACCACGAGGATAAACTCAGGGGTATATACGCTCAGCGAAGGATAAACCTCAAGGTGTCCGCTAAGGGCAGATACACGGTTCAGGTTTTGACTTACAAGTTCAAAATTCACATATTCCACTTCGGACTGAGGACCGTAGCTCTCTCCACTCCCATAACCCTGATGTGATTTTCTCCTTGGGAAATATTTTTATTAGGGGAAGCGCAGGAAGGGAGGCTGAGCCATGATAAGGGAAAGGCTTTTGGAGAAGGTTCTGGAAGACATAAACTCCCTCGGAGAGGAGAAAATAGCCGTAAAACTCCCGGACGGGAGGGTTATCCCCCGGGAAGGAGGTCAGCACACGGTTGTTTTTAAAACCTGGGACTCTCTCAGTAAAACCTTGAAGGACTTGGAGATGGGTTTCGGGGAGGGTTATATGGAAGGGGACATAGAGGTTGAGGGAGACCTCGAGAAAGTCCTGATAGCGGGAAGCAGATACATAAACAGGCTCGAGGGAAGTAAGAACTTCTCGGTTTTTTTCTTTAAGGTGGCAAATACCTTGAGTTTTGTAAATAAACTGAAAGAAAAGAAAAATGTCCAGCACCACTACGACTTAGGGGACGACTTTTACAAACTCTGGCTTGACGAGTCTATGACTTACTCCTGTGCTTTTTTCAAAACTCCCGACATGAGCTTGGAAGAGGCTCAGCGTGAAAAGAGAAGGATAATCTACGAGAAACTCCTCCTCGAGGAGGGGAAAAGCCTCCTGGACATAGGTTGTGGTTGGGGTTCCATAATTCTCGAAGCGGCGGAGCTTTTCGACATAGAGTGCGTGGGGATAACCCTTTCCGAGAACCAGTTCAGGCATGTTCGGGAGGAAATAGAGAAGAGGGGTCTAAAGGGTAAGGTGGAAGTTTATCTCATGCACTATGCGGACCTTCCCAAACTTGAGAGGAAGTTCGACAGGGTGGTTTCGGTGGGTATGTTCGAGCATGTGGGTAGGGAGCACTACAGAGCATTCTTCAAGACCGTGAACTCGGTGATGGAAGAGGGAGGTCTTTTCCTGCTACACACCATAGGCAAGGTGCATCCGGGAGCGCAGAGCAGGTGGATAAGGAAATACATATTCCCCGGGGGATACCTGCCGGGAATACCGGAGGTTCTCTGTGCCTTCGAGGGTATGGATTTCTGCCTGATAGACATAGACGACTGGAGACCGCACTACTACAGAACCCTCAAGGAGTGGCGCAAACGCTTTTGGGAGAATATAGACCATATAAGGGAGATGTATGGAGAGAAGTTTATCCGCATGTGGGACCTATACCTCGTGTCTTCCGCTGTGTCTTTCTACACGGGTAGCAATCACCTGTTCCAGTTTTTGATGTCGAAGGGGGTCAGAAACGACTATCCGGTCATGAGAAGAACCTTAATTAGAAACCTCGCTTCCCTTGGCTAAACAGTCCTTCATGTCCCCTATAAACTCCTGAATGAAGGGGTCGTCGGACTTGAGAACCTCCTCCGGTGTCCCCATTGCAACTATCTCACCCTTCTTCACCACCATGAGCCTATCCGATATGGTGAAGGCGGAAATCATGTCGTGGGTTACCACTATGGCGGTGGTTCCTGTTCTTTCTCTTAACTGAAGTATGAGCCTGTCTATCACCCTGCTCGTTATGGGGTCAAGTCCCGAAGTAGGCTCGTCGTAGATTATGAGCTGGGGGTTTGTAGCTATTGCTCTGGCTATGGAAACCCTCTTTCTCATACCCCCTGAAAGTTCCGAAGGCATAAGGTCCATAACGTCCTCTTCCAGGTCAACGAGCCTGAGCTTCTCCAAGGCTATCTTTCTTATCTCCTCCCTCCTCATGTTGGTGTGCTCTAAAAAGTAGAACCCCACATTTTCCCAAACCTTAAGGCTGTCAAAGAGCGCTCCCTCCTGAAACACATAACCTATGTTCTTTCTGAGTTCGTCCATCTCCCTCAGAGATAGCTTGGGGACTTCTTTCCCGAATACCTCTACCCTTCCCGAGGTTGGCTTCCAGAGACCTATTATGTGCTTGGTTATGGAAGTCTTACCGCTACCGCTGCCACCTATTATGGAAAAAATTTCCCCCTTCCTGACCTCGAAGGAAACACCCTTAAGTATCTTCCTGCCCTCTATCTCCTTGTAGAGGTTCTCAACCTTAACGACGATTTCGCTCACATCAAGCCCCCGTGAAGGTAAGGGTTGAACTTCCTCTCGTATCCTATGGTGGTCTCGTCGTAGTGTCCGCAAACGACGACCGTCTCGTCGGGAAGCTCGGTAAAAATCCTCTCTATAGACCTTTTAAGAGCGTTCAGGTCTCCACCCGGCAGGTCCCACCTACCCACGCTACCCTTAAAAAGCAAATCTCCCGCTATCAACACTCCCTCCTCTTCTACGTAAAAACAGCACAAGCCCGGCGTGTGCCCCGGCGTGTGAAGAACCCTCAATCTCAGCTCTCCCACCTTTAACTCCATACCCTCCTTCAGGTGCTCGTCCGGCGGAGGACAGGGAACAGCCTTTATGTAGGAAGCAAAACCCTCCCATATCTCGTCCTCTATTAGGTATGTATCCGCAGGATGGAGATAAAAGGGAACCTTAAAAAACTCCTTTACCGTTCTAACCTGACCCACGTGGTCTATGTGCCCGTGGGTGTTGAGTATCCCCACCACATCGAACTCCTTAGCGGTCTCTATTATCCTCTCCGCATCAGCCCCCGGGTCAATTATTACCGCCTTCCCGGTTCTGTCGTCCGCAAGGACCGAGCAGTTAACCGCCAGCGGACCCACCGGAATAACCTTGAGTATCATTCCCATAGCTTCAATAAATTTACACCAAACCGCCGGGTTCAGTCCTCCTCCCTTTCTTCCAGAAACACGACCGTAACCCCCGCCCCGCCTTCCCTCGGATAGGCATCTCTGTAAAACTTCACCCTGGGAGACTTGGAGAGAAACTCCTGAACGACCCTCTTGAGCACCCCCTTACCGACACCGTGAATGACCTTAACGTTCTTGTGTCCCGAAGCGTATGCCTCCTCTATGAACTTTTCAAGCTCCAAGAGAGCGGTATTTGCATCCATACCGAGCAGGTTTATTTCGGTTTTTGAAGAGGACGCCTTCGGCGTGGAAGAAATGACCTGTTTTTCCCTGCCTTCCACCTTCTCGAGCAGGTCAACCTTCACCCAAGCCTTAACGCCCTCGAAGTTCACCTGTGCCTTGTCCTCCTTCAGCTGAACCACCTTTCCTCTTTTGCCCATAAACTCCACCCTGTCCCCCACCTTTATGTCCTTCTTCTCCCTCGGGACGAAGAGGCTAAGCTGTTCCTCCTGCCTTTTCACAAACTCCTCAAGCTCTTCCCTCCCCTTAGCTCTCTTCAGAACTTCCTCTCCCTCCGCAAGGAGCTTTTTCAGGTAGTTTCTCGCTTCCCTGTAGGCTTCCTTCCAGCCTTTTCTCTTCAGCTCTTCGAATTCTTTTCTCAGTTCCTCATACTTTTCCTTTTCCTTCCTGAGTTCCTCTTTCAGCTTCTCGAGCTGAGCCAACTTTTCCTCGTATTCCCTCGTGTAGTCGGAGAGCTTCTCCATAGCGCTAATATACTCCCTTCCCTGCACCTCTATGTTTTTCTTAGCAACCTCTATGACCTCCTCGGGAATTCCGCACCTTTTTGCCACCTCAAAAGCCATACTCTCACCTATGGTGTTGTAGGCTATCCTGTAAAGGGGTTTTAAGGTCTCCCTGTCGAAGAGGACGCTTGCGGGAACGAAGTAGTCCGAGTTAACCGCATACACCTTTATGGGAGTGTGGTGTGTGTTGGCAAAGACCCACGCACCCCTGTTCCTCAGATACTCCAAAATACCTATACCTAAAGCGCTCCCCTCCACCGGGTCCGTTCCCGCTCCCAGCTCGTCGAGCAGAACGAGAGTATCCGCATCTGTCCTCGGGAGAAAGTCCGCTATGTTGGTCATGTGGGAAGAGAAGGTGGAAAGGTTTTGCTGTATGCTCTGCTCGTCCCCCACGTCCACAAACACCTGCCTGAAGACCTTTATGGTGCTGTTTTTCCCCACAGGGACGGGAATCGCACTCTGAACCATCAAGCTGACAAGTCCCAGGGTCTTCAGCGCTACCGTCTTTCCTCCCGTGTTGGGTCCGGTCAGTATCAATCCCTTTTTTTCCTTGAGAACTATGTCAACGGGAACCGTCTCCGGGTTCATCAGCCTCAGAAGCGGGTGGCTCACCTCCTTCAGTTCCACAAACTCTCCCAGCTCGGGAAATGTCCCTCCGTAGCTTTGCGCCAACTTTTTCTTGCAGAGGAGTAAATCTACCTTAACGAGTGCGGAAAAACTCTCCTCGATTTTGTCGGAAAAATCTCCCACGTAGGCTGTTATCCTTCTCAGAACCTTTCTCACCTCCTCCTCTTCCTCCCCCTTTAGCTCGGTAAGCTTGTTGTTCAGCTGTATTACGAACTGAGGTTCCACGTAGGTGGTATATCCCGAAGAGGAAGTCCCGTGCACTATACCGAAGACCTTCCTGACCTGAGAGCTTCTTACGGGGACAACGTAGCGGTTGTTTCTGAGGGTTATTATCCTGTCGGTAAAGACCTTGTCCGCATCGGGTCTTTTGAACAGGTTTTCGAGCCTGTCCATTATCTCCTTCTCTATCCCTCTTATGCTCTTTCGAATGCGGAAGAGCTCTTCGCTCGCCTCGTCCTTTACGAAGCCCCTTCTGTCTATGGAAGACTCTATGAGGTTTTCCAAGGAAGAGAAAAGGTGCAGTCTCTTGGTGAGTCTTCTCAGGGGTGGTTTGCTTTCCGCCTCCCTGCCGAGGGTTTTTCTGACTTCTCTGAGCAGTTTGAGAACCTTCAAAAGTGAGAGAAGTTCCTCCACGCTGAGCACGGAACCCTCAATCCTTGACCTCTTGAGAAGGTCCCTTATGTCCTCGAAGTTGTAAAAGGTTATGTTCTCTACCTCAGAGAAGGCTTCGTAGAGTTCTATTTCGGAGAGAAGTTCTTCCCTGTCGATTATGGGTTTTAGCTTGTCTATAAGCTCACGGGTTGCGGGTGAGTTTGAAAACTCCTTGAGTTTCTCCTTTACCTTGTCAAACTCTAACCTCTGAAGGTCTCTGTCCCTCATAGATTTAAAACGTCGAACATGCTATACATTCCCGGCTCTTTGCCCTTTATCCACTTAGCCGCCTCCACCGCACCTTTGGCAAAGGTATCCCTCGAGCTTGCCCTGTGGGTCAGCTCCAGCCTCTCCCCGAAGCCGAGGAAGTAAACGGTGTGGTCTCCCACCACATCTCCGCCTCTGACCGCAAAGACGCCGAGTTCCCCTTCCTTTCTGGGAGCTTCTCCTTCCCTGCAGTGGACGACCTCGGACAGCCCTGCGGACTCCTTAATTATGCTCGAGAGTTTGACCGCAGTTCCGCTGGGAGCGTCCTTCTTGAACCTGTGATGTATCTCCACTATCTCCATGTCGAAGTTCTTATCCTTCAAAACTTTAGAAGCTATCTCCACCAGCTTGAAGAGAAGGTTCACACCTAAGCTCATGTTGGGAGAGAGCAGGACGGGAGCGTTCTTGGAGCACTCCTCTATCTCCTTCACCTCCTGGTCGGTAAAGCCCGTAGTTCCTATAACTATGGGTTTTCCGTCGAGGGTAGCGAGCTTGGCATGCCCCACCGAGGCTGTGGTGTTGCCGGAAAACTCTATAACCACATCACACAGCGGTAAAAGGTCTTCAAGCCTGCTCGTTAAAGGTTTTCCCTTAAGTTCTTCCTTTCCGAGAGCTTCTCCCAAGTCCAAAGAGGGTATGCAGTCGGGATGTTCGACTCCTCCCGCAACCTCAACCTCCGGGTCCTGAAGGGAAAGCTCTATTATCCTCCTTCCCATTCTCCCCAAGGCACCGCACACCACCACCCTCGTCATGACTCCTCCTCTCCGAAGATTATCTGCTCCAGCTCCTCAACCGCCTCCGAAGCCTGCTCCGGGGGAACTACCGAAGGGTATAAGGCTACCCTCACGCCTTCCTTGAACAGGAACTTGGCAAGTATGTCCTGAAGTTTTTCCAGCTCCTCGGGGGTCAAATCGGTTCTTATACTGTCTTCCACTTCCCTGTCGGTTACGAAAAATCCCACGAGGGAAAAGGGAACCGCCATAAACTTCTGCTCCTCCATAATCCACCTCACGAAAAGTTTTAAGTAATAATATCATCTACCGGGAATGGTTAAAAGGATTAAGTTCAAGCTACTACTGCTTTTAACACCCCTGTGGGTTCTTCTGGTCAGAATTCTTGCCAGAACCATAAGGTGGAAGAAGAGATACGACTTCGACAGGGATAAAAGGACCATATACGCCCTCTGGCACGGACAGGCTTTGGCTCTTGCCATGTTCGGTATGGACAGAGGTATATACACAATGGCAAGCAGGTTCAGGGACGGTGAGCTGGCAACAGCCATACTCAAGGGTATGGGTTTCAATGTAGTTAGGGGTTCCACCGAGGAAGGCAAAGCGGAAAAGGGTGGAAGGACGGGAACGCTCAAGCTCATAGAAGCTCTCAACAAGGGGCACAATGTGGCTCTGACCGTTGACGGTCCGAAGGGTCCACCTTTTAAAGTAAAAAAGGGTGTGGTGTTCTTAGCTCAAAAGACGGGAGCAAAGATAGTGCCTGCGGTGGTCAGGTTCGAGAAGGCTAAGGTTTTCAACTCCTGGGACAGGTTCACCGTTCCCTACCCCTTTACAAGGGGAGAGGTCCTTGTAGGTGAGCCTATAACCGTTTCCGAGGGGGACGACCTCGAAGCTAAGAGGAAGGAGATAGAGAAAGCTCTTTTGGAACTTTCTTCCGAGGTGGTTTCTTCTTAGGGGGATAAACCTTATCCGCCACCTTGGGAGCTATAACGAAGAGGAAGCTACCTATCAGAGCGGTTGCAAATATGAAGGGAATGGATATGAGCTTCACCGCAGGGTCCAAAGAAGCGATTATCACCGAAAACTCCCCACGGGGAACGAAGGAGAGGGAAGTCCTGAGCCTTGCCTTGCGTTTCATTCCGTAGAAGTAAGCCGCTATGTATGTGGAGACGATTTTCAGAACGACCCCTAAGACAATTATCAGAGCCACAAAGAGAAGGTTCTCCGGAAGGACAAGCTCGCTCTCGTAGGCAAAGAAGAAGAAAAACACCCCTATGGAAAGCTCCTTAAAGGCAGAAAGGTGGTGCTCTATGTTTTCCATAACCCGTGTTTCGGGGATTAAAACTCCCAAGAGGAAAGCTCCTAAAGCCTCCGAAAGTCCCACTCCCTTGAAGGCAAGCCCTACCGCCAGAACACTTCCAAGCATCAAAAACACGAAGTTCTCGTCCTCGGAAGCCCTATCCAGCCAGCCCTGAATCCTCGGAAGTAGGTATGTGTATATGAGGTAAAAAACTACCAAAACGAGCACTATCTTCACCAAGCTGACAGGTAAGGTCTTAGGCTCCAAAGCACCGAACTCGGTCATAGGAATTAGAACGGACAGCAGGATTATGGAAACGAGGTCTTCGAATATGAGTATTCCTATAAGAAGCTCCGCTTCCGGAGAGGCAAGCCTTTTAAAGTCCATAAGGAGCTTGGCAACTATGGAAGTGCTCGAAGGATAAAAGACCCCCGCTATTATCAGCGAAGTAACCGGGTCGAACCCGAACAGCAGGGAAAGCCCGAATATGGGAAAGAAGTTAAAGAGAAGGTCCACGACCCCCGGCTTCCATATGGAAACCATGTTCTTTAATCTCTCAAAGGAGTATTCCAGACCTATGAAGAAGAACAGAAGGATTATCCCCGCCTCCTTAAAAAGCTCCAAGGGTTTGGTGCTCTCGTGGGGAAGCCAGAGCTTTGCGAGGAAACCTATCAGCAGGAAGGATATTATCGGTGGTATCTGGAGCTTCCTCAAAAAGTAAGCGGTGAAGAACATGAGTATAAAGAGAAGGTTTATCTGAAGTAGGGTTAGGGTGTGATGATCCATAGCTCAGGTGGAGCAGTCTCCACAGTATTGAAGGAAGTTCTTTAGTTGGCTCCTCGTCCCCGCAACGACGAGAATGTCCCCCGGCAGTATCTTGGTGGTGGCAGGCTCGGGGTTTACGAGCATGTCCTTACCTCTTATTATGGCAACTATGGACGCTCCCGTCTTCTTCCTTATTTGAGCCTCCGCTATGGTCTTGTTAGCGAAGCTGGCTCCCTTTCCCACCTTAACCCACTCCATAACCATCTCCTTCATTATCAGTTCCATCTTTTCGGGAGCGACCGGCTGGTATGTGGTTCCCGCAAGGAGAAAACCCAGCTCCTTCGCTTCGTCTTCGGTCAGGGATATTACGCAGGTGGGTTCTTCCTCGTCGTCCTCTATTATGTAAAGCTCACGCCTGCCTGTGTTGTGAATTATGAGGGTCAGCTCACCCCCGTCCTCAAGCTCCAAGGTGTATCTCTTCCCTACACCCGGAAGGTCAGTCTCTCTAAACTGCATGGCACTCACTCCACCCAGTAGTTGGGAGCCTCACGGGTAATCTGAACGTCGTGAACGTGGGACTCCCTGTATCCAGCCCAAGTTATCCTGACAAACTTAGCTTTCTGATGCAACTCCTCTATATTCCTGCAACCCGTGTATCCCATGCCCGAGCGCAGTCCCCCGACCAGCTGGTAAACTATGTCGCTGAGCTTCCCTTTGTAGGGGACCCTTCCCTCTATACCTTCGGGGACGAACTTCTCCACATTTTCCTGTCCGTATCGGTCCGAAGAGAGCCTCGACATCATGGCACCCAAGGAACCCATACCTCTGTAAACCTTGTATGCCCTTCCCTGATAGTATATGGTCTCCCCGGGTGCTTCCTCCGTTCCCGCAAGCAGGTTTCCAAGCATTACCACACTTGCTCCCGCTGCGAGAGCCTTAACGATGTCTCCCGAATACCTTATACCGCCGTCCGCAATTACGGGAATTCCCTCCTCCTTTGCGACGCTGTATGCCTCCATTATTGCGGTTATCTGGGGAACTCCCACACCCGCCACTATCCTCGTGGTGCATATGGAACCCGGTCCCACACCTATCTTTACCGCATCAGCACCAGCTTCTATGAGAGCCTTCGTTCCTTCCGCAGTTGCCACGTTCCCCGCCACTAAGTCCAAGTCAGGAAATTCCGCCTTTATCCTTCTGACCGTATCCAAAACCCTCTTGGAGTGCCCGTGAGCGGTATCCACCACCACGAGGTCAACGCCTGCCTCCACAAGCGCCCTTACCCTCTCCAAGGTATCCTCTCCCGTTCCCACCGCAGCTCCCACCCTGAGCCTTCCTATCTCGTCCTTGCAGGCATTGGGATACTGTTTCCTCTTCACTATGTCCTTTATAGTTATCAGACCCTTTATCCTGCCTTCCGAATCCACTATGGGGAGCTTTTCCACCTTGAACTTCTGAAGTATCTCCGTAGCTTCCTCTAAGGTTATTCCCTCGGGAGCGGTTATGAGGTTATCCTTGGTCATAAAAAGAGACACGGGCTTGTCGTAGTCGGTAGGTTTTATAAATCTGAGGTCCCTGTTGGTAAGTATTCCCACCAGTCTGTCCTCTTCGTCAACTACGGGAACCCCCGAAATCTTGTAGCGTTCCATTATCTCGAGAGCCTCCCTCACGGAAGCTTCAGGCTTAACCGTTACGGGGTTGAGTATCATACCGCTTTCGGATTTCTTTACCTTTTCGACCTCCTGAGCCTGCTGTTTTATGGTCATGTTCCTGTGGATTATCCCCATTCCCCCTTCTCTGGCAAGAGCTATGGCAAGTCTCGCCTCCGTTACGGTATCCATCGCTGCGGATATTATGGGAATGTTCAGCTTTATCCTTCTGGTTATGTGGGTGGATACATCTACCTCGTGGGGTAAAACCTCCGAGTAATCGGGAACGAGCAAAACGTCGTCAAAAGTTAGACCTTCTTTCAAGAGCTTCTCAACCTCTACCATACATATATTATATTCGGCTCACAGCCTCACCACACGCCACACACCGCCCTGAAGTTTCAGCTCCGCCTTCTTCCTAAAAGTCTTTCCGTCTTCATAGGTCAGCTCGTAAGATACAAAGGCTGACTTTCCCCGAACCTCCGAGCCGAGCACCTCAACGCTCACCACGCCTTCCAGCATCAGAGCGTCCAGCTCGAGAACGGTATTCTTCAAAAAGCTTTCCAAGAATTTGTAAAACCCTGCGCCCATCACCACCCAGAGAATAACAACACCCACCAGCACATACTTTCTGTTTTCCGGGGATACGGTTTTTTCAATTATCCGACACTGAAGCATTGCGACGAAGGGGTTAAGCCCAGTGAGCCTTATGGCAACACCGAGCAAACCGAGCACCAGGACAGCTCCGAGCACCTCCTTCAAATTGACCCACTCCCGCAGGGGGTCGTATCTGAGAACCGAAGCCTCTTCGAGTCTGCCTTCCGCAATCAGGTTTATGTAGTTCTGTAAAGACTCCTCCGGAGTTAAATAGGTTTGAGAAACACAAGAGGTTATCAGCAGAAGGATAAGGGGAAGACTAATTAACGCCCTTGAGCTGAAGAAGTATCTCATAAATTAATCTCCCGGGGATGTTCAGAGCCTGCTCTATGTGTTGGTCCGACAGGTCTTCGAGAGTTCTGAAGTAGTGGTAAAGCTCAAAGACCTCCATCAGACAGCAGTAAAGCTCCCTCTCCAAATCCTCAAGCTCTGCCTTCACCTCCTCCTTCTGTTCCCCGGGACTGAGGTTCTCGTAGGTTTCCCTGCACGCCTTTATCTCCTCCAAAAGCTCTAACAGGTATCCCTTCATCTTGGAGTGGAAATCCTCTATCTTCTCGGGGAGTATGTCCGCTATCTTCTTCTCTTCCTTCTCGGCTAACTTGCGGTAAAGCTCTTTCAACTCCGCATGCTCCTTTATCTTCTCTATACAGGGACCCACGCACTCTATTATGGTTCTCTTCTTCTCCTCCATAAAAACCCCTCCTTCCAATAAGATAGGTTCAAAGTTCCTTCGAATCCACCACGATGGTTACCGGTCCCCAGTTCCTTATAAAGACATCCATCATAGCACCGAACACGCCCGTCTGGACCCTTATGCCCTCCTCTTTAAGTCTCTCCACGAATAGTTCGTAGAGCTTTTTAGCCCTTTCGGGAGTTTCCGCCTCCTCGAAGCTCGGTCTCCTTCCCTTTTTGACATTTGCGTATAGGGTAAACTGGGATATTACCAGCGCTTCACCCCCTATGTCTTTCAAAGAGTGTTGGAACTTTCCCCTCTCGTCCTCGAAAATGCGCAGGTTGACGACCTTTTTAACAAGCTTCTCTATGTCTTCCTCCGTGTCTCCCTTTCCCACTCCCAGCAGTATGTTCAGCCCTCTCCCGATGCTCCCGACCACCTCACCATCTACCTTTACATAAGACTCTTCAACCCTCTGAATTACAGCTCTCATGGGAAATGATTATAGGACTACCTCAGGTTCCAGATGATAATCTTTCCTTTGTCGTCTCCCGATATGAGCTTTCTTCCGTCCGGAGAAAACCTGAGCCTCGTAATTAAACCCCTGTGTCCTTTCAGGGAGCGAAGGAGTGTAAAGTCTTCAGTGTTCCAGAGTCTTATTTCTCCGTTAAAATCACCTGTCGCTATTAGGTCTCCTGTAGGTGAGTAGTGGACGCTGTATATGGGAGCCTCGTGAGCCTTTATCGCAACTGTGGGGGAGAGCTTTTCCACATCCCAGACAATCATCACTCCATCGTTGCCGACAGAAACGAGTCGTTTCCCGTCAGGAGAAAAGGATAGGTCGTAAACGAAGTCCTCGTGCCCTTCCAGAACTACTACTTTTCCGTCGTCAAACCATAACCTCACGGTCGTGTCCTTGCTTGCGGAAGCGAGAATGTCCCCTTTGGGAGAAAAGTCGAGGGAAAATATCCATCCCGAATGTCCTTCAAGTTTACTTATCAGGTTCCACTCCGTAGCGTCCCATATCCTTATCTCCCACAGGTCGTCCCCGGAAGCGAGCCTCTTTCCGAAGCGAGAAAAAGCTAAAGCTCTAACATACTCTTCGTGTCCCTTTAATACCTTTACGAGTTCTCCCTTCGGGAGTCTCCACACCCTTATGCTCATATCGTCTCCGGAAGAAGCTATGTATCCTCTTCTGTTTATCGCCACCGATAGAACCTGACCTGCATGGCTTTTAAGCTCGAGTATCTTTCTTCCGGACAAGCTCCACACACGCACGAAACCGTCATCCCCACAGCTTACGAAAAACTTTCCGCTCAAGTCGAGGTCTCTGACCGCACCACGATGAGCATCTATGACCGTCTGAGGCAGGGAAAAGCTTGAAATCAAGAGGAAGGCGAAAATAAGTCTCAGCATGGTCGCCTCCCTTCTAAGATAGTAAAATATGGGAACTATGAAGGTCAAAGACAAGGTAAAGATTACCATAGACGGGAAAGAGGTAGAGGTAGAGAAGGGAACCCCTCTCGGAAAGGTTTTTGAGCTTGCAGGTATAAAAGATGCCCTCGGCGGAAAGCTGGGGGACAGGATAATAGACCTTCAAACCCCCATAAGGGAAGGCGGTCAGATAAAGCCCATATACAGGAACGACCCCGAGAGCCTCGAGATAATGAGGCACTCCCTCGCTCACATAATGGCTCAAGCTCTGAAGGAGTTATACGGCACGACGAAGGTTCACCTCGGAGTGGGACCAACAACGGAGGAAGGCTTTTACTACGATGTGGAAGTGGAGGGACACAGGATAACCGAAGAGGACCTGCCCAAGATAGAGGAAAAGATGAGGGAGATAATCAAGAGGGATTATCCTATTCTTAGAAAGGAACTCGAAAGGGAAGAGGCTATAAAGCTCTTCGAAGAGCTAAAGGAAAAGTATAAGGTCGAGATAATCAAGGACATATCCCCGGACGATGTGATTTCCGTATATCAGCAAGGGGACTTTATAGACCTTTGTAGGGGTCCTCACCTTCCCTCTACCGGCAAAGCCGGTGCTTTCAAACTCACTTCCATATCCGGAGCTTACTGGAGGGGAAAGGCGGACCAGCCTCAGCTGACGAGAATATACGGTATGGCTTTCTGGACCGACAAGGAGCTGAGACAACGGCTAAGGTTTTACGAGGAAGCCAAGAAGAGGGACCACAGAAAGCTCGGCAGGGAACTCGAGTTCTTCCTAATAGACGAGAATGTGGGTGCGGGACTGGTTCTCTGGCTACCGAGGGGGTCAATATACAGGAAGGTCTTAGAGGACTACTGGAAGGAAGAACACCTGAAGAGGGGATACCAGTTCGTATATACACCTCATGTGGGGAAGTCCAAGCTCTGGGAAATAAGCGGACACTTGGAGTGCTACCGTCCCAACATGTTCCCTCCCATGGAGATGGAGGGTGAGGAGTATTACGTCAAGCCTATGAACTGTCCCTTCCACATAGCCATATACAAGAGCAAAGTCAGGAGCTACAAGGAATTGCCCATAAAGCTTGCGGAACTCGGAACGGTCTATAGATACGAGATGTCGGGAGTTCTACACGGCTTGATGAGGGTGAGGGGATTTACCCAGGACGACGCTCACATAATTTGCACCCCCGAGCAGGTGAACGACGTTATAAGGGAGACCTTGGACCTTGCTCTGACGGTTCTCAAAGACTTTGGTTTCGAGGACTTCAAGATATACATCTCCACCAGACCCGAAGATGCTATAGGCTCAGACGAGCAGTGGGAGGTTTCCGAACAGGCTCTGAGGAAGGCTGTTGAAGACTTAGGATACTCCTACGAGATAGACGAAGGTGGCGGAGCCTTCTACGGACCGAAGATAGACGTGAAGATAAAGGACGCAATAGGCAGGTTGTGGCAGTGCTCTACCATTCAGTTTGACTTCAACCTCCCCGAAAGGTTCGACATGACCTATGTTGGTCCCGACAACCAAAAACACAGACCTTACATGATTCACAGGGCGCTGTTGGGTTCCATAGAGCGCTTTACGGGAATTCTTTTAGAGCACTACGCAGGACTACTTCCGGTGTGGCTCTCCCCCACTCAGGTGAGGATTGTTCCCATAGCGGACAGGCATGTGGAGTATGGAAGGAAGGTTCTGAAGGCTTTGGAAGAGTTGGGTATAAGGGCGGACATAGACGAGAGGGACGAGAGGATGAACGCAAAAATCAGGGAAGCGGAGCTTATGAAGATACCCTTCGTTCTCGTGGTGGGAGACAGAGAGGCGGAAGGAGGAACCGTTGCGGTCAGGAGCAAGAAGGAAGGCAACCTCGGAACTATGTCCGTAGAGGAGTTTATAAGCTTCATAAAAGAGAAGATAGAGAGGAAGGAGTAGTTGAGCAATTGCTCCACCACTTGGGTAGGCAAATACCTGATAAAGCCTCTGTGTCCCCTCTTTAAACCCTCCTTCGGTAAGCTATTCAGGATAGAAGTTTACGGAAGGGAGAACATTCCCGAAGGACCTTACATAGTTGCTTCCAACCACCGAAGCCACTTGGACCCTCCGGTTCTCAACTACGCTTTCCCCGAGCCTCTCATTTTCCTCGCTAAGGAGGAGCTGTTTAAGCCACCGCTGGGCTGGCTGATAAGGCACATGAGAGCCGTTCCCGTAAGGAGAGGGAGCGGTGATGTGGACACTCTCGAGATGACCTTGGAGTTTTTGAGGAACGGGTGTGCGGTTTGCATATTTCCGGAAGGGACCCGGGCAAAGCCGGGTGAGTTTTTAAGACCAAAGCCCGGTGTGGGACTGCTTGCCGTAAAGAGCGGTGTCCCCGTCGTCCCGGTTCTGATAGAGGGAACGGACAAAGTTTTTCCCAGAGGTGCAAAATTTCCAAAACCCGGTGCACCCATAAGGGTATTTATCGGAGAGCCTAAGAGCTATGCAAACTACGAGGACAACCTGAAAGGATACAGAAAAGTGGCTTTAGAGATAATGGAGAGTATTAAGAGCTTAGCTCTTCCTCGTCCTTCATGAGTTTGTAGATTATTGCGTCTCTGAGAGCAATCCAGGAAGCCTCTATAACGTTTTCCGAAACACCCACGGTTCCCCACTTCCTCTTCCCGTCGGTGGACTCTACCAGAACCCTGACCTTTGCCCCCGTTCCCTCGGACTCGTTTATTATCCTGACCTTGTAGTCTATGAGTTGCATCTCCTTTAGGTTGGGATAGAACTCCTCAAGGGCTTTCCTGAGAGCCTTATCGAGAGCGCTTATGGGACCGTTTCCGAGCGCTGCGGTGTGCTCGTCAACACCTTCGACCGCAAGGCGAACGGTGGCTTCCGAGGTGGGCAGGCTGTCGTCCCTCCTCTTGGCTATAAGAACCCTGTATGCGTCAAAGTCGAAGTAATCCTTTACAAGTCCGAAGTGTCTCCTGCACAGAAGTTCCAAAGAAGCATCAGCCGCTTCGAAGTGGTATCCTTCCTTTTCCAGCTCCTTTATCTTCTCCACCAACTTCAAAAGCTCGGGGGACTTTTCGTCCACCTCTATGCCGAACTCTTTGAGTTTGTATAGGAGATTACTCCTGCCTGCGAGGTCGGAGACGGTTATCTTTCTCTTGTTTCCCACGAGTTCAGGGTCTATGTGCTCGTAGGTTATGGCTTTTTTCATGACCGCAGAGGCGTGAACCCCACCCTTGTGAGCGAAGGCACTTTCTCCAACATAGGGCATGTTCCTGGGAAGGGGCATGTTCGACAGCTCCGCAACGAAGCGGGCAAGCTCCGTG
The DNA here is from genome assembly GCA_013153495.1 of Aquificota bacterium. Classification (GTDB taxonomy): domain Bacteria; phylum Aquificota; class Aquificia; order Aquificales; family Aquificaceae; genus Hydrogenivirga. The sequence goes on from JAADEH010000001.1 coordinate 144,144, forward strand.
AGTTTTTTTAAGTTCTCCTCCGGAACCACGTCAAAGCGGAGCTTTAGCTGAAGGTTGGGAATTATTGAGCACAGGTTTGCGTTTCCCGTTCTCTCTCCTATGCCGTTTATTGTGCCGTGAACCTGTCTCGCACCGGCGAGGACAGCCATTATGGAGTTTGCAACCGCAGTTTCCGAGTCGTTGTGGGCGTGTATCCCTATCTTTGCGTCGGGGAATTTCTTTCTAACCTCCTGAGTTATCTCGTGAACTTCGTGGGGGAGTTTTCCTCCGTTGGTGTCGCACAGAACTATCCAGTCCGCACCTCCCCTGAGAGCCGCTTCCAGAACCGCAAGAGCATAGTCGGGATTTGCGGTGTATCCGTCAAAAAAGTGCTCCGCATCGAATATAACCTCATCAACATACTTTTTCAGGAACTCGACCGACTCATACACCATGTCGAGGTTCTCTTCGAGGCTCGTCTTCAACGCATCGGTTACGTGCAAATCCCAGCTTTTCCCGAATATGGTTATGGCGGGAACCTCTGCCTTTATCAGGGCTTCTATTTGTTTGTCTTCCTTTACGGTTTTTCCGGGCTTTCTCGTTGACCCAAAAGCCACCGGCTTTGCATGTTCAAACCTCAGCTTCTTTATCTTCTGAAAGAAGAGGTTGTCTTTGGGGTTTGCGTAGGGCCAGCCACCCTCTATGTAATCTATGCCGAACTCGTCGAGCTTCTGAGCTATGCGGAGTTTGTCTTCAAGGGAGAAGTTTACCCCTTCAGCCTGTGAACCGTCCCTCAGAGTTGTGTCGTAGGTGTAAACCTTTTCCATGATTGATAATAATAGCTTACAAATCGTTCCTTTCAACAAGATTTTCAAGGGCTTTCAAGAGAAACACCATGTCATCGGGATTGTGGTAGGAGAGGTCAACCTCCAACCCCTTAAGAAGGTTCACCGCTTTATCCTTATGAACTTGCGACAGGACGAAGGCGTATATACCCACAGCCATCCAGTCCTCGAAACTTCTCTCTTCTCCGATGAACTCTTCAAAAACCTGCCTGTAATCCTTCCGAATTTCGGAAAGCCTCAAAAGGGCAAAACTCCACAGGGCAACATCTCGGTCAAAGTTTAAAAGACCCTTTTCCCGAGTTTTAACGTCGTAGTAGCGGTATATTCCTCTTTCGGAAAGGAGGTTCTCCTTTATGTAGCGGGCACATTTCAGAGCGGTTTTAAGGAACCTATCCTCTCCCGTTTCCTTCCACGACTCTAAAAGGGCTATTATGGTCCAGGAGTTGTCCTCCACTATTATGGCTGTGTCGGTGGGCGGGGGCTTCCGTTTCCTTCTCTCCTCCGGTGGAAGGTTGTAGTATGCGGGGTCCGATATTTGAGCGTTCAGAAAGCAACCCGTTTCCCCGTGGTAGAGGGTATTTAAGAGATACCTTGCGGTTCCCTCGGCGGTTTTCAGGAATTTTAATTCACCGCTTGTGCGGTAAGCCTTTAAAAGAGCTATTACCATCTTTGAATTCACCCGAAGGGTCTTTGAAGTTTCAAAGTAAAAGTCGAAGGCTCTCGTTCTGTCGTAGAAGTTAAAGAAACCACCGTCCACGGGGTCGTATAGAAACTCTATGTCCTTTTTTAGGGAAAAGAGAACTTCCTCCCTCATAATACCCTTTTCGAGCAGGTAGGAGTAGGTCAGGGGGGTGGACCACTTGAAGACCCTACCCGATGCGGAGGGGGAGCTGAAACCTCCTTGAGTGGGGTCGAAGCGATCCCGCAAATCCCCGAGAAAGTGCTCGAGCAAAAACCTGTAAACCTCCCGGGAGACATTTTCTATCCTGTAGGGCAGAACCGCTTCTTCCCGAGGGTGGGCGGACAGCGATGCGAGCGTGAGCATGTCCTCGAGGTCCTGAGCCTTCACCGCACCGTGAAACTTCAAAAGAACCCTCTCTTCGGGCGACAGAACAACCGTAAAGGGCGTTCCCCTGCCTCCGAACTTCAGAAAGAGTCTTCTGTCCCTGTCGCTGTCGAGTATGAGAGGAACGAACCTCTTCCTGAGCAGTCGGACTATCCTTTCCTCTTCAAGCTCTTTTTCGTATTCCCTGCACCAGCTACACCAAATTGCGGAAAAGTATATGAACAGCGGCTTCCCGCTTCTTTTGGACATCTCCACCGCACGGTCGTAGTCTTCCAGCCAGGGGATTTTGGATTTTTCTATGTAGGACCTTTCGGTGCAACTCAGGAGAAATATCACCAGAAAGGTGAAAAGTAACATAAGAATAACGATAGGCGGTAGAATATAGAAAAACAAAGACAAAAAGCATGGGCACCCTGATACTGATAACGCTACTCACGGTCTCCATACTCTTCGGAGAGGAGTATATCGTCAGGACGGAAGACCCTTCTCTCATACCCGGCAGGGTCCTTAAAAAAATCTCCGAAGATACCTATCTCGTGGATATTGAAGAAAGGATAAGGGGCTTGGCTTTTCCCGAGGGTGTAGTAGTTGAGAAGAACCACAAGCTCTACGCTCTCCAAACTCCCAACGACCCATGTTTGAGCTACAAGTGGGACTTGGACTTCATAAGGGCTTTCGATGCGTGGGATTTTAGCACCGGCTCGGGCACCATTTACGTTGCGGTTTTAGACACGGGAGTTAACTACAATCACCCCGACCTTCGGGACAACCTTTGGAGAAATCCCGATGAGGTTTGCGGGAACGGTTTAGACGACGACG
>JAADEH010000006.1 GCA_013153495.1 Aquificota bacterium
TCAAAGCTTCCGTAGGAATGTCCTTTCCGTAAGCAACTTCAAGCTTGACCATCAAGCTCTTTATGTCCCTTTTCTGAGCTGGCTTCCACCTCCCCTCCCTGATAGTTTTCCCGATAGTCTCTAAGACTTTAAACTCCTCCCCTCCAACTTTTAGTATCAGCTCCTTTCTCTTTAAGAACCTCAGCTCCTTTTCATTCCAAAGCTGTTTTATATCAATTCCCAGAGCGGATAAGTTTATTACATACTTTGGTGTTATCTTGCCCATGATTTCTTATGAAAGTTTAACTCTCAAAGGGGCAGGTATAGGTGGGAGCATTCAGCTGGAATAACTTTTTGGTCTCAACTTCTCAAAAATCTCATACACTACGGGAATTACGAAAAGACTGAGAGGAAGAGCGGTAATCAGACCCCCTATAACCGATAGAGCTAAGGGTTTTCTCAGTTCGGAGCCTTCCGTAAGACCCATGGCTACGGGCAGGAGGGCAAACATTATGGTCAGGGTTGTCATAAGTATAGGTCTGAGTCTTTCTTTACGAGCCTGCATTATAGCTTCCCGCACCTCATACCCTTCCTTCCTAAGCTGGATTATCCTCTCTATAAAGAGCACGGAGTCTCTTGCAACTATACCAATCAGCAGGATTATCCCGAAGTAAGAGGGCACGCTCAGACTACTCCCCGTGAGAAGTAAAAGACCGAACACACCTGCGACCGCAAGGGGAAGGGTCAGCATCACCGTAAAGGGGTGGATTAGGCTCTCGAAGAGGGAAGCCAGCACCATATAAACACCCACAACCGCAACGAGGAGAGCGATTGCCAACCCCTTAAAGGCTCTCTGAAACTCCTTGGTCGCTCCCGTAGGCTCAAAGGTGTATCCCGGTGGAAGGGTTCCCTTCAGGAAATTCTCTATTTCCTCCACGGCTTCCCCCAAACTCTTATCCTCGAGGTTCGCAAAGAGCATGAAAGAATACTGTCTGTTGTAACGGTTTATCACCGTGTATCCCGGAGCGAGTTCGTATTTTATTACGGAAGTTATAGGCACAAGCTCTCCGCTCTTCGAGCGCACATATACCCTCTTCAGGTTCTCGTAAGTTTTCAAAAATCCCTCCTCCGCTTTTATATAGACATCGTAGCTTTCGGACCCCAACTCGTAAGTTCCGAGCCAGAGCTTGCCGAAGAGAGCGTTCAGGGTGTCCCCCACATCTTTTACGCTAAGCCCTAAGTCGTAGAGCTTTTCCCTGTCTATAGTTATCCTTATCTCGGGCTGATTTATCCTTATATCCGTATCCACATCCGTGTATCCTCCTACCTCCTCAAGGTAGGCTTTCAGCTTCTGAGCAATCCTCGCAAGCTCCTCGAGAGAATCTCCCCTTACCACATACTGAATGTCGGTCTGTCTCCCGCCTCTCGCTCCTACAACCGACGGAACGTCAACGGAAGCTCTCACATCCCTTATCTTCCTTATCTCCCTCCTGACCATGCTCATAACTTCCTTCTGGTGAGGTCTTTCCCTTCTGTCTTTGAGAGTTACGAAGAACATCCCACCGTTTACAGTCGGTCCAGAAATTCCCTCACCCACAGCCATACCGTATCTGAGGACATAGGGATTTTCCATCAAAACCTTCTCTATCTCCCTCGCCTTGCGGTTCGTAAACTCAAAGGAGGAACCCAAGGGAGTCTCGAACCTGACTATAAACCTTCCCTCATCCACCAGGGGGAAAAACTCCTTCTTAACCACCTTTGCGAGGTAAAAGCCCCCAAAAACTGTTCCACCGCACAGGAGAAGAACAACGAGTTTGTGCTCGAGCGCCCACCTGAGCGCCACATCGAAGGCACTTTCGAACCTTTCGTATGCCCTCATAAAGGGATTTTTGTTCCCCGCCCTGACGAGCCTTGCGGAAAGCATAGGGGTGAAGGAGATGGAAACGAGAAAAGAGACCGCTATAGCGGTGATTAAAGATAGTGTAAAGACGCTGAAGAAGGTTCCCACAGGACCCTTTAAAAAGAGAACGGGCAGGAATATAACTATCAAGGAGGAGGTAGATGCGAGCAGTGCGAATATCACAACCCTCGTTCCCCTGTAAGCGGACTCCTTACCGCTCAGCCCCTCCTCGCTCCTCCTGTATATGCTCTCAAGGACCACTATGGCATCGTCTATAACTATTCCCACCGCAACCGCCAAAGCCAACAGGCTCATAGTGTTCAGGGAGTTGCCCGTCAGGTAGAGAATAAAGACCGTCCCCAAAATGGAGATAGGTATTGCGGAAACGGGAATTAGGGTGAACCTGAAACTCCCCAAGAATAGAAACACTATCAGGGCTGTAAGAAGGCTTCCTATCACTATCTCGTGGAGAGCGTCGTTTATGCTCCTCTTTATGAAAACGGAAGCGTCGTAGTTAACGTCTATGTTCACACCTTTGGGAGCTATCTTCCTGAGCTGTTCTATTCTCTCCCATACCCTCTGAGCGGTTTCGACGGTGTTGGACTTGCTCTCCTTGTAAATTATCAGAGCGACAGCGGACTCTAAGTTGAAACGAACCGCACTTCTCCTCTCCTCGTAGGAAAACTCCGCATCACCCACATCTTTAAGCCTAACCCCCTCCCTTATGACCATCTCCCTCAGCTCTGAAGCATCTCTGAACTTTCCGACAACTCTGAGTATGTATTCTCTGTTCTTCGAGTAAACCACGCCTGCAGGTGTCTCTATGTGGTTCTTCCTGAAGGCATCTATAACGTCTCCTACCGTCAAATTTCTCGCATGTAGCCTGTCGGGATTTACCCTTATCCACAGCACACGGTCCCGGAAGCCCCCCATGTGAACCTCACCCACCCCCTTTATGCGCTCGAACTCCCGCTTTACCACCTTGTCCGCAAAGAAGGAGACCGTTTCATAATCCACATCTCCGTGAACCAGCACCGCCATTATGGGAGCGAGGGAAGTGTTTAACTTTCTAACGACGGGGGGGTCCACACCCTGCGGTAGTCTTCTAAAAGCCCTCTGGGCTATGTCCCTGACCTCCTGAGAGGCAACATCTATGTCCTTATCGAGGTTGAATATGACCGTAACCCTCGAAAGACCAGCGTAGCTCTTCGAGACTATGGCATCTATACCGCTTATGCTTGCGAGGTCTTCTTCCACAACCCTCGTAACGGTTGTATCCACCACGTAGGGATTGGCACCCTTGTAAACTGTGGTTATCGTTACCATCGGGAAGTCCACATCGGGGAACCTGTCAACCGCTATGTTCTTGTAGGCATATACTCCCAGTATCACGAAAGAGAGCATCAGCATAAAGGTAGTAACCGGACGGTCGATGAAGAATTTATACATAGAGAGATTATAATATGCTTATGACTCGCCAGTCAGTCCTCGCACTCCTCGTGTTCGTAGCCTTTCTGTTTTCCTGCGGAACCGAAGAGGTCAAGAAAACCCCGAAGAAGGAACGCACCTTCAAGGTAAAAACCGTGCCGGTAGAAAAAGGTGAGTTCTTCACCAAATACAGAACCAGCGGATACTTCGAAGCGGTTCACAGGCTTAAGGTAAAACCCGAAGTTAGCGGAAAGGTGGAAAGACTCTTTGCGGAGGAGGGGGATAAGGTAAATAGGGGAAAACCGCTCCTGAAGATAGAAGACAGTTTATACAGAAAAGCATACGAAGAAACCCTCTGGAAGCTCAAGCAGGCTCAAAGGGAGCTGGAAAACATTCGTGCAATCTACAACCGCAGAAAGGAACTCTTCAAAAAAGAGCTTATAAGCAGAGAAGAGTATGAGGAATTTAAAACCAAGCTCGAAAGTGCAAGAGCAAAGGTAGAGAGCCTGAAGGCTCTGGTGGAAAGAAAGAAAATAGAGCTTTCCAAGACCCTGCTCAAAAGCCCCATAGAGGGCTACGTGGTAAAAAGGTTCGTAGAGGTCGGAGACTACATAACACCCCAGCGGGAAGCCTACGAACTCGTAAAACCTCACCCTCTTAGGTTCGTCTTCAAAGTGCCCCAGGAGGTGGTAAGAAAGCTGAAGCTAAACCAGAACATAACCGTAAGGCTCGAAGATAAGGAAATTACCGCACCCGTAACCTACATCTCCCCCACTGCAGACCGTGGAAGGCTCTTTACCGTAAAAGCCCTCATTGAAGACCCTGAAGGTATAAAGCCCGGCACCTACGGAGAAGCTTCCTTTAACTACCGTAAGGTGGAAGGTGTCTCTCTTCCCGAGCAGGCTGTCCAGCTCTCCCAGCGACAAAGCTTCGTCTGGATAGTCAGAAACGGCAGGTCGCTAAAGCTTCCTGTTCAGGTCCTTACCCACGAAGAGGGAAAGGTCGTCGTCAGCGGAGACTTCAAGGAGGGGGACAGAGTTATAGTGGAAGGGCTTCTCTTCCTCTTCGAAGGTGCAAAGGTGGTAGAAGAATGATAGCGCTGGTGCTACTGCTTATATTTTCGTTGAGCTGGTCCCTAACCCTCGAAGAGGCAAAAGAACTCGCCCTGAAAAACCACATAGACAGCGTAAAATCCCTCCTCGAACTCAAGAGGCTCGAAGAGAGAATAAGGGAAGTGAGAGGAGGTATCCTCCCCACAATAATCCTCAGCGCTACCTATACCAAGTGGGACACCAACTACATATCCTCCTTCGTCCCCGAAAACAAATACTTTTTGAACCTTCGCTTGAACCAGCCCATATTCGACAAGAGCGTCTGGAGCGCCCTCAAACTCGCAAGAAGGAGCAAAAAACTTCAAACCTTGGTCAAAGAGGAAGTCAAACAAAGGCTACTTGCGGAGGTGGAAAAGCTCTACTGGGGAGTCCTTCTCAAGAGGGAGATACTCAGGGAAAAGGAAGAGTCCCTCAAATACTGGGAAACTTACTTCGCCCTCGTGGAAGAAAAATACAAAAGGGGAATAATCCCCCGCTTCGAGTTCCTCAGAGCCAGATCACAGCTCCGCCAAGCCAGAGCAAACCTCATAAGAGCGCAGAGCGACCTCAAAAGCTCCCTAAACTCCCTCAAGAGCTTCCTCGGACTATCCTCTCCCATAGAGCTGGAAGGAGAATTTAAGAAAGTAGAGTTTTCTGTAAAGGACGCTTTCAGCGTGCTCAAAGAAAAGAACCCGACCCTGAAGGTCCTCAGAGCTTCCCTCGAAGTGTATAAAGCACGCATAGAGCTGAGCAAATCCCCCTATTACCCAAAGCTCAGCTTCTTCTTCAATTACAACTTAGAAAACATAATGGACTTCGAAGGTGGACAGCTTAAAGAAGATTACCGCCACGGATACAACTTCGGACTGAGACTCGACTACACCCTATACGAAGGAAGCAAAAGGAGTGCAAAGACCCGGCAGGAAGAAATCCAGCTAAAAAAGACCCTCGAGGAACTCAGGTTTACGGAAAACAAGCTCAAAAACGAACTCGAATCCCTGCTCACCCAACTCAGGAGCGCCCACGAGGAGCTACTCGCCCGACAGGACAGCCTCTTAGCCTCTCAGGAAGCCCTCAACTTTTCCACCCAGAGGTATGCGGAAGGTGTAGGAACACAGGTGGAACTCTTGGAAGCCCGCAGGAACTACGAAGAGGCAAAGCTCTCCTATCTGAGAGCGATATACAACTACAACTCCCTCGTTGCGGACATAAAAAAACTCTTAGGAGAGTTTTAAATGGCAAAGTGGCTCGCCTTTTTATCCATAACCTTCCTATACTTCTTCAACCTCGGATTGAACCAGGTCTGGCAACCTAACGAAGCCTTCTATGCTGACGCCTCTAAAAACATGCTCAAAACGGGAGACTTCCTCACCCCCATATACAACGGAGAGCTTAGACTCAACAAACCGCCTATGACTTACTGGTTGACCGCCCTGAGCTTCTTCCTCTTCGGGATAAACGAATTCGCTCTGAGGTTCTTTCAGGCTCTTGCGGGACTCGGAACGGGACTGCTCACCTACCTTATGGCAAGAAGACTTGCAGGGGAGTTGCCCGCCATATACGCCTTCCTCGCCCTGACCCTATCCTTCCAGTTCATCGCCAACGCCCGATACACCTCTCCCGAGGTTCTCCTGACCTTCTTCACCACCCTATCCCTATACCTCTGGCACCTGAGCTACGAAAAGAAGAGCAATTCTCTCTTCTTCCTTGCCCTCACAGCGTCCGTTTTCGGAGTTCTCACCAAGGGACCCGTCGGCTTCCTCATGCCCGCAGGGATAATATTCGTGTATCTCCTCATAAGGGACTGGAGGGAACTTTTAAAAATCAAGTATTACCTCGGCACCATCTACGTGCTGTTAGCAAGCGGTTGGTGGTTTATCTACCAGTATCTCACCCACAGGGAGGAGTTCTTAAAAGTCTTCGTAAAGGAGAACATAAGGAGGATTTACGCCCTTCAGGAAGACCCCATATACTTCTATCTCTTGGACATAAACGTCTCCTTTCTCCCCTACTCTTTCGTGTTCTACGTAGCCCTCATCTGGATATTTAAAAACAAAAGGAAGGAACTTCTCTTCCCTCTCGTTTGGTTCCTTACGGTCTTTGTAGCCTTCTCCCTCGTTAAGATGAAGATACCCGTGTATGTTATGCCCGCCTTCCCCGCCATGGCTATCCTGACAGGAGTATTCCTCTCGGAGGTAAGAAACAGCAAACCCCTTGCGCTTTTGTTCACTTTCCTTGCCCTTCTCATGGCAACTGCGGTGGTAGTAGGTGCGGTAATCTTCAAAGTCAGCTTAATTTTCCTGCTCTTATCTCTCCTTCCCGTTGCCTTCGTCCTATACAGAAGGCAGTTTGCCCTCGCCCCTGCGGTTGCAGGCTTCGGACTTCTCCTATACCTTGCGGGAGTTCTCCTTCCCATGGTAGAAGAAAAGAGACCCTACATGGAAATAGGTTCAAAAATTAAAGAGATAGACCCTTCGGGTGTTTTCAGAACCTACGAACTCGGATCGTTCCACCACAACCTTCCCTTCTATGCGGACCGGGTGATAATCAGAAACGCCAAACCCCACGAAGTAAAAAAGCCCGCAATAGTTCTCGTAAGAGAAGACCTTATGGACTGCCCGCCCGTAGCCAGCTGGAGCTTATACAGGGGTTCCGAATCGAGGTTCTTCAAGTTTCTCATGGACATAAAGAAGAACAGGAGGTTCTATGACTTTAAGCTTTGCATTTTAAAGTCCCCCATGTAAAATTTATAACCATGTTTGAGCAGGAACTTCTGGAAAAGCTGAACAAGCACATAAACTACTTTCCCCGCAAGGAGCAGGCTATACTCGTCTGCCTCCACACCATTCAGGACCACTACGGATACATACCCCAAGAGTCCCTCAGACCCCTTGCGGACCTACTCGACCTGCCCCTGAACCACGTGGAGCAGGTGGTAGCCTTTTACGACATGTTCGACAGGGAAACCCCCGCCAAATACCGCATACGAGTTTGTGTCAGCGTGGTCTGCCACTTTATGGGAAAACACGAGCTTCTGAAGGCTCTCGAGAAGATACTTAAAATAAAGCCCGGGGAGGTTACACCCGACGGAAAGTTTAAGATTGTTCCCGTTCAGTGTTTGGGAGCCTGCTCGGAAGCTCCCATATTTATGGTTAACGAAGACACTTACAAATTTGAAGGAGAGGAGAAGTTAAATGAGGTCCTATCCCGCTATACCTAACATATACGCAGAGACGACCCTGAACATGCTCCTCAGGAGAGCAAAAAAGCCTCGGGTCCACTCCATAGAGGAGTATCTCAAAGACGGAGGTTATCAGGCTCTCGAGAAAGCCCTCAACATGGAACCCTCCGAGATAATTGACTGGGTGGAAAAGAGCACCCTAAGAGGAAGAGGAGGAGCAGGATTTCCCACCGGAACCAAGTGGAAGTTTGCGGTTCAGAACCCCGCACCCCGATACTTCATATGCAACGCGGACGAATCCGAACCCGGAACCTTCAAGGACAGGATACTCATAGAGAGGGACCCCCACCTCCTCATAGAGGGGATGATTATCTCCTCCTACGCCATAGGAGCGAACGAAGCCTTTATATACATAAGAGGAGAATATCCCGCAGGCTACTACATACTCCTCGACGCCATAGAGGAAGCGAAGGAGAAGGGATTTCTCGGAAAGAACATACTCGGCTCCGGTTTTGACCTCGAGATATACGTTGCCCGTGGAGCGGGAGCATACATATGCGGAGAGGAAACCGCCCTAATTGAGTCTCTCGAAGGCAAGAGGGGACACCCACGACTCAAGCCCCCCTATCCCGTCCAGGTGGGATTGTTCGGAAGACCCACCGTGGTGAACAACGTGGAAACCATATGCAACATTCCCTTCATAATCTCCATGGGTTGGGAGGAGTATAGATACATAGGACCCAGCGATTATGCAGGACCCAAACTCTTCCCCGTAAGCGGAAAGGTTAAAAAGCCCGGTGTGTATGAGCTTCCCATGAACACGACCCTCAGAGAGGTCATATACAAGTATGCGGGTGGAACCCTCGGGAACAAGAAGGTAAAGGCTGTCTTCTCGGGAGCTTTGGACTGCTTCTCGGGGGAGGAGCTTGATATGCCCATGGACTATTCCCCCTTCGGCTTTGGTGGAACGGGAACAGTTATGGTTCTTACCGAGGACGACGACATAGTGGAAGCTTGCCTTCAGGTTGCCAAGTTTTACGAGCACGAAACTTGCGGACAGTGCACGCCTTGCAGGGTGGGTTGCCACGAGCAGGCATACCTGCTTGAGAGGATATACAGAGGTGAAGCCACCAAGAGGGATTGGGAAGGCTTCGTTTTTGTGAATAAATACATACAGCCCACCTCAATATGCGGTCTCGGTGCGGTTGCGGGAAGGCTCATAAAACAAGCTATGGAAAAGTTCCCCGAGGAATTCGAGAACTACAGGAAAAAACTCGCCAAAGCTATTTAATCATGTCCACACCCAAACTACCCACTATGGAAAAGACCGTTACGAGTATAGACGCCTTTAAAAACCACTCCCAGTTATCCAGAAAGTTGGGATAAACTCCCAAGGTGTATAGAGCCAAAGAAGAAACGGTAAAGGCTATCAGAAAGCTCGTTATCAACCTGAGCGGTAGAAATCCCGCAACATCTTGAGTTTCCCACCTCTGAAGTTTTGAGTGCTTTATAAAAACATAGACCACACCCAGAGCACCCAGCATTATCAACAGAACTCTGAAGAGAGAAAGTTTCTGGGAAATCTCCCATATTTCTTCGGTCATAGAAACCGGGAAGGCAATAATTAAAGCTCCTATGCACTCCTGCACGAAGTCGTCCAATCCAAAACGGTCCGGCTTGTGAGCACTTTCCATGCGGGACCTCATGTCCTCGAGGTCTCTGCGCAGGTTCTCTATGCTGTCCTCTACACGCTTCAGCCTGTCTCTCTCTTCCATATCGAACTGAGTTATTATAAGGGAGATGCTACACGAGCTAATAGCCACGGGATTTTACGTGGGAAGACTCCCTGCTCCCGGAACCTTAGGAACCCTCTTGGGAATTCCTCTGGTGTATATCGTTGCCTTTAACTGGTGGACCGTCCTGATTGCTCTCGGAGTTCTCTTTTTTATAGGTTTAATAACCTCTAACGAGGTGATAAGAATAACAGGAGAACAGGACCCGGAACAGGTCGTTATAGACGAAGTGGTAGGATACTTAGCCTGCTTCCTGCTTATAGAACCTTCCCTCAAAGCCTTTATCCTTGCCTTCATCATATTCCGTGTTCTGGACATATTCAAACCCTTTCCCATAAATCTCTTTGAGAAATTTCCCGGTGCATACGGTGTTATGCTCGACGACCTCGTTGCAGGATTGTTGACTTCCTTTATCCTCTTCCTGCTGTTAAAATAGTCTTCCCATGAAGATACGCATAGCCCACAGCCCGGACTCAGACGACGCTTTTATGTTCTATCCCCTCGTTCAGGGAGAGATAGATACCGAAGGTCTTGAAATTGAACATGTCCTTGCGGACATAGAAACTCTGAACAGAGAAGCTCTGAAGGGAACTTACGAGGTATCCGCCATATCCTTCCACGCATACCCCTATGTTGCGGACAAATATCTCGTTCTCCCCAGCGGTGGCAGTGTGGGAGAAGGATACGGACCCGTTGTGGTGGCAAGGGAACCCCTCTCCACCCTGAAGGGGAAAAGGATAGCAGTTCCCGGAACACTGACTACCGCCTTTCTGACTCTAAAACTTTACGAACCCGACTTTGAACACGTGGTAGTTCCCTTCGACAAAATAATAGACGAAGTTCTCGAAGGCAACGTAGATGCAGGACTCGTAATACACGAAGGACAGCTAACCTATGCAGACCACGGACTTACCAAGATAGTTGACCTCGGTGAGTGGTGGAAGAAAAAATACGACCTTCCCCTACCTTTAGGATGCAACATAGTGAGAAAGGACCTCGGTTCCGAGGTTATCAGAAAAATAGAAAGGCTTATGAGAAAAAGCATAGAGTATTCCCTTCGTGAGAGGGAAAAGGCACTGTCCTACGCCATAGACTACGCAAGGGACCTTCAGGAAGACAGGCAGAGAACCGATAAGTTCGTGGGAATGTATGTAAACCACAGAACCGTGGATTACGGAGAAGACGGACGGGAAGCGGTCAGGCTACTTCTCAGGCTCGGAAGAGAAAAGGGAATAATAAAAGTTCCCATACCCAAGGTAATATTCTCTGACGAAGCCCAAATCGATTAGAAAAACCACCTCTTCTTTTTAACAGCCTTAAGCTGTTCCTTTAAAACCTCGTTCTCCTTACGAAGTTCCGCAAGCTGAGCCTCAAGCTCACTTATCCTCTTGAGAGCTTCCTTAAGCTCTTCGTTGGTCTTCTTATACTCTAAAAAGGGAACAAAACCTTCCGAACTATTCTTTCGATGAATGTTGCGAAGGTAATACCTTACCGCCTCTTTGATAAGCCCGCTACGGGTCTTGCCCTCTTCCCTTGCCACCCTGTCCAACTCTTCCAAAAGAGAAGCCTCTATACGGATTGATATAGTCCCGCCCATAGGGGAAATTTTACAAGATTTCCGTATTACATAGGAGTTTAACCAATTGTTTTTAAAGAACTTCCTAAATCAAATCTGTGAATAGTTTGTATTACTTTGTAATACGCTAACATAATCACAATTATGTTAACAAAATGTGGGGATTTTACGCCCTGGACCGGGCACGGTGGGTTTCGGGGCAGAAAAACTTGACAATATCACACTAAAGAAATATTATAAAAGTAATCGAAAATAGGAGGTGGGATTATGATAAGTGAAAACCTTTTCTCGGGAAGGTCCTTAGAGTATTTAGAAAAAGCAAAGGAGGTCGCCCGTCAAGAGGGTGATACTAAGGTCGATACGGACCACCTGCTCATAGCTCTCCTCTCGGACGAAAACTCTCCCTTAGCAAAGTTCTTAGAAAAGAGAGGTATAGACAGGAGAGAGTTCCTCAAAAGAGTTGGTGAGCACCTGAGCAACCTAAAAGAGCAAATAGACAAAGCGGTGGAACAGGAAGCCAAGCACCTCATAGACCTGAGAAGCCAAATAATGCAGGTCAAGTCCGACATAGGAGGTGTTCAGGCAGAGCTTCAAAAGATAAGAAGAGCAAAGGCAAGAATAGAGCGTGAGATAGAGGAAGCGAGGAGATACGGGGATTTCTGGAGCCTGGAGAGCTTACAGCTTGAACTTAGACGACTTGAGTCCTTGGAACAAAACTACAGAAGACAGCTCGAGAGCGTTGAAAAAAGTCTGAGTTCCGTATTTAAACCTGAAGATGTGAGAGCCTTTCTCGATAACCGCTTGTCCATAGACGGACTTATAAGGAAAGCGATAGAGGACTCACCCTTGCTGAAGCAGGTAAAGGAGATAGGAATATCACCTGACAGAGTTATAGACAAAATAGCTAAGAAGGTTTTCGGGAAGGAGCCTGCCTTTGACTACTCTCAATACCTCGAAGAGGTCCTTGAAAAAGCTCAAAACAAAGCTCTTGAAGAGGGGGAAGCTCAAGTCCAACCTTCTCACATAGGAGCTTCCCTCGTGGAGGCAAAGAATACCCTCGGTGGTAGATTAATAAATCAGGTAATAGGAGGTGAAAAAGAGATGAAAGATGTAGGACAGGAGCTTAAGGAGGAAGAGAAGTCTCCCCTTGAGAGGTTCGGGGTAAACCTAACCCAAATGGCAAGAGAAGGCAAACTCGACCCCGTCATAGGAAGGGAAAAGGAGATTAATCAGGTAATAGAAGTCCTCTTGAGGAGGACCAAGAACAACCCAGTCCTCGTGGGAGACCCTGGAGTTGGTAAAACAGCCATAGTGGAAGGTCTTGCCCAGAGGATAGTTAACAAGGAAGTTCCCCCCGAGCTTCAGGATAGGGAGATATGGTCCATAGACATGGCTACTCTCCTTGCTGGTTCCAAATACAGGGGAGAGTTCGAAGAAAGGCTCAAGGCTCTTCTCGACGAGGTTAAGGAGAAGGGGAACGTAATACTCTTCATAGACGAGATACACACCATAGTGGGTGCGGGAAAGGCAGAAGGTGCGGTTGATGCGGGCAACATAATGAAGCCTGCCCTCGCAAGAGGAGAAATTAGGGTAATCGGAGCGACCACCGTTGACGAATACAGAAAACACATAGAGAAGGACCCCGCTCTGGAAAGGAGGTTCCAGCCCATATACGTTGACGAGCCTTCCGTGGAGGAAACGATTGAGATACTAAAAGGACTTAGACCAAAACTCGAACAGCACCACAAGGTTAAGATTTCCGACGAAGCCATAGAGGCTGCGGTCAAACTGACAAAAAGATACGTTACCTTCCGTAAACTCCCCGACAAAGCCATAGATGCTCTGGACCAGGCAGCAGCGAGGAAGAAGCTCTCCGTAATATCCACACCACCCGAAATTCAGGAAATAGAGAGAAAGATAAAGTCCTTGGAAGAAGAGATAATGAAGGCAAACCTCGAAGGAAACTACGAGAAGGAAGCACAGCTTAAGGTCCAGAAGGCACAGCTCGAGAAGGAAAGGCAGGAACTCTTGGAGAAACTCGGTAGCATAGACGTGAAGATACAGGAACTAAAGAAGAAAATAGAGGAGCTTGATAGGGAGATTATAAAGACCGCTGAAAGCGGTGATTACGAAAAGGAAGCACAGCTTAAGATTGAAAAAGTCAACCTCGAGAAGGAACTTAAAGCTCTCGAGTCCCAGAAGGCACAGGAGCTCGTCGTGGGTTGGGACGATGTGGCACAGGTCGTATCCGAGTGGACCGGCATACCCGTAACCAAGCTCAAAGAAGAGGAGATGGAGAAACTCCTCAGACTGGAAGAGGAGCTTCACAAGCGTGTCGTTGACCAAGAACATGCGGTCAAAGCGGTTGCGGAAGCCATAAGAAGAGCGAGAGCGGGACTCAAAGACCCCAAGAGACCAATAGCAAGTTTCCTCTTCCTCGGACCCACGGGTGTGGGTAAAACCGAGCTGTCTAAAGCTCTTGCGGAGCTACTCTTCGGAGAAGAGGATGCCCTTATAAGACTGGATATGTCCGAATTCAAAGAGGAGCACTCGGTTGCAAAACTCATCGGAGCACCCCCGGGATATGTGGGATACGAGGAAGGTGGTAAGCTCACCGAGGCTGTTCGCAGAAAACCTTACTCGGTCATACTGCTCGACGAGATAGAGAAAGCTCACCCGAGGGTTTTTGACCTCTTCCTGCAGGTGCTCGACGACGGAAGACTTACCGACTCTCACGGAAGAACCGTGGACTTCAGGAATACCGTGATAATAATGACCTCAAATATAGGCAGTCAGTATCTCCTCAACATTCCCGTTGATGCTTCCGAAGACGTTGTGGAAAGGGAGTTCGAAAAGGCAAAGGAAAAGGTTCTCGAAGAGCTGAAGACCTTCTTCAGACCCGAGTTTCTCAACCGTGTGGACGAGATTATCGTATTCAAACCGCTCACTATGAAGGAGCTTTCCCAGATTATCGACCTGCTCATAGCCAACGTCAACAAGAGACTTGCGGAACGCAACATACGCATAGAGCTTACCGAGTCCGCCAAGAAGGAACTCGTCGCAAGGGGATACGACCCTGCGTTCGGAGCCAGACCCCTAAAGAGAACCATACAGAGATACATAGAAACTCCCCTTGCGGATAAAATAATCAGAGGTGAAATCAAGGACGGAATGACCGTAGTAGTAGATTATCAGGATGGTGAGTTCAAATTTATACCCAAGGAAGAGGTAGAGCCTGCCACAACACCGAGTGGCGACAGCCGGGGTGATGAGGGTTCCTAAGGGGGACCCTCTCCCCTAAAACAAAACTCCTCTATAATTAATTACCTGCCGGGGCGTAGCTCAGGTGGTAGAGCGCTGGCTTCGGGAGCCAGAGGTCGGCGGTTCAAGTCCGCTCGCCCCGATAACTAATGTAAAAAACAGCATAAAGTGGATTGGACATTCTGTTTTTGCTCTCTAAAGTCATTGATGCCCAAAGCTTTTTTGCTTTATAACTCTTACGATACAATAAAAAGAACTCCGGAGGACAATTAGTATGAAACTGGATATGAAAACTCATAAGTTCTTAAATGTATTAGAGAATGTCTTTGTGGGAGAAAAGATTGAAGGGGAGGGGGGATATGTAAACCTCCTGAAGGTGAAAAGTGAGTATTTTAGGAAGAAAGTAAAGCCTGAACTTGAAAAGTTGATAGAAGAGAAGACAAAAGAATTCCCAGAATTCAAAGAGGAACTTCTGGATAAACTCTACGATTTTTTCCACAGATATCTTAACGAGACGGGAACACCTCTCATGGGGCTTACTCCCTACTACTCAAGCATTTATGACCGTATTTATGATGATACAGATGTTAAGCTCTACTGGAAAACCTCAAGACACTATTACATAAAATCTGACAGAATCTTAAAGAATTTAGAAATTGAAATACAAGGTTTCAAAATATTTTTTGACGTATCTGCTCTTGAATACAAAAAGAGCAATGAGAAGAAAAGTCTAATCTATAAATTTGGAGACTATAATAAGGAAGAAAGAAGGCTAATCTTAAAAGTATACTATAGGGAAGGAAATAGATTAACTAAAGTTAATGATATACGAAAAGAAATAAAGAAGAGAATAGGAGCGAAACGATATACACAAGATATACCTTCTGAAGAGACTATAGTGAAAGCTATAAAGGATTTCGAGAAGCAAGGAAAAGTTGATTACTTTATATGTAAAGATGCAAAAACGTTCCTAAGAGAGCAGTTTGACCTTTGGATGTATCAATATGTATACGGTCTCATCGGACATAAGGATACTGCTGTCTGGTCTGAAAAAAGAATAAAGCAACTTCAGGTTCTTAAGGAAATAGCTTATCGTGTAATAGACTGGGTCTCTATGTTTGAGAATGAGCTTCTTAGAATCTGGTTAAAACCTCGTTTCGTATTCAATTCCAACTATGTTATAACATTTAGCAAGATTGAAAATAGGAAGGGAGGGATTGAGTTAATAGAAAAAATACTTTCGCATCCTAATATATATAAGCAGATAAAAGAGTGGAAAGACCTCGGAATAGTAGAATCAAACTTTAACAAAGAAGAAGTTCTGGTAGAGGACCTTGTCGGTAAAAGAGTAAATCCTAAATACAAATTTTTACCTATTGATACAGCCTATTTTAAAGATTTGGAACTTGACCTGTTATCGCTTTTTGAAAATTTAGATGATGAACTTGACGGCTGGCTTATAAAAAGTGAGAACTTCCAAGCTCTGAATACTATTCTCCCAAAGTTTAAGGGAAAAGTCCAGACTATATACATAGACCCACCATTTAACAAAGAGCAGGATGCGGATTATGACTACATAGTGGAATACAAAGATTCTACATGGATTACCATGCTTGAAAACAGGGTAAGGTTGGGGAGAGAATTATTGAATGAAAGAGGAAGTATTTTTGTCAGGTGTGATTATAACGGGAACATGTATGTGAGACTACTTCTTAATGAGATTTTTGGAAAGGAAAACTTTAAAAACGAGATTGTGGTAAGCAGAGTTAGCAAACAAGACCCTAAGGCAAGGAAATTTAATAGTGCTACAGATTCTCTGTATTTCTTTACAAAGTCAGATAATTTTAAGTTTATACCTCTATTTAAGAAAATGTCAAAAGCCAAAAGTGAACGGTGGCATGCTATGGACTCTCAAGGTCAAGGAAGAGCATTGTATATTTTCGGACACTTATTTGAACCACCTAAAGGAAGACACTGGACATTCGGGCAGGAAAAAATAAAACAAATGGAAAAAGAAGGAAAAATTAGGCTAATATGTAAGAATTGTAATTATGTGCATACGTCAGGAGCTTGGAAAGGGTGTCCTAACTGTGGAAATATTGAAAATGTTAGAGTAGAGTATTTATTGCCACCTACTGAGAAGAAGCAGATTGATTCTAACTGGACTGACATATCAGGCTATACTTCAAATTGGCATTTTCAAACTGAGAATTCAGAAATTTTACTTAAACGTGTTATAGAATCTACGTCTGAAGTAGGAGACTTAATTTTAGACTTTTTTTTAGGAAGTGGGACAACAGTTGCAGTGGCACACAAATTGAGAAGAAAATGGATAGGAATAGAAATGGGAGAACATTTTTGGACAATCGTTCTACCAAGAATGAAAAAAGTGTTGGCTTATGACAAATCAGGAATATCAAAGGATAAAGATGTTAAGGAAAAAT
This sequence comes from Aquificota bacterium, assembly GCA_013153495.1. Classification (GTDB taxonomy): domain Bacteria; phylum Aquificota; class Aquificia; order Aquificales; family Aquificaceae; genus Hydrogenivirga. Next base: position 16,654 of record JAADEH010000006.1, read on the forward strand.
ACAATAAAGAAAAAGCAGGTGGTTTCTTTAAATACTTTGAGCTTGAGCAGTATGAAGAGATACTTAGAACAATAAAGTATAACGATATAAAAGAGAGCCAAGAGAACTTTCCTGAAGAGTATCTCTTTGCTGTAGATACTAAGCTACTTAAAAGTGTAGATGAGGAAAATAATGAGCTTCTTTTTAATTCTGAGGAACTCTATCCTGATAAGAAAATAGACCTTGCAGAAACCGTATCCTATCTTAGAGGAAAGAAGATTAATAAAATTACAAAAGATTATGTTGAATTTGAGGATAGTTCCAGAGTATATATAAAGGAAGGAAAAGTGTCGTTATATGAAGTAGCTCCTGCCTTATGGTGGAGGTAGACGTGAGCAAAGATAATATAGCAAGAGGAGAAAAAATACAAGAAATAATATGTAATGCGTTCAAAAAATGCGGGCTGAACTGTATAGATAGAACGAGAGCAAATAAATACGATATTGATTTAGAAATTTTGTGTGGGAGTAGGAGTGTCTTTATAGAGGTAGAAGAGACAAGTAGGAGATACTGGGATTCTCATAGTCCAAAACCAATATATCCGAGCAAATTGTTGACTATGCCTCTACGAAAAGTTAAATATTTTATTAAGGAGTTTAATACAGAAGATTTTAGAAATTTTTTACCTCAAACAATAGATGAATTTTTCTCCTTTATAAACAAAAAAGGCATAAATTTAAATAAACTCACTGAAATAGACAATACGGTTTATTTGAAGTGTAATTACGGAGCTAAATATTTTTTTATTGCAAAATCTAAGCATATTAGAATCGCACTCCAGCACAAACTACCCGACCAAGAATACATTGACAAGCTCATACGAAAAGCCAAGAAAAGGTTTGTAAATCATTTATTTTATGGAAATATGTGGGAAAATAAGTATTCAAGAAATTATGAAGGTATTCTCAGAGAAGACCCTGTAACTTTAGTAATTGGTAGTTTGGGAAGTGATTACATTGTATGGGGTAACACAAATAATATATGTGAGTTATTAAAAAAATCTATAATTTATACAAAACATGGAGATGAGACCATAATATTGAGGTAAAACTCGATGCTTCAAAGTTTTGTAGAATCTCTTCATCTTCCCGAATATCCCTTAGACCTGGAGGATTTCTCTGAAAAAATAAAGCTTTACGACTACCAGCAGAAGGCTCTTGAGAATGTATACAAGCTTCTTTTTTACTATTATCAGGAGATAAAAGGGGATAAATCAAAACTCTGGGAAGAATACAAAAAGAGAGGGTTTGAAGAGGAGTGGACAGTCCGCTCTGAGATACTGAAAGAATACTTTAGGAAAGAAGAGTTAACCTATAAGACTTTCGTGAATAGAGCAAGTTTCTGGATGGCTACAGGTTCAGGGAAAACAGTAGTAATAGTCAAGCTCATAGAACTTCTTGACTATCTTATGAGGGAGGGTATTATTCCTGAGCGGGATATACTCTTCCTGACACAGAGGGATGACCTGATTCTTTCTTTTAAAAAGCATGTGGAGGAGTATAACAAGGGGAGAGCTAAAAAAATTCTTCTTGAGGAGCTTAAAAACTTTAACCAGAGGAAAGCAAATCCTCAGCTTTACGATAGAGACAACATACTTGTCTTCTACTACCGGTCTGACCTTATTTCGGACAGAAGAGGGGACAAAATCCTTGACTACAGGTATTATTACAACAACGGCAACTGGTATCTAATTTTGGACGAAGCGCATAAGGGAGATAACGAGGAAAGCAAGAGAAAACAGATATTTATGGTTTTTACAAAGAACGGGTTTATGTTTAACTTCTCAGCTACTTTCACCGACATATTTGATAGAGTAAGCACAGTTTACAGGTTTAATCTCGCAGATTTCGTTCGGCAGGGATACGGAAAGCATATAGCTGTAATGGAAACGCAGACAAAGGCTTTTAAGAACAAAAATGCGGAATATACCGATGAGGAAAAGAAAGACATAATTATTAAACTCCTTCTACTTACAGGATTCCTCAGAAAGATAAAAGATGACAGATATCCTTCCCCTCTTGCGGTTGCTCTCGTCAATACAGTAAACACTGAGGAAGCAGATTTAAAGCTATTTTTAAGGGAACTTTTCTCGGTAGCTGAAAGGGGTATTGATGAAAATACGTTTCTCAGGCTGAGAAATGAGCTTATAAGTGAACTAAGGGAAATAGAATTCTGGGTAGAAAAGGACAAACTGAGAGAAAGTGAAGTCGAAAAGTTGCGTGAATTTACACTAAAGGACTTTTACCAACATTTCTTTTCCTCGGCCGGACCTTCAGAAGTGGAAATAGTATATCACCCTGATAACAGACAGGAGCTTGTATTCAAGCTGAGGAGTGGGGACAGACCCTTTGCGTTAATAAAGATAGGAGACATTATGAGCTGGCTCAAATCTATCTCCGAAGGTTTTGTAATTAACGAAACCTTTGAAAGGGAAAAATACTTTCTAAACATTGATGAGAGGGATAGCATAAGTTTACTCGCTGGCTCAAGGAGTTTCTATGAGGGGTGGGACAGTCCGAGACCCAATGTAATCATGTTTATAAACATAGGAAGCAAGGATGCACAAAAGTTTATTCTTCAGTCGGTAGGGAGGGGTGTAAGGGTAAAGATAATCGGGGGAAACAGAGAATACCGGAAGAGACAGGACTTTATAAGGTGCTTAGAAACGCTCTACATTTTCGCTACAAGCAGAAAGGCTGTTCTTTCGGTTATAGACGAGACGCTTAGAAATGAAAGTGAGGAGGAGTGGGAGAAACTTGAAGTTGCGGAGAAAAACCCTGATATAGCAGGAAAAACCCTGCTTATACCAGTGTATAGATATTCAGATAGAAGGATAGAAAAAAGATTAAAGTTTTATGCAGGGGAAGAAGATATTAAAGAAGTAATGTCTCTTACGAAAAATATAGAAAACGATGCGGTTCTCTGTCTACTTACGGGTAGAGACTTAAGAACTGTTAAGGAGATGAAACAAACACTCTCAGACCCTGAAGGGGTAATTAGGATATCTGGGAGAAAGATGTTCAAAAGTCCTCTGAATCTTTTAAATAGATTTGGAGATTTCATATCCGCTGTCTATTCAGAAGTAAACAGCTTTGTAGATGTTGATGATAAGATAAAACATTACAAACATATTGAAGTGAATATCAAAAAGTTAACAAACATAGAAGAGCTTAAGAATGCTATTAAGGACAGCTTTTCTAATACTTATGCGAGAATATTCTTAGAGAGCAAATACGGTATATCTGCGGAGTGGTTTGAAAAACACTTTTACCTCCCGGTTCTTAAAGTTGCAGATGGAATTTCTGCTGGAGCGGTAGACTGGATAAGAAGGATAATAAAACACGAAAGTGAAGTAAAATTCATCAAAGACCTTATAGAGAATTCTTCCTGTCTGGATGAAATCTCCGACTGGTGGATGTTTAGCAGGATAGATGAAGTTGTTGATAAAGAGATTTACATTCCTTATTACAAATACGGCAAGCAATACAGGTGGTATCCTGATTTTGTTCTGTGGGTTGAGAAGAATGATAATTACTTCATAATCTTTGTTGACCCTAAGGGTAAGACTTACACAAACTATCAAGCAAAGATAGATTTCGCAAGAAAATTATTTGAAACTGAGCATGGAATCCCAAAAGTGTTTGAGTTTTGTGGAAAAAAGATAAGAATACTAACTTTCCTTTATAATAGAAGCCCGGAGGATGTTCCTGAACCTTACAAAGATTATTGGGTTAGAAATATAAGGGATATATGTAAAAGGATTTCTTTACATTAGATAAGCTCTTCCACGAGCTTTATTATTCTCTCTTGTCTGTGTCTTCCTTTCGGGAGTTTGCGTCGTTCTTCTTGGATTATTTTAAGGACCTCTTCGAGGTTTTGAGGAAGGCAGTTTTCTATAAGCTCTCTGACCCTTTTGGAGAGGGCGGGGACTTTACCAGAGGTGCTTATACCTATTACAAGCTCCCCCTTTACTATTAAGGAGGGGAATATGAAGTTGCAAAAGTCGGGCGAATCCACGGAGTTGCACAGAATGCGTTTTTTTTCACATAGTTGAAACACCTTCTTTTGAAGATTGAGGTCGTCAACAGCCACTATTACCATATCTTTGTCCTTCAGGTCTCCTACTAAGAACTTCCTTCTCTTGAGTTTTATTTTTCCTCCCTTCCAGAGTTTTCTTATCTCGTCGGATACCTTCGGCGAGACGACGGTTATGTTGTCGGTGAACTTGAGAAGGTTCAGGACTTTTCGGGTAGCTACCTTCCCCCCACCTATGACCAGGACTTCTTTGTCCGACAGGTCTATGTAGGCGGGAAAGTAAGGCATACTACATACCTTCTTTCCAGAGACCCTTTTTGCGTTCCATAGCTTTTCGTTGAAGCTCTACAAATCTTTCCGCATACTTGACGTTGGGTGGTATGGTATAAACCGTAGCGTAGCCTTCCTCTACGAGCACTTCGTTGAGCATCCTTCCATCGGGTAAATACACGTAAGCTAAGAGTCTGCCGTATTTGTCGTAGGGTTGAACGTCCGTTTCGAGATACACGACAGTTCCTGGTGGTATCAGCTTTTTGGTAAAGGCGGAAGACTTTTTTCCTAAGCTTACTATTTCCTCGAGGGATTTACCGCTCTTTTCCGCATCCCTTTTGGCTTTGCGGTTCCGTTTGCTCTCGGGGGTGTCTATACCTATCAGCCTGACTTTAACTTCCCTTCCGTCCTGGAGCCTACACTTGAAGGTGTCTCCGTCATACACCTTAACTACAGTGCAGGGAACCCTATCTCCTTGTTGCGGTTGCTGTGGAAGCTGTTTAGTTTCGGTTTTGAACTGACCACCTATGAGGTGGTAAAAGGCGTAAACTACCGCTAAAACGAGAAGGTAAGAAATTCCCTTCCATCCCCTTGGGATTTTTCTTCTGCGCATAAAACTATTTTACAGGTCTTTTGGTGGTTTTTCCCTTGTGATTTTTCCCTTAACTGAAAGGTTTTTTGGACGAAATATAAAGGCATGAAGGGTCGTGAGCTACAACCTACGGTTCTGTGGCTGGTTCTGAGGGGGAAGGTCAAGCGTCCCTTTTGGGGAAGAGTATTTTTCTTTCTCCGAGCACGTAGCGGTCAAAGGTAAAAGGTCGTATCTTCTGGGGCAGTTTTTCTACTCCCAGCATATCTTTGGCTTCTTTCATCTTGTTGGGCATAAAGGGCATTAGAAGATAGGTTAGAACAAATAATCCATCCGTCAGGGTGTATAGAACCTTTGGTAGGTTTTCGTCCCCTCTCTTTGCAAGCTCCCAGGGAGCTTTTTCATCTACATACTTATTCAGGAAGGAGCTTAGCCTGAGAACTTCCTCTAAGGCTCTGTAAAAGTTGACCCTTTCCATGTTTTGTTCGTAGGCAAATATAACCTCACCTGCCACCTTGGCGTAGGTGCTGTCTCCTATAGCTTTTATGTCTCCGTTGAGATACTTTTTTCCCATTGAAACTACCCTGCTGAATAGGTTCCCTATCTCGTTAGCCAGCTCACCGTTTATACGGTTCAGTATGGCTTCCTTGGAAAAGTCTCCGTCCTGACCGAAGGGCACTTCCCTCAAGAGGAAGTATCTAACTTCGTCGAGACCGTATTCTTCCACCACTTCGTAGGGGTTTATGACATTTCCCAAAGACTTTGACATTTTCTTGCCTTCTACGGTCCACCACCCGTGAGCAAACACGGTTTTGGGTATCTCGTAGCCCACGGACATGAGGAAGGCAGGCCAGTAAACGGTGTGAAAGCGGAGAATGTCCTTACCCACGATGTGCAGGTCCGCGGGCCAGTAAGTCTGAACCTTGTCCTCGAGGGCGGATATGTAGTTGAAGAGAGCGTCGAACCACACGTATATGGTGTGTTCCGGGTCGAAGGGCACGGGAATTCCCCAGCTCACCCTGCTTCTGGGTCTTGTAACCGAAAGGTCCTTAAGTCCCTGTTTGACGAAAGCTATTATCTCGTTGCGTCTGTAATCGGGTTGGATAAAGTCAGGGTGCTTTTCGTAAAGTTCCAGGAGCTTTTCCTGATACTTGGATAGCCTGAAAAAGTAAGAAGGCTCCCTTATGTATTCGCAGGGCTTCATGTGTATGGGGCAGGAGTTGTTCTCCGCAAGCTCGGACTCGGTTTTGAACTCCTCACAGCCCACGCAATACCACCCTTCGTATTCCCCAAGGTATATGTCCCCGTTCTGGTAGCTCCTTTGGAAAACTTCTTTGACGAGTTTTACGTGTTCAGGGTCCGTCGTCCTTATAAACTTTGTGTATTCAATTCCTAAAAACTCCCAGAGCTTTTTGAAGTTTTCCGAGTTCCTGTCCGCAAGTTCTTTGGGACTCATGCCCTTTTCCTGGGCGGATTTCTGTATCTTCAGTCCGTGCTCGTCGGTTCCGGTAAGGAAGAAAACGTCAACCCCCCTGAGCCTGTAATACCTTGCAACTGTGTCCGCAGCGATGGTGGTGTAGGCGTGTCCTATGTGGGGAACATCGTTGACGTAGTATATAGGTGTTGTTACGTAGAACTTTCCCATGGGGAAAGTATTATAGCTTTCCTTCGCATAGAGTTAATATTTAACTTTATGGCAGACCTGATTATGATGTGGGGGGAACTGGACGGAGAGGGTTTTATACCCGAAAAGGTCTTCTGGCTCCTCACAAAACCCCACCCCCACTGGGTGGAGACCACGAGGGACAACCTGAAACTTGACTTTAGGGAAAGCGGGTTCAGGCAGTTCGTTTCCCTATCTTCGAGGCATCTTATAACCGACGCTATGCTCATGTTCGGGCTTCAATACGTATATGACAAGGATAAACTGATAGAGACTTTGAACCCCATAAGGTTGATGGTCAGGATGAAGCCGGGCAGTTATTTAGGTATGAGCCACCACTTCTTAGGTGCTCCCTTTGAGATAGAGATGGACGATGTTCTGAGAGAGTTCTTAAATTCCGCAAGGGAAATTCTCGAGAGTGAGGGGTTCGGAAGGGATGTGGTTGTCGTCTCTTTCAACCCCTACATAGAGGACCTCGTTCTCAGCAACCTTTCGAGGATAAACAATCTCAACTATAGGTTTACGAGCTGTTCTCAGTAAGTATTGGCTATGTCGAGTATTATTTCGTCGTAAAGGCGGTTCAGAGACTCAGGGGAAAGGCACTTGAGGGGAATGACCTTTACCATGGCTATTCCTGATCTCATCATACCCAGCTTGTGGGCGGCAGATTGGGAGAGGTCTATTATCCTCCCGTCCACATAGGGACCTCTGTCGTTTATCCTGACGGTTATTATCTTCCCGTTCTCTTCGTTAATCACGAGGACATAGGTCCCAAGGGGAAGGGTGCGGGAAGCGGCGGTAAACTTAAAGAGGTCGTATATCTCACCGCTTGCAGTTCTTCTGCCGTGAAACCTTCCTCCATACCAGGAGGCTATACCCCTTTCCACCTTACAGTCCTTGACCACCTTTATGCCGGGAAACACCTCTACGTATTCCTCTTCGAGTATTTCCGCAATTGACTCTCTGAATTCTCTCACCTCGGGTATGGTCTTTTTGCGCTTGAGATTAAGCTCCGGCGGGAGTCTGTCGCTACCGAAGGCAATCCACAAGGAAAGAAGCAGTAAGGTTAAAACCTTCATAGCTCTAACGGGTAGTGGTAGGGTTTTATAGCAATCTCTCCCTCTGGCAGTTTGACCGGGGACTTGATAAGTTCCTCTATAAGCTCGAGTTTCCCTTCGAGGGTGGATATGTCCCTGCCGTATATCTTGGCAAGGTCTTCGAGGTCCGGTGCCTTACCGGCTTTCTTTGCTATCTCCCTCGACACCACGTAGGCTTTTGAATCCACCTCCGGATACAGGTCCTTTATGTAGGTCAGGACATCGCTCGAATACACGACGACCCTCGGGTAGCGTAGCATCTTCTGTATCATCTCTTCAAGGTGGAGCTGGTCGTGTTTTGAGATACCTTCTTCGGTTTTTATGGCAGCTATGAGCTTATCCCCTTCGAAGTCCGCATGGTAAACCACGTAAGAGTCCGGAACAGGCTCCCAACCGAGTTCCTGAGCGGTGGTGAGGAACGCTCCGAGGGCTTCTCCTCTCGAGGGAAATATACCCGTCAGTTTGTCGAAGTCTTCCTCCGGCACTTCGAGATAGATGATAGCTTTGCCTTCCCCCGCAGGCTCGGAGGATAGCTTTATGCCAAGCTCTTCCCAGTTCTCTATAAGGGAGTATTTGTCGGGATAATTTTCTTTTAAAAAACCCTTCGGGTCCTCTATGGGTAAATCCGATAAAACCGCAGTTTGAAGTTTCATGCTGTCCTCCGATGTCAAAATTGATGTTATATGATAACTTACTCTTTCTGGTAAGGTGGAAAGGAGAGTTAAGTTCCTCAAAGAGGCTCTCAAGGAGGCGGAGAAAGCCTTTACTCTCGGTGAGGTTCCGGTAGGCTGTGTGGTGGTTCGGGGGAACGAGATTATCTCAAAAGCTCACAACCTCACGGAAACTTTAAGAGATGCCTCCGCTCACGCTGAGATACTGGCTATGAGGGAAGCCTCTCGGGCTTTGGGAAATTGGCGTTTGAATGGGTGCGAGCTTTACGTAACCCTCGAACCGTGCGTGATGTGTGCTTACGCTACGGTTCTATTCAGGGTGGAGAGGGTGGTGTTCGGTTCTCTGGACGAAAAGCACGGCGGTGTGATGAGCCTATACAACCTTCTGGACGACGAGAGGCTTAACCACAGGGTAAAGTGGGCTTACGAGCCTTTGGAGGAGTGTTCCGAATTGCTCAGGGAGTTTTTCAGGAGAAGGAGATGATAGTCGGAGTGTTGATAATAGAGCTTTTTATTCCGCAGGCGAGTTCTTTGAAGGAGAAGAGGAAAGAGGTGAGGTCCATAAAGGATAAGCTCAGGAGCACCTTCAACGTTTCCGTTTCCGAGGTGGGAAATCTGGAACTGTGGCAGAGGGCAAGCGTGGGGGTAGCGGTTGCGGGAAGCGATGTAAATCATGTGAAGGAAACGCTTAACAAGCTGGAAGGTTTTATAGAGAGGAACTGGTCCCATCTCCTGCTGGAGGTAAGGGAGGAGATACTGAGTCTCGATTAGAGGTCGAACTTTCTAATGTTCTTTTCCATTCGCTCGGTGCTACGGGATATGTCCGTTATGTTGTCCCTTATTATGTCAACCGCTCTGCTCTGCTCCTCCATGGCGGTCGCTATAGCGTCTATAACTACGCTCAGCTCACCGGTAACCTCTTCTATCCTGCGATAGCTCTTGACCACCTCGTCCGACGCTTCTTTACCTTTATCCACCGCACTTAGAACCCTCTCCATTAGGTTGGCTATTTCCTTTGCGGCGTTTCCCGATATTTCTGCAAGCCTTCTGACCTCGTCCGCAACTACCGCAAATCCCCTCCCTACCTCTCCAGCTCTTGCAGCCTCTATTGCAGCGTTGAGAGCCAGAAGATTTGTCTGCTCCGCTATGTTGATTATGGTCTCCGTTATGGAGGTTATGTCCTTGCTGGTTTTAACTATCCCCTCCATAGATTCGTGCATCTGGTCAACCCGTCTTTTCCCGTTTTCTATGGCTTCTTTCATGTCGATAGAAATATTCTTGGCTTTTAGTGTTTCTTCCGAAATCTGCCTTATGGCTTCGGAGGTCTCATCTACGGAGGTAGTTATGCTGGCTACGTTGGTAGTAACATTTATTATGTCCTCCCTTATGCTCAGGAGAAGGCTATGTAGAGAATCGAGGGAAGAGTTTATGTAGCTCGTAAGCTCTCCGAGGTCTCCGTCGAAGGTATCCTGTATCCTCTCCTTCAGGTTGCCTCGGGAGACAGCTTCCATTACCTCCTTTATTGAGTGGACTGCCTTTCGCAGGTTTTCCAAGGATAGGTTTATGTCTTCGACGAGCTTCTTTATATCACCGTGAAACTCACCTTCCACCTTCTCGTCAAAGTGTCCTTTAGAGAGCTTGTGTATCACCCTGCCGACCTTCTCTACGACCGCACTCAGACTGCTTACCATGCGGGAGAGAGCTTCCTCGAGCCTTCTGAACTCGTCCTGCGTGGAGGACACCAGCTGAGTAGCCTTGAACTCCATACTCTGGGCTATGTCCACTACCTTCTCCACCACTTCCTCTATTCTCGAGTTTACGGAGTTTATGGTCCTCAGCGTAAAGAAGGCGGTAAAGGCTATAATCAGCAGGGAACCTCCGAGGGTGGCTGAAAACTTGGTTAGAGCCTGGCTTGCAAGCGACCCCGCAACTTCTTTAACTTCCGAGGTCATGAAGTCTTCCATCTCCTTGAGGAGATTTATCTTTTGTGTCTGAACCTGAAACCAGTGCTCGGGGTCAACGGAGTATCCCCCTTCTCTCGAAAACACAAGTTCTTCCAGCCTTTCAGCCTCGAGAAACTCCCTTTCGTTCTCTATCTTCTCGAACTTCATGACGTATTTGTCCGGAGCTATTGTCTTGAAGGAGTCGAGGTAGGCTTTCTCCATTCCCCTTATGTCGGTCAGCCTTACGAGCAGTTCCCTACTCAAGCTGTCCTTGGCAAAAACGACGCTTATGAGCGCTCTTTTGATGCCTTCGAGGTCCTTTGCGGAGGAGAATTCCTTTATGGCGAGCAGGCGTGAACCCACCTGAAGGTTGTCGGAGTTTTTGACCGCATACCCGATGAGAGAGATAAGACTTTTGTTTATCGAGGTGTAGTAGGAAACAGCTTCCTGTCGAGATACGGATAGGTTATCCACTTTGTTCCTAACCTCAGGGAGTCTATCCAGCTGTGAGACTATGTAACTTATCCTCTCCATTACGGATTGAGGTCCCCGAAACTCGGATACGAACTCTCTAAAGCGTGCGAGCCTTTTGTCCGTTTCTTTTCTCTGCTGGGGAAGCAGGTCCGTAAACTTAGTCCCCGAGCTTCCGATGTATCCTGCGCTCATTCCCCTTTCTTTCTGTAGCTCGTGAACAAGGGCGGTTGAAACTTCAGTTAGCTCAACGATTTTGAGAACTTCCCTGTTGGAGCTGTATTCTTGCCAGAATTTTACCGACAGAAGTGCGGAAAGGGCGAGTAAAAACAGTAAAGGAACGGATACGGACACGAGAAGTCGCTTCTTTATACTCATGTTTTCCTTTAATCGGAAGGAATGTTAAAATTTTTACGCAAATTCACAGGGTATTTAAAAAGTTTCTTATTCTATCTACCGCTTGCTCAAGCTCTTCTTTTCTTCTGGTGTAGGCAAATCTTATGTATAAATTTGTTCTGTTCTTTCCGAAGTCTATCCCGGGAGTAACCGCTACCTTTGCTTCCTTCAGTAGCTTGAGGGCAAAGTCGTAGGAGTCTCTTGAGTATCTTTCTATGTTGACCCATATGTAGAAGGCTCCCTGGGGTTTTGCATCCACCTCGAAGAGGTCCTTCAAACCTTCATAAAGGACGTTTCTTCTTTCGAGGAATGTCCTTCGAACGTGGTCCAAGTAATCGTAATCGAAGGCTTCTAAGGCGGAATACTGGCTCAAGGTGGGTGCGGATATGAAGACGTTCTGTATGACTATCTCCGCGGGTCTTACAAGTTCGGGGGGAACAATCATCCAGCCTATTCGAAAGCCGGGCATGCAGAAGAACTTGGAAAAGCCGTTTATGACTATGGCTCTGTCGCTGAACTCTAAGGCGGTGTGTTCCTTCCCCTCATATACGAGTCCGTGATATATCTCGTCGGATATAAGGTAGGTGCCTGTTTTTTCGCAGAACTGTGCGAGGGCTTTTAGGGTTTCCTCGGAGTATAGGGTGCCGGTGGGGTTCGAGGGTGAGGATATGTGGATTGCTTTTACATTTTTGCCTTCGAGGTGCTCGGGTCTTATCTCGTAATTGGTTTCCTTCGATAGGGGTATAAATTCGGGCTGAGCGTCAAGGAGGTGAGCGAAGTTTTTGTAGCAGGGGTAAGAGGGGTCTCCGAGGGCTATTTTGTCTCCTGAGTTGAGTATTGTGGAGTAGGCTACGAGGAAGGCTCCCGAGGTTCCCGTGGTTATGATAACCCTCTCGGGGGAAATCTCTACCCCGTATCTTTTCAGATAAAAGTCCGCAACCTTTTCCCTCAGTTCCCACAGACCGAGGGCGGGTGTGTAGAAATACTTTCTTTCCTTTACTGCTCTTTCTAAGGCTTGGAGCACCTTGGGTGATGGGTCAAGGTCAGGCTCTCCTATCTCGAGGTGTATTACATCCTTTTCCTTCTGAGCCTGAGCGAGTATGTCCATAACTATAAAGGGACTGAGTTTATCTATCCTGTTCACCTTTCTTCCTCCAGCTCATTATTATCTCCGTAACTACCGCAGCTTTCTTTGGGTCCATGGCTGCGAGTATCTGTCCAGCCTGCCTTTCTTTGAGTCTTATGAGTATCTCCGCTGCTATGCGGGGCTTTACCTCGTTTAGGATAGCCCCCGCTTCGTCGGAAGGGGTCTTGCTTACTATCTTTATCAGCTTTTGAACCTCCTTTTCTTCCTCCTCCGTCAGGGGTCTCTTCCTCAGAGCCTCCAGCTTCTTCCTCTCCTCCACGAGCTTTTTGAGCTTTTCCTCTATAACTTTCTCAAGCTCTTTATACCTATCTTCCTTCTTTTCACTCTCCATCTGGACCAGCTTTTCCTGAACCGCACTCTGAGCCATTACCGTAAAGGCTACCAGAAGCAGGACTTTTAAACTTTTCTTTATGAGCTGAATAAAGCCGAGCTGAAGGAACTCCCTTCTGAGATTTTGTGCGTATTCTTCATAAGCGTTCTTGTCTCTCAGTATGCTGACCGCTTTTTCCTCTCTCTTGAGGTCCTTGAGCTTTTCCGACTCCTTCTCCTTAAGCTCCTTAAGCTCCCTGAGTTTTGAATTCACAAGTTCCAAACGGGATATTAAAGCTCTCTGATGGGTTATAACCCTCATGGGGTCCGGATTTGTTTGAAGTTCTTTGTTGCAGAGTTCGATTTCCTTCTCTAACTGTTTCTTTTCCTCTTTAAGTTTATTAATCTCTTCCTCTATTTCTTTGAGTTTTCTTGCCTTCTCTTTCTCCTCTACCTCCTTTATACGCAGTATCCTGCCCAAGTTCATCTCATTCTCTCCACTACGAGCTTGAGGTCCTCCTTGGTATTCATGTTTATAAAGGAGTCCAAGTTGGGGTCAACCTTCAGAGCTTCCTCTTCCTTCAAGACATTAAAACCCACCCTCTCCAGAAAGCCCATCAAACTCCTTCCCCCTGTGTTTATGTATTCCTCGAGATGATGAACCGTCCTAACTGAGTATATCCCGGGGAAGGGGTGTATTTTACCTCCCACTTCGAATAAGGTTACGGGTTCCCTGAATTTTTGAATTAGAAGCCGGATAATCCCTTCCTTCAAGAGAGGTATGTCCCCGCTCAGAAGTAGAACCTTATCCCCATTTGTCTTTTTTAGTGCTGTGTATAGCCCCGCAATGGGGGACTGGAAGGGGAGAATGTCCTCAAGAATGCTGACCTGCAAACCTTTGAACTTTTCCCGGTCTTTAACGACGAGATGAACTTCTGGACAGACCTCTTTAACGGTTCGTATTATGTGCTCTACGACGCTTTTACCTCCGAGCTTGAACAGGGTTTTGTCCTCTCCGAACCTCTTGCTTTGCCCTCCCGCAAGGATGAAAGCCTCCATCACTCTTTAATATAAAGGAGCGCTCCGTTTTCGAGACGGATAACTTTGACCTTCCTTGGGGAAGGTTTTTCGGGTTCTTTTATAACCACCTTTTTGCTTTTGGGAGCCTTCCTCAGCTGTTTTCTACCCCTCTCGGGTTCCGTCAGCTTCACCACCGCTTTTCTCTTTTCTTTGTAAACACCGGAAGGTATGTAGAGGAAAGTTCCCGCAGGCACCACTTCACCTCTTATGTGGGGGTTCATGTCCCTGAAGGTGCTCTCCTTTAGCTTCAGCTTTTTTACTATGTTTTTTACCTCTGTGTCCCTTTCGACTATCGTCTTTTCAAGGTTCAGAGGCAGGTTTTTTACCCTGAGTCCATACTTTTGGGGAGACCTCGCTATGAGCAAGGAGGCAAAGAACATGGGAACATACCTTCTGGTTTGTTCAGGTAAAGCCCACTTGGACCTCCAGAAGTCAACTCCTCCGGTGCGTCTGCTCACGCAACCCTCCCCACAGTTGTAAGCCGCTAAAACGAGGCTCCAGTCTCCGAACCTGTTGTATAGGTCTCTCAAATACTTTGCTGCAGCGTGGGTGGACTTTACAAGGTCAAAGCGCTCGTCTATGTGGGAATTTACCTTAAGACCGTAACTCCTTGCGGTTGCTGGCATGAGTTGCCATATCCCTCCCGCTCCCGAATGGGAAACCGCAAAAGGGTTGAACCCGCTCTCTATAAGGGGAAGGAGAGCAAGTTCCTCCGGAAGACCGTATTCCCTCAGTATGGGTGTTATGTGGGGAATGTATAGGGAAGCCCTTCTCAGAGCCACTTCGAGCCACTGCTTGTTCTTCAGAAGCCTCTCCATCTCCCTCCTTATGGCTTCCTTTCGGGGTATCTCTATGTTGAGCTTGTGAGCCTCTTCCCTTATGAACCTTCTCTCCTCTTCGGAGAAGCCGAACTTCCCCCTTTTTAAGACCACTACCTCGTTCTTGTTTTTGTTCAGCGCAACCTCTTTGACGGTAGGAGTGCACCCTACCAGCAGAACCAAGAGTATCGTCAGCAGTCCTTTCATTCCCTTTACATTATAGTGTTCGGGAGAGACACACGAGAGTTTATAATGAAATTGTTATGAACAACAGGAAAGTTATCCAAGAAGCCCTCGAAGTCCTTCCCGGTGGAGTTAACAGTCCCGTGAGAGCTTTCAAAGCGGTAGGTGGAGAACCCATAGCCCTCGTGAAGGGCAGGGGATGCAAGGTTTGGGATGCGGACGGTAACGAATACATAGACTTCTTAGCCTCCTGGGGTCCCCTGATACTCGGACATGCTCACCCAAAGGTGGTAAAGGCTGTCAGCGAAGAAGTTAGGAAAGGTCTCTCCTTCGGTTTAACAAATCCACACGAGGTGAGGCTTGCCCATCTCGTAGTTGAGATGGTTCCTACGGTAGAAAAGGTGCGCTTCGTAAGCTCGGGAACGGAAGCTACAATGTCTGCGGTTCGGTTGGCAAGGGGATACACGGGTAGGAAGCTGGTGGTAAAGTTCGACGGGTGTTATCACGGTCATTACGACAGCCTTTTGGTCAGTGCAGGTTCCGGCGTGGCAACCTTCGGGATACCGGGAACACCCGGAATACCCGAGGAGATAGCTAAGTTGACCCTCGTTGTGCCCTACAACGACGAAGGGGCTGTGAAAGAGGTTTTTGACAAATACGGGGAGGACATAGCCTGCGTCATAGTTGAGCCTGTTGCGGGAAACATGGGTGTGGTTCCCCCCAAAAAGGGGTTTCTCAAGTTCCTCAGAGACATAACCCGTGAGAAGGGTGCGCTCTTGATATTCGACGAGGTCATAACCGGCTTCAGGCTTTCCAAGGGCGGTGCTCAGGAGCTGTATGGGGTTGAGCCGGACATAACTTGTCTCGGAAAGGTTCTCGGCGGTGGTATGCCGGTTGGAGCTTACGGAGGTAGCAGGGAGATAATGTCCAAGGTGGCTCCGGAGGGACCCATATATCAAGCCGGGACCCTGTCGGGAAATCCCGTAGCCATGGTTGCCGGGGTGGAAACCCTAAAGGAGCTTAGGGACAAGGAACCTTACGAGGAACTCGACTCTAAAATGAGAACCCTCGAAGAGGGTGTTTCTGGTCTTCTCAAAGAAAAGGGAATTCCCCACAGGATAAACAGGGTGGGTTCTATGATGACGGTGTTCTTCACCGAGTCGGAAGTGGTAGATTTTGAGTCAGCTAAAAGCTCCGATACGGAACTCTTCGGTAGGTTCTTCCGAAGTCTCTTAAACAACGGGGTTTTAATCCCTCCTTCCCAGTTCGAGGCTTGGTTTGTAAGCACCGCTCACGAGGAAGAACACATACAGGAAGCTCTCGAAAGGATAGAAAAAGCTCTCGGTGAGCTTTAATGAGAAAAACTTTTATATACGGCTCCCTCCTCCTGCTGTTCATACTGCTGATAAGTTTTTCCTACATACTTCTGAAAACCTTTACTAAGGAAACCTTCAGCGTCCTGCTGGGTCTTAAGAAGAGATACCTGCTCCTGTCCTTGCTGTTTCTGTTCCTATACCACACCTTCGACAACCTCAGACTATACATACTCTCCCGTGCGGTTAATCTCAGATACTCCATACTCTACGGATACGTTATGTCCTTCGTAAATACTTTCGGTGCTACCGTTACACCAGCCCACGTTGGCGGGGAGCTTGCTGCGGTTTACATGCTTCTGAGGAAGGGTGCGAGCATTCACAAGGTTATGAGCATAGTTACCATGAAAACTATATCTGGGCTGTCATTCTTCGTGCTGGGGTTTCCCTTTTTCGTATATCACCTTTACAAAAATCCCGAGCAGGTCGTTCCCGTTCTTGAGATATTCGGAGCGGTAGTCCTGGTTTTCGGAGCGGTTTACTTCGGAGTAAAGGTATTTATACAGAAGAACAGGAAGAGACCTTCGGTGAGAAAGTTCAGGGAAAGTTTAAAGAGATACGTAAATTACATCAAGATATTCGGATACAAGAAGAGGGGATTTCTGCTGGCATCGGTAGCATCCAGCGTAGCTCTCTACATATCCTTTCTCTTAATAGCTCCTGCCCTTGCAAAGGCTTTCGGAAAAGAAGAAGGTTTCTTCGAGCTTTTCTTTGCCCAGATATCCCTTCTATATGCGATATTTATGAGTCCAACACCCGGCGGGAGCGGGGTGGGTGAGCTGGGAGGACTGGCGGTCTTCGAGGGTTTTATGGAACCTTTCGAACTGGGAATTTTTGTTATATTATGGAGATTAATAAGCCAATACATTAGTGCGCTGGTAGGGGGGGTATTATTTGGGATATGCCTGTTAAAGGACCTGAGAGGATAGCTCTTATACCTTTTGCGCCCTTGCTTTTTTACTTTTCCTTTTCTAAGTTTGACCTCTGGTTTTTCATATTCCCCGCCCTGTTCTTGCTGACTTTATGGAGGAGCTTCAGGGTCTGGCTTCTGGTGGGTTTCGTATCCGTATTTCTTTCCCTTCTATGGATAAGGATAGCGATGATTAAGTATGGAGAAGTTTTTCCGCCGGTAGCATACGGATTAATTGCCCTACTTTCCTTCTCCATAGCACTTTTCCAGTTCGGAGGAACTTACCTCCTGTGGAGGTTAGCAAAATACAATCTCTTGGCTCTTCCCGTCGGATGGACTTTCTTTGAAGTCCTCCGGTCTAACTTTCCCTACGGTGGATTTCCCTGGTTGCTTGTGGGTGAGCTGACAGTGGACATACCCGTTTTAAGAGAATACCTGTCCGCAGGGGGAGTTTATTTGGGGACTCTTCTGGTGTGGATGCTTTCCCTTATCCCCTATGCCTGGACCGACAGGATACTTGCTATGGCAACAGGCATACTGTTTCTTATACCTATTCCCTTCATAAAAGGTGTGGGTGTTCAACCCGAGGAGGTTAAAGTTGCCATAATCCAACCCTACGTGGCGGAAAATATAAAGCTCAACAAAAAAGCCTTTTACGAGTATCTACCTAACTACTGGAAGCTCTTAGATGAGGCTATGAAGGAGTATCCAGACATAGTTTTTCTTCCCGAGTCCGCCTTTCCCTTTACCGCAAACAGGCTATACTCAGAGGGGGACAAAATACTCGAATATTCGAAGAGAGCAGTAATAGTAACAGGCTTGATAGATATAAGGTTCGGGGAAGAGATAGAACCCTACAACTCCGTTTTCGTGATAAAGGACGGGAAGGTGGTAGATTTCTATGACAAGGTTAGGCTTCTCCCCTTCGGGGAGTACGTCCCCTTCCCCTTCGGGTTTGCAAAGAGCATCTTCGGTTCCATAGGTGGAACCGACTATGTCCCCGGTAAGGAGGTCAGATGCCTCAATGTTGACGGACTTAAAATTGCAACCCCTATATGCTTTGAAGTTTCCTACTTCTCCCTGGTTAAGGACTTTGCAGAGTGTGCGGACTTTATTGCGGTTCTGACAAACGACGGGTGGTTTGAGGACTCGGATGGAACACATCAGCACTTCAGACAGGCACGGGTAAGAGCCATAGAAAATAGAAAGTTTCTCCTGTGGGTAAACAACACGGGACCATCGGCGGTTATATCACCGCTGGGAGAGGTAGTTAAGGAAATCCCTTACGGGGAGAAGGGCGTGATAATTTTTGAATTTTAAGAGTATAGCCTCGAACAACTTTCCACGCCTTCCACCGACTTTATAGCGGTCATAACTTCCCTGAGTTGCTTTTTGTCAGACACATCTATGGTAAAGTCCATAAAGGCTGTTCCGTCCCCGGTAGTTTTTGTAGAGGACTCCCATATATTGGAACCTTTCTCCGCTATGCTTCTCGTTATCTCCGAGAGTATGCCTATCCTGTCCTTCGCCTTTACCCTTATGCGGGTTTTGAACTTGCCCTCCGGTTTTAGCTTCGCCTTTACCACCTTCTCGGGAAAGTGCTGAGCTATGTATTTGAGGTTTGAACAGTTCTTCTCGTGAAGGACTATACCCTTTCCCCGTGTTATCACACCGTATATCTCATCACCCGGAACGGGGTTGCAACACCTCCCGATTTCATACATGACACCTTCGAGACCATCTATATAAGCCTTTCCCCTTCCTTCCGCACTTTCTTTCGAGGAAGTCTGCTTTTTCTTTTTTGCAAGAAGAGAGAGAATTCTTGTGGGCGGGAGCTTTCCGCTCCCCAGAGCTATGTATAGGTCTTCCTCATCTTTAAAGCGAACTTTGTTTTTAAGTTTCTCGAGCAGTTCTTCCTGGGTTATGCCGAGGCTGTCCTTGAGCTTCTCAAGTATCTTTTTCCCTTCTGACAGGAAGCGTTCCCTTTCGACCTGTTTTATGTAGTGCTTTATCCTGTTCTTTGCCTTTGAGGTTACCACAAACTTGAGCCAGTCGGGATTGGGACTTTTGTTGGGACTGGTTATTATCTCAACTTGGTCTCCGCTTCTGAGCCTGTAATTTAAAGGAACAATCCTGCCGTTGACCTTCGCCCCGACGCACCTGTTACCTACCTCGGTGTGTATGTGGTAGGCAAAATCCACCGGTGTAGCACCTTTGGGAAGAACTACAAGGTCTCCCTTGGGGGTAAAAACGAATACTTCCTCGGAAAAAAGCTCTCTCTTGAGGTTATCGAGCACCTCAGCGGGATTCTTGCTCCCCTGAATGTTCTCCACAAGATTCCTCAGCCAAGCAAAAACCTCCCCGTCGTAAGCCTGTTCCTTTCCCTCCTTATACGCCCAGTGAGCGGCAACACCCCTCTCCGCCCGCAGGTGCATTTCCTTCGTTCTGATTTGGAACTCCACCATCTTACCCTTTGGAGCTATAACGGTGGTGTGGAGAGACTGGTATAGGTTAGGTTTGGGAAGGGATATGTAGTCTTTAAACTTACCCGGAACGGGTTTGAAGAGACTATGTATAAGACCTAAAACCGTATAACACTCAGGAACCGTGTCCACTATTATCCTCACACCTAAGAGGTCGTGAACCTCCTCGAGGCTTATGTTCTTTCTTATGGTCTTTTGCCAGACGCTGTATAGGTGCTTAGGTCTGTAAGATATTTCCGCCTTAATCCCCGCATTCTCTAAGGCATTTTTCACCTGAGGGATAACGAACTTCTTAAGGTAAACCTCCAAGTCCTCCAAGGACTGACTGACGAACTTTCTGACCTTTTCGTATTCTCTGGGGTAGAGGTATTTAAAGGAAAGGTCTTCGAGATTTCTCTTTATCTCCCATATACCGAGCCTGTGAGCTATGGGAGCATAAACCTCTAAGGTCTCCTCCGCTATCCTGACCCTCTTGTCCCTTCTGAGGTATCCGAGGGTTCGCATGTTGTGAAGTCTGTCCGCCAGCTTGACTATTACCACTCTTATGTCCTTTGCCGTGGCAAGTATGAGTTTTCGAAAGTTTTCCGCCTGAGCTTCCTTTATGTTCTTGAACTTTATTTTCCCTATCTTGGTAACCCCCTCCACTATGTCAGCTACATCTTTACCGAATAGAGTTTCAAGCTCCTCGTAGGTTGTGTCGGTATCCTCGAGGACATCGTGAAGCAAGCCTGCCACTACAGTAGTGGAATCCATGTTCAGGTCCGCAAGTATCTTTGCAACGTTTACAGGGTGGACTATGTAAGGTTCCCCAGACTTTCTGAACTGGTCCTTATGTCTTTCGAGTATAAAATCGTAAGCTCGCTCTATCCTATCGCTATCCTCAGCATACTTATCTTTTAAATATTCAATAATTTCGTCAAGCTTAAGCTCTTTAACAGCCATTAGAATAAATATAGGCTTGCTGACGGAGGAGAGATGATACTGGATAAGTTGTTCGGCTTTTTATCCAACAACATAGGTATAGACCTCGGAACTGCCAACACGGCGGTTTATATGGAGGGTAAGGGGATAGTTATATACGAACCCTCGATAGTTGCCATAGACGTCAAGACGAGAAAGGTTCTGGCGGTGGGTAAAGAAGCCAAGGACATGGTAGGGAAAACCCCCGAAAACATACAGGCTATAAGACCTCTCAGAGACGGTGTTATTACGGACTTCGAGGTTACACAGGTGATGCTCTCCTACTTTATAAAGAGAGCCTTGGGAAGCACCCTTTTCAAACCCAAACCCCGTGTGGTAATAGGAGTTCCTACGGGAATTACTCCCGTCGAGAAGAGAGCGGTAATAGACGCTGCGAAGAGTGCAGGTGCGAGGGAGGTGTTTTTGATAGCCGAGCCTATGGCTGCGGCTATAGGTGCGGACCTTCCCGTGGACGAGCCTGTGGGTAACATGGTAGTGGACATAGGGGGTGGAACGACGGAGATAGCGGTCATCTCCTTGGCGGGAATAGTGGTCTCCAACTCCCTAAGGGTTGCGGGGGACGAGATGAACGAGGCGATAATCCAATACATAAAGAGACAGTTTCACATACTCATAGGGGAGCAGACTGCAGAGCGCATAAAGATAGAACTTGGCAGTGCGGTTATGGAGGACGAGGAGAGAGTTATGGAAATAAGAGGGAGGGATATGACAGGTCTTCCGAGAACTATAAAGATAACCAATCACAACATAACCGAAGCCTTGGAAGATACTATAAACTCCATAGTGAACGCTATAAGGGTTACCCTCGAAAGAACTCCTCCCGAGCTTGCGGCGGATATAGCTGATAGGGGAATAGTTTTGGCGGGAGGAGGTAGCCTTCTTAAAAACATGGAGAAGAGGATACAGCTCGAAACGGGTATAAAAGCCTTCTACTGTGAAGAGCCTCTGACTGCGGTGGCACGGGGTGTGGGAAAAATACTGGACAACCTTGAGCTTATAAGCAGAATATCTATGGAATGACGGGGAAGCGATTTCATACAATCTCCCTGCTAGTAATTGTCTTCGGACTGCTTTTATTCTTCACCGAGTTTTCCCGTTTTTCCTACGTAAGAGAGATAACGAAGTTCGTAAACACCTTAATAGCTCCCTTTTTGGAATTCAAGGACCAGACAATAAGAGAGCTTCAGGAAGAGCTGAGAGCTTATCTACACTTTGTAGATACCGAAAAGGAAAATATAAAGCTCAGACGCAGGTTAAACTCCCTTATGCTCACGGAAAAGGAGCTTCAGGCGTGCCTTGCGGAGTTGGAAAACCTCGGCAGGCAAATGAATGTTTCTTCTCACTTTGAAAAACTGAGTTATAAAGTTTCGAGGATAATTTACTACGACCCTTCGGGTTTTGACCTGTTCGTAGTTATAGAAGGCGGTAAGGACAAAGGGTTTAAAGAGGGAGACCTCGTGGTTACGGAAAGCTATGTGGTGGGAGTAGTGGAGACCGTATTTACCTCTACCAGCAGGGTGATAACACCCTTCAACGAAAACTTTTCCTGCACGGCGGTGGTCGGAACATCACTGAGAAAATACATCTACAGGGGAGGGTATCCTCTGGGAAACCTTTTGCACGTGAAGTTAGAAGACAAGGTGGAAGTGGGAAGCGAGGTTTTTATGGTGGACGTTAGGGGAAAGCTACCACCTTTCCTAATAGGAAAAATTGAGGAGGTAAAAAGGGGAAAGGACCCCTTCTTTAAGGAGGTGAAAGTAAAGCCGAAGGTTGACCCGAGGTCCGAGGAACTCGTTTACATAATAAGGAGGTCTCCTTGAAATACGGTATTGTGTTTGTTCTTTCCTTCTTGGTGCAGATAGTTTTTCTTCAAACCCTATTCAAACCCGGCTTTATAGCCCCCGACCTTTTACTCGTCGTTTTGCTCTCAAAGGCTTACCTTTCCGGTAGAGGGGCAATCCTGTGGGCTATACTGGGCGGGGCGCTTCTTGACCTTACCACAGACAATATAGGTTTGAACCTCGCTCTGCAGACCTTGGCGGTTTACTTATTTCTGCTCGCATACGAAAAACTCCTCTTCAGAAATCTGTTCACTTTCCTAATACCTGCATCTGTGGTGCTGTTGCTTAAGAGGCTGCTGGCTCTTTTTATGATGAGGAGTAAGTTTTCCTTCGATATGTCCTGGGGAATTTTTACACTTGCATGGTTGGTGGAAATTATTTTGTTGATAGGTGTATATTTTCTATACCTTAAGAGAAAGGAATGAGCAGACGTAGTCTCCTTCTGTTACTTGCCACCCTCATTACGGTGTTCCTCCTGATAATAGGAAGGCTTTTTCAAGTTCAGGTTCTCAGAGGAGATAAGTATAAGAGGCTCTCTAAGAGAAACTACCTCAGAGTCAGGGACTTATACCCACCCCGGGGAGACATTCTGGACAGAAACGGTGAAAAACTCGCTTACGACGAACCCAGATACGTCCTTAGCCTCGATTACAGAAGACTAAGTGAGGAAGAGCTTAAAAAGCTGAGTAGGAACCTGCTCGAGGTGTTTAACATAGACCTTGAAAAGCTTCTAAAGGAGAACAGAGGGGGAGTTGAACCCATAAGGCTCAAAGAAGACTTATCTCAGGAAGACCTTGACAGGTATTATTCCAACGCTTACAAGCTCCCGGGTGTGTTCGTGGAGGTGGTTCCCAAAAGGGTTTATCCCCACGGTAAGCTACTGTGCCACGTTATAGGATATGTGGGTTATCCCTCAAAGGAGGAGCTGAAGAAATACGGAAGCAGAATAGGGAGCAGGAGCTTTGTGGGAAAGTTGGGCATAGAAAGGAGTATGGACCCTATCCTTCTTGGGGAGCTGGGAAGGGAGGAAGTGATGATTAATGCGGTGGGCAAGGTGGTGAAGACCATAAACCGCAAAGAACCCGTAAAGGGCAACAGCATAACCCTAACCGTCGATGCCAGAATTCAGAAAATCGTGGAAGACGTCTTTTACGAGTCGGGACAGCCTGCGGGAGCGGTTGTCCTTTTGAATGCCAAAACCGGGGAGGTTCTCGCATTAGCCAGCTTTCCCGGATACGACCCGAACATGGTGTATAAGGACTGGAAGAAGATAACCAAGAACAAACTAAAACCTATGTTCAACAGGGCAACGAGCGGACGGTATCCACCCGCGTCGGTCTTAAAGGTTCCCGTATCCTATGCCATTCTCGAGACGAGAACCGCTTCTCCGTGGGACAGGGTTCTGTGCACGGGGAGCTACTTCCTCGGAGACAGAAGGTTTTACTGCTGGGACAAAAGCGGACACGGTTCCGTGAACATGGTAAAAGCCCTTCAGGAGTCCTGCGACGTTTACTACTACACATACGGATACGAGATGGGACCATCGACCATAGTTCGCTACGCAAGAAAGTTCGGCTACGGGGAGTCTATTCCCTTAGAAATACCTGTGAAGAGGGGCTTTTTGCCTACACCGGAGTGGAAGAGGAGACGCTTCAAGGAACCGTGGTATGACGGGGATACGGTTAACCTGAGCATAGGTCAGGGCTTTATGCTCTCAACTCTCATGGAGCAAACCCTTATGATGATGGGAATTGTGAATAACGGTGTAATATACAGACCTACCCTCGTAAGAGACATAAGGGACCCTTCGGGTAAGGTTTTGTGGAAAAACAAGCGCAAGGTCTGGAAAGTGATAAAGGGCAGGCAGGAACACTTTGCCATAATCAGGCGTGGACTAAGGGAAGCCGTTAAGAGGGGAACCGGTGCAAGAGCCTTCTCCAGAATGGTGGACATAGCGGGTAAAACGGGAACAGCACAGGTGGCACAGATAAAGAGAGGAAGAAAAAGAAGAAGGAAGGTGCCATGGAAACTCAGAGACCACGCATGGTTTGTGGGATTTGCACCTTACAGGGACCCGCTGTTCGTCATAGGAGTGCTTGTGGAACACGGGGAGTCCGGCGGAAGAACCGCAGCTCCCATAGCAAGAAGGATAATGGAGAGGATTTACATGGCGGGATTGAACAAAGAACTTTAAAGTTTTTTTATAACGACCCTTCGGGTGTCGTCTTCCAAGACTTCTATCTCTATACACAAGTTGCACATTTCACCGCAGTCCAACCATTCGACCACAACGACCCCGTTACCTATAAATTCCTCCCACTCAAAGTCCCTAACCCTGTATAGGTCTATGTGTATCAATGTTCCCTTTTCGGTGGGATACTCGTTAACTATAGTAAAAGTGGGGCTTCTTACCTGATGACCTTCTTTAATTCCCAGTCCCCTTGCGAGACCCCTGACGAAGGTAGTTTTACCACTTCCGAGGTTCCCTTTGAGGCATATAACCTCCTTTCCTTCAAGCTTTTTGGATAGACGGACCCCGAGGGCTTCCATCTCCTCGGGGTTTTTTACAAAAAATTCTCCTATCACCTGGTTCGCATAACTTCCGAGAGCTTGTGGATTACCGTGTCCATGCGCTGGTTCATTCTGTCAAACTTCTCGTCAAGCCTCTGAATTTGATTGTTGAGCCGCTCTTCTACCGCCTTTATCTCCTGCCTGACCTGATTAATTTCCTGTCCGAGTTGTCCTATTTCCTGTCTGAGCTGTCCCATTTCACCTCTAAGCTGTCCTATCTGGGTATCTATTTTCTCATGCAGATACTTGAAACCCTCTTCCCGCTTCCTGTCCAGCTCCTCTATGCGTTCTTTTATCTGAGCGGTTCTCTCTTCCACGACTTCGTAAACAAGCTCACTGATAGCTGTTGTCCTCCTTGTGGGGAACTATCCTGAGTATTGCTTCGTCGGGGTTAACCTGGTCTCCGGGTTTTGCGAATATCTGCTTGACTATGCCGTCTATGGGAGCGTGTATCTCGTTCTCCATCTTCATGGCTTCCACTATCGCCACCGTTTGACCCTCTTCAACGGGTTGACCCTCTTCAACGAGTATCTTTACCACCTTGCCGGGCATAGGTGGGGTGACATCCCCGGGTTCGGAAGCCTTGGGTATTCCGCCTTCCGTTGCAGGTGCGGTTGTTGTGGTAGCGCCTCCGCTTGCGGGTATGGCTTCCTTCTGAGGAATAAGCTGGACTTCCTCGAGCCTTCCATCAACACGGACGTAATACTTTCTCGGCTTTCCGGGCTGGTCCTCGAGGGATACGCCTTCCACCTTAACCTTGAACTTATCACCGTGGTATATGATTTCGAACTCAACGGGTGCAGCACCTACTACCTTTCCGGGTTCAGTTTCCGCAAGCTCGGGAAGCTCCTCTACGGGTTCGGGGTGCAGTTCCCCTTTCTCTCTTAAGGTAAGGAATTCCTTAGCCTGCATGGGGAAGAGTATGTAAAGGAGAACCTCCTCGTCGGTTGGCTCCCTTCCGAGTATCTTTTCGACCTCTTCCTTAGCCTTGTCCCACTCGTGGGGGTCCGCAAGGTCTCCGGGTCTTATGGAAAAGTCAGGCTCTTTGCCGGGTCCGAGTATCTTTTCAACGAGTTCCTTAGAGAGAGGTCCCGGGGGCTTTCCGTATTTCCCTTCCACGTAGTCCCTGACTTCTTTGGTTATGGTCTTATACCTCTCTCCAGTTATAACGTTTAGAACCGCCTGAACGCCGACTATCTGGGAAGAGGGTGTCAGAAGCGGTGGATATCCGAGGTCAGCCTCTACCCTGGGAACTTCTTCGAGGGCTTCCTCCATCTTATCGAGAGCGTTTGCCTCCATGAGCTGAGCGACCATGTTGGAAATCATTCCGCCGGGTATCTTGTGTATGAGAACCTTTGCATTAACACCCGCATACTCGGTTTCATACTTCTTATATTTCTTCTTTATTTTCTTAGCCTCTTCCGCCGCCTCGGCTATCTTTGCAAGGTCAAGTCCAGTATCGAAGGGAGTATCCTGAAGCGCTGCAACTATGGTCTCCGTTGCGGGGTGAGAAGAGCCGAAAGCAAGGGGTGATAGAACCGTATCGAGCATGTCCACTCCTGCAAGGACAGCCATCATGTGGTTTATGGTTGCCATTCCGCTCATGTCGTGATTGTGGAGCAGGACGGGTATCTTTCCGTCGGTAGCTTCCTTAATTCCCTTAATTATCTGATAACACTCAAAGGGTGGCATTATGCCGGTAGCATCTTTGAAGGAAATCCAATCGGGTTCCATGTCCGCAAGCTCTTTAGCGTATTCCATCCACTTCTCGTAGGTGTGAACGGGAGAACGGGTGTAGCTTATCTCCGCATGAACCTCTCCGCCGAACTCCTTTATCGCTTTGACCGCAACCTCTATGTTCCTGTTGTCGTTTAGGGAGTCAAAGACCCTGAAGACGGTTATGCCGTTCTCTATGCACTTCTCAACGAACTTTTTAACGACCTTGTCCGAGCGGGGTCTGTATCCCACTATGTTCTGTCCCCTGAAGAGCATCTGGAGTTTTGTATTGGGCATGACCTCCTTAATTCTCCTGAGCCTCTCCCAAGGGTCTTCCTTCAGATACCTGAGACACACGTCGTAGGTGGCTCCTCCCCAGACCTCTACCGCATAGAAACCGCACTTGTCCAGCTTCTCACATAGAGGGAGCAGGTCGTCGGTTCTGACACGGGTTGCGAGTTTACACTGCTGTCCATCTCTCGGGGTGAGGTCCGATATGTGTATCTTTTTCTTTATTCCTTTCTTTTCATATTCCTTCATCTTCTCCCGGATTTCCTCTACGACCTCAATCATGAAAGCACCTCCTTACGAAGTTTATTTATTCCCTTAGCTCCTAAGTTCATAATGGAATAAACCATGAAACAGCTAATTACATAGGAAGTCAAAATCACCGACCATAAAACAAGGTCGCAAACCCAATTACCACACTCATAGTATCTTTCCTTAACTACCACTACATGAATGAAATTGGAACCCAAATCAACTAAAAATCCTATAAGGCTAAAACCAATTAGTTTATTTAAGACAACTTCCAAGAGTAAAAGTGTCCAGAAAGCACCAACTAATACTGCATAACTTACAGGTAAAGAGAGGGCAAGTATGAAGCCCCACTTCAGGAAACTTACAGCTCTCCTTCTCATACCTACAACCCGTGGTAGCTTGCTATTACCGCAGAAAGGAAGGCTACGAAGTCCTCCTTATCTCTGTGCTCCTTGTAGTCAAATACCTGCGGGTGCTCTTCCAAATACTTGGTGGTGAACTTGCCAGCTCTGAAGTCTGGTTCCTTCATTATCTCTATGAGCAGAGGTATGGTAGTTTTAACTCCGGTTATCTCGTATGTCTCAAGTGCCGCTTTCATTCTATCGACCGCTATCTCCCACTCGGGTGCCCAGACTATGAGCTTTGCAATCATGGAGTCGTAATAGGGTGTTACTTCAAAGCCTCTGGACGCTGCGTGCTCTATCCTTATACCGAAACCTCCGGGAACGTAGTATCTCTCTATCATTCCCACCGAGGGGGCAAAGTTGTTCTTGGGGTCTTCCGCATTTATCCTGCACTCTATGGAGAAGCCGTTGAACTTAACATCTTCCTGTTTGTATTTGAGTTCCTCTCCCGCAGCGATGCGCAGTTGCCACTTGACTATGTCTATTCCCGTAACCATTTCTGTAACTGGGTGTTCCACCTGAATACGGGTGTTCATCTCGATAAAGTAGAGGTTTCCTTCCTCGTCCGCTATGAATTCCATAGTTCCTGCGTTATAGTAGCCTATTTCCTTTGCCGCTTTGGCAACTATGTTTCCGTAATATTCACGCTTTTCGGGTGTGAGAAGTAGCGACGGTGCTATCTCCACGAGTTTCTGGTTTCTCCTCTGGATTGAACAGTCCCTCTCACCGAGGTGTATCACGTTCCCGTGTTTGTCTCCGAGAACCTGAAACTCTATGTGCTTGGGGTTTTCTATGAATTTTTCCAGAAGAAGGTCTCCGCATCCGAAGGCTTTTTGGGCTTCGTTGTAAGCGCTTTCGTAATTTTTGACGAGTTCTTCCTCGTTCCTACATATTCTTATTCCTCTACCACCGCCTCCGGCGGTCGCTTTGAGAAGAACCGGATAACCTATTTCCTTAGCGATAGCCTTTGCCTCTTCCACGTCCTTGAGAACTCCATCTGAGCCGGGAACGACGGGAACGCCTGCCTTTTTCATAACTTCCTTGGAGCGGGCTTTGTCCCCCATAAGCTCTATGACCTGCCAGGGGGGACCAACGAAGGTTATCCCCGCTTCCTCGCAGAGCTTGGCAAACTCCGCATTCTCAGCCAAGAAACCGTATCCGGGGTGTATAGCGTCCGCTCCAACTTCAAGGGCAAGGTCTATTATTCTCTGTTTGTTCAGGTATGTGTCCAACGGGTCAACGCCTATCATGTAGGCTTCGTCCGCCATCTTGACGTGTCTGGCTGTGGACTCTATCTCGTTGTATATGGCAACGGTCTGAATTCCGAGTTCCTTTGCGGCACGGATTATTCTACAGGCTATCTCGCCTCGGTTGGCTACGAGGAGCTTCTTAAACATTCAGCACCTCCCGTTTTGAGCCACTACATTATAACAAATTTATAACGGTGTTTGGATTTTGAGAGTCTCAAACCAGCACCACCTTATACTCTATGGGAGCTATCCGGTTGACCATGTATGCTATGGAGCAGGTGCCGGGGTCGTATATGGTTTTATCTAAGGCTTTCTTTACGTCCTCCTCGGACACATCACCCTTTACCTTAACGGTGAGGTATATCTTTAAGAAGACCTTGGGATAGCCGTCGGTCTTTCTGTCTGCATCGGTTTCTATTTCTATGTCTTCAACGTGCTTGCCTTCCTTGTGCAGGGCTTCGTAAAGGTGTATTCCCACACAACCTGCTATGGAGTGGAAGAGAAGTTCCGGAGGTCTTATGCCTCTTCCCTTTCCTCCTACATAGTCCGCAGCGTCTATGGGCACTTCCCTTCCTGCGGGACCCACTCCGATAAAGTGGAAGTCCTCCTTCTGCTTGACCTTGACCTTCATAGGTTTACCTCCTACTTGTTTTGGGTTTCTTCAAGAAGCTTTCCGACGCTCAGTTTTATACCGTCAATAACCTCAACTTCCTTGTTCCAGTCCTTAATTCTCCAGTCTTCCTCTTTTGTGGCTTCCATGACCTTTTTAACCGGTGTGAATATCCAGATAACCCTCTCAACTCCCGCATTCAAAAGGTCGTCGGTTTTTGCGTAAATGTAGTCCATGTAAGAGCCGAACATCTGGGGGTCCGCTTTTGTATCCACCTCTATCACCACCTTCGGTGGCCTTTTCGAGAAGGTGTCTTCCCAGACCACGTTTTCAACATCAAATATACCTATATCTATCGTTCTCCAAGAGTTTTCCGAGGTAAACACACCCACCTCGTTGGTAGCTATCAGATATTTGCTCAAATTCAACTTTTTTGCAAGATATGAGACTATTAGGGCAACTATCAAGCCTTGAAGCATACTACTCCCCATCACCTCCTC
The DNA here is from genome assembly GCA_013153495.1 of Aquificota bacterium. Classification (GTDB taxonomy): domain Bacteria; phylum Aquificota; class Aquificia; order Aquificales; family Aquificaceae; genus Hydrogenivirga. The sequence continues at coordinate 46,544 of JAADEH010000006.1, forward strand.
CAGTGTTTTCTTTCCTTCGAGGACTTCTTTGTATCCCCTGTAATATACGGGTTTGCCCTTTACCACCTCGTAGGTGAGGAGTTTCAAAAGCTCTTCTTTGTTCTTTACCTGAGCCATAACTTTAATTTATCCTGCTCGCTATCTCCTTTGCATACTCGATGGTGGAAACAGCCTTTGCTTCTATTCCCTGCTTCTGGAAACCGCTCGCTATGTCGGGGGTTCCCACTCTGTCCTCAAAGGTTTTCCTGACCGCGTCGTATATGTTCTGTGCAGCCTCTTTCCAGCCGAGGTATTCGAGCATCATGGCTCCCGAAAGGGTGATGGAGAGAGGATTGGCTATGCCTTTACCTGCTATGTCCCAGGCTGTTCCGTGGGTGCTTTCAAAGAGGGCATACCCGTCCCCTATGTTTCCGCTGGGAACAAATCCGGGTCCTCCTATGAGAGCAGCGGCAAGGTCGGAAACATAATCCCCGTTGAGGTTCTCTGCAATTATCACGTCCCAGGCATCGGGTCTGAGAACCAACTGCATGAGCATCTGGTCCGTTATAACCTTCACAAGCTTTACCTGTCCATCTCCCGGCTCTGCCTCCGGGTCTGTGATTACTTTGCCTTTGAATTCCGGTTCCTCTGCCACCTCAAAAGCCCAGTTTATAAAAGCTCCCTCGGTTGCCTTCATTATGTTTCCTTTTCCTATGACCGCAACGTTCTTGCGGTTGTTCTCAAGAGCGTATCTCAGAGCTTTGCGAACGTGTCTCTTGGTTTTGAACTCGCTCATGGGCTTTACGGTTATCCCCACATCCTCGGGGAAACCGCTTTCCTTTGCTCCCATCTCCTTTATGAGGAACTCCCTCACTTTTTTGGCTTCTTCCGTGCCCGAGAAAAACTCTATACCCGCATAAACATCGTCGGTGTTTTCCCTGAAGACCACTACATCAACCCTCTGGGGGTCGGGAATAGGTGTAGGCTGTCCCATCCAATAGACGGGACGAACCGCAGAGTAAAAGTCGAAGGCACGTCTGAGGGCGGAGTTTATGGACTTTACCCCCTTGCCTACCGGCGTCCCGAGGGGACCTTTTATGCCCACAACCGCTTCCTTTAAGAAGTCGAGGGTTTCTTGGGGGAGCCTTTCCCCTAATTTCTCCTCGGCTTTGTCTCCTGCGAGAACCTCGACCCAGATTATCTTCTTGCTGTCCCCGTATGTCTTTTCAACCGCAGCGTTTACCACGTGTATCATCGCTGGGGTTATCTCGGGTCCTATGCCGTCCCCCTCTATGTAGGGAATTATAGGCTTGTCCGGGACAGAAAGGGTTTTGTCCTCGTTGAGCCTTATGAACTCTCCCTCTGCGGGGGTTTGAGCTTTTCCTTCCCAGGGATAGACATTGTCAGCCTTCAGGTTTTCCATTTTCTCCTCCGCTTTGCAAAGAGTGCTAAAAATTTTATTGGAGTGCCCGGGTAGTGTCAAGTTTTTTAAAACAATGTTTTAAGTCTGTTAGAGTGATAAAATAAACCTCACATGAAGGCTTTGGAGAAGACCTTGGACGTTCTTGACTTTTTGATGGAAAGAGGGATTGCGGGCGTTACCGAAATAAGCAACGAACTCAACCTTAACAAAAACAACGTCTTTCGCATACTCGTTACCTTGGAAGAGCACAAGCTCGTAGAGAAGGAAGAGGAAACGGAAAAGTATAAGCTCTCCACAGGCTGTGTAGTTTTAGGATACGGATTTATTCACAAGCACCCGCTCACTAAGTTGTCCATACCTATCTTGAAGAACCTTCGGTTTAAACTGGGAGAGACCATAAACCTTGCAATGTTAGACGACAAACAGCAGTTCGTCATATACATAGCTTCCGAAGAGACCATAAAACCTGTAAAGGTAAAGCCCAGGATAGGCAGAAGATACGGTATAAACAGCCCTGTCAGCTCCGCAAAGGCTATAAAGAAAGCGCTCAGAGGTGAAGCGGGCTTCGTCTTTGACCACGAATACGACGACAAAAACGGCGTTTCCGGCGGAGCCTGCGTTATAAGGGATTACAAGGGAAGACCCATAGCGGCGGTGGAAGTTCTCGCACCCCTATACAGGATGCCCCTTTCAAAGATAGAGAGCGACATAAAACCTCTACTCGAAGAGGCGGCGCTCGACATATCCCTCACCCTCGGATACTGGGATTAGAGCTTACCAAGCCTTTTAGACAATTCCTGTGCGGCGCAGACGGTAACCTCCTTGAATTTCCCCAAGAGGAGTTCCTCCGGAACTCTGTATGCGGGAGCCACCACGCTTACCGTGTAATTCACCTTCCCCGCATAGTCGAAAACGGGAGCCGCAACGCTCACCACGTCCTCCTCGTATTCCCCCATATTTACGGAAAAACCTTCCTTCTTTATCCTCTTTATCTCGTCCCTTATTTCCTCCGGAGTCTTCGTCTTCTCGGTGTATTTTATCCACTTAACTTTCCTGAAGTAGTCTTCAACTTCTCTCTCGTCGAAGTTGGCAAGAAATATCTTTCCCGAAGCGGAAGCATACATAGGCAGAACCCTTCCGAACCTCGAAAGTATCCCCACCTCCTTTTCCACTTCGTGCTTTTCTATGTATAGAACCTCGTATCCTATCCTCGTGGTGAGGTATGCGTTTTCCTTGAGTTTTTCCACAACATCCTTGAGTATTGGTTTCGCAAGGTTCCTGACGTCCAAGTGCTGAAAGTAAGCCCTTCCCAGCTCGAAGCACTTGACCCCGAGCATGTATTTGCCGGACTCCTCCTGATAGCTGAGCCACTCCCTATCCACGAAAGTTTCCAGAATTCTCTCTATCCTCTCCGCTTTCAGACCCGTCTCTTTCTGCAGGGACTCTATGCTGTGAGGCTCCTTCTCTATCAAAAACAGGATACGCAGAGCGTAATCTACGTTTTGTATAAGGTAAAAGCTCTTATCCCTGTGCATCCTTTAGCTCCATATTATACAATTAGAAGTTCGGAGCCTATTCCATGGACAGGAAACTCGTTATACTCGGAGCACAGTGGGGAGACGAAGGCAAAGGAAAGATAGTTGACCTTCTCTCCGAAAACTACGACATAACCGTCAGGTATCAGGGGGGGAGCAACGCAGGACACACCGTAATAGCCAACGGTGAGAAGTTCATACTCCACCTATTGCCCACAGGAATACTCCACCCCCACGTTGTAGGTGTTATAGCCCAAGGAATGGTGGTTGACCTCGAAGTCCTCGACAAGGAGCTTGAAAATCTCAAGTCCAAGGACATCCCTTACGAAGGAAGGCTCATAGTGAGCGACAGGGCACATCTCGTTCTCCCCTACCACAAACTCCTGGACCAGCTCTTCGAGAAAAAGTCCGGCATAGGAACGACCCTCAGAGGAATAGGACCCGCATACATGTTCAAGTTCGGCAGAAAAGGTATAAGGCTCTGCGACCTCTCCGACGAAAAAAAGTTTAAAAGCCTCCTCGAGGAAAACGTCGAGTTCGTCAACGACCTGTGCGAAAAGGTTTTCCGTGAAAGGAGCAACCTCGAGGTTAATGAAATTTTTGAAAGGACCCTTCGGGTGTTTGAAAAGTATAAGGAATTCGTAGGAGACGTGAGCAGGTTTCTGCTCGGAACCGACAAGACCATCCTCTTCGAAGGTGCTCAGGGAACTATGCTCGACATAGATATGGGGACTTACCCCTTTGTTACATCCTCCAATTCCTCCGCTCTCGGACTTGCCAACGGAACGGGACTCTCTCCCAAATACTTCTCGGACGCATACCTGTTAGGAATTGCCAAGGCATACACTACGAGAGTAGGTGGTGGACCATTCCCCACGGAGCTTAAAGGTGAAGAGGGAGACAGGCTCAGGGACCTGGGGGGAGAATACGGCTCTACCACCGGAAGACCCCGCAGGTGCGGATGGCTCGACCTCGTGGCACTCAAATACGCAAAGGAAATAAACTCCTTCGACGGACTTATAATTACGAAGCTGGACGTCCTCGACACCTTTGATGAAATAAAAGTGTGCGTCGCTTACGAGCTTGAGGGTGAGAGGATAGAACACTTCCCCGCATCTTCCAAAATCCTGGAAGAGGTAAAGCCCATATACGAGACCCTTAAAGGCTGGAAAAAAAGCACCAAAGGTATAAGAGACAGGGAAGACCTCCCACCGCAGGCTATGGAATACATACGCTTTATAGAGGAGTTCACGGGAGTTCCTGTTATAATGCTCTCCACCGGTCCCAAAAGGGAAGAATTCGTATGGCTCAGGGAACCCCAAAGGACAAAAGTGAGCTATTCATAAAGAGAGCGAAGCAGTTCAACCTCTCCTTTATAGTCTCCATAACCGTTATGTTCCTCGTGTCCGCTCTCATGCACAACTTCTTCTCTATGCCCGTTGCACCTAAGCTCCTTACATACATCTACGCTATAGAACTCGGAACAGCCCTCATAAGCTACGCTGTTGCCTTTTTCGTTAGAAAGAAGATGCTTCCCGTAAAGATTTCCGAGGATATATACTGGAGCTACACCGCAGTCAGACGGTATTTCTGGAGCTATGTTCTTCTGTGCCTTCCCTTCGGGATAGCGTTCCTCTTTTACCTGTTTGCGGGAAACCTCTCCGCTCTGCTACTTGGATACCTTCTTTCCCTGCTCGGTTTAATCCTTTTCAGACCCCGAAGGGGTGATGTGGTTTGAGAATACTTAATGACAAGTCTTATTAATTGCATTATATTCAAAATCCGATGAGGTTTGAAGACAGAATAGAGATGAGACCTGATGTGCTTTGCAACAAGCCCTTTATAAAAGGAACAAGAATATCTGTGGAATTTATACTTGAGCTTTTGGCTAACGGGTGGGATTTTGAGGAAATTATCGAAAATTATCCTCAGCTTACAAGAGAAGATATATTAGCTTCCATTGAATATTCCCTGAATGTCCTTAAAAGTCAAAAGGCATATGCACCTTGAAGTGGCTTGCAGACGAAAATATACCTATAAAAGTCGTTAATAAACTCAGACAAGAGGGGTTTGACATTATTAGGATAGACGAGATAAAGCCCGGCTTAAGCGATAAACAGGTCATAGAAATTGCAGTTAAAACTTCACTGGCAGTTATAACCTTTGACAAAGATTTTGGAAAGCTTATTTATCGGGAAGGTTATAAGGTTGAAGCTGTTGTCCTACTCAGATTTAGCCCCAAAGGTGTAGATGTCATTTTTCAGAGGGTAAAGAGTTTGCTCAGTAAGGATATGAACCTGAAAAATTGTTTTGTTGTGGTTGGAGAGAAAAAACTAAGAGTTAGAAGGCTAAGACCTTAAGAAGCCTATGTGGTTTAATTATTCTCAGACCCAGAAGGGGGGAATGTGGTATGAACAGAGAGGAAATTGTTAAGAAGCTCTACGAAGAGGACCCTCAGTTTAGGGAGTGGAAGGACAAACACGACGAGCTGGATAAACAGATAGCTAAGATGGAAAAGCACCATCCCATGACTCACGACCTCGAGCTTGAGATAGAGAAGCTCAAGAAGGAAAAGCTATACTACAAGGACATGATGGAGCAGAAGCTACAGGAAGAGCTTAAGAAGCGTAGCGGGTAGGGTCGGGAATACCTGCTTCGACAAAGGCTTCTTTTCTTTCCATACACTTTTCACACTTTCCGCAGTGGATACCGTTTACGGGTTTTATGCACGAGAAGGTAAGCTGTAGAGGGATAATGTCTTTGAAGCGGTTTATAATCTCCCCCTTCTCCATACTCATGAATGGAGTCTCCACCCTGAACTCCTCCCTAAGCCCGGTGGATATTAATCTTTCCATGGTGTCAAAGTAATCCCTGTTATTGTCCGGAAAGGGATATATACCCAAACTCCCCACCGCAACCCTTTTTATACCTCTCCTTACCGCTACCGAGGTTATTGCGGACACTAAGAAGAAGTTTCTCAGGGGTATCTCTAAACTTCCCTCCTTTCTCACCCCCTTGAGGAAGACCACCCTTATGGGGAGAAGGTTTTTATAACTCTTCTTAAGATTGAGCCAGAGCTTTTGAGCGCAGGAGTATTCGGTGATCTCCCAAGAAAACCCGCACCTGACATAAACGGGTAGGGTTAAGAACTTTAACCTACAGTAGTGAGCTAAGAGACACGAACTTTCCACACCACCGCTGAAGAGAACCGCAACCTTCTCTCTCACCCTATACCTCTCACTCCGGAACCCGCTATGTGCCGACCGCTGTCGAGCATTATCACCTCACCCGTTATGCTTTCCGCAGACAGCAGGAAGTTGAGAAGCCCCCTTACATCTTCCAAAGAGACTTCCCTTTTTAGGGGTGTGCTACCGAGTATTTTTTTCCACTCTTCATCGCTCAGACCTTCAGCCTTGAGGGTGGGTCCGAGGGCTATGCAGTTAACGAGCACGTGGGGAGCGAACTCCTTTGCAAGAACCCTAACCGCTGTGTGGAGTGCACCCTTTGCAAGGAAGTAAGCGGAGTAATCTTTATAGGGAGTGTGCTCTACAGCCCAGTCTCCGAAGGCTACAATTCTCCCCTTTACATCTCCTTCGTTTTTAAGCATAAGTTCGTAGGCTTTTTGGGAAATAAAAAAGAAGGCTTCCGCTATGGGAACGAAATGGTCGTATAGGTCTTCTCTGCGAACCGAGCTTATGGGTGTTTTTCTGTATGGTGAGGCAAGGTGAATAAAGGCATCCAACCTACCGAAGTGTTTGTAGGTTTCCTCTACAACCTCAGAAAAGCTTTCTGGGTTGGATAAATCACGCTTGAGAGCTAATACCCTTTTCCCGAGCTTGTTTCCGTAGCCTTCTATTTCCCGAGCTTCTTTTTCCGAACTCAGATAAACAACCGAGAGGTTGTATCCTCTATATAAAAGCTCTTTAGCTACTTCCTTCCCTACTCTCTTTATCCCCGTTATCAGAGCTACCTTTTCCATCACGCACCTTGAACTTAAATTCCGCTACTCTGTAGGCTTCCCCTATTCTATAGCCTAACTTCAGGGTCAATCTATTAACCTCGTCAGGTAGTTTCTGGAAATACACAAACCCCTTTAACTTTCTTCCCGGAAGGACCCTACCGGGTATAAAGGCTTTGTTTATAACGTCCTCAACATCGGTGTATATTGGGGTGCCTACGGTCCAACCCACGCCGTAATGGGGAGTCCCTACACCTATACCGACACCTACTCCTACCCCTGTATCCCCTCGAGCCACCTCAGCTGCGTCTTTGGGGTCAAGAGCGTTATACTGATTTCCCCTATCGTCAATCAGGAATATGTCTTCCCTTCGAACCTCAATCACTTCCCGCCCTTTATTCCTTATCTCCACATACAGAGGAAGGAGGAGGTCGTCAAGGTCGGAGGGATACCCTTCCCAAGCGTTGGCTTTTACAAAAATTTTCACCCGCTCATCTTCGTAAACCGCCGAATAATTCCGCTCATCGACTTTCACCCCGTTTCCTACGGGAACGAGAACCTTCTGAGAGCAGGATAAAAGAACCAAAAGTGCCCCCACCAAAACCCATAACTTTCTCATAATGAAATTAAATTAGCGCTTTCAGAACATGTAAGCAACGTTTAGGTAGAAACTTCTGCCCGGTTCGGGAACCTTTGTGCCCGTGGAGAAGGGATTTCTCAGATAAGAGAGATGCTCGTAGTAAAACTTATCAAAGAGGTTTTCAACCCCCACAATCACCCGAAAGCCCTTATACTCACCCCCTGCTTTCAGGTTTACAATTCCCCAGCCGGAGGTTTTGGTTTCATTCAGGTCGCTGTCCACCTTGTTCTGAGTAGCCTGTGCCAAGAGTTCAGCCTCTCCGAAGTAGGTTCCGGTATCGTATCTGAGAGCGAGCCTTCCTTTGAGCGGAGGTATCTCCGCAAGGTCCGAGTCGTAAATATTTTTCGCGGGGTCCGTGTCCTTTTTCCCCCTGACGTAGGAAATGCCACCGTCCAAGAATAAAGTTCCCGTGAGAGCAAAAGTAGCCCTCGCCTCACCGCCGTATAGCTGAGCGTCAACATTTGTGTAAGACATTGCCCTGTCCCCGGAAACGAGGTTGTTGATTTCTCTCTGCTCATACACGGTTATGTAATCCTTTACGTAGCTGTAAAAAGCTGAGACGCTTAAATTTACCCTGGAGGACTTCCAGTTAACGCCGAGGTCTATCTCCGTATTCTTTGCGGGTTTAAGTTTGGGGTTTCCCACCCAATCGGGTTGGGTCATCATCCTGTCCAAGGCAAAGTATCTCTCCTGAGCGTCCGGCACCCTTACCGAGTATCCCAGACCTGCAAAAAGCTCAAGCCCTTTCCTTACCTGATAAAGGAGCTGAATGTTACCCGAAGGGTATGTATCGCTTTCCGATGTGTCTCTCGTGCTGTGGTATGCGTAATAGAGGATTGTATTCGCTTTGCTTTTGTCTGCCTTAGTTTCCGTTGCATCGAGTCTCGCCCCTGCTATCAGCCTCAGTCGTTTCGTTAGGGTTTTTCTATACTCTCCGAATATGCCCAAGTTTGTAAGGTCCACATCGGGTATGGTCCACTGGGTTGACATTCCCATCTTGGTTTTAGACTTCCAGTTCCAGGTAAAAGCCTCAAGACCTACGGTAAAGTTCCTCCAATCGTATTTGACCTTAGCTCCGTAGGTTTTTGACTTTGCGGTGGTTTCCATAAACGTGGGGTTGACCCTCTTTGCGTTGTTCATAAGGTGGTCAACGTATGAGTAGTAAGCCTGAGCGCTGAACCCCCCTCTCTTGATTAGCAGGTTGAGCCTATCCGCATCATCTTTGGGAGAGTCCATCATCAGGTATGGATACAGAACGTGCCTTGCCCTCTGAGCGGTATAGGAAAGCTCAAGCAGTGTATCTTTGTCAGGTTTGAACCCCAGCTTTGTCCATGCGGTGCTTATGTTAAAAGCGGAAGCGTCCTTCTCACTGGGTTTGTAAGCGTTGGGACCGGTAGGATACTCGGTAAACTTCTTTCCCTCACCTGTTTCGTATGGTTTCGAATACCTGTAAGAGTATCCCACCATTCCGTAAAACTTTCCTTTCCCGTAAGAGACGTTAAAGGAGGGATTGAAGTAAGAAAAAGAACCGGCTCCGAGATTAATCTTCCCGTGCAGACCTTCCTTAGGACGAATGGTTTTTATGTTTACCGTTCCTCCCAAACTTCCGTAGTTTCTCACGTCAAAGGGACCTTTTACTACCTCTATCTTTTCCACTTCCGCAAAATCTATGTGGAATATGGGAGGGTCCATACGGTTGGGGCAGGCATTGTATATTCTCGCCCCGTCGAACAAAACGTTGATATTTGAACGCTGAAATCCCCTTATAACCACATCGTTAGCTATACCACCCTTTCTGAGCTTCCATACACCCTCCATCTTGGACAGAGCTTCTCCGGGGTCTTTGGCAAAACTCTCCCTTACTTCCCTCTCAGTCAGCACTTCCCTTTTGGACCTAACCTCAACCTCTTCGAGCAGAACTTCCTGAGCGAGGGACACCGACAGGGGAGCTAACAACAGCAGAACCAGCTTGCCTTTCATGGCATATACCTCCTCTCATGTATTGGATTTGAGCAAGGTTTCTTAAAGGACCCCCTCCCCGTAGAGGGGGAGAGGAGGGCAGGAGAGTGAAGGGAGGAAGCTCTCTTTCCCATGTTAATACTCCGTTAAAATCATCAAAATTATAACATGAATTTAACGTGAATTTTCTCATAAAATTAACAGTATGGAAGGGATAAAGGAAGCGGTGGAATACGGTGTGATAGGTATCCTCGTGCTTATGAGTATTCTCTCAGTGGGTATAGCCATAGAGAGGTGGCTGTTCTTCAGAAGCGTTGATATTCTTTCATACAACAGCAAACAGAAACTTGAGATAGATTTAACCAGGGGACTTCACCTGATAGCTACCGTGGGGTCAAACGCCCCCTACGTGGGACTCTTGGGAACGGTTCTCGGGATAATGCTTACCTTTTACACCATAGGTGTCCAGGGTTTTGTCAGCACAAAGGAAATAATGGTAGGTCTTGCCCTGGCTCTGAAGGCAACTGCGGTGGGACTGCTGGTAGCCATACCCTCGGTAGTCCTATACAACCTCCTTCTTAGAAAGGTTCGTGTTCTCCTCGCCCTGTGGGAGGCTAAGAATGGAGGATAGGGAGTTCGACTACATAAACGTCATACCCCTCGTGGATATAATGCTCGTTCTCCTTACCGTAGTGCTCACCACTGCAACCTTTATGGTTCAGGGAGAAATCCCTGTAAACTTGCCTTCCGCAGAGAGCGCTAAGCAGAAAGCAACCCACGAGGTGATAAACATATCCATAGACTCAAAGGGAAAGCTCTACTTTCAGGGTAAGGAAACGGACCTCGACTCACTGAAAGGGGAACTGTTACGAATGCCCAAGGAAACTCAGGTAAACATAAGAGCGGACAAAAAGGTTGAGTTAGAAGCCTTTATAAAAGTCATAGACCTGCTAAACAGCTTGGGAATGAAAAACGTGAGCGTCGTGGTGCTAAAGGAATGAGGTTAATTGCGGGACTCCTCGTCTCGGTGGTTTTGCATCTCGGACTCCTCTATGCTTTCTCCAAGATAGATTTCAAAAGGGAAAAGCAAGAGGTCAGGCAAGTAAATGTATCCTTTCTGAAGATAGAGGAGGAGGTTCGAAAGAAGAAAGTTGAAAAAGTTGAGGTGGTTAAAAAAGTTAAAAGAGAGAAAAGGAGAATAATTAAGAAGACCCCTGCAAAGAGAAAAAAACTTGCTAAGAAGGTTTCAAAGCCCGAGAGAGAAAAGCCCAAACAATTTCCCCAGCCAAAAAAAACTCAACCGAAGGTTCTACCTGAAGAAAACTCCCGTCAAAAGGAGATAAGAGAACCCAAGGTGCAAACCACAGAGCTTGAACCCACAACGGAAACCACACGAACTTATGCTAAAACTTACAGCCAAGATTACGGAGGCTTGGACAACTTTCCCGTAGGTATAGGTGAGGAGGAAGAGGAGGAGGAGTTTGAAGAGTCTTATGAAAACTACGAAGAGGAGTTTGCCCAGGAAAATTTGAAAAAGATAAGGGACATAGTCCAGCGCTACATATCCTACCCGCCCATAGCCCGCAGGATGGGTTGGGAAGGGACGGTGGTAGTTAAGTTTAAGCTCACGCCGGAAGGAGCCGTTCAGGACTCCGAGGTGGAAGAAAGTTCAGGTTACGAAATCCTTGACAAGAATGCCCTTCAGGTGATAAGCAGAGCTTCCTCGGAGTTCCCCAAGCCGAGGCAAACGGTCGTGGTAGTTGTGCCCATAAAGTATAAGCTGGAATAAAATCTCTTTGATGGCTGTTCCCGCAGAGCTGAAAGACCTCTTAAAGAAAGCGAAGGGAATAACCTCCAATTCGAAGGAGGTGGAGGAGGGATTTATCTTTTTTGCCATAAAGGGGAGCACCTTTGACGGACACGACTTCGTGGAGGAGGCTTTAGAAAGGGGAGCACTGTGTGCGGTGGTGGAAAGGGAACTGAACCTCCCGAAAACCCTGAAAGTTCCCAGCACGAGGGAAGCTCTCGGGGAAAGTGCCCATCTCTTTTTCGGGAAGCCCTCGGAAAAGCTCAAGGTCGTAGGAATTACGGGAACCAACGGCAAAACAACCACCTCTTACATAGTCGAGACAATACTCAAAACCGCAGGCTACAAACCGGGACTCTTGGGGACAATCCAATACCGCTTAGGGGAGGAAGTTCTCGGCTCCGGCAGAACCACACCAGACGCAGTAACCTGGCACAGCACCCTTGCGGAGATACTCAGCAGAGGGGGAACGCACGCGGTTGCGGAAATATCCTCTCACGCCCTGGACCAACTCAGAGTTTGGGGAACGGTCTTTGAAGGTGTGATATTCACCAACCTCTCCCAGGACCACCTCGATTATCACGGAGACATGGAGTCATACTTTAAAGCGAAGCTTTCTTTATTTAGAGATTATAAATACCGCTTCGCGGTGATAAATGCGGACGATGCCTACGGAAGGAGAATTTTAAAGGAAGCCCGTGGGGAAGTCCTCACCTACGGAAAGGAGGGGGAACTCAGGATACTCAACTTTGAAACCGGCTTTGAGGGTTCCACTATAAAGCTGGAGCTAAGGGGCAAGACCTACACCTTCAAAAGCAATCTCATAGGTGAGTTTCAAGCCTACAACCTGTCCGCAGGAATAGGGTATGCCTTTATGGAGGGGATTGACCCGGACGCTATCTCGCAGGCTTTGAAAAAAGTCTCCGTTCCCGGAAGGTTCGAGGTTCACCGCTCCGACAGGGGTTTTATAGCAATAGTTGATTACGCTCACACGCCCGATGCGATAGACAACGTCCTCAGAACCGCCCGTAAGCTTGCAAAAGGCAGACTAATTACGGTTTTCGGTGCGGGAGGAAACAGAGACAGAACCAAAAGACCTCTTATGGGAAAGTTCGCCCAAAAATGGAGCGACATAATAATCCTTACCTCCGACAACCCCAGAGACGAAGACCCACAAGCCATAATAGAGGACATACTTAGGGGAATAGAGGACAAAAACAAGGTAAAAGTAATCCCCGATAGAAAAGAAGCCATAGAGGTAGCTCTGTCCTCAGCCGGTGAAGGGGACATAGTAGCGGTTTTAGGAAAGGGTCATGAGGACTATCAGGAAATTAAAGGGGTAAAATATCCCTTCAACGATGCTCAGGTGATTGAAGAATTCCTTCAGAGGAGGTAGTAATGTCCTGCGACTTTGAAACCCTCTACTACAACGTTAAACAGGAACTATTGGAAGTATTCAGAGATGCCGAAAAACCCGTTCCGAGGGTGAAGATAAAGGACTTAAAATCCGCAAGGATATGCGGACTCGTTAATCTCGCCAAAATGGTTCTTTACCTCGAAAGCCTCGGAATAGTTATGGTAGTGAATAAAGACGAGCATTACCAGAACTGGGAGATAGACATACAGGCTCAGGTTCTCGATGTTCTTTTTGAACAGATATGAAGCGTATCTATCTCGTAAGACACGCTCAGAGCGAGTTTAACGAAAAGGGAATATTTCAGGGAAGGCTCGACAGCGACCTTACCCCCCTCGGTTTCGTTCAGGCAAGGATGGTGGCAAACTTCCTCGCAGGAGAAAACATAGAAGCCATTATCTCCTCACCCCAGCGGAGAGCTTACAAAACCGCCCTAACCATAGGAGATGTGCTCGGAATAGAGGTTGAGATAGACGAAAGGATAAGGGAGATGTCCTTCGGAGTTTTGGAAGGGAAGAACTTTTGGGAACTTTTTAATAATGAAAGGGATATGATGCTCAGCTGGCTGAAAAATCCCGTTAAAAATCCCCTCCCCACCCAAGAGCCTATGGAAAACTTCGAAAAGAGATTGCTCAGCTTTATGGAGGACATTAAAAAAAGGAAGGAGGACCGCATAGCGGTGGTGGGACACGGGGGGACACTCCACGGGATAGTTTGCCTCGCTCTCGGTCTCGGTCTTGAAAGGCTCTGGCAGGTGCACATGGACAACACCGGAGTGTCCCTCCTTGAATTTGACGGTAGCTTCAGACTCGCATACCTCAACAAACTCTGCCACCTCAAGGAACGTTAGCTCTCACCCAGCTGAGTTCTATGCCGTTAACGCAAACCCCGTTCAAATAGCAATCCACATAATCCGACCATGTTCCGTTAGATGCTTCCGCAAACAATCTAACTCTATAAGAAGATGTAGGTGCCCAGCCACTGTTCCAGCCTATAGTTGTAAGGTCGGGGAATGTATAGGAACAGTTGGTGCAAGAGTTCAGCCACCCGTTCGTAAGCGTTATGTTCCATCTGGGGTCATTTATACCGTCCCAAACGTAAAAGTTATAGTTCTTGAGCGTATGCCCCACTATGCCGGGGTTCCAAGCATCCCAGTTGAGCGTCAGGTTTCCGCTCACAAAATTTTTGGTTGCGGTGCCTGTGTATTGGTTCGGCTTTTTGCAGGTTCTATTGTTGAAGGTTGTATAAACCGCTTCTATGCCTACATCACCGTCAAAATCGTATGCATACAGCCACCCTCCACGTCCTGCGAGGGAGTCAGGTATAACCTTTTTTAAGTTAACCGTTGGCCCATCTCCTTCGCCTAAATAAGCTTGTGTTCCGTCCCAAAAGGACAAGTAAACTCCAAAGAAGTCAGGGTCTGTGCAGGTGAAGGTTGCGGTTGTGAGGTCAGCAGTTGAAGCACTGTTAAAGTCTATGTTCTGTGTCCTATTACCGTTAATTGTTAGAGTTTGTTTAAACACCTTTACGGAATTGTTGCTCGGGTCGTATTCTATAGCTATAAGGGAGCGAGTTTCTGGGTAAGCGGATATTGAGTAGGAGGTTACAGAAGTTCCCAAGTTGAACCAAGTCCTTCTCCAGAAGACGCTTACGCTGTTGTTTGGGTCGGTTTTATTCACATTTCCGCTTATGGTGAAAGGTGGACTTCCGCAAGGATAGGATATGCTGTTGATTTCGGAAGTTTCGGCTTGGAGTATGTAGCCTTTGTTATCAGTTTCACAAAATACCATCACGCCGTAAGAGCCGGAGGGGTTCGTTACGCTCAGAGTGTATCGAGTTTTGGTAGGGGATATAAAAGTTCCGCTTGGGGTTACATCCTGCCACTGCCCGGAACCGTCCTGAAAGGCTACGTAGTAAATTCCATTACCGAGTATTTCAACGGTAACCGTGCTTCCGCCTCCCGAACCGCCTCCGCATCCGCTCAAAAGTGCCCCTGCGGAAAATATAGCTCCTAACATTAGCAATTTCTTCATGGCTAAAACCTCCTTTGGGATTGTTTTCACTTAGTTAGTGGCAGGTTTTTCCGGAAAGGTTCAAAGGAGGTTAAAAAAGTTTTGAAATTATTCAGAAAAGAGAGGTTCTATGCGGGTTCTTATCCACTTTGGGTCCCACCACTCGAGGGGGGTAACCTCGTATCCGTCTATGAGTATTCCGAAGTGCAGGTGGTCCCCGAAGGCAAGACCTGTGGTGTCGGTAAAACCTATTATCTGTCCCTTTTTGACCGCATCTCCCTCTTTGACTTTGAAGTCCGCAAGGTGAGCATACAGGCTCATGAGTCCGTATCCGTGGTCTATTATTACGGTGTTTCCGTATATGCCGAGGTCTCCTGCAAAGACCACGACTCCGTGATTGGAAGCCGGCACGGGAGCGTTTTTGACCGAAGCGAGGTCGTATCCCATGTGTCTGCTTTTACTTATCACCTTCCCGCCGTAAGTGTATGTTCTCTTCTCTCCGTATTTTGAAATGACTTTGCTGTTTTTCATCTGTATGAAGGCTCCCTTCCAAAATCTCCGGTCGGAGGATTTACTCCCTATCTGAGCTATCTTCTTCTCGTTCTCTTCCCTGACCTCCTCGTTAACTTTCTTAAACAGCTTTACGAAGTCTTCTTCCTGCTCCCCACCGAGTATGGCATGAAGCTTGGGAAGTATAAGCTGTTCCTTGCCTTTTAGCTCAATTTTGAAAGACTGGAACCTATTTCTCTTTATTCCCGTGCCGAGAGGAATTACTGTCTTGTTGCCTACATTATCGACCGCCACCACCTTTATAGCGTCCTTCGGAGATGTATCCACCGGGACACCGAAGAGGACTATGTAGGTATTTTCCGATACCTCGTAGGACCTGAACTTTCTTCCTCCCACTTCCACATATAACTGCGCAGGCTCGCTGAGCTTTACCTTTATACCTCCTGAACCTCCCTGCAAAACTGTGTAAGGTGCGTAGGTTATGTTTACTCTCGGTGGCTGGGTATCTACAACGGAGTTGACTTCAAAGGAGTCTTTGAGTATGAAGAACCTTCTTAGTTCAACTACTACCTTGGCACTGCCGTCCTTCAGACCGAGCTTTTTAGGCTGGACTGTGAAGGTTATTTCGTTGGTCCTCTGGGGTAGTTTGCCTTCGAAGATTATCACTTCCTTGCCGTCCTGAACCGCAAGGACTGTTATCTTTTCCACATAAGCCTTGGGAGTTATAACGAGGCTGACCTCCTTCTTGCGGGGGAGTTTTTCAAGAGCCTGAAGGTTTTTTACCTGCGGTTTGAGAAAGAAGAGATTGTAGAGAGTGAAGAGTATTATTGCAAAGAGTGCGAGAAATACGAAAGTTCTTATTAGCTTCTTAATTCCCTTCATCTTTTACCACTATGCAGTGCCAGTTCTCCTCGGAGATTATTCTATCCTCTTTGAGGTTCTCCCCGTGGAGCATTTCTAAGAACTTCTTCAGCTCATTCTCTTTGTATATTCCCGAGAATATTGCCACACTGCGGTATAGAGGGAGTATGTGAGTTAATTCCTCCTCGAATATATTAAGCTCCAAATTTGCCACCACTACATCGAAACTCTCTTCTACCTCCGAAGGTGTAGCGAGGCGAAACTCTATGTCCACTCCGTTAAGTTTTGAGTTTTCTAAACACGCCCGAAGGGCGTCCTTACTAACATCAATCCCTAAAACTCTTCCCGCTCCGAGCATCTTGGAAATTATGGCGAGCACTCCGCTACCGGTTCCCACGTCCAAGAGGCTGTCCCCTTCTCTGAGTTCCTCCTTGAGGGCTTTTATGCACAGGCGTGTGGTGGGGTGAAGCCCCGTTCCGAATGCCATTCCGGGGTTTATAAAAACGGGCTTTTTCCAAGGGGGCATTATGACGAAGTCCTCCACATCAACGGGTCCGAAGCTCTGTTTCCAGTTCTTCCAGTCCTCTCCGACTTCCTCTTCTCTGATGGGTTTCAGGTTTTCAAGGGGCTGGTAGGTGGCAAACTCGACGAGGTTTCCCTGTCTTTTGATAATTTCTAAGGGGACGCTCTGAGTTGCCAGAAGCTCTCCCAATTGTTCTTCGGTTAGGGTGTATATGTATCTTTTGGTCATGTTAGTTCTTTTTTTATGCAGTCTTCTTCTTTCTTTCCTGCCAGACTATGAAAATAGCTACACTCCATAAAGCTAAGGAGCTTAGGAAAGCCATAAGGACAAAGGTCCAGTCTATGTCCAACTTAAACCTCCTCTGGTAATAGGATAAAAGCGAAAACCACGTTTGACAAGCCTGCAAGTAAAACCGAGTGTAAACAAACTTGACATTACAAAAACCCGTTGGCTAATCTAATTACACAAGGAGGGTTGAAATATGAGGAGGGACTCTACACTTTATTCAGCGTCTACCTTGGTTTTTGCACTATCTATAATTGCCTGTGGTGGGGGTGGAAACTTATCCCAGAATTCTGCAAATGTAAATAATAATCAAACGATACAATGGGCAAAAGTCTACGGAGGTGGTAGCTCGGACGGGGCATATTCCATACAGCAAACCTCCGATGGCGGATATGTAGTGGCTGGATGGACATCGTCTTTCGGCGCAGGCTTAGCTGACATCTGGGTGTTGAAGCTTGATGCAAACGGAGACGTTCAGTGGCAAAAAACTTACGGAGGTAGTGACTCGGACGGGGCATATTCCATACAGCAAACCTCCGATGGCGGATACGTAGTGGCTGGATGGACTTGGTCCTTTGGCGCAGGCTCAGCTGATTTTTGGGTGTTGAAGCTTGATGCAAACGGAGACGTTCAGTGGCAAAAAACTTACGGAGGTGGTGACTCGGACGAAGCATATTCCATACAGCAAACCTCCGATGGCGGATACGTAGTGGCTGGACGGACATGGTCCTTTGGTACAGGCTTAACTGACATCTGGGTGTTGAAGCTTGATGCAAACGGAGACGTTCAGTGGCGAAAAACTTACGGAGATAGTGGCCCGAACGAAGCATATTCCATACAGCAAACCTCCGATGGCGGATACGTAGTGGCTGGAGTGACTTTGTCCTTCGGTACAGGCTCAGCTGATTTTTGGGTGTTGAAGCTTGATGCAAACGGAGACGTTCAGTGGCAAAAAACTTACGGAGATGGTGACTTGGACTGGGC
>JAADEH010000002.1 GCA_013153495.1 Aquificota bacterium
GTAGAATTTATAGACCCATTTTCCGAACTCGTCGTGCATGTATCCGAGGGAGTAGATGAATATGAGTGTTGCTACGAAGGTTACTACTGATGCTGTTATGGTTGAGAGGGGGTCAAAGTAAAAGCCTACTTCTAAGGTGTATCCCTCTATGGGGAGAAATTCATACAGCTTTATTTGTATAGGAGCGTGGAGAGATTTAAAGACCATGTATAGGGAAAAGACGAAGGAGAAGGCGCTTCCCAAAACGGTGAGTATTCCGCTGGTGAGGTCTCCTATCTTGCGACCGAAAAGCCCCACTATCGAGAAGGCAAAAAGTGGCATCAGGAGTATGAAAATTCCTTCCATCCCTCAATCCCTCAGATGAACTATCTCCGAAGAGCCTTCGTAACCTTTTAGTCTAAAGATGGAAACTATCAAACCCAGACCAACTGCCACTTCCGCAGCGGCAACCGTAAGTATAAACAGGGAAAACACCTGACCGTCCACCTTCCCGAGATACTTGTCAACGGTAACGAGGGTCAGGTTCACACCGTTTAGCATTATCTCCGTGCTAACGAGCATCGTTATAAGGTTCTTACGGATTATTACCCCCAAAAGTCCTATCAAAAACACGAGTATGCTCAGCAGTATGTATGCCTTCTCTATGCTCACTCTTCCTTCCTCCCGAGGAGTATTGCCCCTATCATGGCGACTAAAAGTATAACTGAAGCCACTTCAAAGGGAAAGAGATAAGAGGTAAAGAGAGTTTTTCCCACCTCCCTGACGTTGTCCTCTACCACACCCACGGGCTCAGCAAGGTCTCCTTTCAGAACCATGTATCCCATCAGTAGGAATACAACTATCAGAACGGGAAGCCCGAAGGCAAGCTCCCTTTTGTAAACACCTTCAAACCTTTTGACCTTTTCCCAGGGTATGGTGGTAATGACGAGAACGTAGAAAACCACTATGGCAACCGCATATATTATGAGCTGAAGTCCCGCAAGAAGCTCCGCTCCAAGGCTCAAAAACAAGCCTGCCATAGCGAGGACGCTTGAAAGGAAAAACAGTATCGAGTGAACGGGACTCTTTACCAATATCGCTCCGAGAACAGAAACCAACAGCCAAAGAGCCAACGCTCCGAAAACTATCCACTCCACTCTATCTTCCCCCAAAGTTTTTCGCGCTCTTTATCATTGGGCCAGATGCGGTCAGGTTCATTACCCCTTCTGTTCTTAAAGTCAACAGCGTGTGCTTCGAGTCTGTCCATCTTCAGCACCTCGTCCCTTCTGGAGTATCCCGCAAGTTCGTATAGGTCCGTCATGGTGAGACACCCAACAGGGCAGGCGTCAACGCACAGACCGCAGAAGAGGCAGTTCAGCAGGTTCATGTCGAAGCGAACCACCTTTTTTCTACCGTCGGGCATCTGAACGGCTTCTATCCTGAAGAGCGTGGGCATGGGGCAGGCGGTCTGGCACATGTAGCAGGCAACGCACCTGCTCTTTCCCCTCTCGTAGCTCATAAACTTTTCTATGGCTTTGAGGGAGTCCGGTTCCGTTCCGTCCCACACGAAGTGTCCGTGAGCACCTCTAAAGCGCTTGGGTGGTGTGAGCTTCTCCTTGGGATACTCCGTGGTTATGGGTTTTCTGAAGAGGTTTCTCAAGGTTACGGAAAGCCCTTTCAAAAAGTCTATGAAAAAGATAGCTTCCACAACATTCAAATAGTCTTTACGGGAAAGTCGCTTTATCCTCATGTCCCACCTCCGAAGAAGTAAACCACCACCGCGGTAACGAGCACATTTACCAGAGCTAAGGGAAGCATAATTTTCCAGGCTATCTCGGTAACATCCTTAGCTTGAAATCTCGGTAGGGTCCAGTGGAGCCAAATAACAAAGAACACGAGACCGAACATCTTTGCGAGGAACCAAAAGTAGGGAGAAAAAGGTCCTAAAATGTTCGGACCGGACCAACCACCGAAGAAGAGCACCACCGCTATGGCGGAGAGAGCCATCACGTTAAGATACCATTCCGCAAGGGGTAAGGCTCCAAACCTCATACCACCATACTCTACGTTGTATCCGGTAACCAGCTCCGCTTCTGCCTCCTGTATGTCAAAGGGAACACGACCGCTTTCGGCGAGCATACAGAAGAGGAACAGGATAAAGGCTACAGGCTGGTAGAAGATAAACCAAACTCCCCTCTCTATCTGAGCTTCCACTATTCCAATGGTGCTCATCGTCCCGGCTATGAGTATTACCCCGAGGACAGAAAAACCTAAAACCACCTCGTAGGCGATTATTACCGCAGCTTTCCTGAGAGAACCTATAAAAGCATACTTGGAGTTGGAAGCCCAACCCGAGAATATGGTCCCGTAAACCGCAAGCGAACCCATCGCAAAGACTACCAAAAGGGCAATATTTACGTCGGAGATTATGGGCTTTATCTGATAACCGAAGAGGGTAAACTCCGGACCGAAAGGTATTACAGAGAACAACAGTATGGCAGGTGCGACCGCCATCATTATAGCCAAGTAATAAACGGGAACGTCAGCACCCTTGGGTATTATGGACTCTTTGGTCATGAGCTTGAGTCCGTCCGCAAGGGGTTGAAGGAGTCCGAAGGGACCTACGACGGTTGGTCCCAAGCGAGCCTGTATGTGTCCCGCAAGTTTCCTCTCAAACCAGGTCAGGTATGCCCCCAAACCGAGAGCTACCCCCAAAAGCACACCTATCTTTATCAAAGTTATAAGGAGAGACACCAAAAACTCGTTCATTTCTTCCCTCCGAGAATTTCGGAAAGCTTCAACTTAAACCCCGGCAAAAACTCCACCTCTTCCTCAAAGCTCCTTATGGATATCTTCCTATTTTCGTCTATCAAGGTTACCTTTCGCAGATGGGGGTCTATCAAAACTATCCTTCCGACTCCGAAATCCATATAGTCTGCAACCTTATCCTCTATTTCCTCAAAGGTGTTTGACGGGGAGATTATCTCAACAACCAAGTCCGGGGGAACTTCCAGCATACCCTTGGGAACTGACGGGCACTTATCTTTAGATATAAAGACTATGTCCGCAGCCCTGACGGTGAGAGGGTTTTTCGATATGACAAGTCCCACTTCACCTACGAGGACAAAACCTTTAAGCTCAGCCTTTTTAAGCTCAAAAGCTACTTCTGCCTCAAAAAAGCCGTGCTCTCCTCCCGCAGGTGCCAATTCCTTCAACCTCCCTCTTATTACCTCAAAGCCTTCGGGAATATTTTCCAGGTCACCATAAGTGAGTATCTTTTCCTCAACCGTCATCTGTCCGTCTCCCCCACCACAGGGTCCAAACTTCCGAGCAGGGCTATGGCATCCGCTATGGTTTTGCCCTGTATCAATTTGGGAAATATGGATAGGTTGTATAGGGCACCTGACCTTATCCTGAGCCTGTAAGGTTTGCTTCCACCCGTTGAATATATGTAAAAGCCCAGCTCTCCCCTCGGGTTCTCCGCGGAAGAGTAAACCTCTCCCGGCGGTGCATTCTCCCCGTGAACCACAACCCTGAAGGACTGAACCATGTCCTCCAAGGACATGAAGACATCCTCCTTCGGGGGTATAACCGCTGGGTGGTCCTTGTTTATGTAGGGAGCGTCCTTTGGCATCTTCTCGAGCTTTTCAACGCACTGCTCAATAATCTTCACGCTTTGAGCCATCTCCTCCATTCTCACCAGATACCTGTCGTAAACGTCCCCCACCTCTCCAACAGGTATGTCAAAGTCAACCTCATCGTAAGCGGCGTAAGGCTCAAGCTTTCTCAAGTCGTAAGGAACACCCGAACCCCTTGCCACGGGACCCGAAAGTCCGTAGGCATAAACGTCTTCCCTGCTTATTATTCCTACATCCTTAGTTCTTCTGAGCCAAATCCTGTTCCTTGTGAGGAGCATGTGATATTCCTTAAGCTTTTGAGGAAAGTCCTTTATGAAGGCTTTTACCACGTCAAGAGTTCCCTCTGCCAAATCGTAGTGAACCCCTCCTATCCTCAGAAAAGCGGTGGTGAGTCTGTATCCCG
This sequence comes from Aquificota bacterium, assembly GCA_013153495.1. Taxonomy (GTDB): domain Bacteria; phylum Aquificota; class Aquificia; order Aquificales; family Aquificaceae; genus Hydrogenivirga. The sequence continues at coordinate 4,021 of JAADEH010000002.1, forward strand.
CATTTCCCTCTATTATGTCCATTATCTTCTCACGCTCACGGAAGCAGTAGAGGAAGACGGTCAGCGCACCGAGGTCCAGAGCACCCGTTCCGAGCCAGAGAAGGTGAGAGTTTATCCTCTGAAGCTCAGCAAACATAGTTCTTATGTATTGAGCCTTTTCGGGAACTTCTACCTTCAGGAGCTTTTCAACTGCGGTTACGTAGGAAAGTTCGTTGCATATGGCGGATATGTAATCCATACGGTCCGTGTAGGGAAGAAACTGGAAGTAATAGACATTCTCCGCTATCTTTTCCATTCCCCTGTGAAGTTGTCCGAGTATCACATCGCTCTGAACCACGAACTCACCTTCCAAGTCAAAGAGAAACCATATGGTCCCGTGGGTTCCTGGATGAAGAGGTCCCCAGTTGAGGACCAGCTGAGCCTTCTTCTGAAGGCGTGCCTTTTCCGTCCTTTCAAGGTCTTCAAGGGTAGGAACTTTAGTGTGAAGGACCTCGTAGTCGTGGGAAGGAGGGTCCGTCCTACCGTGGAGAACCTCAGTAAGAGAAGGAAGCTCCTGCTCCGGTATGCCTTCCATGGGAAAGTCTTTGCGCAAGGGGAAGTATTCGTATCCTTCCCACATAAACATGCGTCTTAGGTTTTCGTGCCCCTCGAACTCGACTCCGAACATATCGTAGGCTTCGCGCTCAGCCCACTTAGCACCGGGCCAGAGGTCGGAAACCGTAGGAAGCTTTCCGTTCTGTGCCCACGCTTTGATTATGACTCTTTCGTTCTCTTCAGGGTTGTAGAGTATGTAAACACCCTTGAACCTGCGGGTATCCTCGGGAAAGTCTATACAGGTCATGTCTATGAAGTGAAGAAAGCGCTCTTTATCCTTCAGATACCTTAGCAGGTCCTTGAGCTTCCCGTGGGAAACCTCCAAGGATACCGCGTGTTCACCGGAGGATACCTGAACCTCTTCCTTAAACTCTTGCTTTACCCTGTCTATCGTAGCTCTGTTTATCCAAGGCATTCCTTTCTCCTCAGACCGTCATCTCCTGGGGCACGAACAGCCCCTCCTTTTCTACATCCTTCCTAAACTGCTCAAAGGCTTTATCGTATTTGGTTACACCTTGCTCCTTTATCTTTCTCTGAAGTTGAAGAATTCCGTAAATCAGCCCCTGCGGGGTTGGAGGACAGCCGGGAACATACACATCAACGGGAATTATCCTGTCAACACCCTGAAGGGTTGAGTAGGTTGGGAAAGGTCCTCCTGCGGAGGCACATCCCCCCATGGATATGCACCACTTGGGGTCTGGCATCTGGTCCCATATGAGTTTTAACATGGGGGCGACCTTGTTGACCACCGTTCCCGCAACTATGAGAACGTCAGACTGTCTGGGAGAAGCTCTGAATATGACTCCGAGCCTGTCGAGGTCAAAGCGGGACGCAGCGGTGTGCATCATCTCTATAGCACAACAGGCAAGACCAATCGTTACAGGCCAAAGAGCATTTCTCCTCCCCCACTTAAGAAGTTCATCTACCGTAGTTGTTACAAAACCGTTCGAATTTATAGCAGCCATGACTCATTACCTCCTTCAAGTCTGCCACTTGAGGGCACCTTTTGCCCAGGCATAAACGAAACCCAAGGCAAGTATAAATATAAACAAAGCAGCTTCTATAAGCCCGTAAAGACCTATCTCCTTAAACACAACTGCCCATGGGAAAAGATACGCTGCCTCTATGTCAAAGAGTATGAGCAAAAGCCCCAAAAGGTAATATCCCTGTTTGAAGGTTCCTCTCGCTTCCTTGTCGTATAGGGGAACTCCGCACTCGTAAGGATAGTCTTCAAGAGGGTCCTTCTTTTTGGTTCCGAGAATGTCGTTGAGAAAGGCAAAAACAAGCCCTATGGTTACCGCTATGAGAGCAAACACAAAGAGAGCCCCGTAATCTCCCATGCGCGCCTCCAAAAAAAGTAGTCAAAAATATAACAGCGTTATGTCCTTACTGTCAAGCTACGGAGAACTCCTTATTGAGAAACTTCTTCCAGGTCTGGGGCATCTCCTCAAGTTCCTGTGAGGCTATTTCCTTAACCTTATCTTCCAACCCTTTTATATCTTTGTTCGTTCTCACTTTAACATCGCACACCTGTGGTTCGTTTATGGGCTTTCCTATCTGAGAAACTATGTAGCAGTAAGCTTCTTCTACTTCCTCTATCTCCTTCACCACCCTGTCCGCTATGAGGTTAGCCACAACGTTGTATATTTTGCCTATGTGAGAGACGGGGTTCTTTCCCGCAGCCGCTTCAAGGCTCATGGGTCTGTATGGCGTTATGAGACCGTTTACCCTGTTTCCCCTTCCCACCTGACCATCGTCCCCCTGCTCTGCGGAAGTTCCCGTTACGGTTATGTAAACGGAACCCCCTTGCGGGTCGTCTGCGGTATTGATGAAAACTTCAACCCCTTTATCGGTAAGGTTTGAGGCAAGCTCCTTAACTTTTCTGTGAACCTCTTCCTTTTTGGAGAGATAGTCTTCCAAACTGTTTACGAACTTACTCACGAAGGCGCAGGCTATCGTTATCCTTATTTTGTCCTTTATCCTAACACCCATTACCTTTATGTCCTCACCTACCTCCGGGTGTTCCTCCTTGAGCTGGGGAGAGTTGAGGAACTGCTCGGTCTCAAAGACTACCCTTTCCAAGTCATCGAAGGGGGCAAAACCCACACCGAAGGAAGTGTCGTTGGCGAGGGGAACTTCACCCTTCTCTTGAAATCTCAAGAACAGGTCAACGAGGTCCCTGCTACCGGGCTTTATGCGGGGTTTGATTATGAGATGTCTGTCGGGGTCGAGGTTGCGGATGTTTTCTCTGACCCACTTTCGGGTAACTTCTATGGCAAGCTCTTCAACGGGAAGAGGCTTATCACCCTTGTGGTCTATTGCCCTTCCTACGACGTATATCTCTATGGGGGATATGACCTCTCCTCCACCGAACACCGGATTAGCAACTCCTCCCACAAGCAGAGCCTTGTCAACGTTGTGGTGCATAATTGCTCCGAACTCCTCCAAGTAGAGTTTGGAAAGCTCCACGGAAAGCTCTTCCGCAAGGGAGTCGCAAATGGTATCCGGATGTCCTACACCCTTTCTCTCAACTATCTCAGCATCCTGAGAGTAAACAGGCTCAAAGGTCATAGGGGTAACGACTATGTTTGCCAACGGACCACCTCCACGGGTTCTGAACTTAAGAATTATACTTTCAGAAGGGAAGCACCCGCTTCAAGAAGTTTCTCAAGGTTCCCGTGAGAAGGTGCCTCCGCATACACCCTTATGAGTGGCTCTGTCCCCGAAGCTCTGAAGAGAAGCCAACTGTCGTCTTCAAAAATGAGTTTGAGTCCGTCTACGGTTTTTACTTCCTTTACCTTAAAAGAACCCACCGCCGAAGGCGGTCTTTCTATTAAAGAATTAAGTTTCTCCTTTACCCTTTGGTCCGCAGGAAGGTCTATGCGCTTGTAGTAAGCTTCACCGTAGGTTTTAAACACTTCCTCTATTATCCGGGAAAGGCTCTTCTCCTTTAAAAGAAGCATCTCCAATATGAGCAGGGAAGACATAAGCCCGTCCCTTTCGGGAAGGAAGCTGGGAACACCGTATCCTCCGCTCTCCTCTCCACCGAATATGACCTTTTCTTTTAGTATCACCTCGTTGATGTTCTTAAATCCCACGGGGACTTCCTTAATCTCTATCCCTTCCGCTTCGCAAATGCGGTTCGCAAGGTATGTAGTTGAGACCGTCTTGACCACCACACCGTCCCTCATGCCTTTGTGCTTTATGAGGTGAAGGAGCAGGAGAACGTATATGAGCTGGGTGTTTACGAAGTTTCCCCTCTCGTCCACGAGGGCTACCCTGTCCCCGTCCCCGTCGTTGGCAACACCGAGGCTTGCGGAAAAGGCTCTGACCTTCTCTATCAGAGGTTTTAAGTTCTTCTCCACGGGTTCGGGAGAGTGTCCTCCGAAGAGCGGGTCCCTGCTTTGTCGGATACCTACCACCTGAACCTTGGTGTCCTTGAGGGCTTCCGTCAGCAGTCCGGAAGAGGTTCCGTGCATAGCGTCGTGGACAACGAGGAGTTCTCTCTCCTTGAAAAGCTCAAGGGTTATCCACTCTCTGACAGCCTGTATGTATCTTTCGTGGACGTTCACTTTCTCTGAAGGAATTTCCGGTGCAGGTTTACCCGATGCTTCGGGTATGTGGGCTTCTATCTCTTTTATGAACTCGGGAGTCGCAGAGCCTCCGAACTTTTCCTTTACCTTATATCCGTTGTATTGGGGCGGGTTGTGAGAGGCTGTTATCATCACCCCGTTTTCAAAACCCACGTGTTTGACCCCAAAGGAGACCATGGGGGTGGTGCAGGCTTTGGATACGAGCTTTGGCTCGAGACCTTCCTCTTTGAAAACCTTATAGACTTCCCTCGCAAAAAGCTCGGAGGAAAACCTCCAGTCGTATCCGACCAACACCTTAGAAAGGCTCCTGCTTTTCAGCACACGGGCGTGGGCACGGGCAACACTCCGAACGTTTTCGTAGGTAAACTCCTCTCCGATTACCGCTCTCCAGCCGTCCGTTCCGAATTTAGGCATAGAAGTATTTTAATCCCCCTCTTCATTTTGCTCACCAATACCCAAAGCCAAGCCCACTACGGAAAAAGCGGGAACTAACACGACCGTTTTCACATCCGCAGGTTCAAAAAAGCCTCCTACCGAGAGGGAAGTGAGAGCACCTACGGCAATAAGATACACACACTCCCTAAACCTATTATCCTCATCAAAATACAGCTTTGTCAGTTTGTAGAATAAAAACCCGATAAATGCTACCAACAAAAGGAGTCCTATCAATCCCGTCTCTGCCAGCGTATGGATAAACATGTTATGAGCGTGATAGTCGGGACAGTGAACTCCCTGCTTTTCCATAACACCGCTTATATACTCGCTCCAATTTCTATACCCTATACCGAATAGAGGGCTTTCCTTAAAGGCTTTTAAGCCCTCCTCCCAGAAAAAGAGCCTGCACTTTATGCTGTTATCCGTTCCTATATTGGCTACTATACTGAGAAACCTGTATCTTACAGGCTCTACTAAGTAAAGAACCAAACCTAAGGTGGAAGCTATCAGAAAGTAAGCTAAGGCTGTGAACCTGACAGAGTATTTCACCCCGAACAGAAAAAGCATCAAAGTTATGGCAGATAATCCTCCCAAGTAATATCCCCTTGACTTTGCGAAGAACAGACCAACCGTCATAAGAATGGTAAGAACCAGATAAGCCTTATTAATCTTCAACCCATAAGCTAAAGCCACTATGAGTCCTAAACTCCATATGAAGCCCGCTTTTATTCTGTTTCTGTGGAAACCGAGCATGTCCCCACCCCTCCACAAGCCTAAATCTATAAGGTTCAAAAATTCCAATATTCCCAAGATAGTTATTAAGCTAAGCGACACTAAGAAAGTTATTAAAAGGACATTTATGTGTTTGCTGTAAGCCACTTTCCTCATAAAAAAGACGGGAGAAACATCAAATACGAACTTCAAGTTTTTCGATATGGCTTCCGACAAAGAGGATTTTTTTACCAAGGATGTAATCAGTCTCCACAAGAAAAAACCAAAAACTAAAAACTCCTGTAAACTTAAATCTCTCCAACTAAAACGAATGTTGCCAGACAAGAAATACGAAGCCAATATGTATATAAGCAACAGAATGTAAGCAATAAGAATAAAGCTGTCCGTTATGGACCACGAAAAGCCGAATAGAGCCATTAAAATGAGCAAGACTTTATGGCTTAAGGGATTCAAGCTGTTTTGCATGCTATAATTTTACAGTTATTGAAAGCCATGCATGTCCTTAATGTAATAGATGGAACCGGTTGGTGTGGAACAAAAGAACAGACATATCTAATATCAACCTTGCTAAAAAAAAGAGGCATAGATAGCGAACTTGCATTAGCGGAAAATCATTTGGAGATGATAAATAGAATAAATGGGCAGATTAAACTTCACTTTTATGGCAAACATGAAGGTGGTAAATCACGATTTAATCCCAAAAACATACTTAAGCTCAGAAAGATAATCAAAGAGGGAAATTACGATGTGGTAATAGCTCACTCATCTCATGCGCTGGATTATGTGTTATTGGCAACACTCCTTATGACAAAAAAGCCAAAGCTTGTAGCTGTTAGAAGGTCTGGCTACGTTCCGGGCAGAGTATCAAGGTTAATGAAGTATAAACTTACAGATAAAATTGTTGTGGTGTCCAAAGACGTAGCACGCTTACTTAAAGAAAAAAACTTTTTTCCCGAAAAGTTAGAAGTTATAGAGAGCGGTATAGACTTAAGTAGATTTAAACCCAATACAGAACAAAGGAATGAAGTAAGACAACTTTTAGGGTTAAAGGATGATGAATTACTTTTTGTTAACATAGCAAATTGGCAACCCTGGAGAAAGGGTCAGGAAGTCATTCTAAAAGCCCTAAAACAACTGCCTATTGAAAACTTTAAAGCTGTGTTTGTTGGCTTGAACACGGACTCTCCCGAAGCACTAAAAACATACGAGAAGTATGGACTCCAAGACAAATGTGTAGGGTTAGGGTTTAGACAAGATATAGATAAGATATTGCAGGGAGCAGACTTATTTTTGTTTGGGTCTTTTTCTGAGGGAATTGCTGGAGCTGTTTTACAAGCTATGGCTACAGGCAAGATAGTTGTATCCACCGCTGCAGGCGGTATTCCTGAGTATTTAAAGGATGGTTATAACGGATTTTTGGTTGACATAGGAGATTATAAAGCTATGGCTCGTAAAATAATGGAAGCTCTTAACCTATCACCCCAGAAAAAGGAAAAGATAATCACAAATGCTATCAAAACCGCAAGCGAATACTCAATAGATAGGACTGTAGATAAGTATGTTGAATTAATAAATGAATTAACAAAGACCTCTTAACCTTCTGTGCCATCTCCATGCGGTTTCAATAATCTCGTCAAGTCCATGTTTCGGAGCCCATCCCAAAATTTGCTTTGCTTTTTCTGCCTTAGCAACGAGTATTGGCGGGTCTCCTGGTCTTCTATCCGAGAGCTTAACTTTAAAATCCTTGCCTGTTATCCTCTTTACAGCCTCTATAACCTCCATAACAGAGCAACCTTTTCCTGTTCCAAGGTTGAAGACATCGCTACTTTCATGTTCAAACAAATACTCAAGAGCATCTATATGTGCTTTTGCCAAATCCACTACGTGTATATAATCCCTTATACATGTCCCATCTTCCGTTTCGTAATCTGTTCCGAATACTTCCACATAAGGTTTAACACCAATTGCAGCGTCAAGTATGTTTGGAATTAGGTGTGTTTCTGGCTCGTGCCATTCCCCTACTTCCCCCTCAAAGTCCGCTCCGGCTACGTTGAAGTATCTAAGGGATACATATTTCAAACCGTAAGCACGGGAGAAATCCTCAAGTATGTGCTCAACAGCAAGCTTACTTCTACCGTATGGATTTATAGGTTCTTTAGGATGGTCTTCATCCATAGGTGTGTAAACCGGATTTCCGTATATTGCACAGGTTGACGAGAAGATTATCTTATCAACTCCCGCTGACAGCATCGCTTCTAATAAGTTCAGCGTTCCAACAACATTATTTAAATAGTATTTTTTAGGTTCCAAGACGGACTCTCCCACATACGCAAAAGCGGCAAAATGCATAACAGCGTCTATTTTCTTTGCTTTAAAAAGTTCTATTAATTCCTTTTTTTCCATAAGGTCCAGATTTATGAACGTTCCCCACTTGACTAACTCTATGTGTCCGTTAATTAGGTTATCCACTACGATAGTTTTGTAACCTAATTTATTTAGTTCTTTATTCACCTGAGAGCCTATGTAGCCTGCACCACCGGTTATGAGTATTATCACCTTTTCAAATTATATAGCACCCTATCAAAGCGTATTGCTCTTTTTAATATATCAACGGTATATTTAGGTTCCTTAAGTATGTAGGGGTTAGACCTTATTGCCATAAGCAAAAAGTGCCAACCCTCCTTAAAATGTCCAAATTTGAAACTGACTAATGACACATGCAGGCAAAAATGTCCGACATATTCTTTAGGTATTTTGTCTTTAAAATCTTCGTATAACTTAAGGGTATAAAGCCAGAAATTTTCATTTAGGCTCATCCTAAATGGACTACTATGCTCCCTTATGAGCACAGTATTTATATCAAGCAATTTGATTTTTATGCCTTGTAAGTAGCTTCGAAGTAATAATTCTATGTCTTCTCTATATTTGTAATGATTATTATACAGCAAGAATTTGTTTCTTCTAAAAGCGGTAGCTGAAGGGAAGCCCATCCTACAGGAAAAAAGCAACTCTTCAAGTCTGTCTTTTCTGCTTTTGGATATTCTAATTACCTTACCGTGTTCATCTATAAAGGTTCTTGGTATTGTATAAACAGCGTCAATATCTTTATTCTTATTAAAAATACCTAAAACATTTTTTATATGTTCTTTTTTCCATATATCATCAGCATCTAAGAAGAATATTACATTCCCTTTGGCGTGTTTGACCCCAATGTTAGCCGTATCGGCTCGACCGCTATTATAGTCCTTTTTAATAATCCTGATAGTTCCATCGGATATTAAACCAGAGTAATTTTTTTCAATTAAATGCATTGAGTTGTCAGTAGATGCATCATCAATAACTATTATTTCTAAATCACTATAAGTCTGTGATAATACACTATCTATTGACTCTACTATGAACTTACTTGCATTATAAACCGGTATGATTACGCTCACGTCTATCATTTTGCTGATTTAATTCCCACAGATATATATATTTTGCAAAGGTTGAAAAAAAGTAACTAAACCCTATTATAAAGCCTCTAATTCCATCTAAGAACGCTAAACCTAATATGTATTCCCTGGTGAATGCCCAAACTGGATTAACAAGTAGATTATAGATATGAAACTTTTTTCCTTTGCTCTTATAATAAAGAGCTGTTTGGTATGCATAATTTAAGGACTTTGAAAAATGCTCCCTTATATTCTTATAAGGGAAATGTATCAAATCTCCTCTAAGCTTCTTTATATTTGTAGATTTTATGGTTAGCCTTGCATGAGGTTCCCCTTCCCACCTTGGGTTTGAGCTTCTCTTGACGAGGAAAAGTCTCCATTCGGGTTGCCACGTGTATTTTAGGAGCTTCCCTAAGTAATAGGTTCTTCGGTTTATAAGGTATCCGTCAGCTTTCGGGTTTTGAAGCTCCCTCTTTATTGACTCTTTAAGTTCCTCTGAGACTACTTCGTCCGCATCTAAAAACAAAATCCATTCCTGGGTGCACTTCTCGAGGGCTGAGTTCTTCTGTCCCGCATATCCCTTCCAGTCTTCAACGTAAACCTTTGCCCCGTAGGATTTTGCTATTTCCCTCGTGCGGTCCGTAGAGTGAGAGTCAACGACTATTATCTCGCTGGCTATATCTTTCACCGCTTCTAAGGTTCTGCCTATTATGTCCTCTTCGTTGTAGGTGATTATGGCTACCGAGAGGGGAAGCTTACTCATGGCTCTTGGATACCACCTCCAAGTATGCACCCACTCCTTCTCCGAGTTTAACGGGGTGTCCGAGTCTTTTCAGGGCAAGCTCTAAGGCACTGAGGGCTACGGGAAAGTCCATGATGTCCTGTCCCATGTGGGATATGCGGAATATCTTTCCCTTGAGCTTTCCTTGACCTCCTGCAAAGCGAACACCGAGCTTGAGCGCTTCCTTCCTCAGCTCGTCGGCACCTATGCCGTTGGGCGGTAAGAAGGTGCTGAGGGATATGGAGGGGTTTTCGGGAAGTATTTTTAAACCAAGCCGCTCTGCGGCTTCCTTCAAACCTTCAGAGATAAGTCTGTATCTTTTTTCCACCTTCTCTATTCCCTCTTCCAAGAGCATGCTCAGGGACTCACGCAGGGCGAGTATCAGGGTTATTGCGGGCGTAAAGGCGGTTTGACCTTCGGTCTGTTTCTTCAGCTCTTCCTTTACATTGAAGTAGTAGGCTCTGTCGGTCAGGCGTTTCTTTGCCTTCTGGGAAAACCACAGCATGGACAGACCTGGGGGTAGCATAAAGGCTTTCTGGGAGCCACCTACGAGCACGTCAATTCCCCACTGATGAGGTTTGAGGTTATACACTCCGAGGGCTGTTATTGCATCAACTACGAGCAAGGTTTGGGTGTCCGCGGTTATCTGTGCAAGTTTCTGGACATCGTGGTATGCCCCTGTCGAGGACTCGGACATCTGAACCAGAACTCCTTTTGTTTGGGGGTTTTCTTTTAGGAGTTTCCTTATGTCTTCGGGGTCAACGCTCTTTCCCCACTCCACATGGTGATCTATGACCTTGAGTTTCCATCTGTACCCCAGCTCGGACCACCTCTCCCCGAACTTTCCTCCCACCACAGCTATGACTGTGTCCCCTTCTTGGAAGAAGTTGAGAACAGAAGCTTCCATAGCTCCCGTGCCGGAAGAGGCAAAGAATACGAAGTTGTCCTCCGCACAGTCAACGAGTTGTTTAAAAAGCTCCCGTGTTTCCAAAAAGGCTTCCGTAAACTCTTTGGTTCTGTGGTGGATTATCTGCCTTCCGAGGACTTCCCTTATGCGGTCCGGTAGCTCCACAGGACCGGGTGTAAATATGCGTTCTTTCATGGGAATTTAATTATAACTTCCCTGCCTAAGCAGGAACACGTCCCTTTTTCCGAGCTTGTAGGCTTTAACCGTTGTTAACCCTTCCCGCTTTCTGCAGTCTATTACATAAGGAGTGTCCACATACTTGCTTTTCAGCAAAGGCTCTCCTTTCAAAACCCCCGCATAAAAACACACGTCCCTAAGACGGGCACAGTCGCAAGAAAGCTTCGAGCCTTTGACCAGAGAGACTATGTCCTGCGCTACTTTTTTGGGGTTTCCTTTTCTTTCTTCTACGAGGGGAAGACCGACAAACCCATACAGAAACCTACCCGCTATAAAAAAAGCTACGAGGGCAACAGAGATTTTAAAGAACTTCCGTGAGTTTTTCAGCTTGGGAAAAATCGTGTAAGAGAGGAGAACAGCCACGAGCGGGAAGAGGGGCAAAACATACCTACCCCTTGCGGAAGCGGAAAGCAGGTAAGGAAGGTAATTCAAAAACAGGAGGACACCGAAGAACTTAATGTCTGCACTAAGTTTTATGCTTGGTCTGAACTTGCTGGTAATTAGATATATCAAGGCAAGAAAGCTGACGGGAAGTAGCTGTTTGAAATTGAGCAAAGGGTAAGTAAATGCGTGTTTGATGAGGTCGGAGATAGAAGCGGAGCTTTCTACCCTGCTGAAGCTCTCACTCCACAAGGTAGTCAGGTATTGAAGGGGATAATCCGATAAGGGTATCCACCAGAGGGAGCAGATAAGCAGTAAAGCAAAGGCAAGGAAGAGATGCTTTAACATTCCTACCCTTATCAACTCTCTGTTGAGAGCAAAGACGGACAGAAGGCTCAAAGCCCAAAAGGCAAAGGCGGGAAAGCCTTTCAGCATGAAGACCAGAGCGAATAAAAAAGATGCCACATACAGCCATACAGGCAAACCCGTTTTGTATAAAAGGAAGAACAGAACAAAACCCAAAAATACGAAGAAGGTCAGGGTTATGTCAATTTCCGCAAGCCAGCCATACCAGAACAGAACGTCGGAAAAGCTCAGGAAAACCAACCCTGCAAAGAGGGCTAACCTTAAGTTCTTAAAGAGATAAAAGCTAAAGGCTACGACCGCAAGGTAATTAAGAGCTAAGAAGAAGAGGGTTACAGCTCTGGGAGATAAAGTATCCCAACCTAATAACTTAGAAGAAAACATCACGAGCCAGTTAAAGAGAGGAGGCTTGTTAAAGTATGGTTCTCCCAGTAGCGTGGGTTGAAAGAAGCTTTCAAAGAACCACATCTCGTATGAGACGATGGCACGGCGGGATTCCTCCATCCACAGGGGAAAGGAGGAGAGATTAGGAAAGAGAGAGAGAAAGGCTAAAAGGCTAAGTGTTAGCCATAACATTAAGAAACTATCTCAAGACCGGAGAAGATAAAGGGTATCTCGTAGTCAGCGGACTCCTTTGAGTCAGAAGCGTGAATGGCGTTTTTACCCTTATCGGTCCCGAAAAGTGCCCTTATGGAGTTGGGGGCGGTTTTACGAGCTTCTTCACTGTCGGTGGGACCGATTATCTCCCTGACCCTCTGTATAGCGTTCTCACCCTCTAAGACAGCCGCAACCACGGGACCGGAGGTCATAAACTCCACAAGCTCACCGTAAAAAGGTCTTTCCTTGTGGACTATGTAAAACTGCTTTGCCTGTTCCTCGGTGAACCTGAACATTTTGAGGGCTTTTATCTCAAAGCCTTCCTCTATGAAGCGGTCAAGTATCTTGCCAACTGCCTCCTTCTGGACAGCATCGGGCTTGATTATTATGAGCGTTCTCTCCATGGATTAACCTCCGTGGATTATGAGTCTTTCGAGTTGTCTCTTGACGGAAGCGTCAATTACAAAGCCTGAAGTCTTTAGAACGAAACCACCGATGAGGCTATCGTCGTAGCCTACATCTATATCAAGTTCCCTACCGAGTGCCTTCTGGACGGTATCCACTATTCTGTTGACCTCGTCCTCGTCAACTTCTCGGGCAAGATATAGAAAGCCTTTGGACATCCTCATTATTTTCTCCACTTCGTGGTCATACAGTCTCTTTACCTCAGGCAGTAGGGCAAAAGCATTTATGTCCACCAGATACTCGAGAACCTCTACGACCTCTTTGGGAGCGTTGAACTTTTCAATCAGGTTTTGAAGGAAGGATACTTTCCTGTCCTTAGGTATGAAGGGACTGACGAAGAAGTTTCTGAAGTCTCTGCTCTTTATGTAAAGCTTCGCAAGGAAAGATATAAGCTCTCCCGTGGACATCAGAGTGTTTTTATCTTTGGGTATCTTTCTGACTATCAAACGGGCTACCTTTCGGGCTATCTCCTTGTTTTTATGCATTCCTCTCCTCCAGAGCTTTTAGCTGTTTTTCTATGTATTTTTTCTGGACTTCTGGGTTCTGGAAGGCTTCCCTGAGCATTTCTTTGGCTATCTCCTCCGCTTTGACCATGCCGTATAGGGCAAGCTCCTCTTTAGCCTTTTTAAGTTCCACCTCTATAGTTTCCTTAGCTCTCTCCTTTATTCTCTGAGCCACTTCCTCAGCATGCTTTCTGGTGTTTTCTATCTCGGTCTGGGCTGACTCTCTGGCAAGGGCTATGGACTCGTCCGCTCTGACCTTAGCTTTTTCAAGCTCTTCCTTTGCCTTATTGAGTTCTTCCCGAGCCTTCCTGAGTTCCTCTTCGGATTCGTCAACTCCTTTGGTAAGGGACTTCCAGAAGTTGTTGAAAGCTTCCGCTATGGGCTTTCTGCCGAACCAATAAACGACTCCGAGGAACAGGAGTATGTTGAAACCTTTCCAGAAAAGCTCGAGGGGACTGTGATGACCACCTTCACCACCACCTGCAAAGGCAAAACCGACAGCTAAGAGCATTAGGTGTATAAATCTCATGCCGCTTCTCCCAAAATCTTCTTGACGATTATCTCTGCCATTTCCCTAACCGCACTTTCGAGCTTCTTCTTCTCCTCTTCGAGAGATTTTCTTATCTCACTCACCTTGGTGGATATTTCCTGTTGGGCTTCTTCTTCCGCTTTTTCGAGAATTTCGGTTTTTATCCTGTTAGCTTCCTTTTTGGCTTCCTCGAGTATTGCGTTGGCTTCGCTTCTCGCCTTGTCAAGTATCTCTTTTGCCTCTTCAATATATCCCTTTGCTTCCTCCCTAAGTTTGGAAGCCTCTTCGAGGTTGCGCTTGACTATGTTTTCCCTCTCCTCTATTACCCGAGAGTAGGGCTTGACATAAAGAGCGTTCAGGATAAAGACGAAAGCCAAGAAGAGAACCGCCTGTATGAAGAGCGTTATGTTGGGTATAACTCCTATGTCCATTTTACCCTCCGAAGGCTTAACAATTATCCTACAAATGGGGGTGTTATTTCAAGCTCAACTCGCCTTGGCGAGTTTGTTATAGAGAACCCTGTCCCTCTCCACTATCTTCTTTGCTTTTTCCTTCAGCTTCTTTCTGTTCTTACCCTTTATTACCTTAACGAGGTTGGATATTATTCCCGCCATGGAATTTACTATAGGCTTCATTTTCAGGGGATGTTAGGCGAGATTTTCCCCTGTGTCATAGATTTAGGTCTGAGAACTTATGTTTTTGAGAGCTTGAAAATTTTGCGGGTGTTTTTTAAAGACTATGAATTATAAGCCTCAATAACACGCAACCACCGAACCGAAAGTAGGGAAATAAGTTTCCCAACCGAAGACAGCACGCTAAAGCACAGGTAGGTAAATAAGTATCCCTACCGCTAAAAATTGCTTCCTATAATTAAGAAGTGTGGCTACAGTTTAAGTGATTGATAGACAAGGGAAAGGAGGCTAAGCGTTGGCTTACTTGGTTCTTAAAGGCTCAGGCTTCTGGAGACGTAAAGGCTCGCTCAGGTTAAGGAGCGTTAATACCTTTAGATTATTGGCTTGGAAGTTCAGAAGCTCTCAAGAAACCTACATCAAAAAGTCCAAGGTTCTGGTCGTTCAGGGAGGTATGGGATCGGGGAAAACGAGGGAATTAAGGAAGATAGAGAGATACGCAAAGGACATATACGGGGAGGAAGCGGTTTATATACCTGTGGGAGAAGCTCCGACAAACTGGTATAAGAGGGCGGGGCTTGGGAAGGAAGAGATTAAGGGGCTTACTCAGTTTGAGAAAAATGAAAAGCTTATAAATGCGTGCAAGGGCAAGGTGGTAATCCTTGACGATATAGACAGGGCGGAGAGTAAGGTAAAGGTTGAGGTTGTTAAGTGGCTTATTCGGGTTTCCAAGGTTGCGGTGGTGAGTTGTAGAGATATTAAGAAGGTTAATCCGTCTCTTGAGTATGAGCTTAGGAAGAAGCTGAGGTTTAAACACTGGCAGGGCTGGGATAGTTCTTTGGTGGTGGACCTCGGAAAGCAGGAAACGGAGATAAAGGATGTTGGGCTTCTGGTGGGAATAGTTTTGGTGGTTTTTGTGGCTCTCTCTTGGGGGCTGACTCATGCGCTTTTGGGGGCATTGGCTATGAGGTGGCTTGTGGCTGAGGCGAGGCAGAGTAAATAAAGTGAAGCGAAGCGGGGGGGGTGTTAAACGAATTGTGGACCATACAGCTGGTTTTGTTAAACTTCGTCCCATTCATAGGAGCGCTGGTATAGGTTCGGTCTGTGTATGAGGCTTTTCTCAAGCTCTTTTTTTAGCTCGTAGAGTTTACTGCCATACCATTCGAGGTTCTCTACTACTCGCTTATACTCCCTTAAGGCTTTTGTGGCTTCTTCCAGTTCGTCTGCTACTCTTTTAAGGCTGTCTATGTTGGGGCACTTCCTAAGCTCTTCCCCTGCTTCCTTTAGCTCTTCAACTTTCTTGAGTAGTTCCTTCAGTTCTCCCTCTTTTGCCAGCTTCCACACGTGAATACACTCTCTTATCCAGTCGGTTGTTCTCATGCCTTCAGGTTTGAGTTCTAAAAGCTCCTCCTCAAGCCTGACACCTATAAGTTTAGTTGCCATGGCTTGACCTCCTGTTTAACAAAATCTGGTTCCAGGTCCACAACTTGTTAAACACCATACAGATAATCGCAGGCTTTGCTAAGATACCTGCACGCTCGGTAGAGGTTTACCAGCCTAAACAGGTCCCTCGGCTCTTCCCCTTTGCTCCAGCTGGCGATGGTCTTGGTCTTTGCGTTGTATCCCTTTAGCTGTATCCTCTTGTATGCTTTTATCCCCGCTCTGGTCTCCTTCTTTATCTCCACTTCGTTTATGGCTATGGTCCTATACCGCAGGTGGGATAAGTCCTCTATCCCATAGACCTTGCACAGGTCCTTTAGGGCTTGTTTTAAGTGCTCTAAGGTCTCTTCCATGGTAGGTAAACATGTTTCCCTACTTTTTGAAAAAAGAAAAAGAGGGGCAGGGGCACTCACGAAGAGTTCCCTCCTATTGGAACGGCTCTAAGTATCTGGCTTAGTTTTCGCATCACTCTTTTGGCTTCCTCTTCCGAAGAGCACACAGCCAGCAGGTCCATGTCCCCGTCCATGGTTTCCACGCTGACATACCACTCCCCATCTTTTTTGTAAAAGAATACGCTTCTGACATTACTAAGGTTGTAAAGCTTCCCATTCGTCAACACCCACACAGCACTACCTCCTTTCGTAGCTTCCGAACAGCTGTAAAATGACAGCGTTTATCACTCCCCCTAAAGCGGTCTCTATGGCTCTTTTTATAGCTCTGGTCTCCGCTTTTGTGATTAGGTTGTGCATGGAGTAGCTACGGGAGTTTTCCAGCTCCCACTTTTCGCATATCCCTATACCTTCGGTTGTTCTCGTTATCCCCGTCTTGTGGAATTCCAGAGATAGCTTTACTCTTACCTTTGCGTATTCGGGCTTTAGCTCCTGCTCCAAGGTCTGGATTTC
The DNA here is from genome assembly GCA_013153495.1 of Aquificota bacterium. Taxonomy (GTDB): domain Bacteria; phylum Aquificota; class Aquificia; order Aquificales; family Aquificaceae; genus Hydrogenivirga. Next base: position 20,543 of record JAADEH010000002.1, read on the forward strand.
GTAGCTGATGGGGAGTGAGGAGAGTATCTTCAGCGCTCCGTCTCTGGTTATCTCTATCCTGCCGTTTACATCCGCAAAGTCCTTATCCGAGAGTATAGAGAGGGCTTTATTCACTACCGCCTCATACAGAGTTATGTCCTTTTTACTCATGTTTTGCACCTCCTTTTTAGAATTGAGCAAAGGCATCTAAAGCCTCCTCTATCTGTTTGCTTGTGAACTCTTCAAACCACGCTCTCCACTCCTTGGAGTGCTCGCATAGATAGCTCTGGTGGTGGAGTATTAGGTTGGCTATTACGTGCTTGCACGGTTTGCCTGTTTTCTGAGCGTAGGGGCAGGTGCAGTCCCAATTGAGAACCGGTGTGCCGTCGTCTAAAAACTCCCTTTGGGATACTTCAAGTGTGGTGTTATACTTGAGATAGGACCCACTTAAGAGGGACTGCCTCGCTCTTTCTAAAAGGCTTCTGCCTTTGGCGTCCCTCTGCCTGCTTGCCCAACCGAGGATTTCGTTGAGCTGAGAAGCGCTGAGCTTTACCATGGTGCTAACCTCCCAAGTGTATTTCCACTTATAAATATACCAAGTCCTTTTGGAGTTGTCAAGTCTTTTTGGAGTTGGGATTTATACCAAGTGTTTATGGTGTTATAATAAGTCCTTATAGCGTTGGGAAGACTAAAAAGGTAGGTTATAGCTATGGCGAAAATAAGCGATTTGGAAAGTGCCATAAAGGAACGGGCGGAGTTAATAGGGCTGAGTAATGAACATATAAAAAAGCTTCTTAATAGGGAATACTCCCATCTATCCGTTGGTAGATGGAGGGACAAGACTGAAAGGACTAAAAAAGAGGGCTTGAGATTACAGGCATACCTTGAAGGCAAAAAGGTGGGTTTGAAACTCACCACTCGGGAAGAGCTTTTTAGACCCATGCGGGAGCTTGTGAAGCTGTATAAGGCGTATAAGTTTCTGACCGAAGAGTGGCAAGAGGTGAAGGAGATACTAAAAGAGCGACCCTTGAACACCTGAAGACACCCCCAAGAGAAGCCAACCGCCACAGGAAAGGCGAAGCCAAGAACCCCAAGCGGGCGGGCGGACACCTGCAGGAAGGAAAACCACCACGGGAACACCCAAGGAAACAGCCAGACAAACAGACCCCCAAGTGCCAGAACCGAACCACGAGCCAGAGGCGGAAGCGGGGGAAAGAGCGGGCGGACAGGGAGAGGAAGGGAAGGCAACAAGAACACCACCAGCACGGGCAAGGGAGCGGACGAAAGCAACAGAACGGCGACGGAGAGCGGAGCGGGAACGGGAGCGAGCACGGAAGACACGGACGGGCAGGGAGAAACGGCGACAGAGGGAGGAAACGAGGCAATCCACACCCGAAGCGTCCCCAACAAAAACAGAACCAGAAAAGGAGGAAAGAAGAGAAGAAAGGACACCAGCCCACGAGCGAGCGACCACCCACGAGCGAGAACCTGAGACACCGAGCACGCAACCCACACCCATGGCACGACACCTCCAAAAACAAAAATCGATTGCGCCCCTTGCATGGCTGGGAAATCGGAGGAGCGGAGCGCAGGCAAGGGTCGCCCCGAAGGGGCGATGAGCGTAAGCGAGCCTGCCCTTGCCGAAGCGGAGCGACGACTACCTTTTCCTTTGAAGGGGCGCAAGCAGAAATAAAAGAGGGGTGGGTGGTCGGGGGAAATATGGTGGTGGGTATAGAGGCGGTTCCTTATGCCCGAAGGGCATGGCGGAGCGGAGCGTAGCCCTGCCACCTGCGAGCGTATGCGAGCGGGTGTTAAGAGGAACCGCTGAAAATAAAACTTACTCCCAGAGTTTGAATTTTCTTTCGTTATACTCTTTTCGGTCTATTATTCCTTGCTTGTGCAGTTCTTTATACCGGGAGTGTCCGAGTTTGGCGTCAAGTTTTATGAGTGGTGTTAGGAAGAGTATTAGTAGGGCTAAGAAGAGCCATTCGGAGAGCCGTCCTGTAGTGATTAGTCCTCCTATTCTGATGCGTTGTTTTCCGTATAGTGGTATGCCTGTTTTGGTGAGGGCGTCTAAAAACAGGTGCGTCATGCTTCCGTAGGTGAAGGAGAGTAATTCCATGGAGTAGGGGGCGTGGGAGAGAAAGAGTAAGAAGGTGAGCATGAGGGCGAGAAACCATAGCACGAGGTAGTGGGTTATTCCTCTGTGTTCGTTTATTCCGAAGAGGTCTTCTGTCCAGTCGGGGGCTGTTGAGCCTATTACTGCGATTGCGGGATTGAGACCTAAGATGTGGGCGGTTGTGCCTGCGAAGAAGGTGTGGGTTAGCCATGTCATGGTAGGATTAGGACTGAAAGAACTTTGTGCAGTGTTTTTTTGCATTTTTCGCAAATTTGGTAGGAGTCTATTTCGCTAAGGTTTATTTCTCTCATTTCCCGTTTTTTTCTTAGTCTGAGCCATAGAAGGCTCTCTTGCCCGCAAAGGTAGTGTCCTTTTTTATCTACTATATGGTAGATATGATTATAGGAAGGTTTACCTATTTTGAGTTTCATTTTTTAGTCCTCTTTCGTAGCATCTGTCTAATAGTTCTTTGGATACTCCTGAAGCTAATAATAATGCTGTTAAGGCTTTTAGTTCTCCCTCTTTTTGCTTTAGTTTTATTTCTTCTTTCCAGATGTCTTTTCGGTATTCTATTCCTTCCTCTACTCTTTGCCACTGCCATGAGATGTATTTTTTCATCTCTTCTACTTCGTAGCGGAGTTTAAGGTAGTTGGCAAGGATACGGCGGGCGAAGTCTAAGGCTCTGATGTATTCTTTCTTCATTTCCCATCTTTCCCTTGCGTCGTAGAGGGGGACTTCAAGTTTTATTCCTGCGTGGGTGGGGGCTGTGTATTGGCTCTTTCCCGCTATATCCTGCTGGTATTGGGCGAAGGCTTTTAGGGAGAACATGAAGGTGGGGGCTTGGGGTGTGAGGTGTTGGACTATTTGGATACATGGGGGGGCGGAGTGCTCGGTTTTTGGAGGGGTGGAGGGGGGAGAGCTGAGGGCTATTCCGAGGAGTAGGTAAATTAGTGTGCCTGCTTTTTGCACGGTTTGTCTTCCTCCTTTTTGAGTTCTCTGAGTTCTTCTTCTTCAAGGTCTTCGGAGTGCCACACGAGTTTTAGTTTTCCGTTTTTGCATTCGTAGAAGGCTATGTAGTCGGTGGCTTGGATATCTACTTGTGGGGTGTCTGCGGAGAGGGCTAAGAGTGTCCAGCTGAAGAGTAGAAGACTTAGCTTATTCATTTTTTCTCCCTCCTTAAGTTTTTTCCTGCTTTTAGGTGGACATACTCAATAGGGTATTTCATCTTCTTGGTCTTTCTGACTTTCTTCGTAAAAGTTCCGTAGGGTCTCAGTCTGATGGTCGCTCCTTCGGTCAGGACTTTTTCGTTTAAGGAATGGAGGAACATCGTTATGATGTCCTCGGTCATGCGTAGTGTTAGGTTGGGGTGTTTTTCTCTTAGTTGGTGGGTTATCTCTCGTGATAGTTCGAGTTTGGTTAGGACCTTCATGGGTTGCCTCCTTTATGCCTTGCGGTTCTTCACACAAATAAGCCTGTCGCTCCTCCTCTCCTCTTTGGGAGAGGAAGGAAATATCTTTACGCTGTGCGTTCGCAAGGCTTAGCATTTCTCTATAAGTGCTGATGGCTCTGGTGAGCCTGTAAACTTTATAACCTTTTTGGTCGCTTAGCGGTTCCTCCCTTTTGGTGGTTAGCAGTTCGTTTTCTAATCTTTTGAGCTTGAGCTTTAGAATTTCCAAATAAGTGAGTCTGTGCTTTCTGGCGTAGTATGTAAGTTCTAAAAATCTTGAGAGAAACTTTATATAGCGTTTCTTGAAGTTATGGCTGGCGTTGACGAGGTCTTTTACTAATTCAGTTAGTGGTCTTAGGGGGTGGGTCCAGTTTTTGGTTTTCCTGTGGGATAGCATGTATAGGGGATAAAAGATACCTTTTATCTCGGTTCTGGCTTTATCTGTTTTAACTTTGTAAAGAGAGGTTCCCGACTGCTCTAAGTTTGCTCCCATGAGGACATAGGCTATGTATCCGTTCTTATCTTCAAAGTTTTTGATGTCCCACGAATAGGCTAAAAGCGTGGCAATTTGCAGGTCTCCTATGGGGAATGTTTTGAGGACCTCATAATCGGGGTGGTTCCTTGCGATTGATATTATCTCTTTCTCCAGCCTTTGGTTTTCCTCAAGGGCTATCTGTAGTTTTCTGAGTTCGGACAGGGCAAGCTCATTCAGGGCGTGGGGGATTTGTTTTAGTCGCTGTTCAAGTGAGGGGAGGAGTTTAAATAGTTTGGTCCTACTAAAAAGATGATACTCTTCCATCGGGAATATCATGGCTAAGTATTGTTTTAAGCGGTTGGTGTGTTTGGTTAGGTCTTTTTCGTTTCTTATGTGTTGACGGATTAAGGCTCTTATGTGAGTTTGTGTAGGATTGTAAGGTCTGCACTTTGGCTTTTTTTCAAGGTAGTATTTTCTGAGGTAAAAGGCGTCTAAGCGGTCATCTTTCTTTTTTGAGTGAGCCAAGCGGTAGTTTTTAAAGTCTCTTCCGTCCGCTATAAAGACTTTACAGCCCATAGATGTGAAGATTTCAGCCCATCTAATTCCGTAAGCTCCTGTTTGCTCAAGGACTATAACAGCAGGATTTTTTATTATTGCCTTGGCTTCTAAGGGGGTGCTTATCTGATGGGCTTTCTTTCCGTCGTGAAGTATAATACTTTTAGCTCCTACATCACAGCCGTAAATATCCATTTCTCCATCCCTCCTTTTTATTTTTCAGGCTTAGGTAAAGAGAAGTTGGGTTTATCTCTAAAAGAGGGGACGGGCAAGGATTATAATTCTCTCCTCCTCCACTCGGGAGGTAGGAATAATGCTCTTCCCTTCCCGTCCTCCTCTTAGGGGTAATTATAGACCTTTCTAATGGCATTTCCATACTGAGGTTTAATGTAAGATAATGCTCTAAGCCTGTTTGGAGGTGGAAGGATGTATAAATCTATGCTCTTCCTTCATATACTCTTTGCGATGGTCTGGATAGGAGGGATGGTCTTCAATCTTCTCTTTCTACATCCTGCTATGAAAGAGCTTAAGCAGGATGACACGAGAAAAGAGCTGGCGGGCAAGGTTTTAAAGAGGTTCTTCCTCGGGGTGTGGCTTTCCATAGCGGTTCTGTTCCTGACGGGCATGTGGATGTGGCACTCGGTAAGGGTTGACTTCAGCTCCAACCCCCTGTTTCACATAAAGCTCTTCCTCTTCGGAATAATGGTTATAAACTTTACCTATATATACTTTTACCTATTGAGGAAACAGCTTTACAGACACATTCCCAACTTTGTGTGGATAAACCTCTTTTTGGGTGTTCTCATAACGCTGATAATTACCTATATACGCTAAGAGAGGTTTAGCTTTTTGGCTGTAGGGTTGGGTGTTATTACTGCCTGGACGACGCAGTCGGTGATTGCCTTAAAGCCGTGAAGTTCCTGTGGTTCGTAAAACACGGTGCCTCCTTCCCGTAATGTTTCTTTTCCTTCTTCGCCTATGTAAAAGAGAACCTCACCCTCGAGGACGGAGATAAATACGCTCGAAGGAGACCTGTGGGGCTTTATTTCTTGTCCCTCCTTCAGGTAGAACCTTATCACCTTTGCGTTGGAATCCTCATAAACGAGTTCTCTGTTAGGCTGGTCTTCCTTAAACTTCCTCTCCAAGGGCTTTATTACTGCCATTACTTACCTCCCTTAGTTTTTTGAGTAAGTGGACGAAGGTTATTCTGACGAAAAGAGCGATTATGAAAGCGTATATGAAAACGGAAAGCCTGTTTATGGGTTCGAAAAGAGCGTCCACAGCTACGAAGAGTGCAAAGAGGAAAACCGCTCTCTCCAAGAATTCAGGGAAGGCTTTCTCGTCTATAAGCTCGTTTATAGAGGGGACGGGTCCATCTTTGCGAGAAGCGAACTTCCAGTTCCACATTATCCTCGGAAGCAGGTGAGCTATTCCTCCAAATATGGTAAAGGCTGTAAAACCATATAGGACTATGTCTATGTGGATTAGAAAAAGTTTATGAAGAGCCTGGGGTGCGGATGCGGTTATCGTTCCCATAAGGAGTCCCAACGGCAGGAAGAACAGGGCAATTAGGAAGGTCTTGACCACGTAAGGTATTGGAGAAGGCATACGCCTTTGTTTTATGAGCAAATACAGCAAGTATATGAAGTAGAGAGAAACCGCAATCTCTCCGAGAGAGAGAAGAGCTATGGCTTGGTAGTTCAGGAGGTAGAAGGATACAAGAATAAGAGGAGTTACAACCTGCTTCGCATAGAAAAGACGCTGGGCTTTCCTTACATTCAGAGTTTCCATAAGAAGCATGGGAACCCACGCTATCTCAACACCATACACGGCATTCAGCATAGCTCCGAGCGTAAGAGAGTGAACCGCAAGCTGAAGGGGAACCAGTCCCAAGTTGAAGTGGAGGGCAAGCAGAACCGAGGACAGAGCCAGGTAGAAGGCTGATACCCCGAGAAACTTTACTGTTACGGGCATAAAGTTCTTTACGTTCAGCAGTGCATGAACAAAAAAGGTCGTGTAGGAAACCGCAAGCAGGAGGGAACCGTAGCTGTGCAGTCCCCCGTAAAACATCAGGAAGGAAGCCACAACACCTGCGAAAACTAAGTATGAGATTTGCGGGAGGGAAAGTTTCCTGTTCTGGGAATTTGGAATTATCTGATACATGGCTCCTAAGAGTATGCTCCCTACGAAACCAAAAACCAGCACCACGAAGAAGAGAGTCCCGTATGTGCCTGCGAGCTTTAGTATCAAAGAAAGGACTAAGTTCAAGAAACCGAAGACAAACAGCAGGGGAGACACCTTCGATATGTAAAACATTCTCTCCTCCGATAAGTAATCAATTATTTACTATAGTCCCCAAGAGGGACAACTTCAATAAGAGAGTTTAATAAGGTCATAAGCGATTTTCCGTAAATGAGTGTTTATTTGAGGTATATTTATTTGTATGGAGAAGAAAACTGTTCAGGACTTCGGAAATGCCTGGGAATATCAGGGGTGTATGATACCAAAAGACCTCTACTACGACATAGAAAATCAGGTTTGGCTCAGGGTAAACGAGGACGGGACAGTAACTATGGGTTTAACGGACGTGGGTCAGACGAGGGCAGGAAGGCTCCTTCATGCGAGGATAAAGCCCGTAGGCACTAAGGTTAAGAAGGGAAAGCCAATAGCGACTCTGGAAAGCGGAAAGTGGGCTGGACCCGTTCCCGCACTGGTGGAGGGAGAAGTGGTGGAGGTAAACCAGAGAGTTGCGGAAGACCCCAACTTTATCAACATAGACCCCTACGGTGAAGCCTGGATAGTTAAGGTAAAACCCGTTGACCTGGAGAGAGACCTGAAGGACCTTGCCAGCGGTGAGGAGGCTCTCGAGAAAATGAAAGAGCACATAGACGAATGGGATATAGTATGTATGAGGTGTATGTGAGATGGGTACACAGGATAGACATGTGATACTTCTCGTTTCCCAGTGGTGTCCTACCTGTCCTCATGCGGACGCTCTTTGGAGAAAGCTCCAGGAAGAATACGGTTTTAAATACGAAGTCCTCGACATAGCCACGCCCGAAGGGCGTTATTGGGTTAACAAACTTATGGTAAGGAGCGTCCCCTCATCAATAGTGGATGGCAAGCTTGCCTTTGTGGGTGTTCCCGAAGAGGGAGAGGCGAGAAAGGTAATAGAACAGGGCGTCCCGACCGAGTAGTTAGACCTGCATCATAAAACTGTTTTCCCGTAAGGGTAAAATTCTTATCACTATGAAGGTGAGGATAAACGGAAAGGTTTTTGACATTCCGACGGGTGTGCGCTTCGGTGAACTGAGCCACGAGATAGAGAAGGCAGGCATCGAGTTCGGTTGCACCGACGGTCAGTGCGGGGTTTGCATAGCGAGAGTTCTTAAAGGTCTGGAGTGCCTTAACGAACCTTCCGAAGAGGAAGAAGAGACCCTCTGGAGGGTGGGTGCAGTTGACGAGGAAGAAAGATTGACCTGCCAGCTGATAATAGAGGACGAGAGCTGTGATGAGATAGTTATAGAGTCCGAGGACTGATGGAGTATAAACTTCCCCAATACCTGAAAGCGGTTCTCGAAAAGGGTTCCCCGAGCAGGATAAACCTCGTTCACGGAGAGGAAGAGTATCTCGTAAAAGCTCTGACGGACAAGCTCAGAGAAGCCTACGGCGAAGGCTTTACCCTTTTATGGGGAGATGAGGTGAGTCTGGAGGACTTATACGAAGCCTGCGCTGAGGGAAGTATATTCTCTTCCCAGGGAGAGAGGGTAGTTTTCCTTCTGGGGTTTGAGGACTTTTTGAAAAAGCTCGGTAAAAAGAGGCTAAGCTCTTTTTTGAACTTCCTGAAAGGCGTTAAAAGCTCTAAAGTGTTTCTGGTTGTGGGCAGGAAGCTAACGAAGGCTGAGCTATCCAAAGAACCTTATAAAACCATATCCGTAGAAGGGGATATTATTCTTGCGGACAAGCTCCCAAAGGCTAAGGTGAAGGATATAGTGAGGAAAAAATTCGAAAGGGAAGCGGGAGGCATAGAGGAAGAAGCCTTGGAATTGATGGTGGAGATGTGTCAGGGAAACCTCATGGTTCTCAGGCAGGAAAGCGAAAAGCTCATCTCCTATGCGGGAAGGAAAAAGATAACAACAGAAGACGTGAGGAAGGTGTGCACCCCCTGGGGAGAGTATTCCCTCTTCGACCTCGTAGATGCTTTCTTTGAAGGAGACCTGCACAGAAGTCTTACGGTGCTCAGGGAAACCTTAAGGCAAGGTGTCCCTCCCCTCCAGATTATGAGCACCTTAGCGAGCTACATAACTAAAATCTTTACGGTTCAGGTGATGACCTCTCGGGGAGTGAGCCTCGACAACGCTTTGGAAAGCGTGAGAGTGAAACATCAGTATGCGAAGCTCAAGTTTAAAAATTATTTGGAGAAAGTGCCCAAAGAAAAAGCTGAGGAGCTTTTGGAAAGGATATACAGGCTCGACTACATGGTTAAGGTTGCCTTCTCATCTCCCGAGAGGGAGCTTGAAAAACTTATGAGAGAGGCGGTATGAGGGTCAAAATAAAGCGATTTACAGGGGAAGGCTTCAGGTGGGACGAGTTTGAGGTTCCCCTTGAGGGCAAACCCACCGTTCTGGAAGTCCTGAGCTACATAAAGGAGAATATAGACCCGTCCCTGTCCTTCAGGGCTATGTGCAGGGCTTCTATATGCGGAACCTGTGCTCTGAAGATAAACGGACAACACAAGCTCGCTTGCAACACCCGGGCGGAAGGTGAAGAGATAACGATAGAGCCTGTGGATAACTCTAAACCTATAAAAGACCTCGTGGTGTCTCACGAGGAGATATACGCACTCCTAAAAAAGAGTAAAGCGTGGATAGAACCCAAAGAGGAAAAGGTTGAGGTAAGTCAGAGGGACCTGCTCAAGACTTCCAAGGCGTGGGACTGTATCCTGTGCGGTATATGCAACAACGTATGTCCCCCTCTTGCGGAGGGAAAAGACTTTGGGGGTCCCATGGTCCTTACGAGGGTATATAAGGTTTTGGAGGACCCACGGGACGGTAAAGGAGACATAAGGCTCGGGGAGATAGTTTCTCTGAATGTGCAAGAGTGCGTTCACTGTAGCAACTGCAACCTTTTCTGCCCAAAGGGGTGCATGCCGGAGAGGTGGATAACATTAATTGAAGGTAAGCTTCTCCAGAGGGGACTTATAAGGAAGCAGATGGACGACTTCGGCTTCTTAGGATAGCTTTTTGACTTTAATATATGAAGTATGGCGGAAGCTACGGGAAGGGAGCTTTCTAAGGTAGAGAAGGCAGCGATACTGCTCATGTCCTTGCCACCCGATGTTGCCGCAAACATACTGAAAGAACTCACGGAAGAGGAAATACAGAAGATATTTCTAACTGCCGCAAGGCTTAAAGACCTAACACCCTCGGATATAGAGGCGGCTGTTCAGGAATTTCTGGAAGACTACAACTATGTAGCCACACAGTATTCAAATCTCGAAACGCTTTTGGAACAGCTTCAGGGAATTCTCCCCCCGGAGGTGTATGAGAGGATAAAAAGCCTGCTCGGTTCCGCAGGGGTAGCTGAAGGGTTGGAGCAGTTGGAGAAGATAGACACGAGGGTTTTGGTAGGTCTCATAAAGAACGAGCACCCCCAAACCATAGCGGTTCTGCTTTCCCAGCTCACCCCCCGAAAAGCTTCCGAAATACTCCAGTGGCTTCCGGAAAACCTGAGATTTGAGGTGGTAAAGAGGATAGCGACCCTCGAGAACGTATCCCCTCAATTCCTTCGGGAACTCATAGAAACCGTTACAGAAGAGATAAAGGCTCTGGGTATAGGTAGCGGTATAAAGAAACAGGAAGGTGTGGCAATAGCGGCTGAGCTTATGAACATGCTCGACAAGGAAACCGCAGAGTCCTTGCTCAGGAAGATAGGTGAAGAGGACCCCACCTTAGAAGAAAAGATAAGGGAGAAGATGTTCACCTTCGAAGACATAAGAAAGCTCGACAACAGAGCAATAATAGAAGTTCTCAAGGCGGTGGACAAGAACACGCTGATAATAGCCCTCAAGGGAGCACCGGAGGACATAAAGGAAAAGTTCTTCTCAAACATGTCCAAGAGAGCGGCAAAGATAATGCAGGAAGACATGGAAGCCCTCGGACCCGTAAAGAAGTCGGAAGTGGAGAAAGCCCAAAAGCAGGTGGTAGCGGTAATAAGAAAACTCATAGACGAAGGAAAGATAGAACTCGGCGGAGAAGAGGCATATGTCTAAAGAGTTCAAGCCTCTGTTTGGCATAGAGAAAGTCCAAGAGGAAGAAGAAAAAACCTTTCAGGAAGACCTAAACCGCATACTTAAAGAAAAGAACCGACTGGAAAACCTCGTTAAAACCCTTGAGGAAGAGCTAAAAACTCTCCAGCAGGAAAAGAAAAAACTGCTTGAGGAAAGAAATACGCTCAGGATAAGGCTTGAGGAAATGGAAGGGGAGATAAGCAAACTAAAACACTCCCTTCAGGAGAACAAAGTTCAGGAAGAAATAATACACAAACTTGCCCAGAACATAAAAGGTGAAGTGGATAAAGTAAAGGAAGAAGTCAGGGAAGAGTTTATACAGCTCTCCAAAGTAGTCTTAAAGGAATTCCTCATGACGGACTTCCTGCCCAAAGAGGAACTCATAAGCAAAGTTCTCGAAGGAATATTCGAAAGAGGTATAGACCTCAAGGGTGAACTGAAGGTCTTCGTAAACCCCTCTCAGGTGGAAGGGGTATTCGAGTTTATAGCTGGACTCGGGGAGAGGATGGAAGACAAGTTCAACATAGAGGTGGTTGGAGACGAAACCCTTAAGGTAGGGGAGGTAAGAGTTGAGAGTCCCAAGTTCGTAATAGAGAGGCTGAACGAAGAAGCCATAGAGGAGATATTCAGAGAGGTCGTTAGGAATGCCCTTGAAGGGGATTAGGATTTACGGCAAAGTCGTAAAGGTAAGCGGGATATACCTTGAAGCCTACAACCCCGGTAGTGCTACGGGAGACCTCGTGGAGATACTTCCCTCAACGGGAAACAGAATATACGGAGAGGTTATAGGTTTCAACGAAGACAGATGCATAATTATGCCCTACGGGGTTCTGTCGGGAATAAAACCCGGAGACAAGGTCCTGATAAGAAGCGAGCAAGTATCTACCGCAGTAGGTGAAGAGCTTTTGGGTAAGGTAGTAAACCCCTTCGGGGAAACCCTAACGGGAAAGGAACTTTTTACCAAAGAGAAGCTACCAATAGAGCTTGTGAGCATAAATCCCCTCGACAGGGAGAGGATAAAGGAGGTATTCGACACAGGGGTGAGGTCTATAAACGCTATGTTCACCCTCGGAAAAGGTCAGAAGGTAGGCATATTTGCGGGAGCAGGTGTAGGAAAAAGCACCCTTCTGGGAATGATTACCAACTACAGCGATGCGGACGTGGTGGTTATGGCTCTGATAGGAGAGAGAGGAAGGGAGGTCAGGGAGTTTATAGAAGATGTTCTGGGAGAAGGTCTTAAGAAGAGCGTGGTTGTAGTTTCTACTGCGGATGAACCTCCAATAGTAAAGGTAAAGGGTGCTATAAGTGCGGTAGTCCATGCCAGATACTTTGCTTCCAAGGGTGCAGATGTCCTTCTCGTTATGGACTCCATAACACGCTTCGCTATGGCTCAGAGGGAAATAGGTCTCGCTGCGGGTGAACCCCCGACCCTAAAAGGCTATACTCCTTCCGTATTCCACACAATGACCAACATAGTGGAAAGTTGCGGGAACTTTTCGGACGGGGGAAGCATCACAGGTATATTCAGCGTTCTCGTCGAAGGAGATGACATATCTTTAGACCCCGTTGCGGACGCTCTCGTAGGCGTTTTCGATGGACACATAATACTCTCGAGAAAGAGAGCGAATGCGGGACTGTATCCGTCCATAGACCCGGTAAAGAGCCTCTCAAGACTAATGCCCAAACTCGTTAGCGACGAGCACTTTCGTATGGCTATGTATGTTAAGGAGCTTCTCAGTTCCTACGAATCTATGGAGGACCTCGTAAACCTCGGTCTTTACAAGAGAGGTTCAAACCCCGCTGTGGATAGAGTTCTGGACAACAAGGAAGCTATTGACAACTTTTTCCGTCAGGACTTCAGAGTAGGAGTGCCCTTTCAAAAAAGTGTTGAGGAACTTAAGGCGTTATACCAACAGCTCAGGGGCGAATCAGCTTAAAGGAAGCCTTTTCAAACCTCTTGTTGAAGGTTATAACTTCTTTAACCTTCCTCTTCTTAGCCTTAGAAGCCTTGAGAGCATCTAAGAAGCTTAGCTTGGTGGACCGGTAGAGCTTGACCGCTTGCTGAATAACTTCCCTGTTCTCAACGCTGAAAAGACTATCCAGCAAAACCGTGTTGACCACGTCCGCTACGACTTTCCTCTCCCATCCGTAAACTTCTTGGAGGTAATACACAAGCTCGAGAATAACTTCTTCCGTTATTAGGAGCTTCTCCTTCTGTTTTTCTAACTCTCTGAAGAGCTTATCAATTCTGTCAACTTCTTCCTCTTCCCCGGAAAAGAATTCCAAGAGAACCCCCGTATCGAGCAGTTTCATGGTATCGAATTTTATCAAACCCTTGAGCGTGTCATGACATTTTTACATTGTTCGAAAATTAAAAAAATTTGACAGGTGCCGATATATATACACAGCCATGGATGAGATAGTAAAGGTGATGGCAAGGGGCTTGATAGCTCTACCGAGCGATGTGCGCAAAAAACTTGGCGTCAAAGAGGGAGACATTCTCAAGGTCGAGGTAAAAGACAAAGAGGTCGTTCTTAAGAAAGAAAAGAGAATTTACGACCTGAAAGGTGCTCTTGCCCAAAAACAGGCGAAAGCGGAGCAAAAGAGCTTCGGTGAAATACTCGCTCAGGAGCTTAAGAGAAAGCAGGGGGAGAAAAGATGAATTTTGAACCTGTCGGCACGAACAACCCATACGACATAAAGCCAAAGGAACCCAAGGTGGTAGGACCAGACTATGTCCAGTCTTTCGATAACATGTCAGCAACGGACTTTATGAAGATATACATAGAGACCCTAAAGTATCAGGACCCCTTCAAACAGCAGGACTTGTCCAAAGCTTTGGAGGATGTGGTCAGGCTAAATCAGGTTCGCTTTTACACAGACATGAAAAACTTCATGGACAGCTTCACCGCTTGGATGAATCAAATTACCTTCATGCAAACCATAAACCTTATAGGTAAAGAGTTCGTATTTTCTACGGATACGGTGGATACGCTCAAGGGAGGGGAATACTACCTTCTCTCGGGGGAGAGGGTGGAGGGCGTCAAGGTGAGGATATACGACGGGGAAGAGGTAATTAAGGAAATAGATATGGACCTCGATAGGGGTCTAAACCTTATAGATACTACAGACCTTCCAAAAGGTCAGTTTACCGTAAAAGTTTTTAAGGGGGATTACGAACTTACAAGCTGGCAACTTGGATTTAAGGATGCGGTCAAATCCGCAGGTATAGTGAATGGAGAGCTTATGCTAGACCTGCTTTCAGGAAGACAAGCCTCTTCCTCTCAAATTATTTACACGGGGGGTTAAGCCATGCTAAGAAGTTTTTTTAATGCGGTAACCGGAATGGATGTGTCCCGCTTCTGGATTGACGTAACTTCGGACAACTTGGCGAATGTAAATACGGTAGGATTTAAGGCTCATAGACCCTTGTTTCAAGATGTAATATCCTCGGTTACCATAGGTCTAAACGTAACTACCGGAACCCTAAAATCTACTACCTATGGCGCGGGAGCTGTCGTAGATAGCACACAAAAGATATGGAACATAGGGAACTTCAAACAAACAGGCGTTAATACAGACCTTGCTATACAAGGAAGGGGTTTATTTATACTCAAGGACCCGATAACTGGTGCTAATCTGTATACGAGAGATGGACAGTTTAGGTTGAGTAGAGACGGATACATGGTTACCTCAGGAGGGTTTTATCTGCAAGGCTTTAGATTGAACGAAGATGGAGAAGTGGTAGGAACGGGTTTGGAGAATATACATGTTCAACAACAACTGGACCCAAGGTCAACCAATCTTGTTAGATTTTTACAACCTACAAATTTAAATGCGTCTTCTGAACCCCCACCAACGACACCTTTCAACCCAAACGACCCCACATCGTATAACTACAAATACACAATAACCATATACGACAGCTTAGGAAACCCTTATCAAGCTGATTTCTTTTTCGTAAAAACGGCATCAAATACCTGGGATGTGCATCTTAGGTCGGATATAGACCCGACGACTGCCGGCTATGAATTGAGCGGAGACTGGACTGGCGTTCAGTTTTCAAGTGAAGGTGACCTTATATTTGATAACGGTGTTATCCAAAGGGAGCTATCACCCGATGGGAAGAAATATTATTACTACCTAAATCCCTCTTCACTTACAGTTCCCGCAAGCACACCTTCAGGTGGAACTTTTGACGCTTCAGCGGATTGGAGAATATACGTGGGGGAATCCTTGGTATCTACCGCGGTAAATGTCGGAGACCCTATACCCACTTCATACATCAATCAATACGCTTCTGACTTTATAGTCACCATAGAACAGAACGGCTACTCAAAAGGAGACTTGATAGACGTTTATGTTCTTTCCGAAGACGGCTCAGTTGTCGGAGTTTACTCAAATGGCAAATCTTTACCATTATACAGAGTTGCGGTGGCTGTATTTACTGACCCAGAGGAACTTACCAAAAAGGGTGCAAACTTATACACATCAATCACTACCCCTACAATATTATTGGCAGGTGGTTCAGAAAAAGTGAGGTCCGGCATGCTCGAGATGTCCAACGTGGATATAGCTAAGGAATTTATAAACCTGATAACCGCTCAACGGGCTTATCAGGCAAATGCCCGTGTTGTAACTACTTCAAATACCATACTTGACGAGACAGTCAACCTTGTTAGATAATCAGAGCCATGGCTGACGAGGAGAAGGAGGCACAGCAGGCTGAGGAGACGACCGGCGGAGGCAAGGGCAAGCTACTCCTCGCCCTACTCCTTCTCCTCATACTTTTAATAGGTGGTGGAGCGGGGGCATACTTCTTTCTATTTGCAAAAAAAGAAGAGGGTAAGGAGGAAACTCCCAAGCCCAAAGTATCTCCCGAAGCGGTCGGCGTTATGTATAAGTTAGAACCCGCCTTCATAGTCAACCTTGCGGACCCGGAAATGACCATGTATGCAAGAGTATCGATAACCCTTGAGCTGTCCTCTCCGGAGGTAACCTTAGAAGTTCAGAAAAGAGAACCCATAATAAGGGACGCCATAATAGAGATACTTTCCAACAAAACATCGAGGGAACTCAGGTCTCCCGAGGGAAGGGAACAGCTAAAACTCGAGATAATAAAGCGTATCAATACTATCCTCGTCCAAGGGGGAGTTAGAAACGTTTACTTTACCGAGTTTGTGGTTCAAGCGGAGTGATGGACTTCTGGAACTACCTTCTGAGAATTGGCGTTTCCCTAATTGTAGTTATAGTCCTCATTCTGGTAGCTCTTCCCTTCATAATCCGAAGGTTTGGCGGAATAGATAAGTTAAGCGGAAAGGGTAATTTCGAGATAAAAAAGGTTTCTCCCATAGCTAAAGGTATCTACATAGTTGAGCTTGAGATAAAGGGGAGGACTGTGGTGCTCTGTGTTAGCGATAAAGGGGCTGATGTAATATATAGGGAAGATGATAACGCTGTTGCTCCTGGTTCTGGCTCAAACGGCGATAGCACAAACGATACCACCCGTTGAGGTAAAAATCGGTGAAGGCAACTTAGACACTTCAATAAGACTCCTTATACTTCTGACCATTTTAGCTTTAGCACCCTCTATACTCATAATGACTACCTCTTTCATCAGAATAGTGGTCGTTCTATCGGTTCTCAGACAGGCTCTTGGAATACCGCAGGTCCCTCCCAATCAGGTAATAATATCCCTCGCCCTCTTCCTGACCTTTTTCATAATGAAGCCCGTCTTTGACGAGATAAACACCAACGCTCTACAACCCTACATAAGGGAAGAGATAACCGACAGGGAGTTCTTCGAAAGGGTCTCAAATTCAATAAAGGACTTTATGGTTAAACAGACCCGTAAGGATACGGTGGAGGTGTTTTTGGAGGTGGCAAACCTCAGCAAGGAGGAAAGGGAAAAGATAAAAGAACCCAAGGACATACCTCTTTCCATACTCATTCCAGCCTTTATGGTGAGCGAGCTTGCAACCGCTTTCCAGATAGTGTTCCTCCTCTACATACCCTTCCTGATAGTGGACATAGTTGTGGCTTCTATTCTTATATCCATGGGGATAATAATGATTCCGCCCCAGATAATATCTCTCCCATTCAAGATAATGCTCTTCGTCTTAGCAAACGGGTGGGAGCTGGTGGTTCTTTCCATAGTAAGGAGTTATCAGTAGGAGGGAGAAGATGAATCCCGATTTAGTAGTTTCCTTAGGGCAGAGAGCCTTAGAGATGGCAATACTGTTAGCCATGCCCGTTCTGATGGCAACCTTCATAGTGGGTCTCGTAGTGAGCATATTCCAGGCAGCAACCCAAATTCAGGAGATGACCCTTGCCTACATACCCAAGATAGTAGCAGCGATGATAATAATATTTCTTCTCGGCGGATGGATGCTCGGTAAGCTCTTAGACTTCACCAAGGAGATATTTGTAAACATACCTATTTGGATAAGATGATAACACTTGATACTAACAGCTTACTAACAATTCTGCTCGTTTTTCTTAGAGTCTTTTCCTTCGTTTTCATGGTTCCCTTCTTCGGAACATTCTTCGTGCCCAACACGGTCAGAATTTACCTTTCCCTTGCCATAGCCTTTTCAATCTTCACCTTCGCAAAGGTAGAACCAGTTCAGGTAGTCTCAACCGCTCACCTCATACAGCTTGCATTAGGGGAGGTTATGTTCGGCTTCTTGGCAGGGTTCTTTTTACGGCTTCTGTTCGATGCGGTCTTCGTGGCGGGGGAGGTGATAGCGGTAAACACGGGTCTGGGTTTTCTGATGATGTTCTTACCTCAACAACCCCAAACCACGGTCTTAGCAGGCTTTTCTACCCTCTTAGCATCTGCCCTTTTCCTATCCCTGGGTGGAGCGGAAGCGGTGTATATAGGGCTTGTTAAGAGCCTGGAAAATGTGCCTCTCGGGGGTTTAAACCTATATTCCATAAACGGAGAGGTATTTTTAAAGCTCTTCTACCAGAGCTTCTCCATGGGGGTTAAGATTGCCCTTCCCGTTCTCATATCAGCACTTTTAACCAACGTCATATTAGCAATAATAAACAGGTTCATACCTCAGATAAACGTCTTTATGGTCGGTCTTCCTCTTCAAATTATGGTAGGCTTGGTGGTTCTCGTAATATCCTTGCCCGTCATAGGTCTGGTGCTCGTATCCTACATGAGGGAATACATGCTCAACTTTCTCAGGTTTGTTGGAGGAAGCGGATAGGGATATATTTAAGGAGTTCCCATGGCGCAGGAAAACAAAACGGAAAAGGCAACACCATACAGAAGGCGAAAGCTCAGACAGGAAGGAAATGTAGCAAAAAGTGTCGAAATAGCCTCTTCCCTGACAGTTCTCGTATCCTCTCTGATAATTTTCTTTACGGGAGCGTTACTTTTTAAGGAGATAGTAGCTTTTTTAATGACCCTGTCGGGTGTAAGGATAACGGACTTTACAACACTGACGGGAACAGCTCTAAAGGAGTCCTTTACGAACATAGTCAAGCTACTCGTCCCTTTCTTTGTGATAACCGTTCTCGTCGTGATAGGTGCCCACGTAGCCCAGTTCGGTTTTATCTTCACACTCAAGCCCCTTCAATTCAAGTGGGACAGACTAAACCCCGTTGAAGGTTTTAAGAAGATGTTCTCCCTCACCACCCTCTTCGAGCTTAGCAAGAACACCCTAAAGGCTGTCCTTCTGTTGGGAATAGCCCTGTTCATTCTTAAGGGAAGCGTAGAGCTAATTCTCAGCTCCGCTCAGATGCCCCTGCTTGAAGGGGTAAAGTTCCTAATAGACCTGCTCATAAAGGTGGTTCTTATTTTGGGAGTTATAGCTTTCTTCATAGCCCTGCTTGACTTTGCCTACAAAAGGTGGGAATACGAAAGGAAGATAAGGATGTCCAGACAAGAGGTTAAGGAAGAGTTCAAACAGTTAGAAGGTCATCCCGAGATAAGAGCGAAGCTAAAGGCGAGAATGAGGGAAATGGCTCGGGGAAGAATGATGGCGGAAGTCCCCAAAGCGAGCGTAGTTATAACCAACCCCACCCATTACGCTGTGGCTCTGAAATACGACGGGGAAAAGGATAAGGCTCCTAAGGTCGTAGCCAAAGGCAAAGGAAGTATGGCGGAAAGAATAATAAGGGTCGCACAGGAAAACGAAGTTCCCGTGATGAGAAAACCGGAGCTTGCCCGTGCCCTATACCAGGCGGTAGATGTGGGAGAAGAAATACCACCTGAGTTTTACAGAGCGGTTGCGGAGGTTATAGCTTTCGTTATGTTCAGGAAAAAGAAAACATACGCTTGAAGATACACACTATATAAGCTCCAAAATAGCTACGGGAACCCTGTGGTGCCCCGAGCTTTATACAGGAGATAACACCAAACCACCAATTACCTGGCAGGTCCTTAAAGGCTTTACAAAAATCTGTAAAGTTATAAAAGTTGTAAGTTTGCTTATTCTCGGTCTTTTATAGTTCACAAAACCCCACCAACCTAACTTATGCCCAAAGACCAAAGCAAAAAACCGCTCGAACGCACTAAACTCATGCATGTTAAAATCTTAAAGGTTTATCAATAGGTTCTGTCTTGAAGTAAATTCTAAAGAACACACAACGATATAGAAAAATCCACCCGGACGGGTTAGCCTTCTAAAATACCCTCATGGAGGGGACAGCTATGGAAGTTGTAAAGAGAAGCGGGAAGAGAGAAGCTCTTGACATAAACAAAATTCGTATAGCTCTTGAGTTTGCCTTCAAGGGGTTGAACGTTGACCCCCTTGAGTTGGAGACGGATGCCCAGATACAGTTTCGAGACGGGATAACTACCGAGGAGATACAGGCGGTCTTAATAAGAACCGCTGCAGAGAAGGTCTCTCCCGAGGCACCCGACTGGCAGTTTGCAGCCGCAAGGCTCCTTCTATACGACCTATACAAGAAGGTAGCCCACATAAGGGGGTATAAGGTCAGGGACGAGCTTTCTAAAGAATACAAACCTTACAACACGGAAGGATTTTACGAGTTCGTTAAAAAATACACCGAGGAAGGCATATACGGGGATTACCTGCTCAAGCACTACACCGAGGAGGACTTTAGGGAGCTTTCCAAACACATAAAACCTGAGAGAGACCTATACTTCAACTACACGGGGATAAAGATACTTACCGACAGGTATCTGGCTCGGGACGAGGAGGGAAGGGTTATAGAGCTTCCCCAAGAGATGTATATGCTCATCGCTATGACTCTCGCAATCCCCGAAAAAGAAGGAGAGAGAGTAAAGTGGGCTAAGGAATTCTACGACATGCTCTCGGAGCACCTCGTTACGGTGGCAACACCGACCCTGATGAACGCAAGGCGTCCTTTTACACAGCTCTCCTCTTGCTTTATCCTGACGGTGGACGACGACCTTTACGACATCTTTGACAACGTCCAAAAGGCAGCTCAAATCTCCAAACATGCGGGAGGGCTTGGCATATACATCGGCAAGCTCAGAGCTACCGGAGCACCCATAAGGAAGTTCAAAGGTGCAAGCTCGGGAGTTATCCCGGTAGTCAAGGTTATAAACGACGTTATGACCTACGTTGACCAGCTGGGTATGAGGAAGGGTTCAGCATCGATAACCCTTGACATATGGCACAAGGACATACTGGACTTTCTGGAGGTAAAGACCAACGCAGGGGACGAGAGAAAGAAAGCTCACGACATACACCCCGCTGTGTCAATCCCTGACATATTCATGAAGAGGGTTAAAAACAGGGAGAAGTGGACGCTCCTTGACCCATACTACACAAAGAACATTCGGGACGGAAAGAACCTCGAAGACCTCTGGGGAGAAGAATTTGAGGAAGAGTATCTCAGGCTCGAAAAGGAGCTTCCCGAGGAAGCCAAGAAGGAAGTTGATGCCTTTGAGCTTTGGAAGAGGCTCCTGACCGTCGCCTTTGAAACGGGAGAACCTTACATCTTCTTCAGGGACACCGCCAACAAAATAAACCCCAACAAACATGCTGGGATGGTATATTCAAGCAACTTGTGCGTTACAGGGGATATTCGGCTTGCTACCCAATTTGGTCTTGTAAAAGCCAAGGAACTTTTTGAGATGGGAGAACCTTTAATAGCTACTTACGACAGAAGAACGGACGGGGACCCGAAACAACACGGAACGGACACCGCAGTATGCATAAAGATGCACAGAACCGCTCAGAAGGCTGACGTGTGGGAAGTTAGAACTAAGGACGGCTACAGGATAAAGGCTACCGACTGGCACGAGTTTTATGTTTTAGAAGACAACAAAGTTATTAAGAAAAAGCTCAAAGAACTTAAGGTTGGAGATAAACTCCTAATCCAATCGGGCAAAGGTCAGTTCGGAAGGGAAGGTTCCTACGAACTCGGCTTTATTATGGGCTGGCTTGCAGGTGATGGAACCTTTGCAAGGGATACAAGAACAGGCTATCAGGTTGCCATCTTTGACCTATACAACGAAGACATAAGTTTAAAAGACCTCATATATTCTGCAAAGGATAAGGTGGTTGAGGAATTTTATCCCCTCGTCGAGGGAAGGAAGGTTATAAACGACTATGAAAGACCTGTAGCGACTAAGGTTGTGAAGCATACCCGAAACAGTAAGAAACTGAGGATAATGTCAAGTAAGGTCGGCAGAGTCCTCGAAGAGTTGTTCGATTTCTCAAAGGATACGAAACATGCTGTTCCGGAGGTGGTTTTCAGGGGAACGGAAGACATGGTAAAGGGATACCTGCAGGCACTCTTTACCTGCGATGCTACCGTAGAGGTAATAAGAAATGAGGGAGTGCCCACCTTTGTAATTCAGCTGACGAGCAAGAGCAAAGAACTTTTAGAAGGAGTTCAGATACTGCTTGCGAATTTTGGGATAAAGTCTTCCATATACGAACGCACCGGTGGAAAGTTTGAATACATAAATAAACTTGGAGAGGTAAAGACATACGAAAGCGGACCCGCTTACAGACTCGACATAAAAGGTAGGAACGCTGTAAGGTTCATTAAAGAAATAGGTTTTGTAGGAAAGAAGCAAGAAAAAGCGCTGAACGTTCTCGAAGAAAGGGTTAAACTCGGATACCCGCAAGAGGGCAGAAAGGGGGAAAAATTTATCACCGAGATTACGGAAATCAGCTATGCAGGAAAAGAGGACGTTTACGACACCACTCAACTATACAACCACTCCCTCATATTTAACGGAATTGTTACCGGTAACTGCCACGAGATTATTCAGAACATGAGCGTTACCAAGCACTTAGGAAAGGAGCTTAACCCCGAAACTGGGGAGATAGTTTACAGAAAGCAGTCTGGAGACGTGGTGGTCTGTAACCTCGGTTCTATAAATCTGGGCAAGGTTTATACAAAAGAGACCATGGAAAAGGTAGTTCCCATACTCGTGAGGATGTTAGACAACGTCATAGAGATGAACTACTACGCAATACCGGAAGCGGAATACACCAACAAAAGGTATAGGGCAATAGGTATAGGGGTTTCCAACTACCACTACTGCCTCGTGAAGAATGGCATCCAGTGGGAAAGCGAAGAACATCTCAAATTTGCGGACAAACTCTTTGAGCTTATAGGCTTTTACGCCATAAAGGGTTCTGTCGAGCTGGCAAAGGAAAGGGGCAAGTATAAGCTCTTTGAAGGTTCCGACTGGAGCAGGGGAATATTCTTCGGAAGAAAGATAGATGAGATAGAGGAGGACAGTAAGGTAAACGGGAACAACCTTCCCTGGAGGGAACTGGCACAGGAAGTCAGGGAAAAGGGAATGAGAAACGCTTACCTTATAGCTCTGATGCCGACAGGTTCAACTTCCCTCATACTCGGAGCCACACCCTCCGTTGACCCAATATTCGCCAAATACTACAAAGAGGAAAACATGAGCGGAATACTTCCCCAGGTCCCGCCGGAGATAGACAGGTTCTTCTGGCACTACAAGAGTGCCTATAACATAGACCAGGAATGGGTCGTAAGAGCGGCTGCGGTTCGCCAGAAATGGATAGACCAGGCACAGTCTCTTAACCTCTTCATAGACCCCGAGAAGATTGACGGTCCCACCCTCTCCAAAATATACGAACTTGCTTGGGAACTGGGGCTGAAGACCATATACTACCTCAGAAGCAAATCCATAACGGACATAGAGGAGTGCGAGAGCTGTGCGGTTTAAGAACTACTTATAGTTAACTCTGCCTAAAGCGTATAGGTCTCCCAGTATATAGAAGGATACCTTCCCGAACTTTCCAACTCTCTCCAGCTTATTTCGTTTAAAATCCTCGATATTACCCTACCTACGGGATATTTATCAGCGTCCTCCGTAAGTTTTATCCTCACACCGAGGTCGGCTTCAACATCTTCAGGAAGTTCTGTCAGTATATCCACATCCCCTACAAAAGGAAGTTCCTTAATTTTCTCAAGAACCTCCGAAGTCAACTCTGTCTTTAACAACCTTGAAAACCTCCTCTACAAGAGGAAGATAGTCTCTTAAAGCTTCTATGTCAAAAGTGTCCAGTCCCTCTCCATAATCGACTTTCCGCCTCATGTAGTATAGGTCCTGATTAACCTGCCCAACCTCCTTGAGCAAGTTCTTAGGAATAATTCCCTCCTCAATACACAGCTTTGAGAACTCCGTGAATATACCTAAGTGTTTCCACCTACCTCTATAACTCTCCGTAAGGACTGACCTCATCAAGGTGAAAAGGGCAAAATAAAGTTCGCAAGCACAGGCACTATAGAGTTCTTGGGAAAATGCATGCCTCGCCACAGACATTCTCTCCTCCGCAATCTTCAGAAGCGCTCCTCTCATTATCTCTTAACCTTCCTAAGCAACTTTACAGGTCTGGAGAAGCTGTGAGGTAGAATTATACTGTCGCTGTAATATCCATCCGATGGAACGAAATTAATAAAGTCGGAGGAGGTAGGAGATGTTAGAAAGCTCCGAGAAGGTTCTTCAGAGGAAGCTGATTTTTAACCCCGAGGGGGACAGGGACGCTGCAAACAGAAAGGTCGTCATGGGAAACCCTACCAACATAATAGAGCTGAACAACATCAAATACGGATGGGCTTTTGAGCTATACAAGACCATGGGCTTTTCCAACTTCTGGATACCGGAAGAGATACCCCTTATGGAGGACAAAAAGCAGTATGAGAGAGTTCTCTCCGACTACGAGAGGAGGGCTTACGAGTTAGTTTTGAGCTTCCTGATAGCTCTTGACTCCTTTCAGGTGGACATGCTAAAGGACTTTGCCCGCATGATAACTGCTCCGGAGATAGAGATGGCTCTTACTGCACAGGAGTTCCAGGAAAGCATACACGCATACTCCTATCAGTTTATACTTGAGAGCGTCGTTGACCCTATGAAGGCAGACGAGATATACAACTACTGGAGGGAGGACGAAAGACTGAAAGAGAGAAACCAGGTGGTCGCAGAGGTCTATAACGAGTTCATCAAAAAGCCCACGGAGGAGAACTTCATTAAAGCTGTAATAGGAAATTACATTCTCGAATCCCTATACTTCTATTCCGGCTTTGCCTTCTTCTACACCCTCGGAAGGCAGGGCAAAATGACCAACACGGTCCAGCAAATTAAATACATAAACAGGGACGAGCTTACCCACGTAACCCTCTTCAGGAACATGATACTCTCCCTACAGAAGGAAAATCCCGACTGGTTCACCCCCCAAATAAAGGAGTGGATAAGGGAATACTTCAAATACGCCATAGACCAGGAAATAAAGTGGGGACAGTATGTTACTCAGAACCAGATACTCGGTATAAACGACCAGCTCATAGACAGATACATAAAGTATCTCGGGAACCTCAGAATTACCCAGATAGGTTTTGACCCCCTTTATCCGGAGATAACCGAAAACCCCATGAAGTGGATAGACGACTTCAGGAAGATAAACAACACCAAGACGGACTTCTTCCAGAGGAAGCCCCAAACCTACGCCAAAGCCAACGAGCTTAAGTGGTAAAATCACCTTTCCATGGAAAGGTTTGACCTGCTCATAAAGGAAGCCCTTCTGCCCGGCAGGGGAATTGTGGACATAGGAATAAAGGAAGGGAAAATACACAAAATAGCCCCCAAAATAGAAGCTCAGGCAAAGGAAACGGTCTTCGTAAAGGGAAAAATACTCATGCCCTCCTTTGCCAACATGCACACTCACGTTCCCATGTCCCTCTTGAGAGGTATAGGGGCAGACCTCCCGCTTATGGAGTGGCTCCAGAAGGTCATTTGGCCCCTCGAGGGTGAGTTCGTGTCCCCTGAGTTCGTAAGAGCGGGAACCCTCTTGGGTGTTGCGGAGATGATAAAGTCGGGGACAACGCTCTTTATGGACATGTATTTCTTTGAGGAGGAGGTGGGAGAGGTTTGCAAGAATGCAGGTATAAGGGCTGGTCTCGGTTTTGGAATTCTTGACTTCCCCACCAAGGTGGCAAAAACCCCGGAAGAATACCTAAAGAGAGCTAAAGAGTTCGCTTTAAACCTCAAAGGAGAGGAGCTTATCTTTCCCGTTCTGTGTCCGCACGCACCCTATACCTGCTCTCCGGATACTCTGAAAAAAGCGAAAGAACTTTCCGAGGAGCTTGACCTCTTTCTGCACATACACGTTGCAGAAACCAAGGGAGAGGTGGAAAAAATTAAAGAAGAATACGGGCAAACGCCCGTCCTTCATTTGGAAAACATAGGGTTCCTTTCCGAAAAGGTCTTGTGCGCTCACATGGTCTGGCTCAGCGAAGAGG
Source organism: Aquificota bacterium (assembly GCA_013153495.1). Classification (GTDB taxonomy): domain Bacteria; phylum Aquificota; class Aquificia; order Aquificales; family Aquificaceae; genus Hydrogenivirga. The sequence continues at coordinate 46,146 of JAADEH010000002.1, forward strand.
AGATGGATATAGTCAAGGATAGAAAGGTTAAGGTTGCCCACTGCCCGGAGAGTAATTTAAAGCTGGCTTCGGGGATAGCTCCCGTGCCGGAATACCTGAGAAGGGGAATACACGTATGCTTGGGGACGGACGGCTCAGCTTCAAACGACAACCTCGACATGCTTGAGGAAACAGCCACCATGGCAAAACTCCACAAAGGCAACAACCTTGACGCAAAGGCAATAGATGCACCCACCGCCCTCAAAGTTGCCACCGAAAAGGGCTTCTCCGCAGTAGGAATTAAAGCCGGCAAGGTAGAAGAGGGCTACGAGGCAGACCTCCTGCTCATAGATACGGACAAACCTCACCTTCAGCCCCTATACGACCCGGTTGCTCAGGTGGTCTATTGCGCCAAGTCCTCGGACATAGATACGGTCATCTGCAGGGGAAAGGTTCTCATGGAAAAGGGAGAACTCAAGACCATAGACGAAGAGGAAGTTCTTCACGAAGCCAAAAAATGGGGAGAGAAAATCAGAGCTTTCCTTGACAGGCAGCAAACGCTCGGATAAATTGTGAGCCATGAAAAAGGACCTGACCAACCTTCTAAAAAAGGAAGAAGTTCCCCCGGGCTTTGAAACCTTAGAAAATGCCAAGGAATACCTCGCCAGATACCTTCTCAACTACATAAACATAGAGCTTGAGGGATTACCCAAAGAAGAGTGGGACAGAACCCTGACCACCTGGGCTAAGATGTGCGCCTTTGCCAAGTCCCTAATCCCAAAACCGGAGCAGGAGAGAAACGAGCTATACAAAAAGTTCGAGTTCGACATAATGATGCAGGGAATAGCGGAGGACCTTCGTCAGACCCTTATAGGCATGCTCAGGCTCGGTCTCATGAGCGAGAAAGACCCCCCACATCTTTTACTCTTGAAAGCGACGGAGCTTGTTAAAGATGATAAGGACCTGCTTCGCAGGTGGGAACTAAATCCTGAAATAATAAACTACCTTTACAACTTTTACTCTTCCAAACTACCGCTAAGGAAGTAAATTCAATAGGCTATGAGAGTTGCGGTAGGAATGAGCGGAGGAGTGGACAGCAGTGTAACCGCTCTTCTCCTCAAAGAACAGGGGCACGAAGTAATAGGAGTTACTCTACGCTTCCACTCCGAAGAAGCCTGCGAGATAGAAGGAACCCACAACGTATGCTGTTCCCCAAAGGACGTCAGGGACGCAGCAAAGGTTTCCCAAAGGCTCGGAATACCCCACCTCACCTTTGACTGGGAAAAGATATTTAAAGAGAAAGTCATAGACTACTTCGTCCGGGAGTATGTCTCGGGAAGAACGCCCAATCCCTGTGCGCTCTGCAACAGGGAGGTAAAGACCGGCTACTTCGCAAGGTATCTAAAAGCGGTTGCGGATATAGACAGGCTCGCAACGGGACACTACGCAGTTCTGGACCGAAGCACACCCCACGGGTCGGTAATAAGGAGAGGTGTTGACAGAAGGAGAGACCAATCCTACTTCCTCGCCCTCGTAAGGAAGGAAGACTTAGAGCTGTTGGAGTTTCCCCTCGGGGAGATGACCAAGGAGGAAGTAAGAGAAATAGCACGCAGGCACGGACTTGAGGTAGCGGACAAAAGAGACTCCCAAGAGGTGTGCTTCCTGATGGGAAAAAGTCCCGGGGAGTTCATATCCTCAATCGTGGGGACTAAAGAGGGGGACATAGTTCACGTCTCGGGAAAGGTTCTCGGAAAGCACAGAGGCATATACAACTTCACCATAGGTCAGAGGAGAGGCTTAGGAATTTCTTACCACAGACCCCTTTACGTGATAGACATAGACCCGAAAAACAACAGGGTGATAGTGGGGGAAGAGGAGTATCTCTACAACGACACCCTATTTGTGAAGGACATAAACTTTCACGTTCCCTTAGAGGAGTGGAAGGAAGTTGAAGCTCAAATAAGATACAGGCACAAACCTGTTCCCGTTAAAAGCGTAGAAAAAACTTCCGAAGGATACATAGTTAGGTTTGCGGAAGATGTTAGAGGTATCACTCCGGGTCAGGTTGTCGCTTTTTACTGGGGAGACACTCTCCTCGGAGGAGGAATAATAGAGGTCTTCCCCTATGATAAAGAAGTTTCTTCTCAGGGTAGTTCCGGTAGCACTTCTATCGATAACCCTTAACCTGTTCGGACTGCCTCTATTCTTCGACAGCCTTAACATACTTCTCGGTGGAACCTTCGTTTACTTTGCCTTAGAAGCCTTCGGCTTTACTTACGCACTCATCACAGCTCTCGTTCTCGGAGTGCAGAGAATTCTCCTCTATCAGGACCCCTTGGGAGGTGTGTTTGTCCCCGTAGAGTTAATCGGAGTATTCGTAGTCAAAGCCCTGTTTAAGCAGAACATAATAACTTCCGGTTGGGTTTTCTGGACCTTCTTCGGCTGGATACTATACGCAAGTTTTGCCTCTTCTTTCCTCGGTATGAACATGGAAGTTTCCATACTACTGTCCTTCAAGGAAGCGGTCAACAGTCTCATAAACATAACCCTCGGGAGCATGACCTACATACTCTACTCCTACTACATAAGCAAGGAGAGGAGAATTTCTTATGCAGACATACTCTTCGTTTTCTTAGCGGGAACGGCAATAATACCCATGTTTCTGAAGTCCGTTTATCAGGCAAAGAGTGAAGAGAGATACATGATTTCAACCGTCAGGCACGACATAGAGATAATCTCAAAGAACGTAAGCGAGAGCGTCCTATACTGGCTCGATATACACCTGAATGCGGTGAGGGAGCTTGCCAACAGGCTCGTAATATGGGGTCCAAAGAACAAAGAACAACTCCAAAAAGAAACGGAAGCCATAAGGAGAGCCTTCAGGGAGTTTCACGCCTGCTACATAGCGGACCAAAATGCAACAGCCATAACCTTCTATCCCGAAATAAACCCGAAGGGTAAGTATATGATAGGAACTAACTTCAATTACAGACCCTATTACAGAGATGTAAAGAAGACCCTTTCCCATACCTTCACGGAAGTGTTCATAGCTAAGTTTGCCTTAAAGCCCGTAGTCGGTATAGCGGTCCCTGCGGTGGACAACGGGAAGTTTCTCGGATACGCTTACTGCGGTCTAAGGCTGGACAGGCTTGAGAGGATAGTGAAAGAATTTTCCCTCAAGGAGGGAGCATACATAACTCTGGTGGACAAACACGGCAGGGTCATAGTGTCCAACATGGAAAGCCTAAAACCCATGGAAAAGTTCAGAAGAGGGAACTTTCTGATGCAATACGGAGACCTGACCTTAGAAATAAAGGATGTAGAAGGTGAAAAGTCCCACCCAATCCGACTGGAAAAGTATCTGCACTCTTACTTTTACAAACAGCAGGTTCTCAGAAGAGACGTAGGGTGGACCGTGATAATGGAGGTGTCCCTGGTTCCATACATGATGAACCTCTTCGATAGGTTATCCTTTAACTTCGTTCTTATATACATATTCGCTTTTCTCGCCTTCTTACTCTCCAAGTTCCTATCTTCCGTATCAACGGACCCGGTCATGAAGCTGTCCCAAGCCATATCTACCCTGTCCAAAACCCTTGAGAGGAGACCCCACATATACCTTCCCAAAACCAACATAGTTGAGGTGGTTAAGCTAACCGAGAGCTTCGAAGACATGGCAAAGAAGGTTCTCGACTACATGGAAGAGCTTAGGAAGATGGCTTACTTTGACCCCCTGACGGGACTTCCAAACAGGGCTTTACTGAGGGACAGGATAGAAAGCGCCATATCGAGAGCAAAGCGAAACGGAACAAAGGTCGCAATACTTTTTATAGACCTCGATTACTTCAAGACGGTTAACGATACTCTCGGGCACGACGTTGGGGATTACATACTTCAGCAAGTGGCAAACCGCCTTCGGTCCGTCTTTAGGGAGACCGACACCGTGGCACGCTTCGGTGGAGACGAGTTCGTAGCGGTCATACCCGACGTAAAAGATGTAAACAGCGTAATACAGATAGCGGAGAGGGTTTTAAAGGTTTTCGAAACACCCTTCGATGCGGGAGGAGAAGAGGTATTCCTGTCCGCTTCCATAGGGATAACCCTCTATCCCGACAACGGAACGACCGCAACCGAGCTTATAAAAAATGCGGATATGGCTATGTATAAAGCAAAGGAGGAGAAAAATAATTTTGCCTTTTACACCGAGGAGCTGAACGAAAAGGCTGTCGAAGTCCTCACCTTAAAAAATAAACTGCACAAAGCCTTGGACCGGGGGGAGTTCGTCCTATACTACCAGCCCATATACTCCATAGAAAAGCTCAGACTGGAAGGTATGGAAGCCCTGCTTAGGTGGAACAGTCCAGAGGAGGGTCTCGTTCCCCCGGATAAGTTTATGAGCGTTCTCGAAGAACTCGGTCTTATAAAGGAGGTAGGAAGGTGGGTTCTTGAGGAAGCCTTTAAGAAGTCAAAGGAGTGGGGAGCTGAATACGGCTTGTTTATTAACGTTAACATATCCCCAAAGCAGTTCTCCGACAGAAACTTTATCAAAAATGTTCTCGAAACAGCCCAGAGGGTAGGTGCGGAGAATAAAAAGATAGTTCTCGAGATAACGGAAACCTCGCTTATGAAAAATCCCGACGAGTCCGTAAGGATACTAAAAAGGCTTAAGTCCAAAGGATTTAAAATCGCCGTCGATGACTTTGGAACTGGATACTCTTCACTTTCCTATCTGAAAAAGCTACCGCTGGACATAATAAAGATAGACATGACCTTCACCCAGAACATGGTTACGAATAAGGTTGACAGGTCAATAGTTTCAGCGGTGATAAAACTCTCAAAATCCCTCGGTCTTAAGAGTCTTGCGGAGGGTGTAGAAAGAAGAGAACAGCTAAACCTTCTAAAGGATATGGGATGCGACCTTGTTCAAGGATACCTGTTCGGTAAACCCATGCCGGAGGAGGAGGCAAAGAAGGTGATAATAAAGGAAAAAGGAATATAATAGTTGATTTAGCGGGTGTGGCGGAACTGGCAGACGCGCCGGACTTAGGATCCGGTGCCCGTAAGGGCGTGAGGGTTCGACTCCCTCCACCCGCATAATATCCAGGAGGTAGTTTATGAAGGTAAAAACCGAGGATAGAGAGGGACTCTTTAAAGCCATAACAGTAGAGGTAGAGGGAAGTCTCGTAGAAACCGCTCTGAACGAAGTCTATGACCACCTCAAGCAAAACGTGGAAATTCAGGGTTTTAGAAAGGGAACCGCTCCCTTATGGTTGATAAAGGCAAAGTTTAAAGATTACATACAGGAGGAAGTGGGTAAAAAGGTTGCGAACAAAACCCTTCAGGATGCAATAAACGAGAGTAAATTAACCCCCGTTGCTGACGTGTATCTGGAAAAGGTAGAGCTTGAAGAGAAGACCCCTAAAGTAACCTACACGGTCAGCTTCGAAGTTCCCCCGGAATTTGAACTCAAGGACTTGGAAGGGCTTGAAGTAGAAATCCCCAAACTCGAATTTTCCGAAGAACTCGTGGAGAAAAGGATAGAGCAACTCAGAGAGGAACACGCTGTGTGGGAACCGGTCGAAGATAGAGGAATAAAGGAAGGGGACCTCGTTACCATAGACTACAAAGTAAAAGAGATTACGGAAGAGGGAGAAGGCGAGGAAGTAGAAGGTGAGACTTCGGGAATAATAGGGCAAAAGATGTTCCGAGAAGAACTCGAAAAAGCTCTGATAGGAAAGAAGGTTGACGACGAGGTTGAACTCACCGACCTTCCCCTCTACGACCAGGAAGGAAAAGAGATTGGAAAGGCGAACATAAAGGTCAAGATAAAGGACGTCAAGGAAAAGGTTCTCCCAGAGCTTGATGACGACTTTGCAAAGGAACTCGGATACGAGAGCTGGGAAGAAGCTAAGGAGAAGATAGCTCAGCAGGTGAAGGAGGAGTTCGAAAGAACCAAACAAGCGGTCATAGAAGATGCGGTTGCGGACAAACTCGTCAGCATACACGAAATAGAAATACCGAGAACCCTGCTCAATAGGGAACTTTCATTCCTTATAGAAAGGAGGGTCAGCGAGCTAAAGCAGTTCGGAATAGATGAAAGGTATCTCGATTACAGGGCTATGGCTCAGGAGTTCCTACCTCAAGCTCAGGCAAACATAAAGCTAAGATACATACTCGACAAGTTCGCTCAGGAGAAAGGCATAGAGGCTACCGAGGAAGATATAGAGGAACAGTTTGAAGAACTTGCCAAACAGATGGGAACTACCAAAGAAGAGGTGAAGGAATACTTTGAAAGGGAGAACCTCATGGACGTCGTTAAGGCGGACGCAAGAAGAAAGAAGGCACTAAGGGAGATAATATCCATGGTGAAGCTCAAAGAGGTGGAACCTAAGAAGGAAGAGGAAAATAAGGAGGAAACCGCTCAGGAACAAACGGAGAATAAGGAAGAAGGAGGTAAAAAGTAATGGACGCAAAAGACATTATGAACCAGCTCGTTCCGATAGTTATAGAACAAACCCCCAGAGGTGAGAGAGCCTACGACATATACTCGAGGCTTCTTCAGGACAGGATAGTTCTGCTCGGATTTCCCATAGACGACCATGTGGCAAACCTCATAGTTGCACAGCTTCTGTTTTTGGAGTCTCAGGACCCGGAGAAAGACATATACCTATACATAAACTCACCCGGAGGGTCCGTAACTTCCGGAATGGCAATATACGACACGATGCAGTATATAAAGCCTGACGTGGTAACCATATGCATAGGTCAAGCCGCATCCATGGGAGCTGTTCTGCTTGCCGCAGGAGCGAAGGGTAAGAGATACGCACTCCCCCACTCGAGGATAATGATTCACCAACCCATAGGTGGGATACAGGGGCAAGCAACGGACATAATAATCCACGCTGAAGAGATAAAGAGGATAAAGCAGATGCTAAACGAGATACTTGCAAAACACACAGGACAGCCTATAGAAAAGATAGAGAAGGACGTGGAAAGGGATTACTTCATGTCCGCAGAGGAAGCCAAGGAATACGGAGTGATAGATAAAGTTATTGAAAAGAGGTCCTAAGGTTATTAATTTGAGGGAATGAGAAATATGAAGGAACAGAAACAGAGGTGCTCCTTTTGCGGGAAGCATCAGGACCAAGCACTCGTCCTAATAGCCGGACCATCGGACACCTTTATATGCGACGAGTGCGTCGAAAAGTGCTACTACATAGTAAAGGAACAGAAGGCTGAAAAGCCAGAATTCATACTCAAAGACCTACCTACCCCCGAAAGGATAAAGAAGATACTTGACGAATACGTTATAGGACAGGAGAGAGCCAAAAAAGTCCTATCCGTTGCGGTTTACAACCACTACAAAAGGATAAAGGCTAAGGAAGCGGGAGTTGACCTCGACGGTGTCGAGGTAGAAAAGAGCAACATACTTCTCATAGGACCGACAGGTTCCGGAAAAACCCTGCTCGCAAAAACCCTCGCAAAAATACTGAACGTTCCCTTTGCCATAGCGGATGCCACATCACTGACGGAAGCTGGATATGTAGGTGAGGACGTAGAAAACGTTTTAACGAGACTGCTTCAGAACTGCGGTTACGACGTGGAAGCGGCACAGAAAGGCATAGTCTATATAGACGAGATAGACAAGATAGCCAAAAAGTCGGGGATAAACCCCTCTATAACGAGGGATGTCTCCGGAGAGGGGGTTCAGCAGGCACTCCTGAAGATAATAGAGGGAACGATAGCCAACGTGCCTCCCCAAGGAGGAAGAAAGCACCCCCATCAGGAGTTCATGCAGGTGGACACGACGGACATACTCTTTATATGCGGTGGAGCCTTCGTAGGTCTCGAGGAAATAATAAAGCACAGGCTCGGAAAGTCCACCATGGGATTTGAGTCCTCTATAAAGAAGCTCGAAAACGAGGAAAACATACTCGCTTTAGTCGAACCCGACGACCTCATAAAGTTCGGACTCATACCGGAGTTCATAGGAAGACTTCCCGTAATAGCTACCCTCGACGAGCTAACGCAAGAAGACCTCGTTAGAATTCTCGTAGAACCCAAGAACGCACTCGTAAAGCAGTATCAAAAGCTCTTCGAGCTTGACGGGGTTGAACTGGAGTTTACGGAGGAAGCTCTCAAAGAGATAGCCAACGAAGCTATCAGAAGAAAAACGGGAGCAAGAGGTCTAAGAGCCATACTCGAAGAGGTGATGACAGACGTTATGTTCGAAGTTCCCTCTCTCGGAAACGTCAAGAAGGTAATAATAGACAAAGACACAGTTCTCAAGAAGCAAAAGCCTAAGCTCATATACGAGAAAGCGGTATGAAATGGAACGACCCCGTGTCAGATACTTAGAAGTTCAACCTTACGGTGATAAGTTTCTTATAACAGACCCCTTCGGGGTTTCTCAACCTCTATTGATAACACCGGAACTGCTTCTCATAATGTCCCTACTGGACGGCTCGAGAGACCCTTCCGAGGTTAAAGCTGAATTTTTCAAAAGGACGGGAACCTTGCTAACCCAAGAGGACTACGAAAAGGTCGTGAAAATGCTCGACGAAAACTACATTCTCCTCAACTCAAGGTTCCGCTCAAAGCTCGAAAGCATCAAAAAGTCCATGCTAAAAGAGGGTGTTAAAAAACCTTTCCATGCAGGAGAAGCCTACCCGGACGACCCTCAAAAGCTCAGAGAGTTCCTCAACTCCTCTTTGGAACGGACCCGGAAAGAAAACCCGATAGGCATACTGGTCCCCCACATGGACATGAGGGTAGCCCTCAGCACCTACGGAAAGGTTTACTCGAGGGTAGGAGAAAACCCGGAAACGGTTCTCATACTGGGGGTGTCCCACTACTTCCACCAAACCCCCTTCTCGGTATGTCCCCTCGACCTCGAAACTCCCCTCGGAACTCTCTCCGTTGACAGAGAGGCAATAGAGAAGCTGAACAGTATGTTCGACTACGACCTCTTTGAAGACATACTCTCCTACCAGAAGGAGCACTCCATAGAATTTCAGGCAGTCTTTGTAAAACACCTGTTTCCGGAGGCAAAGGTGATACCAGCCATGAAGGAAATAGCTGACAAGCTCGCTAAGGCTGTGGATCGCAAAAGGGTCCTAATAATATCGAGCGTGGACATGAGCCACGTAGGAAGGAAGTTCGGGGACTCCACGAGCTACGACCCGTCTCCGAGGGATAAGGAGTATATGAAACTCCTCGAAAACCTCGACAGCGAAGGTTCCTTCCGATTACTCCAATCGGACAACAACAGGACGAGAATAGACGGACAGTTTACCAACTTCGTGTTCGTAGAGCTTCTTAAAAGATTAGGGTCTTCCAAAGGAAAGACAATAGACTACCAGATATACCACGAAGACCCTACAGACTCAAAGGTATCCTACGCAGGAATGACCTTTTCCTGATTTGTCTATAATAAAGTTTCAAAATGGCAAGGCTTTTGACCCTTATACTCATACTCACATTTGCGGTAATCGGTGAACCCCAAAACCTTAAATACTGCATACAGGTTGCAGCTGACAAAGACTTTGAAAGGGTAAAAACTTTCTACGAAAGAATAAAGGACTTTCCAGAAGCAAGAATAGAGAACAGAGACGGAGTTTACTTGCTCAGAGTCGGTGCTGAAGACGACAAAAAAGACCTTGCGGTAATGCTCAGAAGGGTAAAAAGCTACTTTCCTGACGCATTCGTGAAAAAGTGCGAAATAAGAAAGGACCTCGTGGTATTTCCAAAAGAGAAAGTCGTAAAACCGGATACTGAAAAATCACAGAACACAAAAAAAGTAAAACAAGAAGAAGCTAAACCGGTTCAGATTGTGAAGATACAGAAAGAAGCGGAAAACATTTCCCAGCTCAAATCAACAATAAAAGACCTAAAAGAAGAAGTTGAAAAATTAAGAGAGGAGATAAGCAGGTTAAAGAAAAGCCTAAAGGACGCACCAAGAAAGGATAACACCCCCACAATAAAGCCTGCGGATTTGGAAAAGTTTCTTTTCAGCGTAGGTATATTCACCACAGGAATGTTTCTGCTTACCTGGATACTAATACTCCTGATATACAGAAAAGTAGGTCATACGAACATTCAAAACACAAACCTACTCAACGACCTACTGAGGCTCGTAAAGATACTGCACCTGCTCGGAAAGGGAGAAACGGTAAAGATGGAAAATGGGAAAATATACATTTACGACAAAAAGAGCGAAAGCTGGAGAGAGGTTGAGTGATGGAGATAAGGGTAATGGGTTCGGACCAGAGGTCCATAAGGTGCGCAAGGGTCTCCTTCGGGAAGGACCACAAGGTTGACCCCTCGAGGGACAAAAAGCTTCTGAGATACCTCTTCAAACACAGGCACGCCTCGCCCTTTGAACACAACATAATCGCCTTTTCCGCAAACAAAAAGGATTGGCTCGACCTCATCTCCAAAATAGATAATCCCACCGTTCAGCTCTATCATTCGGGAGGATATCTTTGGATAAACCTGAGAAACGCCATAAACTCCTTAGAGCACTTGCCCGATAAAGTTAAGGAAAAGGTAAAAGAAGCCTTTCCCGCCACCTGGAACATAGTGGAGAGAGAAGGCAACATAGGGGACGAGGAGCTGGAAAGACTGCCCTACACTACCGACAAAGTCTTTTTGGAGGAAAAGATAGAAACCTCTTCCGGATGGATAGGTCTCGTAGATAAGTTAGAACTCGGAACGGAAATGGACTACTACACCTTCATAGTCGAGTGTCCCCTATTCGTTGCCCGACAGTGGCACAGACACAGGTTCGGATCCTACAACGAGGTTAGCAGAAGATACACCGCCTACGACATAAAGTTTTACGTCCCTCCCATCCTCAGAAAGCAAGCCAAATCCAACAAACAGGCATCCATAGACGAACCGGTAGAGGAAAAACTTCAAAGGAAGTTCCTAAAGGATATAAGGAGGATAATAGAAGACAGCTACTCCCTTTATGAAGAGATGACCTCTTGCGAGGTGGCAAAGGAGCTTGCCAGGGGAATACTACCCCAGTTCATGAAGACGAGATACTACTGGACCGTCCCGAGGATTGCTCTCGACAACTTCATAACCCTAAGAACCCACGAGGGTGCCCAGAAGGAAATAAGAGAATTTGCCCAGGCAATAGTCGAGATGGTGGGATACAGGGGAACGGACAAAAGGAACCGCCTATGAGAACCACCTTTTGATTATCTTTTCCGCTACAGCCTCGGGAGTAAAGCCGAAGTGTTCGAACAGAACCTTTCCCGGTGCAGATTTTCCAAAGCTCTCCATAGATATAACGAGTCCCTCTTCACCCACATACTTGTGCCAGCAATCCCCCTTAGCAGCCTCCACGACAACCCGCCTTTTAACGGACGGGGGAAGAACGGACCTCTTGTAGTCTTCTCCCTGCATCTCAAAAAGCTCTATAGAAGGGAAGTTAACCACTCTGACCTTTATCCCTCTCTTTTCAAGTATGTCCTTAGCTCCGAGAGCCACATGAACTTCAGAGCCTGTAGCCATGAGGATTAGGTCAGGTTCCCCTTCAGGCTCGTATAGAATGTAAGCACCTCTTACGAGGTTCTCTTCAGAAGCGTATGTATTCCTGTCTATCACGGGAACGCTCTGCCGGGTAAGAATTATAGCGGTTGGTCCCTCTTTCCTTTCCACCGCCACCTTCCAAGCAACCCTTACCTCGTTTGCATCCGCAGGTCTTATAACCACAAGGTTGGGAATTAATCTCAGAGAGGGAAGCTGTTCCACAGGCTGGTGCGTTGGACCGTCCTCCCCGAGACCTATAGAATCGTGAGTAAAAACGTAAATCACCTGAAGCCCGGCCATAGCGGCAAGTCTTATAGGGGGTCTCATGTAATCGGAGAATATGAGAAAGGTTCCTCCGTAGGGAAGCATACCGCCGTGGTATGCCATTCCGTTCATTATCGCCCCCATAGCGTGTTCCCTGACTCCATAGTGTATGTTCCTTCCTGTGGGTGTGTCCGCCTCAAAGTCAGGATAGTTAACGAGAATTGTGTTGTTCGATTCCGACAGGTCCGCAGACCCGCCTATCATCGTAGGTATGTAATCCGCCATTACGTTTAAAACTTTCCCCGAAGCCTTCCTCGTTGCCATAGCTTCCTCAAAGCGGGGAACCTTATCGAGCCAATCGAGGGACCACCTGCTCTCAAAGGCATCTATAAGCTCCCTCGCAAGGTCAGGATACTCCCTCTCATACTCCCTGAAAAGACTATTCCACTCCTCCTCCCTCTCCTTACCGAGCTGAACGTGCCTCCTCGTGTATTCGAGAGCCTCTTTAGGAACGTAAAACTCCTGCGTAGGCCACCCGAACCTCTTTTTAGTTTCTATGACATTCTCCGCACCTAACGGAGCACCGTGAACCTTGGGGGTGTCCTGCAAGGGACTACCGTATCCTATGTGAGTCCTGACGGATATAAAGGAAGGCTTATCGCTTTCCTTAGCCATCAAAAGAGCCTTCTCAAGAGCCTCGAGGTCGTATCCGTCCTCTAAGTGCTGAACATCCCACCCGAGAGCCTCGAACCTCTTTAAAACATCCTCGGACCAGGCAAGGCTCGTATCACCGTCTATGGATATGTGGTTGTTATCCCAAACAACTATCAGCTTGTTCAACTTAAAATGACCGGCAAGAGCGGCAACCTCGTAGGAAATCCCTTCCATGAGGTCTCCGTCGGAGCACAGAACGTAGGTGTAGTGGTCCACAACCGGGTATCCCTTCCTGTTGAAGTGAGAGGATAAAAACTTCTCTGCGAGAGCCATACCCACGCCGTTCCCGAGACCCTGACCCAGAGGACCGGTGGTAGCTTCCACACCCGGGGTTAGCCAACTCTCCGGATGACCGGGTGTCTTGCTTCCGAGCTGACGGAATTCCTTGAGGTCTTCGATAGTAAGGTCGTATCCGAACATAAACAGGGTAGAGTAGAGCATAGCGGACGCATGTCCTGCGGAGAGTATGAACCTGTCCCTGTTTATCCACTTTGGATTTTTGGGGTTAAACTTCAAAAAGCGGTCAAATATCAGGTATATGATGTGGGAAGCACCCAATGGCATGCCTGGATGTCCCGACTTTGCCCTTTCAACCTGGTCAACGCTGAGGAACCTTATAGTGTTTATCACCAGCTGGTCTATATCCCTCTGAGACTGTGTCTGCGGGTCCATAGCCATAATATTCTACTCCTCACCTGAGATACTCTTCATTGATTTTTATATCAGCCTCTTCAAAGAGCTTTTCCGCATACAGGTTCATCAAACTGTCAGCCTTTGCCTGCAGAAGACTACCGATTAGGTCCTCCCTGTTTTTTAACTCCTCCCTCTTAAAGATTCTCTCTTCTATATAAAGAACGGCAAACCCGTTCGGGGTAGGATACGGTCCAAAAACTTTTTCTTTAGAAAAAACGAGTCTCAAAACCTCATCACCACCGAGACGAAATAGGGAAATAAACTCCTCAACGGTGGAGTCTTCGAACTTAACGCCTTTTATGTGGGGCTTCTCTCCCCTGACGAGTTTTTCCTTCAGCTTCTGAGCTTCCTGACGGACAAGCTCTGACTTTTTACGCTCTACAAGCAAAGACCTTATCTCCTCCTTAGCCTCCTCGAAACTCTTAATCCTTTCGGAGGGAATTTTTTCCAGGTATATAAGGTAATAAGTGCCTTCTACTTTACTGAGAGACACCCTATCGGAAGCGGTCAATCTCTCAAGGGAATTCTTGACCTCTTCAGGTAAAATCCCCAAGTCCTTTCCCTCGTATGGCTTACCCCCTTCGGGAATTTTCCCTTCCTTCAACATGGAGTAAAGCCTATGAGCTTCCTCCTTTGAGTCAGTTTTCCACACTCTATAACCGCTCGGTGTGCGAACCTTAAACCTATCCCTGTTTTTTTCGTAAAAGTTCCTTATCTCGTCATCTGTAGGTTCGTAATCAACTTTAACCTTGTCGGGTGTTATCAAGTATGCGGTTCCCCTAAGCCTTGCGGATACGAGCTTAACCTGAAAATCTATTTCTAAATCGGAAAGGTAAGTTCCGCCTTCAATTAACCTCAAAAGCTTTCTGACTGAAAGGGTCTTTTTCAAAAACCCTTCATACTCTTCAGGTGTCAAACCCGTTCGCTCCAAAATTTCTTTATACTTTGAAAGGCTAAACTTTCCGTTTTCCTGAAAAGAAGGGTCTTGCTTTATCAGGTCAGCCACCTCACGGTCCGAAGCCACCAAACCCAAAGAAACAGCCTTCTGATACAAAACCTCCCTTGCAACGAGAGTGTCCAGAACCTGCCTCTTTACTATCCTTCTCAATTCCTCCTTGTTTAGAAGGTTTGAATACTTTAAAAGTTCATACCTGAACTCCCTCGGAGTTATACAAGAACCTTCCACGACAGCCACACATCTCTGAAGACCGAACATCTGTTTAAAGTCCGAAACGCTGAACATCCAAAACAAGAAGGAAAGTGAAGCTATAGCTATGACGACCGCAGCCGCTCTCTTGTGTTTGTGAATAAGTGCAAACATTAAAGTTTTATTTTAACTTCTGTATGGCGGCGGGAGGAGTCGAACCTCCGACCTGGGACTTATGAGATCCCCGCTCTAACCACCTGAGCTACGCCGCCTGACAGATATAAAATTATACACATAATGACAGCGGTAAAAACCCACCGCAAGATAGACAAAACACTGAGCGGAAGTCCGGTGGTTATAGATAAAGGTTATGCGGTAGTTAAATTGAAGACCGTCCCCCAGATGGTAGTGGACGAAAAAGGTCTCGTTCACGGAGGCTTCATATTTTCCGCAGCGGATTACTCGGCAATGCTTGCAGTAAACCATCCCAACGTAGTTTTGGCAAGAGCTGAGGTTAACTTTATAAAACCCGTTTCGGTAGGGGACGAGGTAGAGTTCACCGCACAGGTAGAAAAAAGGGAAGGAAAGAAAAACTACGTAAAGGTTTTAGGAAAGAAAAATAATGAAATCGTATTCGAGGGAGAATTTTTATGCATAGTTCCAGATAAGCACGTTCTGGAAAAGACATGAGCTGGAAGGAAGACCTAAAAAAGCTTTTAAACATACCTGAAAATGCAGAAATACTGACGAGACCCTACTACAGAGAAATCCCCAAAAAGGGTGGTAAGAGGTATAAAGCGCTCACTATTCAATACGTTCATAATGGAAAGAGAAAGTATAAGCATATAAGCAAAGAAAAGGCAGCTCTGATAGAGAGCTTGGTAAGCGGGGAGGATGCGGTTCTCGAACATGTTCAAGCTAAGCTCGAAGAAATAAAGAAGTTCTTAAGCTCGGTTCCGAACGAAAGCACCAAAAGAAACCTCTCCCCCCTAATTAAGGAAATAGACCGCCTTCTTATTAAGATATATAGCCGTATATTCTAAGAAAAATAATAAATAAAGAGCTATGTGGAAAATCCGCTTTGTTATGTATATCAATGACTTATGTTTCCACTTTCCACATTGTGTTAGGCTTCTTAAGGTTTATCAATAACTTACCACTGACGAAAATGTTCACATTTGCGAACATTTTATGAGTTTTCCACATCCTGTCAGATTTTTACAGGGTTATCAACACCTTGTGTGCATAACATATGTTCAGTATTATGAATGACTTATGGATTTATCCACATTTATCCACATTGCGTTAAGTTTATTTAGATATATGAATTACTTATGAGTAATAGGTATGTTCAGGATTATCAATACCTTATGAGCTTTCCACATTTCTGGGTGTGGATTGTGGAAAGATTGTGGAAAAAATGTGGAAAGATTGTGGATAAATTGTGGAAACTTTGTGGAAAAAATGTGGATGGAACTTAAAATGTAAGTATGTCCGTTAAGGTCCTTGTTGTGGACGATGAGGAGAGCATAAGAGTCTCTCTGGAAGAAATTTTGAGGGAGGAGGGATACAAGGTAAGCTCGGTAGGGACTTTAGGGGAGGCTAAGTCCCGGCTGTCGGAGGAGTTCTTTCATATAGTTGTTTTAGACGTTTGGATGCCGGACGGAGACGGCATAGAGTTTATTGATACTGTAAAGGAGGTTTCTCCGGATACGGTAGTCGTAGTCATTACGGGACACGGAAATGTCGATATGGCTGTCAAGGCTGTCAGGAAAGGAGCCTTCGATTTTATAGAAAAACCCTTCTCCATGGATAGGTTTCTCATAACCATAAGGCACGCTTCTTCCGAGGCAACGGTTAGAAGGTCAATTCAGGAAGGCTTCGATGTAGAGTTTATAGGGGAGTCCGAACCCATCAGAAAGATAAAGAGTATCATCCCTAAGATAGCTAAAAGTAAAGCCCCTGTGCTTATACTCGGTGAAAGCGGAACCGGGAAAGAGCTTGTCGCAAGGCTTATTCACAAGCACTCTTTGAGGAGAGGACAGTTCGTTGATATAAACTGCGCTTCTCTTCCCGGTGAGTTGGTAGAAGCGGAGCTTTTTGGATACGAGAAGGGAGCTTTTACGGGAGCGGTAGGTCGTAAAAAGGGTAAGTTTGAGCTTGCGGACGATGGAACGCTCTTTTTGGACGAAATAGGGGATATGGAACCAAAGTCTCAGGCTAAACTTTTGAGGGTAATAGAGACCGGCTCTTTCACGAGACTCGGAGGCACTCAGAGGATAGAGGTGGATGTTCGCATAGTTTCCGCTTCCAACAAGGACATCCAGAAAGAAATGGAGAAAGGGAACTTCAGGGAAGACCTTTACTACAGAATTTCCGTATTTACCCTCGAATTGCCACCGCTCAGGGAAAGAGGAGAGGATGTGATTTTGCTTGCGGAATACTTCTTGGAAAAGTTCTCGAAAGAGTATAAGAAAGACTGCAAGGTGCTATCCGACGATGCAAAGGAGGTTCTCCTCAATCACGACTGGAAGGGAAACGTCCGTGAGCTTAGGAACCTTATGGAGAGGGTAGTTATACTTTGCGATAGCGATGTTATAAAGCCGGAACATTTAGGTATAGGGAAAGTGAAAGCCTATAAAGACTACTCCTACCTTTTCAGCATAGAGAGCTTGAAGGAAGCTAAAAGGGAGTTTGAAAAGAACTTTATAGAGGAGAAGCTCAAGGAGTGTAACTACGACATGAAGGAAGTCGCCTCGAAAATAGGCATCGACCTTTCAAACCTATACAGGAAGGTAAAGTTATACGGTATAAACATTAAGAACCTGCAAGGTTCATAACTATCCCCAAGGACACCACAACAGCAGTTTCCGAGCGCATAGTAAAGGGCTTAAGCTTTACGGATACAAATCCCCTACTCCTGAGCGTTTCACCCTCTTTCTGGGAAAATCCCCCTTCCGGTCCTACCACAATACTTACGCTTTCCACTTCTTTGAAGTTCAGCTCAGATATATCCTTACCATCGTAGAAGTTGTCCATGAGGATGTTTACATCCTCCGCAGGTTGTAGAGACTCCAGTTTGATGGGAGGTTTTACCTCCATTGGGAAGGGTCTTCCGGATTGCTTCATAGCTTCCCGAATTATCTTCTCCCACCTTTCTTTCCTTTTGGTTATAGCACTTACATTTCTGAAGCTCCTTTCGGAAATCACGGGAACTACCCTAGAAGCACCCAGTTCCGTAGCTTTGTAGATTATCGTGTCCATAGTCTTGATGTCCTGGGTTATGCATTGGTATAGGGTAACTTTCAGGGGTGGAGGTTCAACCTCTAAGATTTCGAGGATTTTACATACCGCCCTTTTGGGTTCTAACTTTACCAGCTCCGCTTTGTAGAGCTTTCCTTCCCAGATTAAACCTATAACTTCACCGATGGATACTCTTCTTACCCTGAGGTGTTTGAGTTCGTCTTGGGTTATATAAAAATACTCCCCTGATTTTGAAGATGAAAAGAAGGTATGCATAGGAACGGGGCAAGCGCCCCGTAAAAATTACTTTATGCTCTCTCTGAGGTCTTTGGCGGGTTTGAAGGCTACAACCTTTCTGGCAGGTATCTGTATTACCTGACCGGTTCTGGGGTTTCTTCCCTTTCTTGCTGCCCTCTTCTTGACGGTGAAAATCCCGAGTCCGGGTATAGCTATTCTCTCACCCTTCTTGAGAGCTTTGGATATAGCTGCAACGGCAGCCTTGAGAGCAGCGTCAGCTTCCTTCTTGGTAATGCCCGCCTGTTTGGCGATTTCCGCAACGAGCTCAGCCTTTGTCATAGCACAACCCTCCCAAATGGATTTAAAGCTGTTATAGATAATACATAACTCCTCATAATTTTGCAAGCCTTTTCTTTGTTCTATAATTATCTTTCAGCACTTCCACCTATATATGGAGGTCAAGTGAATGGATTACAAAGATACTCTCAACCTTCCTAAGACAAGCTTCCCTATGAAAGCTAACCTTCCAGAGAGGGAACCTCAAATACTTAAAAAGTGGGAAAAACTCTATGAAAAAATAAGAGAAGTTAGAAAAGGTAGAGAAGTTTTCCTTCTTCACGACGGTCCACCTTACGCAAACGGTCATATACATATAGGACATGCGCTCAACAAAATCCTTAAAGATGTAATAAATAAATACAATCTCCTCGTAGGAAAGGACATTTTATACATACCCGGTTGGGACTGCCACGGTCTTCCTATCGAGAGGCAGGTAGAAAAGGAGCTTAAATCCAAGAAAAAGAGAAAGGAAGACTTACCAAAGGCGGAGTTCAGGAGGCTGTGCAGGGAGTATGCGGAAAGGTTTGTAAGAATTCAGAGAGAAGAGTTTATAAGGCTCGGCGTTTTGGGGGATTGGAAAAACCCATACCTGACGATGACCCCACAATACGAAGCTCAGGAGATAAGGGAGCTGGGAAGGTTCTTTGAAAAAGGACTCGCTTACAGAAGTAAAAAACCCGTCTATTGGTGCATCTACGACAAGACCGCTGAAGCGGAAGCGGAGGTAGAGTATCAGGAAAAGGAAGACCCGAGCATATACGTTAAGTTTCCCCTCGTAGGTCAGGAAGACACTTACTTGGTTATATGGACCACCACACCCTGGACCCTTCCCGCAAACCTCGGAGTGATGGTGGGAGAGGACTACGATTACGTTTACCTGAAAACTTCCGAGGGAACCCTCATAGTGGCAAAGGATCTTTTGAGTTCATTTACAGAAAAGACCGGCGTAGCCGGTGATGTTATAAAGGAAGTTAAGGGAAAGGATTTGGTTGGACTGCGATACAAACACCCCTTTGTAAACTCATCCGACCTGGAGGGGTATCTTAGTGAGGAAACGCTAAGGAACATGTGGAAGGTCTATCCTTCAGAATTTGTAGAGCTTGGAACCGGAACCGGACTCGTTCACATGGCACCCGGTCATGGACAGGAGGACTACCTCGTAGGTTCGAGGTTCGGTTTGGAGCCTTACGCTCCTATCGACGACGAGGGAAGGTTTGTCCCACCCGCTCCAGACTTTATCCGTGTGGTTAGGGTCTTTGACGCAAATAGCTTAATAGTGAACCTATTAAAGGAGAAAGGATACCTTCTGCACCAGTCCAAGATTTCCCACTCCTATCCCCACTGCTGGAGGTGTAAAAATCCCGTCATATTCAGAGCTACCCATCAGTGGTTCATAAGCATGTCCGCAAGCGTTAACGGGAAGACCTTGAGAGAAAAGGCTCTTGAGGAGATAGACAAGGTTAAGTGGGTTCCAGAATACGGCAGAAACAGGATAAGGAGTATGGTGGAAAACAGACCCGACTGGTGCATATCCCGACAGAGGTATTGGGGTGTCCCCATAGCGGTCTTTTACTGCACTAATTGCGGTGAGGTAGCTTCCGACAAGGAAGTCTTTGAGCACGTGGCAAACCTCGTTCAAAACTACGAGTTCGGTTCAGACCTATGGTTCGAAAAGAGGGAAGAGGAACTTCTCCCGGAAGGATACAGATGCAAGCGTTGTGGAGGAAACACCTTCAGGAAGGAGGAGGACATTCTCGACGTCTGGTTCGATTCTGGCTGTTCCCACGCTTCCGTGATAAGACCTCTCGGATTTAACAAAGCGGACATGTATCTTGAGGGTTCGGACCAGCACAGGGGATGGTTTCAGGCATCCCTTTTGGAATCGGTAGGTGCTTACGGAGAAGCTCCCTACAAAACGGTTTTGACCCACGGCTTTACCGTTGACGAGAAAGGGAGGAAGATGTCCAAATCTTTAGGAAATGTCGTCTCTCCCCAGGAGGTTATAGACAAATACGGTGCGGACCTGCTCCGCATGTGGGTGGTTTCCGAAGATTATACGGAGGACGTTAAGCTCGGACAGTCGATACTCAGAAACCTCGTTGACGATTACAGGAAGATAAGGAACACTCTCAGGTTTATACTGGGGAACCTGTTCGACTTCGACCCTTCTAAAGATAGAGTTGCGGTGGAGAAACTCCACCACTTCGACCGCTGGATGCTCTCGAAACTTCAGAGGCTTCTTTCGGAAGTTCACAGGCATTACAGAAATTACACCTTCCACCGGGTTTATCACCTTATAAGAAACTTCTGCACCACCACTTTGTCCTCTCTCTACCTTGACGTTTTGAAGGACAGGCTCTACGTTTACGCACCCGATAGCTGGGAGAGAAGGTCTGCTCAGACGGTTCTATACGACCTTCTGATAGCGCTTACCACGTCGGTTGCACCCTTCCTGAGCTTCACAGCGGAGGAAGTCTGGGAACATGCGAGGGAACTTGACAAAAACCTACCCGAGAGCGTCTTCCTGCACGAAATACCGGAGCCGGAGGAAACCCTTATATCTGAAGACCTTGAACGGGATTACGAGCTTCTTCTCGAGGTCAGAGACCAGGTTATGAACGCTCTCGAAAAAGCGAGAAAAGAGGGACTTATAAGACACCCTTACGAGGCTAAGGTTTTCGTAAAGGCGGACAAGGACTACACCGAGGTTTTGAGGAAATATTCGGACTACCTTAACTTCTTTCTCACGGTTAGTCAGGTTGAGCTTGGAGAAGGGGGAGACATTCTCCACACTTCTGAAAAGGTCGAGGTGGGAGTTTCTAAGGCGGAAGGAGATAAGTGTCCGAGATGCTGGATATATTATCCGAAGGAGGAGTTCGAAGGTGAAGTCTGCAAGAGGTGCTGTAATGCTCTCAAAAAGCTCGGACACAGTTGCACCTAAATCATGTTATCAGTTGAGAATAGACCTAAATTGTATCTTCTGGCAGGAGGATAGGAAATGAGGAGAGAGAGCATACCCCTCCTTGACTTCCTGAAGGAGACTAAGGGTTCCATACTGATACTCACCCACGAGAACCCGGACGGAGACGCACTGGGAAGTGCCATGGGACTTTATCTGTTTCTGAAAAAGCAGGGTAAGGACGTTACCGTGGGATGCAAGGACAGGGTTCCCCACTTTCTCGACTTCATACCCCACTCTGAGGAGGTCATCAGCATACCGGACGGTAGGTTTTACGACATAGGAATAATTGTTGACTCCGCAGGATTTTACAGGGCTGGGGCTGAGGTGAAGGTTGCCAAAAGAATAAGGATAGACCACCACGTAGGTGGTGAGTTTTACGGAAGACACGACTTTATAGACCCGAAGGCTCCCGCAACAGCTTCCCTCGTTTACGAGCTAATATCCGCTTGGGACGAGTCCCTAATAGATGCGGAGATAGCCACCTGCATATACGCAGGTCTTGCCACCGATACGGGCTTCTTCAGGTATTCCAACACCAACGAATACACCTTTGAGCTTGCTAAAAAGCTCGTTAGCTTCGGTGCGGACCCAAATTACGTTTACAGGATGTTTGCGGAGAGGGAGTCCGTTAACAAGATGAAGCTGATAGCCAAGGTTCTCGAGACCCTAACCCTATACGAGGACGGGCTTGTAGCGGGTATAACCATATTCGACAGGTTTTTCAAAGAGACCGGAACCGATTACACCGACAGCGAAGGGCTGGTGAACTACCCGAGGTCCATAGAGGGTGTTGAGGTTGCCTTTGCAATGATAGAAAAGCCGGAGGAGGGAGTTTGGAAGGTCTCTCTAAGGAGCAAGTTGAATGCGGACGTTTCTAAGATAGCCGAAAGGCTCGGTGGTGGAGGGCACAAATACGCTTCCGGTTGTAAAATAAAGGCTAACTCTTACGAGGAAGCTCTCGATAAACTCCTTTCCGAGATAAGAAAACAGCTCGAGCTTCAGAAGATACTCCACTGATGGCTCTTTTCGGCGCTCACGTATCTTCAGCGGGTTCAATACTTAAAACCTTTGACAGAGCTAAGGAGATTTCCGCAGAGGTTTTTCAGTTCTTTCTCAGAAGTCCGAGAGCTTGGAAGTGGAAAGGGGTTAGTAATCAGTTAGTAAAAGAGTTTAGGGAAAGACTCTCGGAGTATAAAAACCCTGTTATGGTTCACGCACCATACCTTTTGAACCTCGCTTCTTCGGACCGGATTCTCAGGAGAAAGTCCGTGGAGGTTTTTCTGGAGGAGCTGAAGACCTGCGACCTGCTGGGGATACACTTTTACAACTTCCACCCGGGGACCGCAAAGGGAATAACCTTAGAGGAAGGCATAAAGAACATCATACTTTCCTTGGAGGAGGTCTTTTCTCAATACTCCCCGGTTTATACTACCGTTCTGCTGGAAAACACCGCAGGGGAGAGGGGAGACATAGGAAAGAACTTCAAAGAGCTTAGGGAGATTATGGAACCTTTTAAGGGGATAAAGATGGGTATATGTCTCGATACATGCCATGCCTTCGCATACGGATACGAGATAAATACACCGAGGGGTTTTTCTGAATTTCTGAAGGACATAGAAAGAAATGTAGGACTTGAAAACATAAAAGCGGTTCATGCCAACGACTCTAAAGTTCCACTCGGAGGTAAAAAGGACAGACACGAACACATTGGAGAGGGATACATAGGATTGGAAGGCTTTAAGAACCTCTTAAAAAACGAATACTTTAAGAAACTTCCCTACTACATAGAGACTCCAAAAGAGGATAATATGGACCTGGTAAATCTTAACAGGCTCAGGGAACTTGCAAAATTGTAAAATTAACATAATGGCTGTTAAGGTAAAAATAGAAAAGGCAAACCCATCAATCCCGGACGACTTCATATTCTCCGTTCTTTCTTCAACGATTGGGCTTAGCAAAGAGGAATTTGAGAAACTTAAAGGTGAAAAAGGTATATCCATATACGTGAAAGATGAAGAAGCTGTGAACAAGCTCAAGCTTATAGCTCAGAAGCACTCTTCTCTGATAAAAATAGAGTTTGAAAAGACCGCCGAAGGCGGTGCCTTCTCCATAACAAATAAACTTGTGAGGTCGAATGTAGGTCTTGCGCTTAGCTGGTCCGCTCTGGTGGTGGTCTTTACTCTACTTTCCATGGTTCCCATACTCGGCTTCTTTGTAAACTTCCTTTCGGGAGCTTTCTATTACGGTTTCGTTCTCTACGTTGCCTACTCGCTCAAAGATGGGGATAGCTTCGAGGAAAAGATAAAAGAACTTAAAATCGGAGATGTTTTCAGAGAGTATCTTGGTGCAGGTTTCGGTATGTCTTTGGGGTTTTTCGTCCTGTCGCTTTTGGGTATTGCGGTTTTGGTGGTGTTCGGAATAATCTTCGGCTCGTTGGGAGCCTTTTCGGACATTATAACTTACGGAGACCTGAGAGAGGGCTTCACGGGTTCTATGATAGCCTTATCCGTCCTTATCCTTCTGGTGGTTATGTGGCTCGTTTATGCAATTCCCCTTCTCTTTTCTAAGTCCATAAGGGAGAAGCCGGACTTTGGGAGTGCCTTCATGGAAGTTTTAAAGATGTTCACACCTTCTTTTATAGGGGAAAGTTTTTCCGGCAGATACGTGTCCGTCGGTGGGATTTGGTCCCTGATAATAACCGTGGGGATGATAGCTTTCTTTTTAACCTTCGTCTTTATAATTACAATTCCCGTATCCCTTTTGATACTATACTGGATGAACCTCTTCCTTGCGGTCCTGTCGGTGCTGTATATTAAAAAGTCATGAATGCATACCCCCAGTGTATTCCCTGTCTTATAAATCAAGGATTGAATGCGGTCAGGAAGCTCAATCTCGATAAAAAAATCGAAAAGGAGATAGCGGTTCGTTCCCTGAAGCTTCTCTCTAAGTTCGACAGCTTTGACAAATCCCCGGCTTACTACGCTTACTTTATACAGCAAATAGTCAAAGATATAACGGGAAAGGAAGACCCCTTCTACGCTCAGAAGAAGCTTGCAAACAGGATAGCCTTGGATCTTCTTAAGGAGATAAAACCCATGAGAAACTCTCAAGAGGACAGTCTTGCCTTTTCCCTTAAGGTTTCCGCAGTGGGAAACTACATAGACTTTGCCATAAGGGGAGACTTTGACCTTAGGAGGGACATTTTAAACCTCATGAACTCGGAGTTCGTCGTGTGGGATTATGAAACCTTTAAGAAGAAGCTCAAAGATGCTGAGAGGGTTTTCATAATAGGGGATAACGCAGGAGAGATAGCCTTCGACAAGATTTTAGTCGAGGAACTCCTATCTATGGGTAAAGAGGTCCTTTACGGTGTAAAGGGAAAACCCATACTCAACGATGCGACCTACGAGGACGCCGAGGAGGTTTCTATGACCAAACTCTGCAAGGTAATTGATAACGGCTCCGGCAAGGTGGGAACATGGCTCGAAGATTGTTCGGAAGAGTTCAGAAATACCTTTTACGCTTCGGACTTGGTAATAAGCAAAGGTCAGGCTAACTTTGAGACCCTGAGCGATGCAAACAGGGAAGTTTTCTTCCTTCTGGTGGCAAAGTGTGAGCCGATAGCTTCTGAAACGGGAGGTAAGGTCAGAAGGTTCGTATTCAAGTTCAAAGGAGGTTAAAGGATGGTCTCTTCCTTCGTCATAACCGGGTATCTGGGTAGCGGTAAAACGACCCTAATTCTGAACTCCGTTAAAGAGCACCTTAAGGATAAGAAGGTGGCAATAGTTGTGAACGAGTTCGGTGAGGTGGGGCTTGACGGAAAAATCCTTAAAAACGCCTACTCGGAGGTATTGGAGATAGAGGAAGGGTGTATATGCTGTAAGCTCTCTCAGGAATTTGAAAGCTCAGTTATGAAGATAATGCAGGATTACTCGCCCGACGTGATAATAGTGGAAACATCGGGAACTTCCGAACCGTTCCCGATAATATTCAGCCTTAGAACCGTAGGAACTGCGGTTGAGGGTGTGATATGCGTGGTGGATTCAAAGAACTTCTTCAAGTATAAGGACGAAGATACCGCCAAGTATCAGCTCGCATCTTCCAACATAATCGTCCTCAACAAGGTTGACCTCGTAAGCGAGGAAGAGCTGAGAAAAGTCGAGGAAGAGGTCAAAAACATAAAGGCAAACTACAAGTTGGAAAACTTGTTCTCTTCCGAGGAAAAGAAGAACATATACAAGATTTACAGAGCCGTTAAAGGGGCTGTTCCGAAAGAAGTCTTCAGCGGTGTGGGAAGCCCCATAGAGCTTAAAGAGGAGGTTCACTTCCACTCCCACGAGGACATGGGGCAGAGAGTTATAGAGTTTGACAAAGAAATCGAATACGATGAGCTTGAAAAGTTCTTCAAAAATCTCCCAGATAACATATATAGGGCAAAGGGTATAGTCAAGTTCAAAGACTTGCCTTACCCAGTCTTCGTGCACTACGTTTTCGGAGACCTCGATGTGGGAACGCCTGCAATGGGATACGAGGGCAAGTCCTTTATAGTCCTCATAGGAAAGGGATTACAGGATATAATATCCCTATGAACAGATGGGGAAAGGTTCTCAAAGCCATATGCCAAGAAGCAAAAGAGGAAGGACTGTCTCTGTGCATACTCGAAGCTGATGCAGACCTTAACTGGTTCGGTTTGAAGGTTGACGAAGTTTGCTCCGAAGGTCTCCTCTCTAAAACGGACTCGGAGCTGTATAAAGAGATAAAGGGGAGAGTTTCCGAAAGCGTCAGCCCGGACAGCTTTATAGCCTACGTAAGCCCCGTTAACCTTCAGGTGGACATCTACGAATCCGACAGGAGGAGGTTCGCAAACTCAACCAACACCTCAAGACCCTTCTCCGTTACCAGAGACGGATTCCGAGTTGGATTTTTCAAGGACAAGGACTCAGCGGTTGACTTTTTCCTGAAGGTTCGCAAGAGACTAAAAGAGGAAGAAGGTCTCAATCTTCACCTCTTTTATTGAGTTTTCTCTTTTCTCTCTGCCTTTCCCTATAAACTTCCTGCCTGCACTCCCTTATTATCTTCTTGTATTTGTAGTAAACCGACGGAACGTTTATGGGTAGCTTGTAATACCTCTCAAGAACGAGCATTATGTCCTCTGTAGTCATGTATTTGTGATTTCTTATAAGGCTCTTGATGTATTTGACAATTCTCGTTTCTTTCATACTACATCAAACCGTATTGCTTGAGAATTTCCGCAAGCTCCTTATCGGTTTTTGCCTTTTCTCTATCCCACCAGGCAAAACCTATAACCGCCACAACCAACGCTATCTGTCCCGCAAATATACCCACCATTATGTTTACCAATCTGTTGAGTTCATTGTTAACCTGCTCAAATCTCTTATTCATATCCTCCCTGAGTTCCGTAAACCTCTTGTCCGTCTGTTCCATAAACACCTTCAGTGTGGTCTCAAGCCTTATGAGCCTTTCCCTGTCTTCCTGTGTAAAACCCGTATCCTTTGAAAGTGCAGGTGAGCACAGTATAAAGAAAGCAATTAAAAGTTTCAAAAACTTCATAAGTATTAGTATAGTCTTCTGAGTTTTGAAGGACGGGGGCATTCGCCCCCGTGGATTTTAACCTATGTAATCCTTCATAGCCTCGCAGGCTTTCATAGCCTTCTCAAAGCGGGCATTTATAACTTCCCAGTTGAGGTTCTTAAGGACAGCATCAACGTAAGGAGGTCTCTTGTTCTTGTAGTCCACATAGTAGGCATGCTCGTAAGTGTCTATCACTATTATGGGGATAAAACCGTGGAAGTTATAGACGTTGTGAGCGTCCAGCCCGTTCACCACGAGCCTTCCTGAAAAGAGGTCAAGCCCCAAAACAGCCCAACCCCTGAAAGCGACCGCACAGGCTTTCAGCTCCGCAACGCATGCATCCCAGCTTCCGAGGTCTTCCTCCACCTTCTTCTTGAAAGCTTCCGAAGGCTCTCCCTTGGCACCGAGATGTCCGAAGTAAAGCTCGTGAAGAACTATTCCCATGTAGTTAAAGGTTTCCTCCACCTTCAGCTCCCTGTATTCGGAGTAGTTCTGGTTTGCCTTGCTCCTGTCGGAAAAGTTCTGGTCCGCAAGCTTTTCCTGAATTTCGTTATACTTGGTTACGTAACCCTTGTAGTGGGCTTCAAAGTGGGGTTCAATCTGCTCGTTGGATATACCATCTAAGTTTTGAGGCTTGAGATGGTCTCTGGGCTGTAGTTTATGAACTCCCATGGCTCTATACCTCCTTTTTAGGTTTTTCAGTGATTATAACACCCTGTATGTAGAAGGCTTTTATGATGCCAAGCAGGTTGAAACACTTTTCCCCTTTTCCGTCGGGAAAATTTTTCATAAATTATTACATTCGGAGGTCAGAAGATGGCAGGGCACAGTCATTGGGCACAGATAAAGCACAAGAAGGCAAAGATAGATGCTCAGAGGGGTAAGCTCTTTTCCAAGCTGATAAGGGAAATAACGGTGGCTACACGACTCGGAGGACCAAATCCCGAGTTCAACCCAAGACTGAGAACCGCAATAGAGCAGGCTAAGAGGGCTAACATGCCCATGGAAACCATAGAGAGAGCCATAAAGAAGGGAAGCGGTGAGCTTGAGGGAGAAACCTTCGAGGAGGTTATATACGAAGGATACGCTCCCGGTGGAGTAGCGGTTATGGTTCTTGCCACCACCGACAACAGAAACAGGACCTCCTCCGAGGTAAAGCATGCCTTTTCCAAGCACGGAGGCAGCTTAGGGTCTTCGGGATGCGTTTCCTACCTTTTCGAGAGGAAAGGGTCCATAGAGGTTCCCGCATCGGAAATATCGGAGGAGGAAATATTTGAAAAAGCCATAGAAGCCGGAGCGGAGGACATACAAACTGGTAGTGAGGTTCATCTCATATACACTTCTCCCGAAAGCCTATACGAGGTTAAAGAAGCTCTTGAGAAGATGGGAGTCCCTATAGAGAAGGCTCAGATAACCTGGATACCCATATCTACCGTTTCCGTAGATGACCCGGAAACTGCCAAGAAGGTCATAAGGTTGATAGAAGCCTTGGACGACCTTGAGGACGTTCAGCAGGTCATAGCCAACTTTGAAATACCCGAGGAGATACTGCAAAAGATGGGAGCTTAACCGACTGAATGTTTGTAAAAATTCTTCCCCCGGAGGTAAGAAGCAAGATAGCGGCGGGGGAGGTCATAGAGTCCCCTGCGGATGTAGTTAAGGAGCTTGTAGAAAATTCCCTCGACGCTAAGGCGACCCAAATAGAGGTTGAAATATCCAAAGGCGGTAAGCGCTTTATCCTCGTTCGTGATAATGGAACGGGAATACATCCGGAGGATTTCAGTAAGGTTATACTCGAGGGTGCCACCAGCAAGATAGAGAGTGAAAAGGACCTTTTAAACCTGTCCAGCTACGGTTTTAGGGGTGAGGCTCTCCACTCAATAGCCAGCGTAAGCAGAATGATCCTCAAGTCCAGGTATTTTCAGGAAAACTTCGGTCTTAAAATGCTCGTGAAAGGCGGGGAAGTAAAGGGTGTGGAGAAGGTAGGAATGCCTGTGGGAACGGAGGTGGAGGTGAAAGACCTCTTCTTCAATCTCCCCGCTCGGAGAAAGTTCCTCAAGAGAGAGGATACAGAAAGGAACAGGATTACCGAACTTTTAAAAGAATACGCTCTTGTAAACCCTAATGTGGGTTTTTCTCTTTACTCGAACGCAAGGGAGATTTTGCTTTTGAAACCTTCCGACCTCAGAACGCGGGTTGAAAGCCTTTTTGAAGAAAAATTCGAGGTCTTTGAGGAGGAAAAAGAGTTCTTAAAGGTTAAGGTGTTCTTGAGGAGAAATGTTAAGCAGGGAAAGTATTATGTGTTCATTAACTCAAGACCTATAGCCTCGAGAAACATTAAGGAGTTTCTTAAGAAGGTTTTGGGATACAAAACCCTCGGCGTGATTTTTATAGAGCTTCCTCCCTTCCTAATTGACTTTAACGTTCACCCCAAGAAGAGGGAGGTCAGGTTCGTCAAGGAAAGAAAGGTCCTGAGCCTTTTAAAGGAAGCCTTGAGTTCCAAAGAATATGCTCTTCCCGATTACCTTTCTCAGGATGTTCCAAAATACGAGGACAGCTTCCGTGTAATAGGGCAGATAAACGACACGATAATTCTCGCTCAGCGGGGGGACTATCTATACTTCTTCGACCAGCACCTCATATCCGAAAGACACAATTACGAAAAGCTCAAAGATAGACCCGATGCGGACCAGATAGCCTGCAAATCCGCTTTAAAGGCTGGTGAGCCTCTAAGTGAGGAGGATATGAAGAGGCTTATAGAGGTGTGGAAGAACCTCGAAAACCCCCACGTCTGCCCCCACGGAAGACCTATATACTGGAGAATTCACCTGAAGGACATATACGAGAAGTTGGGGAGGAGTTATTGAACGGTAGACTTTCGATTTGCCTTATATTAATAACTATGGTCGATAGGAAGTGGGTGGAAAAGATAGCTCTTTTAGCAAGGTTGGAACTTAAAGAGGAAGAAATCCAGCTCTTTAGCAAGCAACTGGCGGACATTCTCGAGTTCGTCAAAGAGCTCGACGAGCTTGACACCTCAAATGTAGAACCTTACATTCAAAAAGTTAGCAGAACTCCCATGAGAGAGGACAAACCCGGGGAGTCTCTGCCTCGAGAGGAAGCTCTTATGAACGCTCCCGAAGAGGAGAAGGGATTTTTCGTAGTTCCCAGAATTGTGGAGGTCTGATTTTATGGCACAGGAAACCGCTCAGAAGGTGCTTCAGGAAAAGAAAAAGGCTCTCGAAGCCTCGATAGCTAACATCGAAAAGAGGTTCGGCAAAGGTGCCATTATGCCTCTGAGAGCTGCGGAGGGGATAAAGGTAGAGGTAATACCCACAGGTTCCCTTGCTTTGGACATAGCCACAGGCATAGGAGGAATTCCGAGGGGCAGGATAATAGAGATATTCGGCGTGGAGTCTTCGGGTAAAACCACCCTTGCCCTTCACGTTATAGCTCAGGCACAGCAGAGAGGCGGTGTAGCTGTCTTTATAGATGCGGAGCACGCTCTGGACCCCAAATATGCTAAAAATCTCGGAGTTGACGTGGAAAACCTATACATATCCCAGCCCGATTACGGGGAGCAGGCTCTTGAGATAGCGGAGAGTCTTATAAACAGCGGTGCGGTTGACGTTATAGTGGTTGACTCGGTTGCTGCACTCGTTCCGAGGGACGAGCTTGAGGGAGAGATGGGAGAGGCTCAGGTGGGCAAACAGGCTCGCTTAATGTCCCAGGCTCTGAGGAAGCTAAAGGGTATCGTCCACAAAAGCAACACCGCTCTGATATTCATAAATCAGATAAGGGAAAAGATAGGAGTTATGTTCGGAAATCCTGAAACTACGCCCGGAGGGCGTGCTTTAAAGTTCTTCTCCGACATGAGGCTCGAAGTCAGAAGGGTCGGGGACATAAAGGAAGGAAACGAGAAGGTGGGATACAGGGTTAAGGTTAAAGTGGTAAAGAATAAGCTCGCTCCACCCTTCCAGGAAGCGGAGTTCGACATGATTTACGGTGAGGGTATATGTAAGCTCTGCGACCTGATAGATGTTGCGGTCGATAAGGGCGTTCTCACCAAGAGCGGTTCCTGGTATAGTTATGGGGACCTTCGACTTGGTCAGGGTAAGGAGCAGGTAAAGAGATACTTAAAAGAACATCCTGAGCTTGCTCAGGAGATAGAAACAAAGGTAAGGGAGGTAGCGGGACTTGTTACAGCTGATACTGAAGAAGGCGATTGAGCTTGACGCTTCGGACATACACATAAAGGTAGGTTCAAAGCCGGTTTACAGGATACACAAGAAACTCCATGTGGATGACGAGTTCCCCGTGATAACTTCTGAACACTTTGACATGTTCCTAAAAGAGGTAGTAGGCAAGAGCGAAAAGAAGATGAAAGAGTTCGAGGAATTCGGGGAGATAGACATATCCTATTCCCTTCCCAAGGTTTCGAGGTTCAGGGTCAACGTCTTCAAACAGAGGGGAACTTCCGGTATGGCTTTCAGGGTAATTCCCTTCCAGATACCACCTTTTAACACGCTGAACCTTCCGGAAGTTATGCTCAAAACCGTTCTGTCTCACACCAAGGGTCTCGTTCTCGTTACGGGTCCTACGGGTTCGGGGAAGTCAACCACCCTCGCTTCGATAATAGAGGAGATGAACCAGAGGTTCAGAAGGGTAATAGTTACCATAGAGGACCCCATAGAATACCTGCTAAGGGATAAAAACTGCTACATAGTTCAGAGGGAGGTAGGTATAGACACCAAGAGCTTTGCCAGGGGTCTCAGAGCCGCTCTCAGGGAAGACCCGGACGTGATAATGGTTGGTGAGATAAGGGATACGGAAACTGCGGAGATAGCCCTTCAGGCTGCGGAAACGGGTCATCTGGTTCTTTCCACCCTGCACACTTTGGACGCAAAGGAAACGGTGAACAGGTTGATAGGTATGTTCAAGCTCGAGGTAAGGGATCAGATAAGGCAGATGCTTGCGGGAACTTTGATTGCGGTTTTTTCCCAGAGACTCCTTCCGAGAGCAGACCGAAAAGGTTCCATCCCCGCTGTGGAGATAATGATAAACACGGGAGCGATTAAGGAGGCTCTCCTGGACCCCAACAGGCTGGACGAGATACCTGACCTTATAGCTAAGGGTAAGTCCGCTTACGGAACTCAGACCTTTGACCAGCACCTTGAGGAGCTTTACAGACAGGGCTTGATAGACTTTCACACCGCTATACTTTACGCTACAAAACCCTCGGACCTGGAACTCAAACTCAGCGGTATATCTTCCGGTAGCGAGTTCTAATATATTTCTCTATGAAGGTTGCCATAGACGGTCCCGCTGCGAGCGGAAAGAGCACGATAGCCAAGAGGATTTCCCTGGAGCTGAAAATTCCCTACTTAGAGACGGGGCTTGCCTACAGGGCGGTGGGTTATATGCTTCTTCTCCGGCATCCGGAAGGACTTGAAAGCGTTTCCTGGGAGGATATAGAACCCCTGCTGAGCAGTTTGGAGATAATCCCGAAGGTGGGAGAAACCGTAGTAAAGGTAAACGGAAGGGAGGTGAATAAGGAACTCGGTTCGGAAGAGGTGGGTAAAATGGCTTCCCTCGTGGGGACCGTGGGAAGGTTTAGGGAATACATAAACAGGCGCTTTAGGGAGTTGATAGGAAACGGGCAGGCGGTCGTGGAAGGCAGGGATGCGGGCACCAACATAATACCCGATGCACAGGTGAAGATATTTATAACCGCTTCTCCCGAAGAGAGGGCAAAGAGACGATACAATCAGCTCCTCAAAGCAGGCAAGGAAGCGAGCTACGAGAAAATTCTGAGGGATATTGTCGAGAGGGACAGGAGAGATACTCAAAGGAAGGAATACCCCTTCAAACCCGCTCCCGATGCGGTGGTCATAGATACGACTGGAAAAACCGTTGAGGAAGCGGTCTCTCTCGTTCTCGGGATAATAAGAGAAAGGAAGAGATGAAGAAACTTCCCAACACCATATCCATGCTCAGGCTAATTCTCTCTCCATACGTTTTTATTCTCACCTATCGTGGAGAGGTGGAGATGGCTCTCGGGCTTTTTGTAATCTTAGCGCTCAGCGATGCGGTTGACGGCACTCTCGCTCGGCTTTTGAAGGCTGTTTCCAACTTGGGGAAGATGCTCGACCCTATTGCGGA
Organism: Aquificota bacterium; assembly: GCA_013153495.1. Lineage (GTDB taxonomy): Bacteria > Aquificota > Aquificia > Aquificales > Aquificaceae > Hydrogenivirga. The sequence continues at coordinate 79,019 of JAADEH010000002.1, forward strand.
CAAGGTTCTGCTCTTCTTCGGGCTTTTGTCCATAACCTTTTACACCGAGCTGAAAGCTTCCCCATATCTAATCCAACTGCTCGTTGCGAGGGACCTCTTCTTGGTCGGAGGGACCCTCATTCTCAGGAGGTTCGGTTTTGTGCCTGAGCCGTCTCCTCTGGGTAAGGCGACGACCTTTCTGGTTTCCTTGACGGTTCTGACGGGTTTTGTCTGTAATATAAGTCCGAAGGACTTCATTCTAAAAACCTTCGAAGTTTTGGAAGTTATATCCATAGCTCTGATACTGATTTCCGCTTTAGATTACGGTGTCAGGGGTCTGAACTTTATCCTCAGCAAGCTTATAATTGAGAAGCGATGAAAGGTGTCTCGGGAAAGAGGTGGGAACTTTTAAGCGATAGATTGGAACCTTCCCATCAGCTCGTAAGTCGATACGGCAGGGTTTTGGCTCAGCTCTTGGTTAACAGGGGCTTTGAAGAGGACCCCGATAGGGTGTTTGAGCTGAGGTTGAAGGATTTGCCTTCCTACTCACACCTTCCCAATGTGGAGGAAAGTGTTGAGAGGATAGTTTCTGCGGTTAGGAGAGGAGAGAGGATAGTTATATTCGGGGATTACGATGTGGACGGCATCACCGGAACCGCAATACTGTATGAGGTTCTAAGAGAAGCGGGGGCAAAGGTTGTTCCCGTCCTTCCGAGCAGGGGAACCGGCTACGGACTCAACGGGGAGCTTATGTCGGTGTTTTCCAAGTATGCGGACCTGCTCATAACGGTGGACAACGGCACCTCTGCGGTGGACGAGATAGAGAATTCGAGCATTGACGTTATAGTTATAGACCACCACAACGTTCCCGAAAGGGTTCCGAGGAGAGGACTTCTTATTAATCCCAAGCTTTCCGAAACCGCTCCTTCTGACATGAGGGAGCTTTCCTCTTCCGCAATGAGCTTTTACATGGCTGTCCTGCTGGCAAGAAGGCTGGGTCTGGATTTAGATGTGAGGATCTTTCTGGACCTTGTGGCTCTCGGAACGGTAGGGGACGTTATGCCTATGAACATTACCAACAGGATACTCGTTAGTAAGGGGCTGAGGGTTTTGGAAAAGGTTCTCTCAGGAGAAGTCAACAGACCGGGAATAAAGGCTCTTTTGGAAGTTTCCCGCTTGAGGGATAAAGTGAGTGCGAGGGACATAGCTTTTTCCATAGCACCGAGGATAAACGCACCGGGCAGGGTGAGCAATCCGAAGCTTTCCCTGAGCCTTTTGACGGAAAGGGATGAGAGGAGAGCAAGGCTCTTGGCAAGGAAGGTGGACTCCTTGAACTTGAAGAGGAGAGTTATAAGCGACAGGGTTTACAGGGAAGCGTATCCTAAAGCTCTTGAGCTTACGGAAAGGAACTTTATCTCCCTGTGGAGTCCGGGTTGGGCTGTGGGCGTTCTGGGCATAGTAGCGGGCAGGCTCGCTTCTGAACTCGGCAAACCTGTTGCGGTGTTTTCCGTGGGAAGCAGGCACTCGGTAGGTTCGGTTAGGTCCGTTGAGGGTATAGACGTTTACTCTGGCTTGAGCAGGCTCTCGGACATGTTCGTAAAGTGGGGCGGGCACATGCAGGCTGCGGGACTTACCTTGGAAAGCTCTCTCCTCGAGAGGTTTAGCAGGGAAGCGGACCAGGTTTTCAGCCATGTCCCCAAGGAACCTCCTCCCCTATACATCGACATGGAGTTTCCCCTATCGAAGCTTAACGGGTTCGTTATGGAAGACATAAAGAGGCTCGAACCTTTTGGAGAGAAAAATCCACCTCCCGTATTCCTCTCTGAGCCGGTCGTTCTTGAGGGTGTCAGGGGAAGGTCTGGTTGGGCAAAGGTGGTTCTGGAGGGAAAAACGCTCGTGTGCAGGGACGAGAGGCTTCTGGAATTCTTGAAAGGTGGTCGCAGGGCAAGGGTAGTTTATTCTGTGGAAGATGGTTTCCTGACCCTTCTAGATGTAGAGGCGGAAGATGGCTCTGGGTAGGACCCACGACCTCGTAAACCTTACCGCTCTTCCCCTGTTCTTATACTTCCTCCCGAGGGAGTTCTATGTTCCCTTCGGAGTCGGTTATCTCGTCGGAACCTTCTTCCTATCTCCTGATATAGACCTCCCCAACTCCAAACCTTCAAAGAGGTGGAGTCTTTTAAGGTGTATATGGTATCCCTATCAGAGCTTTTCAAAGCACAGGGGACTTTCTCACCTACCAGTAATAGGTAGCCTCCTGCGTCTTCTATACCTGGTGATGGTAGCTCTGTTTTTATACTTCGTCCTTCTGGGTGTGGTCTCCCTGTTCGACGAGGGGCTGGGATTATACCTCTCGGACTTCAATCCCTTTTACTACCTGAACGAGCTTTTCAGGAGCGAGTGGGCTTTATACTGGGTTCTCGGCGTTATCGCTGCGGATACGGTTCACATAGTGCTGGACGGGGTCTCCAGTTTTCTTAAGAGGCTTACCTGAGCTTCAGCATCGCTACCGACACTATTGCAAGCAGAACGGAGACTATCCACATGCGCACCACTATTTTGGGTTCGTCGAGACCTTTCTCCTCGAGGTGATGGTGGAAGGGAGCTTTCTTGAAAAGCCTTTTGCCTCCCGTGGCTCGGAAGTAAATAATCTGCAGTATCACCGTTATGGTCTCGAACACGAAAACTCCCCCCGCTACCGCTAACATGAACTCGGACTTGGTCAGTATAGAGACCGTGGCAAGTGCGGCACCCAATCCCAAGGCTCCCACATCTCCCATGAAAACCTGAGCGGGATATGCGTTGAACCACAAAAATCCGAGTCCCGCACCCACTATGGCAAAGCAGAACACAGTTATCTCTCCCGCAAAGGGGACGCTGGGTATCCCGAGGTATTCCGCTATTTTGGAGTGTCCCACTGCGTAGGCTATCACCCCGAGGGCTGTTGCGGTGGTCATTGAGGGTCCAATTGCCAAACCGTCGAGACCGTCCGTTAAGTTCACCGCGTTAGCGGTCCCTACAATAACGAAAACCGCAAAGGGTATATAGAGCCATCCCAAATCCACCGCAAGCTCTTTGAAGAATGGAAAGTAGAGTTTGGTTTCGAGTCCCACCCATTCGAATATGAGAAGGGCAGTTATGGTGGCAAAGATAATCTGGGCTGTGAACTTCGATTTAATGGACAGTCCTTTTTTGTTTTTAAGCTTTACCCAGTCGTCGATAAGTCCTATCAGGGCGAAGCTGAGGGTCGAGAATACGAGGACCCACGTGTATTTTATGTCGAGCCTCATCAGCAGGACGGAGCTTATGAGTATTACGGTGATTATCACTATTCCCCCCATTGTGGGGGTGTATTTCTTGTTCTCGTGATGCTGGGGCGTGTATTCTCTGACGTATCCACCTAAGAACCTCTGGAGGCGGGCAACCTTTTTCATAAAGGTGGGTGATAGCAGTAGCGTTATGAAGAATGCTATCAGTATGGCGGTGAAGGACCTAAAGGTGATGTATTTAAAGACGTTAAAGGCAAAGAAGTAATCCCTCAGAAGTATGGCTAAGTGGTATATCATCCTTCAGCACCTGTTTCTGCTAAAGAGTCTATCAAGTATTATGGCAACGGCGTTTCTCACCGATAGGTGGTTCCAGTCTCCCGCACCGTAAATGGGTTCCAATATGTAATCGAAGGTTCTCATCATGTCGGGTGGTATCCCGTATCCCGTTCCGAATACTATCAAGAACTCCTCCTCCCTTTTGTGTATCTCTTCGCTCAGCTCTTTATATCCTACCGTGTTAGGGTAAGTTCTCGCATCCGTTCCCACCAGGAGGGGTCTCTTTCCCCTCTCCCTTTCTATGTCCTCCACCACCTCGTCGAGTGTGTATTTTAGACTTACGAGCTGGACTATCTCGTATCGGGTCGGGTTTGCGGTTCTACCCTCTTCCGAAAGCCAGTAATTTATTTGCCTTTCTATAACGAGCCTCTGGGCGTCTATGGGTTGAACTATGTAAAACCTGCGGACTTCGTAGGCTCTGGCGGGACGGGCTATGTCGTGGAGGTCCATGGTTGTGAAGGAGGTTACTATGGTCTTTCCCTCCCTGTCCATGGCAGGGTAGTGGACGAGAGCTATGGATACATTTTCGTTCCTCATCGGGAGAGGATTTTATCCTACGTTGGTTTTGGTATGAGCCGGCCGGGGATCGAACCCGGGACCCACGGCTTAAAAGGCCGTTGCTCTACCGACTGAGCTACCGGCTCTCGGGACCAGCTCCTGGTGGAGCCGACGGGACTTGAACCCGTGACCTCCGACATGCCATATCGGCGCTCTCCCAGCTGAGCTACGGCCCCTACCAGAAGTATATATTTTACGATACTCCCCTGTTCCTTTCAAGCCCGTGATTTCCTTTCTCTCTATTTGGTGGGATAAATAATCTCAGTCTAAAGCCCTCTTTCCTTCTCCTCTTGTCCTCTTCCAGCTTTTTCAGAACCTCTTCCTTTATAACCTTAACAAGTTCTCTAACACCCATCGGTTATAAATTAACCGCACGGGCCGTATTATCAAGTTAGCTCTTGCACTCGTCCTGTTCCGAGACAAACCTATACCCGCAGTGGGGACACACCTTTGCCTTCCTGTAAGCCTCCTCGCAACACATTGGACATCTCTTCTTGCCTTTAAGAAGCAAAACTACATTCAGGTTAAAAGCCTGCTTGAGTATAAGTATTACCGCAAATATGGTGAAGATTATCAGCCACGCTTTCAGGGCTACCGTCTGGTCCTGATACTTTATCCAGAAGTATGTAGCTCCTACGGAAGATATCCAGAAGGATATTCTCCTTTCCACGAAGATGCTCGCTATAACGAAGAGAACACCGACCCAGAGAAAGAACTGAACCAGAGGTTCATTTATCAGCTTTATTAAGTTGTTCAGAGCCTCCACCCTTATATCTTACAACCAGAAATCCCCTTAAAAGAACATGTATGAACTTAGCTACCAGAAAACCCAAAATCATGGCAAGCACACCCTTCGTTCCAAAGCGCATAAGGATAACCACCGCTACGGCACCTGCAAAGGACAGCCTAATCAAAGAACCCAGAAACACTCTACTGTTTGGAAACCTTCGGGACTGTCTGTAGAGATGCTCGTTGTATATAATCCCGGAAACAAACCCCACCCCGAAGGAAAGAATGAATTCCATGCCCTATAATTTTACTTCTATGGCGAACTTCCTCACGGTTCTGCGCATAGTTATAGCCCTGCCAATAGCAATTCTTATCCTCGAAGAACAATACACACCTGCGGTGATACTTACCCTCTTGGGAGCCTTGTCGGACTTTGCGGATGGTATCGTAGCCCGCAAACAGAAAGAGGACGGCGGTTTTGGAAAGATACTCGACCCTCTGGCGGATAAGGTCTTCGTTCTTTCTATCCTCATAGCTCTCGTAGAAGTGGGTAAGGTAAGCTCCATTCCGGTGATACTGCTTACCTTCAGAGAACTCAGCGTATCGGTTTTGAGAGGCACCGCAACCTTCCAGGGAAATCCATTCGGAGCTTCCCTTCTGGGAAAAGCTAAGACCTCTGCGGAATTCACCGCTATACTGCTGATAATGATGGGACATTCCTGGGGTGTTCCTCTGCTCTGGGTTTCCGTGGGTTTAGCTTACATTTCCTTTTACGACTATGCAAAAACCTATCTGAGAACCATATCGGGATTAAATTATCCTTAATGGAAGCGACCTGTCCAATCTGTAAGGGAACGGGTTTTGTCAAGAAAGACGGTGGTGTGGGTCTGTGCGAGTGCAGGTTCTCACAGCAGGACATAAATAAGTCTTTGCAAATACCGAAACGCTTCTGGGATGCGGAGCTGGAAAATTACAAGTTCGAAAACCAGTCCGAAACCATAGCCTACACGGAAGCCCTAAGCTACGCTGCCAATTTTGACCCTGCGGAAGGAAAAGGAATAACCTTTGTGGGACCACCCGGAGTTGGAAAAACCCACTTAGCGGTGGGGATACTGAAGAAGATATACAGGGATAAGGGAATAAGGGGAATATTTTTCGACACCAAGGACCTTATATACAGGCTCAAATCCCTCATAGAAGAGCGCAAAACCAACAGAGCCATAAAAGCGATACTCAACCACCCCCTGATAGTGCTCGACGACCTGGGAAGCGAGAGACTCTCCGAATGGCAGAGGGAACTTATATCCTACATAATCTCTTACCGATACAACAACCTAAAAAGCACCATAATAACCACCAACTTTTCCCTCACAGGTGAGGAGAAAAAGAGCAAAAAGATAAGAAAGGTCATAGGAGAAGACATTGAGCTACCCAAGGCACTTTTGGAAGAGAGGCTCGGACCGAGCACCGTATCGAGAATATACGAGATGACCGATGTAGTCTATATAAGGGGTAGAGACAGGAGGAGGGTATAGTAAAATTTTGAGGATGCAAGAGATAGAGAACCTTGTCAAGCGATACATAAAACCGGGCTTCGAATACGAGCTGTTCTTTCAAAGAACGAGAAAAACCAAGATAGACGTCTCCGACGAAAACCTCGAAAACCTCTCCCGTTCCGAAGAGGTAGGAGTGGGGATTAGAGTCCTAAAAGACAAGAGAATAGGGTTTGCCTACGCTACCAACCCCTCTCAGGAAAATGTAGAGGACATAGTCAAAAAGGCTATGGAAATGTGCGAGCTACAAAATCCCGACCCGGGAAACGCCTTCCTCGAAAAGTTAGAGAAATCCAGCGTTCAATCCACATACGACCGGGAAGGTGTAAATCTCCCTCTCGAGGACAAGATAGAGTTCGTCCTCAATCTCGAAAAAAAAGCAAAGGAGACCGATGCGAGAATAAAGGGTGTAAGAAAAACCAACCTGACGGAGGGAGTTTTTGAGTTGAGTTTAAAGAACTCCTTCGGAGTTGAGTTTTCCTATGAAGGAACCTACTATACCGCCATGATATCACCCCTCGCCCAGTCGGACGGAGACTCAGCCATATCCTGGGAATTCAGGGGTGCGAGGAGACTCTCCGAAATAGACCCCGAAGACCTCGTTCAAGATGCGGTCTTCAAGAGCGTGTCCCTACTCAACCCACAACCCCTTCAGACAAAAGTCATGCCCGTTGTCTTTTTCCGTGAAAGCTCCGCCATGCTTTTGGAAGTTTTCTCCGCCATGTTCTTGGGAGACGCCTACGTTAAGGGAAAAACTCTACTCAAGGATAAGGTAGGTGAAAGCGTGGCAAACGAGCTTCTTACCGTGATTGACGACGGAACTCTCGAAGGAGGATTTATGACCACACCCTACGATGCGGAAGGAGTCCCCAGGAAGAGGAATACGGTTATAGAGAAGGGTATATTTAAGGGTTTTCTGCACAGCCTATACACCGCAAACCTCTCTAATCAAGAACCCACAGGAAATTCCGAACGGGGGAGCTTCAGGAGTCTGCCATCGAGCGGTATAACGAACCTATTTCTCCAGAAAGGAAGCGTTTCCCTTCAAGAGATGCTCTCTTCCGAGGAAGAGGCCTTTCTCGTGCTGGAGCTTATGGGATTGCACACCGTTGACCCCATATCCGGAGAGTTTTCCCTCGGTGCATCGGGAGTGCTTTACAGGAGAGGAAAACCTGCTCATGCGGTAAGGGGTGTAACCGTTGCGGGAAATGTCCTCGACCTTTGGAATAAAATTATCGCTGTAGGGAGCGATTTTAAGTTTTATGGTAATATTGGTTCACCTTCAGTGCTTGCTAAAGATATAACGGTAGGGGGAAATTGACATGAGGAAGCCTTTTATCTTCTTCCTCTGGTTATTCCTGCTCGTTTTCGTTATAGCTTCCCTATACATATCCTTCACCGCATACCTCTACGAAAGGGACGCAAAACTCCTTGCAAACATCAGCGCCTTTTTTGTTGGTGTGAACAGCGGACTTGAAAAGGTAAGTATTCCCTATCCAAAATACACTGTAATCATGTATAAAAAGGAGCCATCGGGTAAGTTTGTAAGTTCCAACGCCCTGCCACCCGAAGAGCGGGACAACTACATTCAGGTTGAAATGCCCGTCAGGGACGGGAAGCTGTTTCTGTATGTTAGGAAGATAGACCTTAAGGAGTATCTATCCTTCGTAGGGAGCAACACCTTTTACACGGGTCTCTTAGTTGCAAGCCTTCTTCTCTACCTGAGTATCTTTTACTTTACCCTGAAGGAATTCGAAATAGCCCAAAGAGGAGCACTTACGGAGGAGCTTTTGAACCGTCTTAAAGCCCTAAGACTTACAATGGCTACGCTGAAAGTTATTCCCGAGGAGAGTGTGGAAGAGATGAAGAAGCTGGTAGATGGAATTCTTAAGGATAGATTAAGCAAGAGGTGAGGTGTAGGGACATGAAGGTATTGATTGTTTCTTTTGATAAGAGCTTGACGGAGGAGCTTAAGAAGGCTTTGGAGGGTCATGAGGTTTACATTGCCAAGAACAGCGAGGAAGCCATAAAGGTCATTCCCTCGGACATAGAAGGAATTATTTACGACGCAATATCAGGTGCCATTTCCGAGGAGGACATAAACACCTTATACACTAAAAAGTTCAGCACCGCAAGGTATGTAATACTTTATGACGAGCTATTTCCCGTTGATGAGAGCAACATAATAGCGGAGCACAAAATTCTCGTCCCGAGGGAGGAATCTCCAAAGGAGATAGTTAGGAAGCTTGTAGAATTCCCTACGGAAGAGGAAGTTTCCCGTGAAGAACCAGAAACGGTCGAACAGGAGAAAGTAGAGGATATAGAATCCCTCGTTCAGGAAATAGGTGGGGAAACGGAGGAGATAGAGATAGAGCATACTTCCCTGGATACGGGTAGTGGGGAAGAGCCTGTCCAAGAAGTAGAAGAGGTTTTGCCTGAAGCCGGTAAGATGGAGAAGGAAAGCGTTCCTACAACACCCGGAAAAATTCTCATAGTTTCCTTTGACCAACCCTTAATAGATTCCCTGAAGGCATCCTTGGGACCGGACTACGAGGTAGTTACCGTAAAGACGGTTAAGCAGGCTATGGAAAAAGGTAAGGACGCTTCAGTGGTCGTCTTCGACGCAATCTCCGGTGTTATAGCGGAAAAAGGTCTCACAGAGCTTTCCCAGGATAGCGTTATGGCTTCCAAACCATACATAATTCTCGTTGATGACCTCTTTCCCATAGACATAAGCAAGATACCCCTTCCGGACAAAGAGTCCCTTTCGAGAGATACGGACCCTGACACCGTGGTCAACCTCATAAAGAGCAAAGCGGTATCCGCACCTGCTACACAGGTGGAAGAGCCGAAGGTGGAGGTGGAATCGGTCCAACAAGAGGAGACATCCTTAGAAGAAGAGCTTGAAAAGATAGAAGAAGTAAAGGAAGAACAGACGGAACAATTGGAAGAGGTCATTCAGGAGCTTGAGACTGTGGATGTGGAAGAGGTAATAGAGGAAATAGAACCTCCCTCAGCGGAATCTGAAGCTGTGGAAGAAGTTGAAGTTCCCAAACAGGAAGAGGAACACATACCAGCCCTTGAAGCTCTTGAGAAGGTTATGGAGGAAGGTGATTTCGAAGTGGAGGAAACCGCACCTGTGGAAGAAGTGGTAGAGGAAATCCAACAATCCGAAGAAGAGGTAAAGATTGAGGAACCCTCTGAACTCCCGAAGGTTGAACTCGGTGCGGAGGAAGTTAGCTCCACAATTTCACAGGCTCTGACCGAAGACATGATAAAGGAAGCGGTTTCCAAAGCCCTCGAAGAGAGAATGGCTGATATAAGGGAGATGGTAGCGGATATAGTCAGAAAGGAGGTAGAAAAAGCCTTTGAAGATTTAGACATTAGGAACCTTATAAGACAAGCTACCTATCAGGCATTGAGGGATAAGCTCGAAGAGCTTATATCCTAACCGAACACCTTTTTAAAGACATAGTCTCGATGCTTTAAAAACTCCCAGGGGTCGAATATCTTTTCAAGCTCCTCTTGTGTAAGGAATTTCTTAACTTCCTCATCTTCGGAGAGGACCTCCTTAAAGCTCTTTTCCGAGTTCCAGCTTTCCATGGCACACCTCTGGACTATGTCGTAGGCTCTGTCCCTGCTGAGTCCTTTCTCGGTCAAAGCGACCAGAACCTTTGAGGAGAAGTAAAGACCCTTTGAGAGTTCCATGTTCTTCAGCATTCTATCTTTGTTGACTACTAAACCTTTGAGGATTTCGTAAAAGAGGTTAAGTATGTAGTCCAAGGCTATGGAAGAGTCGGGAAGTATTACCCTCTCTACAGATGAGTGGGATATGTCCCTCTCGTGCCACAAGGCTATGTTTTCGAGAGCGGGAATTAGGTTTGACCTTATAAGCCTTGCGAGACCGCATATCCTCTCGGAGTGTATAGGGTTCTTCTTGTGAGGCATTGCGGAGGAACCCCTCTGACCTTTTGTAAAGGGTTCTTGAACTTCCAGCACCTCCGTCCTCTGTAGGTGTCTTATCTCCGTAGCGAACTTATCCAAAGAGGAAGCGGTAATAGCCATAGCGGACATAAATTCCGCATGCCTGTCCCTGTGAACAATCTGGGTCGATGCGGGTTCTATCTTCAGACCCAGCTCCTCCAAAGCTATCCTCTCCACTTCGGGGGGAACGTTCGAGTAAGTTCCCACCGCTCCGGAAATCTTCCCGTAAGATACGGTCTCCCTTGCTCGCAGAAGCCTTTCCTTGTTTCTTCTCAGTTCGTCGAACCAGACTGCCATCTTTATACCGAAGGTGGTGGGTTCCGCATGAACACCGTGGGTTCTGCCTATCATCAGAGTGTCCTTGTGCTCGAAGGCAAGTCTCTTGACCTCTTCCATTACCAGCTCTACATCTCTGATTAGAATGTCTATGGCTTCCCTCATCAGGAGTGCGAGAGCGGTGTCTATCACATCCGAGGAGGTTATCCCCATGTGTATAAACCTTCCCTCCTCCCCCACCTGTTCCGATATGGCTGATACGAAGGCAAGGACATCGTGTTTGTAGGTTCTCTCAAGTTCCTTTATCCTCTCGAGAGTTTCATCATCTATCCTGGTTTGGGTTTCTATCCTTTCCAAAGCTTGTGGGGGGATTTTCCCTAACTTTGCCCAGGCTCTGCATACCGCAATTTCGACCTCGAGCCACTTCTGGAACTTATTCTTTTCGGACCATACCCTGCCTATTTCCTCTCTGGTGTATCTCTCTATCATGAGCTAACATTATACTCATCAAAAAATGAAACATTTGATAATTCTTCTGCTACTCACGTCAGTAGCTTTCTCCAAAATATACATAGAGTCAAACTACCCTCTTAGAAACAACAACTTTTCCTCCCTTCAAGAAGGGGAACTGTCCCTCCTCCTGTGGGTTTTGCAAAGGCTCAAGGACGTGAGGGACATAAAGGTTAGCACCGTAGGTGATGACACGGTAGTTTATGTAGAAAGATACCCGATACTGCGGGAAGTGGAGATTAAAGGGAATTGGTTTGCGAGCGACGAGGAGCTTAAGAGTTTGATACTTATTCGTGAAGGGGAGCCTCTCGTTGATTTCGACGTGGAGAGAGCCAAGGAAACTCTGCGAACCTTCTATCACAGGAAAGGTTTTCTCGATGCGGATGCGGAGATTGAGTTGAAGGTTGACCGTGAAGGATACGCTTCAATAAAGGTTCTCGTTCGTGAGGGAGACCTCTACTTTACAAAAGATGCGGTCTTTATGGGTGGTATCAGCTTCCCGAAAGAGAAACTGCTTCGCAAGTCCGGTCTGAGGTTGGGTGATGTGTTCAGCGAAGAGGAAGCGAGGAAAGCCACCTTTAAACTTTACGAGTTTTACAGAAAGGAAGGCTTTTTGGAAAGCTCCCTCTACTTTGAGGGGGTGAGAAAGGAAAAGTTGAACTCTCCCTTTTTGAGGGTTCTGTTCCCGGGTTCGGAGAGGGGGAGTTTTAAGGACACCTTGTTTTCTCTCTTTAGGGGTTTGTCCAACTTTGCTTCGCACCCTGTTGCAGTTCTAAAGGCTATATTCGGAAAAGGCTCGGGAGCGGTGCCGGTCTATTCGGTAAACGAGGGAAGAAGATACAACATTGAGTTCAGAGGTAACAGGAGTTTTGACAGGTATGTGCTTATGTCCCTCGTGGATTTGGACACTCCCGGAGTGGACATCTTCTTCTTGGAAAAGACCAGGAACGCAATAGAGGAGTTCTACCAAAGGAAAGGCTTTTTTGACGTAGATGTGGAATATTCCTACGTGGAGGGAACGGTCGAGTTCCTGATAAAGGAAGGTGTCAGATACAAACTTAAAGTTTTAGGCTTCAAGGGAGTTGAGCTACCCCAATACTACGACAAAGACCTTATAGAGGACAGGCTCGAGGAGTTCCTTAAGGATGTTCGCAGAAGCGGGTTCCTGAGTGCACAGCTTAGGCTCGAGGAGGATGTAGATAGGAAAGAAAAGATCGTTTACCTGATGGTCCTATACAAGCCCGGCAAGAAGGTCTGGCTTAAGGACGTTAAATTCTTGGGTAAAGACAGACATCTCAGGAAGATATTCTCCAGATACCGTTCTCTCCTTCCCGCTGTTCTTGACGAGAAGACGCTCAATAATTTGCACAAGGACATAAGGAATTACCTGCTGAGTCGTGGATACCTCGACGGGGACTTCTCCCTGAGAGTCGAAGTGGAAGAGGACGAGGATAACCTTTACCTCAGTTATCTTTATACGGTTCAAAAGGGAGAGAGATACAGATACGGAAAGCTCCTTATATACGGGAACGAGAAAACGCACCCCCGGGAGATTTACTACACGGTCATAAAGGAGAGGTTTTTTTCTTCCCAAGCGGAGGAGGAAAGTTTGTGGAACCTGATTCAGAGTGAGAACTTTACCGGTGTGCGTATGGAGAACTTCATCGATAGAGAAGCCAAGAGAGTGCATCGTCTCGTAGAGGTCAGGGAAGACAAGAGGGGTGTGCTGGAACTCGGAGTAGGATACAACACGGAAGAGAAGCTGAAGCTCGAGGGGAACTTGAAACTGAAGAACCTCTTTGGGGTGGGGCTTATACTTAGGTTGGGGGCTTCCAAAAGTCAGAAATACGAAACCTACGAAGTAGGTCTTTCCGATAAGTTCTTTTTTTCGAGGAAGTATTTCGGTGATACCGCTCTGTTCAGAAGGTTAGAATTCCACAACAGCTTTGACCTTGAGAGCGAAGGATACTCCCTTTCCCTCGGATACAGACCTTCCAGGTGGTTCTCCGTAAGTCCTTTCTTTTCGAGCACCGATAACAGGGTTGTGGGTTTCGGTTCGGGAGAATTCTACATAAGGAAGTTGGGAGTTTTTCTCATATACGAACGCAGGGACGACCCTATAAATCCCAAGAATATAGACCATGCGAGCCTGAAAGTCTCTAAGGCTGAAGGGGACAGGGATTACTACAAGGTGGAACTGAACACGTTTCTCCTCAGAGAAGTCTTGAGGAACTTCTCCGTTAACGGGCGGTTTTACTCGGGGTGGGTGGGCGATTCCGCTCCTATATTCGATAGGTTCTTCTTGGGCGGACTGAAGGACATGCGGGGATACGATTTCGAGGCGATAGGGTATCCATTCGGAGGAAAAACCGCACTGTTCGGCAGACTCGAAACCCTCTTTATGGTCAAGGAACCTCTTTGGGTGGGCGTTTACGGAGATGCCGGAGGCGTGGGTAATAGATTTTCTGACTCCCTAAAAGGTCTTAAATACGATGTAGGAGTTGCGGTAGGTATAGACACACCCGCAGGGTTTCTCAGGTTCGATGTGGCAAAACCCCTATCGAAGGTTCCTGAGCCGCTTTCCAAGGTTAAGTTCTATCTGTCAATTGGGTTCCTTTACTGAGCATCTGAGCGAGGAAAAAGGCAAGCTCCTCACCTATGTCTTCCCTCTTTAGGGCAAACTCGAAGACCGTTTTCAGGTAATCTAAGGGATTTCCCGTGTCGTAAACCCTGTTTTCAACCTTGTATGCGTATATGGCTTCCTCCTCTAAGAGGAGTTTCATCGCATCGGTCAGCTGTATCTCTCCACCTTTGCCGGGTTTGGTTATCTTCAGCTTTTCGAATATTGCGGGGGTGAATATGTATCTGCCTACTATGGCGAGGTTTGAAGGTGCTTCTTCAGGGGAAGGCTTCTCTACGAGGTCCTCAATCAGAAAGACACCTTCCTCAATCTCTTTGACCTTAGCAATTCCGTATTTGCTTACCTCCTCTTCGGGGACTTCGAAGAGGGCAACTACACTCTTCCCGAAGCGGGAGAATATGTCGAGCATTCCCGTAATGGCTTCCTCACCCCTTTCTAAGATTATGTCCCCGAGGGCAACTATGAAAGGCTCCCTTCCCACCGCAGGCTCTGCGGTCAAAACCGCATGCCCCAAGCCGAGCTGTTGCTTCTGCCTTATGTATATGGGGTTTATCATGTGGCTTATCTTCCTTATGTTCTGCAGAATCTTCTCCTTACCTGCCTCCTCCAGGTGCTTTTCGAGGTCCGTGTTTATGTCGAAGTGGTGCTCGATAGGTCTTTTATGTTTGCCCGTTACAAAAATTACGTTTTCAACTCCCGCACCCAGAAGCTCCTCAACTATGAACTGAATTACGGGTTTGTCTATTATGGGGAACATCTCTTTAGGCATGGCTTTAGTTGCGGGTAAGAACCTCGTTCCCCATCCTGCCACCGGCAGGACAGCCTTTCTAACCTCCTGCATACTATCTCTCCTTTATAAGTGCTAACATCTCCCTAACAGCTCTTTCAAAACCGAATATAACCGCATTTGCCACTATGGAGTGTCCTATGTTCAGCTCCTCTATCAGGTCGGAGAGTTTTAGTATCTCCTTGACGTTGTGGTAGGTGAGTCCGTGCCCCGCATAAACTCTCAGCCGCAGCTCCTTTCCCAGCTGAGCGGATTTCCTGAGTCTCTCAAGCTCCCTCTGTGCCTCTTCGAACCTGTGCTCGTTCCAAAGGTTTGCGTATGTGCCCGTGTGGAGTTCGACCGCATCAGCCCCCACTTCCTTTGAGGCTTTAACCTGACTCTCCTGCGGGTCTATGAACAAGGAAACCTCTATTCCTTCTTCTTTAAAGGGTTTTATATACTCCCGAAGGGAGTCCTTCAAACTCAAAACGTCAAGTCCGCCTTCTGTGGTTATCTCCTCCCTGCGCTCGGGAACGAGGGTTATGCGGTCAGGCTTTACCTTCAGGGCTATCTCCCGCATCTCTTCGGTGGGAGCCATCTCGAGATTGACGGGAATTGTAATCAACTCCTTTATAAGCTCGAGGTCTCTGTCCTGTATGTGCCTCCTGTCCTCCCTTAGGTGGAGGGTTATCTGGTCCGCCCCCGCCTGCTGGGCTATGAGCGCCGCAAAGACCGGAGAAGGCTCAAAGGTTCTGCGTGCCTGCCTTACGGTAGCTACGTGGTCTATGTTAACTCCCAACCTCATGGGGTTTATTTTACTCCTTGGCTTTGCTCAAGTTTATGTATATCTCCACACGGTTGTTCCTCTCCATAAGGATAGGTTGTTTCCACGTGTATAGAGGCTTTATGTCTCCGAAGCCCGCTGCGGAGAGCTTCTTTGGGTCAACTCCCTGAGCCTGAAGAAACCTCACCACCTCCGTTGCCCTTCTGAGAGACAGCTCCCACTTGTCCTTAATCAGAGGGTCCTTTATTTCCACGAGAGGACTCACGTGTCCCTCAACTCTCACGAAGGACCTTTCGGGGAGCTTCTTCAGGACCTGTGCAATCTCCTTGAGCGTTTCCTGCGCTTTCGGGGTGAGCCTGTAACTACCGTTTTCAAAAAACACCTTGTCGAACAGCCTGAGTTTGACGAAATCCGCAGTTATGACTATCTGAAAAGCCCAGGGGGGAAGGACTTTCTGAATTCTCCTTTTTATTTTTAAAGCGACCTCCTTCGGAGGTGGATTTATAGGTTCAAGAATAGAATTCTTCTTTATAAAGGACTTTCTATCAGGTTGGAAGTAGGATATAAACTTCTCAATCTGAGCCACGTCGAGGCTGGACATAGCGTATATGAGTATGAAAAAGGTAAGCAGAAGGGACATAAGATCGCTAAAGGAGGTGAGCCATGCAGGTGGCTTGGGGCATTCCTCCTTCTTCTTAAAAGCCATAACGCTCACCTCACGGGTTTAACTTTATGCAGAACTCTATCCTCCTGTTCTTCTCCCTTCCCTGCGGGGTGTCGTTGGGAGCTATGGGATGATACTCTCCGTATCCGACCGCAGAGAGTATGTCCTTTGGATAACCGCACTCTATAAACAGCCTCAAGACGCTAACCGCCCTCGCTGCGGAAAGCTCCCAGTTGGAAGGAAAGCGGGGACTCGATATGGGTCTGTTGTCGGTGTATCCCTCAAAGGTTATGGGAAGGGAGTATGGCTTTAACCTCTGGCACATGTCGAGGAAAAGTTCCTTGGCTTGAGGGTAAGGCTCTTCACTACCCGGGGGAAACAACCTGCTTGAGTTAACCCTCAGCTTCATACAGGTTCCCGTAACGAGATAATCAGCTTCTATTCCCATGCTCTGGAGCTGGTTCTTTATCTGGTTTATCTCCTTTTTAAGCTCAGCGAACTTCTTTACACGGTAGTGCATGTTTTCCATCTCTATGGGTATCCTCGATGCCCTCATTGCACCGTCTTCGGAATAAAGAACCTGTCTTCCCCCGAAGGCTTCCACCAAACCCTTAAGAACCTGATAAAACTTCTCGAGGGAGATGATGCTCATGGAGTAGAGGAGTATGAAGAAGGTAAGTAGAAGGGACATAAGGTCTCCGAATGAAGTGAGCCACGCAGGGGGTTTAGGACACTCCTCCTTTTTCTTTCTCAGAGCCATCAGGCTTCCTCTGCCACTTCAACGCCTAACATTATGGATAGCTCCTGCCTGAGTATGTTCGGGTTCACCCCCTTCTGTATTCCCTCTATAGCCATGAGGTATATAGTCTTGTAGAGTATCTCCGTATCCTTTATCTTCTTTAGCTTGTTGGATATGGGGATTGCAAAAGCGTTTGCAAGGATTGCTCCGTAGAGGGTTGTTATCAAAGCCACCGCCATACCAGGTCCGAGAGCGGAAGGGTCGTTAAGGTTTTTAAGCATCTGTATCAGACCAATCAGCGTCCCTATCATACCGAAGGCTGGAAACAGGTCTGCCAACTTCTCCCAGACAGCCACGTTCGTGCCAAGCTTGTCCTCGAGCTGAGCTATTGCTCCTTCCGCACTTACCTTTATCTCCTCAAGCTCCAAACCGTCCACCAGCATTCTTATCATGTCCCCGAGCAACGGGTCCCTCTCGTAGTAAGTCTCTATCTCCGACTCTAAGGCAAGTATGCCTTCTCTCCTTACCTTTGTGGCTATCTCCGACAAAAACTCCACCGTCTCGAGAGCGTCCGGGGGCTTCCACAAAAAGGCATCCTTTATGGAACTTACACCCCTTATGAAGTCCTTTAAGGGAAACCCTCCCAACGCAGCCGCCATTCCCCCGCCGACGACTATGAATATGGAAGGTATGTTTATGAAGGCAGCCGGACTGCCCCCTATAACTATGGAAATGGCAATCATAATAAAAGCGCCAAGAATTCCTATTAATGCTCCTGGGTCCATCTCACTGAGTTAATAAATCGGAAGATGCCCTATAATTTAAAGGCACATGGCAGAGAGGGATAAGGGACCCACGGAGAGGCAAGTTATTGAACTCCTTAAAAAGAGAAAAAAACCCGTTCCGTTCCTCCAGATTGCAAAACTCCTCGACCTCGACAAAAAGGAAAGAAAAAAACTAAAAAAGTTGCTCAAAAAGCTCAAAAAGGAAGGGAAGGTAAAGGTAGTAGGTGGGAAGTTTCTTTACGAAGAAGAGGAAATAGTTGTTGGGAGGGTAATACCCTACCCTGCGGGTTTCGGTTTCTTGGAGGTTGAGGGAAGGGAAAAGGACATATACATACCACCCTTTGAGATGCAGAAGGTCTTAGAAGGAGACCTCGTGAAGGCTAAGGTGGTTCAATTTAGAGGTAAAAAGGAAGTCAGAATAGAGAAAGTTCTAAAGAGGTCGAGACACGAGGTCGTAGGCAAGGTCAAGAAGGAAGAAAAGAGATGCCTTTTGGAACCGTTGGATAAGAACACCCACATAACCTTCCTGCTTCCCAAAAAGGACTGTGCGAGGTTAAAAGAGGGAACCGTCGTAGTGGCAAAAATTACCTCGTTCCCCACACCCAAGACCCCTCCCCGTGCAAAGGTAAAGGAGGTTTTAGGGCATCCTTCAGAAAAGTTCTTAGCCATAGACCTCCTCATAAAGAAATACAACCTGCCCACCGATTATCCCCCCGAAGTGTTAGAGGAGACGGAAGCCATACCCGAAGAGTTACCTGCGGAGGAGATTGAAAGAAGGAGAGACCTGCGGGAGCAGGTTTGTTTCACCATAGACCCCGAAAAGGCTCGGGATTTCGACGATGCGGTTGCCATAGAGAGAACCCCGGAGGGCTATTACCGCCTTTTCGTTCACATAGCGGACGTATCCTACTACGTCAGACCGGGGTCAGCCACGGACCAGGAAGCATACAAGAGGGGCTTTACCTTTTACCTGCCCGACAGGGCACTTCACATGCTACCGGAGAAGCTCTCCGCAAAGCTATGCAGTCTCAGGCCCGACGAGGACAAACTTGCCTTCACCTGTGAGATGGTCTTTGACGAAAAAGGAAACCTCCTCTTCTACGACATATACGAGAGCGTCATAAGGAGTAAAGCAAGATTAACATATAACGAGGCTCTCTCGATAATAGTGGGAGACCCAGCTTTAGAAAAGAAATTCCCCCACGTGGTGGAGCCTTTGCGCCTTATGGAGGACCTATACAGGATACTGAGCAGAAAGAGGTGGGAGAAGGGAAGCATTGACTTTGACCTCCCGGAAGCGGAGGTTATAGTGGACGAGTTCGGAGAACCCGCTGCAGTCGTTCCCTACGAAAGGCACATCGCCCACAGGATAATAGAACAGTTTATGATTTCTGCCAACGAGACGGTAGCCCTGCACTTGGAAAATGCCGGATACCCTTGCCTTTACAGGGTTCACGAACCCCCCGACGAGGAGAGGGTGGAGAACCTTCTCGAGATACTCGCAGGTCTCGGATACAAGGTTAAAAAACCGAAGGAGTTTACACCTAAGTTCTTCCAGAAGATAATAGAGGACTTTGAAGGAAAACCCGAAGAACAGCTCGTGAGGTTCCTCACCCTCAGAGCCATGAGCAGAGCAAAGTATAGCCCCCACAATCTCGGGCACTTCGGTCTCGCCTCGGAACACTACGCACACTTTACTTCCCCCATAAGGAGGTATCCCGACCTTATAGTTCACAGACTTTTAAAGGCTTCCCTCAGAGGGGAGGAGCTGGACTTCGATGAAACGGTGGCATACTTAGAGGAAGCCGGGGAACACCTGTCCGCTCAGGAGAGACTTGCGGACGAGGTAGAGTGGGAAGCCATAGACATACTTAAAGCCCGCTACATGAGGTCAAGGCTCGGAGAAGTATTCGAGGGGATAATAACGGGTGTGGTGCAGTTCGGCTTCTTCGTTGAGCTTAAGGAGACCTTGGTGGAAGGTCTCGTGAGGATAAATACCCTGACGGACGACGATTATGTCTTTGACGAACCCGCCCACAGGTTCGTAGGTGTGAGAACTGGCAAGGTTTACCGCTTAGGGGATACCGTTAAGGTTAAAGTTCTTGCGGTTGACGAGGAGAGAGGGAAGATAGAGCTTATGCTCGCCGAAGAAAGTCAAGAATAATCTTTTTGTGGTCGAAGACGAGCCTGTCCAGGGGTATGTCCTCGAGCTTGAAAACCCTAACTTCCTTTGCATCACTCCCCGCCTTCGGAGTTCCCCAAGCGTCTCCTATAAACACTACCGAAACGACGTGAAACCTCGGGTCCCTTTCAGGGTCCGAATAAACTCCGAAAAGTCCCGAGAGGCTAACATCGAGTCCCGTTTCCTCCTTCATTTCCCTAACAGCCGCTTCCTCAACGCTTTCCCCCACCTCCACGAAACCTCCCGGCAAAGCAAGTCCCACCGGAGGGTTCTTCCTCTCTATCAAAACTATGCCTCTAAAACTGTTCCCCTCCCAAAGCCTGATTACCACGTCAGTTGCAAGGTAAGGTGTTTTCAGTTCCATACTTATATATTAGAAGTTATGAAAGATAGAAAGGTTTATGAGCTTCAGGCTGAGGTTTACAAGGTTTTGGCAAATCCGGCTCGTTTAATGATTATAGAGTGCATAGGGAAATCCGAGAGGACGGTTACAGAAATAGTGGAGTGCTTGGGACTTAGCAAGTCGAACGTATCCCAACACCTTAATTACATGAGGGCTGTAGGTATTCTGTGCTCCCGCAAGGCAGGTAGAAAGGTGTATTACCACCTGTCTGACCCAAGACTCCTGAAAGCTCTCGAGGACATAAAGAAGGTTCTCTTTGAAAGGTTCGTCAGGTGCGGACAGGTTATAAGCAGTGAGGAACTCGAAGAGCTTTTAAAAAGGTAACCTTGACAAATTGCATTATAGTTCATAAACTATTGAACAATGTATTCGGAAGTTTTCGGGGTTGAAATTAACCCCCTGCTCGCCTTCCTGTGGAGCCTCTTTGTCGGTCTCGTGTTTTCCACCGTGGGAGCTGCGGGAGGAATACTTGCTGGGGTTGGACACATATCCGTATTCGGCATTCCCCAGGCAAACAACATAAAGCTCATGAACCAGATACTCATATTCACCTCCACGCTTATATCCGTTCCCTCCTACTGGAGACAGAGGAGAGTCATATTTATACTCGGCTTCCTGCTCGGGTTGGGAAGCATCGTAGGTGCCCTCATAGGCTCAACCCTTTCCTACAAGTTTCTTCCGGACCTTAAAAGTTATAAACCTCTGTTTGGGATATTCACGCTCGTGGTCGCCATAAAAATCTTTTACGACACCTTTCACAAGAAAAAGAAGGAAGGGATAAAAGAAATAGAACAGAGGATTAAGGAAAAGGGAGTTTCGGACCTCAGAACTAAAAGTGTTTCCTTTACGAAGATAGAGCTTGAGTTTCTGGGAAAGGTTTACGCCTTCAATCCCCTAACTCCCGTCCTTGCGGGCTTTGTGGTTGCCATAATATCTTCCGCTCTCGGTGTGGGAGGTGGGTTTTTGCTCGTTCCCTTTATGGTTTCGGTTATGGGGCTTCCTATGTTCCTGGTCCCTGGCACGAGTGCACTTTCCATACTCATAACCATGCTGGTGAGTGCGGGCAACTACCTGAAGCTCGGTGCGCAGATAGACCTCCAACTGCTCGGTATAGAGATTGTGGGAATAGTCCTCGGTTCCTTTATAGGACCTCACCTTTCCAAGGTTCTCAAAGAAAAGAAGCTCCGCTTAATCTTAGGCATTCTGCTCCTGTATATAGGGATAGGCTACACCATAGGTGAGTGGGTTAAAAAGACCTTCGGTATAAGGATAGTTTAGGAGGAAAAGATGAAGGTCAAAGTGCAGGTGGTTTCCAAAAGTCCCCCCGGAGGAAGGTGCGAGATATACGACAGATTTTTCTTTGAAATAGTTAAAGCCTACGAGAACGTTTACTACTGCCTGATACCTTCGAACCTATACGAAGGTGATGTGGTTCCCCCTGCGGTTCTTGTAAACGGTGAGCTTGTGGAACCGGAGGACGGAATTCTCCTAACTCCCGAGGAGATTGTAGAAGCGATAGAAAAGAAGGGGGCAAAGAGGAGAGAAGGGGCAAAGGACGTAGCAGAGAAGCTTAAGGTCATATACGATAAATTCTTAGAAGGTGTTTAGGGATAACCGGGACCGCTCTCAACCTTGACGGGTGGATACTCCCTCGTGTTGTCTCCGGGTCTGAGGGGAAATCCCCTATACATGTATATTGCATAAGCTTCGAGGGCTTTCATCTCCTCGCTGTCTTCGGGTAGCTCCTTCCCCTCGAGGGGTCTCTTTATGCACCAGTTAATCATCTCCCTCAGAGTTGCCACCTTACCTACGTTGTCCTGGAACTTTGGAAAGGTGTGTGGGTTAGCGTTGGCAGCGTCTGGGTGGCAGTTGGCACAGGTCAGACCGTTCTTGCCGAGTTTGGGAGAGTGCCAGAGTTCATCGCCTTTTTTGACAAGAGCCATAAGCTCCTCATTCATAAGCTGGAGGTCTTCCTGAGTAAAGGGCTTTCTTGCCTCCGCTACATTGATGAGAAAGTTGATAGAAAGACCGGCGATTACGCCGGTGCCTAAAAGAACTCCTGCCTTTAAAAACTTCATCTTTACCACCTCCCTTTTTTAGAGTGGAACACCATCCTTGAATTCATCGGGTATAAGGTCCGCCCAGGTGTGATACTTCATCAATCCGTCGAAATACTCGTCTATGCGTGTGGTAGCAAACCCAACTCCGTCAAAGATATCCCCCGGGTCCACACGGAACATTCTGATTTTGGGATAGGGAAGCTCCACGGGCGGGTAGGGCCAGGGCCATGCGGTTGCGAGGTTCCCTATGTGAACCATGTTCCCCGTCCTGTTGTAAACTACCTGGTGGACATGCCCGTGTATGGCTATAACCTTCTCGAACTTGGAAAGTATCTGCCTAATCTGGGGTGCATCCTTGGTTTGGAAGTTCCACCTCGGGTAGTAATCCCACAGGGGAGAGTGGGTGAATATAACTACAGGAGTATCGGGAGATAGATTTTTAACGTCCTTTTCTAACCACTCAAGCTGTTTTTCCCCTACTCCCCACAGACCGCATATGTGGCATTCAAGCTCCGCTATTGCAAGCATTCTCTCCCAGGGACTCATGTTTCTTGCGGTCCAGTAGTCTTCCACGAGTATAGAGTTCATACCTATGAAGTGAACTCCCTTGTGGTCGAAGCTCCAGAAAGGTTTTCCGAACATCTGTTTCCAGGTTTTTCCCATGTCCAAATACCAGTCGTGCTCGCCGGGAATAATCTTTACGGGTATCCCGGCTCTTTCAATTCGGTCTAAGAACTTCTTGCCCTTTTCAAGCTCCTTGACTTTTCCGAACTGGGCGAGGTCTCCTATGAACAGGACGAAGTCAGGTTTAGGTCGCATCTTAAGTATGTCTTCGATAGCCCTTTCGAAGGTTTTGTCGAACCTGTGGTTTGGCATTTCGTATAGGTGCGTGTCTCCGACCACCACGAAGTTAAAGGGTTGAATTTTGCTCCTTTTGGAGCTTTTGGCTTCCGATACACTCACCACTCCCAGAAGGGGTGATAGTGCGGATGCGGTAAAGGCTGCCATACCAGCCTTAGCTGAGACCTTAATAAGGTCACGCCTTGTTATCTTCATATCAACCACCTCCCTTAGCAATTTCTTCCTCATAAGGTGGGAGTTCTGGCTCCTCTATCTGCGGTAGGGTTTCACAGGTAAGAGCCTCGAGAAAAGCTACGAGAGCCTCCTTCTCCTCCTCCGTCAGGTTCAGGGGTTTTAGCTTCTTGCTCTTGTTGGGGACGTTTCCTCCGCCTTTGTTGTAGAACTCAACCACCTCCTCGAGGGTTCTAAAGACGCCGTTGTGCATATAAGGAGGGGTAAGCGCTACGTTCCTAAGAGTCGGGGTTTTAAAAGCCCCTTTGTCCTTTTCCTTCTTAGTTATGAAGTAAAGTCCGAGGTCTCTGTCTATTTTTTCCGGGTTCT
Source organism: Aquificota bacterium (assembly GCA_013153495.1). GTDB lineage: Bacteria > Aquificota > Aquificia > Aquificales > Aquificaceae > Hydrogenivirga. The sequence goes on from JAADEH010000002.1 coordinate 102,638, forward strand.
TAAAGCCGTGCTCTCTGAGAACGAAGTTTCTCGTTGCTCTGACCAGAGCGTCGTCTTCCACCTTGTGTTTAGGAACGCCCGTTACGTGGAACTTATCGTCGGTAAAGTTGGGACCGTTGTGGCACTGAACGCATCCCGCCTTACCTGTAAAGAGCTTCATTCCCTTTATCTGAAGCTCGTCCATAGCGGTCTTGTCTCCCCTCATGTATTTGTCAAAGGGTGAGTCGTTGCAGACTATCGTTCTTTCGAAAGCCGCTATGGCTTTTACTATGTTCTCTATGGTTATGGGGTCTTCGTCCTTCGGAAAGGCTTTTTTAAACATCTCCCTGTATTTGGGAACCTGCTTGAGCCTCTCCTCCAAGAGGTCGTAGTTCATGTTCATCTCGAAGGGGGACTTTATAGGACCGAACGCCTGCTCCTCTAAGGTTTTCACCCTGCCGTCCCAGAACATGAGCGTGTTATAGGCTACGTTCAAAACGGTCGGTGAGTGCCTAAAGTGTTTGTTCTCCGGATAGGCTGGGGACATAACCCTCTTCTTAGCCCAGCCGTGGTTGGGGTCGTGGCAGGTGGCACAGGAGGTGCTTCCGTCTCCGGAAAGTCTCGGGTCAAAGTATAGAAACTTCCCAAGTTCTACCTTTTCGGGAGTGGTGGGATTGTCCTTCGGCTCGGGGGGTCGGTCCGGGAGGGGAGCTATACTCGGTTGTTTTGCAGAATCCGCCCCGCTGAAGAGCACAAAGGTTCCCACCAAGGACGCTAAAGCTATTTTCTTTTTCATCTCCTTTCCCTCCTTATTTGACCTCTACCGTTACCTTCGTTACCTGCCCCTCTTTGACTTCCACCTTTACCTCCTTCTCCCCGAAACCTTCGTGCCAGAGCTTAAGGGTGTGCTTGCCTGCGGGGACACCCTTTATGACGAACCTTCCGTTTTCGTCGCTGACCGCATGGTAGGGACTGTCCGTTAGAACTACCCAAGCCTTCATCCAACCGTGAATGTTGCAGGTAACCTCGACCACGCCGGGTTTATCCAGTTTGACCGTATCAACCATTCCCTTTTTGGGCTGTGCCAGCTGGAATATGGTTTCGAAGTCCTGAACGCCGTTTGCCTCATGCTTGACCTCGTCGTTGTTCACTATCTCCAGCACCGAACCCGCCCCCATGGATAGGACCCGGGGCTTGAACTCGCACCTCTCCTGCACGAGCCTCCTTTTCTCAGGGTTGGGTTTGCCCACTCCCTTTACGAAGACAACGGCATTCTTAACACCGCCATCCTTCGATATTTCATATACGAGGTCTATCTTGTATCCTCTCCCGCACACCTCCTTGTCCTTAGTTATCAGCTTTCGTTTGTTCTTGAGCTGTCTTTTTCCCACATAGACCACCTTTCCCTCTATAACTCCCGTGCCAGAAGACTTGGCAAAAGCCGGCTGGGAAGGCTCAAAGAATTTCACATACCTGACCTTGTAGTGTCCTCCGTGTTCCTGAGATATTGCAATTCCTACCGATACGACGGATACGAGAGCTATCGCTGAAAGTTTGACCATCTCTCACCCTCCTGCTATCTATTCCTGTTATGTGAATTTGGTCAAATGATAATAATTCGCAATAAAAACTGATTATGGTCTTCATAAGCATGATTTATCAATTCTCAGTTGAGATTTATTATCAATAAGTTGGCTTCCTCCTTCTGATAAAATAACAGAGCCATGCGCATTCCTTACTCGTGGCTTTTAGAGTTTGTTGAGCTTGACGGTATATCCCCCGAGGAAGTTGCAGATAGGCTGTCCCTTCAGAGTGTAGAAGCTACAACAGACGCCTTCGGCGTGGAACTTGATGGAGTGGTTTTCGGAGAGGTAAGGGAAGTAAGCAAGCATCCCAAAAGGGATAACCTCTGGGTAGTTAGGGTAGAGGTTGCAAAGGGGCTTTATGTAACCGTAGTAACCGCCGACGGCGGTCTTTCCGAAGGAATATCCGTTATAGTTGCCCTCCCCAACTCGAAAGTCGGGGACAGATGCATAACAAAGAGAGAGTTCGACGGGGTTGTCTCCGAAGGTATGCTTCTCTCCGCCCAGGAACTCGGTTTGGAGGAGGCAAGCGAAGGTGTCCTGAAATTCTCCGAGGAGATAAAACCGGGAACATCCGCAGAAGAACTCTTAGGGTTCGGAGAGAAAATCATCGAGCTTGATATAACGCCTAACAGAGGAGATGTCCTGAGCGTCAGAGGTCTTGCCCGGGACCTGAGCGCTATATTCGGAGTCCCGAAAAAGGAAAGGGAAATCCCTTCCCTACCGGAAGAGGGAAACTTCCCGATAGAAATCCTGGACCAGGACTGCCACCGCTACAGAGGGGTTGTCATAGAAGGTGTAAGGGTCTCCGACTCGCCCTTGGAGATAAGGAGAAGACTCTGGCAAGCAGGCTTTAAGAGCATAAACAACGTGGTTGACATAACCAACTACATACTCCTTCAGGAAGGGCAGCCTCTCCACGCCTTTGACCTCGACAAAATTTCCGGAGGAATTGTAGTTCGCTCCGCAAAGGAAGGGGAGCGGATAATCACCCTGGATGGAGAAGAGAGGGAGCTTTCCGAGGAAGTCCTCGTAATAGCGGACCAAAACTCCCCCGTTGCGGTTGCGGGGGTTATAGGTGGCTTGGAGAGTGCGGTCAGTCTTGAAACTCAAAACATACTCCTCGAGTCCGCTTACTTTGACCCTAAGAGGGTGAGGAGGTCCTCCAAAAAGCTGGGAGTTCAAACCGAAAGCAGTTATCGCTTTGAAAGGAACGTGGACATAGAGTGGGTTTCCAAGGCTCAAGACCTCGCAACAGCCCTAATCCTTCAAACGGCAGGCGGTAGAGTGAAAACGGTAAGGGACATCTACCCCAAGAAATACCACCCCAAGAAGATATTTCTCTCCATGGGTAAGTTTATGCGTTATGCGGGGGAAAGTTACAAGAACGAGGAAGCTCAGAAGATACTTAACGCCTTAGAGATACCCCACGAAATAAAGAGGTGCGGGATAGAGGTGTTCGTTCCCGCCCACAGAAGCTTTGACCTGAGCAGGGATGTGGACATTATCGAGGAACTGATGAGGGTAAAGGGATACGACCACTACACCTCCGACACACTAAAACTCCCTACTCTCGGAAGACTCTGGAAGGACAAACTCCTGGAGGTCAAAAAGTTTCTCAGGTCCAAAGGACTTACAGAAGTTATAAACATATCCTACGAAGAGGACGAATTATACAACCTGCTCGGATTGGAACGCCCCAGGGTGGAAATAATAAATCCCCTCGTCCCCTCCCAGAAGTTCATGAGAAGTTCTTTAATACCTTCGCTTCTGAGGACCGCAAGCTTTAACGAAAGCCACTACAGTTATGACTTGGCAATTTTCGAGGTAGGGAAGGTGTTTCTCGATAGCGGGGAAGAAAACAGGCTCGGGATACTCCTCAAGGGAAAGAAGCGCCTTTATCCGCCCGAAGACTGGAACGCTTATCACCTGAAGGACGTTCTTGAAGGACTCACAAACATAGAAGGTAAATATCTCGACTACGAACCTTCACAAGTAGCTTTCCTCCATCCCCACGTTCAGGCAAAGGTGCTGCTTGAGGGTCAGGAAGTAGGCATCGTGGGCAAACTGCACCCCCAAATAGCCTCTCAGCTGGAGTTTAAAAGGGAGGTCTTCCTTGCGGAGCTTAAACTCGAACCCCTCCTTTCCGAAATACTTCCCAAATACCGGAGCTTGTCCAAATACCCGCCTGTTATCAGGGACTTAGCTTTACTTGTGGACAAAAACCTCTCGGTGAGTAAATTATTAAATGAGATTAAATCTCAGCTTGGAGATTACTTAGAGGATGTAGCTGTGTTTGACGTTTATGCAGGACCCAAGGTAGGGGAAGGCAAGAAAAGCGTAGGTGTTAGGTTAACTTTGAGAAGCTTGAAAGGTAGCCTCTCAGGTGAGGAGGTAAACCGATTGGTGGAAGAATTGGTCAGGAGGTTGAAGGAACGCTTAGGCGTTGAGATTAGATAGAAACCTCCTGCCCTGCTCGTGGCCCGGAGATAATCATTGGGGCCTACAAGTGGGCTGAAAGGGAACCCGGCTTCGGGGAAGTCCCGCCCGGACTCTCCGAGAGGGTACCCACCTAAAGGTTAGAGGCCCACCGATGTCTCTGGAGGCTACGGCAGGGCGGGACATAACACCTCTTGCCTTCCCCTCCTGGAAACAGGAGGTGGAAGAAGGTTGTTGGGAACGAAGGAGGAGCTGAGACGAGAACTTCTCAAGAAAAGAAAGTCCCTGATTTCTGACGACAGAACCAGAAAAGACGGAGCCATACTGGAGCACCTTTTATCCCTTGAAGAGCTGAGGCAAGCGGATAAGGTGCTTTTATACTGTGCAATTCAGGGTGAACCCGACCTGACTCCCCTTATGGAAACCCTGATTAATTCCGGAAAGAAGGTTGTTCTTCCCAGGGTTTCGGGCAAAGACCTTGAACTTATAGAGGTGGAAACCCCTTCCTGTCTCGTGAAAGGGTCCTTTGGCATACCGGAACCCTCGTTCGGAAAACCGGTATCTCCCGAAGAAATAGACCTTGCGGTTGTTCCAGGTATAGCCTTTGACCTGAGAGGCTACCGCATAGGTTTCGGTAAAGGCTACTACGACCGCCTCTTGAAGAGGGTAAAGGCGCCGAAAGTTGGCGTTGCTTACTCCTTTCAGGTGGTGGAGTGCATCCCTGCGGACAGCTGGGATGTCCCTATCGACATTCTCATAACAGAAAAGGAGGTAATAAGATGGAACCGACAGTCCTAATAGGAATAGGTGTAGGGATACTTTTAGGTGCAATCGTAATTTTCTTTTTACTAAGAGGTAAAAAAGAAACTCCTCAGCCTGCTTCCGCCGTTCCCCAGATAGATGTTGAGCAGGAGATAAAGAAAGCGGAGGAAGAAGCCTTCCGCCTTGTGAGGGAAGCTCAGGAAAAAGCTGAAAAGGCTCTCAGGGAAGCGGACGAGAAGGCTCAGAGGATAATTGAGCAAGCCAAGCAGGAAGCGGAAAGGCTCAGGAGGGAACTTGAAGAGAAGAGGAAAGAACTCAAAGAATTCGAGGAAAACCTATACTCCAAGGAAAGACAGCTCGAGCGCAAGTGGGAAACCATAGAAAGGCGTGAGGAAGAGATATACAGAAGAGAAAAGGAAGCGAGAGAGTTCGAAAGGCAGGTGGAAGCCAAGAGAAAGGAAATTCTCGAACTGGAAGAGAAACTGACCAAGGAGCAAGAAGAAATACGAAAAATAAAAGAACAGGAGCTTTTAGAACTCCAAAGGATAGCTTCTTTAACCCTCGAGGAAGCGAGGGAAGAGCTTATGAAACGGGTTGAGGAAGAAGCCAAGCTCGAAGCGGTCAAGCTAATGAAGAAGATAGAGGAAGAAGCCAAAGAGAAAGCTGAACTTGAAGCAAAGAGGATAGTTACCACAGCGGTTCAGCGTATAGCCCCGCAGATAGCCATAAACTACACGACCACGTCCGTGGAGCTTCCGAGCAACGAGTTCAAGGGAAGGATTATAGGAAGGGAAGGAAGGAACATAAGAACCTTTGAACTCCTTACGGGAGTTGACCTCATAATAGACGACACCCCCGATGTAGTTACCATATCCTCCTTCGACCCTCTGAGAAGGGAAATAGCAAAGGAAGCCTTGGAAAGACTTATAGAAGATGGAAGAATACACCCTGCACGCATAGAAGAGATAGTGGACGAGGTTAAAAAGGAGATGGACGAGAAGATAAGGAAGATGGGAGAGGAAACAGCCTTTGAGCTTGAGCTTCACGACATAAACCCCGGACTTTACTACTACATAGGGAAGCTCTACTTCAGAACCAGCTATTCCCAAAACGTCCTGCTCCACTCAAAGGAGGTTGCTTACTTAGCTGGACTTATGGCTGAGGAACTGGGACTCGATGCAAAACTCGCAAGGAGAGCGGGACTGCTCCACGACATAGGTAAAGCGGTATCCCACGAACTCGGAGGTTCCCACACGGACATAGGTGTTGAACTGTGCAGAAAGTATGGAGAGCCGGAAGCTGTCATAAACGCCATAAAAGCCCACCACGAGGAGGAACCTGTCAAGTATCCGGAGGTGGCTCTCGTCTGTGCGGCGGACGCTCTGTCGGCGGCAAGGCCGGGCGCTCGTAGGGAAACCCTCGAAGCCTATCTGAAGCGCCTTGAAAAGCTCGAGGAGATAGTCAAATCCTTCAACGGTGTGGCAAATGCATACGCGGTTCAGGCGGGAAGAGAGGTAAGAGTAATAGTTAATCCGGAAGAGATTTCCGACGAAGACGCATACCTCCTCTCCAAGGAAATAGCAAAAAGGATAGAGGAGGAGATGGACTATCCCGGACAGATAAAGGTCGTCGTCATAAGAGAGCTACGCCACGTGGAGTATGCTAAATAATATTTATTAGGTCGCGGGTGTGGCGGAACTGGCAGACGCGCCGGACTCAGGATCCGGTGCCCGCAAGGGCGTGAGGGTTCGACTCCCTCCACCCGCACCAAAACTGAGATGAAATTCCTTCTGATAGGAGACATAATCGGCAAACCCGGACGAAAAGCCGTTGCGAGCTTTTTAAATGAAAATCGGGACCGCTTCGATGTGGTTATAGCCAACGTGGAAAACTCCGCGGGCGGTTTCGGTATAACGAAAAAGGTTTACGAGGAGCTGAAGTCTTACGGGATAGATGTCTTTACCTCCGGGAACCACATATGGGATAAGAAGGAGGTCTTTCAGTTTATAAACGATGCTCCGGACTTGCTGCGTCCTGCCAACTATCCGGAGGGTGTTCCGGGGAGAGGTTTTGGTTTGTTTGAGAAGGAGGGCGTTAAGTTCGGTGTCGTGAACCTTATGGGCAGGATATTTTTAGAGCCGAGTTTAGATAACCCTTTCAGGGTCTTTGACAGGATTTACGAAGAGCTTTCAAAGGAAACCTCCCTGATACTTGTGGACTTCCATGCGGAGACCACTTCGGAAAAGTGGGCATTTGGCATATATGCGGACGGCAGGGCTTCGGTGGTTTACGGAACCCATACCCACGTCCCTACTGCGGACGAGTTTATCCTTAAAAAGGGGACAGCCTACGTGAGCGATGTGGGTATGACGGGTGCCTGGTATTCGGTCATAGGTATGTCTTACAAGGAGCCGATAGAGAGGTTCTTATACGCACTTCCGAGGAGGTTCAAGGTGGAGGAGAAGGAGGAGGTGGTCTTTAACGCTGTAGAGGTGGAGGTTGACCCCGAGAGCGGGAAGGCAAAAAGCATAAGGAGGGTAAGGGAATTCTTTCAAAGGTAGTCCTGTGGGTATTCTTGCTTTCTTGGGTAGCGGTTGCTCAGAAGCCTGCGGAGTATATTCTCCTTAAGCGTTTTTACGAGACCAGAGACCCTAAAACCGCTTTATTCCTTTTAGATAATTACCCCGAAGGGGTCTTTATAAATGAACTCAAAATAGAACTCGCTTACGAGCTTGTAAGGCGTGGTGAGGTAAAAAAGGCAAGGGAAGTTTTGAAAGGAGTCAGGCTGTCCGCTGTCAGGGACAAATACGGAGATAAGGTTGAGAAGGTCTGGAAGGAGCTTAAGCTCGAGCCGAAACCCTTTGTCTTGCGGTTTCCCGAGCGTGGCGTTGAGTTCATAGACGGTGTGTCCCTTACCGAGAGGGAAAGGAATAGGGTCTTTAACAGGTTGCTCTTTAGAAAGAAATACAAGGAGATAATCGGGCTGAAAAGCGCTCCATGCAGGCACAGGGGTATAGCTCTGTTCAGGACTAAAAATTATGCGAAAGCTCTTGAGGTTCTTAGAGATTGTCCTGATGAAAAGGCTCAGCTTTACGCATTGTTTAGCTACATGAGGCTCAGGAAGTTTATTGAGGCGGAGAGATTTTTGAGGGAGAGGGACGACCCCGACCTATACTTTGCTTACGGTTGGAGCTTCCTTGCAAGGGGTAAATACGCTGAAGCAAGGCGATACTTTATTCTATCGGGGGATAACTTCAGGGCGCTTTTTTATACGGGAATTGTGGATTACCTGCGGGGGAGATACAGGAGGGCTTACGAATACTTCTCCCGCGCTGAAAAATATGCGGAGGGGAGCGACCAAAGGGCGAGGGTTTTGTTCTGGAAAGCTAAAACTGCGGAGAGGCTCGGCTTTGCGGACTTGTCCCGTGAATACCTGCGAAAAACCGCGGGTATGGGAGGCTTTTATGGGGCGGTGGCAAAGAAGCTTCTGCAGGAACCCATATACGAGAGGGTGAGTTTCAAACCTGTTGGTGATAAGTCCCGTCTTATGACACGCTTAGAGGGAATATACAAACTCGGGTTTCTGCATTACATGAGGCTCGAAGCCTTTCAAAGGAGCGGTTCTCTGACCCCTGCAGACCTGTTCAGGTTGGTAAAGATAGACCCCTACTCAGCCATAAGGCTGTCCGCAAACAGATACGGGGTTAAATCAAACATATACGGAAGCCTTGCTTTCCCTACACCCTTTAAGGAGTCCGTAAAGCGCGCAACCGCTCGTTTTAAGGTTGACCCCGCTCTGATATATGCGGTTATGCGTCAGGAAAGTTTATTTGATGTGGAGGCTGTTTCCCGTTCCAATGCCAAGGGTTTGATGCAACTCCTCGACGGAACAGCTCGCTGGATGGCACAGAGGATTAAGTATAGATATAAAGACCTCTTCGAGGTGGAAACTAACATTACCCTCGGAACTGCCTATTTGAGATTTCTTTTAGATTATTGGAACGGAGACCTCGTCAGGGCTATAGCTTCATACAACGCAGGGCAGGGAGCGGTCAGCAGATGGGTAAGGCACGAAGACGACTTCCTCTTTATAGAAACAATTCCCTACAGAGAGACGAGAAAGTATGTTAAAAGAGTCCTGTGGTTTTACTACACATACAGAGAAAAACTCCTATATGAGTCTTTCTGAGCCTTTGAGGTATTCCACGGGTTTGCGTCCAGCAAAGCCGTCATTTAGCTCGTGCCAGAACATTATGGTCTCTTCGTCTTCCTTCCAGCAGAGCCATATGTATCTTCCTTCGTGGTAGGAGAGGAAATCCACAAGTATGGGGTCCACCCCCTTTATCACACCACCCAGCTCCTCTATCCTCATAAAGCCTCTCTTTATAAGGTTCTCAAGCTCCTTAACCTTCGTCTGATAATACATGCGCTCGAGTTCGTCCTGCTCCTCTTCCAGACGGGAGTATATGTCGTAAAGCTCTTCCTTCTTCAGGTTTATGTCCTCCACTATGGGCTTAATCTTAACAAGCAAGTCCCTTGCTTCCTCTAAGGTAAAAACCTTCATGTTCTTTAATATGCTGACCGAGAGGCAGTTGTCAACGGTATGTGAGCTTTTCCTTCTACCCCCATCTGAGTTTCTTCCTGAGAATTTCAAAGAAGCTCTTGTCGGGGTGAAGGTATATTTCGCAGAACCTCTTGGACTTTCTGACCTCTACGGTATCTCCCTTTTTCAAGAAAAGACCTTCTTGACCGTCCATGGTTAGAAAGCAGGCTCTGTCTGGAGAAAGGGTTTTGAGCTTTACGCTGAAGTGGGAAGGGAGCACAACGGGTCTGTTGGATAAGGTATGGGGACATATGGGAACGAAGAGGATGTTTTCGGAGTCGGGGTATATTATGGGACCTCCTGCAGATAAGGCGTAGGCGGTTGAGCCTGTTGGGGTGGACACTATAACTCCGTCTCCGTATATGTGAGCCATAAAGCTGTGGTTTGCAAAGACCTCTATCTCCATAATCCTCGCAATGGCACTCTTAGTTATCACCACGTCGTTGAGGTAATTTCCTAAAAACTTCCTTCTCCCGTTCCTTATCAGGTAAGTCGAGAGCATCATTCTCTTTTGCTTTCTCAGCTCACCCTTCAGGACTCTGTGGAGTATGTCCACAGCTTCTTCCCGGTCCACCTCAGTAAGGAAACCAAACCTCCCCTCGTTAACTCCTAAGAGGGGGATACCGAACTTGGAAGCGAGCCTTGCACCTGCCAGAAAGGTTCCGTCTCCACCAATTACCACCATGAGTTTGTATCCTCTGAGGGGCGGAAAGGTGGTGCTTCTTCTTTTGTTCAGTAAGGTCTTTACCTTATACCCTTCAGCTTTTAGAAATTTGTGGACCTCTTGGGCTGTGAGCTTTGCCTTTTCCGAGTCCTTTACAAATAGAACGACTTTACTCATACCATCCTATCGATTATTTCACAAAGGACATGTCCGAGGGTTATGTGGCATTCCTGAATTCGCGGTGTTTCGTATGAAGGGACTACGAAGGCATAATGGGCAACCTGAGCCAGTTTGCCACCGTTTCTACCTGTAAAGGCAACGGTCGTTGCTCCGAGGTCGTGAGCCGCTTTTATACCTCTGAGAACATTTTCCGACTCTCCGGAGGTGGATATCCCTATAGCAACATCTCCCGGTGTGCAGAGGGCTTCTATCTGCCTCTCGAATATGGACTCGAAACCGTAATCGTTCCCCACAGCGGTCAGTATGGAGGTATCGGTTGTGAGGGCTATGGCGGGAAGACCTCTCCTCTCCTTCTTGTATCTTCCCACTATTTCCGCTGCTATGTGCTGGGCATCTGCGGCGCTACCACCGTTCCCGAAAAGCAGTATCTTGTTTCCGTCCTTTATGGCGGTAGCCATTATTTGACCTACTTCAAGAATTTTGTCCTTGTATAGCTCAACGAAGGCAAGTTTGACCTCTGCACTCTCCTTGAAGGAGGACACTATAAGCTCAACCATACTGGTATCATTTTACTTAATGAAAATCCTCAAAGCTCACGAGATGGCTGAGCTGGACAGGATAACCATAGAGGAGATAGGTGTCCCTTCTCCCGTCCTTATGGAAAATGCCGCAAGGGGTGTTCTTGCGGTTATAGAAGAGAAGTTCCCCGACTCGAGAAAAATTCTCGTGGTTGCAGGCAAGGGAAACAACGGCGGTGATGGAATAGCCTTGGCGAGAATGCTGTATCTGAAGGGCAAGAAGGTTGACCTTTTCCTGCCTATGGGAGACCCCAAGGGCGATGGGGAGCTTCAGCTAAGGGTCGTTAAGAAACTTGGTCTCGAGCCTATCAAAGTAGAACCTGCATACGAAAGCTACGACCTTATAATCGATGCCATTTTCGGAACGGGTTTTACTCCCCCCGTCAGGGGAAAGGTGGCTTCCGTGATAGAGAGGATAAACTCCTGTTCAGTTCCCGTGGTGTCTGTTGATATACCTTCGGGTTTGTCTGCGGATACCGGCGAGGTCTTTGAGCCTTTCGTCAGAGCGGATGTAACGGTAACTTTTCAGTTTCCGAAGGTGTGTCATGTTCTTTATCCCGCTTCTAAGTTCTGTGGAGAGGTGCTGGTTCACGACATATCCATACCTGAGAGCTTAGCTGACGATATAAAAAGAGAGTTACTTACCGCTGATAAGCTGACTCTGCCTATCCGGGAGCCGGATACCTACAAAAATAGGGAAGGACATGTCCTGCTTCTGGGTGGGAGCGCAGGCAAGACGGGTGCGGTTATTTTATCCGCTCTTTCCGCTACGAGGACGGGTAGCGGTCTCGTTACCGTAGGCATACCCCGGGAGTTGAACCCGATAGTCGAGAGCCAACTTGTGGAGGAGATGTCCCTGCCTCTTGCTGGAGGCGATAGGCTTTCTTACTTCTGCGTGGATGAAGTTCTCCGTCTGCAGGATAAATTCTCTGCCCTGGGAATGGGTATGGGTATGGACAGATACGAAGAGGGACAGGACATAGTTTTGGAGATAATTCAGAGATGGGAAAAGCCTCTGCTCCTCGATGCTGATGCCCTCAACAACCTTGCCGACTCCGGGAAGATAGATATACTCAAAGAGAGACAGCATCCCACCGTTCTCACTCCCCACGTAGGGGAGTTTTCTCGACTGAGCGGGCTTTCCTCGAAGGAAATTATCCCCAACCAGATCGATGTAGCTCGGGAGTTCTCCGGGAAATACGGGTGTTATCTCGTTCTTAAGGGTGCGAGGACGGTTATAGCCTCCCCGGACGGAAGCGCTTTTGTATCGACCCGTGGGACCCCGGCTATGGCTAAGGGCGGTGTGGGTGATGTTTTGGCGGGAATTCTTACTTCGCTCTTGGGTAAGGGTATGGGCACACTCGAGGCTTTAAAACTCGGCGTTTTCCTGCACGGCGTTGCGGGAGAGATTGCTGAAGAGGGGACACACCTTGAAGGTTTGAGGGCAAGGGATATTGTGGAGGCTATACCGAAAGCCTATAAGAGTATTGAAAATTTCTTAAAATAGACCGATACTATACTTAACATGATAGACAGGGTCAACCTCAACAGGCTTATTGGGCAAGCTTTAGAGTCCGATAGAAGGGTAAAGAAAAAGGAAGTCTCTAAAGTTGAAGCTCCCAGAGTGGGAGAGGACATAGTGGAGATTTCCGATAGAGCCCGCAAGGCTCTTGAGATGGATTACGATGACCTGACCGAAAAGGTTAAAAGGATAAAAAGTGAGATAGCTAAGGGAACTTACGAAGTCAATCCCGAAAAGATAATAGAGGGTTTTAAAAAGTTCTTCCCCTAAATAGCCTCCAAGAGCGTGCGGGTGTATTCGCTTTTTGGAGAGTCAAAAATCTCCAGCACGTTTCCCTCTTCCACTATCCTGCCTTCCTTCAAAACTATTACCCTGTCTCCTACTTCTGCCACAACCCCGAAGTCGTGGGTAACGAGTATTACGGACTTCCCCTCCTCCCGTATCTTTCTGAATAGGCTCAGTATTCTCTTCTGAACGGAAACGTCCAAGGCGGTTGTGGGTTCGTCCGCAAGTATAAGGTCCGGCTGGCAGACTACGGCTATAGCTATGCAAACCCTCTGCTTAAGTCCTCCCGAGAGCTGGTGGGGATACATGTTGAACTTCTCCTCAGCCTTGGGTATGCCTGCCTTCCTGAGAGCTTCTATGGCTTTTGGTTTTGCCTCCCCTTTCCTGTGAGGGAAGTGTCCTGCAAAGGTCTCAGCCACCTGAGAACCTACCGTAAATAGGGGGTCTAAGTAGGAGGACGGCTCCTGAAAAATCATTCCTATCTCCTTCCCTCTTATACTTTTCCTTTCCTTTTCCTTGAGTTTCAGCAACTCTTTTCCTTTGAATTTTATACTTCCCTCGAGCTTTGAGCCGGGCGGCAGCAGACCCATTATGGAATAAAGTATGGAAGACTTTCCCGAGCCGGACTCTCCCACTATGCACAGGATTTCCCCCTTCTCGAGAAAGAAATTCACGTCGAAGAGAACCTGCTTTTTTCCATACCAGAGTCTTAGGTTTTCAACCGTCAGCAGGCTCATTTCAGAAGCTCGTCTATGGCTTTCTTCAAACGGTCGTAGGTGGTTTCCAAGTCCTGGGATATGACCTTGGTTTTACCTATGACGGGCATAAAGTTGGTATCTCCGTTCCAGCGGGGAACCACGTGCATGTGAATGTGCGTCTCCAAGCCTGCTCCTGCGGGTCTTCCTATGTTGTAGCCTATGTTAAATCCGTGGGGGTGGAATACCTTTTTGAGAGCCTTCAGGGATAATCTCAGAAGCCTGTCCATGTCGATAACGGTCTCTTGAGAAAGCTCTTCGTAGTTGCCGGTGTGCTTTATCGGAACTACCATAAGGTGCCCCGAGTTGTAGGGATACTTATTCAGGATTATGAAGCTTTCGGAGCTTTTGTGCAGGACGAGGACTTCCCTCCACTTATCTTCGGGTTGGCTAACGGCATGGCACAGAAAACAGCCTTCTATGTTATCCACGTTTTCAACGTAGTGGCTCCTCCAGGGTGCCCAGAGTATATCCATCTTAGGCTAACCTGAGAAGTCTCTTTATAGCCTGTTCTACCATGTCCGGCGGTGGGACGAAGTCGTGCCTGTCCAGCTCCATCGTGTCTCTGAAATACATGGCGGAAGGGAAGTTGAATATGCCGAAGTCCTCAAAGGAAGTGTTCTTGGTTACGTCCATGTAGTAGAAGTTTATCTTGTCCCCATACTGTTCTATGTATGGTTTCAGAAGGTCAACGAACTTTTGGGTTTCCGGGGAATTGGGGTCCACGAAGAGAACAACTGCGGGGGTTTCCGATGCCATGACCTTTTCGTAAAAGTCTCTATCGCTAACTTCCTGAAATCCTTCTAACATGCTTACCTCCTCCTCAGAAGTCTAAATCGATGTCTTCGTCGTCCAGCTCTACGTTGAAGTTTGAAACAGCTCCCTTGAGGCTCAGGGCTGTGTTCTTTAGCTGTTCGAGGTAAATAAGTATCTCTTCGTAAACTCTCATCATGGTTCTGAGTCTGCTATACTCCTCCTGGGAGAGCTTCCTGCTTTTTGCTATCTTCTTGAGAGCTATCCTGGCTAAGGTGGCTTTTCCGAACTTTTCCTGCCACTCGCTCCAGAACTCGGGGGAGTTCATGGGTTTCTTTACGAGGAAGTATTCGAGCTGGGTCATCTCCTCGAGCAGGTTGATGTCGAGGGTGTTTTTCTTCTTCATAAGTTTTTCCTCCATCACTTTACATTATAAGTCCTAACAGCTCTTTGAGTTTTTTGCGGGGGTCCTGACTTTTCATCAGGCTCGTTCCCACGAGGAATGCGTCCACCTGATAGTTGAGCAGGTCGAGAACTTGGCTCCGTGTTTCTATACCGCTCTCCGCTATTACGAACTGTGCTCCGAGTTCCTTTATCTTGGGTGCAAGCTCTTTGGTCAGGTTTATGTCAACTTTTAGGGTGTCGAGGTCTCGGTTGTTTATCCCTATGACTTTTGCTCCCGAGTCTAAGGCAACCTTTGCTTCTTCTAAGGAAAACACTTCCACGAGGGGTGGCATGCCGAGTTCTTCCGAGAACTCTATGAGTTTCTTGAGTTTTTGCGGGGTGAGTATTCGGACTATCAGGAGCACCGTGTCCGATCCGTAGGCTCTTCCCTCGAGCACCTGCACCTCGTCTATTATGAAGTCCTTTCTCAATAGGGGAAGGGAGACAGCCTTTCTCACCTCGAAGAGGTCCTTCAAAGAACCTTTAAAGAACTTTTTATCCGTTAAGACGGATATAGCGGTTGCTCCCGCTTCTTCGTAGAGCTTTGCCTGCTCGGCGGGTTCTACAAACTTTATGTCTCCTGCGGAAGGGGAAGCCTTTTTGACCTCCGCTATTATCTTGGTTCTGCAGGTTTTGAGAGCTTCTATAAAGTTGGAAAACTTCTGTCTTTCCGAAAGGAGCTTTTCCAGGTGGGGGATTTTCTTTTTGGCTTCTTCCACTTCCCTTTCCTTGACCTTTAAGACTTCTTCTAAAAATCCCATGCTTACTCTCCGAGTCTTTCTTTGAGTTTTTGTGCAAGTTTGCCGAACTCTATGTCCTGGTATCTAACCTGGGAGAGGTGGTTTTCTATGTTTTTGACTGCACTTTCCAGGTGTCTTGACCTTATGCCGTGATGCAGGGATAGGAGTGCCTCGGAATACGCTCCCACCTGGTCGCAGGCTTTTATGAGCTTTCCGTCTATGGGGTTGAACTCGTCCCTGTTTAAACTTTCGTCTATGGTTTCTACTTCCCGCATTTTGCCTTCGTGTAGGACACGGTTTGAAAACTCGTCCCCTTCTCCGAGAAAACCGAGCAGGAACATGAACTCTTCCTTTAGGAAGTCGGGAAGGAGAGGGATTATAACGGTTTCCACCTGCTCCCTTTCGTATTTTTTGAGTATGTCCGATATTCCCGCTTCCTTCTTGACGGGTGCTATGACGTCCCTGGTGGTAACCTCGGGAAGGTCGTGAAATAGTCCGGAGAAGAAGTTTAGGAACTTCCTCCTCTCACAGGCGGAGAGCTTGAGGGAAAGCATGTAGGAGAGAGACGCTACGACGAACATGTGTCCAAGCACGGTGGTAAGAGGTATGCGTGGTGAGAGTATCCACCTTTTCTGAAATCTGAGCTGTCCTACAAGGTCTATAAAGTTGAAGGTCTTTTTCTTGAGGTATATCCTCTCTACTGCGGACAGGTCGAAGAAGTCCTCTATGGTGTCCTCTATCTCCTCCTTTACTCTTTCTATACCGTAAAACCTTATTCCCACCGAGTAAATCATCTGAAACTCCCAGTAAGTGGCGAGAAAGTGGGAAGCCTTTATGACTCTCCTCTCTATGCGGTTGTCTCTGCTTTCGAAGTATTCCCTGAACCTCTCCCACAGGCTTTCGTCAAACTTCTTCAGGTCTCCTCCGAGGGTTCTGAAGACATAGTCGTTTATCTCCTTGGACTTTTCCCTGAGAAGTCTGTGGAAGACCTGGGGTTTGATGTCTGTCAGGATAGCCCTCTGGAGAGCTTCGAAGATAAGCCCTTCTATCAGGAAGGACCAGTCTATTTTTAAGCCTTTTAGTTCCTCCTCGAACCTTCCGATTATGTAGGCTATTGCGGATTTGTGTGCCTGCTTGTCAAGCTCCGTTATGTGGAAGGGTTTGGGGTGGTCGTTCCAGCGCTCTATGTAGGCGAGGTCGTATATGCGCAGAACCGTGCCCGTTAAACCTTCATACATGTCCATGATTTTATCAGAAGTGGGTATAGCCTCCCTCGACCCGCTTTCCATCTACAAAAACTCCTTCCCCCTCCGAAACGACTCCTATCTTGGTCATATCCATAAAGGGGTTCCAACGGCTGTCGGGATGGGTAAAGAGAAGCTGGTAATCCTCCCCTCCGAAGAGAGCGTATTCTACGGGGTCTTTGTCGTATTTCTCGCAGAACTTTTTGAGTTCGTCCGACAGGGGAAGCTTGGAGCTGTCTATCTCTATCCGAACACCGCTCCTCCTCGAAAGGTGGACCGCATCCGCTACCAGCCCGTCGCTTATGTCCATGCTTGCGTTTGCATACTTCTGAAGGTGCTTCACGTAATCTGTGCGTGCGGTGGGTCTGAGGTGTCTCTCTATCAGGGAAAGCTCAAACTTCTCGTAGTTTCTCTTTTCCATAAGCAGAAGCTCGAGACCGGCTTTCGAGTCCCCGAGGGTTCCGGACACGAACACTCCGTCTCCGGGTTTTGCCCCTCCCCTGCCAACAGGTCTGTCGCTCCTTCCCAAGAGAAACACGCTTATCTCCACCCTCTCGGACCTGGATATGTTTCCCCCTACCACCTCACACCCGTAAAACTCGCAAGCCTTCTTCATACCCACATACAGCCTTTCCACATAACTGACCTCTATGTCGGGGATACATAAAGAGACCAAAACCCAGAGAGGCGTTCCCCCGTTGCCGACCACATCGCTAACGTTTACGCTAATTGCCTTCCAGCCCACAGCTTCCGGCGGATACCTTCTCAAGAAGTGAACCCCCTCCACCATGGCATCGGTGGTCAAAAGTAGGTTTTCTCCCTTCAGCTTTAAGTGAGCGCAGTCGTCCCCTATAACTTCGGAACCCAGAAGGTTCTTTATCCTCTCTATCAGACCGAACTCCCCTATTTGGGAGACCTTTTTATCGTTCATGGGTAGTTTTCAAGATAGCACAGAAGGCTGTTCCATATATCAAAATTACGCTTGCATCAAACTTGCCTGTTAAGTTCTTTTGAGTTATAAGTAGCTCTTGAGGGGAAATCTCAACTCTCATGTCCGCTACGCCGTAAACTACTACCTTAGACGGATAAGGTGTTTTGTGGCAAAAAAGACGGGCTTTTTGCTCTGAGGTTACCTTAAAGCTCCTTATACAATCTCGTATGCAAGCTTTTAACTTTTGAGCTGAAGGGTTAGAACACAGGCACACCTCTTCCAAGCCTTTGCGATTGATTAATTTCACGCTATCGAAATAGTCCCGTGGAGAGCCTGTTATAACTCCTCCGAAAATGAGCTTTTTCTCCTGTCCGAAAGAAAATCCCCCTACAAGCATAGCTAAGAGCAACAAAACGCTTAGCATCTTTTGAGCTTATTAATCGTAGCTTTGCCTTTGTGTTTGAACATTAGCGGCGTCTGGTATATTTTTCTTTACTTGGAGGTGGAAATATGAGCTTTTTGCTCACACTACTGCTGGCTCTTTTCATAGTGAGCTGTGAAACACAAAACACTCCTGCTTCCGAAAGCCCGAAGAATTCCGCTCAGACTAAAACCGAGAGAAAAGTGATAATTCCCCAAAAGGACTACGCCCTGCTCATAGTAGAAAGCAAGAGCTGTATATACTGTAAACAGCTTGATAAGGACATAAAAACTGAGACGGCTCTTCAGGAAGCCCTCAAAGACATAGACCTGTATAAGATACTTTACGAAAGCTACAAACCCGTTAAAGCTAACTTCGGTGGTAAGGTGGTGGAAATGTCCGAAAACGAGCTGGCAAAAACCCTGAACGCTCTATCATTCCCCAACCTAATTTTCTACGACAAAGAAGGGAACATAATTCTTCAGATACCCGGATACGTGTATCCGACCCAGCTCGTATGTATAATCGACTTTGTCAAGACGGAAGCATATAAAAACGAAGACCTCAACACATACATTAAGAAGAGGAACTGTGCGTGAAGGCTTTTCTCTTTGACTTGGACGGAACGCTCATAGACTCTGCGGGGGATATAGCTCTTGCACTCAAGAAGACTTTAAAAGAACTCGGTATGGAAGACAGAATGCCCTCTGACGTCAGAAACCTCATCGGGGGCGGAGTTAAAGCTCTCCTCGAGCGTGTTCTGGGGGAGGATTTCAGGGAAGAGTATGTGTCGGTTTTCAGGAAGCACTACATAAGTGAACCTGTGGTTTATACTAAACCCTACGACGGGATAAAGCAAGCTCTCTCAAAACTCCGTTCGGAAGGTATATCCTTAGCGGTCGTAACTAACAAGCTCGAAGACCTGTCCGTGGAGATACTCAGGCGCTTGGACATGCTCGATTATTTTGACGTTGTAGTCGGAGGAAACACATTTTCGGAGAAAAAACCCTCACCCCTTCCGGTTATCAAAACCTTAGAGTTTCTGAAGGTGGAACCCGAAGAGGCTGTTATGGTCGGCGACACAGAGGCAGACATACTTGCAGGAAAGGGTGCGGGAATAAAAACTGCTCTCGCCAAATGGGGATACGTAAAGATGGGTTCCGCAGAGCCGGATTTCTTTCTGGAAAAACCCTATGAGCTTCTCAATTTAGCATCCCGAGTATCTGATGCCTTATAACGTGAGCAGGTTTGTAATCGGGAGCTATTTCCACCGCACGGTTAGCCTCTTCTAAAGCGTCAAAGAGTTTACCCATAGCCATGTAAGCCCTCGCCAAATTCATGTGGGGAAAGTGTCTCGGTTCGTAATTCTTAGCCACAATAGCCTGCTTTAGCCAAGGTATAGCTTCCTCGAACCTTCCCATCTCTATCAGATATGCCCCTATGTCGTTGTAAGGGTTTCCAAAGTCAGGGTCTATTTCAATCGCTTTCTTACAGTATTCGATAGCCTTATCGTAATCTCTCTTCATGCTGTATGCCCAACCTAAGAAAGTGTAAGCCTTAGCTGTAGGTTTTATATCTATGGACTGCTTGTAAAGCTCAATAGCCTTATCTATTTCTCCCATCATGTGCAGGTTGTATGCCTCCTCAAAAAGTCTTTCCGCTTCCTTCTCCGTGTATTCCATGGCTCAATCCTCCGTGTTTTTAATATAGTTCCGCTTATATAACTTGACAATAGCTCACTAAATGTCATGTGCCTTTCCCCTCTGATGTATAATTAACGGACGCTCCGGAGAATGTTGAAATGTATCTTGAGTTTGAAAAGAAGCTCTTCGAGCTTAAAGAGAAGATAGACAACCTGAAAACCCTCTACAAAATGGGGAGCAAAGAGGTAGAGGGAGAACTCAGAAAGCTCCAGAGAGAGTTCAGAGAAAAGGCAAAGAAGATATACTCCGACCTATCCCCCTGGGAAAGAGTTCAACTCGCCCGCCACCCAAAAAGACCCCATACCTCCGACTACATAAAGCTCCTGTTCAAAAACTTTGTGGAACTACACGGGGACAGAAGGTATGCGGACGACAAATCCATAATTGCGGGATTTGCCTACTTCAGGGGAGAACCTGTGTGCATTATAGGTCATGAAAAAGGTAAAAACCTTCAGGAACGCAAGGAGCGGAACTTCGGAATGCCTCATCCGGAAGGATACCGCAAAGCGGTGCGTGTTATGAAACTTGCGGAAAGATACAGGATGCCCATTATAACCTTCATAGATACCCCGGGTGCTTATCCGGGAATAGGAGCGGAGGAAAGGGGTCAATCGGAAGCCATAGCGGAGAGTATGCTCACCATGGGTTATCTAAAAGTCCCTACCGTTGCTGTGGTTATCGGAGAAGGTGGGAGCGGAGGAGCCTTAGCCTTGGGAGTAGCAGATAGGGTCTGCATAATGGAAAATGCCTACTACTCGGTAATATCACCGGAAGGTTGTGCAGCAATACTCTGGAAAGACCAGGGAAAGGTAAAGGAAGCTGCAAAAGCGCTCAAACTAACAGCTCAAGACCTTTACAGGCTCGGAGTGGTGGACTGCGTAATAAGAGAACCCTTCGGAGCAGCCCACTGGGATTACACCAAAACCGCAAGGGTGTTAGCCTACACCCTAAAGAAGTGTCTCAAAGAACTGTGCTCAAAAGAACTTTCCACCCTCCTTGAGGAGAGACTAAACAAATTCAAAAATCTCGGCGCTTACGAGGAAGTCTGAGCCTTTTCCCTGCACTCGGGACACAAACCGTAAATGTTTACCGAGTATCCCTCCGTTTGGAAGCCCTCAAGCTCCTTGGGAATGTCAAGCTCCTTGTCCATGTATATGTCCCTTATGGCTCCGCATTTGACACATATAAGGTGGTGATGCTCATCTATGTTTGCGTCATACCTTGCGGAGCTACCCCAATAACAAACCTTTTTGGCAAGTCCCATCTGCTCCAAAGTTTCCACCGTCCTGTAAACGGTAGCCAAAGATACGAAGGGATACCTCTTCTTGACCTCCTCGTATATCTCCTCAACCGTGGGGTGGTTGTGAGAGTTGAGCAAAATCTCGTAAACAGCTATACGCTGAGGTGTAATTTTCAGCCCAGCCTGCCTGCATCTTTCTATAAAGCTTTCGAGCATACTTTCCTTTAGCTCCATGGCTATTAATATATCAGGTTAAAATTATTTTTCAATAATCCTTTTCACTTGGGATTAAATATATACTCGTAACTTTCCCTCTCCCTGATTACTCTGTAAGAACCCTTTTCCACAAGAACCTCTGCGGGTCTCGGTCTTATGTTGTAGTGGGAAGCCATGGCAAACCCGTAAGCTCCTGCGGAAAGAACCGCTATGTATTCCCCTCTTTCGAGCCACTCTATTCGTCTATCCTTAGCCAAAAAGTCCCCCGTCTCGCATATGGGACCTACTATGTCTGCTATCACGTGCTTTCTACCCTTACTTTCTACAGGGACTATGTGATGGTAAGCGTCGTATATGGCAGGTCTTACGAGGTCATTCATCCCAGCATCCACTATGATGAAGTGCTTAATCTCCTTATCCTTTAAAAATTGAACCTGAGATATTAAAAGACCGGCGTTGCCGGTGATTGACCTTCCCGGCTCGAGAATTATCTGAGCCTCAACCCCTTCAAGGATTGGCATAACCACCTCTGCGAGGTCTTTAGGAGAAGGTTCTCTGTCCTCCGGTTTATACTTTATGCCGAGTCCTCCACCTATGTCTATGTAGCGTATATCGAAACCTTCCTCAGTAAGTTCCCTATACAAACCAACGACCTTTTCCACCGCTTCCCTGTATGGGGAAACGTCCAACAGCTGAGAGCCTATATGGCAGTGTATTCCCACAACCTCGAGATTTTCCAGCTCTCTCGCTAACCTATACTCTTCCTTTGCGGTCTCAAAATTAACTCCGAACTTACTCTTCTTCATTCCCGTTGATATGTAGGGATGTGTTTTCGGGTCAACGTCAGGGTTCACCCGTATCGCTATGCGAGCCTTTTTCCCGAGCCTCCCCGCTATATCGTTTAGAACAAACAGTTCGTCTCTCGACTCGACGTTGAACATCAGTATCTCTTTCTCAACTGCAAGCTCAAGCTCGGGAACCGTCTTACCTACCCCGGCATAAACTATCTTCTTAGGATTTACCCCGCCCTTTATAGCTGCCAAAAGCTCACCGCCCGAGACTATATCCGCTCCCGCACCCTCCTCGGAAGCCACCCTTACAACTTCAGGATTAAAGTTTGCCTTTACCGCATAGCATATCAGGGCGTTTGGGAAAGCCTCCTTGTAAGCTCTTATCCTATCCCTTATATAGGAAGCGCTGTAAACGTAGAGGGGCGTTCCCAGCTCGTCGGCGAGCTTTTTTAAAGAAACGCCTTCGAGGTGTAGCTCACCATCAATTAATTCTAAGTAGGTATTGTATTCTTTAAGTAGCTGTTCCTGAGATGCTTCCATATTTTCCTCCTTTCGGAAGTAAGGTATTTTAACCAAAACTTTCCTTACGAGTTCTCCTTGACGCTGGAAAGGGCTTAAATTAAAATTATCCTTTGTGATTGCTGGCGTAGCTCAGTCGGCAGAGCGCGGGATTTGTAATCCCGTGGGCGCGGGTTCAAGTCCCGCCGCCAGCTTGAGGCTGGTAGGAGGGGTGGCCGAGCGGCCAAAGGCAGGGGACTGTAAATCCCCCGGGCTTCGCCCTGCGCAGGTTCGAATCCTGCCCCCTCCACCATGGAAGCGGGTGTAGCTCAGTTGGTAGAGCAGCGGCCTTCCAAGCCGCAGGTCGCGGGTTCGAGTCCCGTCGCCCGCTCCATAATAAATCGCCCGGGTAGCTCAGTCGGCAGAGCGCACCCTTGGTAAGGGTGAGGGCGCCGGTTCAAGTCCGGTCCCGGGCTTAAAAAGCAAAATAATTTGTCTTTTTTTATATAAAGGGTTATTATATTCTGCTAGCTCAAAACACCTGCGGAGGTATGGATAGAGATGGCGAAGGAGAAATTTGAGAGGACAAAGGAACACGTTAACGTAGGGACAATAGGGCACGTAGACCACGGCAAGAGCACACTGACATC
>JAADEH010000010.1 GCA_013153495.1 Aquificota bacterium
CTGTGGGATATAGCTGCGAGGGTTTACGGAAACGGTCTATACTGGCCTGCCATATACGACCTGAACAGGGACAAGATAGGTTCCGACCCCTGGATACTGTCCCAGGGTATGGTTCTCAAATACAAGCTCGACCTGACCGAAGAGGAAAAAGAACAGGCTCTCAAGGAAGCAATAGAATGGGGTCTAAGATATAAGGGAAGACCTTCTTCTCCCAAGTGTCCCCCTAAGTAATTACTCCCACTCTATGGTGGAGGGGGGTTTGGAGGATATGTCGTAAACCACCCTTCCTACCCCCCGCACCTCGTTTATTATTCTTCTCATAACCTTGTCTAAAAAATCTGGTGGAAACCTGAACCAGTCCGCAGTCATACCGTCTGTGCTCTCTACAGCCCGCAGAGCTACAACCTTCTCGTAGGTTCTCACATCCCCCATGACGCCTACCGACCTTATGGGAAGTAAAACCGCAAAGGCTTGCCAAACTCGGTCGTAAAATCCTTCCCTTTTAAGTTCTTCTATGAAGATAGCATCCGCTTTGCGTAATATATCCAAATCCTCCCTATTTACTTCTCCTATTATCCTTATAGCCAAACCGGGTCCGGGGAACGGATGTCTTCCGAGTATCTCCTTGGGAATTCCCAGAAGTTTTCCAATCTCTCTGACCTCATCTTTGAATAGTTCCCTGAAAGGTTCTAAGAGTTTTAGGTTCATCTTCTCGGGAAGTCCCCCTACGTTGTGATGGGTCTTTATCTTTGCGGAGCCTTTTATTCCTGCACTTTCCACCACATCGGGGTAAAGGGTTCCCTGAAGGAGGAATTCCGCACCTTTCACGGATTTGGCTTCCTTTTCGAAAATCTCTATGAAGGTGTTTCCTATTATCTTTCTCTTCTGTTCGGGGTCCTCCACGCCTTTCAGGCGTCCTAAAAATATATCTCCCGCATCGACTACCTTTAGGGGGAGTCCGAGCGAGCGTAGGTTTCTTTCAACCTCTTCCCTCTCACCGAGCCTCAGCAATCCGTGGTCTATGAAGAAGCAGTGGAGTCTGTCCCCTATGGCTCTGTGCACCAGAACGGAAGCCACTGTGGAGTCCACGCCTCCCGAGAGTGCGGCTATAACGTGAGAGTCCCCCACTGTGCTCCTTATTTCCTCTATCTTCTCCTCTACGAAGTCTCCCATCTCCCAGTTACGCTTTGCACCGCATACTCTGTATATGAAGTTAGAAAGCAGTTCCTTGCCGAAAACGGTGTGAACTACTTCCGGGTGAAACTGAAATCCGTAAAACCTTCTGTCCTTTGAGGCTATTACCGCATGGGGGGAGTTGTCGGAAACCGCAAGAGTTTCAAAGTTTGGTGGAAGCTGAGAGACTTTATCCGCATGGGACATCCAGACGTCGAACTCGTCGGGTATGCCTTCGAAAATGGGGTCCCTCTTGAGGACCTTTAGCCGTGCTCTTCCGTATTCCTGGTGGTCCGAGCGTTCCACCTTTCCACCGAGCTGGTGAGCTATAACCTGAAGACCGTAACATATCCCCAGTATAGGAACTCCGAGGTCATATATCTCTCTGGGGGGTAGGGGTGCATCTTTGCTATAGACGGATGCGGGACCTCCGGAAAAGATAATTCCGTAGGGGTTCTTATCCCTTATCTCTTCTATGGGTGTGTCCCAGTGGATTATCTCGCTGTAAACTCCCAATTCCCTGACTCTTCGGGCAATTAATTGAACGTATTGGGAGCCGAAGTTCACAACGAGGATAGGTCTTCTCTTCATGGGATTACTTATTTTAACTTTTTCCAGAGTATGTAGGATTTGGGAAGTTCTTTGAGGTTAACCTCGTAGAGGTTGAATTTAAACTCCTCGAGCCATTCTTTCTTTATCTCTTTCCCTTTCAGGACGAATATGTATTCGGAAGAGAGCTTTTCCAATATCGGGTATATGTCTTCCAGCTCCCCCATGGCTCTCGATACGAGTATGTGAAACTTGGTGTTTATGTCCTCCGCACGGGTGCAAAGCACTTCCCACCTGAGTCCGAGCTTTGCCTTGAGATACTCTAAGAAACTGCACTTCTTGGCTACCGCTTCTATGAGGTAAAGGTCAAAGTCTTTGAGGTATATCTTTAGGGGAACTCCCGGGAAACCTGCACCGCTTCCGGCATCTGCGATTTTCCTTTTTCTCCACTCCACTTTGAGGTCTTGGAAACACTTTACCAGGGAGAGGGAATCTAAAAAGTGTCTTCTTATTATTCCTTCCTCGTCGGTTATGGAGGTCAGGTTGTGAACTTTGTTCCATCTTTGAAGCTCTTTTAGGTATGTGGAGAACTTGAGAGCGTCCTCCTCCGATAAGGGAAAGCCGTTATCTTCCAGTATTTTTCGTATTTTATCTTCCAAGGACATGGTTGAGGATTTCCTCTACGGTTTTTTTGGGGTTTTCGCTCCTGTATATTTCCCTTCCCATAACTATTATGTCCGCTCCCCTTTCTACCGCTTCTTTGGGTGTGAAAACTCTCTTCTGGTCCTGGGGAGGTGCGTGAAGCCTTATGCCTGGAACGACCGTTATGAGTCCTGTTCTTTTTTTGATTTTTTCGACTTCTCCTGCGGAGCATACCACTCCGTCGAGTCCTGCTTCCTTTGCGGTTTGTGCCAGATAGAGAACCATGTCCTCAACACCGCCGAAGGCGGTCTTTAAAAAACCTAAATAATTTTGGTCGTGGCTTGTGAGCAGGGTTACTCCGAGGAGTTTTACGTTTCCTTTGCGGGATACTGCGGATTGTAGCATTTCCATACCACCGAGGGTGTGAAGGGTCAGGTAGTCCGCACCGAGGTCGTGGGCTTTTTCCACCGCAAGGGTTACTGTGTTGGGTATGTCGTGGAGTTTGAGGTCTAAGAAGAGTTCGAAGTTATTCTCCTTGACCGCTTCGGTGATTTCTCTTCCCCCTTCGAGGAATAGGGGTGGACCTACCTTCATTATGAGCGGGTATCCCTTTAGGGTTTTTAGGAGGTTAAGGGCTTCTTCCTTCGGCAGGTCGAGGGCTACACAGAGTTTTGCCATCGGGATTATTGTATCCGAGGGAGTGTCAGCGGGGCTTTTTGTAATACCTTTCTATGTATATATCTTTCAAGTGTTCTGGGAGTTTTTCTATGGGAAATTCTCCCTTGGCAATTTTGTTTAAGTGCCACCACCACTTTTCTAAGGGCTGGTTGGGGTCGTCCTCAATCTTAAAGCCGTGCCACTTGGGAGAGTTTTTCAAATAATCATCTAAGGCATCGATAAGATACTGGTCCGCAAATATTACCGCTTCATCACCTTCCACACCATACTCGTAGATAAGCTCCCTCTGTTTCTGAAGGTCGAAGGGAACATTTTCAAACTCAAGAACCATGGTGCGGTAATCGGGGGCTAAAGCCTCTTTAGAATATACTTTAACTGCCATAGCTTTAATATAGGCATGTTCATCTGGTTTGCGTAGTCCTCGTAGTCCCTATATTTATCTTTGAGCTTGAACAAGGTAATCTTAGTATCGGGTGGGTGTATGACAGCAACGAACCTGTCCAGCTCGATGGCTATCCTGCCTCCTTGCTTGTAGATAAGCCCCTCGGGGTTCTTTATGTGTTTGACGAACATCTCGTCAAGCTCTTTGGGGCTTTTCAAGTTCCAACCGTCGTAGTATTTACGCTTTATGTAGTGAAGTTCTAAGCTACTTACCTCTTTCTTTTTTAGCAGTTGTAGGGCTTCCTGTGGGATGCTGTTGTATTTCCTGCTTAAAGCTCTCAATTCCCTTTCTATATCCATCTTTCTCACTTCCTCTTTCCACCTTCCCTCTCTGATAGTTCTCCCTATGGTCTCTAAGACCTTAAACTCCTCTTCCCCAACTCTTTGAATAAGCTCTGACTTCCTTAGAAACCTTCTCTCTTTCTCGCTCCACAGCCGTTTTATGTCTATTCCCAGATTTTCTAAGCTTTTTATATACTTTGGTGTCTTTTTCATAACTTTATTTGATAAGGTAGCATAGTGTCTTTTAAAGCATTAGTGGCAGGTTGCCTACGGGTTCGGAGTGTCTTTTAAAAACGAGTTTAAGGAATACGAGAGCGGTTATATAAGCATCGTCTATGGCTGAATGAACTCCTACCGCTGGTATGTCCAGCTCTTGAGCTATTTCTTTCAGACTTTTTCCCTCCCCTCCCCTCTGCTTCCACAGGTGGAAAATGTCGAGCCTGTAGTTGGGAATTGGTATTCCGAAGAACTTTTTTGTGTATTTTTCGAGGATTTTCCTGTCAAATTCCACGTTAAATCCTACCAGAATAGTTCCCTTCGAGAAGGTCAGAAAGTCCTCTACGACTTCCTCTGGGGGTCTCCCCTCCCGCTCTATGTCTTCCTTTGTTATTCCGTGAACCTCCACCGAGCTTGAGGTCAGGTTCGAAGGTTTCACGAGCCTGTAATAGGTCTCCGAAAGGTCGAGGGATAGGTTTATGACCTTTATAGCTCCCACAGAAACGAGTTCCGCTTCCTTTATGTTTAATCCCGTAGTTTCCGTATCCACTACCACGAAGGTGGTCTCTCTAATTGGTTTCGACAGGTCAGGTTCCTCCCAGAACAACCGGAAGTTTTCGTTGTCTTCGTATTTCTTTATGAGACATGTCTTCTTTACGAGAAGAATTGGTTTCATCTCGGTATGTGGGCTAAATAGCGTCTTTCTATAAACTCCTGGAACTCGGAAACTATCTTGAGGGTATCCCTCAGCAGGTCCCTTTCGAGCTTGCTGATTTTCTCGGGATTAACGTAGTTGTCGGGCTTCTTGCCTTCCTTTATCTTCTCTATCTGGGACTTCAATCTCAGAGTTTGCAGAAAGGTGTATGCTTCCTTAAGGTCTCCCGCAAGGTCTGAGGGAAGAAGACCTTTGTCTGATACAAGCTCTATCCTTCTCAGGGTGGAAGTCTCTTTAACCTTTCCCTTTAGAGCGAGTGCCCTCACTCCCTGAGTTATGGGAAATATACCGCCCTTCTTTATGTCAAGCTCTCCCCTGTGCTCCCCCTTGCTTTCCAGAATAAACCTCCTCATAAAGCCTATGGGTGGCTTGAACCTGACCGCATCTAATAGCATGTAGGCAACAAAGAGTTCCTCCTTCTCCACGAGGGAGAATATGTGCTCCCTCAGGTCCTCCACGAGTTCCGAGTTTCCAAAAGCGTTCCTGAAGTCGAAAAATATTCCGAGCTTGAGGGTGTTCTCGGGTTCGGGTTTGAGTATCCAGTCATTTAGTTTCTTCTTCCACTCGCTGACGCCCATTCTCCACTCTGGGTTCGATACCATAACGTTTCCCGGACAGGGTGGAAAGCCTATCTCTATAAGTTTTTTAGTAAAAAGCTCTCCGAACCTGTCAAAGTAATCCTTCACATCCACATCCAGCATAGGATAGGTGTCGTCGTATATTAGAGCGTTGTCCTGGTCCGTCTTTAGGGTTTGCTCCCTCCTCCCCTCGCTTCCGAGCACCATGACGCTGAAGGCAACCGGTGGTTCCATCTGAAGGTCCCGTATTGTCAGGATAACGGTCTTTGCTATTATCTTGTCGTTTATCTCGGAAATCAGCCTGCCTATGTGTTCCACCTTCAAACCTTCCGCGAACAAATCCCGCACCATGTCGTCCATCAGGGAGTATAGGTATCTAAGGTCTTCAAGACTTTGAGCCTTCTCTATCTCCTTTATGAGAACGACGAGGTTCTTGCTCTCGTGAGCTATTATGTCCTTGTCCTCCAAAACCCCCACTACGCTGTCTCCCCTGCAAACGCCTATCCTCCTTATATTCCTGCTCGCCATCTCCATTATGGCTTCGAAGAGAAAGCTCTCCTCGTCAACGCAAACCACCGGTGAACTCATAACCTCCTTCAAACTCGTTTTAGATGGCTCTTTGCCCTCCGCAACCACACGCTTTATTATGTCCCTCTCGGTAACTATACCCACCTCCTCCCCCTTAACGAGCAAGCAGGAGAGATTTTCGTCCCGCATGAGCTTTGCCCCCTCTAAAACGCTCCTCTCCCCTTCCAGAATGGGAACTTCCCTGACCTTTATGTCCCTTACCCTGAGAGTCAGGAACCTCTCTAAGGAACTTACTTCTTTGGCAGGTCTCTTGACGAACTTAACCGTTGCGGAAAGCTTCTTGGCAAGACTCCGAGCGAAGAACAACTCAAACTCTTCATACTTTTCTATTAGCTTTAAAAAGACTCCCTTCGGGAGTAAGTAAAGGATACTGTCCTGAACGGTCCTTGCGGTAGCGGTAGGTGGCTCCGAGCTGAGCAGAGACGGGTAACCGAAAACATCACCCTCGTGAAGGAAATCTATCTCCGCACCGTCAACCTCGAGGACTACCGCACCTTTCCTTACGATGTATAAATACTCTAAAGGTTTAGAGCCTTCCCTGAAGATGACCTCGTCCTTTGGGTAATACCTAACGATTATGTTAAAGGAAAGCGCCCCCAGAGCGGACTCCGGGAGCCTCGAAAAGGGGTAGTGGCTCTTTAGGAACTCCTCGACGTCATGTATCATACCTCGTGTATCTTCTTGGGATACCTCAGCTCCTCAACGAGTTTCTGTATTCTCTCGGAAGGTGGAGGAGTCATCATCGTAACTATAACCGTTACTATCAGGTTAGCGATAAGACCGAACAGTCCCGATGCGGTGTGCTGTATTCCAAAGAAGGAAATACCCTGATACTTGTTCAGGTATATGTAGGCTATCGTTACCAGCAGTCCTACCACAAGTCCCGCTATCGCACCCTGCCTGTTTAAACGCTTCCAGAACACGCCCAGAACGAGTGCCGGGAAGAAAGATGCCGTTGCCAAAGAGAATGCCCACGCAACTATCTGAACTATGAAAGCTATCTTTTGCGCAGCGATGAAACCACCTATTACTCCTGCAACCGCAACCGCAATCTTACCGAGCAGAACCACCTTCTTTTCGGGAGCGTTGGGGTCTATCATCTTCGCATACAGGTCGTTGGATATTGCCGCTGCAATAACGAGTAGCAGACCGTCCGCCGTGGAGAGTGCCGCAGCCAGACCTCCCGCCATAACGAAGAAACCTACCACCGCAGCCAGACCCGCTATCTCCGGAGTAGCCAAGACCACTATGTCCCTGTGTATGTTAAGCTCCGCCCACTGGATTATCCCGTCGCCGTTCTTGTCTATCACCTTAAAGAGACCTGTCTCCGCCCACTTCTGTGCCCAAGCGGGGAGCTGGTCTATGGGTTTCCCTACCACATCTTTCAGTATCACGAACCGCGCAAAGGCAGCGTATGCAGGAGCGGTCAGGTAAAGTATCGCTATGAAGAAGAGTGCCCAACCTGCACTCACCCTTGCGTCTCTGACCGAAGGTGTGGTGAAGAACCTCATCAGAACGTGGGGGAGCGCAGCGGTTCCCGCCATCAGAACGAAGGTCAGAGCCAAGAACTGAGCGAGGTTAAACTTGTGGAAAGGCTCAACATAGTGAGGAGTAATGCCGTATTGGGTCTCAAGCTCAACTATATTTTGAAGAACCTGACCGTATAGGAACTGAGGTAGGGGAACGCCGAACCACTGGGTCGCAAGGATGGAAACGGGAAGGAGGTATGCGGTAATAAGAACTATGTATTGAGCGACCTGGGTCCAGGTTATGGATTTCATACCTCCCAGAACCGTGGTGGCAATTATGATTATCATTCCTATTGCTATACCTACCTCGAAGGAGACTCCGAAGAGCCTTCCCATTATTATTCCGACACCCGCTATCTGCCCCACCATGTAGGTGAAGCTGATTATTATTGCGGTTATAAGCGCCACGAGCCTTGCAAAATTACTCTCATACCTTTCCGCTATGAAGTCCGGAACCGTGAACTTTCCGAACTTTCTCAGATATGGTGCTATGAGCAACGCCAGGAGAACGTATCCGCCGGTCCATCCCATTATGTAGGCAAGCCCGTCGTATCCCAGAGCGTATAGAGCACCAGCCATAGATATGAAAGAAGCCGCACTCATCCAGTCAGCGGCAACCGCCATTCCGTTCCAGAAGGCAGGAATTCTCCTCCCGGCAACGTAGAATTCAGCCGCCTCGGTGGCTCTGTTATAGATAGCGATAGCCATAAAGAGAATAACTATTCCGAAAACTATTATGTAACCGATAAACTGTTCCATGGCTCACTCCTCCACTCCGTATTTTTGGTCAATTCTGTTCATCGCATAGGCATACACGAATATGAGCACGACGAAGGTTATAACCGACAGCTGAGCGCTGACCCAGTAGTGAGCGGGAAACCCGAATATGGTCAGCTTACTTAGAGGTTTTGCCAAAAGGACTCCTACGTAGGAGACCAAGAACCAGATTATTAGGAGAACCGTTATGAGTCTGATGTTCTCCCGGTGGTATGCCTCAAGCTTCTCCTTGTCCATCCCGCACACCTCCTTATTAAAATTTCGTTTTAAAGTTTACAAAACGGAGTTTCTGTTGTCAAATTTTGATTAAAATAAAACACTGTTTTAATTAAAAATTCGCAAATCTTCGTAAAAAGAATCCGATTTATGTGCATCTTTCCCCGCAGAAATTTATCCTGAATGTGTCATAAATTTAAGATGTTGTAGTTTCTGGATTTTTTGTTCATATAAGTTTATTGCAATAAGCTAAAATAAAACACCGTTTTATTTAAAAATGAGCTTGTGGGTGTTAAAAATAGGGATTAAAATTTAAATCGAAACTTTCGAAGAGAGGAGGTGGAACATGGAACAGCAAGAAAAGGCAGAAGTCCTTCTAAAAGTTAAAGAGAAGTATGAACCTCCGAAGGAGGTGGTTGAAAGAGCGTGGATAAAAGATTACGAGTCCCTCTATCAGGAATCTATTAAGGACAGGGAAGGCTTTTGGGCAAAGGTTGCGGAAGAGCTACACTGGTTCAAGAAGTGGGACAAGGTTCTCGAGTGGAAGTTCCCCTACGCTAAGTGGTTCGTCGGTGGGAAGACCAACATAACCTACAACTGCCTCGACAGGCACGTCCAAAACGGCAAGAGAAACAAGGTCGCCTACATATACCTGGACGAAGACCACAACGAGAGGAAGATAACCTACGGAGAGCTTTTGGAACTCGTGAGCAGGATAGCCAACGGACTCAAGTCCCTCGGAGTTCAGAAGGGAGACAGGGTATCCATATACATGCCCAACACCATAGAAGCTGTTGCCACGATGCTCGCCTGCGCTCGCATAGGAGCTATCCACAGCGTCGTCTTCGCAGGTTTTTCCGAGGGAGCGCTCAGAACCAGAATAGAGGACGCCAAAGCCAAGGTGGTCGTTACCGCCAGCTACACGAAGAGGAGGGGAAAGAGGATAGACCTTCTTCCCACGGTGGAAAAGGCTATTGACGGATTGGACTTTGTAGAGAAGGTGGTAGTGTGGGACAGGGACACAGATGTGCTGACTGAAGATAAAGGTGAGCTTTTCGTGGACTTTATGGACATGGTCAAGAATGCGGACCCCGTATGCGAGCCTGAAGTTATGGATGCTGAAGACCCTCTGTTTATCCTATACACCTCCGGAACTACCGGAAAGCCCAAGGGAGTTCTTCACACCACCGGAGGATACATGGTCCAAACCTACTTTACCTCGAAGGTCGTTTTTGACCTCCACGAGGACGACATATACTGGTGCACCGCAGACATAGGCTGGATTACGGGACACTCATACATAGTGTATGGAATACTTGCTAACGGGGTTACCTCCCTCATAGTGGAGGGAGCACCCGACTATCCGGACCCGGGAAGGTGGTGGAGCTACGTGGAAAAGTATAGGGTAAATGTCTTCTACACGGCACCCACAGCCATAAGGATGTTCATGAGATACGGGGAAGAATGGCCTGCCAAATACGACCTTTCATCTCTCAAGATACTCGGCTCGGTCGGGGAGCCTATAAACCCAGAAGCCTGGCACTGGTATTACGAGAACATAGGCAGAGGCAAGTGCGTGATAGTAGATACCTGGTGGCAAACCGAGACGGGAGCACACATGATAACCACCATCCCCTCCTACCCCGCAAAGCCCGGGAAGGCAGGAAAGCCCATGTTCACCGTAGAGGTGGACATAGTTGACAAGGACGGGAAAAGGCTTCCACCCGACACGGTAGGCTTCCTCGTAATAAAGACCCCCTGGCCCTCCATGCTAAGGACCTGTTGGGGAGAGCCTGAGAGATATGAAAAGTATTGGAACACCATACCGGGTGTTTACTTTGCGGGAGACCTTGCCTCCTACGACGAAGAAGGCTACATAATGATACTCGGAAGAGCGGACGACGTTATAAACGTTGCAGGACACAGAATAGGAACTATGGAGGTAGAGAGTGCCCTCGTTGACCACCCTGCAGTTGCGGAAGCTGCGGTAATAGGAAAACCCCACGAGGTTAAAGGAGAGAGCATAAAGGCTTTCGTAATACTCAAAAAGGACGTTCAGCCCTCCGAAAAGCTGGTCGAAGAGCTAAAGCTCCACGTAAGAAACATACTTGGACCCATAGCGGTTCCCGACGAGATAGAGTTTGTGGAAAAGCTCCCCAAAACCAGAAGCGGAAAGATAATGAGGAGAGTTCTAAAGGCAAAGGAGCTTGGACTGGACGTAGGAGACGTGTCCACCTTGGAGGACTAACCCACGCTCAGATAGGTTTTCCTTATGGAGTCCCTCCTCTTAAGCTCGGGGGAGGGACCCTCTTCTACAATCTCTCCCAGGTCAAAAACGTAAGACCTCTCGGAAATGTCCAAAGCTAAGGAAACCTCCTGCTCCACGAGGAGTATAGATATTCCCTCTTTATCCCTTATTGACTTCAAAACCTCCGCAAGTCTGTCCACCACCGCAGGTGCGAGACCCAGGGAAAGCTCATCTATCATCAGGAGCTTGGGTTTTGCCATCAACGCCCTGCCTATGGAAAGCATCTGCTGTTGTCCGCCGGAGAGGTCTCCTGCAAGGGTTTTCCTCTTCTCCCTTAGCTGGGGAAAGTATGAGTAAACCTTTTCCAAATTGTCTTTTATTTCCTTTCTTCTCAACCAACCTCCCATCAGAAGGTTCTCTTCAACGCTCATACCCAGAAAGAGCTGTCTCCCTTCCGCCGCTAAGGCTATTCCCCTTTTTACTCTCTCCTGCGGAGGTAACTCCTCTATGTTATGGTCGTAAAACTTTATAGTTCCTCCCCAGGGTTTTAAAAGTCCCGCAACTACCTTTAAAAAGGTGCTCTTTCCCGAGCCGTTCGAGCCGAATATTGCCACAATTTCCCCTTCGTTTACATACAGGTTTATGGATTTGAGTATCTCCACATCGCCGTATCCCGCACTCAGGTCGGAAACCTCAAGCACTTTCATCTTTCAAATACCTCTCTCCCAAGTAAGCCTTTATAACCTCCGGGTCCTTAACCATGCCTTCGGGAGACCCTTCGAATATAAGTCTGCCCTCGCTCAGGACGAGAACCCGCCGGGTGAGCTTGAACAGGGCTTTGAGAACATGCTCCACGAGGATTAGAGTTATTCCTTTTTCTCTGTTCAGCTTAAGCAGAAGCTCAACAATCTCCCTTATGGAGACGGGATTTAGTCCTGCGAAAACCTCATCGAGCAGAAGAACCTTCGGTTTTAGAGCAATGGCACGGGCAAGCTCCAATCTCTTCCTCTGTGCTAAGGATAGAGAGCCGGCTCTATCTCTTATCTTGTGGGATAAACCCACCGCTTCTATAATTTCGATTGCGGTCTCTTCCGTTGCAGGGAGGGGTGAACCGTAGTGCAGGGGTATCAGAACGTTTTCCAGAACGGTCAGGTTGCTAAAAAGCCTCGTTATCTGGAACGTCCTTCCCATGCCGAGCTTTGCCCTACCGCTGGGTCTTAGAGAGCTTATGTCTTTTCCCATCAGAAGTATTGAGCCTTTATCCTGCCGGATCACACCGTTTATTATGTTCATAAGGGTTGTTTTCCCGGAGCCGTTGGGACCCACTATACCTACTATCTCTCCCTCCTTGACAGAAAAGCTCACACCTTTCAAAACCCGGTTGCCTCCGAAGCTCTTGTGTATATCTCTGACCTCTAAGATACTCACCTCCTTACCCCCGCAAGTCCTCTGGGAAGGAACAGCACAGCCAAGACGATTAAAAGCCCCAGAACAACTCCGTGAATTTGGGTGAATTCGCTCCACACTATTTCCGAAACCAGCTCAAGCCCGAAGGCACCCCAGAGGGGTCCTGCAACGGTTCCCACCCCGCCGAGCAGTAAGGCAACGAAGAGCTTAACCGAGAGCAGGGGGTCGAACATGGAAACGGGGTCTATGTATGTAATCCAGAAAGCGTATATCCCACCACACAAGCCTGTTATAAAAGCCATTATAGAAAAGGAGTAGCTCTTGAAAAGAACCGTATTCACGCCGGTGCTCTCCGCTGCAACCTCGTCTTCCCTTATGGCTTTAAGAGCGTATCCGAATACCGACCTGTCAACGTATAAGTTGACCCCGAAAGAAAAAACCGCAAGGCTCAGGAAGAGGAAGTAAAAGATGTAATCTTCCATAAATCCCCTGTATATGGGGAGGTTTATACCGTCCGTTCCACCCGTAAACTCCAAGTTTGCCACCATCTCCCCTAATGCGAGCTGAAGAGCGAGGGTAGCTATGGCAAAGTAGTGGCTCTTTAACCTCATGAGGACGGGAGCTATGAGAAAGGCTACAACGGATGCCATAACACCACCGAGTGATATGGAAAACCACAGGGGAACTTCGAAGTTTTTACTCAGAATTGCGGAGGTATAACCCCCTATACCGAAAAAGGCTACGGACCCGAAGGCTGGGTAGCCCGTATATCCGAGCAAAACGTTCTGAGCCAAAGCCAGGGAGGAAAGCATCAGAGCGGAGCTTAAAATTCTCAGAATATATCCCTTCGGAATTCCCTCTCCCAACAACTCCAACAGGATAGGTAGAAGTCCCAGCAGTATGAGAAATCCGACCGATGCCTTTTCAAGTTTCCCCATAGTATTTACCGCCCATAAGCCCACGAGGTCTGAAGAGCAGTATAAACACGAGTAGCAGAAGGGATGCAAAGAGCTTCCAGCTCTCACCCGCATAAAATCCTACAAATATCTCCAAGAACCCCAAAATCATGCCCCCCACCAGAGCACTCTCTACCCTGCCCAGACCTCCGAGTATGCTCACCAAAAAGGCTTTTACCGTAAGAAAACCTCCGTCAAAGGGGGTAAACCCTTGAAGAAGACCGTATAGGTGCCCCGAGCTGAAGGCTATTGCGGTTCCTATGCCTGAAGCTATGAGAAATACACTTGAGGGATTTATACCCACCAAGGTGGCTCCCTCCCTGTTTAAGGCAACAGCCCTTATAGCCCTGCCGGTCCACGAGAACCGCAGGAATACGTAAAGGATAAAAGTCAGAAAGAGTGCAGTTATAAACACGAG
Source organism: Aquificota bacterium (assembly GCA_013153495.1). Lineage (GTDB taxonomy): Bacteria > Aquificota > Aquificia > Aquificales > Aquificaceae > Hydrogenivirga. Next base: position 13,414 of record JAADEH010000010.1, read on the forward strand.
GAGTTTTACCTGAGAGATTATGAGGTTGCCCACAAGGAAGCTCTCCTCCGCATAGGGAGTGTCTATGGACCTTATATCCGCCTTAAAGATGAGGTTTAAAGAGTGAGACAGGAAAATGTCCAAACCGAAGGTCAGTATAAGGACCATAAAAGGTTCTAAACCCATAGCTCTGTTTATGAGCGTTTTTTGAAGCAGGACACCTGTTAAAAACCCCGTTCCCGCACCCAAGGGTATGGACACCAAGGGGTCTATGCCTAAGTAGGTGTATAGAATGTAAGCGAGGTATGAACCTAAGACTATAAAACTTCCGTAGGCAAGGTTCAGTATGTTCATAACCCCCCACACTAAGGAAAAGCCCAAAGACATGAAAGCGTAGAAAGCCCCTAAGAAAAGAGCTTCGATTACGAGCTGAAGGATTATGTCCATTTACTTCCACTTGGGTTTGGGATATACAGGCTCAGCTTCCTTGAAGGGATAGACCGTTACGGGTCTGCCCCCCTGTATCTGAATAACCGCCATAGGTTTCGTTACTATCTTCCCCGTCTCGTCAAAACCTATAACCCCGTAGAAGGTTTCCTCCTTCAGGTTCAAAAGAGCCTCCCTTACCTTCTCCACATCGAGGGAACCCGCCTTCTCGAGAGCGAGCTGAAGGGTCAGAGCCGCTGCGGTCCCACCTGCGGAGTGATACTCGGGGTCTTCTCCGTATTTTTCCCTGTAAGCCTTCACGTAACCCTCCGTGCTACCGAAGAGGGGGTCCTTGTAGCTAAAACTCTTGGTCCACTGAACGGGTCCGAATATGTGCTCTGCATCCTCACCGAGAGCCTTCACGAAGGCAGGAACGGGAGGACCAACCGTCAGTCCCACGAACTTGGGATTTATCTTAAACTGCTTGAGCTGTTTAACCACGAGAACGGAGTCCTTAAAGTGCCCCGCACCTATGACTATGTCGGGTTTTTTTAGTCTTATCTTCAGCATCAGGGAAGACAAATCCTGCGCACCTTTCGGATAACCCTCGAAGAGAACTACCTTTAGACCCTTCTTCTTTGCAGTTTGCAAGGCTCCCCGTGCAGCGTCCTCGGAGAAGATGTCCTTTTCGTAAATGATGGCTATCGTTTTGGGTCTGGGACTCAACTCTGTTGCAAGCTCTACCAGGTTCTTTCCGTAATCGGGAGCTGTGTTAAAAACTCCGAATATGTGCTTATATCCCTGCTTGTATATTTTGGAAGAGGCACCTCCGCCTTGGACCATGAGCGCTCTATACTTTTCCACCACCCCCGCCGCAGCGAACACCTGGGAGCTACCGTAGGGTCCGAGAATGAACTTTACACCGTCTTCCGTTATCAGCTTCTCCACCAGCTTGGCTGTCGTTTTAGGGTCGCTCTGGTCGTCGTAGTAGATTATCTCCACCTTGTAGGTCTTATCACCTATCCTTATACCGCCTCTTGAGTTCAGGGTTTCCTTCCAGAGTTCGTATCCCTTTTTGAGTAGCTCTCCCTCCTTAGCATATTTACCGCTGAAAGATACAGCAGCACCGAGCTTGAGAACCTCTTGGGAAAAGGCTAAAGCCACAAGTATAAGCCCTATAAACAATCCCCTCAGCATATCCTCTGCCTCCGCTCACCTAAATAGAAGATTATTTCTCTATTATCGTTTCTTCAACCTTCATTCCGAAGTGCCTTCCCGCCTCCTCAACGTATCCCAGGACCTCGTCTCCCACCTTCAGCTCCGCCACGGATATGGGTGTTCCGTCTGGTCTGGTAAGCCTTATGGTCTCCGCATTTTGGAGGATACAGCTCAGTTTTTTATTCTCATACTTAGCCTCTATCAGGAGCATGGGTCTCCTCTCCACCTTGGATCGACCCACATACACCACCCTGCCCTTTCCTTCGTGGTTATAGACCATCACCTGGTCTCCCGCATTCAGCTCACAGAGATACTTTGTTTTGTTGCCGGGGACCCGTATATACATATGAACCGCACCTGCGTTTACCCTAAAAGGTCTCGATGCCACGTAAGGGTTCTCCTCCGTTTCCGCATGCACCAAGAACATTCCACCCGAAGAATTGCCCACCAGCATTCCCTCCCCTCTCGTCATCAGAGAGGTCGTGTCAACGCAAACTCTGTCCCCCAGCCCGAGGGGGAGGATTTTCGTTATCTTTGCGGTGATGAGGTTCAGTGTTTCCTGGGATTCCTCTAAGAGCCTTCCTACACGCTTTATCTCGTTTATGTCTTGGGTTTTTAAAACCACTCCCTTTACACCCTTTTCGAGCGTCTGGAGAGCCACCTCCGCCTCGTGAGCGTTTTTTACCACCGCATACAGCTCTTCCCGCTGAGCTATCAGGTTTTCTAAGGGAATTACGGTCCAGTCCGTAGTTTCCACTACCACCTTTACGTGGGGGGGATACTTAGCCGCCTTCTCTTCGTCCTCCTTGCCTTCTATCTTTACATAGACTACTTCCTCCCCGAGCTTGAGGTCTCCCTGTGGGGAGATTACGGTAGTTCTTGCCAGCTTTTTGGCTTCCTTAGCCTTCTCGTCGTCGGGTATCAGAAGAGCGGTAGCCCCAGACTCTAAAGCGGTCGTTACCAGTTTCTTGTCGTATGGCTCAACCCATACCCAAAATTCCTTCATGTCATACAGTATATCTTATTAATCAGACTTATAAGGGAGGGAAAACATGAAGAGGTTACCTCTTTTTGCATTCGGGTTTATACTCACGGTCTTATTCATATACGGGGCACTTCAGCTGTATGGAGAAGCCAAAGCGAAAGAAACCTTGGAGTCCGTGCTCGATGAAATGGGAATAAAACATAGAACGACCTTCGGTGATGTGGAGTATAACCTTATAGAGGATACAACCACAATTCACGACCTTGTAATAACGTTAGACAACGGACTTATTAAGATTGAAAGGATTTTAGTATCCGAATACACATCTGAAGATTTAGAACTCCTTCTCGAAAATGTGCGCTTATACAACAAAAATGCTACTTTAGAGGACAATTTTAACCTCTTTATGTCCCTTAGTTTTAACGATAAGGATAAAAGGTTTATGGTAAGAGAACTTTCAATAAACAGCCCTGGAAGTTTTAAACTGAGCATAACCCTTATCGCAACGGGAATAACCAAAGACCTCTTAAAGAACTTAGCTTACCTGAATACAAGAGAGGAGAGGGACATAAGACTGCTGGCACAAACGCTTGCGGACGCAAACCTGCATAGCTTTTCCATAAGCTTCTCCGACAGGGGGTTTCTGTCCCAGATAATCAGGCATCAAGCTGAGATTGAAGGCATAACCGAAGAAGAATTTAAGAGGAAACTTTTGGAAGAGATAGAGCACCTTGCTTTAAAAGGCTCTGATTTTGAGAAGAAGCTCTCCCAATCTCTTAGAAAACTCATAACTCAGGGAGGCACCTTGCGCATATACTCGTCCTTGTCCGAACCTGTTAAGTTTGAGGATGTTATCGTTTTTTCTCTGATAGGCTTACAGACTAAGAGTTTGGAGCCAATATCACAACTCTTAAACCTGCAGGTAGAACACAAGCGGGAGATTACTTCACAAGTTCCCCAATCTTGAATATAGGCATGTATAGAGCTATAAGGATACCACCAACTATGGTTCCGAGAATAACTATTAGCATCGGCTCTATCAGGGTTATCAAGCCTTCCACCGTTCTGTCCACCTCATCTTCGTAAAACCTCGCTATGGTGTCGAGCATCTCGTCGAGTCTTCCCGTTTCCTCTCCCACCTTAACCATAGCCACTATCAGCTTCGGAAACTGTCCCGTCTTTTCCATGGATGACCACATAGCTTGTCCTTCTGTAACGTCTCTCTTCACCTTCTCAACGGCTTCCATTATTACCAGGTTTCCCGCAACTTTACCTGCAACCTCAAGCGCTCTCTCTATAGAAACACCGCTTGCGAACAGCGTTGCCATAGTTCTGCTGAACTTTGCCATCGAACTCTTTAGAACCAAGTCTCCGAACTTGGGAAGCCTGAGTAGGAATTGATGAACACCTTTCTTGAAGCCGTAGCTTTTTGTGTATAGGAGTCTGAAAACTACTGAGAATATGACTATAGCGGCAACTATGTATAGTATGTTTGCCCTCAAAGCATTGGAAATGTTTATAAGCATTTGCGTTGGTAAGGGAAGAGCACCACCAAAACTTGCGTATATTTCCGCAAAGGTCGGCACTAAGAAGTATAAAATTCCCGTAACTATAACCGTCGCTATTACGAGCACGAACACGGGATAGAAGGATGCACTCTTAATTTTGCTCTTTATCATTGCAAGTTTTTCGTAATATTCGGAAGCTCTCAGGAGTGCGTTGTCCAACTCACCCGTCTCTTCACCCACCGCAACGAGGTTTATCACAAGCTCCGGATAGACATTAGGGTGTTTGTTCATAGCTTCGGATAAAGACAAACCCTCGCTCACGTCCTTTGCCACTTCGAGGGTAGCCTGAGCAAGTTTTTTATTGGGCATCTGTTCAGCTACTATTTCCAGGGCTTCTATGATGCCCACACCTGCGTTTACCATGGCACCGAGCTGTCTGCAAAACAGTGCTATGTCTCTGTCCCCTACTCCACCAAAAAGCGTAAAACCACCTTTAGTATCCTTTTCCTTCTGAGCTTCTTTTGGAGCTGTATCAACTACTTCGTCCGCATTAACGAAGCTCAGACCCTTACTTCTTACCTTTTCCATAAGTTCGTTAAAGTTGGAGGCTTCTATTACCTCCTCTACTAATGACCCCTCCTCCGTGTATGCTCTTACCTTGTATTTTGGCATGTCTTATGACCTCTTAGTTATTCCCAACATCCTCTCCAATTCTTTTATATCGGGTGATGCTCTCAATGCTTCATCTAAAGTTATGTACCCGGCTTTATACAACTTATACAAGCTCTGGTTCATAGTTTGCATACCGCTTTCGAGCTGTCCGCTCTGCATGAGGGAGTATATCTGCTGAAGCTTATTTTCCCTGATAAGGTTCCTTATACCCACGTTGGGTATTAAAAGTTCGTAAGCTAAGACACGACCGCCACCCACCCGAGGAAGCAGTCTCTGGGATATAACACCCTGTAGGGTCATGGAAAGTTGAACCCTTATCTGCTCTTGCTGTTCCGCGGGAAAAACATCCACTATCCTCGTTATAGTCGATATTGCGGTGTTCGTGTGTAGAGTTCCGAAAACGAGGTGTCCGGTTTCCGCAGCTCTCAGAGCTATCTCTATAGTTTCTTTGTCCCTCATCTCACCCACGAGTATCACGTCGGGGTCTTCCCTCAGAGCGGCTCTCAGTGCATCTGCAAAGGAAAACACGTCTTGCTCTAATTCTCTTTGGTTAACTATGCTCTTCCTATGATGGAATATGTATTCCACAGGGTCTTCTATGGTTATTATGTGATAAGGAAAGTTCTCATTTATGTAATTTATAAGTGCCGCAAGTGTAGTAGATTTACCCGAACCTGTAGGACCTGTAACTAGAACTATTCCCATCTTCCTGTGGCATAAGTCGAGGACATTTTCGCTTAAACCAAGCTCTGTAACCGTCCTAATCTTGTAGGGTAATCTTCTAAAGGCTGCCGCAACCGAACTTCTTTGATAAAACACGTTTGCCCTAAACCTTCCTATATCCTTTATACCGAAGGAAAAGTCAACTTGTCCTCTTTCCTCCAAGATTTTTCTGTGTTTTTCGGACATCACGGAATAGGCAAGTTTCTGGGTCATTTCGGGTGTAAGCACGGGAAACTCGTTCATAAACATTATGTTGCCGTCAACACGTATAGCAGGTTTCGCTCCGGAGGTTATATGTATATCACTTGCATTTTTTCTAACAGCTATCTGTATTAAATCTATTAGCCTTATCTCTTTAGTTCTATCCTGAACCTCCAATATGCCCCTCCTTATAACTTTTGAAAATTATACTAAAATGGTCTCATTGTCAAAACCTGTTAAAGGTCTTAGAATTAAAGAGCTATGGTTCCTAAGGTGTATATAGGCTACGAATGGTTCGGTGTAGAAAAAATCCTTGCGGACTACAAAGTGCCTCCAAACTGTGGAGCCTGTGCTGTCTTTATAGGTATTCCCAGAAGTGCACCCGAAGACGGAGACGTTAAGGAGCTTCATTACGAAGCCTATCCGGAGATGGCTGTTAAAGAGATGGAGAAGATAAGAAAGGAGACAATAGAGAAGTTCGGAGTCGAGGATGTATTCATACACCACAGGCTTGGAGTTGTGCCCGTGGGAGATCAATCCTTTCTGGTGGTGGTTTTCGGCGGACACAGAGAGGAGACCTTCAAAGCCTGTAGGTATGCGGTTGACGAAACCAAAAAGAGAGCACCCATATGGAAGAAGGAGGTCTTCTCTTCCGGAAAAGGTGAATGGGTGTTAGGAGCTTGACCTTGAAAGATAAGCTTAACAGACCTTTAAAGGACATAAGAATATCCGTTACCGACAGGTGTAACTTCAGGTGCTTCTTTTGCATGCCACCCGATAAAGACATTCAATTCCTCGACAGGAAGGAACTCCTCACATACGAGGAGATAGCTAAGCTCGTAAAAATCCTCTCCCAGCTGGGTGTAAGGAAGGTCAGGATAACGGGTGGAGAACCCCTCATGAGGGCACACCTTGAGAACCTTATAGCTCTCCTTTCGGATATAGAGGGTATAAAGGACATAGCTCTTACCACAAACGGATACAAGCTCGCTCAAAAGGTAAAGGACCTCAAGGAAGCTGGCTTAAAAAGGATTACGGTTAGTTTAATAACTTTGAGGCAGGAGCGTTTCGTTTCCATGATAGGTAGGAACGTTGACCTTGAGGAGATTATAGAAGGGATAGAGGAGGCGAAGGAAGTAGGTCTTGAGCCTGTGAAGATAAATACAGTCGTGGTCAAGGGAGTGAACGACGACGAGATAATAGACATAGCGGAGTTCTGTAGGGAACGGGGTCTCGTTCTCAGGTTCATAGAGTTTATGGATGTGGGAACCTTGAACGGCTGGAACATGGAAAAGGTCGTGAGTGCGGAGGAAATCCTCAATATACTTAGCAGAAAGTATCCCGTAGAGGAGCTACCTAAAAAGGATGAAAGCGAAACCTCTCTGAGGTTTAAGTTCAAGGACATAAATCTTGAATTCGGAATAATAGCATCGGTTACAAAACCTTTTTGCAGGGGTTGCACACGTCTCAGGCTATCCGCAGACGGCAAATTTTACACCTGTCTGTTTTCATCTGTTGGACATGATGTTAAGTCCCTGCTCAGAGGCGGGGCTTCCGAGGAAGACATAAAAGCTTTTGTGGAAAACCTGTGGCTCAATAGAGAAGACAGATACTCCGAACTTAGAACTCAAGAAGGAGTAAAAAACCTACCTAAGGTAGAAATGTTCAGGGTCGGTGGATAAGACCCTCGAGTATCATCTTCTTTATGGATTCTCTGTCCTTTATTATCTTGCCCTTACGACCTCTTATGAACCACTGAAAGACCTTAGCCTGCATCAATCCTATGAAGGAGAAGCTCACTTCCTCTATGTCTATGTCGCTACGGATTGTGCCTTCCTGTATGCCTTCCTGAATTACGCTTCCAACCTTTTTAGCGTATGAGTTCAGAAACTCGAAAATCATCTTCTTGAGCTTTCTCTTGTTGCTTCGGGAAAATTCAAAGCAGAGGACGGGGCTTATGCCCCGTGTTTCCTCTAACAGGTCTATGTGTCCGTCTATTATAAGGCTGAGCTTTTCTATGGCGTTTCTTCCTGTGGCTATGGCTTCGTCGGTTCGCTTCATGCACTCCGTGGTGTATCGGGAGATTATCTCCTCCGCTATGCTGTCCATAGTGGGAAAGTGTTTGAATATTGCTGCATCGGATATTCCCAGCTTTTCCCCTATCTTCTTGGCGGTAAACATTCTCAGCCCTTCGTGGGCTATTATCTGGGCACCGACCCTGATGATTTTCTCCCTCGTGCTCAGCATATCAAGCTCCAAAGTATATCAAATGTTTAACACCTTGAGCCGGGTGAACCTTCGCAGTCCTTGCACAGCTCCACGGGTTTGAGATGTAGAAGAAGCTCTAAGGCTTTCTCTTCAAACCACGGTGCTATATCTCCTCTCTTGACCTTCCACAGGAAGTATTTTTCGAAGGCGGTCTTTAGGTAATGAACCCAGCCTGCTTTTTTGGTCTTGACCCACGCTCTCGGAGGTATAACCGGGTTTGCCACAAAGCCTGCGGCTTCCTTGCCCATATCCGCTATGCATATGGCGGCAAGGGTGGGAGCGTATCTGTCGGGAGAGTTGTGAATGTCGTTCACTATGTTGTGGGCAACCGCAAGAGCCATACCCTCTATCATCTGACCGGTTTTGGGAGCACCTGTGGGTATAGGTGTTTTTTCAACAGGAGGTATGGCGGTTACCACACCCACACCAAATATGTTTTTGTATGTGGGGTTCTGGAAACACCTGTTGACTATTACCATTTTGTTCATGGGGTTTGCCACCTTGTCTCCGGCGGACGCTACCACATCGGGACCCATGAACCTCGGCATGAACATGGTAAACTTTGCTTCCAGCTCGTGGGTGTTTCCGTCGAGGTCTTCATATACAACCTTATCCTTCTCTATCTTAGTTACCTTTACATTAGTTATGTATTTAATGTCCTTTTCCGCAAAGAGGTCTTCCATCATCCTCTTGGAAGGACCGACACCACCGAGACCTAAATGTCCTATGTAAGGTTCGGAGGTTACGTAGGTTATAGGAACCTTATGTCTTATACCTCTTTTTACAAGCTCGTGATTGAGCATAAAGGCGAACTCGTATGCGGGACCGAAACAGCTAACTCCGGGGATTGCACCTATGACTACCGGTCCGGGATTTCTGTAAAACTCTTCGAGTCTCTTCTGGGTTTCCATGGCGTGTTCTGCGGTGCATATGGAGTTGGAGTTTTCTTCCTGCCCTTCAGCTCCAAAGACGAGCTTTGGTCCTGTGGCTATGACAAGGTAATCGTATTCTATCTCTTGCCCCGATTTTAGCTTTAACTTATTGTTGTCAGGGTCGAGGCTCTCCGCAGATTCGTTTATAAAGTTTATGTTGAACTTAGGAAGTAGAGGAGCCAAGGGGATAGTTATGTCCTCAAACTTTCTCCAACCCAAAGCTAAGTGCGGAAAGGCAGGGGTGAAGCCGAAGTAAGGTTTGTTAGATACGATAGTTATCTTGACGTTCTTGTCCAGCTTACGCAGATTGTAAGCTGTAGCTATACCACCTATTCCACCACCGATTATTACGACGTGTTTCTCCATATCACCTTACCTCCTTAAGGGGCTAATTAGTAAGCGCTAACTGTTATTATATGACCAAATACAGGTAGTTTCAAATAAAAAGACACCATTGCATTTTCCAATAAACGGACGGGAATGTAAAAATTTGTTAAGGTTTTAAAAAGACTTGTAAATCACTTTTGTGGCGGTTGTTAATACATACTAACTAACTATAAAGTTAGGTCTAAGACCTTAAAACCCTCAAATACTTGACTTAGAAATCACTTTTTATGTTAAAAACCTTGCATTAACATACCCTCTGCTATATGATATTTATCAACTGATTTAGCTCATTTATGTTAAGGTATGTTTACTTAAGGAGGGAATGAGATGGCACAGGGAGCTGTTCACCACGGACCTCACCATGAGGTGAGCATTTGGCCATTCCCAATCGGTATAGGGACCCTGCTCATACCCATAGCCTTTACCATGTTCTTCCACTACGGATGGCAGATGCCGGGTCTTGTGGTAGGTGCTGTGGGATTGGTGCTCATACTCATAGGTGCTGCGGGATGGGCTAACGAGCACTTCCAGGTGGACAGGGACGAGGGCTACGGCTGGCTCGGAATACTATCCTTTATTCTTTCCGAGCTTGTTATATTCGGAACTATATTCGCTTACTTCTGGACTGCCCGTGTTGCCCATGCGGACCAGTGGAGCCAGTGGATACCCGAAGGGATAAGCCTTGCGACCGCAGGTTTCCTTACCCTTATACTTTGGGCATCGAGCTTTACCATTTTCAAGGCTGAGGTTGCTCTCGAAGAAGAGGGGAATACCGGCAAGGCTCTTACATGGGTGTTCATAACCTTCGTCCTGGGAACGGTGTTCGTAATTCTCCACATGAGGGAGTGGATGCACCTGTGGCACGAAGGTTTTACCTTAAGCGCTCATGCTTATGGAACGGGCTTCTATGCGCTGACAGGACTGCACACCTCACACGTCATAGTCGGTCTAATAACCCAGCTTTATGTTATGTGGCTACTTATTACTGGTAAAATGACCAAGGAAAAGCCCACCTTGATGAGAGCGACTTCCGCATACTGGCACTTCGTTGACGTTATGTGGATGCTGGTTGCGGGAACCGCTTACTTAGTGGGAACCGCTGCGCTGTGAGGTGAAGGTATGAAGGTTTTGCTCGCCCTGCTTCTTGCTGTCGGGTTCGCCCTCGCCAACGCTGTTGGAGCGGGGAACGTCATAAGGGAGGATTTCTTTGACCCCTCCCTACTCAGGATAGATGAAAAGAAGTATCTCGGTGGATTTGTAATGAATACGGAGGTAATACTCGAAGACGGAAGCAGGGTGGAGCTTTACGACCTCTTTTCCAACAAACCCACTATCCTACTCTTCTCTTACTACACCTGTGAGGGTTCTTGTCCCATAAGGATAGATAACCTCAACAAGCTCATAAAGAGTTCGGATTCTCTTAAGAACAGGGACTTCAATGTCATAGTCCTATCCTTCGACGAAAAGGATACCCTCGAAACCCTTAAAAAATTCAAGGAGGGACACGGACCCTTCACCACTCAATGGATATTCGGACTCATACCGAAAGAAAACATAGAGGCTTTTACGGGAAGTGTAGGGTTTAAGTTCTTTTACTCCGAGAGGGACAAGACCTTTGTTCACTCTAACGTCTATATATTCCTCGCTCCCGACGGAAGGATAACGAGATACCTGTTCGGGATAAATCCCAAGGAGAGGGATATAAGGATTTCCCTTGCGGAAGCGGAAGGTGGAAAGATAACCGCAAACTCGGTCATAGACCTTGCCCTCCTGGTGTGCTACACCTACGACCCTTCCAGAAGCACTTTCGTAATAAACCCTGCTCTCATATTCGGGGGTATAGGTCTTGCTTCCTTAGCGGGAGTAGTTCTACTGGCTTTTATGTCCAACAAGCTACTTAAAAGGGAGGTGCAGTGATGGAGCAAGTATTTGCTCTGCCCGCCAAGTGGTGGTTTGAGGCTGTAAGCGTTTGGCTTACGGTCGCTGTGGTTATTTACTTTATAGTGTCCATACCGGGCATCTACTTCATAATGAAGTATAGGTTCAAGCCCGGGGAGAGGGAAATAGGGGACCATGAGAAGCACGGACATTGGGGACTTGAGGCTCTGTTCGTAATAGTTCCAACCATAATAGTCCTCGTCCTTGCGACTTACTCATTCGTCATATTCAAAAAGCAGAGAACAGCTCCCCCTGACGCTATGACCATCAAGGTTACAGGTTTCATGTGGGGCTGGCAAACCGAGTATCTCGATGAAAAGGGGAATACCATCAAGACGGTGGTAACCTCCTTTAACCCCACGAGTTATGAAATTCCCGAGGACCAGAAGATAGTTGTTCCCGCAGGAAAGCCCGTTAAGGCTCTCCTCACTTCTCTCGATGTTATTCACTCCTTCTACGTTATGCCCGCAAGGATAACCGAGGACATGGTTCCCGGTAGGATAACCCACCTGTGGTTCCAGATAAACAAGCCCGGTGAATACTGGATATTCTGCAGGGAGTTTTGTGGAACAGGACACTCCCACATGTTTACCAAGCTCAAGGTGGTTCCTCCCGAACAGTTTACCGCCTGGCTCAAGGGGGAAACCAATCTCGCCAAAGGCGAGCTGAAAATAAATGAGGAGGTTGTGAGATGAGAGAAGCCATCCCAGTTCCTTATCTCAAGGCTGGTCTGAAGGAGTGGATATTTACAACGGACCACAAAAAGATAGGAATAATGTATCTAACCACCTCCTACATATTCTTCTTAGTAGCCGGTTTCTTTGGACTACTGATAAGGTTTGAGCAAACCTCTCCCGGATATCAGATAGTTCAGCCGGACTTTTACAACTACCTGCTTACCGGACACGGTGCTGTCCTTCTCCTTTGGTGGGCGATAGCTTCTCACATAGGTGGTTTCGGAAACTTCCTCCTGCCTCTCATGATAGGGGCAAAGGACGTGGCATTCCCCAGGCTTAACGCTCTGAGCTGGTGGGCATTCTTCGGAGCGAGTGTTCTCGTTCTACTAACCCTCATACCCGGCAACCACATAAAGATGATGTGGACCGGATACCCACCCTACGCAACAACGGGTGATGCGGGAGTAACCGCTCTATACGTTTTCATAATTCACCTTGTAGGTATCTCCTCCATAGCAACTGCGGTTAACTTCATAACCACCTACATAAAGATGAGAGCACCCGGAATACACTTCTGGAACACGAACATGTTCGTCCACACGCTCATAGCGGCGAACGTTATACAGCTCGTAGGAGTTCCCTCCCTCGCAGGTGCGGTTACCATGCTCTTGCTCGACAAATACCTCGGGACAAACTTCTACAACCCCGCAAAGGGAGGAGACCCGCTCCTTTACCAGAACGTCTTCTGGTTCTACTCTCACCCTGTCGTTTACGTCCAAATCCTTCCCGTCTTCGGTTTCTTCTCCGAGATAGTTCCCACCTTTGCAAGGAGACCGCTTTTCGGATACAAGACGATGATATTCGCTGTCTGGGGAATAGTGCTTCTTAGCTTTATGGTTTGGATACACCACATGTTCGTTTCTGGTGTGCCCGACTGGATAAGGGTAATAATGTCCTACACCACAATCCTGATAGCGGTTCCCACCGGGATTAAGATATTCAACTGGATAGGAACTCTCCACGGTGCGGCGATAATACTCAGGTCTCCCATGCTCTACGCTCTGGGCGGAATATTCATGTTCCTCATAGGTGGTCTGACAGGTATTCCCAACGCTATGGTTGCTATAGACCTCGGAATATCCGATTCTCTCTTCATAGTTGGACACTTCCACTATGTTCTCGGAATGGCTGTTACCCTCGGAGTTCTGGGGGCAATAATCTACTGGTTCCCCAAGATGACCGGAAAGATGTATCCCGAGGGATACGGAAAGCTCTCCTTCTGGCTCGTGTTCATAGGAGCAAATCTGTTCTACTTCTTCCAGATGGTTGTTGGAATGCTCGGCAATCCCAGAAGGTATCCCGACTATCCTCCCATACCTGAGTGGCACACCCTACACCAGATACAGACCGTGGGAGCTGTGATACTCGGAATAGGAATACTCATCTTCACCATAGGTGTTATAAAGGGACTCCTCAGCGGAGAAAAAGCTCCCGATAACCCCTGGCAGTCCCAGTCCCTCGAGTGGAGAATAGCCTCCCCCGCACCTGTTGACAACTTCGGGGATGAACATCCCAAGGTAGAACCCGATTACCATCCCTATAAATACGGTGCACCTCCCGTGTTTTAGAACTTGAGCAACCTCCTGAGCCGTTCCTTTTGAGGGGCGTAAAGCCCCTCACCTTCTTTTTAAAAAACTAAAAAGAGATTTTGAAACCATTAATTAATGTTTTAAAGACTTGACTAAACTCGAGACTCTGCCTATAATTCAAAACGGATAGGTTAGGTATTACTAACTAACGGAGGTTCCGTCATGGATGACAGAGAGGAGTTTTTTCCTATCGGAGCCGTAAGCTTTTTCGGATTTTTGGTCGGCTTTTACGTGTTTCTGTGGATACTCGTTTATCTGTTACTTCTTTCCTTTGCGGACTGAGGAGGTGGAACGATGGATAGGGCTGAAAAGAGAGCCTTAATAACAGCGCTCGCTCTACTGCTGTTCTTCTTCGTTCTGATAGTGTATGCGGCAAAGGGGCTTAAAATCGACCTCCCTACCTGTATAACCGACGTTCAGCCCTTTAAGGAAGGAAGGCTTATCCAGCACGCTCCCGACAGATACGAGCTACAGGTCGTAGCCAAGATGTGGTTCTTTGACTTTAACCAGGGGCAGACCGAGATAGAGATACCTGCCGGCTCTGTGGTTGACATATACCTTACCTCCGCTGATGTGGTTCACGGTATGCACATCAACGGCACAACTGTAAACCTGATGGCTATACCCGGAACGGTGAATTACGCAAGGTATAAGTTTGACAAGCCCGGCGTTTATCACGTCGTCTGCCACGAGTTCTGCGGTGTTGGACACCATGCCATGATGGGAAAAATCGTGGTCAAGTGAGGAGGTTCAAAGATGAGAGTTGAAGGTGGAATTAAGTTCATACTCTTGAGCGAGATAGTGTTCCCCATACTTCTACTGATATTCGGTGTCTATCACGGCGTAATGCAGGTTCTGTATAGGGCGGGTGTTCTGAAGGCAGATTCCTTCTTGGGTATCGATTACTATCAAGGTCTTACGCTACACGGGGTTATAAACGCTATAGTGTTTACAACCTTCTTTGCTGTGGCTTTCGGTAATGCCATATCCCTCTACCTTCTCAAAAAACCCCTTAGACCTGCGGTTCAGTGGATTTCCTGGATTTTGATGGTGGGCGGAACCCTGATGGCTGCCTGGGCGATGTTCACCAAGAGGGCAACTCTCCTCTACACCTTCTATCCACCCCTGATAGGGCATTGGACCTTTTACATAGGAACCGTTCTCCTCGTAGTAGGTTCTCTGTTGCCTTTCTTCTTCGACTGGATACCCAGTGCAATAGCTTGGAAGAGGGAAAATCCTGACAAGAAGCTACCCCTTGCTGTTTTCGGCGTTTTCGTAAACCACATTCTTTGGACCATAATGATAGTTCCCGTTGCGGTTGAAATTCTGTTCCAGCTCTTCCCCCTTTCCATAGGTCTCGTGGAAGACATAAATCCTCTGCTTGCAAGGACGCTCTTCTGGTTCTTCGGACACCCGGTAGTTTACTTCTGGCTTCTGCCTGCTTACGTGATGCTTTACACTATGCTCCCTAAGATAGTCTCCGATAAAGGAAAACTTTACTCTGACCCTGCGGGAAGGCTCGCTTTTATTCTCTTTCTGCTATTTTCTCTTCCCGTCGGTCTTCACCACCAGTTCACGGAACCCGGCATAACCAACGCTTGGAAGTTGATACATGCCATATTTACCTTCTTCGTGGCTCTTCCCAGTCTTATAACCGCTTTCACCGTTGCGGCGTCCCTTGAATACTCCGCAAAGGCTGAGGACCCCAGCGTCAAGAATTCCAGGTTTTACTGGTGGACCAGACTTCCCTACCTCAGACTCGAAGGAGATAAGTGGCTCTTCTCCTATTTCTTTGCAGGTCTGGTTCTGTTCTTCTTCGGAGGGATAACGGGAATAGTTAACGCTTCCTACAACTTAAACCTTGCGGTTCACAATACCGCTTATGTTCCCGGACACTTCCACACCACCGTAGGTGGTCTCGTTCTGCTCGCTTTCTTAGGAATGTCCCTCTACATGGTGGCGAAGATAAGGGGAACGGAGGTCAAGTTTAAGGGGCTTGCCGCACTCGCTCCCTACTTCTGGATGCAGGGGATGTTTATGTTCTCCTACGCTATGATGGTCGGGGGTGCTCTCGAAGGCTTCCCCAGAAGAACCAACTCCGGACTTACCTACCTGAACCCCGACTCTCCCCTATACAGACCCGAGTGGGTGGGATACGCTCAGCTCTCGGTAGTCGGAGGAGCGCTTCTCGGAATAGGCTTTATCCTTTTCCTGATAGCCTTCTTCGGAACCCTGCTGGCACCTAAGATTAGGGAATCGGTGGTGGAATTCCCCATAGCGGACGCTTATCACGATGCACCCACACCGGTGCTTAACAACCTCAAGGGTTGGACCGTTGCGGCGGTTCTGCTGGCGGTTCTCTCTTACATACCTCCCCTATACGACGTAACCCAGAGGGGTGTTTTCCACAATTCTCCCGCTTATAACGAAAAATACCCCATACCTATAAAACAGCTTCAGCAGACCGAGGCTCAAAGCAAAGAGGTTTCCTTAAAGGAGGAGAAGTGATATGCGTTTTCCGGCTCCCCTCGTCCCCCTTTTCCTCCTTTTTTTAATCTCCTTAGTTGGTGCTCAAACCTCAGGCACAGGCATACCTCCTAACGAAAGCAGAACCTTGGGTAAGGAAGTTCCCGATGTGGTTTTAATAGACTCCTACGGAAATAAGTTCAACCTCCACGACCTTAGGGGAAAACCTGTAATACTGAGTCCCATATACACCCACTGCACCTCTGCCTGTCCTATAATCACCCAAAGCCTGCAAAAAACTATCCCCCTTATGGGAACTCCCGGAGAGGATTTCTACATACTCAGCCTGACCTTTGACCCCAAGGATGCGGTTGAAGACCTCAAGAAGTTTCGTAAAAAGCACAACATAAACTCAGAGGGTTGGAAGGTAGTTCTGGTGGAGAACAAGTCCGACCTCTTTAAGCTCTTAGATGCAATAGATTTTCGCTTTGCGACCCTACCCAACAGGGAATTCGTTCATCCCAACCTTATAGTGTTTTTAGACAAGGATATGGTCATAAGGAAGTATCTCTACGGGGTTGCCTTTGACAAGCTCGAGTTTGCCAACGCTCTGAGAATTGCCAAAGGGGAGATTGCGCTTCCCGAAAAGTTCAGAGGACACCTTTTTCTGGTCGGCATGCTCGGTTTCGTTAGCACGGTTATATTTCTGGTTGTGAGATTGTCCAGAAAGCGTATCCGAAGTGAAGAAAATCCTGCGGTTTAAATGTATGTTAATATTCGCACATAATTAACATTTATGTATAAATAAGTATATCGATTTGAATTATCACATAAAATCAGGCTAAACTCTTTAAAAATCTGTCTAAGGGGGAGATGGAAATGGGAAATCTTATTACTCTAATGTGGAGTATTACACTAACCTTAGCCTTAACTTACTCACTAACCTTCGGGATAGGGTTCAACCCTAAAAGCTTTACTAAGTGGGGATTCGAATTCTTCGGTGTAACGGATATTATGAAGGACTTATTCCAGTGTTTTATGCCTACTTGTAACATGATTTATCCTTACGATTTCACCGTTTATACCTATAATTCCAATCGAAATGATGAGCAAAAGAAATTTGTCGTTGCAGCAGGTGGGCTTGGAGACCCAGATGTGGAAACAGGATACGGTGTGCTTCTTTACTCGCCCGATGGATTTAGGTGGTATCCCATACTCGATGAGTATTACGACCCACAAAATATAAGATTTTTTGAGCGTAAGCTGTGGGCTGTAGCTTCTGGACAAACATCTCAGGGTAATAAAACGAATATAGTAGTTGCTGTAGGAGATGAAGGAGATGTTGTAATAGCTGCCTACAATGCTGAAAAAGGAAGGTGGGATTCTTATAGAAGTGGAAAGAAATGTGGAGACGATATGCTCGACATAACTTATGTAGATAATACGAATTCCTTTGTTGCTGTTGGTGATAACGGTAGGGTGTGCGTTATAAAAGTTGGCAGTGTAGCCTTCGATAATGACCCTGTGGAACAAGACCTTATGGGCGAACTTTCCGTGAATTTTGAAAGTGTGGAAAAGTTTACTCTCAGAGATGGAAATGGTAAAAAGATAAACTTGTTTCTATACGGCGTCGAATATTACGACAACGATTTGATAATCGTGGGTGATTTAGGGGGGATATTTAAAATTGAAAATGTAAGCAGTGATACATCCAGCTGGGAAGCTGTAAGACTCAAGGTAGGTTTAAATCCAAAGCAAAAGGATGCAGACAATTCTCAAAGTGGAAATAACTCTTCATGTAAGGACAACAAGGGTAATAAGCCGTCCACACCGGAGGCAAAAATTTATGACCCTATATATGATGTAGTATCTCTTGGAGATAAAGGAGAATTCTTGGCGGTAGGTAAAAACGGTCTTATTATCCATATATCAAATAATTATTGTGACTACAATGCGGGACTTATAAGACTTAACCTCATAGAGGAAGTGGATTTGGGAACATCAGACTACGGTTGGGTTTCCGCCATGTTTCCTACTTTAAAAGGTATATCGGTTAATAGATTTGGCTATGGTAGTGATAAGTATACCGTTTACGCTATGGTAAGCCGTGAAGGGCTAATTTTCTTAACCGATGACTTTAAAAAGGGATGGGCAGTCATAGCTCCCGACCCTGCTTACAGAATTTCGCTAAACGGAATAACGGGCTTTGGTTCGGGCTTTGTTTCTGGTTCTCTCGGATTAGTTTTCTCGGTAATACAGAAACCTGTGCTTACTGCTTATCCTTCTCAAATAGTTGTTCCTCTTGTTCTTGATGGGTCCATATCTTACATTAGGGTAAATACGAAAAACAATACGTTTTTGCCTGTGATGGTTGACGCTATAAGAGTATATAACTATGCGGATTATAAGAAAAATTGTTTAGATGGCGTCTTTCTTTCTGATGATACCACTTTAAAAGGAGAACCTATAACATGCAAAGGAATGTCTTCTGTAGATGTAAACATAGTAGATGTAAACTGCGGTGAGAACACTTCTTTATATGTGGATAGTGCTCTCGTGAATCCCGGTGAGACCTGTGAGGTTTTAATTAGGATACAGCCTTCAACTGATATAACCTCTTTTAATGAAAATTACTTCATCTTGGAATATGAAACGGAGAATCCGATGACGAAAATGCTCATTCCCCTCGCTTCTGTGGGAATACAACTAAATGTCCTCGATAAGGAACAGGCAGTCAGTGAAGCACAGGCATTAGGTGGGTGTAGCATGGGAAATAGGTTTAATACTGACTTTATTTTGGTTCTTGTGCTTGCGGTAAGTATGTTCCTTTTAAGGAGATTTTATATGAGGAAAACCCCCGCATAAAGGAGAGCGACCGCTATGCGGTAAACCCCGAAGAGGGTAAAACCGTGGGAGTTTAGGAAACGCAGAAAGAGTTTAACCGTGAAGAGAGCGGTAAAGAAAGCGGTTATAAAACCCACACCCAGAAGCTCCCACTGCCCCCCCTCGAACTGTCCACCGCTCTTGTATAGGTCGTAGGCAGTAGCGGTAAACATGGTAGGAACCGCAAGAATAAAGGAAAATTCCGCAGCGCTCTTTCTGGAAAGCCCCATCAGCATACCGCCTATAATAGTTGCCCCGGACCTCGACACCCCCGGCACCACCGCAAGGGACTGGAAAAGCCCCACCGCAAAAGCCTTCTTCAGAGGCATATCGTCTATGTCCTTCAAGTAGCAAAACCTCTCACAATACCTGTCCGCCAGAATAAGCACCACACCGCCCAAAAATAGGTTCACCACCACCACGAGTTCGTTCCCCAGCAAATACCCCTTTATAACCTTGTAAAGGAGAAATCCCACGATCCCTGTGGGAATAAAGGCAACCAGAACCCTCTTCCAGGTCTCAAAATCCTTCAAAAACCTTTCCCAGTAAAGGAAGAGAACCGCAAGTATGGAGCCGAGCTGAATAGCTATCTCAAAGCTCTTGGTAAACTCGTCGTGGGGAACACCGAGCATGTGAGCGGTTAAAATTAAGTGTCCCGTAGAGGACACGGGCAAAAACTCCGTCAGCCCCTCGACCACCCCCAAAATGAAAGCTTCCTTCACCGTCATGGAGAGATAATTATAAAGCTGTGAAGTTCGACGTCGTAGTTGTAGGTGCAGGACCCGCAGGTGCAAAAACCGCCTACGAGCTTGCCCGCAAAGGTGCAAAAGTCCTGATAATAGAAAAGCACAAACTTCCCCGCTTCAAACTCTGCGGTGGATGCCTCTCCGCCAGAACCGCAGCCCTTTTACCCGAAGGCTGGCAAGGACAGGTCCTCAACGAAATAAAGAAGGGAATACTCGGATTTAAAGGAAAAGAGTTTATAGAAAAGACCGCCCTTCGGGCGGTGGCTTACATAATAGACAGAACATCCTTTGACCACTTCCTCACCCAAAAGGCTATCGAGGCAGGTGCCCAGCTCTGGGAAGAGGCACCCCTGACTCACTTCACCGTGGAAAATACCGTGAAAATTTCAACTCCCAAAGGAACGGTGAAGGCAGACTTCCTGGTGGGATCGGACGGCTTTTACACCAAAGTGGGAAAAATCCTCGGATACCAGAAGAAAAACTTCTTCCGCTCGGTAGAGTTCTGGACCGAAGGCAACCTTCAGGATAGCGTCGTAATAGACCTCGGAATAGTATCCCGTGGCTACGCCTGGATTTTTCCGAAGGGAAACATGCTCAGCATAGGTGTTGCCACTACGGGAAGGGAAAACCTGAAAGATGTTCTCGAAAGGTATGTCAGAGACCATAAACTCCTCGAAAACATTACCGTAAAAGGTCTCAAGGGCTGGATGATACCCTACCTAACCAAACCCGAAGACGCCCATCTGGGAAGGGGAAGAATTCTCCTTGTGGGAGATTCCGCAAATCTGGTGGACCCCCTGTTGGGAGAGGGCATATACTATGCGCTCAAAAGCGCCGAGCTTTGCGCCCAATCCATACTCAGCTCCCCTGAAAACCCGCTGCCCCAATACAGAAACTCCCTTCTGCGGGAAGTTATTCCCGAACTCGTATCCGCAGGAAAGATTGCCAACCTCGCCTATCGCTTTCAGAGGGTAGCCTACCGAATGGGTGCGGGATTTTCCCTCGAGAGGTTCTTCAAACTCTTGGAGGGGGAAGAGACCTACGAAAGCCTGTATCGCAAGGGAATGCCTGAATTTATTATGTCTCTCTTGCATATTGAAAATTTTTTGCATATAATAATAGATAAAATCTTAAGGAGGAGGTAAGAACCATGAGCAAAAGCCTTTCAGGAACAAAAACCCTCGAGAACCTAAAGGCAGCCTTTGCTGGGGAGTCTCAGGCTAACAGAAGGTATCTCTACTTTGCAAGAGAGGCTGACATACAAGGTTATCCCGATGTTGCCAACATATTCAGGGAGACCGCAGAGGGAGAGACCGGGCACGCCTTCGGACACCTCGACATGATGAGGAAATACGGTGGTGTTGACCCCGCAACCGACAAAACCATAAACTCCCTCGAGGAAATGCTCGAGTCCGCCATAGCGGGAGAGACCTACGAATACACTGAGATGTATCCCGGCTTCGCTAAGGTAGCGAGGGAAGAAGGCTTTGACGAGATAGCAGAGTGGTTCGAGACCCTCGCAAGAGCTGAGAAGTCCCACGCCGGAAGGTTCCAGAAAGCTCTCGAGCAGTATAAGGCTTCCGCCTAAACCCTTCGGGGGGCTTTTGCCCCTCAATAAAAAACTAACGGAGAAAACAAATGTATGAATCCAGCATAGGTGGAGTAAAGGAGTTTAACTTTGACATAAAGGACCCCAACTTTTACAACGAAGAAGCCCTCTGGGAAGAGGCAAAGAGGGTCTATTCCAAATGTAAGGACTGCAGGATGTGCGTTAGCTTCTGTCCGTCGTTCCCCGCCCTCTTCGATGCGGTTGATGCCAAAGACGACGACATAGAAAAACTTACAAAGGAAGAGCTTGCCAAACCCCTCGAACTGTGCTTTCACTGCAAGCAGTGCTACTTCAGGTGTCCCTATACACCACCCCACGAGTGGAGGCTCGACTTCCCTCACCTGTCGCTCAGGTATAAGGCTTGGAAGTTTAAAAATCAAGGTGCTAAACTCACCGACAAGCTGATGGTCAACACCGACCTCAACGGTAAACTCAACGTGGGACCCCAGGCAAACCTCGTAAACAAACTTATGGAAGTAAAACCCGTCAGGGTCCTTTTAGAAAACTTTATGGGAATAGACCAGAGGGCAAAGCTCCCCAAATTTAACACCCAGAGTTTTGAAAGCTGGTTTAGAAAAAATAGAAGGGTCGTAAAGGGTGAGAACGGTAAGGTAGCCCTCTTCTCCACCTGTTTGCTGGATTACAACTTCCTCGAAAAGGGAATAGCCTTAGTGCGTGTTCTCGAGAAGAACGACATATACATTGAGCTTGCCCAGCACGAGTGTTGCGGAATTCCCTACTTTGACATAGGAGATTTGGACTCCGCAATAGAGAAAGCAAAAAGGAACGTTCAGAGGCTAAAACCTTATGTGGATGCAGGTTTTGACATAATAGTGCCCATACCTACCTGTGCCTTACAGCTCAAATACGAGTATCCCCTTCTCCTTCCCGATGACCCCGATGCCAAAGCCCTATCGGAGAGGGTCTATGACGTTCACGAGTATCTGTGGAAACTGAACGAGGAAGGAAAGTTCAACAAGGACTTTAAGGTATCCATGGGGAACATAGCCTACCACATACCCTGCCACCTCAAATCTCTGAATGTTGGATACAAAGGAGTTGCTCTGCTCAGGCTTATCCCCGGCACCAAGGTTCGCATAGTGGACAGGTGTTCCGGACACGACGGAACCTTTGGAGTGAAGAAGGAGACCTTCGACTATGCTTACAAGGTAGGCTCGAGGCTCTTTGACGACCTCAAAGCTCAGGATGCTGACCTGTATGTGTCCGACTGTCCCTTAGCTTCCAACATGATAGAACTCGGGACCGGAAAGAGACCCCTGCACCCCCTCGAGGTTCTATACAGAGCCTACGGTGGAGATTAACGGAGGGAACTGTGATGCGTAAGGTAAGCATGAAGGACATTCTTAACCTTTACGAATACGAAAAGGTCAGGGACCAGAAGATTAAGGAAATAGCCCAAAAGAAGAAAAAGAGAAGAGTTCACGTGGGAGACAAGGTAACCCTCGTATTCGAGAACTTTGACACCGTTTGGTTTCAAATTCAGGAGATGATAAGAGCGGAGAGAATGGTCAAAGATGAAGACATTCAGTTTGAGATAGATACCTACAACGAACTTATACCCGAGAAAAACCAGCTCTCCGCAACCATGTTCATAGAGATACCAGACCAGAAGGAGAGGAGAGAAACGCTCCCCAAACTCGTGGGAATACACGATGCGGTTTACATGCACATAGGGAATAAATACACCGTAAAAGCCCGTGCGGACGAAAAGAGCCAGATGGATTACGAGGAAGGAAAGGCATCGGTGGTTCACTTCCTAAAGTGGGACCTCACTCCCGAGCAGGTGGAAGCCTTCAAGAAGGAACCTGTCAGGATTGAGATAAACCACGAAAACTACAAAGCTATGACCGAAATCCCCCCCGAAGTGAAAGAGGAGCTTGTAAAGGACTTAGAGAGCGACTGAACTCCCCTATGCACAAGCTCTTCGTTTATGGAACCCTGAAGAAGGGTTTTAGCAACCACCACTTCCTCAAGGGTGCGAAGTTTTTAGGGAAAGCTATCACCAAGCACAAGTATGCCCTATACGAAACCTCAATCCCCTACGCCTATCCTTACGAGAAGGTAAGCCCCATAAGGGGAGAGCTATACGAGGTGGACACCCAAACTATCAGGAAAATAGACCTACTCGAAGGTCATCCCCACGCATACAGGAGGGAAGAGGTGCCGGTTCTTTTAGAAAACGGGGAGGAAGTCTTCGCATGGATATACTTTTATCCCAGGAAGAGGGGGAAGTTAAACCCCTCGGGGGAGTTCCAGCCCCGTTAAAATGGAGCTATGCTCGTTCGACTCAATCGATACCTATCTATGTGCGGGGTATCTTCACGCAGGAAAGCGGACCAGCTCATAAAAGAGGGAAGGGTTAAGGTAAACGGACAAGTGGTGAGAGACTTGGGAGTCAAAATAGACCCCGAGCTTGACAGGGTAGAGGTCGATGGCAAAGAAGTCAGACCCCTCAGAAAGCGATACATAATCCTCAACAAACCCTGCTGTTATCTGACCCAGCTCGGCAAGTCCCAGAGCGGTAAGAAAACCATAGAGGAACTCATAAAGGACATTCCCGAAAGGGTTTTCCCAGTGGGAAGACTCGACTACAACACCGAAGGTCTTTTGATCCTGACCAACGACGGAGAGCTGGCAAACCGAGTTCTTCACCCACGCTACAAATTACCAAAGGTATATTTAGCCCTCGTAAAGGGAAAGGTCTCCAAGAACACTTTAAGAAAGATGAAGAGAGGCATAGAGCTGGAGGACGGCTTCGCCGTGCCGGACGATGTCCGTATAGTCAGATACGAGGGAGACAACACCCTCTTGGAGATAACCTTTCACGAGGGGAGAAAACACATAGTAAAGAGGTTTCTCGCTTCCTTTGGACATCCCGTTATAAAACTCAAAAGGATAGCCATAGGACCTCTCACCCTCGGTAAACTCCCGCCTGGGAAATGGAGGGATTTGTCGGAGAGGGAACTCAGACAGCTCTTTTCCGCCGTTGGTTTAAAATATTCTCCCTGAGATGGAACTGCTCAAGGTGTTCCTCATAGCCCTCGCAGGTGTTATAACCCTGATGTTTTTGCTTCAGCTCTTCGCAAGGTGGAAGGCAGGCAGGTCTGTGGGGAAGGAGTTTACCAAATTCGGCAGGGACGTAGTTCTATACTTTTACTCCCCGAGCTGTGGAGCTTGCCAGAGAATGAACCCCGTAATAGATAAGCTCTCGAAAAAGGTCAGAGTTAAGAAGATAGACGTTTCCAAAAAGGAAGGTCTCTGGGTGGCAAAGGAGTTGGGAATACTCGGGACGCCCACCACGGTGATAATAGAGAAGGGAAAGGTGGCAAAAGTTCTTTTCGGAATTCAGAAGGAGGATAAATTATTGAAGGAGGTAGGAAAATGAAGTTCTTCCTCGACACCGCTGACATAGAGCAGATTAGAACCGCAAACAGCTGGGGGATACTCGACGGTGTAACCACTAACCCGACCCTAATATCCAAAACGGGAAGACCCTTTAAGGAGGTAGTTAAGGAGATACTTGAGGAGGTAGAGGGACCCGTCAGTCTCGAGACCGTTTCCCTCGATGCGGAGGGAATGATAAGGGAAGGTCGTCAGCTCGCAGAGCTTGGGGACAACGTGGTTGTAAAAATACCCATGACTCCCGAGGGGATGAAAGCAGTTCAAACCCTCGAGGCGGAGGGCATACCCACCAACGTAACCCTCGTATTCTCTCCCGTACAGGCACTCATAGCGGCTAAGGCAGGGGCTTCCTACGTGTCCCCCTTCGTAGGCAGGATAGATGACATATCTGGAGAAGGAATGAAGCTCATAAGGGAGATAAAAGAAATCTTTTACAACTACGAGGTGGATACGGAGATAATAGTGGCGAGCGTCCGTCATCCCATGCACGTCCTCGAGTCCGCCCTCATAGGAGCTGACATATGCACCATGCCCTTTGGAGTTATGGAGAAACTCTTTAAGCATCCTCTGACGGATATAGGTATAGAGCGCTTCCTCAAAGACTGGGAAAAGGTGCCGGAAAAACCTTTCTAAATTCGAAAGTTCTTGACAGTCTTAGAGGTTGGTCTAAATTCTCAAAAGGTAATGCCCTCGGATATAGATGACCTCAGAAGGGAATTAGACATAGTTGATGTTATATCCGAGTATATAAATCTTCAGAGGGTAGGGAGCAACTACCGAGCCAACTGTCCCTTTCACCCGGACAGAACACCTTCCTTTTACGTCTCACCCTCGAGGCAGATATTCAAATGCTTCGGTTGCGGCGTTGGTGGGGATGCCATAAAGTTCGTTTCCCTTTACGAAAACCTCTCTTACATCGAGGCAGCTAAACACCTCGCACGCAGATACGGTATAAGCCTTCGCATAAAGGGTGAAAAGGAGGGACCGAAGGAAGTTTACGATGCATTGGAAGCGGTTTCCCAGTTCTATCACAAAAAGCTAAAGGAAAGCAGAGAACCGTTGGAATACTTAAAGTCCAGAGGGATAGATAACTCTTCCGTTCGCAGATTTAACTTGGGATACTCACCTTCCTCTCAGGAACTCGTAGAGTTTCTTAAAAGGCTCGGACTCCTGAAAGACTATGAGAAAACCGGAAACCTCGTTCGTTTCTCTGACGGTGCATACAGGGACCTCTTCAGAAACAGGCTAATAATACCCATAAGGGATGCAAGAGGAAGGGTGGTGGGCTTCGGCGGTAGGATTCTACAGGGAGAGGGACCCAAATACGTAAACTCACCCGACAGCGACATTTTCAAGAAAAGAGAGCTTCTTTTCGGTCTATACGAAGGTCTGGCATACCTGAAGGACCTGAAAACAGCCATCGTGGTGGAGGGATACTTTGACGTTATAGCTCTTCATCAGGAAGGTTTCAGGAATGCGGTTGCAACGCTGGGGACTTCCTTCGGACGAGACCACGCTCTTCAACTTTCAAAGTTCGTAGAAAAGGTATTCCTCGTCTTCGACGGGGACTCCGCAGGAAGAAAGGCTCTCAGGCTTGCTGTTCCCCACCTCTTAAAAGCGGGTTTAGAGGTATATCCTCTTTACCTTCCCGAAGGCACTGACCCCCACGACTTTATATTCTCTCGGGGAAAGGAAGCCTTTAGACGGCTACTGGACAATTCGCGGAGCCTCTTTGAACAACTCCTTTACAGAATCAGGGAGGGTGTAAACCCGGAGGAAGCCATAAGGGACTTTACCTACTTCGTTTCCTTCCTGAAGGACGAGGTGGAGGCATACTCCCTTCTCGCACAGCTGAGCAAGCTTACCAAAATACCCGTTGATGTTCTCGCCTCAAAGATGTATAGGAGGGAGGAACCTTCGGTTGAAGAAGAGGACCCGAGGGTGAGCTTTACGGAGAAGCTGTTTCTTAAAGGTCTGTTCGAACTCAGACCTGAGATAAACATAGAAGAACTTAACCTTTCCTCGAAAGCTTACGAGCTTGCAAAGAGTATATTGGCTGAGGAGTATTATCACATTCCCGAGGAAATACTGAACCTTAAAGTTGATGACTTAGAGACCGCCTTCTGGTCCAGCGTCGATAAGCTCAGGATAGACATTCCCGAAGAAGAACTGAAGGCTCAAACAGCCAGCGTAAGGGAATTCGTCAGGGAAGCTATGAGAAACCATAGAGGTGGTATAAAACCCGCTTCCGCACGCAGGTGGAGGGGGAAACTTGAAAGCTGAGCTATCTATCCTACTTTTAATAAATTTGGTCAGGAGGTAGAGAATGATAGACAGGGAAAGCCTCAGGCACCTCGTTGAGATTGGTAAGGAAAAGGGCTTCGTTACCTACGATGAGATTAACGAGGTAATCGAAGAGGACTTCGTCTCTTCCGACAGCTTCGAAGAGCTGATAGACACCCTTGCCAACTTTAACATCCAGGTTGTGGAGAGCGAAGAGGAATACGAGGAGAAGGAACACCTCGATGAGCTTGTGGTATCCACCGAGTCCTTCACCGTTATGGGCAGGGACGGGGACCCGGTCAAACTCTACCTCAAGGAAATGGGAAAAATTCCCCTTCTGACCAGAGAGCAGGAAATTCATTACGCCAAGCAGATAGAGATAGGCAGGAAGATAATGAGGAGAGGATTGCTCAGAAGCTCCTTCCTCGTGGAAAAGCTCCTTCAGGATTGGGGAAAGCTCTGCAACGGTAAACTCAAGATAGGAGACATAATGGACCTCATAGACGAAGACCCCAACAGCGACTGCTACGAGGAAAACTGCGAAAAACACGAAAAGTTCTTCATGGAAAAGGGACTTGAGCTGGCAAAAGCGTATAAGGAACTACTCCAGGCACGTCAGAAATACATAGAGAATCCGACTCCCGAAAACAAGAGAGAGTATCTCTTCAAGCACGCTCACATGAACAGGATAGTTCACCAGATGAGGATAAAGTATTCCAAGTTCGAGCGCATAGCGGACGAACTCCTCAAGCTCTATCAGAAATACATACGCAAAAAGAGGGACTTCGAATCCAGGAAGAAGAAGCTCCAGTCCATACACCCCAATATAGATGAACTTATAAATAACTATCTCGGCGACAGGGAGCTTCAGGAGAAGATAAAGAATGCGGGATACACCTTCGACAAGTTCAACTCCCTCGTAAGCGAATACGTCTCCTTAAAGCGTGAGGTAGAGAGGCTCAGAAACGAGATAGGCATAATTCCCGAGGAGATAAAGAGAGTTATGGAGATTATCGAACAGGGAAGGAAGAAGGTGGTAAAAGCAAAGCAGGTAATGATACAGTCCAACCTCAGACTCGTGGTCTCCATAGCCAAGAAATACGTAAACAGAGGACTGCACTTCTTGGACCTCATACAGGAAGGAAACATAGGTCTCATGAAGGCGGTTGATAAATACGACTACCGTAAAGGTTACAAGTTCTCTACTTACGCAACCTGGTGGATAAGGCAGGCTATAACGAGGGCGATAGCGGACCAGGCGAGAACCATAAGGATACCCGTCCACATGATAGAGACGATAAACAGGATAATAAAGGCTTCTAAAAAGCTCTTCCAGGACCTCGGAAGGGAACCCACCCCCGAGGAGATAGCAAAGCACCTTGGAATGACACCCGACAAAGTGAGAAAGGTTCTCCGTTCCGCTCAGGAGCCTATATCCCTTGAGACTCCTATCGGAGACGATGAGGACACCTTCCTCAAGGACTTCATAGAGGACAAGTCCATACCCAACCCCGAGGAGTATGTGTCCAGAAAGCTCCTCAGAGAACAGCTCGAGAAGGTTCTTGAGACCCTATCGGAGAAGGAAAGGGAGATACTAAGATACCGCTACGGACTGGTGGACGGAACAGAATACACCCTCGAGCAGGTAGGCAAAATGTTCAACGTAACCAGGGAGCGCATAAGGCAGATAGAGTCCAAAGCCATAAGGAAACTCAGACACCCCTCAAGAGCTAAGTATTTAAAAGACTTTGAACTCTAAGGGGAGTTCTTCTCCCCTCTCTCCTTTATCAACTTATAAACTGCGGAAAAGTCCAAGTCCCCAAATCCCAAGCTCCTCGCAAGTCCGTAGGTTTCCTTAACCGCTGAAGCGGTAAAAGAAAAAAGCCCCAACTCCTTTATCAGGTCTTGAGCGTAATGAAGGTCCTTGTATATGAGGTTTACCGAAAAGTGAGTTGAGAAGTCCTCTTCGAGAAGCTTTTTCTTCTTCACGTCAAGTATGTAAGACTTCCCCGCTCCGGTGTTTAGTATCTCTATGAGCTGTTCCTTCTCTATCCCTGCCTTCTCCCCTATGGCTATAGCTTCCGCAAGAACGTCCATGATACCACCGAGGACTATGTTGTTTACGAGCTTTACCTTAGTAGCCTTACCTGCCTCTCCCACGTAGAATATGTTTTTGCAGAACTTCTTGAATATTGGCTCGTTCTCCCGGAACTTCTCCTCGTCTCCACCCACCACTATGGTCAGCTCTCCCTTTTGAGCCGGAATAACGCTCCCTAAGACGGGAGCGTCCAGGTAGTAAGAACCGTATTTTTTCAATTCTTGATAAGCGAGCTTTGCGTAATTGAAGTGGTTGGTGGTCATGTCTATAACTGTCTTTCCCTTTATGTCTCCACGAACGAGACCTTTCTCCCCAAATATCACCTGCTCCGACGCTTGAGAGTCGAAGACTATAACGAAAACCCTTTCTACCTGAGAGATGAGGTCAGCGGGACTGTCCGCTACCTGAGCACCTGTCTCTTTTGCAAACTCACGAGCCTTATCGAGGCTCCTGTTCCAGACTACAAGCTCCTCTCCCTGCTCTATCAGCCTCTTGGCTATCGCTCTTCCTAAGTGTCCGAGACCTATAAAACCGAGCTTCATTACTTCTCTCCCGATTTGTTTTTTGCACACTTTATAACATCGTCGTCAAATGACACAACTCTGTATGTAGAACTGTATGCACATAGTATGCAATCTACAAAATCAAGGTTCTTATTGCCAAATATATTTAGGGCATCAATCAAAATGCTTTTATCCTGAACATTAACACCTTCCATGTTTAGAAACTCAGTGAGAACCTGGGCTATCTCCCGTCTGCTGACTTTATAAAGTTTTTGAAGCACATACACAACTTCGGCTAAAACAGCTTGTATTATTACCACTTGTTTTCTGCCAAAGAATACATCACTAAATAGACTTTCTGACCTGGTGTATAGCTCTTCATCGTCTTTGAGAAGATATCTAAGTATAACATTGGCATCAATCATTAATATGTTTTTCTGAGAGGGCATTTCCAATTACCTCTTTTTCTTCCCTAATTATATCTCTTATAGGTTTATTTTTTATCGCATATTTATGAAGTGCTCCTCCGAGTTTTCTTACAGGCTTTATAATAAGCTTATCATCTTCCATAACGATCTCTACAATGTCTGTTCCCAACTTTTTTCTATATTCTGCAGGAATGGTTATCTGTCCTTTATGAGTAATCTTGGCTATAGGCACTTTATCCACCTCTTACTTATAGTAAAAGATAGGCTCTTGCGGATTCTCCGAAAGTCTCACTTTTTATCCTCAGCTATCATCTCCTTAACTTTGTCTATCACTTCTTCTATGGGAATGTCCCAGCGCTCTCCCGTTGCCCTCTTCTGAAGCTCTACCTTGCCTTCCTTCACCTTTTTGCCCACCACTATGCGGTAGGGAAAGCCCACCAAATCCGCATCTGCAAATTTGAAACCTGCGCTCTCTTCCCTGTCGTCGTATATGACCTCTATTCCCTTCTCCTCCGCTTCTATGTATAGCTTCTCTGCGGTTTGAGTAAGTTCTGGGTCGGACATGTTGAGGCAGAGAATTGCAAGCTCAAAGGGTGCCACAGGCGTGGGCCACTTTATTCCCTTCTCGTCGTGATACTGCTCAACTATCGCAGCCATTATGCGGGATATGCCTATCCCGTAGCATCCCATTATTATGGGTTTCTCCTCACCCGAAGGGTCCGTAAAGTATGCTTTCATTGGCTCTGAATACCTGGTTCCGAGAAGGAATATGTGTCCGAGTTCTAAGCCCGTTTGCACCTTAAGGGGGGAGCCACACTTGGGGCAGGGGTCTCCTTCCTCCACCTGTGCAATATCTACAAACTCACCGTATTGGAAGTCCCTTTCGGGATTGACATTTATGTAATGCCAGTCGGGCTGATTGAGAGCTACCACGAGGTTCTTAACTCCGTAGAGGGAGTTATCCCAGAGGACTTTAATGTTTTCGGGAAGGTTGAAAATCCCTATAAATCCTTTGCTCGTTCCGAGGAGATTTTGCACCTCTTCGTCGGTGGCGAGCCTGAAGTCCTCCGTTCCCAGCACAGCCTCCAACTTATTTTCGTCTATCTCCCTGTCCCCCCTAATGAGAACGAGAACGGGCTGGGAGTCCTTTACCATGTAAAGAACAGCCTTCATTATCTTTGAAGGAGGGACCTTCAAAAACTCGGAGAGTTCCTCTATGGTCTTGACCTTGGGGGTATGAACCTTTTCCATAGGTTTCTCTTCTTCCTCTTCTTCCTTGGGTTTTTGAAGAGGTATTATCTCCGCATTTGCGGCGTATCCGCAGTTTTCGCAGTAGCCTACCTTTGCCTCTCCGTAAGGGGTGAAGGCTATAAACTCATGGGACTGGGTGCCTCCTATCTGTCCGACGCTTGCCTCAGCCATTATCACCTTCAAGCGGAGCTTCTTGAAAATCCTGTCGTAGGCGAACTTCATATTCTCGTAAGACATCGTTGCGGAAAACTCGTCCGCATCGAAAGAGTAGGCATCCTTCATTATGAACTCCCTACCCCTTATGAGACCAAAGCGGGGTCTCTTTTCGTCCCTGAACTTGACCTGTATCTGGTAGAGGGTAACGGGGAGCTGGCGGTAGGAGTTTATAACTTTGCGAACGAGGTCCGTTATCTCTTCCTCGTGGGTGGGTCCTAAGCAGTATTCTCTTCCGTTTCTGTCCTTTAATCTAAAGAGTTCGCTCCCGTATGTGTCCCACCTTCCGGTCTCCTTCCAAAGCTCCGCAGGGTTGAGAACTGTCAGGAGTAACTCCTGGGCACCGCTTCGGTCCATCTCCTTACGGACTATGTTTTCTATTTTCCTGAGCACCCTCCAGCCTGCGGGCAGGACCTCGTATATTCCTGCGGACACCTGCTTTATGAAACCCGCTTTCAGAAGAAGTTTATGGGAAGGTGCCTGAGCTTCAGCCGGGTCTTCCTTGAGGGTGTATAAAAAGTATCTGCTCCACCTCATAGGGGATATTTTAAGTTACATATTTGTCAAAGCGGGTGCTAAAGCACATATAAGGGCAAAGCAAGAACCCCAGAAGAGAACCATTCCGACAATCATGGCTATTAGAGCCTTGTGCTTTGGATTATCAACACGAAAAACTCTGAAGTAGGCGTAGGACACGAGAAATCCCAGACCTAAAGCGATAACTTCTGCGAGCATTAACAAATCCTGCAGGGGTGGAAATGCAGGTATGAGACCAAAGAAAATGAGAGGGTGCACCAGGAAAGCCAAGAAAGAAGCCACTACCATGTGAACGGCGAAAGCTAAGCGAGAAAGCATACCTCCTCTCCTTCCTTCAGTTTAAACTTCTCCCTTGCGCTCTCCGTGGGAACGAACAGCTCCATAAACCCGAAGCTCCCGCAGACCGCATTGAGCTTTTCTTTATCTCCTGCCTGAAAGTAAGGTGCAATCTTCAGCTTCTCTCCTCTGAACTCCGCATGGGAGTATTCCCCGCAGGGGATATTTGTTATAGCGTTTCCGAAGCGGTCAAAGTGAATTATCTGCCCAATAAGGCACTCCTTTTCCCTCCTCACCTCGGGGAAGTTGAGCCTGCATTTATACTCAATACTTCTTCCAAACTCCTCAAGGGGAACTCCTCTGCTTATGTAGGCTCCTGCAGGAGCGAAGATGTCCCTCCCGTGGAAGGTGTTGTTAGGTTTTGGGAGCTGAAGTTTTTTATTTTCTAAAATCACCACCGAAGGTGGTCCTTCAAATTCTCTAACTACCAAATCGAAAATCCCGTTGTCGGGTCCCACGAAGAAGTATTCACCGAGTCTCATAGCTATGGGCTTTCTCTCCGAACCAACTCCTGGGTCCACCACCGCTACGAAGACCGTTCCCGGGGGGAAGTATCTGTAGTGAGCTTTTAAAAGGAGGGCACCCTCAGGAACATTAAAGGGCTGGACCTCGTGGGAGAGGTCTATTACGGGCACTCCGGGGTTTATGCTCTGGATAACTCCCTTCATGGCTCCTACAAAGCCGTCCTGCGTTCCGAAGTCGGTCAGGAGAGCTATCGTCATAAGATTTATGTTAAAATGTTTGCTCCGAGTTTAAGGAGGTGATGTAGTTGGCGGTAGTTATAGTGCACGAAGGAGAGCCACCCGAGAAGGTTTTAAAGAGGTTCAAGAGGCTCGTTGACCAGGAGCAAATACTCACTGAAGTCAAGAGAAGGGAATACTACGAAAAGCCCAGCGAGCGCAAGAAAAAGCGTGAGAGGGCGAGAAGAAAGAGGATACTGAAGGCTCTCAAAAAACAGCAACAGCTTATGTAAGCTTAATCTCCTGTGCATACTTCCTTGCGAGCTTGAAAAGCTTGCTCGCTTTATCCTTTGCCTTTGCTTTCTCCTCTTCGGATACATGGGGGTCGTCCAAAAGAAAGCTCGTAACCTTTCCCCTCACGTAGGCTCTGTAGCACTTGAAGAAGGGTAGAAAGGTCCCGAACTCGGGGTCTTGGGTTATTTTCAGATACTCCTCTTCGTATGCCTTTGCGAGCTTCTCTTTTCCGAAAAAGTCCAGTTCCATGGAGAGGAAGCACATGTCGTTGAGCACGTCTCCGTATCGGAAGCGGTCGTTGAACTCTATGCAGTCGAAGATGCATACACCCTCCTCTAAGAAGGCTACGTGCTCTATCCTTATGTCCCCGTGTCCGTCCCTTATGCGTCCCTCCTTCATTCTCTTGTAAAAAAGCTTTTCGTGAACTTCGTAGAACCTGTTTGTTTTTTCCCTTATAAACTCGAAGTCCTCCTTTGAGATGGTTATTCCTACATACTTCTCTGTCTGCTGGAAGTTCTCGTCCGTGTTGAACTTCATAACTTCAGGTTTCCCGAACTCGTCCACCCTCTCAGCTCTGGAGTGAAAATCTGCCACCACCTTTGCAACCTTTCTTATGTCCTCCTCGGACACCTCCTCCAGCCTGTTGGAGAGTATGCACCCGTCGGGTATCCTCCTCATCTTGACCGCATACTCCACCACGTTGGAGTCATTCTCTAAGACCCACTCTCCCTCTATCTCACTTATGGGAACTACCCCTATATACACCCAGGGGCAGAGCCTGCGGTTGAGGATAACTTCCTTCTCGCAATTCTCCTTTCTCTTCTCAAGGGTTGAGTAGTCTAAAAAGCCGAAGTTGACGGGTTTCTTTATCTTATATACCACCTCGTCGAGGAGTATCACCCAGGAGGTGTGGGTCTGAACAAGCTCCCCACCGAGCTGACGTGCAAGCTTTTCCACCATTCAAAGTATTATAGCGAGGCGTGGCATTGGCTGTCCGCAAGCCTATAATATATCTCTTAGGAGGTCTGGAGTATTGGAAAAGAAGCGGGTTCAGGACGTAGCTAAGGAGCTTGGTATCAAAACCAAGAAGCTTATTGAATTTCTCGAGGAGTGGGCACCGAGGGACGACGAAAAGAAGTGGACCAACTTTCACATCCTCGACGATGAACATATCGAGATGATTTACCAGGAGTTCGGAGAGCCTCAAAGTGAGAAAAAAGAGACCGCTGTCGCGGTGGAGGAGAAGAAGGAAGAAAAAGAGGAAAAGAAAGCCGAGGTAAGCGAGGAGGAAGAGGAGATAAAGGTAGAGGAAAAACCCATAGAAGAAGTAGTCGCGGAGGTTCTCGGCAAGGAGGTCAGAGAAGAAAAACCCAAGGAGGAAACCAGACCTCCCAAGCCCGAACGCAGACCCAGACCGGAAAGGAGAAGACCTGTAAGGGAGTTTAGAAAGCCACCCAAGGGAGAGGTAAAACCCAAAGAACCCCCCAAACCTGTGGAACAGAAGAAGGAGGAGAAAAAACCACAGCCCAAGGAGGAAAAGAAAAAGGAGAAGCTCTCCAAAGAGGAACAGCAGATACTGAAGAAACTCCAACAGCAAATGGAGCGTGAAAAGAAAAAGGAAGAGAGAAGACAGCAGGAGAAAAAGAAGGAGGACGAGATAAAGATAATCGAGATATACGAGGGCATAACGGTTCGGGAGCTGGCGGACTTACTCGGAGTTCCTGCCAACAAGGTCATCGGAGAGCTTATGAAGAGGGGAATACTCGCTACCATAAACCAGGCTGTTCCCACCGATGTTGCGATTGAGGTTGCGGAGAGTTTCGGATTTTTAGCGGAGGCTAAGAAAGAAGAGGAGGAGGAAACCCTCATAGAGGAAATTCCCGACAAACCCGAAGACCTCAAACCCAGACCCCCGATAGTGGTGGTTATGGGACACGTTGACCACGGCAAAACTACCCTTCTGGATACTATAAGGAAGACCAACGTAGCGGAGCGGGAAAAGGGAGGTATTACTCAGCACATAGGTGCTTATCAGGTAAAGCTCCCCGACGGAAGGATAATCACTTTCCTCGATACACCCGGACACGAAGCCTTCACCACCCTCAGAGCGAGGGGTGCTCAAATTACGGACATTGCGGTTCTCGTGGTTGCGGCGGACGACGGCGTCATGCCCCAGACCATAGAAGCTATAAACCACGCAAAAGCCTTCAACGTTCCCATAATAGTCGCGGTTAACAAGATAGATAAACCCGGTGCTGATCCCATGAAGGTCAGAAGGGAGCTTTCCGAGCACGGACTCATACCCGAAGAGTGGGGCGGAGACACGATATTCGTTGACGTTTCCGCAAAGACCGGTCAAAACGTAGAACAGCTCTTGGAGATGATAAATCTCTTGGCGGACATCCTCGAACTCAAAGCTAACCCCAACAAGAGAGCTAAGGGGGTCATAATAGAGACCAAACTCGACAGGAAAAAGGGACCCACCGCAACCGTCATAATTCAGGAAGGAACGCTTCGCGTTGGAGACACATTCGTTGCTGGTATAACCCACGGAAGGGTCCGTGCCATGTTTGACGACAAAGGTAGGCAGGTAAAAGAGGCGACCCCCTCAACACCCGTCGAGGTTCTCGGATTTGAAGACCTTCCCGAGGCGGGGGACACCCTCGTGGTGGTCGATAGTGAGCGCAAGGCGAGGGAGATAGCGGAGAAGATACGGGAAAAGAGGGAAAAGGAGGAGAAACTTGCCCAGAGCGTCAGGCTCGAAGACATATACAAGAAAATACAGTCGGGAGAGACTAAGGAGCTTCTTCTCATAATAAAGGCGGACACGATGGGTTCTCTGGAAGCCCTGAAAAAGTCCCTCGAGGAGCTTTCCACCGATAAGGTTGCGGTTCGGGTCATACACGGTGCGGTGGGAGGAATAACCGAGAACGACGTTATGCTCGCAAAGGCATCGGGAGCGATAATCATAGGCTTCAACACCAGACCGGACCCCAAGGCGAGGGAGCTTATAGAAAAGGAAAAGGTAGATGCCCGTATGTATGGAATAATCTACCAGGTTATAGACGACGTAAAGAAAGCCCTTCAGGGTCTCCTCGAGCCTGTGGAGAGGGAGGAGGTTCTCGGTTCTGCGGAGGTAAGAGCTACCTTCAAGGTGAAGAAGGTGGGAACCGTCGCGGGATGTTACGTTCTGGAAGGTAAGATGGTTAGGGGAGCCAAGGCGAGACTCATACGGGAAGGTGTTGTGGTTTACGACGGGGAGATAGAAAACCTCAAAAGGTTCAAAGAGGACGTTCAGGAAGTAGCCAAGGGATACGAATGCGGTATAAAGCTCAAAGACTTCAACGACGTGAAAGTAGGGGACATAATAGAATGTTACGAGATAAAGTTAGAGCAACCAACGCTCTGAGCGTTAACGAAATATACAGCTCTATCCAAGGGGAGGGACTTCTTGTCGGGACACCTTCCCTCTTCATAAGACTTCAGGGATGCAACTTAAGGTGCCCCTGGTGCGACCAGCCCGAAGCCCTATCCTTCTCAAAATCCGAAGTTCCCTTGGAAGACGTCCTACGGCAGGCTCAGGAAAGCCCCTTCAGACATGCGGTTATAACGGGCGGAGAGCCTATGGCTCACGAGGGACTGCCTGCCCTCGTTAAAGCTCTTTTGGAAGAAGGCTTCAGCGTTCAGATAGAGACCAACGGCACCCTTTGGCAGGAAGCCCTCGAAGAGAAAGCGAAGGAAATACACATAACCTGTTCTCCCAAAGCGGTGGCGGGTTTCTTCGTCCACCCCAAGGTTCTGAAGTATGCCAAGGAGCTTAAGTTCGTCGTCGATGAGGAACTTACCGCTGAAATCCTGCTCAGGCAAGAGTTCAAGCGCTTTTTGGAGGGAGGACTCGTCGTTTTGCAACCGGAAAGCAACAGAAAGGATATGTTCGAGAAAGCCCTACGCATTCAGGAGGATATGGCTGAAAAAGGTTATAGAGTCAGGATAATTCCCCAGATTCACAAATTCCTTGGAATTCGCTGAGTATTTATGCCCTTTATACTTGCAATAAGAAGCGCTTATACTATAATTAAAGTTTGATATGATTGACATTTCTAAACTTAAAACCTTTGTTACAGTAGCAGACCTCGGGAGCTTCTCCAAGGCTTCCGAAATCCTATACATAACCCAGCCCGCAGTTACCCAGCAGATAAAAGCCCTCGAGAAAACCATAGGAGCGAAGCTCTTTCAGAGACAGGGCGGTAAGATGTGCCTGACCGAAGAGGGAAAACGCATATATGAAATAGCCAAGATACTACTCGGAAGCTACGAAGGTCTTATGGAGGAAATAGCCAAGATAAAGAAGGACCTTAAAGACACCCTCTTTCTCGGCGTCAGCGCAACCCTCAGCGAATACATAATTCCCTCACTCATTGCGGAGTTTCACAGGGAATTTCCCAGTGCAACGGTAAAGATATTTACCGGAAACTCCCACGACGTAGAAGAGGGGTTGCTGTCGGGAGTGCTCAACCTCGGGATAATAGAGAGGGAACCTTCCAACAAGTTCGTCAGCGTCCCCTGGCTCGAGGACGAAATAATATTCTTCACATACCCCCAGAACCCCATAGCGAATGCGGGAGAGATAGACCCGGAGGACCTATACAACGTTGACCTCGTTATGAGGGAGATGAACTCCGGAACCCGTAAGATAGTCAGAGAAGCCTTAGAAAAACTCGGCGTCGTGTTCGAGAGGCTGAACATAAAGATAGAGGCGAACAACAGCAGAACCATAATGCACATAGTCAAGAACGGATACGGAGCTTCTTTCCTTTCCAAGGGACTCATAATAAGGGAGATAGAGAGGGGAACGATAGTTCCCGTAAAGATAAAAGGCTTTAAGGTTAAGAGGAGGTTCAACATAATTTATCCCAAAACTTCCAACGTTACCTTCCTTGCCAGCAATTTCGTTAAATTCGTTCTTTCCAAAACCCAGGAGAGCGTTCCCGAAAGGGTGTGAAATGAAAGCTGTTATCTTCGACGTTGACGGCGTTATAGTGGACGTGCGGGAGAGCTATCATTACGCTATAAAGGAGACCGCTGAGCACTTTCTCGGTCGTGAAGTTCCTCTCAAGACGGTAAAGGAAATAAAGTTTTCCAAAGCCATAAACAACGATTGGGACGTAACCTACGAAGTCATAAAGCATTACGGTGGAGAGGCAGACTACGAGGAACTTGTGGAAAAGTTCACGGAGATTTACGAAAGGTTAAAAGACAGAGAGAGACAAATACTGTCGGCAGACTTCTTCAGAAGGCTCAAAGAAGCGGGAATACCTCTCGGTATAGTTACCGGAAGACCGAAGAGGGACCTCGATTACGTTCTCGACAGGTTCAAGATAAGGGAGTTTTTTGACGTAACGGTGGACGAGGACGACATAGTGGATAAAAACCTCAGAAAGCCACACCCTTTCCCCCTCCACCTGTGCATGGAAAGTCTCGGTGCACATGAGGGTATCTACGTGGGAGACAACAATGCGGATTACGAGATGGTGCACTTTTACAGGAAGATATACTCAAAACCTGTTAAGTTCGTCCACTTCAACAAGGTGGTTGACCTTAAAATCCCCTCCGACTTTACCACAGATAGGGAAGAGGAACTTACGAATTACCTTCTTCGAGAGGCTTCCCCGAGTCGGGAAGGAGAACGGGTATCCCCTCTTTAACTTCGTAATAAACCCTACAGTTTCTGCACACGAGGATTTCCTTCTCGGAGTTGTATTCAAGCTCTCCCT
Organism: Aquificota bacterium; assembly: GCA_013153495.1. Classification (GTDB taxonomy): domain Bacteria; phylum Aquificota; class Aquificia; order Aquificales; family Aquificaceae; genus Hydrogenivirga. The sequence continues at coordinate 52,501 of JAADEH010000010.1, forward strand.
TGCATACGGGACAGGCAAGCACTTCCAAAAGCTTATCGTCGAGCATCAGCTTATCTCCTTCACATACTCCCAAAGCTCTTTCATAAACCTCTTGAACTCGGAGAGTTTCTTACTGTCAAGCTTTTTAGATAGTTTCCTTTCATCGAAGGTAAGCTCTCCGCTCACCGGTGCGTAGTCTATGTATTGCAGGTCGGAGATGTTTAGGTCAAATACGCACATGTATTGCTGAGCTTCCTTCTTGAACAGAACGAACTCAGCTTCATAGGGTTGGGACACCTTCGTATCCCACTGAAAACTACCCCCGAAGGGATTGAGCCAGAACTGTTCGTTATCAGCCATACAAAACTCTGCTCTCTTTACGGACATCAAATCCAGCATAAGCTCCCCATCGGGCATCATAACCGCCCAAACCTTATCTCCCTTAAGAGGGTTTAGTAAAAAAGTAACGGTATTTTCCATTATTTGTCCCCCTTTGGTAATATTATAAGGGACATGCGCCTGCGTATTTTTGTATCGGGAGTGGTGCAGGGAGTAGGATTTAGAGCATACACCCAGAGGGTCGCAGAAAGTTACGGACTTTCAGGATGGGTAAGGAACCTTCCCGACGGGAGAGTTGAAATCCTCGCAGAAGGAGACGAAGAAGTTTTATGTCATTTCGTAAAAGAGGTATGGAAGGGACCGAGGCTTGCGAGGGTTGACAAGCTGGAGATTATAAAGGAGGAGTCCGATGAACCTCTTCGTGGTTTTGATATTAAGTATTAGTTTTTTTATAGGAACCGCTGAAGCGGTTAAATGCAGAACCTACTACAAAGTCAGACCGGGGGACAGCCCGTGGAAAATAGCCAAAAAATACAACCTCTCCGTAAAGGACATAGAAAAAGCCAATCCCCGCCTCAAGCGTGAGAGGTTCCTCAAAGTTGGTCAGAGAATATGCATACCCTACAAAAAGAAAACCAAAAGGGTGAAAAGGAAGAAGAGAACAGAATACATAACATACACTGTAAGACCCGGGGACAGCCTTCAAAAGATAGCCAAAAGGTTCGGTGTGAGCTGGAAAGAAATAAAAAGAATAAACGGACTCAGGAGCAATACAATTCGTGTGGGTCAAAAGCTCAAAATACCCAAAAGGGTTTCCGTGGCAAAGAGAAAGGTCAGGAAAACCAGAACTTACAGGAAGAGGAATGTAGTTTATATAAAGTATAGAGTTCGCAAGGGGGACAGCCTTCAGAAAATAGCCAAAAAGTTCGGTGTAAGTTGGAAAGAAATAAAGAGAGCCAACAGGCTCAGAAGCAACCTCATAAGAGTCGGACAGATACTTAAAATTCCCGTTCCGAGAAGGTCCTTTGAAAGGAGATTTGTCAGCAAACCTAAAATCAGGCTTGCCTTTCTTCCCGTGGACGGTAAGGTTAAAAAAAGCACGAGGGGTGTTGACATATACGCTTCCTGCGGTGATAAGGTTAGAGCGGTGGATAGCGGGAGGGTTATATACAGCGGGGACGACCTGACCAGCTACGGCAATACCATAATAGTCGAGCATCCGGGATACCTGTCCGTTTATGCCTATAACATGCAGAACCTTGTGGACAGAGGGGATAAGGTTTCCAAGGGTGAAATCATAGGTAAAGTAGGACTGAAGCCCGGTTCCGGTAAGTGTGCCCTTCACTTCGAAATAAGGTCCAAGGACGGCTCCGTTCTCAACCCCCTTGAATATCTCGGTAAGAAGTAATACAATATTGGTTTCCTGAAAGGAGAGTGAGATGAAGACATACAGGGTAAAGCCTCAAGAAGTGGAAAGAAAGTGGTTCGTGGTAGATGCGGAAGGCAAGGTCTTGGGAAGGCTCGCCAGCGAGATAGCCAAGATACTCAGGGGAAAGCACAAGCCTTACTATCAACCCGACGTTGACTGCGGGGACTTCGTGGTAGTTATAAATGCGGAGAAGATAAGGGTAACCGGTAAGAAGCTGGACCAGAAGAAGTATTACAGACACTCCAACTATCCCGGAGGTCTAAAAGAAAGAACTCTCAGATGGATGCTGGAGAACAAGCCCGAAGAAGTCATAAGGCTTGCGGTAAAGCGCATGCTCCCTAAAAACAGGCTCGGACACAGGATGCTCAAAAAGCTAAAGGTATATAGAGGTCCCGAACATCCCCACCAAGCTCAAAAGCCCCAACCCCTGGAGGTTAAGGCATGAACAAGCTAAAGGATTTCAGGATAACCCCTGAAAATTCTCACTACGGAACTGGAAGGCGTAAGGAAGCCATAGCGAGGGTGTGGATACTGAAAGACAACACCGACAAGTTCATCGTAAAGGTTAAAGAAACCGGCAAGGAGTATGACCTCAGAGACTACGTCCAAAGGGAAACCCTCTATCAGAAGGTAATGCTACCCTTTAAGGTTACCGGAACGGAAGGAAAGTTCGGTATATTTGCTACCGTCGAAGGAGGCGGTATATCCGGTCAGGCGGAAGCCATAATGTATGGCATTGCAAAAGCTCTCCTGGGATACAACCCCGACTTCAGACCTTCCCTTAAAAAGGCAGGACTGCTCACGAGGGACGCAAGGGAGAAGGAGAGGAAGAAATACGCTCAGATGGGTGCAAGGGCTAAATACAGGTGGAGCAAACGTTAAGGGTCTCCGTCTTCGGTGCTACCGGATACACAGCTTCCGAGCTTATCCGGGTTCTAACCTCACACCCTTATGCAGAAATAACTAATCTTATCTCCTCTTCCACCGCAGGCAAAGCGGTTTCGGAAGTTCTACCTCACATGACCCACTCCATCGGGGATAAGAGATTGCTTACCGAACCGGAGGAGGATTACGACCTTGCCTTTCTATGTCTCCCCCACGAAGCCTCTATGGAACTGGTCCCAAAACTTTTAAAGCAGGGCAAGAAGGTAATAGACCTGTCGGGTGCATACAGGATAAGAAACCCCCAAGCTTACGAGGAATTCTACGGCTTTGAACATTCTTACAAAGGATTGCTCCAGGAAGCGGTCTATGGGCTTCCGGAACTATTCAGGAAAGAGATAAGAAAAGCTAACCTCGTAGCCAACCCCGGATGTTATCCCACCGCAACCCTGCTGGCGTTATATCCGTTTGTGAAAGAAAGTATTGAATTTGAAAGCGTTATAATCCACGCCCTGTCGGGCGTATCGGGTGCAGGAAGGAAGACGAGGCAACACTTCCACTACCCGGAAATGACCGAAAACTTTTTCTCTTACTCCGTGGAGAAGCACAGACACACTCCAGAGATGGAGGACATTATAAAGAGATTAACAGGCAAAGACATAAAACTGCGCTTTACGCCGACGGTGGTTCCATCATCGAGGGGAATGCTATCTACCGTCTATATAAGAACATCAGAGCTTAATCTCCGAGAGCTGTATATGGAAACTTACAGGTTTGAACCTTTCGTCAGGGTTGTAGATACACCCCCCATGACCAAGTGGACCTTAGGGACAAACAGCTGCTACATCTACCCCACCTATGATGAGAGAACCTCAACTGCGGTGATAATATCAGCCATAGACAACCTCGGTAAGGGAGCATCCCTGCAGGCTGTTCAAAACATGAACCTGATGATAGGCTTTGAGGAAGAGCTGGGACTACCTAAACACCCCCTATATCCATAAGGAAATTTGTATATGCGAATTATTTTAAATTAGACTTATTTATCAGAACATAAGTAAGATTTAAGAAAATTTCCAAAACCTATCCTCTAAATTATTTACTGCAATGCTGGCGTTTTTGGCGCTTCTAATTATTGGAATATCAGCATTTTCTTATTCTCAAACCGAAGGGTGGGTAACGGACTTTGACAGAGGTGTTGAGCTTGCGAAGAGCCAAAATAAGGAGGTTTTAATTTACTTTTACGGTGAACACTGCCCATACTGCTTACAGATGGAGGAATTCGTCTTAGGAGACCCGGAAGTTGACAGTTATATAAGAGAAAGATTTGTAGTTGTAAGTTTGAATATAAGTGAAGTTCATGAACTTGATAAAAAATTTGGTGTAATAGGAACTCCCTACTTCGTCGTTTATGACCCTAAAAGGGATAAAATAGTTTTGAGAATATTTGGAAGTAGGGAGAGGGAAGACTTTTTGAACTTGCTAATTAAGGCTTGTAAGAAATCCAATCTAAGGAGGTGTTAGATATGATTACAAGAAGGGACCTTTTCAAGGTCGCAGGAGTGGGAGCGGTGGCATTAGCCGTGGCTCCCGGAGCGGTCAAGCCTTCCTTTGGGGCACCCAAGAAGATATCCATCGAGGACTCCCTCAAGGAGCATTTGGGAGTAGGTCTTTCGGCTCTCAAGGAGAGCAACCTCATTCACATCAAGGCTCCCACGATAGCCGAGTCCGGCGCAAACGTTCCGGTCCAGGTCAAGGCGAACATACCCGTTGACCAGGTTCAGGCTCTTTACATATTTGCGGATGCAAACTTCAATCCCTGGGTAACTACAGTCGAGTTCTCTCCCATGAACGGTGAGGTTTTCTTTGCAACCAGAATAAAGCTCGCTAAGACTTCTCCCGTCAGAGCTGTAATAAAGATGAAGGACGGAAGCCTGCTGGCTGCTGCTAAGGAAGTTAAGGTTACGGTCGGCGGTTGCGGCTGATAAAACTCTTTAAAAAACCTTAAAGGGAGGTAGAAGATGTCAAGACTTGGAAGAGCTATCGTAAGAGTGCCCAGAAGAATAAGCAAGGGGCAAGTTTTCAAAGTTCAGATGGTTATAACTCACCCCATGGAAACCGGTCTCAGGAAGGACAAGAAGACCGGTAAGGTCATACCTGCTCACTACATAACCAAGGTTGAGTTTCTCTTCAACGGTCAGAAAGTTACTACCCTTCACACCGGACCGGGTGTGAGTAAGAACCCTTACTTTGCCATAATGATGAAGGCTACCGAGTCCGGAACGCTCACCATAAAGTATGAGGACAACAAAGGAGGCAAGTGGGAAAAGAGCGTCAAGATTAACGTCTCTTAATTTTAAGGAGGGGTTGGTATGAAGAAGAGAACGCTTTTTGCTTCCGCTTTGCTGGCAGGAGGGGCAATTTTAGGAACAGCGGCGGTAGCGCAGGAGCAACTCCCCACCCACCTGAAGGAGCTTCTCGAGCTGGGTATGCATCCCGGACACTCCTTCGTGGACGAAGGTAGGGAGATGTTCCACAAGCCCGGACCCAACGGCAAATCCTGTGCAACCTGCCACGGTCAGGACGGTGTTAAGTTAGAGGGTGCTTATGCAAAGATGCCCAGATACTACAAGGACATAGGCAAAGTTGCGGATATAGACCTGAGAATACTTGCCTGTATGACAAAATACATGGGATACGACAAGAACGATAAGAAGTTCATGAAGAAGTTCAACAAGTGGAGCGGACCTTACAGGGTTCCCCTCGCATCCTATGTGGCATCTCTCTCTAACGGTCAGGAGATAAACGTTCAGCTCAATCATCCGGAAGAGAAGAGAATGTATAAGCTCGGTGAGGAACTCTGGTTTATGAGGGTTGGTGCAAGGGACTTCTCCTGCGGAATTTGCCACACCGTGCTGGCAGGTAAGAGGATAAGACTTCAGGGATTGCCCGACCCGGTTAAACAGAAGGTTTATACCCACTGGCCCGCATACAGGTTCGGTTCCGACAGAATGTGGACCATGGAAGACAGAGTCAGGAGCTGTTGGAAGGCATACTTCCTATATGTAAAACAGTGGAATGAGAAGAAGGATTGGGTCAAGAAGCCCCCACCTTACTCCGAGTGGGTCATAGCCTTGGAGCTTTACATGAAGAAAGCAGCCAACGGTGGAACCATAGAGGTTCCCGGACTCTTGAGGTAATTTGAAGGAGGGGCAAAGATGAAAAAGATAGTTATAGCTGGTGCGGTAGCTGGACTCGGACTTTTGGTTGCCTGCCAGCCGGCGGCACAGCAGACAGAAGCTCCTAAGAAGGAGGTAACCGCTCAGAAGAAGAAGCTCTCCAAGCACGAGAAGTTCAAGATAGCACTTGAAAATCAGGATAAATACCAGAAGGCATGTTCAAATCCCGTTCAGCTCGTTCCCGAGGGAATAGACATAGAGACCTTTAAGAAGGAAATGCTCGCAACAGTTAAGTTCCCCGAGGGAGGAGTTGTAGGAAAGAACATAGCCAGAGGAGAGAAGCTCTTCGGAGACCCGAAGAAGGGCGGAAAGAGCAGAAGGGGTAACTGCTACGCTTGCCACTGTGGAGACCCGCAGATAATAGCCTGCGGAAATATAGGACCTTCCCTTAGGGGTTACGGAAAGAGAGGCATAGACCCTAAGGAAACCTACATAAGGATATACAACTCCTGGGCTGTTAACCCCTGTTCCGTCATGCCGAGACTCGGATACCACGGCGTCCTATCCCCCGAGGAGATTGCTGATATTGTTGCCTACATGCACGACCCTAACTCTCCCCTTAACAAGTGATGTCTATCAAGGGGGCGCTTTGCCCCCTGATGTTCAACATAGACTTGTCCGAATGTGTTATTTCTTTTTTTTATGTTTAGAGGAGGTGACGGCAGATGCATTTAACTCGTAGGGACTTTCTGGAACTGGCAATAGTTACGGGAGCCTTTATGACCGCTAATCCCGTAGCTACGCTCGCTAAGATGACTTACGACGACATTATGAGCTTCAAATCGGTGGGGAACGTAACCCTGCTCTTTACCACCGACATGCACGCACACCTTGACCCGCTATACTTTGCGGAACCCATGAACCTCGTAGCTCCCAAGAAGCTCATGGGAACACCCGGCTACATCACGGGAATGGAATTCCTCAAGTTCTACAAGATAGCTCCGGGAACGCTCGAAGCCTACTTCACGAGCTGTGTTGACTTTCCGAAACTCGCTCACAAGTTCGGTAAGATGGGTGGTGCCGCACACATAACCACCATAATCAAGCATGTCATAGCGGAGAGAGGAAGGGACAAAGTCCTCGTAATGGACGGAGGAGATACCTGGACCACCACAGCCATAGGAACTTTCACGGAAGGAAAATCCGTGGTCGAGTGGATGAACTATACGGGATACGACCTTTTCGTTGCTCACTGGGACTTCACCTTCGGTAAAGAGACCTTTCTCAAGAGGATAGAGGAACTTGAAAAGGGTGGTTGCGAGTTCATAACCCACAATGTAGTTGACGAAATGTGGGGAGACCTCGTCTTCAAACCCTACACCATAAAAGAGGTTGGAGGAGTAAAGCTCGGGATAATAGGAAGCTCTTTCCCCTTCACTCCCTTGGCAAACCCCAGACAGTTTGTGGAAGGCTGGAGCTTCGGAATTAGGGAAGACCAGCTTCAGCAGTTCGTTAACGAACTCAGGGAACAGCACAAGGTAGATGCGGTTATATTCCTCACCCACAACGGTTTCCCTCTGGACCAGAAAATAGCTCGTGTGGTTCAGGGAATTGATGTGATAATTTCCGGGCACACCCACGACGTTACCCCCAGAGCTATCAAGGTGGGTAAGACTATCGTCGTCATAGCGGGTTCCCACGGTAAGTTCGTAGGAAGACTCGACCTCGACATAAAGAACGGAAGGATAAGGGATTACAGGTTCAAGCTCTATCCCGTGGCGTCCAACCTCGTTCCTGCGGATAAGGGCGCTCAAAAGATTGTTGATAAATGGAAGAAGGAGGTTACCAAGACCCACAAGCTGGAAGAAGAGATAGGCGTTGCTGAGGTTATGCTCTACAAGAGGGATACCTTCTTCTCCACCTGGGATTGGCTCGTAGGAGAGGCTATAAACGACTACTACGGCGGAGACCTTGACGTGGTAACCTCTCCCGGATACAGATGGGGAACGGTAGTTCTACCCGGGCAGAAGATAACGAGGGACCACGTCTATGACTACACCGCTATAACCTATCCCAACGTCTATGTTCTCAAGAGGACAGGAAAGCAACTCCTCGAGGTCTGGGAGGATGTGGCGGACAACGTCTTCAACCCTGACCCCTTCTATCAGCAGGGGGGAGACATGTCCAGGCTCTGGAATGTGGAATACGAGATAGAGGTGAACGGACCCCAGTATAACCGTATAAGGAATGTCCGCATAGGTGGCAAACCTCTCAAGGAGAACAAGGAATACCTCATGGCGGTTTACGGAGGACCACCCCCACCCGAGGATGCCATACATCCCGATTACAAACCCGTTCCCGTATATGACATACTCATCGACTACATTAAGAAGAAGAAGAACATAAAGGTCAGAACCAAGCCTAACGTGAAGGTTCTGGACGCTCCTTATAAAACCTACGAGGAGTGTTTCGGGACATGAAGGCGATACTCTTTCTGCTGGGCGGCGTTCTTGCCGTCCTTGCCTTTATGTTTTACGTCCGAACCCAGCTCATAACTCCCGAAAACATGTTCTTTTTCACCATGGAGGTTAAGAATAAAGAACACCAGCAGGTAGTTCAGGAACTCGTTCAAAAACTGAACGAAAAGGGACTAAAAGTTATAAGAACCCTTCCCATGTCCAAGGTCATTCATGAGAGGGGCATAAGGGACTTTCCCAATTACACCACCATACTTGCCTGCGACATAGAGGAGAAGAAGGAACTCCTCAGAAAGGTCCCCTTCATGAGTGTCCTTATACCCTGCAGTGTGGCGGTTTACGAAAAGGAGGGTAAAGTTTACATAACCTCTATGAAGGAGATACTCCTCGTAAAGGATTACTCGGAGGAGCTTGGAGACAGATACATACAGCTTATAGCGGATACATACCAACAGCTCAGGATAGCCATAGCGGAGGTGGCGGAGGAAAGAGAATGAGAACCTTGCTTCTGATACCTATACTCCTGATAACCTTTGCTTTTACTCAGGAACAGAAGAAACACCCCATGCAGTATGAAGAGGTTATAGAGGGGTTGGACTTTGAAGATGTGAAACTGCTTCTGAAAACTGCTCTTGACGGGAGGAATATGAACGTTCTGGGTGTTATAGATGTTGCCACCGACAAGCCGAGGTTTTCCTACTTCCTGGTCTGTAACCTCTCCTATGCGGAAAAGATATTCAGGGAAATGCCTCAGCTTGGGGTTATGGCTCCCTGCAGGATATACCTATACGAGAGGGAAGACGGCTCTGTGGTGATTGGCTTTGTAAATGTAAAGACCTTGCTCAGGGTCTTCGGGGATAAACTCTCCAAGCAATCCCAAGAGCTTTTTTTAAAGGCGGACAAGGACATAAAGTCTGCCATACAGGAAGTTAGAGGAGAGTGATGCTTCCTCTGGCTAAATTCTTCTTACTCTTTCTGCTCGGAGTTGTTGTTGCAGGTGAATACCCTAAACACGTTAAGGAAACCTTGAGGAAGGTTGCGGAGGGGGTTTACGGAGTCTTCGGGGTTTACGAACAGGTCAGTTACGAGAACAGAGGTTTTATCTCAAATGCTTACTTTGTAATGACCGACGACGGCGTTCTGGTGGTGGACGCTCTGACTACCTACAAACTCGGTAGGGAACTCGTGGAGGCTGTAAGGAGCTTGACCGACAAACCTATAAGGTTCACCGTAATAACCCACTACCATACGGACCACTTTTATGGGGTGGGTGCTCTGAAGGAAGCGGGTTCGGTAATAATAGCTCACGAGTGGGCTTTCGATTACGTTTCCCAGCCTTCGAGCTGGAACTTTTACGAGGCGAGGAAGAAAATTTTAAAGGAACACATGGATGGAACCGACATGGTTCCCCCGGACATAACCCTCACGAAGGACCTCGATATTCACTTGGGCAAACACAGGTTTGAGGTTAGGCACTTCTGCAAGGCACACACTCCGGGAGATATTGTAGTCTGGATACCCGATAAAAAGGTTCTCTTCAGCGGGGACATAGTTTTCGACGGAAGGCTTCCCTTTTTGGGTTCCGGCAACTCGAGGGGCTGGCTCAAGTGCCTCGACAAGATAATGGAGCTTGACCCGAATATACTCCTTCCCGGGCACGGAAACCCCATGCTTACAAAGGATAAGATAAGGGACAGGGTTCTGTGGACCCGCAAATACATAGCGGACCTGAGAAACACCATAAGGAAGATGATAGAGGAGGGGCAGGACATAGATTATGTGAGAGAGCACATAAACGAGGCTATGTTGGAGATAGACCCTTCCTACGCTCAGGTTCCCGTTTTCTTCGACGTTAATCCTGTAAACGCTTATTACGTTTACTTTGAGATAGAGAACGAAATGCTCGAGGAGGAAGAGTAATCAATTTACCCATCTCCTTCCGTTCCTCTCTATAAGCTCGAAAGCGGATTCGGGACCGTAGGTTCCCTCTTTGTAGGTTTCTATGTCTTTGGTTTCTTCCCAGCTGTCGAGTATGGGCTGGACTATTTCCCAAGCTGCTTCCACCTCGTCTCCCCTTACAAATAGAGTTCTGTCTCCGGAGATTATGTCCTCTATGAGTGTCTCGTAGGCACTGGGAATTTCACCAAGCTCACGAACTAAGTCGAGTTCCATGCTTCCTTCGAGGGGGCATGCCTCGAGCTTTTGGGGTGAAATCATGTTTATAGAGAGTTTGAGCCTGTTCCCGGGAGCTATCTCCACGGTGAGCATGTTCTGAGGGGGGGCGCAGCCGAGGAAACTCCTGAAGTTTCCGGGGACTTTCTTGAAGACAACGACCGCAAGGGTTTTCTTCTCCTTAAGCCTTTTACCGGTTCTCAGATAGAAGGGGACATCCTGCCACCTGAAGTTGTCTATGTAAAGCTTCAGGGCTACGAAGGTTTCCGTGTTCGAAACTCTGCCTACTTCTTGCGAGTATCCTTCGTATTGGGCTTTTACGACCTGCCGGGAGACCTCTTCCGGGGAGAGTTTCCTTAAGGACTTTAGAACCTTTACCTTTTCGTCCCTTATACTTTCCGTTTCCACCACCGAAGGTGGTTCCATAGCTATAAAGGAAAGTATTTGAAGGAGATGGTTTTGCACCATATCCCGCAAGGCACCAACGCTGTCGTAGTATCCCACCCTTCCCTCAACACCTTCCTCTTCTAAGGCTGATATTTGAATGTGGTCTATGAAGTTCTTGTTCCACACACCTTCGAATATGTAGTTGGAAAAGCGCAGGGCAAAGATGTTCTGAACAGGAACCTTTCCGAGAAAGTGGTCTATGCGGTATATCTCCTCTTCGGAAAAGTATTTTTCCAAAAGGAAGTTGAGCTTTTTCGCTGAACTCAAATCCAACCCGAAGGGTTTTTCTATTACCAGCTTCCTCGGGTTAGTGAAATCTCTGAGCAGGGCACCGAGGTTGACGACAGCCTGTTCGAAAAGCTGTGGGGGTAGGGCAAGGTAAAATATCAGCTCCTTTCCGGATAGAGTGGATACGGCTTCGCTCAGTCTTTTGTAGCTTTTTCTGTCCGTAAGGTCGAACTCTACGAACTCGAATATCCTTTTGAAGACTGGGTCTGCCTTCGCTAAGGTTTCCTCGAGCTTTTCCCTTTTCCTTCCGAGGGCAAATATCTTTGATAAGTTCTTTAGTTTTCCTTTGCGAAGCATACTCTGGATTGCGGGGTAAAGCTTTCTCCTCGCAAGGTCTCCCGTTCCACCGAGTATAAAAAAGACGACAGGTCTATCCATCTTTTTTCTTTATGGGATGTCTTCCGAATTCGTATCTGAGGGCAGAGAGGAGTCTGTCCCTGAAGGAGTTGCCTTGCTGAGACCTAAAGCGGGCAAAGAGAGAGTCGGATATTACCCAGAGAGGAACTCCGAGCCTGACCGCAGTTTGAACTACCCACCTACCCTCTCCCGAATCCGCAACGAAAGGTTCAAGTTCTTCCAAGTCTCCGAAGTCCTCCAAAGCCTTTTCGGTCAACTCCATAAGGTGAGACCTGATTATGCTACCTCGGGAGTAAAGCCTTGCAACCTCCTTAAGGTCAAAGTCGTAGTTGCTCTCCTTTAAAAGCTCAAAACCCTCCCCTATCGCTTCCATGAAAGCATACTCTATCCCGTTGTGAACCATCTTGGCAAAGTGTCCCGATCCTGAAGGTCCAAGGTAGGCATAGCCTTCCCCCTCGTAGGCTAAATCTTTGAACAGGTCTTCCACCTCCCGAAAGGTTTTCTCCTCACCACCGACCATAAGGCAGTAGCCGTTCCTCTCTCCCAACACTCCACCGCTCACACCCACATCGAGGAAGCTGACACCCATACGGGAAAGCTCGTTGAACCTCCTTACCGAGTCCTCGTAGTAAGAGTTCCCACCGTCTATGACTATGTCTCCCTCTACAAGCTCAGCTTTCAGTTCCCGAATTACGCTTTCCACCGCACCGTGGGGAACCATTATCCATACAATCCTCCTGTCGGAGAAGGACCCCAACATAAAACTCAGGTCATCGAAGACCTCTATACCTTCCTCCTCCGCTCGGGAGAGAGCGGTTTCCCTCTTGTCGTGTCCATAGACGGTCCAACCTTTGCTCAGCAATCTTCTGCCTATTCCCAGACCCATCCTTCCGAGACCGATTATTCCTATTTCCTTCATAGCTTAAAATTTTAATGTGGTCGAAAGAGGATGCTCTCAAAGTCTCGGATGCAGGTCCCTGCTCACCATAAAGCGTTCACACATAGAGCACAACATAAAGGAGCTTTACCGCTTTTCGGGAAAGAAAATAATAGCGGTCATAAAATCAGATGCCTACGGAATGGGGGTAAACCAGATTGCCCCCATACTCAGAGAGCTGGAAGAGGTGGACTCCTTTGCGGTAGCCTGCGCTCAAGAGGGAGTGCTCCTGCGGGAGATGGGCATAAGGAGGGAGATACTTATCTTAGGAGGAATACTTCCCGAAGAGCTTCCCGTGGTGATGGACTACTCCCTCACACCCGTCGTGTCCGACATAGAACACCTTAAGGTCATCGGCAAGGAGAATGTCCGCTTCCACGTCAAATACGACACGGGTATGGGAAGGCTTGGCTTTTTAGATGAGGTTTTAAAGGACCCCCGCATAGCGGGGGTTATGAGTCATCTCTCTACCCCTGCGGACCGTGAGTTTTCTCTCCTGCAGATAAAACGCTTCGGTGAAATAGTAAAGGAATACGGAAAGGACATAAAGGTTCACATAGAAAGCTCAGCGGGTGTCATATACAAGGTTCCCTTTGCGACCCACATAAGGGTGGGACTTGCCATATACGGAGAAAAGCCTCTCAAAGATTACCCTTTGAACCTCAAACCTGCGGTGAGCGTTCGAGCGAGGGTCCTCTCGGTAAAGGAGGTTCCTGCAGGACACCCTATATCCTACGGAAGGACCTTCGTAGCTCCCAAGAGGATGAAGGTGGGGGTCGTAGCCTTCGGGTATGCGGACGGACTCATGAAGAGCCTCTCAAACAGGGGATACCTTCTCTACGACGGTGTCAAGCTTCCCATACTCGGGAACATAACCATGGACATGACGGTGGTTGACCTCTCCGACACGGACGTTAAGGTGGGAGACTGGATTACGGTAGTTGACGAAAAAAGGACTTTTGGAGACCTCGCAAGGGAGGCAGGAACCATCCCTTACGAGATTATGTGCAACATATCGAGCAGGGTAAAGAGGGAAGTTATTTGATGTTAAGTATCCACTCTGCTAAGACCTTTGCCTCCTGCTCACTTACAGGTTGGGGAGCCATAGGTATGGAGCCCCACTTGCCCATGCTTCCTTTCACTATGCTCTTAACAAGTTCGTCAACCGCACTCTCTTTTCCCGCATACCTCTTAGCAACTTCCGTGTATGCGGGTCCTACCTTCTTCTTGTCTATACCGTGGCAGGAGAAGCACCCCTTCTTTTCAGCGAGGGCTTTGGCATCTACCGCAGGTGCGGCTTCCTGCTGAGCTTGAGCCTGCTCGGTTCCCTGAATTTTATCCTTGATTTCCTGAACCTTGTCTTGAACTTGATCCTTTACCTCTTCTACCTTTTCCTGGGCTTGCTGAACCTGTTCCTTAACGGCTTCTTTTACCTGTTCCTGAGCCTGCTGAACTTCCTGCTGGACGGCTTCCTTAACCTCCTTTACCTCTTCCTTTACCTGGGGTTGAGCTGGAGGTTGGGCTTCCTGGGGTTTGACCTCCTGAGCTTTCTGCTCTTGAGCGGGTTGAGGTTCCTGGGTTTGCTTCTGCTGTTCGCAGGATAGCGAACCTATTCCGACCGCAAAAACTGCGCTTGCAAGTAGGAGCTTTATCCTCATCCGAATCCCTCCTTTATCCGATTTCTTTTAATTTTTCCCTCAATATTTTAACAGCTTCTTCGACTCCTGCGGGATTATTTCCTCCCCCTTGTGCCATATCAGATCTTCCACCTCCACCTCCTTTAAGGGCTTTTCCTATCTCCTTTATAAGCTCGTTTGCCTTAACCTTGTCGGAGATTTCCTTTGAAACTGCAATCACGGTGGAGAGTTTACCTTCCTTTTCGGACACTAAAAACACCACATCCCTTCCCGTTTCCTTTCTGAGCATGTCCGCAAGGTTTCTGAGTTCCTGGGCTTCCACATCCTTGAACTTCCCCCATTTTAGGGTGTAGCTTCCTACTTCCTCCCTGTTTACGGAGGTTTCCATCTGGGATTTTAGGAGTTCCTGTCTTAGACGGTTTATCTCCTTTTCCTTTTCCTTAAGCTCTTCCTGAAGGTCGGATATGCGCTTTAGAACTTCCTCCTGTTTTGCGTTCAGCGCTCGGGATATGTCTTCCAAGAGTGCGTGCTCCTCGAAAGCGGTTTCTACGGACCATCTTCCCGTCTGGGCTATGAGCCTTCGAACTCCCGCACCTACGGAGGACTCGGAGATTATCTTGAAGTATCCTATGTCTCCCGTCCTGGAAACGTGAGTTCCCCCGCAAAGCTCTTTGGAGAAGTCCCCTGCGGAAATGACTCTTACCGTGTCCCCGTATTTTTCCTCGAAGATGGCTACCGCTCCGCTCTTTATGGCTTCCTGATATGCCATCTCCCTGACCTGAACGGGGAGGTTTTCCCTTATCTTCTCGTTGACGAGGCTCTCTATTTTGTGCAGGTCTTCACGGGAAAGGGCTTCGAAGTGGGTAAAGTCAAACCTCAGATACTTGTCCGCAACGAGGGAGCCTGCCTGCCTGACGTGTTCCCCTAACAGGTTCTTGAGTGCCGCGTGCAAGAGGTGGGTTGCGGTGTGGTTTCTCATGATGTCCTTGCGTCTTTGGACATCTATCCTTGCTACTACGGTATCTCCAACGCGAAGCGTTCCTTTTAAAACCTCTCCTATGTGGATTATTACTCCTTCCACGGGGCTTTGGGTGTCCTCCACCTTAAAGAGTGCTCTGTCGGTCTCGATTATCCCCGTGTCCCCGATTTGTCCTCCCCTCTCGGGATAGAAGGGGGTTTCCTGTAGTATAAGCTCTCCCTTTTCACCTTCGCTTATCTGGTCCTTGAGTTCTTCTCCTTTCACTATGCCGATTACCTGCGTCTCCACTTCGAAATGGTCGTATCCGACGAAGTGGGAGGTTTTGCCTATGTCCTTGAGGTGCTGATAGACGGGTTTTATCTTCTTGGTTTCCACTTTGAAGTGTTTGCGTGCTCTCTCCCTCTGTTTTTCCATCTCCCTCCTGAAGCCTTCCATGTCTATGGATAGTCCTTTCTCCTTCGCTATTTCCTCTACGAGGTCGAGGGGAAATCCGTAGGTGTCGTATGCCATAAAGACTTCCTCTCCCGTAAGGGTGTTCCTGCCTTCCTCCTTTGCTTTCTGTATCATCTCCTCAACCGCTTGCATTCCCGCTTTGAGGGTTTTTATGAAGCGTTCTTCTTCACCTTTGACTATGCCTTTGACGAACTCTCTGCTCATCTCGAGTTCCGGGTAGGGGGACTTCATTATGTCCACCACGAGGTCTATTCCTCTGTGTAGGAAGGGTTCGGCTACTCCGAGCTTGTATCCGAACCTGAGCGCTCTGCGGAGTATCCTCCTTATAACGTATCCCCTGCCTTCGTTGGAGGGCAACACTCCGTCCGATATGGCAAAGGTCAGCGCTCTGAGGTGGTCCGCAATAACTCTGAGGGCAACGTCGGTTTCGAAGGAGGTTCCGTATTTGGACTTGGATACTTCCTCCCCGAACTCTATGAGTGGGTAGATTATGTCTATCTCGAAGTTGGTTTTCGTGTTCTGAAGAACGCTCGTTATTCTTTCGAGTCCCATTCCCGTGTCTATGTTGGGCTTTGGAAGGGGTGTAAGGTTTCCATCCTTGTCCCGGTTGAACTGCATAAATACGAGGTTCCATATCTCTAAATACCTTTCGTCTCCTTCGTATTCCTCTCCCCGGTCTATGTATATTTCGGAGGAGGGTCCGCAGGGTCCCGTGTCTCCCATCTGCCAGAAGTTATCGTCGTCCCCGAGCCTCCAGATTTTTTCCGAGGGAACTCCTATGTGCTCGTTCCATATTCGGTAGGCTTCTTCGTCCTTCTCATAGACGGAGACGTATATCCTCTCCGGGGGTAGCTTTAGAACCTCGGTTACGAACTCCCAGCCGAATTCTATTGCTTCCTTTTTGAAGTAATCCCCGAAGGAGAAGTTTCCGAGCATTTCGAAGAAGGTGTGGTGTCGTGAGGTGTATCCTACCTGCTCGAGGTCGTTGTGCTTTCCGGAAACTCTGAGGCACTTTTGACAGGACACCGCACGGGTGTAGGGTCTCTTCTCTAATCCGAGGAAGACGTTTTTGAAGGGAACCATACCTGCGTTTACGAACAGCAGGGTGGGGTCGTTTTCCGGAACGAGGGGAGCGCTCTTTACGCGGGTGTGTCCTTTCTTTTCGAAGAAGCTCAGAAAAAGTTCTCGTATGTCGTGGGCACTTAAACTCATGGCAATTAAATTATATCCTTCGGGGGGATTTCCGAAAGGGCATATGTCAGAGGCGACGGGCTTTAGTTTATACTTTTTATTACCATGCTTGAACTACTTACCGAAAAGTTTAGCGGAACTCTCTCCAAGCTCAAGAGGGCGAGGAAGCTAACCGACAAGGTTATAAACGACGCTCTGCGTGATATCAGGCTCGCTCTGCTCGAGGCGGACGTAGATTACGACGTTACCAAGAGGTTTCTCAAGAGGGTAAGGGAAAGGGCGCTTTCTTCGGAGGTAAAGAAAAACTTATCACCTGCGGAGCAGGTCATTACTATCGTCTATGAAGAACTCGTAAACATACTCGGCGGTGAGAAGGAAGACCTGAAAAAGGGCACCGTTCTCTTCGTGGGTTTGCAGGGAACGGGTAAGACTACGACCATAGGGAAGCTTGCAAATCTGCTGAAGAAGAAGGGACATGAGGTTGCGGTTTCTTCCACCGACGTGAGGCGTCCCGCTGCTATGCTTCAGCTCGAAAGGTTGGCGGAAAAGGTAGGGGTTCCATACTACTCCTTCGAAGAGGGTCTTTCCGCAGTTGAGATAGCTAAGAGGGCTGTGGAGAGGGCTAAGAGAGAGGGCGTGGATTACCTGTTGCTGGATACGGCGGGAAGACTTCACATAGACGAAGAACTTATGGAGGAGCTGAGGGCTATAAAGGAAGCGGTAAATCCTTCGGAGATAATCTATGTGGCGGACGCGATGCAGGGTCAAACCGCTCTGGAGACCGCTAAGACCTTCCACGACCTTTTAGGTTTTACGGGTGTAGTTCTTACGAAGATGGACGGCGATGCACGGGGCGGTCTCGCTCTGTCCGTCAGGGAGACGCTCGGGGTTCCCATAAAGTTCATCGGAGTTGGGGAAAAGGTTGAGGACATTGAACCTTTCTATCCCGACAGGATAGCTCAGAGAATTCTGGGTCTCGGGGACATTCAGTCTCTGGTTGAAAAGGCTCAGGAAGTTATTCCGGAGGATAAGGCTCAGCACCTTTCCACCAAGGTCCTTGCGGGGGACTTCAATCTTGAGGACTTGAGAGACATGCTCCGCATGATACAGAACATGGGACCCCTCGATAAGCTCCTCGGGATGATACCCGGTATGGGGGCACAGCTCAAGAACATAAAGGTGGACGAAAAGCAGTTCAAGAGGATAGAGGCGATAATAAACTCCATGACCCCCGAGGAGAGGAGAAATCCGAAGATAATAAACATGAGCAGGAAAAAGAGGATAGCCAAGGGTAGCGGAACCAGCGTCTCGGAGGTTAACAAGGTTCTTAAAAGATACGAGGAGATGAGGAAGATGATGAGGAAGATGAAGGGCATGATGGGTATGCCTATGCCGAAATTCCCCTTCAGGTTTTGATATAATAAACAGCTCAGGTTTTCAGGAGGACGGAGAATGGCTGTAAGGATAAGGCTTGCCAAGTTCGGGAGAAGACATCACCCCATATACAGGATAGTGGTTATGGACTCCAAATCTCCCAGAGAGGGCAACTACATAGACATACTCGGAACCTACGACCCGAAGAGGAAGGTTTTGATAGACATAAAACCTGAAAAGGTTAAGGAGTGGATTTTGAAGGGCGTTGAGATTGCCGGCAGAGCTAAGGCTATATTTGAAAGTGCGGGCATACTGAAAGACCTGGTCCCGGAAGGGTGTGAGCTGAGAAGGTCAGGTGATTACTGGGTTCTGAGGAAGAAAACCACCAAGGAGGTAAGCCAATGAGCGCAATGAAGGAGATAGTGGAAACCACCGCTAAGGCTCTCGTAGATAACACCGACAAGGTGCAGGTTACCGAGATAGAGGGTGAGAAGACTATAGTTATCGAGCTGAGGGTTGACCCTCAGGAACTCGGTAAAGTTATAGGCAAGCAGGGTAGGATTGCAAGGGCACTCAGGACATTACTCTCCGCAATGGGGAGGAAGACGGGCAAGAGGGTCGTGTTGGAGATATTAGAGTAAGTCCATACCTACGTTTTCATGGTGCTCTAAGCTGTTCCCGAGTATAACTATAAGGTCTATACGGAAGGGGGTATCCCACCCCCTCTCTTCCATAAATCTGTAAGCGCATTCTAAAATTCGGTTCAGCTTTTTGGGGGTTAATCTCTCCGCAGGGTGTCCGAACTCCTCGTTTACGCTTCCCTTGACCTCAACAAAAACCAGAATATCCCCGTCGTGAGCTATTACGTCAATTTCTCCTATACCGCAGTGAAAGTTTCTCTCTATTATTCGGTATCCTTTTCGGGTCAGGTATTGGACCGCAAGGTCTTCGTAATTATGTCCCCTTCTCCTCAAGCTCCCTCAGAACCTCCTCCGGTGTTACGCTTGCGGTCCCGAACTCCCCGACCACTATTCCCGCACATATGTTCGCAAGTTCGCATGCCTCCTCCCAGCCGGCTCCTCCGAGATAGAAGGCTGTCAGTGTAGCCACCACCGTGTCCCCCGCTCCCGTAACGTCATAAACTTCCTTGGCACGGGCAGGGAAGCTCTGAACTTTGTCGGTAAAGAGAGTCATACCTCTCGAACCCCTCGTTACCACGAGGGTATCTATGTCGAGTTCCTTCTTCAAAACCTTTCCTAAAACCTCAATCTCTTCCTTTCCGAGAGGGTCCGTCATCTCCCTGAGTTCCTTCTCGTTGGGGGTTATCAGGTTTGCTCCCGTGTATAGGGTTTTATTTATTGGTCTGGGGTCAACGGAGAAAAAAGCCTCCTTGTCCTTGACCGCTTCCATAACTTTGTGGGTTATGACACCTTTGGCATAGTCCGATATTATTATCCCGTCGTATTCGCCCTCCAGTATGGCTTCCCGTATGTGTTTGAGCGCCTGTCCGCTTACTTTGTTTCTGTCTTCCCTGTCTATCCTCAGAAGTTGTTGGGACATGGAAACTACCCTCGTCTTCTCCGTAGTGGGTCTCGAGTCGGTAGCCACGAGAGAGTTTATGCTCTTTTCCTTTAAAAGCTCTAAGGTTTTCTCTCCGGAAGGGTCCTCTCCGACCACACCCGTGAGGAAGGTCTGAACACCCAGAGAGACGAGGTTGCTCGCCACATTACCCGCTCCGCCGAGCCTTACCTCCTCCCTTTCCACTTCCACCACCGGAACCGGAGCTTCCGGGGATATTCTCTCTACCTTTCCGTATAGGTATCGGTCCAAGATAATGTCGCCTACGACGAGTATCTTCAGATTTTTCAATCGTTCCAAAAGCTCCCTGGCACGCTTTATATCCATACTACTCGCTCTCTATCTTTATCTCCTCTCCGTCTTCTATGAAGGCTTCGTGAAGCTCTCTAACGGCAAGTTCCGCATACTTTTCGTCTATTAGACAGGAAATCTTTATCTCCGAGGTGGATATAGCCATTATGTTTATGTTGTTTTTGGACAGAACGTCAAACATCTTTGCCGCCGTTCCGTAGGAGCTTCTCATTCCCAGACCTACTATGGAAACCTTCGCCACCCTGTCGTCCCTAACTACATCCTTGGCTCCGATTTCGGAAGCTACTTTGCGCACTATCTCTTCCGCCTTGGGAGCGTCAGTTTTGCTCACCGTAAAGGACATGTCCGTGTAGCCTTCGTGGGAGACGTTCTGAACTATCATGTCAACCACTATGTGAGCCTCTCCGAGAGCCTTGAAGAGCTTAGCCGCTATTCCCGGCTGGTCCGGAACGCGAACCACGGTAATCCTCGACTCCTTGGTATCGACAGTAATACCCCTTACCGCTACCTTTTCCATGATTTCTTCCTCCGGAACTATCCAGGTTCCCTCTTCCTCCTCAAAGGAACTTCTCACGTGAATTCTCACCTTATACTTCGCCGCAAACTCCACGCTCCTTATCTGCATCACCTTTGCACCGAGGGAAGCAAGCTCGAGCATCTCCTCGTAGGATATGTAGGGAATTTTCTTAGCGTTGGGAACTATACGCGGGTCCGCGGTGAAAACACCCGTAACGTCCGTGTATATCTCACAGTCCGCACCCAAAGCCGCGGCAAGCGCCACCGCAGTCGTGTCCGAGCCACCCCTTCCGAGAGTGGTAATCTCCCAATCCTCCGTTATGCCCTGAAAGCCCGCCACCACAGGTATGTATCCTTCGTTCAACAGGTTCCTGAGCCTCTGAGTTCCTATCTTGCGAATGCGTGCCTTTGTGTGAACCTCGTCAGTTATTATGGGAACCTGCCAACCGCACAGGCTAACGCCTGGATAACCTAACTTCCTGAGCGTCATAGCAAAGAGGGATATAGCTTTCTGCTCCCCCGTTGCCAGAAGCATGTCCATCTCCCGCTCGTTGGGGAAGTCGCTTATCTGTTTGGCAAGACTTATCAGCCCATCCGTCTCCCCAGCCATAGCGGAAGAGACCACCACGACCTTTTTACCCTCTCTGACCGCTGATATAACGCGCCTTGCCGCGTTCTCTATCCTCTCTACACTGCCGACCGAGGTTCCGCCGAACTTTTGAACCACTATACCCATGATTCTAAGGTTGAAAATTATAACACCTGAGAAAAGTGCCGATAAAACCTCTCAGGGACATGTTCGTAAATTTAGAACTACTTCAGGCAAAAGCTTCCTCGCTCGGAGTTGACTTGGGGGAGCTGCTGGAGAACCCCCACTTATCCTTTGAGGAAGTCCTCACCTTGATAATGTCCTCCCTCCCGAAAGCGAACCATGTCCCCGCTGAAAAAGCCGAACCCTTAGGTGATGAAAACTCTTCCCAATCAAATCCCGAACCGGAAACTCAACAAGCCTGCACAAGTAGGAAAGCCCCTTGCCTTCAAATACAAGAAATCCCAAAACCCCTGCAACTTTTCACGGAAAAACCTCCCTCGGAGGAACAGAGTAGGATAGTGCGAACCCAAGAAAGAGATGCTCCTGAGAAAACAAAAATCTTTCCCCCACGCCTTATCTCAAACGCACCTGCACCCCACCCTTTTACCCAGGAAACCGTATCCCCGGACAACCCGCCTCAGCCCGACACCGACCCCAATTTGAACCTCCGGACGAGCCAGCTCCCGCCTATCGAACACACGGGGACTAAATCTAAACTAACGCAACCTGAGTCGGAAAACAGTTCTAACACCTACGAAAAACCTAAGCCTCTTCCAAGCGCCGGGGAACGCGGAAAACTCTTCCCTGCGGAGACACAAGCCCCCCGAAAATCCGCAGTAAAAACCGAACCTTTGAAACACCTGCGAGAACCTATAAAAACTTTCACCCACGAACAGCGATACGCCGAAGAACAGAAGGATAAAGAAGATTTCTTATTAGTTAAAAAGACCGCTGACGCGGTGAAAAAAGAACCTTTAAACCTCCCGGAGAAAAAAGAGATAAAAATTCCCCGTAGAATCGAGACCAATCCCGATACCCACCCGAAACCCACCAAGCCCTTGCTCGGGAAAAAGCCAACGAAGTCCACCACCGTGCATGTTCAAGAAGTAAGCTCAGCTGAATTTGAACCCAAAAGGCACGCCACCGACGCTCAAACCGACCTCCAAAGGGAAACTTCCCCACAGCCATCTCAAGAAAAACCTCCTCAGAGGCAACCCGAACCCTTACGAACCTCCCCAGCCACCGCTGAAAATACTCAGGCAAAGACCCGAGAGAACGCTCCCTCCGAGCGACTGTCTCAAAACCCCGACAAAACCGAGCTAACACCCCGAACGGAACTCACCCCCGAAGATGGAGAAATCTTTTTGGACAAACAACCCAACCAGCCTATCCGCCCCGAGGAAGTTTCCAGACCCGTCCCGAAGCGAGAACTCACCGAAAATACTAAAGCCCAAGCTCCGAAGCCTGAAAACGGAGAGCACCGTCCCGAGCTAAACCTCAAGCCCAAGGATACCGTTTTCGAGGAAACCCCTCAAACTCAAGAAACTTACCAGAGGGAAGCAACCCTACCTCCAAAGCAGGAAGTAAAGCACATAAGGCTCAGATTTGAGGACGCCCACATAAGGTTCCGCTTCCAGAGCGCAAATGTTCAGGTGGAAGTAAACCTCAAGGAAGACCTGCAGAGGCACCTCACTTACCTGGACATTCAAAGGCTCACCAAAAGCCTCGAGAACCTCGGACTTTCCTTGGAAGGTTTTAAGGTAAACGGCATGGAACTCGTAGGCAGAAACTCGAGGGGACCGAAGCGTGAAGATAAAGAGAGGTTTAATATAAAGGATAGAGATGAAATTCCTGAGAAAGCTAACGGTAGCACTTCTTATAGTCCTGATTTCAACCTACTCCTTTAACGCCTCCCAGACCAAGGACCCCGACCTGTCGGAAAATTACTTCCGTAAAGGTTTGGAAAGCCTCAAAGTTCTGAACTACCTCGATGCGCTCATGTATTTTTCGAAGGCATACTCCGCAGACCCCACCTCCTATTACGGGGAGCTTTCCTACCTATACATAGGCAAAAGCTACGCCCTATACTCCTACGCCTTCGGAAGCAGGAAGGGCATTTTAGCCTCCATAGGATACCTGAACCAGTATCCCTTCTACTACAAAGTTCCCCGCTTCATACACACCCAGAGGGAGTTCGTAGGGGACTCTTACCTGCTTCTGCAGTGGTATCAGACCGCAAAGAACATCTACGCCAACCTCTACGGAGAGACCAACAGAACCGAATACATGATTAAGTTCGGATACGCCTCCTCCCTGGACGGAAGCGTGGAGGGATACAACTACCTAACCAAGCTGGACCAAAAGGGAGTCCCCAAAGACTATCTCGACGTCTATTACATGACCATAGGCTTTTACAACTTCAACCTCGGCAGGTATTCCCTATCGATAGAATACATGTCCTATGCGGTCAACCTAAACCCCTACCTGAGAGAAGACCCCCACCTGCTCTTCAGAATGGGAGTTTCCCACTACAAGCTCGGAGACTGGAGAAAGGCACTCCTCTACTTAGAACTCACCGCCCGCAGGGACCCCCTGCAAATATACACGGACAAAACCAGCTTCTACCTGGCAACTATAAACCTCGAAACCAAGAACTTCAGGGAAGCCTTCCAGAACCTGAACCGACTTATCGGAGAGGACAGACTCTTTTACAGCAAGCTCGCCCAGATACTATACTCTTCCCTCTGGTATTACGACGAGTTCCTAAAGGTTTACGGGGACAAACTTGGCAACTACAGGGAGAACCTTCTCAAAATTGCCTGGCTAAATGTAGAGGACATCTACGGGGAGCTACCGACCCTCGGCATATACTACCTGTCCCTAAAGAGCAAGAACCTCACCCCCGAAGAGACCCAGCTTCTCAAAGTAAAGAAGCTCACCCTAAGAGATTTCATCTACGGTGCGGACCTCTTTACCTTTGACAAATACCTCGAAAAAGCCAACGCCCCCCTCGAGCAGTTTACCTTCTACAAGAGAGAAGATGCCGAGTTTTTGAAGGACCTCTTCGAGGTGAATAAAAAGAACTACCTTAAGGTATTCGGAAACACGAAAGGTATCGAACTCCTCGCCAGGAGTCTCGTGTATCTCGGAGACCAAAAAGCGAAGGAAGTCGTGTCCCTCGTTCAAGACACAGCCCTCAAGAACTTTCTCCTCGCAAAACTCTCACTTCTGGAAGGAGACCTAAAGAGTGCAATAAACCTTCTCAAAGAGTCAGAAAAGGACCTAAAGGGAAAGGACAAAACGGAAGCGACCCTGCTGATAGCATACTTGGAAGGGGACTCGGACAAGCTCCTTTCCGTGGTATCCGAGGCTGACTTTGAAGACGAAAGACTCAGACCCTACGCCCCCCTCATGCTCGCAAAGGTGGGAGACCTTCTATTTGAAGAAGGGAAACTCAAGGAAGCCTTAGAGTATTACAAGCAGGCTATTAGCTTCGGGTCCGAGGGGGATATATTCTGGTGGTCCCTCTTCAGGATAGCTGTCATAAGCGATAAGCTCGGAGACCCCCAAACCCTAAAATGGGTTGTAAATAAGTCGAAAGAGGAAGATAATATATGGAGCAGAGCTATTCGCACCCTTTGGGAGGGCTGAGTTGGATTTGTTCAAAGGGATAAAGAGGTTAGAGCCACGCTTAGACTATACCTGGAAGAGACACAAGGTAATACTCAGCAACATAGCCAACGCAGACACCCCCAACTATAAAGCCAAAGATGTAACCTTTCGGGAGAACTTAAGCACCTTCAGGCTCAAGACCACCAGACCCAAGCACATACAGCCCTCGGAAAGCCTTACCTTCAAGGTTGTGGAGGTTAAAAAGAACCTCGTGGGGAACGATAGAAACAACGTCAGCATAGAGGAAGAAATGGCAAAACTCACCCAGAACAGGATAGCCTACGAAGTATATATGAGGATGGTTTCGGGAAGCATAGATAAGCTCAACAATGTTATAAAAGGTGGTAGGAGATGAATGACCTGTTCAGAGCTTTTGAGATAAGCGCTTCGGGAATGTATGCCCAGCGTATAAGGATGAACACCGTAGCGTCCAACCTCGCTAACTACGAAGCATACAAGCAAACGGGTGAACCCTTCCGAAAACTCGAGGTAGTTTTTCAAGCTATATACGACCCGGAGAGGGTCAAAAGGGGAGAAATACCCGTTATGGTCAAAGCCATAAGGGAGTCGGACGCACCCTTTAAGGTTATTTTCGACCCGGACCACCCGAGAGCTGATGAAAACGGTTACGTCAGGCTTCCCAACGTTGACCTCGTCAGGGAGATGGCAGACATGATTTCCGCCATAAGGAGCTACGAAGCAAACCTGAACGCCTTTAACATGACCAAGGAGATGGCAAACAGGACCATAGAGCTATGGAGATAGGTGGAATAAATCCCAAAGCTTTTGAAACTTTCTTGAAGGAAAGGGGGAAAGAGGTAAAAAGCCCCGAGGACTTCACCCAAGCTCTGAAGGAGTTTATAGAGTGGGTAAACTCCCAGCAGGAAAACGCAAAGCAGATAAAGGAAGCGGTTCTCAGGGGAGAGGATGTTCCCCTTCACCGGATGATTGTGGAGTTTCAGAAAGCGGGGGTAGCTCTCAACCTGATGATAGAGGTCCGAAACAGGCTCCTCGAGGGTTATCAGGAGCTACTCAGGATGCAGGTATAGTATGGCTGACGTCAAGGAAAGCCTGAAAAATTTTCAGGAACGTTTTTCCTCCCTCCCCCTACATCAGAAGCTCTTAGCTGTTGGTATTCCTGCGGTCGTTTTTTCGCTCCTCGTTACGGTTCTCATCTACTCCCTCAAGCCCGATTATTCGGTTCTATACAGCAACCTCAACCCGGAGGACATGAATGCTGTTCTGACGGAGCTTGATAAGGAGGGAGTCAAGTATAAGATAGGACCTGACGGTAGAACCATACTCGTTCCCGAGGACAAGGTTCGTGATGTGAGGCTCAAGCTTGCTGCCAAGGGAATTCCCAACAAAGGTGTCATAGGCTACGAACTCTTTGACAAAAGCTCCATAGGTATATCGGAATTTCAACAGAGGGTAAATTTCAAGAGAGCTATAGAGGGTGAGCTTGTAAGGACAATTCTCAGGTTTAAGAACATAGAGGACGCCCGAGTTCACATAGCCCTGCCGGAAAAATCTATATTCCTGAGAGACGAAAAGGAGCCGAGCGCTTCCGTCTTCATAAAGCTCAAGCCCGGCACAACTATAACTCCCGAGCAGGTAAAAGCCATAAGAAACCTCGTTGCGGCAAGTGTGGAAGACCTCAGACCAGAAAAGGTCGTGGTTATAGACGACAAGGGGAGAAACCTGACTGCTATGCTCGACGACGAGGAAGGGGAAGTATCCAACAAACAGCTCAAGATAAAGAGGGAGTTCGAGAAGGAAATAGAGAAAAAGGTTCAGACAGCCCTCGAGGAGGCTCTCGGATACGGAAATGTAAAGGTCAGGGTCTCGGTCGAGCTTGACTTTTCAAAGGTTCAGAGGAGGGAAGAAATATACGACCCGGACATGACCGCAATAGTTAGCGAGCAGAAGAAGAAGGAGAAAACCGTAGGTGCCCCCACGGGAGGAGTCCCGGGGACCGCTTCAAACGTCCCCCCAGCCACCGGAGCGGTAACGGGACAGCAGGGAACCATAACTGAAAGGAAGGAAACCACGACCAATTACGAGGTGAGTAAAAAGGAGATAGTCTCCGTTGACCCGACACTGAAGATAAAAAGGCTCAGCATAGGTGTCATAGTGAATAAGGACTTGAAGGATGTGGACATAAAGAGCATAGAGAAGATAGTTTCCGCTTCCGCAGGACTCGACCCGAAAAGGGGAGATACCCTTTCGGTGGTAGCAGTTCCCTTCAAAAAGCCCGTCGAGGTGGAGGAGGAAGCTGTTCAGGTTCCCCTGTGGAAAAAAGTTCTCATACCTGCGATAGCAGGTCTTGTAATAGCTCTCCTCATTCTGTTCGGACTTCTTAAGTTCCTGCGCAAGAAGGAGGCTCCCGTTCCCGCCCCTGCAGGTGCACCCACCGCTGAAGAGATAGCCACCATAAGCGGAGCGGAAGCTCTTAGGGAAACAGCCCGTGAACTTGAGATAGTGAAAACTATAACGGAAGTTGCAAAGAGGGAACCGAAAAAGGTCGCAGCGCTTCTCAAGTTGTGGCTGAGAGAAGAGTAATCAGTCCCTGTTCCTGTTTATGGCTACCCTGCTAACATCTATGGGGTATTTGTTGCTGAAGCAGGCATCGCAGAAGTTTTCCCGGTCCGAGACACAGCTCCTTAGACCTTCCAGGGAGAGATACTTCAGAGAGTCAACCCCTATGAAGCTCCTTATGTCCTCCAAGCTCATGCGGTTGGCTATAAGCTCCTCTTTCGTAGGGGTATCTATGCCGTAGTAGCAGGGTCCGACCACGGGAGGAGACGCTATCCTCATGTGTATCTCCTTAACCCCCGCCCTGCGGAGCATGTTA
This sequence comes from Aquificota bacterium, assembly GCA_013153495.1. Classification (GTDB taxonomy): domain Bacteria; phylum Aquificota; class Aquificia; order Aquificales; family Aquificaceae; genus Hydrogenivirga. Next base: position 80,145 of record JAADEH010000010.1, read on the forward strand.
ACTATCCTCTTGGAGGTCGTTCCCCTTACCAAGGAGTCGTCTATGACCACCACCCTTTTGTCTTTCAGAACCGCCCTGTTTGGACTTAACTTCATAAGGACCCTCAGGTTTCTCAATTCCTGGGAGGGTTCTATAAAGCTCCTTCCCACGTAGTGGTTTCTTATCAGCCCCATCTCAAAGGGAAGACCCCTCTCCTGAGCGTATCCCAGAGCGGGAACCACTCCCGAGTCCGGCACGGGAACTACCACATCCGCTTCCACGTCATCTTCCCTCGCCAGCTGTCTTCCTAAGTTCTTCCTGACCTCGTAAGCCCACTCTCCGAACAGGTAGCTGTCGGGACGGGAGAAGTAAACAAACTCGAATATGCACATGGCTTTCTTGGGAGCGTCGAGAACCCTGTAGCTTCTTATCCCCGCATTATCTATTACCATAAGCTCACCGGGATTTACCTCTCTCCAGAACTCCCCCTCGAGTATGTCGAACGCACAGCTTTCGGAGGCAAAGAGTAAGGTCTTGCCCTTCCTTCCCACGCTGAGAGGTCTGAACCCGTAAGGGTCTCTTCCCGCTACGAGCTTATCTCCCAAAATCATTAAAAAGCTGTAAGCCCCTTCCAGCCTGCTCAGGGTGTATAGGATTTTAGGAAGGACTTCCCTATCTCTGGGATGTATCTCCAGCCCTTCCGGTATAAACTCTTCTCCCGTGTCGAGCAGAGCCAAAAATAGCTCCGTATCGGAGCTGTATTCAAATTCTATCCCCCTCTCCTCAAGCTCCCTTCTCAGGCTCACATAATTTACTATGTTCCCGTTGTGAACCACAGCAACCTGACCCAGGGAAGTTTCCCTCACGAGAGGTTGTGCGTTCGTGGCTCCCGAGTCTCCCGCTGTAGAATACCTGACGTGAGCTATCGCCATGTTGCCCTCGAGCTTATCTAAGTCCGACTGGGTTATAGCCTCAAGAACCCTACCGGGTCTTTTAACGGTTTTTATGGTCTTCCCATCCGAGGAGCTTATGCCCACGCTTTCCTGTCCCCTGTGCTGAAGGGAGTATATTTGCAGGAAAGCATACTGAGAAGCGTAAGGACTGTTAAAAACACCCGCTATCCCGCACATAACTTTAACAGAATAAATATATTACGAACTACCTGACATGAACAGAAATACTGCTCAATTTCCCCCTGACTATAACCCTACCTAAATCCCCCTTGAAGAGAGCGTCTATCTCCGACTCAGCAGGGTTTTCCCTGTTCACCTTTATGGTTCCACCGCCTTTGAGGGTCATTCCCATGGCTTTAATGACTCCCTCGAACTTTTCCCCCGTGAACTTAAGCTCTGCAGACTCAACTTCCACACCCTGCGCCATTATTCCTTTCAGGTTCAGCGTTCCGAATATACCATTCCTTATTGCAACCTCTCCGCTCAGCTCTCCTACCCGCTCTATGCAGGAAAATTTGTCAAAGCTAAGCTTGAGGTTTCTCCTGTAGCTTATAAAGCCTTCGAGTCTCCCCTCACCGCAGGTGCCCTTCAGCTTCAACCCCGAAAGGGTGAGGGATAGATTGAGTTTATCCAGATGAGCAATCTCGGAATTACCTTTGAAGATGCGCACACCTTCCATTATTACTTTTCTGAAGTTTTCTTCTACCCTTCGGGTGAGTATGTGAATGTCCGCCTCACCGAGAAGCTTGTCTAAGAGAACCGCCTTGGGTAGGGAAACGACCGAGGCAACGCCCCCCACCGTGAGGAACACGCAGAGTGGAATAAGGAAATTAATAAAAATCTTCCTCATCCTCTTCCTGTTCCTCTTGTTTCTTCTTCTCTTCCAATCTCTTCCTTATTTCTTCCGACAGTTTCCTGTGCTCTTCCGTAATCTTCGCCAGCTCTTCCGGGGATGATATTACGTAGGGAGTTATGAATATAAACAAGGTCGTTTTGTCCTCCTGACGGACGTCCCTTCTGAAGAGCCTTCCCACTATGGGAACCTTCCAGAGTCCGGGGACGCCCTCGATAGCCTTCAGGGTTTTGGTGCTCACCAACCCTCCCAGGATTATGGTCTGCCCATTTTCCACGACCACGTCCGAGTTAACTTCCCTGTTCGACGTTACCGGAACCGTATAGCTGGTAGTTCCTATCTGATTAGTTACGAAGTCAATAATCTCTTCGAGGTTCAGGCTTATGGTCAGTCTAAGATTGTTACCCGAGACCCTCGGTGTAACGTTAAGCTCGAGTCCTACCTCCTTGTAGTCGTAAGTGATTATAGGTTGTCCGTTTATGTCAAACTTGACACCTTCCGCATAGGGTATTACCTGCCCCACCTTTATGACCGCCGGCTGGTTGTCGAGGGTTAAGACCTTGGGGTTAGAAACTATGTTAAAGCCCGAACCCGTCTCCAGCAGGGAGAAAAGGAGCACCAGGTCGGGGAAGAAGAAGTTAGTCCCGCTTATTGTAATAGTTCTTCCTGCGTCGGAAAAGGCTCCTATGAGGAAGTTCCCTGAAAGAAATGAGCTGTATATGTCGGTGAGAGAGCTTCCCCTAAAGGAGGCACCACCCCTCTTGCCGAGTATCTGCCACCTGATACCTATGTCGAGTAAGCTCTTGGTGGAGGCTTCCACCACCGTTGCCGCTATCAGAACCTGTTTTCTCCTGACGTCAAGCTTGGATATAAGCTCTTTAATGCTCTCGTATTCGCTCCTGGTTGCGTATAGTATTACGGAGTTCGTTCCCCTGTCAAAGCCTATCTTCATTCCCTCTTTTGTGGTTATGAAGCTTATGGGTTGGGGTTGAAGTGGTTGGGTTTGTCTTTGGGGTCTGACCCGCCTTCCACGATTGCTGGTTTGCGCTGTAGTCTGTGGTCTTTGTGTTTGCTGTCTTTGGGGATAAATCCTGGTCGGGGGTGAGGTTTTCCTTCCTGTCATAAGGTTTTGGAGAGTTTGAGCAAGCTCCTCTGCGGATATAAAGCTCAGGGGTATTATGTAAAAGCTCCTTTGCTCGGAAAGGACATTTTCCGTATCTACTTTGGAGATTATTTCGCTAACTATGCTGTGTCCTTCCTTCGTGGTGAACACCACGAGTGCGTTAGCCTCTTGGGAGGAAGCTACCACCATAGGTGAGCCGAACCTTTTAGAAAAAGCGGTATTCAGTGGAGAGATTAGCCGAACCGCATCCTTGACGGACAGGTATTTGAGTTTATAAATCCTGACCTCTCCTTCCGCTTCGCTTCTGTCTAACCTTGAAAGTATCTTTCTCGCCTTCCTGATGTTTTCACCTACATCCGCAATTATTATGGAGTTTGATGGGGTGTGAACCGATACCCGTGCGAAGGAGGATAGGAAGGGTCTTATGGAGTTCATTACCGTTTGAGCTTCCGTGTGTTTTAGGTTAAAAACCAGAACAGCCAGCTCACCCTTTGCGGGTTTTCCCTTAACCTGAGCTACGGAAACCGCCTCGTTCAGAGGCAGTATCTTTACCACCTTGTCGTCTTCCACAACGCCGTATCCCTGCATAAACAGGGCTGAGGTGAACACATCCCACGCTTCTCTTATCTTCAGAGGTTTTGAGAAAACGAGGCTCATCTTACCCCGCACAGCGGGGTCAACTACTATGTTTTTGTTTAAAAGCTCTCCCATAAACTGAGCAAGTTCGTTTATGTCCGCATTCTGAAAGTTTAAGATGACCTCACCTCTGGCTTTCGCTTCCGCTACCAAATCTTCCCAAATTTCTTGTGCAAAAAGGCTCGATACCACAAGCAAAATTATGAGAACCGCTCTCTTCATATTTCCACAGAGTTATTATAATTTTTCCTGTATGAACCCAAAACTCGAATTGGAGACCCTTTACGAGATAAGCAAACTGCTTTCAAGCTCTTTAAATATCGAAGCAACCGTTCCCTACATATTCAGGCTCTTAAAGAAATACATGGGCTTTGAGAGGATTACCCTAACCCTATACGACCCCTCTACGGACCAGATAGTGGTAAAAGCCACCTCCTCGGGAAAGTTCCCCAAGGAAGGCTTCAGGAAAGGGGAAGGTATAACGGGCAAGGTCTGGAAGCACGGTGTCCCGATAGTTATTCCCGACATATCCAAAGAACCCGAGTTCTTGAACAAGCTCTGGAAGAGAAAGAACATCAAAGGTAAAAAGATAGCCTTCATAGCGGTGCCGATAAAAATCGGAGGTGAGGTGATAGGGGTCCTGAGTGCGGATAAGGAGATGTCCGGTAGGGAGTCCCTCGACGAGCTTACCCGCTTCCTGAACATGATAGCGACCCTCATAGCCAACAGCTTTTCCCTCGAGAGGAAGGTAGAGGAGGAGAGAAAGGGTCTCGAGATAGAGAAAAAAGCTCTCGAGATGGAGCTTAAGAGGATATACAAAGACCTTAAGGTAGAGGGGATAGTAGGCAGGAGCAGGCAGATACTCGAGGTCCTGGACCTCGTTCACAGGGTAGCACCTACAAATGCTACGGTTCTGCTAAGGGGTGAGAGCGGTGTTGGTAAGGAGGTTTTTGCAAGAGCCATACACTTCTTGAGTCCGAGAGCGGACAAACCCTTCGTAACGGTCAACTGTGCCGCAATACCTGAGACCCTGCTCGAGGCTGAACTCTTCGGATACGAGAAGGGAGCCTTTACGGGAGCCTACGGAACCAAAAAGGGCAAATTTGAGCTTGCCAGCGGAGGGACCATATTCCTCGACGAGATAGGGGACATGCCTCTCTTCTTGCAGGTAAAACTTCTCAGAGTTCTTCAGGAGAAGGAAATAGAGAGGTTGGGAGGAAGCAAACCCATAAAGGTTGACGTTAGGGTGATTGCGGCAACCAACAGAAACTTGGAACAGCTTATGAAGGAAGGTAAGTTCAGGGAAGACCTCTACTACCGCCTGAATGTCTTTCCCATATTCATCCCGCCTCTGAGGGAGAGGAGAGAGGACATTCCTATCCTCGTTCAGCATTTTGTAGAGACCTTCGGTAGGGAATACGGAAAGGAGGTGAAGGTGTCCCCGGAAGTTATGGACCTCTTTATGGCTTACGACTGGCCCGGAAACGTGAGAGAGCTTCAGAATGTGGTGGAGAGAATGATTATCCTCGATACCGACGGTGTTTTAACGGTGGAGGAGCTTCCCTCGGAACTCAAAAGTAGCGTTGAGAAACCCAAAACTACACCTCCACCCCAACCTTCGGAGGGGGAGTCTATATGGGACATAGAGAGAAAACTGATAGAGCAGGCTCTCAGGGAGTCCGGATACGTCATCAAGGAAGCGGCAAAGAAGCTCGGCATGACACCACGGCAGGTTAGCTACCGAATACAAAAATACGGTATAAAATTACCCCGATGAGGGAGAAAGCCTACCTTTCGAAGATACTCATATATCCCTTCAAAGGTCTCGACCCCGTGGAGGTTGAGGAAGCGGTAATAGGTGATAAAGGTTCTCTTGTGCACGATAGGGAGTTCGCTCTTCTCGACGAAGAGGACAGGGTGGTAAGCGCAAAGAGGGAGAAAAAGCTACACCGCATAAGAAGTAGCATATATTTTGACACTCAGGTTATGAAGTTTTCCTACGAGGGGAGGGTTTACGAATTCACCTTTGAGGAGACGAAGGCAATAGAAGACTTCTTTTCGGAAGTTCTCGGATACAAGGTCTTTCTGAAGAGGTTTCCCGAGGGAGGTATGCCGGACGACAGAAAGGCTCACGGACCCACGGTGGTAAGCACCGCAACCCTAAAAGAGGTAGGAAGCTGGTTTGGACTACCGGAGGAAGAGATAAGGCTTCGCTTCAGAGCTAACCTCGAAATAGACGGAGTTCCACCCTTTTGGGAGGACAAGCTCGTGGGAGAGGACTATCCCAAAAAGTTCACCGTAGGTGAGGTTCTCTTCGAAGGGCACGGCATATCCAAAAGATGTCCCGTTCCCACGAGGAACCCATATACGGGTAAGGAGCTTAAGGGTTTTGCAAAAACTTTTATAGAGAAGAGAAGAGAAACGCTCCCCCCCTGGTCCCCGAAGGGGAGATTTTCCGACACCTTTTACCGTCTATGTGTCAATACCGTCGTTCCTGAGAGCGAGCTGGGAAAGGTTATTAAGGTCGGAGACGAGGTTCATCTCAAGACCTAAACTGACCACCTCACCCACTACCATCACCGCAGGAGTTCTAACTTCAGGTGGGTTGAGAGCTACCTCTTCCAGCGAAGAGAAAATAACCCTCTGCTCGGGAGTAGTAGCTTTCTCTACGAAGGCTACCGGTTCTTTGGGGTCCCTACCTGTCTTTATAAGGTCCCTCGCTATTTCCTGCCTTCTCTTTACACCCATAAGTATCACCAGTGTGTCTATCTTTGCGAATGCGGACCAGTCTATACCCCTGTTGGGGTGTCCCGTTACCACAGCAAACGAAGAGGATACTCCTCTGTGGGTCAAGGGGATTAGAGCGGAGGAGGGTGCAGCGACAGCGGAGGTTATACCGGGAACTACCTCTACCTCTATACCTTTTTCTTTTAGGTAAGTAAGTTCCTCTCCGCCCCTTCCAAAGACGAAGGGGTCTCCCCCCTTTAACCTGACTACAATTTTGTCCTGTCTTGCAAATTTGTAAATCAGCTCGTTTATTTCCTCTTGGGGCAAGGAGTGTCGCCCGTCCCGTTTACCAACGTATATCTTCAGACAATCCAATTTTGTAATCGTCAGTATGTCTTTACTCACGAGAGCGTCGTATAGAACCACATCTGCGGATTTTAGAACCTTGTAAGCCTTTATAGTTAAAAGCTCGGGGTCGCCGGGACCCCCACCTACGAGATAAACCTTACCCATCATGCAGCCTCTTTTACCACCTGAGCCTCAACCTCTTCCTTCTTCCTGTGGGTCAGATAAAGTCCCATACCTGTGAAGGTGAACCCTGCTACGAGGTTTCCGAGGGTTACGGGAATTTGGTTCCAGAACCACCAGTCCCACAGGGTTATGTCCGCTCCGAAGAGCATTCCCGTGGGCATCAGGAACATGTTAACGACAGCGTGCTCGAACCCGAGAGCGAAGAAGGTCAGTATGGGAAGCCACATAGCCGCTATCTTGCCTATAACGTGCTGGGCTACCATAGCCATAACAGCTCCGAGGGTAACCATCCAGTTGCAGAGGATAGCCTTTACGAAGGCTACGGTCCAGCCGTCCACGAAACCCAGCTTTGCGTATCCGAGGGTGTTTGCCTCTGCTACTTTGGCAATCATCTTTCCCACGGTGGGTTCGGGGACATTTCCCATCTTAGTGGCTGCTATGTAGAAGAGAAGTCCGTAAAAGAAGGTTCCACCCAAGTGTCCTATATACACCCAGAACCAGTTGTAAAGCATACGACCGAAGGTCGTTTTTCTTTCAAGAACCGCTAAGGGTATCAGCGCAAAGTTGCCGGTTACGAGTTCGAGACCGAGAAGGACTATCATCACGAAGCCGAGGGGAAAGACCAGGGACCCTACTATCCTCATGTCGGTCTGAGAGATAGCTGAGAAGGCAACGGTAACCGCATACCCTAAGAGCGCACCCGCTAAAAATCCCCTTATCAGAAGGTGCTTTGCGGAAAGACCCGCTTTGTAGGCTCCCGCTTGAATCATCTGCTCGACCACAGCCTCCGGCTTGACGTATCCCATCTTCAACCTCCTCTATAAGATTTGAGATTGTTAGCTTCTTCGGGAGCCGTTCGCACGAAAAGTTGCAATAAGCATGCCACTATGACGAAAATCAGTTTTCGGATTAAATTCTCTTTTAATGGTGGAGAGGGTTTTTCCCTTTCTGGGGTGGCTCAGAAACTACAACAAGGAATCCGCAGTCAGGGACTTCATAGCGGGTCTTACGGTTGCCGTCGTTCTCGTTCCCCAATCCATGGCATACGCTATGCTTGCGGGTCTTCCCCCTGTAGTCGGTCTTTACGCTTCCGCTTTTGCACCTGCTATTGCGGCTCTGTGGGGTAGCTCTCCTCAGCTCCAAACGGGTCCCGTTGCGATAGTAAGCTTGCTCGTTTTTACCTCCCTGCTTCCCATAGCGGAGCCTGAAAGTGAGAAGTTCGTTCAGCTTGCGGCACTTTTGGCTCTTCTGGTAGGTGTGTTTCAACTGGCTCTGGGTGTGTTCAGGCTCGGATTTATTATGAACTTCGTTTCCCATGCGGTCGTGGTGGGCTTTTCCAACGCTGCGGCTATCATAATAGCTTCCACTCAGGTTCCTCACCTGCTCGGCATAGAGATTGAAAAGCACGAGTTCGTCTTTAAGAACTTCATCGAGATAGCGAAAAATATAGACGAAACCCACCTATACACCGCAATAATAGGCTTTTCCGCTACGGCTTTTATACTCCTCTCGAGAAAGATACATCCCCTCTTTCCCGGGGCGCTGGTGGTGGTGGTGGTTTCAACCCTGTCCGCTTACTACTTGGGGCTGGAAAAACTCGGTGTGAAGGTGGTGGGGCACATACCCTCCGGGCTTCCTACTCCCTCCCTGCCGGATATAGACCTGGACATGGTGGACGAGCTTATGGGTCAGGCTATAGTGATAGCGATAATCGGTTTTATGGAAGCATACGCAATAGCCAAAACTATGGCGGCTCAGACCAAGCACAAGCTCGATGTGGACCAGGAACTTATTGGGCAAGGGCTTGCCAACCTCGTTAACTCCTTCGTGAGAGGATATCCCGTTAGCGGTTCCTTCTCAAGGAGTGCGGTCAACTTCTTGGCGGGAGCCAAGACGGGAATGTCGAGCGTCTTTACGAGCCTCTTCGTTATTTTTACCCTGTTTTTCTTAGCACCGCTTCTTTACAACCTTCCCAAGGCGGCACTCGCTGCGGTGGTCATAGTGGCGGTTCTCGGAATAGTCAAGCCGAAGGCTTTTTTAGAACTATACAGGACAAACCCCCAGGACGGCGTGGTTGCAGGGATTACCTTCATATCCGCTTTCATAATGAAGCCTGACTACGCAATATTCATAGGAATTTTGCTTTCCCTGATACTCTTCCTCTGGAGAAGCATGCATCCCAGGATAGTGGTTCTTACGAGGGATTCCAAGACGAGAACCTTCATGAACGCTGAGCTTTTTGGGCTTCCCGAGTGTCCCCAGATGCTCTTCATCAGACCCGACGCTTCCCTCTACTTTGCTAATGTTGAGCACATAATAGAGGAGATAGACCACCTCGTAGAGAAGCACCGAAGGTCCCTAAAACATCTCGTGATAGATGCGGAGTCCATAAACTACGTTGACGCAACCGCAATAGACGTTTTGAAGGAGTATGTGGAAGACCTTGAGAAGAAAGGTATAAAACTTCACTTCGTGAACCTGAAGACTCCTGTGAGGAACGCTCTCGAGAGGGCGGGGCTTTTTGAAAAGATAGGTGAGGATAGGATACTTCCCTCCAAGGGAACAGCTGTGTCCAAGCTCTTTGCCTCCATAGACCACAACTTTTGCAGGTCCGAGTGTCCCTATGCGGTATTCGACGAGTGTTACGAAGTAAAGGAATTCTTGAAGTTCAGGCAAGGAGACCAGGACCTTATCAGGAAGTTTTACACCCTCCTCAACTCTCGTGAAGTTAAAGTCTTCATAGGAAACAGGGACAGGACTTTGCTAATTCAAGAGGGTAGAAACACCTTTGAGTTTGACGCAGGAGATTTCCTCGTGGACGAGAGGGGAAGGATTTTTCTCGTTCCCTCGAAGGTGATAACTACGAACGGCAAGGTCGTAAGTGCGGGGAAGCTGGGTTCACAGTTGGGACTTGAAAAGGTAAACGGTAATATTCTTTTGGGGTCCTTTCACGAAGAGGCGGTGGAAAACCTACTCAAGCTCGTGAGATCTTCTCTCGAAACCACTCGATAGTTCTTTTCAAACCTTCCCTGACGCTCACCTTGGGTTCCCAGCCTAAGATTTCCTTTGCTTTGGTTATGTCCGGTCTTCTTCGGTCCGGGTCGTCTTCGGGTCTTTCTTTAAAGACTATCTTTGAACTGCTACCGGAAAGCTCGATTATAAGCTGTGCCAGTTCCAGTATGGTGTATTCTTCCGGGTTTCCGAGGTTGAAAACCTCTCCCTCGAGACCTTCCTGCGTGGCGAGTTTGTAAATACCCTCTATCAGGTCATCCACATAGCAGAAGCTTCTGGTTTGGGAGCCGTCCCCGTGCACGGTTATGGGTTGGTTGTTCAGAGCTTGATATATAAAGTTCGGGATAACCCTCCCGTCGTTCATCCTCATTCTGGGACCGTAGGTGTTGAAAATCCTCGCAATTCTGACGTCTATGCCGTGCTCCCTGTGGTATGCCATGCTCAGAGCTTCCGAAAACCTCTTGGCTTCGTCATAGACGCTTCTGGGTCCTATGGGGTTAACGTGTCCCCAGTAGGTTTCCGGTTGGGGGTGGACCTGGGGGTTTCCATACACCTCCGATGTTGAAGCCAGCACGTAACGGGCTTTTTTGAGCTTTGCAAGTCCGAGGGTGTGAAGTGTCCCGAGGGAGTCCACCTTCATGGTGTGTATGGGGTGTCTGAGGTAGTCCACCGGAGAGGCGGGACAGGCAAAGTGAAGTATGAGGTCGAGCTTGCCTTTCAGGAATATAAAGTTTGTAACGTCGTATTTGAAGAAGGTAAAGTTCGGATTCCCGAACAGATGGGCTATGTTCTCCGGGGTTCCGGTCAGGAAGTTGTCCAAACCTATTACCTCGTGTCCCTCCTTGAGGAACTTCTCGCACAGGTGAGAACCCAAAAATCCTCCCGCTCCCGTAATCAGGACACGCATGGTGGATTATTTTAGACCAAGGATACACTCTCCCTTGACAAGATATTGTTATCTAACGGTTATGGTTTTATTCTCTCTTCTTACTTCAAAAATTCCCTCTCCGAGGAACCGCTCGCACACCCAGATGTTGGTCTCGAGATGACCCGTAAAGGCGGGAACTTTTATGACCCCTCCAGCAAGGGCTAACCAGGGAACCAGGTGGTCCGCAAGATGCCTATCGACTGTTGATCCGCTTTCCCAGTCTTCTAAAAGCTTCGTTGCACCTTCTTTTCCTACCACCTCAGCGGGTTTTCCCTTCTTCCCGAGGCTGTCGGACCCGAGCAGGTTTCCTTTCGTGTCTTCCAACCACAGGGTAACGCTCGTTCCGGTGGAAAGGGCTTTCGTGTATTGGCGGTAGGTCTCTACGGTGCGAAAGCGGTCCTTCAGGACTTCCATAGCTCCCTCTACCTGTCTTTCTACCACCTTCCTTTCTCTCAGGTCCTCCGTTGCTACGGAGAGTATGTGTAGCTTTTTAGGTTCTCCCCGTTCGAGCTTGTGAAGGTTTATCTTTCCTCTCAGGTATTTTCTTATGTCCTCGGGGCTTGAGATTTCCTCCTTTAGACCGCTACGGACCTTGAGGTTGACTACTCCTCCCCCTGCGGGATAGTATCCCCTTCGGACCACCTCGAGGGAGATGCTCTCGGGTATTTGTCTGAGGTGCGGAAGATAGACGAACCTGAGCCAGTCTATTGTGGGACTCATGGGGACTTCCGTTCCTCCCACGACGGTTATCTCCACGCTTTCCGGAACGAAGAGGGAAAGGGGCAGCAGGGTTTGAAAGAAAAGACTTATGGAGCCTGCACTTCCGAAGTCAGCCTTATACGAGCCGGGTTTTAGCTTGCCGGGGCGGTAGTAAAGCTCGGTTGAGCGGAGTTTGTTCCCTCTCACCTCTGCGGAGCAGAGGTCTTTCAAAATCTTAACTATAAATAAATGTTGTCTTTTGAGTCCCGGGTTTTTCCTCTTGAGCCTTATGTTCCTGATGAGGACGGGGATTTTCAGAAGGGTGCTCAAAAACAGGGCGGTTCGGACTATCTGACCTCCACCTTCTCCGTAGGAACCGTCTATCTCGAGGGGCTTTGGGTCGGAAGGCATGCTCTAAGATATAATAAGGCATGTTATTTCAGATAGTTCGCTTCTATCTATTACTTCCCGCTCTGATAGGTCTTCTGTCGGGTTTGTTGGTTCTGGCTTTCGTCCTTACCATACACTTGGTGATAGCTTTGGTCTTAAAGGGGGTTCTGGGTTTTAAGGTTCCGAGTCCACCGGGGCTGACCAGACCTTTTTCCTTCGAGGTGGAGAGTGTTCTGCCTTTTTTCTTCTTGCCTGCGGTGGTTCTTGTGGGGGTGGTTCTTGCGGAAGTTCTGATACTTCTCTTTGCAAAAGAAGCTCAGGGAATGAGTGCGGATACGGTAATTCAGGCTTACCACAGAAGGCTCAGGCTCTCCTTTAAAACTTCCGTGGTCAAGCTCCTTGCCTCCGCTTTGGTGATAGGCTCGGGCGGGACGGCGGGCAGGCTCGCTCCCTCCGCTTTGATAGGTTCGGGCGTTGCGGACTCGATTTCGAGACTTTTCAGGTTAAGTCCTTCCGAGAGAAGGGTCTTCATAGCGGTTGGTTTCGGTGCGGGGCTTTCTGCGGTTCTCAAGGCTCCCCTTGCGGGTGCCATAATGAGTGCGGAGATATTCTTCAAGAGGGACTTTGAGGCTCAGGCTCTCCTTCCCAGCTTCGTTGCTTCGGTGGTGTCTTACAGCGTCTTCGGAAGCGTCTATGGATTCGACCCACTCTTCAGGGTTAGCACCCCACCCTTTTCGGAGATGAAGGTTTCCCATCTCTTTCTGTTTATAGGGCTTGCTCTCTTTTGCACCTTGGGGGTCAAGGCTTTCGTCCTTCTCTTCTCAAAGACGAGAGATTTTACGAATAGGATTTTGAAGGACCCTCTTACGAGGGTGAGCTTAGGAGCCTTAGTTTCGGGCTTTATGGGGCTTGTCTCTCCTATGGCTGTGGCTGGCGGTCTCGGGTGGGTTCAGACCCTTCTGGACGGTGAGCACCTTTCCCCCATGTTTCTGTTGCTCTCCATGCTTGCGGTGGCGGTGGGGGTCTCCTTCCTGATAGGTTCGGGCGGAAGCGGTGGGGTCTTCGGTCCCTCCCTGCTACTCGGTGCTCTGGTGGGTGCGCTCTACGGAGTCCTCGCTGAGAACTTCACTGAGGTTCACCTTCCCTCTCTGGTAGTGGTGGGCATGACCTCCTTCTTGGCAGGCGTGGTAAACGCTCCCCTCTCCAACATAATCCTCGTCTCCGAAATTACGGGCGGATACGAACTCCTCGTTCCCTCCATGGTCAGCGTCTTTATAACCTACATACTTACCTCAAAAGAGACCGTCTTTCCCAGTCAGGTGGATACCCGCTTGGAGTCCCCTTCCCACCAAAACGACCTCGGTATGTTCATTCTCGAGAAGCTGAAGGTAGGAGACTACATGTCCGACCCTATAACCGTTCGACCCGACGACAGCCTCAAAAGGGCAAAAAAACTTATGGAAGAGAACATGATAGGCGGGCTTCCCGTAGTGAGCGGTAGTTATCTGGTGGGGATAATTACCAAAAGCGACATAATGGGACTTTCCGAAGCACAGCTCGAAAAACTGAGAGTATATGAAGCCATGACAAGAGAGGTTTTCGTCATAACACCCGAAAATACCCTCGCTCAGGCTCTTAACCTTATGGTGAGTAAAGGAGTAGGCAGACTTCCCGTGGTTGAAAAGAGAGGAAGCAGAACCCTCGTGGGGATAATAGCCAGAGCGGACATAGGAAGAGCCATACGGGAAAACATTACTTCAAAGTCATAATTTATGGGGAAAATCATATAGAAAATTTCGGGAGAATGTGTTAAATTCTTGAGTAAGTAGGAGCGGAACGCAAGGGTCCGCACGGCTCCTTGTCAACCGAATAGGTAAAATTTCAGGTAAAGCCTTGGGAGAGAAGCTCGAGAAGGATTTTGTTGATAATTCTGCAAAATTTTAACAGGTAGGTTAATTGCGAACAATTCTCACTCCCGAGGCGTTGATTTTCAATAAGGTAAAAAGGTGCCCTTGAAGGTTATCCCTAAAAACGAGGGATTGCGACTTTAGAGAGTTCTTTTTCCCATATCCTAAACCCTTCTCCTTGAAGGTTATCCCTAAAAACGAGGGATTGCGACATCATATTAATAGAAAATGCATTTCCAAGATAAATAGGACTTGAAGGTTATCCCTAAAAACGAGGGATTGCGACTCCATCAGGGAGAGCCTTGTTGACTTTCTCAGCCAGCACCTTGAAGGTTATCCCTAAAAACGAGGGATTGCGACCCAATTAATATGATACAAACCATTTTTAACTTGTTCGGTCTTGAAGGTTATCCCTAAAAACGAGGGATTGCGACCAGAAATTCCATACCTGTTAACATCTTGCTTACCTCCTATTCTTGAAGGTTATCCCTAAAAACGAGGGATTGCGACATTCCCATGTGTCATCTTGCCATTCCATAACATAGGGGGACTTGAAGGTTATCCCTAAAAACGAGGGATTGCGACATATCCTGCAAATATACTATAAACAACATGCATGCCTCTTGAAGGTTATCCCTAAAAACGAGGGATTGCGACTGATAAATCTGATTTAGATTGCTCATAGTTTGCACTATTTCTACTTGAAGGTTATCCCTAAAAACGAGGGATTGCGACTCTGGGGTCAAAGGTTGCAACTGCCTGAGCAGGGTGTAGCTTGAAGGTTATCCCTAAAAACGAGGGATTGCGACAAGGGTTAGGTATATCGTCGTCTATTTCTATGTCTGCTTGAAGGTTATCCCTAAAAATGAGGGTTCCTATTTCATTGGCTTCCGATTTTTTAGCAAGTAAGTTAATTATTCCTGAACTTCCTCACACATAAAAGGCTCTTCCTTCCTAAAGGGATTAAAAGGCATGAAACACAGGTCATAACCCAGAATTCTCATAATATGCTCAATCTTTACGAACCTTATACTCCCGAACTTCCCGTTTTCGAGGTTGCTTATAACCTGTCTGTTTAGGTTTACTGCCTTTCATTCAGACAAAATTATCCCCGAAGGGGTTAAAAGTCTTAGACTTCTGCTATTGTGTTCTATCCCTTGCAGAGGTATGTCTTCCGATAATAGAGCGTATATGACACTATCGAAGAACTGAAGGTTATACCTTACGGAAACTTAAAGTCGGGGAGCTTGAAATGTCAGTCTTCTAAGAGTTTTTTCCCCTTCCCTTCTATTATTCTCAGCTTTGACCTCTCGACCGCAAGAGCACCCTCGGGAATGTCTTTGCTAACCGCAGACCCACCCGCAACGTAGGAGAGTCTCCCCACCTTTATGGGAGCTATCAGCAGAGAATTGCTACCCACGAAGGCTTTTTCTTCTATGACGGTTCTGTGTTTGTTCTTACCGTCGTAGTTGGCAGTTACTACTCCCGCACCTATGTTAACCTCGTCTCCCACCTGAGCGTCCCCTATGTAGGCTAAGTGTTTGGCTTTAACACCCTCTCCTATGGTGCTCCTTTTAACCTCTACGAAGTTTCCTATGTGGCTCTTTGAACCTACAGTAGTTTCTTCCCTTACGTGTGCGTAGGGACCCACCACCGCTTCGGACTCAACTTTAGAGTTTCTTATTATAGAGTAGGGCTCGACCACCACCTTCTGTCCCAGCTCGGAGTTTTCTACTATGGAGCCATTTTTTATTACCGTGCCCTCTCCCACTTTCGTCTTGCCCAAAAGTGCAACACTCGGGTAAATCTCCACGTTCTTTGAGAGACTAACGTCGGGTTCTATCCACACCGTTTCGGGTATGTGGAAGGTTACGCCTCTTTCCGCCCAGAACTTTATGAGTTTTAGCCTCAGTATGTTTTCCGCAAAGCTAAGTTCCCAGCGGGTATTTACGCCTATTATCTCCGTCGGGTCCGAAGCCATAAAGCTCCTGACTTCGTAACCTTTGGAAACTATGTATTGAACCGCATCGGTAAGGTATAGCTCACCGGTTTTCTCGCTCGGCTTTATCTTGAATAAAGCTTCCAATAGGTGAGGGACGTAGAACATGTAAACCCCTCCGTTTACTTCCCTTATGTTTCTCTCTTGGGGGGTTGCGTCTTTCTCTTCCACTATCTTAAGTATTCTGTCGGTTCCCTCTTCCTTAACTATCCTTCCGTAACCCGTAGGGTCCTGTAAAAATGAGGTCAGCACAACACCGGAGAGCTTAATCTTTTCATACTCCTCGACCATGTGCAAAAACCTTTGCATGTTCTTTATGGTTTCGGAAGTTACGAGCGGTGAGTCTCCGTTTATTATGAGAAGGTAGTCGTCGCTGTTTCTCCAGAAATCTATTGAGGCAAGGACCGCATCTGCGGTTCCTCCCTTCGGATTTTCCTGATGAAAATACTTAAACTCATCACCGAAGGTTTTTTTAATTTCCTCCGCCTTGTGGCTTACCACTATGCCTATGTCCCGTATGCCACCACCTTTGACAGCGTTTATCACATACCAGAGCATGGGTTTCCCGAGCAAAGTATGTAGAACCTTCGGTTTATCGCTCTTGAACCTCGTTCCGAGACCTGCAGCTAAGATTACCGCTTTCATCTTCAGATTAGTATAAAGGTTTTTATTAAGAACCTGCGTCCTTAGCTACTCCTCTTTTGGAACTTTCGATAAACTCAATCAAAAGCTCTATATCCGGATTGCCCTTAAACTCTTTTCTCAGGATTTCTATAGCTTCTTTTTTCAGATAATTGCTCCTGAAGAGCAATCTGTAGGCTTTCTTTATTGCGCTTATCCTCTCCTTGGAAAATCCTCTCCTGAGCAATCCAACGGTATTTACCCCGTAAAGCTCCGCATGTTGTCCGGAAGCTCTGGTAAAGGGTGGTATGTCGAGGGACACGCCGGTAAGTCCTCCGACCATAGCGTAGGGTCCTATCCTCGCCCACTGGTGAACCGCCGAAAGACCTCCTATAAAGGTGTATTCACCTACTTCCACGTGCCCACCCAGCGTTGCACAGTTTGCCATTATCACACCCTTACCTACCACGCAATCGTGAGCCACATGGGAGTAAGCCATGAGCATAACATCGTCCCCTATTACCGTTTTCATCTTGTCTATCTTGGTTCCCCTGTGTATGGTTACGTATTCCCTTATTAGGACATTGTTGCCTATTATCACCTCGCTTTCTTCGCCTTCGTATTTGAGGTGCTGGGGTTCTTCTCCTATGACCGCTCCCTCGTAAATCTTGCAGTTCTCACCTATCTTGGTTCTACCCTTTATAGTTACCCTGTTGCCTATCCGTGTTCCTCTTCCTATTCTGACCTTACCCTCAATTACGCAAAAGGCTCCTATTTCTACATCCTCTTCAATCTCGACCTCACCGCCTATAAAACTCGTCGGGTGAACTTTCATAGCTCCTCCTTTAAAAGCAGTTTTCTCAGTTCATTTAATGCCACCTGAGTGGATAAAAATCGGTTCGAATTTCTCCCCCTACTGAATATCCTTTTCTCAACAATAGTTTTATCTTTCAGATACACACCTATGTATGTAAGTCCCTCCGGTTTGTGCTCACTACCGCCCGGACCGGCTATCCCCGTTATGGCTATTCCAGTATCTGTGCCAAACCTCTCCCTGAGACCTTTCAGCATTTCCACGCAGGTTTCTTTCGACACCGCACCGAACCTTTTAAGGGTTTCCTCCCTGACGCCTAAAAGACTTACCTTAAGACGATTTGAGTAAACCACAACTCCGCCGAGGAAGTATTCTGAACTGCCGGGAACGTTCACTATGCGAGCGGATAAAAGTCCTGCGGTGCAACTTTCCGCAGTTGAAAGGGTCAGTCCCTTTTCTCTCAACAGTCTGCCGACGACCTCCTCCATGCTTTCTCCGGTTGAATATGCGTAAATCCCGAGCCTGTCGATTGCCTCCTTGAGATGTTTCTCACTTTCGAAAAGAAGGTCTATGCCCTGCAGACCCTCCAGCGCTTTGAACTCTATACCTTCGAGTTTATCTTCTATGTCCCCGGTTTCGAGGTCAAAGGTTCTGAGAAGGTGTTGTGCTTTTGAGGGATTTTCAGATAGGCAGACCTCACAGTCCATAGACCAAAATTATAAACCTTCATCGGGAAGCTAATTTGAGTAAGAGCTTACCTGCGTAAAATGCACTTGAGAAGGAAGTTCCCTTAACTTTACCTACGGGTGTATCGAATACATACCTTTCTCTGACGTCAGCTTTTGTGCAGATTTTTTCAGGAAAACAGGGAAACCCGGCTACGGATATTACGTCTTCCAACCTTGCGGGAAATGGAAGCCTTTTGGAAGGTTTGTTCCCCACCGGTGCCACGACCTTAACACCTTTCATAAAGGCAAACTTGAGCATCAGTTCCACCACCTTGTCGTGGGATTGGGTTCCGAAGGACATGTTCACAACCTCTATATCCCTTCTCAGAATGTCCATGAGTGCTTTGGTTATGCTCCAGCTGTCGCAGAGATTTCTGGTGCAAACTCTGTAAAGTGCTACCTTGGCATTTCCTGCCTTGTGTGCTAAGTAGGCAACCGCAGTCCCGTGGTCTTCGGGGATATAGTTATCTCTCCTCATGTTTTTCACAAACAGGAGTATGTTTCGCAAAATGTTTTTATCTGCTCCCGTGTCGAGGACCCCTATTACTCCGACGGTAGGGATTTCCTCTTTTTCAGGCACAGTCGGGCTAACTACACCTTCGGAAAAGACCTCGTATGTGTAGTTCTTTTCAAGGATAATAGCTACACCCTTTAGGACTTCTTTCAGTTCCTCTTCACTCCCTTGCCACTCTATTAGAGTAAACTTTAGGTTGTTAAATTCCCTGCTTTCGAGAATTTTTATGCCTTCGGGAAGGTCGAGCCTGTGAACGACAACAAATTGAAAAGGTATGGCATCAGACCTGGGTGGGTTTGCTTTAAGGGTTTTTGATAGAAGAAGGGCAATACCTACCCCTATCAAGGCTCCAATTATGAAAGCTATCCCGTCATTTTCTTCCTCTTCTATAAACCCGTCCTGTGCTAATGCAAGGGGGTTGGATAAAGTTATGGAGAAGGTCAGGACAAAGCTTATTAGTTTCTTCATTGTAAAAATTTTATTGCTTATTTTCTTTCACGGCAACGACATTCTTGTGCTTTTCTAAGAATTCTTTAATTTTTTCCTCGTCCCCCGAGATGTAGAAACTGCCGTCGTAGGGACCCTCTATGGTAAGGTTATACTTGGTAAGTTCCTCTGAGAGCTTTCTTAGAGAGATGTCTTCCTTTATTACCACCTTGACCACAGCTTCGGAGACACCCATGGTTTCGTATTCTGCGGGTTTGAAGAAGGCGAACAGGGCAACACTTGCCACCACAACTATAAGAAACATTTCCGCAAAGGCGATTTTCATCCATCTCCTTCTTTTGTGTTTTTCTATCTGGCTGAGAACCCTATACTCCACACCTTCCGGTGTCTTTACCTCCTTGTAAGAAGACTCAAGAGCTTCCTTTATCCCCATTTTCCAACTCCTTTACTAAATCTCTGAGCTTCTTTTTTGCATGGAACACCCTGGTCTTTACAGTATTCTCTGGAATTCCTAAAACCTCCGCTATCTCCGAATAGGACATGTCCTCGTAAAAGGCGAGGTGTATAACCTCCCTGTGGGCTGGGGAAAGCATCTCTATGGCTCTTCTGAGTAGTTCCACATTTTCCGGCACTTCCACATCCTCCACGGGCGAGTCCCAGTCCTCCAGCTCGAAAGTTTTAAACTCTTTCCTCCTCTTTCTTAAGATATTCATGGCTACATTCCTCGCTACACCAAATATCCACGTGCTCGGTTTTGAAAAGCCTTTGAACTTCTTTGCAGACCTCCATATTTGAAAGAAGGTTTCCGCTGTGGCTTCTTCGCTGTCCTCATAATTGCGGAGCAATCCGTAAACGTATAGGAATACTCTGTCTTTGTATAACCTTATAAGTTTCTTTAGTGCTTCTTCGTCCCCTTTTGCAACCCCCCTTATAAGTGCTACCTCGTCCATTTTTCCTTCCATTATGTAAGTAACATTTTTCTTTACAAAGGTTCAATCGGACATATAGTATAATCTCAGCATGGATTTTGACCCTAACAGATATCCCAAACCTCCCCAGGCTCCCAAGGGTCTTATGGTGGCGGGAGCCGTGGTTGTGGCAATCGTCCTCCTCGCTTTGTTATCGAACCCTTTCGTGGTTATTCCCAGCGGATACGTGGGGGTGAAACTGACCCTCGGAAAGGCGAGCATGGACGAACTCAAGCCTGGTCTTCACCTGATAATCCCCTTCATTCAAAGGGTGGAGAAGATGTCCGTCAGAACCCACAGCTACGACCTGACGGGTGCAAACTCCATAAACGCACTCTCCAAGGACGGTCTTACTATAAACGTTGAACTTACGACCCTCTACAAAATAATGCCGGACAAGGCAGCGGAGATTTACGTGGAGTATGGACTGCTCTACGAGGACAGGATAATAAAGCCCGTTATAAGGTCTGCGGTTAGAGATGTAATAGCCACTCTCGACAGCGCACAGGTTTATCAGGAGAGGGCGCTCATACAGCAGAAGATAGCTCAGCAGGTAAGGAGCGAGCTTGAGAAGAGATTTATCCTCTTGGACGAAATACTTATAAGGGACATAAGACTTCCTCAAAAGGTGGTGGAAGCTATAGAGCAGAAGAGGAGAGCCTTGGAAGAGGCACAGAGGATGAAGTTCCTCGTTGAAAAGGAAAAACTCGAGGCGGAGAGAAAGAAGATAGAGGCGCAGGGCATAGCGGAAGCAAACAGAATAATCGCAGGCTCACTCACTAAGGAATACCTCATGTGGAAGTTTCTCGAGAACATAAAGGCTTACGCAGAAAGCGGAAACAACACCATAATTCTGATACCCTACGACACCAATATGACCCCGATAATACAACTCCCCGAGCCGAGGAAAAAGTAAATATAAAGACCTATATTTAATCTTCTGCCATGAAAGAACGTGTGATAGTTATAGGCGGTGGTCTTGCAGGCACGGAAGCCGCATGGAGGCTTGCCAACGAAGGGATAAAGGTAGTCCTCTACGAAATGAGACCTCAAAAGAGCACCCCCGCTCACAAGACCGACAAGCTGGCGGAGCTTGTTTGTAGCAACACCCTCGGCGGGCTGGAGATAACTACCGGAGCGGGGCTTCTGAAGGCGGAGATGTCCCTGCTCGGTTCCCTCGTGATAGAGGCGGCGAAGGAGGCACGGGTTCCGGCTGGGGGAGCGCTCGGTGTGGACCGGAACATCTTTGCGGACTACATAACGAGAAGAATTGAAGAGCATCCTAACATAGAGGTCCGGAGGGAAGAGGTAAGGAAAGTTCCCGAGGACGAGGTTGTGATAGTTGCAACGGGACCACTGACCTCCGAAGAGCTAACGGAGCACATAAAGGAGCTTGTGGGTTTTGATACCCTTTACTTTTACGATGCCATAGCTCCCATAGTTGATGCGGAGAGTGTTGACTTTTCAAAAGGTTTCTGGGGTTCAAGATACGGCAAGGGTGGGGAGGACTACTTTAACTGCATCCTGACGGAAGAAGAGTATAAAAGGTTTTACGAAGAACTCCTCAAGGCGGAGAAGGTTCAGCCGAAGGACTTCGAGAAGACGGTTCACTTTGAGGGATGCCTTCCCATAGAGGAGATGGCTCAGAGGGGTTATCAGACGCTCCTCTTCGGACCGATGAAGCCGGTGGGTCTCGTGGACCCGAGGACGGGTGAGCAACCCTTTGCGGTGGTTCAGCTCAGAAAGGAAAACAGAGAGGGCACGCTCCTTTCCTTGGTGGGCTTCCAGACTAAGCTCACCTACCCCGAACAGAAGAGGGTGTTCAGGCTCATACCCGCTCTGAGGAATGCGGTCTTCGTCAGGCTCGGCTCTATGCACAGAAACACCTTCATACAATCAAACAAGGTTCTGACACCCTTTTTTAACATGAGAAAGAGGGAGAACATATTCTTCGCAGGTCAGATTACGGGTGTGGAGGGCTACGTGGCGTCCTCAGCCACGGGCATATACGCAGGCATAAATGCGGGAAGGCTTCTCAGGGGAGAGGACCTCGTGGTTCCCCCGGAAGAGACCATGCTCGGGTCCCTCGTCAGATACGTAACTACGAAAGAGGGAGAGCTTCAACCTATGAACCCGGTGTTCGGGCTTCTGCCTCCCCTTGAGAAACGTATAAAGGACAAGCGCAAGAGGAAAGAGCTGATGGCTCAGAGAGCTTTGGATAAAATGAGGGAATGGGCACAGCTTGTCCGAAAAGGGTCATCCTTACCCGCAGTCGGGAAGACATAGAGAGGGACAAACCTCTGTTTGAGAAGTTTGGCTTTGAGGTCGTTCCTCTCCCCCTGATAAAAACGGAACCTATCGATTTTGAGCCTCCGAAGGAGAAACCCCACTTCGTTGTCTTCCAGAGTGCCAAGGCTGTTAGATACTTTCTGAACAAACACTCTATCGAAAATGCACGCATAGTGGCGGTGGGAGAGAAAACCAAAAAGGCGTTGGAGGAGATGGGGTATAAGGTCTGGAAGGTTCCGCAGGAGAACACCGCACGGGGCATACTTGAGCTTTTCCCGCAAGGAAAGGGTGAGACAATCCTCATACCCCGCTCGGAACAGGGAAGGTTGGAGGCAATAGAAGGCTTGAGAGAGAAGGGCTACCGTGTTTTGCCGATAAACGTTTACAGAACCGTGGCAGAAATACATACTCCGAAGCGTGTAGAAGACCTGTTAAGCGGTGGAGGCTTTATCGTTTTTGCAAGTCCCTCTGCGGTGAGAGGTCTTTTTGCAAATTTACAAAAGGATAAGGCTATAAGGCTTCTCGGGAGGTTGGTAGTGGTATCTATTGGCAAAACTACCAAGAAAGAGCTGGAAAAGTTCGGACTCGAACCGAATTTGATACCTACAAAACCCTTGATGGAAGAGGTTGCGGTGAAAATTCACGAGTATTGGCAAAGAAATTGCTTGAGTTAAGTGCCATGAAACAGAGAACTATTAAAGAAAGGCTCGAGTTTGAAGGTGTGGGAATTCACTCGGGGGAAAGGGCAAAGATAATCCTCCACCCCGAGGGCGAGGACAGCGGCGTGGCGTTTTTTAAAGAGGGCGTTAAGATACCTGCTAAGGTTGATTATGTGGTAAATACCTTTCACTCTACCGATTTGGGTAAGGACGGGGTTGTTGTCAAAACCGTGGAGCACCTCTTAGCTACCCTGCACCTGCTCGGTATAAGCAACCTGACCGTAGAGGTTATAGGAGGGGACGAAATCCCCATAATGGACGGAAGCGGATATTACTTTTACAGAAAACTCAAGGACAAGGTGGTAAAGCAAAATGCAGATGCAGAGGTTCTTCAGATACAGGAAGAAGTGGTAGTGCGCAGGGGAGATGCTTACATAGAAGCCAAACCCTGTTCCTGCTTCGAGATAACCTACGAAGGGGAGTTCCAGACCTACTTTGGCAGACAAAAATACACCTTCAAGGGTAACGTCAGGGACATAATCCTGGCAAGGACCTTCTGCTTTGAACACGAGATAGAGTTTATAAGGAAAAACGGGTTGGGAAAGGGAGGAAGTCTCGAGAACACGCTCGTAATAGGAAAGGAGAAGATTTACAACCGTGGCGGACTTAGGTATCAGGATGAACCCGTCAGGCACAAAGTTTTTGACCTTATAGGAGACCTATACCTCTTGGGAGCGTCGGTAAGGGGTAAGTTCCTGTCCCACAAGGGAGGACATTCTCTCAACTTCCAGCTCGTAAAAGCTCTCTATAAAAAGGCGGTTTTGGTTTGAAAAAGAAGCCCCCGAATGGGGGCTTGAGTATTATCTGACAGGTTTTGGTGTGTTTGGCGTGGAGGGTGGCAGCACGGGGAGTTTGAGCGCATCTTCGGGAATTTCACCGTCGAGAGCCTTCAGGAAGGTAACTATGCTCTTTACCTGTTCTTTGGTCAGCTTCTTACCCAGCTGAACCTTAGCCATAACCTGAACCGCATCTTCGAGGTTCCACACGGACCCGTCGTGGAAGTAGGGGTATGTTCTGGATATGTTTCTGAGGGAAGGAACCTTAAAGACATACAGGTCTTCCTCTTTGTGGGTAACCGCAAACTTTCCCACATCCATAGGCATGGTGGGTTTGTCCAGAGTTACGTAGTTCCTCGTCTCCTCCCAGTAGGCTTCCACTATACCGAACCTCGTGAACATGGTTCCACCCAGAGCGGGTCCGTTATGACAGCTTGCGCACCCCACCTCTATAAAGGTTTTCAGACCTTTCTTCTCCTCTTTGGTTAGAGCGTTCAGGTCTCCCTGCAGGAACTTATCGAACCTGGAAGGGGTCATGAGAGTCCTCTCGAAAGCGGCTATTGCCTTTGCAACGTTCTCGTAAGTCAGAGGGTCCTTGTCTTTTGGAAATGCCTTTTTAAAGAGCTTCACATACTCGGGTATGGACTTCAGTCTTTTGACCACCTCTTCGGGGGAATCCATAGCCATCTCTATGGGGTTCAGGATGGGACCCTTTGCCTGCTCTTCTACATCTTTTGCTCTTCCGTCCCAGAACTGGGCTACGTGAAGAGCTGCGTTCAGGGTGGTGGGGGCATTCCTCGGACCTATCTGCCACCTGTGCCCTACGGAAGTGGGTAGGTTATCGACCCCGTAAGTTGCAAGGTTGTGGCAGGTATTACAGCTTATAAGTCCGCTCTTTGAAAGTCTCGGCTCGTAGTAGAGCATCTTACCCAGCTTTACCTTTTCGGGGGTTACGGGGTTTTCCTTGCTCTCCGCTACCTTGGGCAGAGGCTTGAAATACTTTCTCGCTTCCTCGAGGAGCTTCTTGTCGTCCGCAGAGCTTATACCCACAGCCACCAGGCTACCCACCGTTACCGCCATCAGAGCCAGTCCTTTGCCCATTCTTCTCACCTCCTCATTTATTAATTAATTGCAATATAATTATATACTAATTTGCGAATAATTCGCAAGTAATCTTTTCTCTAATGCAATATTATAAAACGGAGTCATTAAAATATTCCCGATGAGGATAATTCTCTTTTCGGGAAAAGGAGGAGTAGGCAAGACCACCATATCCGCATCTACGGGCTACAAACTTTCTAAGCTGGGCTACAGGGTTATAGTTGTTTCCCTCGACCCCGCACACTCACTTGCGGATGCCTTCGACATACCCGACGAGGAAAAGTTTAAAGCGGGTGGACTTCCCATAAGGATAAACGACAACCTGTTTATACAGGAAATAGACATTCAGGAAGAGATAGACCGATACTGGGGAGATGTTTACAGGTTTTTAGAGCTTCTCTTCAACACCACAGGTCTCGACGAAGTCCTTGCGGAGGAGCTTGCCATACTGCCCGGCATGGAGGAGGTAACGAGTCTCCTGTATGTGAACAAGTATTACCGTGAAAAGGAGTTCGATGTTCTCATACTGGACCTTCCTCCCACCGGAGAGTCTCTTCGGTTCGTCTCAATGCCGACGGTTCTCAAGTGGTATATGAAGAAGATTTTTAAGACCGAGCGTATGGTTATGAAGGTTGCCCGTCCTGTGGTGGGGAGACTGACCGACGTTCCCCTGCCTGACGAGTCCTACTTTAAAGCGCTGGAAAACTTCTACGAGAAACTGAAGGGTGTTGACGAAATTCTCATCGACCCTCAAATAACCTCCGTGCGTTTGGTTTCAAATCCCGAGAAGATGGTAATAAAGGAAAGCCAGAGAGCCTTTATGTATTTCAACCTCTTCGGGGTAAACGTTGACGGGGTTATAGTGAACAAAATAATACCTGCGGACGCAGGTGATTGCTCTTATTTGAAGAAGTGGATAGATATACAGAGAAAGTATGTGGAGAAAATAGAAGATTACTTCTCACCCGTTCCCGTGTTTAAGGTTCCTTTGCTGGAAGAGGAGGTCTTCGGAACCCAAAGGCTGGAGGTTTTGTCAGACCTGATATACGGAGATAGGGACCCTTCGGAGGTTTTCTTCAAGGAAAGACCTTACGAGTTTATAGAGAGGGACGGAGAATACCTCATTAAGATAAGGGCACCTTTCGTAAAGAAGGACACGGTTTCGCTCCTCAAGGGGGAGGACGAGGTGGTCGTCAGGGTAGGTAACTTCAAGAGCCACATACTCCTCCCGAGAAAGCTCAGAAAACTTGAGCCTAAAGGTGCAAAGATAGAAGACGGATACATATTCGTCAGACTGGGAGAGGCTTAGGTTTGCCTATGATACTTCTCTCTGTATATCTCCCTAAGATGTTCGGGGAGTTTTTCGATGGGATACTCTCCTCTAACTATTTTGTTAAGATGCCACCACCACTTCTCCAAGGGCTGGTTTGGGTCGTCCTCAATCTGCTTTTTTAGTTATCTCGTCATCTTCCACACCATACTCGTAAATAAGCTCCCTTTACTTTTGAAAGTCAAAGGGAACGTTCTCAAACTCAAGAACCATGGTGCGGTAATCGGGGGCTAAAGCCTCCTTAGAATATACTTTAACTGCCATAGCTTTAATATAGGCATGTTCATCTGGTTTGCGTAGTCCTCGTAGTCCCTGTATTT
>JAADEH010000011.1 GCA_013153495.1 Aquificota bacterium
AAATACAGGGACTACGAGGACTACGCAAACCAGATGAACATGCCTATATTAAAGCTATGGCAGTTAAAGTATATTCTAAGGAGGCTTTAGCACCTGACTACCGCACTATGGTTCTTGAGTTTGAAAATGTTCCCTTCGACCTTCAGAAACAGAGGGAGCTTATCTACGAGTATGGTGTGGAAGATGACGAGATAACTAAGATGGCAGATAAGTTTCTACTTATAGACCTCGACCACTTTCTCAAAAACTCTCCCAAGTGGCACGGCTTTAAGATTGAGGACGACCCAAACCAGCCCTTAGAAAAGTGGTGGTGGCATCTTAACAAAATTGCCAAGGGAGAATTTCCCGTAGAAAAACTCCCGGAACATTTGAGGGATATATATAGGGAAATGTATCTGAGATAAACCTATACGCTTCAAGCACCTCCGCAGTCGGTCTCTTCCTGAAAGAAGTTCAGAAGTTTTATAGTTCTGTCTCCTCTAACAAGCTCTATCACGGTTCCCTCTTCTTCTTCGTAACAGGCAGTTCCACCGTTGACGAAAAACTCAAAGGCTCTAAGTTGGTGATTTCCCACCTGCCACACCTCTCTGTAAGCCCAACCCGTAAGGGTTTCGTTATCTCCCGTTTCCTTACTGTAAGGAGACAGACTTTCCATAACCTTCCTCTCCGCATCGACACCCCTTATCCCAAAAACGACACCGTCCTTTCCGTCGGGAGAGTTATCGTATAGGAGGGTAAAGCTAAGGTCAGGACAGTCCACCTTGAGAGTTCCGTATTTTCCTACGGGGTCGTTTGCCACTTTGCAGGAGTTTACCTTGCTCACCTCAACGGTAGAAGAGCAGGATAGAGCCAGCGCAAAAAGCCCTGCGTAAATGACTTTCATCACCATCACCTTTAAATATAAGCCTTACACTCTTGTATAATTCCTCAGAGGAGGACGGGAATATGTGGAGAGTTGTATATACAGGTCAGAGACCCCACAACGAGAACATTGCCCTCGACGAGATAATGCTCAATTTAAAAGCGGAAGGCAAAATCCCCAACACCATAAGGTTCTTGCAGTTTAAACCTGAGTGCGTCCTCATAGGATACCACCAGGCAATAGAGCAGGAGGTCAGGGAAGAATACACCTCCCGTGAGGGAATTGAGGTAGGAAGGAGGATTACGGGGGGAGGAGCGATATACTTTGACGAGACCCAGATAGGCTGGGAGGTCATAGCGGACAGAAAAGACTTCGGAAACCTGAGCTACGAAGAGATAACCGCTAAGATATGCACCGCAGCTGCAAAGGCTCTCCAAAAGCTCGGGGTGAATGCCCAGTTCAGACCCAGAAACGACATAGAGGTAGAGGGCAAGAAGATTTCGGGAACTGGAGGAGTGTTTGAGGGAAGTGCATTCCTCTATCAGGGAACGGTCTTGGTAGATTTCAACGTGGAGCGTATGCTCAAGTCTCTCCAAATTCCCGTTGAGAAGCTCACCTCCAAAGGCATAAAGGCTGCGGAGGACAGGGTAACCTGGCTAAAGAGGGAGCTGGGGAGAGTTCCCGACAAGGAGGAAATATTTAAAGCCTTCGTGGAAGCCTTTGAAGAAGAGTTTGGTATAAAGACCCAGTGGGGTGAGCTTACGGAGGAAGAGGAGAGATTACTTGAAGAAAAGAAGGACTACTTCAAGAGCGAGGAGTGGGTCTATCACGTCAAGCGTGCTCCCGAAAGCTCCGAGGTTCTCTTCGGCATATACAGGTGTCCGGGGGGAACCTTCAGGGTATCCGCAAAGGTAGATACCGAAAGAAACCTGCTTCAGCAGGTCGTTATAAACGGAGATTTCTTCGTAAACCCCAAAAGGCTCATATACGACCTCGAAGCTTACCTCAAACACACACCTATCCAAGATGTGGAAAAGAGAATTAGGGAGTTTTTCAAAAACAGGGAGTTTGAGAGCGTTAATCTCACCGTTGACGACTTTGTGGAAGCGGTGATGTTCCCTTTAAGGAAGCTTGAGGCTCAGGACCTCGGGCTTAAAAAAAAAGAGCTGAATAAGGTAATAGGCTCAATAGGTGGGTCCCTGAAGGAGAACATCAAAAAGGCTAAGGTCATGCTCCTGCCCTACTGTGCCAAGCCAGCCTGGTGCGATTACAGACACACCGACGACTGCGGTGAGTGCGGTGGATGCACGGTGGGAGACCTCTACCGCATGGCATACGAGAGGGGAATGATACCCATAACGATAACGAGTTTTGAGATGCTCCGGGACACCCT
Organism: Aquificota bacterium; assembly: GCA_013153495.1. GTDB lineage: Bacteria > Aquificota > Aquificia > Aquificales > Aquificaceae > Hydrogenivirga. The sequence goes on from JAADEH010000011.1 coordinate 2,256, forward strand.
CCAGTGGTGTGCTAAGAACGGATACACCTACATAGGACACTGTTGTTATGAGTTTTACGAAAAGCGCTACGAGATATTCAGAAAGGCAAAGGAGTGGGGAGCAAACGGAGTTCTCATAGACATAATAGGGACGACCTGCTACGACCTCGGTGTTGAAGAGGAAGAGAAAGCCTACCACGGAGAGTTTCAGGTAGAGCTTGACCTCTTTGTGGAGGACTCGGCAAAACTCCTCTCTTTGAAGGAGAAGGTGGAGGACCATCATCAGAGGGAAAAGAGGGAGAGACCCCAGCCTGCGGACCCCCTCAAGGATTTCATACCCGAATACTACAAAATACCCAAGGTGGTCTCCGGTCCCGAGGAGGACAAGACGAGGCTCCCCATAGTGAAGGAGCAGGACAAGAATGTGGGTTTCATAAAGGGAGAGAAGGTAGCTTACGAGGAAGCCCTTGAAGAGGCTGTGAGACTGATTTTGGAGGCTCAAAGACCCACCATAGTGGTGGGACCTCTCGTTTTGTGGAGCTGGAACGAAGAGAGCAGAAGGAAAGCGGAGTTTGTAAAAAAGCTCACGGAGCTTTTCCCTAACCTGAACGTCCACATACTCCCCGATTACAGACCCAAGAACAAGAACTTTGATCCCGCAAGGGAGATAGACCCTCCCAACCCCCACATATCCATACTTCACGGAAAGCACGACCTCACCCTCATGATAGGTGTTCACTGCTACAGGACGGACTTTGTAATAAGGCTACTCAAAAAGCACACCGACACCAAGATAATTACCCTCTGCAACCTATACGGACACCCAGATGCGGACGTTTCCCTGAGCGGAATGAACCCACAGAAGTTGGAGGCACTCGTCAGGATGTTGCAAAGCTTTCAAAAACTTCCTCAAGCTTAGCTTTGAAGCCTTTTATAACCTTTGACTTTACTTCGGTCCGGGACTCAAGACATCCCTCGTCGTAGAGGGTGTATTCTCCCTTTTCAAGGACAAGAACCTCAACGCACTTCATTTCCGGATACACAATCCAAAACTCCTTCACTCCGAATTTCTCATAAATAGCCTTCTTTCGAACCGTATCCCTTCCCAAGGTTGAAGGGGAAACGACCTCCACCACAAGGTCGGGGGCACCGTGTATAGCCTTGTCCTTAATTATATCGAGCCTGTCCTTGGACACGAAAACTATGTCCGGCTGAAGCACGTTATGCTCATCGAGAACCACATCTATGGGAGCGTCGAACACAACCCCGAGCCTTTTCCTTTTGACAAAATCCCACATCAAAAACTCTAAATTTCTCGATACTTCCTGATGGTAGGGCATGGGTGCGGGTGCCATCACGAGTTCCCCCTCCATCACCTCATATCTTTTATCGTCCGTGAGTTTCAGATAATCTTCATAACTCCAGACTTTTTCCTTTATGGTCATACTCTAAAATCTAAAGCAGTTTCATCAGATTGTAAACAACAAAGGCGGTCAGCCAGGCGGAAACGAAGCTATAAACTAAGAAAAGCGTAGCTCTCAGTTTACCTATCTCCCTGACCATAACCGCAAAGGTTCCCAAGCAGGAGGTGTAGATGAGTATAAAAATCATAAAGGACATAGCAGAAGCGGGAGAAAAATCCTTCCTTATAAGGGACTTAAGGTTGTCTTCTTCCTCCTCTTCCACATGTAAAGAGACTATGCTGAGCGTCAGAACCGAGCTTACCGCATCTTTTATGGCGTTTCCGAAAGCTACAACCTGTTTCTTCAACGCTTCCGAGGGAGAAAACTCCTCCCCTTCTTCCGTCTGGATTGAACCCTGCTCTGCGGAGTATATGGTTCCCATCGAGCTTATGACTATCTCCCTTGCCAGAAATGCGGGTATAAGGGAAGTGGTAGCCTTCCAGTTGTCTATGCCTATGGGTTCGAATACGGGGACGAGTGCCCTTCCCACATGTCCCGCAACACTTTCGGAAATGTTTTTAACTCCCGGGGGAACGTTCATCAAAAGCCATATGGCTATGGATGCACCGAATATTAGAGTTCCCGCTCTGTAAAGGAAGTCCTTTATGTGAACCCAAACTATCGTGATAACCGACCTGAGAGAAGGCATCCTGTATGGGGGGAGTTCCATAACGAAGTGGGACATAGAACCTTTATAGACGGTCTTTCTGAGCAAAAATCCCGTGAGGAGAGCAACCGCTATCCCGAGAAGGTATAGAAAGGTTATAACGAGAGCCGGATTATCCTTGAAAAAGATAGAGGCAAAGAAGGCAAAAACTACGAGCCTTGCGGGACAGCTCATAAAAGGTATCATCATTATCACCAGTATCTTGTCCCTCGTTGACTCCATAGTTCTCGTGGCAACTATAGCTGGAACATTGCACCCGAACCCAAGTATGAGGGGAATAACGCTCTTGCCGTGAAGCCCTATTCGGTGCATGAAGCGGTCCATGAGAAAAGCTACCCGGGGTATGTATCCCGACATTTCCAGGAAGGTAATAAAGAAGTAAAGGGTGGCTATCAGGGGAACAAAGGTCAGAACGAACCCCACACCACCCACGACAGCCTCCGAAAAGAAACGCAGAAACCACTCGGGAAAGTTCAAAGCCTTCAGAGCACCGTAACTGACGGGAGCAAGGAAGTCGTTTATAAATCCGTCTATCCAGTCCACGAAGGGAGAAGAAAAGTCGAAGGCAAACTTGAAGGTGAGATAAATAACACCTATAAATACGACAAAGCCCAAATAGGGATGCAGAACTATCCTGTCTATACTGTCGGTTATGTCCTTTGCAGAAACCCCCTTCCTTTTAACCACCTCCGCAAACAAGCCGTGAGCAAAAGCGTATCTCTCATCGCTCACCACATCGTAAGCCTTCTTTCCCGTTTCCCTCTCCAATTCCTCCCTTATGTCGCTAAAAACAGGCTCCTCCAAAAGCATCCTTATGAGCTGGTGCTTGTTAAAGTCCTTAGCGCTCAGCCTCTCGTAAACTTTATCTAAAGCCCTTTCAAGTTCCTGCCCGTATATAACGGGTTTTGGTATGAGGTTCTTTTCGTAAGCTTCCACAACGGCAGGCAGTATGTCCCTGACACCTACTCCCGTTCTGCCTATGGTCTTGACCGCTTTTACATTCAAAAGCTCTTCAATTCTTCTGTCGTCAACCTCTATACCGAGCTTGTTAGCCTCATCTATCATGTTCAGAACTATCACCGTCGGCAGACCGAACTCCAAAAGCTCGGTGGTCAAGAGAAGGTTTCTCTCTATATTTGGAGTATCTATGATGTTGAGGATTACGTCCGGCTTTTCCTCCTCTATGAACCCTACCGCTATCCTCTCGTCCTCCGAGACAGGCTCGAGGGTGTATATACCCGGCAGGTCAACGAAGTGAATTTCGTATTCCCCGAACTTTACAAAAGCCTCCTTCTTTTCTACCGTAACGCCTGGCCAGTTGCCTACCTTGAGAGAAGTTCCCGCTATGCGGTTTAAAATCGTGGTCTTTCCTACGTTCGGGTTTCCCGCTATGGCAACCTTTATAGTTTTCTTCATACCATCACCTCAAAAAGCGACCAAAACACCACCCAAAAAACCGTAATCCACAAAAGAAGGATGGTGAGTTAAAGTCTTATGAACGCCCAAGCTTATGTCCGTATTCTCACCCATGTGATAGACACAACCCAGGATTAAGTGAGTATCCGGAGTATTAACATCTCCACTTTCAGGTCTCAGAACCTTCAACTCAATCCCGTAAGAGAGAACATCTCTCAAATCCTTCAGCACCCCGAGGGTAACCCCAAAAGAATCCCTAAGCTCCTCCACATGACCGGATTTTATGTATATGAGGTTTAAGTTGTAAATCATCCCATAGCTTTCGTGTTCCAATATAGCGTGGAAGTTTGCGGTCGTCTTACCGTAACCTATATCCTTACTACCAGTATCAAAGTTCATCTGGAACAAATACCCGAACCTCGTTGCACCTCCTCCATACACGCCCTTGAGGAACATACCCGCATCGTTCAACCCCTCCCTCGTCCTGCCGTCGTAGAACTTGCTGTAAGGGACATACAAACCCCAATCCGTTCTATCGCTAAGTCCAACTGTAATTTGAAAGATGTAATCCTGATGGTAAGACCCGTCGTAGTAACGAAAGTAGGTAAAGTTGTTCTCCACTTCAAAGCCGAACCTTTTACCCACGGTGGAAGCATCCTCTCCCATAAAGGGAAAAATAGAAAAGACCGCTTGCGCGGTGATTAAAAGAAAAACAAAAATGAAACTCAGTCTCATTAGGAGTTACGATACCTCTATGAACTTAGCCAAGTCTCTGTCAATTATGAGCCTTGAATTGTTTAAACGGAGAAGGTAAACCCTTCCGTTTTTGAGAAGGAGCTTTGCCTTTTTACCCTCCTTGAGACCCATAGCGTATAGCTTTCTCACCATGGGGTTTTCTCTGTCTTTTATCTCTTTCACCGTGAATTCCTGACCGAGTTCGAGAGATTCCATGTTCATACCGCCACCTCCTCTTACTGATATTAAGATACAATCTCAAAATCTCCCTGTCAAGGGGAAACAGTTCCAAACCTTATCCCACATAATCCACATTAACAAAGTTGAGTCTCCCGTTGATAATTACAGAATTTTCCATATCTTTAAAACATGGATTTCCGCCTACCCAATGCGGAAGACATAATAAGAGCAATCCCTACGGGTGCAATGCTTATAGACCTCAAGACCTTAAAAATACTGAAAGCAAATGCAACCGCAGAAGCCGTAATCGGCTTGAGTCCCTTAGAGAACAAACACCTCTGGGAAATCTTCTCCATAGGACTCGGCTATTCCCTGACCGAGAGACTCAGCGGATGCTTAAAAAGCGGGAAACCCTGCTCAGACATCTTTTATATCCAGAACAGGGAAGATAAGCGCCTCATACCCGTCGAGATTAGCCTCGGAACGCACAAAGACCTGTGGTCCGTATTGCTGATTAAGGACCTTACCTCCGCCACCGAAAGCGATTACGACAAACTAAAAAAGCTCTATTCCCTGCTCAGCAAGGTTAACCTCGTTGCCACGACCGTAAGCGATGTGCGTATCCTTCTGGAGGAGATTACCGACATACTCGCCCGGAGCGGTATGTTCAGCTATGTGGGAATATTTTCCATTAAAGAGGACAAGCCAATAGCTGAAGCAGGCAAGAAGAACGACGACCTCGACACTCTGTGTTTCCCCCTCGGATGGGTCGAAAGGGAATACTATCTTATGATTTCCAAACCCAAAGACTCCCCCTTCTCACCCGAGGAAATAGACCTTCTCGGAGAGGTAGCACACGACCTATCCTACGGACTCAAGAGAATAAAGACCGAGAGCGAACTCGAAAAAATTACCCATACGGACCCACTTACTGGATTACCCAACAGGTCAAGCTTTATATCCTACGTAAGCAAGCTTTTGGAAAGGGTGAAAACCAGCAAAAAGTCCGTAGCTGTGGTCGTCGTAGATGTGGACAAGTTCAGCGAAGTAAATCAGGCTCTCGGACAGTCCGCAGGAGATAAGTTGCTGAGGAGCGTAGCCAGCTCACTCCTCTCCATAACGAGGAAGGGGGACTTCGTAGCAAGAACAGGCTCGGACGAGTTCAGCGTGGTGCTCGTATCCGGAGACCCCATGCTTGCGGTGAACAGATTTCTGGAAAGACTCCGTGAAGAGTTCAGAAAGCCCATCAGAATAGGTTCGCACCACATATTTATAACCTTTTCCACGGGAGTATCCATATACCCGATAGATGCGGAAGACGAGGAGAGCTTATACGCCAACGCCTCCGCTTCGGTGAAGGGAGCAAAATCTATGGGAGGAAACACCACCGTGTTCTTCTCAAAAACGGTCATAAAGGCAACCGAAGCCTCTTTACAACTCAGAACCCAGCTCAGGCAGGCAATTGAAAGGGAAGAGTTCGTCCTATACTACCAGCCCAAAATAGACCTAAAAACCGGAAAGGTGGTAGGCTCCGAAGCCCTGCTCAGGTGGTTAAGGGAGGGAGAAATCGTCCCACCCGCAAAGTTTTTGCCCGTTGTGGAAGAGGGAGAACTCATACACGAAATAGGTGAGCTTGTGATACGCAAAGCCTGCAAGCAGATTAAACTCTGGAGGTCAAAGGGTCTCAACATACCCGTTGCGATAAACGTCTCTCCCTATCAGCTCAAAGCGAGACACTTTTCTCAGGCACTTCCCTTCAAGTTAACCGAGTGTGGAGAAGTGTCCGACCTCGTGGAAGTGGAAATAACCGAATCCGCAATAATGGAAGACTACGCAAGAGCGGTAGAGTTTATAAAGAACCTCTCCGAGGTTGGTATAAGAACCTACATAGACGACTTCGGAACGGGATACTCTTCCCTCGCATACCTAAAGAGACTGCCCGTTTACGCTATAAAGATAGACAGGGAATTTATAAAGGACCTACCCCACGACAAAGAAAGCCTCGAAATAGTCAAAGCCATAGTATCCTTGGCAAAGAACTTCAACCTAAAGCTCGTAGCGGAGGGAGTGGAAACCCAAGAACAGGCAAAGATAGTGAGGGAGTTGGGATGCGACTACGCTCAGGGTTTTCTATTCTCACCGCCCGTTCCCCCGGAGGAGTTTGAAAAACTTGTGGAGGAGAGATGGATTTAAAGAACATTTACAAAGAGCTTAAGAAGGACAGAACCTTCTTCGAAGGTTATAAGGACACCTTCATAACCAATTTCTCCCGAAAGTTCTCCGAGGAACACCCTCAAATGTCCAACCTTCCCCTGCTAAACACACTCGTGAGCAGGCTCTACCTTCTCCTCTTTTCCCTCGAAGGAGACCCCCTTAAGGAGCTTTACGACACCTCCCTGACTCTTGCCAAAAACAGGGTAGCCCTCAAAAAGGTTCTCGTTGACACCCTCCTGAACATGGTAAAGGACTACATAGACTTCATAGCTCAAAACCTCGGACCCTACACGAGGGTGAAGACTCTTATAGACCTGATTGATATATACATAAGAACCGTGGAAGACGCATACATTCAATACCTCAACTCCCTGAGAGAGGAGGTAAAAAACCAGAAGGAGGAGATGATTACCGAAAGCGAAACCCTTGCAAGGGAGCTACTTCACAAACTCTTCAGCAGAGGTAGCAGGAAAATCCTGGTTCACGCTCTATACAGAGGACTCTTTATAGACACCAACTCGGAGATGGTTCACATAAGCGGGGACGAAGTCCTTATAAAGACCTCTCACATGAGCGTGTATTCAAAAGGTATGAAAGTTCACCTGAAAGGTTCCTCCATACCCCAAGCAATAGAAGGTATAGTGGAGGAGGTGAACCACGAGTCCATGACGATAAGGGTAAAAATAGGTGGTTTCGTTCACCTGCCGGAAGAGAAGAGAAAATACATCAGGGTGGTGCCCGAGAAAACCATAAAGGTTCATGTATCAAAGGGAAGCTCGAGCCTGGAAGGAATTATTGCGGATTTGTGCATAAGAGGTGTGGGAGTTTACCTGAAGGATGCCTCCTCACTCAGAGTGGGTGATAAGGTTAAAGTTAGCTTTACACTGCCAAAGGGTGAGGTGGAAGTTATCGGAGAGGTCAAACACATAACACCCCACGAAAACCTTTACAGGGTAGGAATTTACTTCGAGCCTTCCCTTCAGATGGAAGAAGTCATCAGCGACTTTGTAGTAGCACGCCAGATGGAAATACTCAGGGAGATAAAGGATTAGGAAAGCTTGCTCTCAACTATGCTGAGGTCTTCCGGTGTATCTACGCCGTGATAGAAATTTTCGGTCAGCAGAACCTTTATGGGAATTCCTCTCTCTAAAAGCCTCAACTGTTCCAATCCCTCTGCAACTTCCAGAGTGCTCCGGGGTGAGTTTACAAACTCCTCGAGAGTCTCCTTCCTGAACCCGTATATGCCCACGTGCTTTAAGGGGTAAAAGGTATTTACCTTTTCCCTAAAGTAGGGTATGGGAGCACGGGAAAAGTAAAGAGCAAAACCCTCTTCGTTTAAAACAACCTTAACGTCGGAAGACCTGCGGTATGCTTCTTGGTCCCTAACCGCTAAGGTAACAACCGGAGACTCTCTCTCAAGCTCATAAAAGAGTCTCTTTACATCCTCTCTGTAAACGAAAGGTTCATCACCTTGGTAATTAAGCACAAGGTCTATGTCCCTGTCCCGCACCGCATAAGCTACCCTGTCGGACCCTGAAGGCAACTCCGAAGGAGTCATGACAACTTCAACCTCAAGGTCTTCAACGCACTTGGCTATACTCTCGCTGTCGGTTGCAAGTATCACCCGCTCTCCGGTTCTTAAACACCCTTCCACCACCCACCTGATAAGAGGCTTTCCCTTAATCTCAACAAGTGGTTTCTGAGGAAGTCTTGTAGAGGACAACCTTGCGGGGATTACTATAGCTCTCTTCATGACTGATATAATTTTATCCCCATGAAGATTAAGGACTTTCTAAGGGAAAATCAGCTGTCGGTGGGAGATAACGTCTCCTTACTGTTAGAAAAGCTGGGTTTTGATAAGGATAGAATCCTTAAAAAACTCGAATCTGAAATAGGTGAAGTTGCCAAGATGTCCAAGTCCAAAGGCAACACCGTTGACCCCGAGGAAGCCATCGAGCTTTACGGAGCGGATACTGTAAGGTTATACATACTCTTTGCCGCACCACCCGAGCAGGACTTCGAGTGGACCGAGGAGGGAATACAGGGTGCTCACAGGTTCTTAAAGCGCCTCTGGAACTTCGTGTCAGAAAAAGCTCCCGAGCTTAGAAGCGTCCCTTATTCAAGGGAAGACTTTAAAGACCTGCCTAAGCGGGAAAAAGAACTCAGAAGAGCCATTCACGAAACCCTCAGAGATTACCTCAAGGACATGGAAAAGGAGTATCAGTTCAACACAGCAATAGCCAAGATAATGAAGCTCTTCAACGAGCTATCCGACTACCAGCCCCGAGGGGAGCAGGGTCTCAAGGTTTTAAAGGAAGGTTTAGAGATTCTTCTCTTCATGCTTTCCCCCATAACACCTCACATATGCGACGAACTTTGGGAAAGACTCGGAAACGAAGAACCCCTGATAAAGCACCCCTTCCCCCAAATAGACGAGTCCGCCCTCGAGAGAGAGGAGGTGGAAATCCCCGTTCAGATAAACGGCAAAGTTAGGACGAGGATAAAGATACCCTTCGGTGCTGACGAGGAGACCGTAAGGAACATAGCTCTGAAAGACAGCAAAGTGAAAAATTACCTTGACGGGAAGGAAATTAAGAAGTTTATCTACATTAAGAACAAACTCGTTAACATAGTTATAGGGTAAAGGAGGCATACATGGAACAGGAAGTAACTCTCTGGATGTGGCTCATGTGGCTCTTTAAGGTTCTGATACTTGCCGCCCTCGTGGGAATACCCTTTTTAGTTATAGTGGTTCTCGTCTCCCAAGGAGTTTACAACAGGGTTTTCAAGAAGGTGGAGAAGAAGTTAGAGGAAAAGTATCAGCGAAGGGGATTTACCCTCGTAGAAGTCCTCGTAGTGCTGATAATACTCGGTCTAATTGCAGCTCTGGTCGTTCCTCGCATAACGGGTAGGGTTGATGAAGCAAAGGTGGAGACCACCAAGATACAGCTAAAAGCCATAAAGGACGCCTTAGAGCAGTATAAACTCGACAACGGAATGTATCCCACCACCGAGCAAGGACTTAAAGCTCTCGTAGAAAAGCCCACTACACCACCCATTCCTCCCCGTTGGAAGAAGTATCTGGACAAGGTTCCGAAGGACGGCTGGGATAGGGATTTCATATACATATCACCCGGAGGAAACAGACCTTACGAACTCAAATCCAAAGGACCTGACGGTGAGGAGGGAACGGAGGACGACATAGATGTCTGGAACCTCTGAGAGAGGTTTTACCCTCCTCGAACTCGTGATAGCCATAACCATAATCGGTGTATCCTTTACCCTTCTGCTGGAATTCCTGTCCTTTTCAGCGTCCAAATACGAAGAGTCCAGAACGACATTCCAAACTTTTCTCACCTTGGACAGAAAGCTTAAGGAAGGAGACCACACAGGTCTCGAAGTTAAAAGGAGGAAACTCCCGGACTTCCCCGCAGTGAGGGAAGCCACATACTCATACGGTGGATTGTTTTTTATAAAGTATGAAGCAAGGTAGAGCCTTCACCCTTATAGAGGTTCTCTTAGTTCTGACCCTGCTGGGGATTACCTTTTCCGTTCTCCTCTTCGTATTCTCAAGGGGAATAGACTCGAGCCTTAGCATAACGGAAGGTTCCGAGAAACTCAAAGCCAAAGCCACCCTATTTTGGGACCTCCAGCGAAAGATATTCGGTGCAAAGGACATAAAGATAGAACTCCACAGCATATACATGCTCACCACCGCAGGGAGCTTCAACAAGGGAGTGGTAAAGTGTGCCTACATATTCGAAGATGGAAAGCTCTACTACTACGAATTTCCCTATCCCTACGGCACCTTAGAGGAAATAGACAGAAAAGCCCTAATGGAGATAGGCAGGTTTGAAAGTTTTGAAGTCAGAGCGTGGGAACGAGGGAGAGAGTTCAGAACCTTTAAAGGACTTCCCAAATTCGTAAAAATTTCTTTAGAAGGTGAAGAATACCTCTTCGAGGTTTTCAGGTAAATTAATAGGAAGTATGAAAAAAGCCTTTGGAACACTCATAGACATCACAAAAGCTATAACCGCAGGATTATTTATAGCATCCGTAGTTAGCATATTAATTCAGGACAATTAGGCAGGATGGCTCCTTTTCGGAGGCTTTGTAGCAGGGCTTTTTATTTCCATCGTGTTTTCTATCTTATATGAAAGGAGGTATCCCGATGACTGATTTGGCTATAATGCTTGTCCTAACCTTTAGCTTGCTTATAGGCATGTTCATACTGCTAACCAAGCTCTCCAATAAAGAAACTAAAGGAGAAGTTAAGAATTAAGCGGTTAACACTAACCAATAAACTCTTTCAAAACGGGAAAAACCTTATGAATGGGAAAGCCCATAACCGTGTAAAAGTTTCCCTCTATCCTTTCTACAATAGTAGAGCCGTATCCCTGCACTCCGTAAGCACCTGCCTTGTCCATCGGCTCCCCGGTTGATATGTATTCCTCTATCTCCCTGTCGCTCAATTCCTTAAACTTCACCCTCGCTATGTCGTGAACAGTAATACGAATCCCTTTACTCACCACAGCGACAGCTGTAACTACCTTGTGCCACCTGCCGGACAGGAGTCTAAGAGTTTTAAAGGCTTCCTCTTCGGAGTTAGGTTTTCCTATGATACTGCTCCCCAGAAAGACGAGAGTGTCCGCACCCACCACTAAGGAGCCTTTGTGTCGTTGCCAAACCCGCAGAGCCTTTCTCTTAGCGAGCGTCCTTGCTGTGGTAATCGGGTCCCCGAATACATCTTCCTCTATGTCGGCTGGAATAACCTCAAAGCTAAAGCCCAGCATGGACAGGATTTCCCTTCTGCGGGGAGAGCCGGAAGCGAGAATTAGGGACCTCATAGGTTGAAGTATTATACCGAGGTGGATAAATTATATCCTCAAACCCGCTAAGGAAGGAGGTTCGTATGAGTGTAAGCGTTGAGATCGTTCAGGATAGAGAGCTTACTCAAGATGAGATAAAGGAACTTCAGGAGGAAGTCAGAAGGCTTGCAAAGGAGAAGAATGCGGTAATACTTGCTCACTACTACCAGAGACCTGAAGTTCAGGACATAGCTGATTTTGTGGGGGACTCCCTCGAGCTGTCCCGAAAAGCGGCAAATACCACAGCGGACATAATAGTCTTCTGCGGTGTCAGGTTTATGTGTGAAACCGCAAAGATACTCAGCCCCCAGAAAAAGGTTCTGCACCCTAACCCCGAATCCGGATGCCCGATGGCAGACATGATTACAGCTCAGCAGGTGAAAAAGCTCAGGGAGAAACACCCCGATGCGGAGTTCGTCGCATACATAAACACCACCGCAGACGTTAAGGCTGAAATAGACATATGCGTTACTTCCGCAAACGCTCCGAAGATAATCAAGAAGTTAGAGTCCAAGAAGATAGTCTTCTTGCCGGACCAAGCTCTCGGAGAGTGGGTGGCAAAGCAGGTTCCCGAAAAGGAGTTCGTTATATGGAAGGGGTTCTGCCCGCCTCACTTTGAGTTTACCGCAAGGGAAGTGATGAGGCTCAAGGAACGCTATCCCGACGCAAAGGTTGCGGTTCACCCCGAGTGCCACCCCAAGGTCATAGAGATTGCTGACTTTGTAGGTTCAACTTCCCAGATAATCAAATACGCTACGAGCGTGGATGCGGACAGGGTCATAATCATAACGGAAGTAGGTCTGAAGTACACCCTGATGAAGAAGAACCCTAACAAGGAATACATATTCCCCGAGTCTATGAACTACTGCGGAACAGTTTACTGTTGCACCATGAAGGGGATAACTTTACCCAAGGTCTATGAAACCCTCAAGAACGAAATAAACGAGGTAAACCTACCGGAGGACATAATTGAGAGAGCTAAGAGACCCATAGAGAGGATGCTCCAGCTCAGCTGATAAAATTATTCCTATGCTCTTTCTCCTATCCTCGGTAATCCTCTATGTAGTATCGGGTGTGCTTTTCTTTCTCAAGGTTTTTCTGGGTATTAACCTTAAAAGCCTTCCGACCTTAAGTCTTCTTCTATCTTTTATCCTTTACGCTCTTTACTTTTTCCAGAGATACTTTTCCACCGGGCACTTTCCCGTGGGGGACGTTTACAGCATGGTCTCTCTGATGGGAAACCTGCTGGTGGTGATATTTGTGGTCGTGAATTTGGGTCTTAAGAGAAACATAGGAGATTTCGGTCTCATAGTTGCCTTTATAGGTTTTCTGACCACATTTCTTGGTCTTCCGGCAAAGGAAGTAGGCTACAAAAACCCCTTTTATGTGTATCACATTCTTTCCGCAGCGGTTGCCTACGCTTCCTTGATACTTGCGGGGGCTTCTTCTCTGATAAAGTTTGCGGTGGAGAAAAAGCTCAAAGCCAAGCACATCGGTGGGTTTATGATACCCGTAAATCTTTTGCGCAAGATGGAGAGAATACTCCTCAACCTCGGGTTTATATTCCTGACCTTGACCCTGATTTTCGGTAGTCTGTGGGCTAAGGACTACTTAGGTAGGCACTGGATAAACGACCCCAAGCTCATACTCACCTTGGGGCTGTGGCTCTACTATGCGGTTCTGGTTCATCTGAACTTAATTAAAGGGCTGAAGCCCTCTCAGCTTTCCTTCCTTTCCATGGTGGGGTTCGTTTTCGTGCTTGCGAGCCTTGCCTTTATAAGACATACGGTAAGTTAGATGTCTGTATTTATCAGAAACAGAGGTTGTCCGTATTCGACGGTCTCTCCGTTCTCCACGAGTATCTTTTCTACCCTTCCCCTAACATCGCTCTCTATTTCGTTCATAACCTTAAGAGCTTCTATTATGCAGAGAACCTGTCCCGGGGATACTATGTCCCCAACCTCTACGAAGGGTGGAGCACCGGGAGAGGGTGAGCGGTAAAAGGTTCCCACTAAGGGACTTTTTATAACGTGCAGTTCCTTTTCCTCCTCCTTTATGTCCTCCGAAGGGGGAAGAACTTCTTGGTGTTTGAAATCTTCGAGGCTTTGAGGTTTTTTGGGAGGTCTATGGGGAGCCGTTTCACCCCTGTGGGTCTCGATTACAATCTTTCCCTCCGAGCTTTCAATCTTTATGGACCTTATGTTGGAGTTTTTGACGAGGTCTATAAGCTCCCTTATAAAGTCCTTATCCATCACTTCACCCTTTCCACGTAAGCTCCCGTTCTCGTATCCACCTTAACAATATCCCCTTCCGTTACGAAGAAGGGAACCTGAATTACCGCTCCCGTTTCGAGCTTTGCAGGTTTCGTTCCCCCTGCTGCGGTGTCTCCTTTAAAGGCAGGCTCCGTCTCGACCACCTTAAGCTCCACGTGCTTGGGAAGCTCTATCCCCACAGGCTGACCCTGATAGGAAAAGACCACCACCTGCATCCCCTCTTTGAGGAACTTTGCCTCTTCCTCTATCTTCTCCTTGGGGATTGCCACCATCTCGTAGGTCTGGGTGTTCATAAAGTAGTAGTTTTCCCCGTCGCTGTAGGAGTATTCCGCAAAAGCCTGCTCGAAATCCGCAAGGGGTATGGTGTCCGAAGCCTTGTAGGTTATCTCTATAACGTTTCCCGTGAGCATGTTCTTTGCCTTTACCCTGACGAAAGCCTGACCCTTTCCGGGTTTTACGTGCTCGTAATCGACAACCCGATAGGGTTCTCCCTTGTGCTCGATGAATATGTCCCTGGTAATCCTGTTTATATCTATGCTCCCAGCCATGGGAAGATATTTTATAACACAAACCCTATAATAATAAGGTCATGGAAATTCAGCTTCTCATAGTTCTGATAATAGCCTTCATCGTGTTGGGTCCCGAAAGGATGATGGACCTTGCGGTCAAGCTCGGTGAAGCCATGCGAAAGGTGAGGGAGATGTGGGACGAGGTTCGCATGCAGGCTTACATGGAGGAGATGAACAGAAAAATCATGGAGCAGGAACAGAAGGGGGAGCTTGAGGATAGAACTGAAGACGAAACGGAGGACGAACCCGACGAGCCACTGCCCGACGTAACGGTCGAGGATTATAATGATGAGCTTGAGGAAGACATGGAAGAGATAGAGGAGGATATTGAAAAGAATGAGCGCAGAGAACAATCAACTTCCGACGATGCCCCTCACGGAACACCTGAGGGAGCTGAGAACAAGACTAATTAGGTCAATAATAGCCTTTATAATAGCTGCGGGTGGTTCCTTTTACTTTGCACGCTATGTCTTTGAGTTTCTAAAGCTTCCCGTAATAAAGTCCTATCCAGAAGTTGAGCTTATAACCCTGTCCCCCACGGAACCCCTATTTATACTCATAAAGATTTCCCTAACGGTAGGTTTGATATTAGCCTCTCCCGTAATACTCTTTGAGATTTGGCGCTTCGTGGAGCCTGCTCTATACCCTAACGAGAAGAAGCTCTTTATTCCTCTCCTGTTGTCTTCTGTGGTCCTCTTCGTGATGGGTGGGGTTTTTGCCTACTTCGTGGTTCTGCCTATGGCTTTGAAGTTTCTCTTGGGTCTCGGGTTCTCCCAGCTTGCTGCTACTCCATATCTATCCGTAAACCTATACATAAGCTTCGTTCTTAAGATGCTGATAGCTTTTGGGATAGCCTTTGAGATGCCCATATTCCTTTACATGCTCCAGAGGGCAGGCATAGTTACGGAGAAACAGCTCAAGAAGTTCAGGAGATACTTCATAGTGGTTGCCTTCCTCGTAGGAGCCTTGATAGCACCCGATGTGGCAACTCAGGTGCTTATGGCTATTCCCCTGCTGGTTCTGTATGAGGTTTCCATACTGCTGGGTAAAACCATAAAGAAGAAGGAAAGCGACGAAAAGAGCCTTGCAAAGGTTGAGGAGGAAGAGGAGTCATGAGATACAAGGAGTTTTTGGGATACAAGCTCTCTGAGCTTGGGATAGGAACCTACCTCGGTGAGCTGGACGCACAGACTGACCAAAGATACTTTGAAACCATTAAGCTCGGCGTTGAGCTTGGAATAAACGTGGTGGACACAGCCATAAACTACCGATACATGAAGAGTGAAAGGGTAATAGGCAGGGTCGCTCGGGAGGTAGGCAGGGATAAGCTTTTCATATCCACCAAGGGAGGGTATGTTCCCTTCGATGCGGACGCAGGGGAAGACCCCAAAGTATTCTTTGAGGAAAACTTCCTCAAGACGGGAATAATAGACCCCAACGAGATGACCCCCCAGGGACACTACTTGGGAGGTAAGTTTATAGACTGGTGTTTTGAAAAGAGCATAGAAAACTTACAAACTGACCGCATAGAGGTTTACTTCCTTCACAATCCCGAGGAACAGCTTCTCTTTACTGAAAGAGACAAGTTCTACGACAAGATAAGGGAGTGTTTTGGAGTTTTAGAAGAGAAGAGAAGGGAGGGAAAGCTTCTTTTTTACGGACTTGCCACCTGGCACGGTTTTCGCATACCCGAGGGAGCAAGGCAATACCTCAGCCTTACGGATGTCCTTGAACTGGCAAAGGAGGTCGGAGGACACCAGCACGGTTTTAAGTTCCTTCAGCTACCCTACAACCTCGGCATGCACGAAGCCTTCTCCCTGAAAAACCAGACCATTAACGGAAAGAAGGTTTCCACCCTCGAAGCCTGCAGGGAACTCGGAATTTACGTCTATACGAGCGCTTCTCTATATCAGGGAAATGTGATAGGTAGAATTCCCGACCAGCTCAAAGAAAGGTTCGGTATTGACAAGGACGTGCTTGTGGCTCTGCAGTTCGTTCGTAGCACACCGGGTGTGGGAACCGCACTGGTGGGAATGAGCAGAACCCAGCACCTCAAGGAAAACTTGGAGATAGAGAACATAGAGCCTCTAAGGGAAGAAGAATTTTTATCGCTCTTCAAATAACTTGTAGTCGTTCCTTTAAGTCTATGATAGAGAGATTTAATTAACTCCTACGCAGTGTCCCCCAAGCTGAAAGAATAGTTAAGACCATGGAGGGAGCCAGCATAAAGACCTTTCTCGCATACTTGGAGAAAATCGACAAGTCCCTTCTCAGAATTCTGACCAACTTTCGCATGGAGGAGAGAAACGGTAAGGTTTATCTACTTACGGAAGATGAAACCCTCAAGGAGAAAGCTGAGAAGCTACTTCTGACTAAACTCGGGAACGGTATTAAAAACTCCGTCGTCGTAGTTCTGGAGGAAGAAAGGCAGGTCAAAGAGAATAAAGAAAGCAAAACCGCAGAGGGTCTGAGTAGCAGGTTCTCCTTCCAGAACTTTATAGTAGGGGAGGGAAACAGACTTGCCTACGAGGTAGCTCTTGAAGTGGCAAAAGAACCGGGCAAAATTTACAACCCCCTATTCATATATGGGAGTGTGGGACTCGGAAAGACCCACCTTCTTCAGGCTATAGGTAACGAGTGCGCTCGCAGAGGATACAGCGTGGTTTACAAATCCGCTACGGATTTTTCCGAAGAGATGGTGGACTCCATAAAGTCAGGCAAGATTAAGGAGTTCAGAAACAGGTATAGAAACATAGACCTTTTGCTTCTGGACGATGTCCAGTTCCTGTCGGGAAAGGAGAGAACTCAGATAGAGTTCTTCAACATATTCAACCACATGTTCCTGAACGAAAAACAGATAGTTTTAGCCTCAGACAGACATCCGAAGGAACTCAAGGACGTCTCCGACAGACTGGTGAGCAGGTTCGAAGGTGGACTCGTAGTAGAGGTTTGCATGGACGAGATAACGAAGCTCGAGATAATAAAGAGAAAGCTCCAGGAGCTTCGAATAGAGGTTCAAGACAAAATAGTCCAACTCCTTATGGAAAGCACATCCAACAACGTAAGGGACATAGAGGGAACCATAAGAAGCATAAAGTTGAAGGGAACGGGACACCTAAAGGAAAAGAGCCTTTCCAAAAACGACTTAGAAAAGATAAAACTTTACACAGCCCTCCACTTCGGACTAAAACCCGAAGACCTTGTGGGGAACAAGAGGTCTAAAAAGGTTAACAAGGCAAGGCACATAGCCTTTTATTTGTGTAAAAAACTTACGGACGCCTCTCTGATAGAGATAGCAAGAGCCTTCAACCGCAAGGACCACTCAACGGTCATATATGGAATAAAAAAGATAGAGGAAGAGGCAAAGAGGGACAGGAAGCTGAGCTACATACTCAGCTTCTTAGAAAAACACATAGGGGACAGGCTTTAATCCATGTCTTCCTTTTCGAGAACCTGGTCCTTGTCGAGCCTCTGCTCTTCCAAGTCGTAGAACCTTCCCTCGAGCTTCTTGAGTATTTTGGGAAGGGTTGTGTATTCCATCTCCTCTGCAGGAAGCCTGTGGGGTTCAAATATTCCCTGACGCCTAAGAATGTCCGCCATGTCCTGAGCGCTCTGACGAGCCTTATCGAAAGCAGGGTCTTTGAATAGGTCGGTTGGTCCCACGAGCTTTCCTTCCGCCACCTGATAACCTGCGGCTATAACCCTGGGTGGTCCGTCGAACCTTGAAGGTCTCGCATCCTCAAAAGATACGGGCATAAGGGGTCCGTTGTGAGAACCTCTCATCCAACCCTCAACTATCCACGGTCTTGCAAAGGGTTCGAGTATTTCCCCAACCGCAGGAAATCCGCTCTGAGCACGAACTATCATAACGGGGTCGTCCTTGCCCACATACTGTCCAGCCATGAGGGAAAGCCTCTGGGTGGAAGCGGTAGCGGCAATCTCCCCGTCGTAGTTCCTGTAAACATTTTTGACCACATACTTCCCTACAGAGCCTATCAAAGCCAGAAGGTCGTAAAGTTCTGCGGGTGTGCTGAGCTTAACCGCCTTTCCCGTGTAAACGTCCAGAACCTCGAAGGTGTATCCGTCGTGCATCTTGGGGTCTATAACAAGTCCTGCGGTGTTCATGGGGTCAGCGAACATCTCGTAGAGGGGAAGGTTCCACGCACTGGGTGAGGTTTTGTCCGCAAAGAAAACGATAACAGGCTCGGAAGGTCTTTCCTCAAACTCCATCTCCGCCACGCCGGGTCCAAGCCCCTTTATGTTTCCGCTAAAGGCATCGGTGAGCAGGTCCTGCCCGGCACCGTAGAGCTTGAGCTTCTTTGCAACCTCCGTCCCCTTTTCAAAGGCTCTCCAGGCTATGCCGTGAACTATCTCACTATCCACCCCGTGGGTGTGCGTCATAACTATAGCAATATCATCACCGCAGGTCAGTATGTCCATATCTATCAGGTTTCCTTTTTTCACCTCCTCCTCAACCACGCTCCTTACCGTGTTTACCACCTCCGGGTGGGTATCCGAGTGCCCCACATAACCGCCAATATCTGCCTTTATAACGCTGAAGGTGAGCTTCATACCGGACCTCCTCGTATCTTTTTTCCCGTTTATTATATCTTAACGAGGCATAGGTGGTAGTGGCTTAGACTTTTTATCCTATAGTCTTGCTTTGCGGACTATCACTATATTAGATTATAACTATGCGCAACATAAATTCACCTAATTCCTTTAAGACCTGTTACATTGCTGCCGTAAAGGAAGAGCTTGGACTACTGAAACATAAGCGAAAGAATAAGAGGAAGATAAAACCTCCACCTCATCTCAGGTGGGCTATTGAAGAAGCGCTAAAGCGCAAACCCGATGCTAAATATAAGGAGATTCAAAAGCTCGCTTTCGCAATTTTGAAGGAAAAAGAGCGGAAGGAATTACCTTTTTTTGGATCTCTTGGGAAGGTAAATGAAAGTTTATTGAAAGAAATAATCAACAACAAGGAACTGGCATATGAAGATTAGGGGAAGGTCAATATTTGTGGACACATCAGCTCTTATTCTTTTTTTACATGGTTCTTGCAATGATATAACTTTAGAAATTTTTAAACTTGCATTAGAGAAGAAATGTAAGTTGATAACTTCCTCTCGGTGCGTAGATGAATTCATATTTAAAGAAATGGTCTTGATAGCTAAGGATAAATATGGTTTTAGGAGTAAGACAATAAGTAAACTCAGAAGACACCCAAAAATTGTTATGGAGATAGGTAAAAAGTTGACTAATGTTATTCCACAATTCATAAAAGCTTACCATATAGAGATTTTAGAAGTCAAAAAGGAGTGGGTTTTAAAACTCCCCGAATTAATGCAACAATATGGTTTGTTTGGTAACGACGCTCTGATTATAAGAGCTATGCAGTCAAGGAACATTGAATATTTGCTTTCCTCTGACCAAGATTTTAAAAGGATACCGTTTATAAAGATGATAGATGCTTTGTGAAATCTACATTCCTAACCTCTTCATCATACTAAGGGGTTAAAATTTATTGGCTATGGTTAAGACGAGGTTTGCACCCAGCCCGACCGGATATCTGCACTTAGGAAATGCAAGGACAGCCATATTCAGCTATCTCTTTGCAAGGCATCACGGTGGTGGATTTGTTCTGAGAATTGAGGATACCGATAGGGAGCGCTCGAAAAGAGAATACGAAGAGATGCTTCTCAGAGACCTCGAGTGGCTCGGGATTGAATGGGACGAGTTTTACCGTCAGTCCGAGAGGTTTGACATATACAGGGAGTATGTGAACAAGCTCCTTGAGAGCGGACACGCTTACCCTTGCTTTTGCACCCCGGAAGAACTTGACAGGGAAAGGGAAGAAGCCCAAAGGAGAGGAGTTGCATACCGCTACTCGGGAAAGTGCAGACACCTTTCTCCCGAGGAAGTAGAAAAGCTCAAGAGGGAGGGAAAGTCCTTTACCATAAGGTTCAGGGTTCCTGACGGGAGGAATATAATCTTTGAGGACCTGGTCAAGGGACACATATCCATAAATGCGGACGACTTCGGGGACTTCGTGATAGTCAGGAGCGACGGAAGCCCCACTTACAACTTCGTGGTGGTAGTTGACGATGCGCTGATGGGTATTACCCACGTGGTAAGAGGAGAAGACCACATACCCAACACACCCAAGCAGATACTCATCTACGAGGCTCTCGGTTTTGAGGTTCCCAAGTTTGCCCACCTGCCGGTTATCCTCGGGGAGGACAGGAGCAAGCTCTCCAAAAGACACGGAGCGGTTTCTGTGATGAACTACCGGGAGGAAGGGTATCTTCCCGAAGCTCTCTTTAACTACCTCTGCCTTCTGGGGTGGTCTCCACCGGGAACGGAAAGGGAAATCTTCTCGAAGGAAGAGTTTATAAAACTCTTTGACCTCAAAGATGTAAACTCCGCTCCTGCGGTCTTCAACAGGGAAAAGCTCCGCTGGATGAACGGTGTATATATAAGGGAAGTGGTCAGCTTAGAAAGACTCTACGAAAGTGCCCTTCCCTTCCTGAAGAGAGCAGGATACGACGTGAGCGACGAGGAGTATGTAAAGAGAGTTCTCGAAAGGACGAGAGATGCCTACGATACCTTCTCGGAGATGGTGGAAAAGCTCAGACCCTTCTTCGTGGACGATGTGAAAATCCCACCCGAGCTGTGGTCCAGGTTAGAGGACATGAGGAGCTACGAGGTTTTGTCCGCTTTCCTGGAAAAGCTCAAAGATAGGGACATAGATACACCTGAAGAAGTTAAAAAGCTCGCAAAGGAAATTCAAAAGGAACTCGGTGTGAAGCCCAAGGAGATATGGCACTCTCTGAGGATAGCGCTGACGGGACAGCTCGAAGGTGTGGGTATTGACGTTCTGCTTTCCACACTCCCGAAGGAGAGGATAGCCTACAGGATAAGGAGGGTTCTCGAGAGAATTTCCTAAGGGTCTATATCCTCCTCCGCATCTGGAGATACGAGCCAGAAGTTTCCCCTCTCCTCTATAATTCCCTTAAAGGTTAAAGTCTTGAGAGCCTTGGTAACTGCCTCACGGGAAGACCCAATTCTCGAGGCAAGGTCCCTGTGGGTCATCTTTCTGAGTTTGTATTTGCCTTCTTCCATAACTCCCCTCTCCCTGCCTGCTTCGACGAGGAACTTCACTATTCTGCTCTCCACATTCCTGAAAGCGAGAGCTTCCACCATGTCGTCCGTTCTTCTGAGCCTTGCAACGAGAGCCTTTATAACGTTTATCGCTATGTCGGGGTTATCCCTCAGTATCTTCAAAAAGGTCTCCCTTCTAAGCATTGCGAGTTTGGTCGGTTCCTGAGCTATGACTGTTGCGGAACGGGGTAGCTGGTCTATCATGCTCATCTCACCTATGAACTCTCCGGGACCCAATTCCGCAAGGACGAGTTCGTTCCCATGCTCGTCAAAGAGGGAAGCCCTGACCTTACCTTCGAGCACGAGATACATATCACTGCTGTTTTCCTTTTCGTAAAAAAGCACCTCCCCCATGGGGAGGTCTATAGTTTCAAACATCAAGGATATTTTTCTTAAATCACTCTCAGGGAGGTTTTTAAAGAGAACGCTCCTGCCGAGAAAGTCTAACAGCTTCCCCTTCTCCCCCATCTTCTTTAATGATAGTCTATATTAAAGAGGTATGCCAAGGGTTTTATACTTCTCCATTCTGAGGGAAAAGCTGGGTTCGGAAGAAAGTATCGAGTTCAAGGGTAGCGTAGGAGAGCTAAAGAAAGTTCTGAAAGAGAGACACCCCCAAGTGGCAGATATAATTGACAGGGTTAAGTTTGCGGTTAACGAAGAGTATGTAAGCGACGACTTCAAACTGGAAGGGGACGAAACGGTAGCGGTGATACCCCCCGTGAGCGGTGGTTGATGAAGAAAGCTCTCGTAATCCGTCTCTCATCTCTGGGAGACGTAGTTCTCAGCTCGGTGCTGATAGACCCTCTGGTAAATTCGGGTTATAAGGTCTTCCTCCTTACCTTCAAGCCTTACCATCAGCTCTTCGAGGACGACTGGAGGGTGAATACCATACCCACAACGAAGGGAGACCTCTTCTCCCATGACTTTATAAGGAACCTGAGAAAGAAAAAGTTTGACCTCTTCGTGGACATTCACAGGAACATCAAGACCTTCAGGCTCAGGCTCGCTCTCGGAGGGAAGTGGGTAAGCTACAAAAAGGACAGCCTCAGAAGGAGGCTTGCGGTCAGGTTCGAGCGCTTTAGAAAACCCTTTTACGTTACGGAAGCTTACCTCAAAGCCTTGGGAAAGCTAAGCGAAGGGGCAAGTCCGCTCCCCAAGATACTCCTTTCGGAGGAGAGGTTGTCCCGCTTGAGGGAGTTTTTACCATCGGAGGAATTCGTGGTTCTCGCTCCCGGTGCCAGATACAAAAAGAAAGCCTACCCCTACTACAGGGAGCTGGCAGGTTTGCTCAGAGAAAACAACTTTGAGGTGGTTTGGGTGGGGGACGAGGAGGACAGAAAGAGGCTCGGTAAGGTTGAGGGGGTGAACCTGTGCGGTAGGCTCGGGCTGGCTGACGTCTTGGGTGTTATAAGGCTCGGGAGCGTGTTTGTGGGAAACGACTCAGGGCTTCTGCACTGTGCGAGAGCTGTCAAAACTCCTGCGGTTCAGATATACGGTGGGACGCACCCCACTCTGGGGTTCTCCCTTTATCCGGAGGAGGGAAAGGTTGTAATAAAGGGGCTGGAATGCCAACCCTGCGACATTCACGGCAAGGGAGAGTGCAAACTTGGAGATTACAGGTGTTTGGACATAGACCCCCGATTAATTCTTTCGGAAACTCTGAGGTTGGTCAGAGCCAAGAGTAGCAGAGGGTAAGAAATTTATAAGTAAGGGAGGTGGTGAAATGGGAGTATTTGAAACCTTGGTTTTGAAGGAAGAACTTTCTCAGATTGAAAAGCTCGTTCTTCTGAGGGAACTGCTAAAGCGTGAGATGGACGTTATGAACGAATACTGCAAGATTAACGACCGAATACCGAAGGATTACGCAATCGAGCTGTGCCACCTGCACAACATAAAGAAGGTGAACATAGCACGGCTCCTGTCCATGATAAAGCACTTCGACCCCAAGTTTATGGACGCTCTCATCAACACGGACCCCCGTGTCAGGCAGTATATTTCCTACTACTTCGACTTCATGAAAAAGCACCCTTACTTCGAGGAGATATTAGAACCCCAGAACCTTTTCGGAAACTGGGATTACATAAGGTATAAGCTCAAGATACTTTTCCCCGAGCTTACCTTCGACGAAATAGACAGGTTCAAGTTCAAAAGGCAGGAGTTTATAGACTACGTCCACAGCAGGCTCGGAGAGCCGGTAGAACTCATAGAGGAGAAGCTCACAAAGGCAACCTGGTATGAGACCGTTCCCTACCTCGAGCTTGAGAGCGAGATGGACTCCCGCTGGCACCCTGAACCCGTCATGACCGACGAGGACTGGGAATTTATAAAGAGGAACATAAACGGCAGGAAGAACATAATAGTGCGGAACGAGAACGGTGAGGAAAAGCTCGTTTATGTGGACGTTAACATACCGGAAGAGGAGCTGGACAAGTTTAAGAAGGACAGGGAAGGTCTTAAAAAGCTCCTGATGGAACGCTACAACATAGACGAGCACGGAGCGGAGCAAATTCTGAGGAAAGCAGGTTGGGAGTCGGAGAGCTATCACATAATACCTCCCGTTCACACCGACGTCCACGTTGACTACGGAGACTCCCAGAAGAAGGAGGAGACCAAACAAACTCGGGCAAAACCCAACTTCAGCATAAGCGAGCTTACCGCTCACATAAGGTATCTCGGTGGACTTGAGTTGGAAATGCTCAACTACTGGGAGCTACTTTACGAGAGGCTCGAAGAGGTCAAGGACAAACTTAACCTCTTTATAAGAACCAAGAGAAGGCTTCTCGGAAAGCTATTCGGAATTTACTACACCTTAGACCCGGTTATGGCAGAAGCCATAGTTACCTACGACCCGGAGATGGTTCAGCAGCTCAAGGACCTCGTTACAAAAACCGGTGTGAGGAACAAGAAGTTCTTGCTATACGACAACAAAGCGGCTTGGGAGGAGGTAAAGAGACGCATAACCGCTCGTTTCCCGGAGGTAAGCGAAGAGGAGATAGAGAAGTTCAAAGGGAACAGGGCTGGCTTCGTGGAATACTTGGCTAACAAACTCGGTAAGGATAAAGACTTCGTGGACGAGAGGCTCGAAGACGCAGGTTGGCTCAGGAACGAGGAGATACCCTCCTTCGTAAGACACATAGGACCTTGATAGTTATCGGACCCTTGCGGGTATTAGATCCTTTATTGCCTCGTAAATCTCAAGGGTAGCCTTTGACCTGTTCAGGGTGTAAAAGTGAAGACCAGGGACACCGTTGTGCAGTAAGTCCTCGCACTGCTTTATGGCAAACTCAACACCTATCTTTGCCACCTCCTTTGGGTCGTTTTCCACCGGCTCCATCCTGTCTATAAGGGACTGGGGTATGGTCGCTCCGCACATGCTCGCAAACTTCTTTATCTGCTTGAAGTTGGTTATCGGCATTATCCCCGGTATTATGGGGATGTCTATACCCGCTTTTGAGCAAAGCTCTAAGAACTCGTAGTAGTAAGAGTTGTCAAAGAACATCTGGGTTATGGAAAAATCCGCTCCTGCGGATACCTTCTCTTTGAAGAAGCGCACTTCCCACTCCATGTTGGGAGACTCGGGATGTCCCTCCGGATAGCTGGCAACTCCGACGGAAAAGTGGTCTCCGAATTCGCTCCTTATCAACCTAACGAGGTCCACCGCATACCTGCATGCACCCTCCGGGGGTCTGAAGTCGGGCTTGTCGTGGGGGACATCTCCCCTCAGAGCGAGTATGTTCTCTATACCTATGTCTCTGTAGTCTTTGAGTATGTCTATCAGCTCCTCTTTGGTGTGGGCTATGCAGGTCAGGTGTGCCATCACGGTGAGTTCCGTCTCCTCGTGAATTCTCTTGACTATGTTCCTCGTTCTGTCCCTCGTTGAGCCTCCCGCTCCGTAGGTAACGGAGACGAAGGTGGGTTTTAACCTTCTCAGGTGCTCGATAGTCTCAAAGAGCTGCCTCTCTCCTTCCGGGGTTTTGGGGGGAAAGAACTCGAAGGAGACGCTGAAGACACCCCTCTTAAGTATGTCCCCTATCTTCACCCCTTTGCCTCCACCCTGCCGAGCATGGTCTCCACTATGGAGATTATCTTAGTCTTGCAGGGAGCGGGAGCTTTGGTGAACATTCCGAGGGCATCTATGAGCCTGTTAACCTCCTCCTTGGGAACGGAGCTTGCAAAGGAATGGAGCTTCTCCAAAACACCCTCTATCTCCGAGCTTAGCTTTTTATCCGCAAGGACTTCCCCAACGCTCCTGCCGTCCCTGAACTTTCTGAGGGCTTTCATGCACTTTACCACGAGGTCGTCCCTGAACTGGGACCACTTCAGGTCGGAAAAGGTAAGCACTATGTCCAGAAAAAGCTCAAAGGAGTTCATCACTAAATAATTCTATATCCGAGAGACTTTCCTTTCCAACCCAGAGCATAAAGAGCCTGTCAAGTCCTATGGAGCATCCTGCACAGGGGGGCATGTCCCTGTGGGCTTCTATGAACTCCTCGTCCAAAGGAAGGTTCCTTTTGCGGGCTTCTTCCTCGAGGCGTCTCCTGACCTCCGAGGGGTCTGTCTCCTCGGTCCAGCCGTTGGCAAGCTCCACACCCTTTATGAAGAGTTCAAAGCGCTCCGCATAGCCACTTCTTACCTTCGCAAGGGTGCAGAGTTGGGGCGGGAAGTCCTTCAGGAAGGTAGGCTTTTCCCGGCCGAGCTTTCTTTCCACCTCTACAAACACCCTGTAAAAGAGGGTCTCCCAGTCCTCGTCCTCTTGGTGGTAAATCCCTTTCCTCTCAAGGGTTTTCCTCAGCTCTTCCCCGTCGTGGCTTAGCTCTACACCCAAAAACTCCCTAAAGGCTTGCTCTACGGAAAGCTCCTCAAACTCCTTAAAACCGAACAACTCCGCAAGGAGTTCCTTTATCTCCTTTATCAGGTCAGTATAATCTCCTCCCACCCTATACCACTCGAGCATGTGAAACTCAATTCTGTGCAGTTTTCCCACCTCGTCGTTTCGGAATACCTTTGCGACCTGGAATACGCTCCTCTTGTAGCGGGAGAGGAGTTTCTTCATGGAGTATTCGGGCGAGGTCTGGAGCCAGCGCAGTTGAGGCTTTCCCCTGAGCTTGACCTCCACGGGTATGGGTTCTATGTGGGTGTCCAAGTTGGGGAACCTCAAAAGTATGGGGGTGGACACCTCCAAGTATCCCCTGCGTGCAAAGAAGTTTCTGACGAGGTTTATAAATTCATGCCAGCTTTCTAAGATCATGGGGAAATATAATTTTAAGTATGGGGGTAAGGTTCGAGAGGACCGGGATTAAGGAGGAGGAGAAGATAAAGGAGATACTCAAAGAGAGGGGATACTCGGTATATGCCTGGTCCGATGCACCGGGGACTTACTACCCCACCCACACCCACCCCGACAGGGAAGTTAGGTGGGTGGTGGAAGGAGAGGTAGTCATAGGAGCGGAGGGAAAGGAGATAATTCTTAAAGAAGGGGACATGATAGAGCTTGACCCTGATACTCCTCACTGGGCAAGGACTGAAAAAGGGGTAAGGTATATATGCGGGTCAAAGTAGATGGGTAAGGTGGTTAAGTTTTCCCCCGACGGGGGAGAGGAAAGGAGAGAGGAGAAGAGGGGCAAAGAGAAAGGAACGGAAAGTCTGTCCCAAGAGGAGTTTCTAAACCTGATAGAGCCTCTCAAGGAAGGTTTAAAGAGGCTTTACCCCTCTCAGGTGAGGGAAGTTCTGGGTGTTGCGGGTTTTGGGGAAAAGAACGGGAAGGAGTGTTTTGTGGCAGGTCTCTTGGCATGGCTTCACTTCAAACAGAGCCAACCCATACTCTCTTCCTTCCTTGCGGTCTTTGTAAACGACAGGCTGGAAAAAATATCCTTCCTCGAGGCAAAAAACAACTACTGGGACTGGAAGCTGATGATTGACACCTACCAGACTAAGTTCAACACCAAGAGAATGTTTGAAGAGCTACAAAAACTCAAAGAGCAGGTTCTGAGCGGTAATATGCCTTTATAATTTATTCCCTTATGGGCTTCAATCTCGGAATAGTCGGGCTTCCAAATGTCGGTAAGTCAACGCTCTTTAACGCTCTCACGCAAACAGCCAAGGCTCAGGCAGCAAACTACCCCTTCTGCACCATAGAGCCTAACGTTGGCGTGGTGGAGGTTCCCGACGAAAGACTATACAGGATAGCGGAGCTGGAAAAGTCCAAGAAAATAACCCCCACCTTCATAGAGTTCGTGGACATAGCGGGACTTGTTAAGGGGGCAAGCAAAGGAGAAGGTCTCGGGAACCAGTTTCTCTCCCACATAAGGGAGGTGGACGCAATAGCCATGGTGCTCAGGTGCTTTGAGAACCCCGATGTGGTGCACGTGGAGGGAACCGTTGACCCTGTTCGGGACGCTCAGATAATAGACTTAGAGCTAATAGCTAAGGACTTAGAAACGGTAAACAAAAGATATGAAAGAGCTGAAAAGACCGCCAAAGGCGGTGATAAAAAAGCTAAGGAAGAGTTTGAACACCTCAAAACTATAAAGGAGATACTCGAGAACCTCGAACCCCTCAGAAAGCACAAAAAGGAACTCTCGGAAGAAACCTGGAAGTATGCAACGAAGGATCTTTTCCTTCTGACTACAAAGCCGGTGATGTATATAGCCAACATAGGAGAGGAGGACCTTCCCGAAGGGGAGAACAACCCCCACGTTCAGAGAGTAAAGGAGATGGCTAAGGAGGAAGGCTCACCCGTCGTGGTGGTGTGTGCGGAGATAGAGGCTCAGCTTGCTGGACTTGAGGAAGAAGAAAGGAAGGAACTCCTCGAGGCTTACGGGTTTTCCGAGCCGGGACTGAACAAGGTGATAAGGGAAGGTTACAAACTCCTTAACCTGATAACCTTCTTTACCGCAGGGGAGAAGGAAACGAGAGCGTGGACCGTGGTAAGGGGCACTAAAGCTCCCGAAGCGGCGGGCAAGATACACTCGGACATACAGAGGGGCTTCATAGCGGCGGAGGTTATAAACTATGAGGATTACATAAAGGCGGGTTCTATGGCAAAGGCTAAGGAACTCGGTCTGGTTCGCTTGGAAGGAAAGGACTACGAAGTTCAGGACGGCGACATAATTTACTTCCGCTTCAACATATGATGAACCATACAATACTGAACAAACTCAAAACCTTGGAAGAAACTGACAGGATAAAAATACTTTATGCCTGTGAATCCGGAAGCAGAGCTTGGGGCTTTGAGTCTCCCGATAGCGACTACGATGTAAGGTAACATCTTCTAATACTGATTTTTGCAATTTATTTCAGCAATTTATTTTTGGGCAAATGGGTCAAATTTGTTTAATACTATAGCAAGTAGAACAGATAAAAAAGAAACTATCAATAAAGCAATACAAAATCTTATAAGAGCTGGTGCTAATTCTTGAGAATCTGCAACAAGATTTATAAAAATAAACACTGGAATAACAAAAAGGGAAGAAAATATAAATATCTTCCCCCATATCAATATTATCTGTTTAACATTAAGTGTCTTATCTCTTACTAACTTTGTAGATAAAGTTAATATAATAAAAACAGTCATGAATATTAGTATTGGATCCATTCTCCTCTCCTCAGCCAGGATTATATAACTTTTTTGATGTAATCATATTTATTTTGCTAGCTACTGGTTATTTAACCTTTGTAAGGAAAAAATAAACATTACTGTAGTATAAGGTAATATTACGAACACAATCTGGTATATCATTTCCTTATAGTCTATATTAAAAAATAAAATTAGCAGAACATCAATAATAAAAACAGGTAGCAGTTGGAGCAATAGTAAAGCTCCAACTTTATAAAAACTATAATTTTTCATTCTATTTTTTAATAAAAAACCAAAAGTTATTAAATAAATACAGAAATGGAAATTCTTTAATGAAAATTCAGGACTAATCATAATTTTATTACATTAAAATTGACACATCCCAAATATATTTTTTTCCATCCCAAGTCGTCCAAGTATAATATACGCTCAACATCAATGGTAATGGTGCAAATAACCATAGCCATTCCCTTTTTGTTACCTTCATCTCCTCAATAGAGATGGTCTTAGCCTGAACTGATTGAGAACCAAACAGGAAATCCTTGTCAGCATCTGATAAAGTTCCAGCTTGAGAGAAGCCAGATAAAGTTAAAGTTCCTGTGATACATAAAGCCAAAACTGTTTTCTTCATCTAATTACTCCCCAAATGTAATTTGAATACTTTTTCTTCAGGAATAGCTTTCTGTAAAAGAAAAAATAAAAACTTACTTTTATTCATTTTTCAAACCCAAAATTTCCATCCAGTTATCATCTAATAATCCTATCTTTTTTAGAAAGTCTGTATTCTCTTTATTACACTCCCTCCATAATTTTTCATCCACATTCCAAACTTCTTTAAAAAGTTCAATATGAATATCAGCCGATTCTTGTAAGGAGCTCCATTCAAAACCATCATCACAATAGCTATATCCTTTTCCAGTTTTTGTATCAATCTTGTATCCATAAAAACCTATCTCTGGGTCATCGGGAATTATAACGAATAAAAATCTTCCTTTCTTGGCACATAGTATCTTCATGCTTCTTTTCATAACTTTTTCATATTAGAATAAGCTAAAGCTTTCTTTGAAGTCATTTAAAACCTTGTCCTATCTAAACACTTTAAATATACAAGCATACTCTGCCAGATGCGGAGGAGTTTAACTCCCTATTCAGACTTCTGGTCAAGAAGTTTAGCCACTAACTCCACTACCGAACTTACTACAGCGCTGTTGGGGACTACAATGTCCGCTCCCAGTTGATTTGCCATGGATTGTAGCTGAATGTTCTTATGACCGCAGTAGGTTAGCGTCTTGATTTGTGGGTATTGCTCCTTAAGGTTTTTAAGGAGTTCCACACCGCCGAAGCCTTCCAAGTTTATAACCGCAACCTTTATATCGGGATTTTCTTCGATAAGTTCCTTAGCTTTGTTCCACCTGCTTGCGGGAACGACTTCATAGCCTGCACCTTTGAGCAGAGAGGAAACCTTTGAGGAGGTTATAAGATTTGAGTCCGAAAGGAGGACCTTCATCAGAACCTCGCTTCGCATGTGTGGTCGTATTCTATAAGTTCTTTTATCTTGGGTTCCTTACCGCAAAGGGGACACTGGGGGTCTTTGTGGAGTTTGACCTTCCTGAAGTCCATCGAGAGAGCATCCATTATCAAGAGCCTTCCTATCAGAGGCTCACCTATTCCGAGAATAACCTTTATGGCTTCCGTTGCCTGTATGCACCCCATTATTCCGCCTATTGAACCGAGTATTCCCGCCTCTTGGCATGAGGGCACCATTCCCGGAGGGGGAGGCTCGGGGAACAGGCACCTATAGCAGGGAGAGTTTTCCTTGTCTCTGAAGTCAAAGACCGTGCACTGACCTTCAAACCTGAGCATAGCGGCAGACACGAGGGGTTTACCCGCAAAGTAGCAGGCATCGTTTATAAGGAACCTCGTGGGGAAGTTGTCGGTTCCGTCAAGTATAACATCGTAGTCCTTTATAAGTTCCATTATGTTCTCTTTGTTGACCATCTGGTTGTAGGTGATGACCTTCACGTCCGGATTGAGGGCTTCGAGGGTCTTCTTTGCGCTTTCCACTTTGGGAACACCTACCCTCTCGGTGGTGTGGAGTATCTGTCTCTGGAGGTTGGAAAAGTCCACCACATCGTAATCCACTATGCCTATTGTTCCCACGCCAGCCGCCGCCAGATAAAAGAGCGCCGGTGAACCGAGTCCGCCTGCTCCTATAACGAGGACCTTGGACTTTAAGAGCTTCTCCTGTCCTTTCCCGCCTACCTCGGGCAGGATTATGTGCCTTGCATACCTCTTTATCTGCTCTTCCGTGAACTGAAACATGCTTAATATGATACTAACTTTCTCCCCCTTTACAACCTCACAGCTCATAAAATCTTCAGTATGAAGGTAGTAGTCCTGACGGGAGCAGGAATATCCGCAGAAAGTGGTATCCCCACCTTTAGGGGAAAGGACGGTCTTTGGAACAAATACGACCCGACCCAGCTTGCCACTCCGGAGGCTTTTAACAAGGACCCTAAGCTCGTGTGGGAGTGGTATGACTGGAGGAGACAGCTCATAGCGAAAGCACAGCCTAACGAGGGACACAGGATACTTGCTCAGATGGAAAATAGTATTAAAGACTTCTGGCTCATAACCCAGAATGTGGACGGTCTTCATCAGAGGGCTGGGTCGAAGAAAGTTATAGAGCTTCACGGAAATATATGGAAGGTCAGGTGTCTAAAGTGCAGAGAAGAATACTTCGAATACAAAGCTCCCTTAGAGGAAATCCCACCAAAATGCAAATATTGCGGGGGTCTTCTGCGACCGGGTGTGGTGTGGTTTGGGGAGTCTCTGCCTACGGACGCTTTGGAAAAAGCCTTCAAGCTCTCGGAGGAGGCTGACATCTTCCTGGTGGTGGGAACTTCCGCTCAGGTGTATCCTGCGGCAGAACTACCCTTTATTGCCAAGAGAAGCGGAGCAAAGCTCATAGAGGTAAACCCGGAGGAGACACCTGTAACTCCATACTGTGATGTGTCCCTGAGAGAAAGTGCTTCCACAGGTCTTAAGAAGGCATGGGAAGAAATAAGGAAATATACAGCATAGGACACAGTTCGAGAAAACTCGAAGAGTTCATAAAGCTATTGAAGCATTACGGTATAGAAAACCTCGTTGACATAAGAAGTGTCCCCTACAGTGGGAGAAACCCGCAATTTAACAGGGAGACATTAAGAAAAAAGCTCTCCGAAGAGGGGATTAATTACATTCATCTGGAGAAGCTGGGAGGTTTTAGGGAGGACTACCTGAGTTATACGAAATCTGCGGAGTTTAGAAATGCCTTGGATAAGTTAATGGAGATTTCCGAGAGAGGTAAAACTGCCTTCATGTGTGCTGAAAAGAACTGGAGAGAATGCCACAGGAGGTTTGTATCCGCAGAGCTTGCAAAGGAAGGCTTTAAGGTAATCCACATAATAGAAGAGGACAGGTGGCAAATACACCCGAAAACGCTCTTTTGATGGTCATATACTATATATTTAAATGAACCTGACGACAGAGATAAAGCTTGGAGCTTTCGTTCTGGCAACTTCCTTTGCCTTTGCATTCCTGATATTGACCTTCGGGGAAATCCCCCTCTTCAGACCCGAGACAAAAACATACACCGTCTATTTTAAGGATGTGGGTGGACTTTCTAAGGGAGCGGAGGTGCGTGTATCCGGTATAAGGGCAGGCAAGGTGGAAGACATAGTCCTCGAGGGAGACAAGGTTAGGGTTGTCTTCAACGTGGAAAAGGACATAAAGCTCTTCAGGGACGCTTCCGCAACCATAGGAACGCTCGGGCTTATGGGAGATAAGTATTTAGCCATAACACCGGGGACACCGAGCTTGGGAGAGCTTCCCGAAAACAGCACCATATCCACCTCTGAGGGTGTTGTGGATACGGATAAACTGATAAGAGAACTGACGAGAACCGCTGAGAATTTCCGTCTCGTTGCTATGAATTTAAACAAAATTCTCGAAGAGAACAGAAAGAACCTGAAAGAAACCCTCGAAAACCTCAACGCACTTACCGCAACTCTAAGGCAGATGGCAGAGGAAAATCAGGACAACCTCAGAGAAGTCCTCTCTCAGATGGCTCAGCTTACGGAAAACCTCAACAGAACCCTTCCCGAAGCGGTAGCTTCCATAGACAGGCTTGCGGATGAGCTTGCGGGTATAGCTTCCGAAAACAGGAAGGACATAAGGGTGCTGGTTGCAAACCTCAGAAGCATATCCCAAGACCTCAAGGGAGAACTCCCAAAGCTCGTGGACAACCTGAACAACCTGTCCGAGAACTTAAGCACCGTGATAGCGGAAAACAGAAAGGACATAAGGGCTTCCATAAAGAACATTTCCGAAATAACCCACAGATTGAAGTCCAGCTCCAAGAGGCTCGACAACATACTTGCCAAGATAGAGGGCGGAGAGGGAACTCTGGGGAAGCTCGTTACCGACGACGCGCTGTATGAGAATGTGTCAAAGGGGGCTAAGCTCTTCGGAGAGGCAGGCGATGTTATAACAAAGACCAAAATATTCGTAGGTTTTGGAGGGGAAGCCTACTCGGAGGGAGATGCCAAGGGATACATGTCCCTGAGAATAGAGCCGGACAGAAGAACCTACTACCTGCTTGAAATCGTAGGAGACTCGAGAGGAAGGGTATATACGGAGCAGATAGTGGGAGGAAGCGAGATAGTTAAGAAAGAGTTCAAACCTGAGTTCACCCTTCAGATAGCCAAAAACTTCTTTGTAGGTGAGAACAGATACTTCACCGTCAGGGCAGGACTGAAAGAGTCCACGGGGGGTATAGGTTTTGACTTCGTCCCTTCCAACAGGGTCAGGATATACTCGGACATCTGGGATACGGGAAGGAAGGACAGACCGGGTGAGAGCGGTCTTAAACCCAACCTTCAGGTGGGAGTCCAGTTCAGGCTCAAAGGACCTCTATACACGAGGTTCGGCGGTGATGACCTTCTCAACGATAAACTCAGAGGAGCTTTCATAGGAGCGGGGCTTGAATTCTCCGAAGAGTATCTTAAATATCTCTTAGGGGGAATGGGTCTTCCATTTCCCTGAAGTGTATCTTAATTTATATGAGGAGTGCCATGTATAAAGACCAGATAAGAAACCTCTACCGGGTTAACCTGAACCTATCCAGAGAGGACAGACTGCTGGTCTTTACCGACGACGAAAAGGATTATCTGGTGGAACTTGTGGAGGAATTCAGGGAGACTGCCTTTGAGTTTACACCCGAGGTAAAGAGCTTAATTTACAAATCCACCGGAACCCACGGCTCGGAACCACCGGAGGAACTCTGGAGACTCACCTTCGGGGAGGAAGCTATAGACCTCCTTAAGGAGAGAGGACTTCTGGAAAGGGTTCTGGCAAAGGAAGACTACTCTGCCGAAGAGGTGATAGGGATACTCAAGGAAAAATCCTTAAATGTTCCCACGGTGGTCGTGGCGTTCCCTTACTACTCTACCACTCACACCTTTTACAGAAAGGTTCTGACAGAGGCTTTCGGTGCGAGATACGCTTCGATGCCTCTCTTCGACCCCACGATGTTCCTGACCTCCATGAATGTTGACTGGCATTACGTTGCGAGCCTGAGCAGGGACATAGCGGAGATGTTGACCGAGGCGGAGTGGGTTCACGTGAGGTCCGAACATGGAACTGACATTGAATTTTCCATAAAGGAGAGAAGGGGTATTCCCGACACGGGTCTCTTTCACAATCCCGGAGAGTTCGGAAACCTACCTGCGGGTGAAGCCTTCGTAGCTCCCGTAGAGACGGAAGCCTACGGGAAACTCGTCGTCCTATACGCACCCGACAGGGTCCTGGAAAGACCCTTAACCTTTAAGTTCATAGACGGCGGTGTTGAGAGCATAGAGGGTTTTGAAGATTACAGGTATTACATAGAGGATGTCTTCAAGAGAATGCCGGAAGCGAGGTTTATAGCCGAGTTCGGCGTGGGGACGAACCCGAAGGCTTCCAGACCGGATAACCTCTTGGAGGCGGAGAAGATACTGGGAACGGTTCACATAGCGATAGGTGATAATCACACCTTCGGGGGGTTGAACAAGGTTGGGTTTCACACCGACTACGTGGTCTTCAAACCGACAGTTCTTATAGGAGGCAAAGGATGGGAAAAAGAGTTGCTTCTAAGAGGAGAACTCCAGAGGATATAAAGCTCGAGTTCATAAAGAAGGTTCACCTATTCGAAGACCTGAATCCCGACGAGCTGAGGGAAGCGGTCAGATACATGAACTTCCGTGAATACGATAAGAACGATTACATATTCTTCGAGGAAGATGCTGAACCGGGGATATTTATACTCGTTGACGGTCTCGTAAAGCTAATAAAGGAGACTCAGGACGGGAAAACCATAATAGTGAGGCTCGTCTTCCCCGGGGACATATTCGGATGGATAGAGTGGGGAAAGAGCACACCAAAGAGCACCTACACCGCTATGGCGGTACTCAAATCTAAGGTTCTATACATATCCAACAAGGACTTTATAAACCTTGCCATAAAGTATCCTGCGGTTGCCATAAAGATGACCTGCGATGCAACAGCAAACCTACTTCACACCTACGAAATTCTCAAGAGCATAGCGTCTGGTAGGGTTGAGGAGAGGATAGCCAAGGTTTTACTGGAGCTTGCGGATAGGATAGGCGTAAAGAAGAACGGAAAAATTATAATAAGGCTTCCTCTGACGAGGCAGGACATAGCGGAAATGACGGGAACGACCGTTGAAACCGCAATAAGGGTTATGAGTAGGTGGAAAAAACAGGGAATAATTAACACCGAAAGGGGTTATATAGAGATAATAAACCGCAGGGAGCTTGAGAAACTTTTGGTATAAAATAAGGAGCATGAGGTATTTCCGTCTGCTAACTCTCTCCCTGGTAAGCGTGTTCTTACTTAGTATGTCGGAAGCTCCCGAGATACCACCGGAACTCAGAAACCTCAAGGCTAAGGTTCAAGACGTTAAAGGAGTCGTCCACGAACTCACAGCCTTCCGTTGCAACGAAGGTGCAACCTTAAAGTTCCGTAAGGGTAGCCTCGATTACTCAATTTCCCTCTCTTCCGTGAGAAGCATAGAGGTCGTGGGAATGGACGAGGAAGGTGTTAAAGTGAAGGTTCGCATGAAGGACGGCTCTGCGGAGACCTTCCTCCTGCCCGCATCGACGAGATGCACCGCTCAGACGAAAACCGGGAACGTAAGCTTTTACATAAATGAGGTCAGAAAGATAGAGCTAATTCAGGGAGAAGGCAGATGAGAAGATTTTTCCTACCCGTCGTAGCGGGTTTGTTCTTCTTTGCGGGTTTTTTTGTAGGGGTTTCGAAAACCGTTTCGGAAGAGGACGAATACTCATACCTGAAGCTCTTCTCCGATGTTCTCAAGATTGTGAAGGATAACTACGTGGAGGAGCCGAGCCTTAAGGACATGATATACGGAGCTTTGAGCGGTATGGTGTCTTCGTTAGACCCCTTTTCTGCCTTCTTTCCACCGGAAAAATACAGGGAGTTCATGCAGGAAACCGAGGGAGAGTTCGGGGGAATAGGAATTGAGATTAGCATGGAAAAGGGAAGACCCATAGTGGTTGCACCCATAGAGGGAACTCCGGCTTTCAAAGCCGGTCTGAGGGCGGGAGACATAATCATAGCGGTTGATGGCGAGGATACCTTCGGCAAGAGCCTTTTGGAGATAGTAAAGCAGATAAGGGGTAAGCCGGGCACGAAGGTAAAGCTGACTATAATGAGAAAGGGAGCGGATAAACCCTTCACCGTCGAAATTACGAGGGCGATAATAAAGATAGAAAGTGTCAAATACATAAAGCACGACGAGATAGGCTACATAAAGCTGACTCAGTTTCAGCACTACACCTCGAGGGACCTGAAGAAAGCCATAAAGGACCTCTTAGCTCAGGACGTTAGAGGTTTCATTATAGATTTGAGGAACAACCCGGGAGGTCTTCTTTCGGAAGCGGTTAAGGTTTCGGACCTCTTTCTCGACGAAGGGAAGCTTATAGTTTATACGAAAGGAAGGAGGGACGAGGAAAAGTATTACTCCAAGGAACCACCCGTAATCCCCGATTACATACCCGTGGTGGTTCTTATAAACAAGGGTTCCGCAAGTGCCTCGGAGATAGTTACGGGTGCTCTCAAGGACCACGGAAGGGCTACCATAGTAGGAGAAAAGAGCTTCGGAAAGGCTTCGGTTCAGAACATAATTCCTCTCGAGGACGGGTCCGCTCTGAAGTTGACCGTAGCTTACTACTACACACCCAAGGGTCAGCTCATTCACAAGAAGGGAATAAAACCTGATGTTGAGGTTTCCATGGACGACAAAACCTGGGAAAAGCTGGCACAGACTATTCGTAAGATGAGGATAGAGGGCAACGGGCAGAAGGTTATACTCCTGCCGGACATAGACGTCCAGCTCAGAAAGGCGATAGAGGTTCTGAGGGCAAAGATACATCACCGAGAGGCTGCATGATAACCCTTGCGGTTGAAACCTCATGCGACGAGACCGCTCTTTGCTTATACGACTCGAAGAAGGGTCCCATAAGAGATGTCCTTCTCTCTCAGGCTAAGGTTCACTCACCCTTTGGGGGTGTAGTTCCGGAGCTTTCCGCAAGGGAGCACACCAGAAACCTGTTGCCTCTTCTGGAGCTGCTTTTGAAGGATACCTCCTTTGACCTGAAGGACATTGACTTCGTTTCATTCACCCTCACCCCGGGACTTATCCTTTCCCTCGTGGTCGGAGTTTCCTTTGCAAAAGGGGTTGCCTTTACCTTAGGAAAGCCTCTCGTGCCCGTGCATCACTTAGAAGGGCACATATACTCCGTATTTCTCGAGAAAACCGTAGAATACCCCTTCGTGGCGCTCATAGTTTCCGGCGGGCACACCGACCTGTTTTTAGTGGAGGATTTCGGGCGGTATCGCTTTCTGGGAGGGACCTTGGACGATGCGGCGGGAGAGAGTTACGACAAGGTGGCAAAGATGCTGGGATTGGGCTACCCGGGCGGACCCGTAATAGACAAACTCGCACGGGAAGGAGAGCCTAAGTATGAACTCCCGAGACCTATGATTTTTTCGGAGGACTTGAACTTCTCCTTCAGCGGGCTGAAAACTGCAGTCATGAACCTTATAAGGAAGGAAAAAAACTTTAAAGTTGAAGATGTGGCGTCTTCTTTCCAGGAGGCGGTGGTGGACATACTCGTGTCTAAAAGCCTTAAGGCTCTGGATAAAACAGGTATAAAAAGGCTCGTCGTGGTGGGGGGAGTTTCCGCAAACAGCAGGCTGAGGGAAGTTTTGAAGGAAAAGTCGGAAGAACTCAGCTTTAAACTTTACATACCTCACCCCAGGCTCTCTACCGACAACGCTCTCATGATAGCCTATGCGGGGACGGAACGCTTTAAGAGGGGGATAAC
Source organism: Aquificota bacterium (assembly GCA_013153495.1). Classification (GTDB taxonomy): domain Bacteria; phylum Aquificota; class Aquificia; order Aquificales; family Aquificaceae; genus Hydrogenivirga. The sequence goes on from JAADEH010000011.1 coordinate 40,812, forward strand.
CGCTCCTATGGACATAAACCCCGAACCTAACATTCCCTTGGAAGAGTTCGGAAAGCTATGGAGCTGACCTTTTCTCGAGGGCTTTACTGAATATCTCTTTGTCTCCTTTATACTTTAAAAGTTTCTGAGCTTCGGATATAGGGAAGAATTTTGCATCCTTAACCTCCCAGGAGGGCTTAGGCTCTCCCTTTACATACTCCATCAGGTAATAGTAAACGGTTTTGAATATCTTTTCTCCTTTGAGGACATACCAGTAGTTGACTTTTCCCACATAGTCTATTACTCTTCCCAGGACTTCCGTTTCCTCGAGGACTTCCCTGACCGCAGTTTCTTCAGGCTTTTCTCCCTCTTCTATGTTTCCCTTGGGAAAGGTCCAAACACCCGAAGGGTTTTTTATAAGAAGAACTTCCTCACCCTTAAAGAGAACTCCCCCTGCGGAAAATTCCCTTTTCACGACCTGACGAGGTCCACAAGTTCTTTAGCTCCCCTTATGGTGTTTTCGGTGGCTGTTCCCATTAATCTTGCCACTTCCGTCAGTTTTTCCTCTTCGGATAGTTTCTTCACCCTTATGTAGGGTATGTCCCCGAGGAACTCCTTGGTTGTGAGAAAGTTTACGTCTCCCGCAGCACATATTGGGGCTGAGTGGGTTATGACTATTACCTGCATGTTTTTAGAAACTTTCTTTAGAAGTTTTGCGAGCTTTACGGAGGTTTCCCCGCTCACACCTACGTCTATCTCGTCGAATATGTAGGTTCCCACGGGCGGGTTTATTAGGGATAGGGCTAAAAAGAGCCTGGTCAGTTCTCCACCGGAGGCTACCTCTTCGAGAGGTTTTAGGTCTTTGCCGTAGGAGGAAAAGAGGAAGCGCACCTCGTCAAATCCGTGCTGGGTAATGTCTCCCCTTTTGAGAAGCACCTTAAGTTTTGCCTCTTTCATGTTGAGTTCGGAGAGGATTTCTCCTATCTTCATTTCCAGTTTGCGGGCGCTTTCCTTTCTGAGGTCGCTCAGGACTGCACACTCCTTGAGAAGTTCCTCTTCCTTCTTCCTAAGGTCTTCTTTGAGCTGTTCTATGGTGTCTTCGAAGGTAAGAGCTTCGGCAAGTTTTTTCTTAAGCTCTTCCATTTCTTCTACAAGTTCCGCATAGCTTTTTCCGTATTTCTTTTCGAGCCTCTGGACCTTGAAGAGGGTCTCGTTTATTCGGTCTATCTCTTCGGGGGATAGTTCGAGGTCTTTATCCCTTACGGCTTCCACCGCTTCGTAAAGTTTGTCCTTCATCTCCGTAAGGAGGTCTATTTCGGCGTCAACGGGGCTTCCCAGTTCCTTGGCTTTCCAGAGGAGTTTTATGGCGTTGCCGAGATTTGCGTAAGCTGAGCTTTCAGCGTCGTATAGGGAGTATAGGACTTCCACAAATAATTTTTTGAGCTTTTCGAGGTTTTTGAGGGTTTGGGCTTTTTCTTTTAACTCCTCAACTTCCGAGGGGCTTAATCCTACCTCTTCTATTTCCCGAACTTTAAATTCCCAGTAGTCCCTCTTTTGGACCGTCTCCTCCCGAAGCGATGTTAGATGGTTTAACTCCCTCTTTATGTGGGAATACTCGTCGAAGAGTCTGCTTACTTTGAGGAGGGCTTCTGAGTGTCCACCGAACCTGTCGAGAGCTTCCCTCTGGAAGTCGGGTTTGAGTATCCTCAGAAACTCGTTCTGTCCCTGAAGGGAGATGGTGTTTTCGAGTATCTCTCTGACCACCTTTGAGGAAGTTCCCCTTCCGTCGAGGTAGTATCTGCTCCGTCCTCCTTTTATTTCCCTCCTTAAAATCACCGCGGAGCGGTCCTTTTCAATTTCTAACTCGACCGCTGTTCCTTCGGGATAGTCCCCCTGCTTTCCCATTACGAACTCGACCGCGGATAGGGTCATGGACTTTCCGGTGCCGGTTTCCCCGGATATGACGTTCAGTCCCTCTTCGAATTCAAGTTCCAAGTCCTTGATAAGCAGGAAGTTTTCTATCCATAACCTTCTGAGCATGGTAATTAATATCGGAACTTGTGGGGTATGGTTCAAGTTCGCAAGAACTTTCGGAGAAGTATTAGTATGGGAATTAACAGCGTAAGGTTAAAGCCTCCCGTAGAGCACCCTCCACCCCCACCGGAGACGCACACCACCGTGCTCTGGGAATAAAGGCTGACGGTGAAATTTAAAGCTGGATTTGAAAAGCGGACTTCGAGTAAGCCGTCGAAGGTTCCCTCTTGGGAGGGTGAAAAGCTGAGTTCCACGGTGCATTCCTGAAGGGTGCTTAGGGTTCTTCCGGTGCAGTTGTCTCTGAGAATGGAAAAGCCGACACCGCTCACCGCAACGCTCAAAACGCTAACCGACTGTCCCCCCGTGTTTCTGACCGTGAAGGTTCTGGTAAAAAGTCCGCACTCGCTTATGTTCCCCCAGCTGAGCGTAAGTGCGGAGGGACACACCTTGGGAGAGTTGTCCCCTTGCAGGAGGTTGTAAAGGTCGAGGGTGTTGCAGGTTAAGGTCTGTCCCGCAAGGTTGAGGTTGTTTCTGCCGGTAGTAAGGAGCCTCTCCTTTATCTGGGTGTAGTTCAGAGAGGAGTTATAGCTTTTCAAAAGTGCCACCGCACCGCTCACCACGGGGGTGGAAAGGGAAGTTCCCGAGTAATAGACGAGGCTGTTGCAATCGGTTCCCGTGTCCGAGTAATCGAGGGTCAGAATACTCTCCCCCGGAGCGGAGAGGTCAACGGTGTAAAAGCCGTAATTGGAAAAGCTCGAGCGATTACCCGTATTACCAACGGAACCCACGCATACTACGTTCGGGAGGTCGTAGTTGCAGGGGTGCATGTCGTTCAGGTCGTTGTTAAGACCGCTGTTTCCCGCTGCGGTTATGTAAAGTATTCCCTCGGTGGCAAGCTCAGCTATTTTGTCCCTCTGCGTTTGGCTCGGAGGGTAAACCGCTCCGTAACTCGCATTTACCGCAACTATGTTCAAACCCTTTTTCCTTTTAAGGTTCAGTATGTAATCGAGACACTCTATCTCACCCGCTATGTCTCCCGCACCCGTGGAGTCCAAAAACTTGCATGGAATAATCTTTACATTCCAATTCACACCCGCTATCAGAGTTCCGTTGTTGCCCACGGCACCTATAACACCCGCTATCGCAGTCCCGTGTCCGTTGTCGTCCATGGGGTCCGAGTCCCAGTTGACCACATCTATACCGTAGCAATCGTCCACATAACCGTTCCCGTCGTCGTCTAAACCGTTCCCGCAAACCTCATCGGGATTTCTCCAAAGGTTGTCCCGAAGGTCGGGGTGATTGTAGTTAACTCCCGTGTC
>JAADEH010000007.1 GCA_013153495.1 Aquificota bacterium
TTCCTACGGAAGCTTTGAGAATTTTGAAGAAGGGAAACCTCAGCAGCTTAGAGCTTCACTACATAAAGCGCAAATACTACGACGGTTGGAATTTGAAAAGCCCCGAAGAACTTGACGAAATGATGACTAAATACCTCAAGAAGACAAACTCCGTGGTTTATCTTCAAGGAGACAGATACGTCCTATACTACCAACCCGACAGAATGGTAACGGTTATAGAAATCCCGAACTACAGAATAAGCTTATACAAGCTCAAGGACATATACGAGGACTATGAAGACTACATAGAACAGGTCGGAGGAGTTATATTTAAATCATGGCGGTTAAAACAGCTCCTAAAGAGGCTCACTTAGACTGGCAAACCGCAGTCCTTGAATTTGACAGCACTCCTTTTGCTTTAAGCAGAATAAGAGAAACTATACACGAGCTGGGATTAGATAGTAACGAAATAGTTCAGCGTGCGGATAAATTTCTGCTTATAGACCTTGACTACTACCTCAAAAACTCCCCCAAGTGGCACGGCTTCAAAATTGAAGACGACCCCAACCAACCCTTAGAAAAGTGGTGGTGGCATCTCAATAAAATTGCCAAGGGAGAATTTCCCATAGAAAAACTTCCCGAGCATCTGAAGGATATATACAAAGAGAGGTATTACAAGCCAAACCCTAAGAGAGCTTAACCGTCCCCGTCCTGCGATTTTTCAAGTGATATAATCTTCTCCCCATGAGTCCCGAAGAGCAGTTGAAAATCCTCAAAGAGGGAACAGTTGAGGTCATAGAAGAGGAGGAGCTTCTAAAGAAGCTAAAGGAAGGAAGACCGCTTAGAGTAAAGGCTGGCTTTGACCCCACCGCTCCCGACCTTCACTTAGGGCACGTGGTTCTGCTCCAAAAACTCAGGCAGTTTCAACAGCTGGGACACGAAGTCTATTTCATAATCGGGGACTTTACCGCTATGATAGGAGACCCGACGGGCAGGAGCGAAACCAGACCACCCCTTACCAAAGATCAGGTTCTTGAAAATGCAAAGACCTACGAGCATCAGGTTTTTAAAGTTCTTGACCCGGAAAAAACCAACATAGTTTTCAACAGCACTTGGTTAGAACCTCTCGGAACGAGAGGTCTTATAGAACTCTCAGCAAAATACACCGTCGCAAGGATGCTCGAGAGAGACGACTTTTCAAAGAGGTTCAAGGAAGGAGTTCCCATATACATTCACGAGTTCATATACCCTCTCCTTCAGGCTTACGATTCGGTGGCTATAAAGGCAGACGTGGAACTCGGTGGAACGGACCAGAAGTTCAACCTCCTCATAGGTAGAGACATTCAGAGGGAATACGGACAGGAACCCCAGGTGTGCATGACCCTGCCCCTTCTGGTGGGATTGGACGGCAAGAGGAAGATGTCCAAATCCTACGGCAATTATGTGGGGATTACTGAAGACCCCAAGACCATGTTCGGAAAGCTCATGTCCATATCCGACGAGCTTATGTGGGAATACTACCTGCTCCTGACCGACTACACTCAGGAGGAGATAGAAAAGTTCAAGAGAGAGTGGCACCCCATGGAGGCAAAGAAACACCTTGCGGAGCTTATAGTCAAACGCTTTCACTCGGAGGAAGAAGCCTGCAAAGCCCGTGAGTGGTTTGAGAGCACCTACTCCAAAAGGCAATTTCCCGAAGATGCCCCCCTCGTGGAGATACCTGAGAAGGAGATAACTGCCCTTGACCTTCTCCTAAAATTAAAGGCTGTCTCCTCCAAAAACGAGGGCAGGAGGATTATCCAGGGGGGAGGTATGAAGGTAAACTTTGAGAAGGTCTTGGACCCCTATCAGACTATAAAGGTAGAAAACGAATTAAAGGTTCAGGTGGGAAAGAAGAAGTTTTACAGAGTAAAGAGGAAAGCTTAATCGCTCTTAGGTTTTCTCCTCTCGATAACGTCCTCGTAAGCCCACTTTTTAATTATTTCCTCTATCTCTCCCTCGCTGAGGGAAGGTTCGTTATACATACCTTTTTCGTATCTCTGTCTCTGAGCTTCATATAGAATGACTGCGGTGGCAACGGAAACGTTTAAACTCTGCACCATCCCCATCATGGGGATTTTCACCTTCAGGTCCGCAAGATGGAGGACTCCTTCCGATACACCCGTAAGCTCGTTCCCAACTACGAGAACCGTAGGTTTCGTGTAATCCACACTTCTGAAGTCAACGCTGTCCTCTCCGAGCCAGGTAACGACCACCTGATAGCCTTCCCCTTTAAGCTCTTTGAGTTTTTTACCCACATCGTGCACCCTCTCCAAAAAGACCCACCTGTGGGCACCTATGGTTATGCCTTCGTTTATGGGGAGCTTTCCCTTTCCCTCGTAGTAGTAGTGAACCTTAAGCACCCCAACCGCATCGCAGGTGCGTATTATTGCGGAGAAGTTGTGTTCGTTCTTAACGTTTTCCACAAACACCGTAAGGTCCTTCTGTCTCTTTCTCAAAACCTCTCGGAACTTCTCTAACCTTCTCTCAAGGACGAGATAACTTTTCACCATTCTGTTATAAAATTTAGCCATGGATATGAGGGAAATACTTCACAAGCTTTCGGAGAAGGAAAACCTGAGTGCGGAAGAGGTATATACCGCTCTGGTGGAGATAGTGGACGGGAGCGCAACGGACGCTCAGATAGGTGCCTTCATAATGGGCACCAAGATGAAGGGTGAGACAGTGGAGGAGATAGAAGGTGCGGGTAGGTTCTTCAGGGAGAGAGCAACGAAGGTGGAGGTTTCGGACCCGGAAGACCTCGTGGATACCTGCGGAACGGGTGGGGACAAGTCGGGAACCTTTAACGTCTCAACCGTTACAGCCTTTGTCCTTGCGGGTGCGGGAGTCAGGGTTGCCAAGCACGGAAACCGCTCCGTCTCCTCCAAGTGCGGTAGTGCGGACTTCTTAGAGCAAGCTGGAGCCAAGATAGACCTTCCACCCGAAAAGGTTGCAAAACTCATAGAGGAGATAGGGATAGGTTTTATGTTCGCTCCTCTCTTCCATCCCGCTATGAAGAGGGTTATAGGTCCCAGAAGGGAGGTAGGGGTCCGTTCCATATTTAACCTGGTGGGTCCTCTTTCCAACCCTGCAGGTGCAAAGAGGCAGATAATGGGTGTCTTCTCGGAAGAGCTGGTGGATAAGCTGGCACACGTTCTAAGCAGACTCGGGATAATAAAGGCTTTCGTAGTTCACGGTAGGGACGGAATAGATGAGGTCTCCATAGCGGACGCCACCGTAGTGGGAGAGGTCTCCGACGGGAAGGTTAAGCTCTACGAGTTTGTCCCCGAGGAGCTTGGCATTCAAAGAAGAGAACTTGCTCAGGTCTGCATAACTTCACCGGAAGAGAGCTTCCGCATGGGATTTGCTGTCTTAGAAGGTGAGGAGGGTCCCCACAGGGACATAGTTCTGCTCAACGCCACCTTCGGGATACTCGCCTCCGGAAAGACAGAGGACAGAAGGGAAGCCTTTGAGATGGCAAAAGAGTCCATAGATAGCGGAAAGGCTAAGGAGAAGTTGGAAAAGTTCGTAGAGCTTTCCAATAAGCTTTAAAACTCCGTAGATGTTGAGGGTCGGCAAGGTAAAGTATCTCAACACCCTACCCCTGTTTTATTCTCTTGAAGGGTTTGAGCTTGTAGAAGGACACCCTTCCGAACTCGTCAGCATGATCCGTGAGGGGAAGATAGATGCGGGTATAGTCTCCTCGGTGGAATACTTCTTCAATCCCGAGGACTACCTTGTTCTGCCAGACATATCCATCTCTTCCGCAGGTAAGGTGTGCTCCGTTCTGCTTCTGTCCAACAAACCCATAGCCTCCATAAGGAAGGTGAGAATAACGCCCAGCTCGCTCACCTCAAAGTATCTGCTACGCTATCTCTTTAAGAAGGTTTACCACCTTGAGCTTGAAGAGGTTGAAAGAGAGGAAGAAGCTGTCCTCTCCATAGGAGACGAGGCTTTTAAGTTGAAGGAGAAGTTCCCCTATGCTTACGACCTCGGGGAGGAGTGGTTCAAGAGCACGGGATTGCCTTTCGTTTATGCCCTCTTTTTGGTCAGAAGGAACGCACCCGCTGAGGAAGTTGTGAAACTCCACAAACAGCTCAAAACTTCGGTAAAAAAGTTCTTCTACGACCTGGAGAGGGGAAAGGCTGAGGTTCCGGAGGACTTTATAGCGGAGTATCTGTCCTCATGCATAGACTACGGACTGTCGGAGGCACACCTGAAATCCCTGAAAACCTTTTTCTCCTTTATGGAGGAGGAGACGGGAAGTCCCGCCCCCGAGATTATCTCTCTCTTTCACCCCTGATGAACTCTTCGACCATCTTCTTAGCCTGCCAGTCGGGATACTGTATAGGGGGGTGCTTCATGGTATAAGCGCTTATGGAGTAGAGAGGTCCCGCTATGCCTCTGTCCCTTGCGAGCTTTGCACACCTGACCGCATCTATCATAGAACCTGCACTGTTGGGAGAGTCTTCAACATCGAGCTTGAGTTCCACATACATGGGAACGTCTCCGAAGAGCTTACCTTCGAGCCTTATGTAGGCTATCTTCCTGTCCTTGAGCCAAGGCACCCAGTCGGAGGGTCCTATGTGAACGTTCTCCCAGCTCATACCGCCGGGTATGAGGGAGGTAACCGCCTCGGTCTTGGAAACCTTCTTGGTCTTGAGCCTTTCCCTTGCAAGCATGTTCAGGAAGTCCGTGTTCCCCCCGAAGTTGAGCTGGTATGTTCTCTCGAGCTTAACTCCACGGTCCAGGAATAGCTGGGTCAGGGTTCTGTGGACTATGGTCGCTCCCACCTGGGACTTTATGTCGTCTCCCACAACGGGAATGCCTCTCTCTTCGAACTTCTTAGCCCATTCCGGGTCAGAGACTATGAAAGTAGGCATAGCGTTTATGAAGGATACTCCCGACTCTAAACACGCCTGAGCGTAAAACCTTGCCGCCTTTTCGGAACCGACGGGAACGTAGTTTATGAGGACATCAGTCTCCGTTTCCTTGAGAACCCTAACCACATCTTCCAGCTCGTCTTCCTTCTCGTCCGCAAGGACGAAGGTTCTGTCCTCGGGATAGTCCTTCATGTGGGGAGCAAATCCGTCGAGAACCTTCCCCATCCTTACCTTAACGCCCATGTAGGGGACTTCAGGTTCAAACACCGCAGTGCAGTTGGGAGGTGCGAAGATGGCTTCGGAAACATCTTTGCCTACTTTACGAGCGTCTATGTCCCAGGCTGCCACTATCTCGAGGTCCCAGGGCTTATACCCCCCTATGTCCTCATGCATGACCCCGCTGAAGTCGGCATCCTGCCTCTTCTGATAGTAATAAATTCCCTGTATAAGTGAGCTTGCACAGTTGCCGACTCCCACTATGGCAACCCTGACTTTTCCAGCCATTACTTCCACCTCCTCGTGGTTTTGGTGTTTGAACCTTTATCTTTTGTTGCCGCCCTCTTTAAAATTATATTAACATCGCTCGCACCTTACAACCCTGTTATCATAACATTTAAGTAAAACATTCAGGAGGTTTGGTATGCTTCCCAGGGAGCTGATAGACCTTATGAGAGACCTCGGGGTTTTCCCCGTAGTTATAGGAACAGTTGACGGAGAAGGAAACCAGCACATGACCTTTATAACCTGGATATATCCCATAGATGAGAGAACTCTCAGGGTTGCGGTAAGTTTTAAGGCAAAGACCGCTCAAAACATAAGGCAAACCGGTAAAGTGGCAATTCAGATTTTTGCACCTGATAAATCCCTGACCTGTTACGGAACAGGGAAGGAAATAATAGAAAAGATAGAAGGCATACCCTTTGACGTTTCCGTTTTTGAAATAACCATAGATACGGTTGAGAACTCTCTCTTTCCCGGCTCTACCATAACAGGTGTTATACCTTTCGCTCACACGGGCAACATTCTCAAGATGGTGGAGTTGGACCACAAGGTTATGAGCGCTCTGAAAGATAAAGGTGAATGAATTTAAAGGTTGCCCTTCCCAGCGGTAGGACGAGAACTTACTCTGCTAAGTGGGAAAAGGAAGACAGTCCTTTAGGTTGGCGGGTTCTGGTGCCTTCTCCCGGGGGTGGGACCACCGGCATAGTGGTAGGCGTTGGCGGGGAAAACCCGAAGGGTCATGTAATATCCTTTCCGGACGATGCACCTCTAATAGGTTTTCATACCCTACGGGTGGTGGAAGACATCTCTTCGGATTACCTCCTTCCTCGGGGAACGCTACTTTTTAAACTACTCCCCTCTGCATTTTTGTGGAAGGAGGAAGAGCTTATAAAACCTGCGGTATCCAAACCTACAGGTCTCGACCCCAAAAGCCTGAGCCTCATAGAGTATGTCAAAAAAAGGCGGGGGGTAAAACCTGAGAACCTGAAGAAGCGCTTCGGCTCGGAGATTGTCAACCTCTTGCTCAAGAAAGGCTTTTTGAAGGTGGTCAAGGAATGGAGATCACCTTCGGTGGAGGAAAAGTTTTTCAAACTGAAAGTTCCCCTCAAAGAAGCTCTCGGAAGGGTTCGCTCGGAAGAAAAAAGGAGAATTCTCGTTTTCCTGTCGGGCAAATCTTGCGTCAGCGAGGAGGAACTCTCCCGGTGGAACTTCAGCAAAAAGCATCTGAGGGACCTTATAAAGGCTGACCTCGTGGAGGAAACTTCCTGTGAGGAGGAAGGCACTCCGAAAACCTATCGCAGGCAAACTCCCCTCGTAGAACTCGGAGCGGATAGGGAAGTCCTGTGGGGAAGTTTTGAGAAGGCTCTCGAGCGCACCCTAAAAGAATGTGAAGCCAACCTGAAGAGCAAAAGGAGCACCCTAATTCTGTTTGCGGACAGGGAAGAAATGCTGGAGGCTCTCTACACGCTCAGGGAACACTTCGGCGGTTCTCTAAGGGAAATACATTCCGGGGTGTCTCCTAAGAGGATTTACAGGAGCTGGTTTGAGGCTCAGAAGGAACCTTCGGTTGTTGTGGGAACATACATAGCCTCCCTGTGCCCCGCTTACGACCTCGGAACGGTTATTCTCTTCGACGAAAGCTCACCGGGAGTAAAGCTCAGGAGGGTGGGGAACCTCGACCTCCGGAGGGTCAGCCTCCTGCTGGCAAAGCACAGTTCCTCCAGGCTTGTCTTCACCACTCCCGCTCCCTCCCTGCCTACCTTCTATCTACACCTAAGGGGTAAGTTTTCTCTGAAGAAAGAACTTCCCGAGCCTTCGCTGTTTCTTGTGAAGAGAAATCCCGCTGAGGTAGTAACCTCGGAGCTTGTTAAACTTTTGGAGGAAAACTCCTTCGGGAGTGTTCTGTTCTTGGTTCCTAAACAGGGATACAGCTACGCTTACTGCCCCAGGTGTGAGGCTCTCTCGGAATGTCCCGAGTGCGGAACCTTTCTGACCTACTCCCGAATTAAGGAGAAGCTATACTGCACCAACTGCGGGTATGTTAGAGAAGAGCTTACCTGTCCCGAGTGCGAGGGGAGCCTCGAGGAAACGGGTTTTGGGATAGAGAAGGCTGTGGAGGTGGTAGAAAATACCTTCGGGATAAAGGAAGGCTTCAGCTTTTCCACCTATCCCAGCTGGGAAAGGGATTTCGATGCGGTGGTCGTCCTCTCTGCGGACAATCTCCTCTCCGTGCCTTCCTACCGCTCGAGGGAGGAGATGTTTTTATACCTGCTGAGGTCCTTCGTCAGCGCAAAGAAGGCTCTTCTTGTCCAGACTATGTTTCCGGAAGAGCTTGAGTTTTTAAAGGAAGGGAGGTTTGAAGAGTTTTACAAGAGGGAGCTTGAGGAGAGGGAAAGGGAGATGCTCCCTCCCTTTTGGAGGCTTGCGCTCGTAAGAACGAGGAAGAGGGACATAGAGGGTTACGTGAGGAAGTTAGTCTCTCCCTTCGTAAGGGTGAGCGTGAACCTAAGAGATAATACCTACGACCTGCTCGTCAGGTTCAAGGAAAGGGGAACGCTTTTGAAGCTGAGACACCTCAGAGAACGCTTCGGGAAGGATATAATTGAGGTGAGGGTGGACCCCTTCTGATGAAGCTCGTCCGCTTTGCTTTGGGATTTGCCTTCGGAACATTCATAAGCAGGATTTTGGGCTTTTTGAGGGATGCGGTCATAGCATACCACTTCGGAGCCACACACGTTGCGGACGCTTTTTTTATAGCCTTCAGAATTCCCAACAGCTTTAGGAGGTTGCTGGGTGAGGGGGGCTTTAATGCGGTCTTCGTTCCCCTATACACTCAGGCGCTCGAGGAGGGGAGGGAAAGGGAGTTCCTCTCCAAGGTTTTTGCCTTCTACGTGCTTGTTAACTGTGCCTTTACCTTTACGGGAGTTCTGCTTTCGGAATTAATAATCTCACTAATCGCTCCGGGTATAAGGGATAGGGAAACCTTTGAGCTTGCAGTCTTCATGGGTAGGTTTTTATTTCTCTACCTGCTTCTGGTGGGTTTGAGCGCATTCTTTATGGGGGTCTTGAACGTTCGGGGTAGGTTTTTCATTCCTGCGGTTGCTCAGGGGGTATTTAACTTCGTTTTTCTCCTGATTTTGCTCCTGCTTACGGAATACTTGGGATACGTGGCTCTCGTGGTGGGTGTTCTTGTGGGGGGGCTTTTTCAGGTGCTCATAAACCTTCCTTTTCTTTTTAGGGACGGGGTGAGGTTCGGTTTTTCCCTCAAGTTTGACGAAGATGTCCGCAGACTTTTGAGGAGGCTCGTGCCTGCCTTGGGAGGGTTCGGTGTAAACCAGCTTTCCCTGTTCATAGACACCTTCTTGGCTTCCTTCCTGAGAACCGGTGCCATATCCTACCTATACTACGCAAACCGTCTGTATCAGCTTCCCTTCGGGATAGTTTCGGTGGGTGTGGCTAACTCCCTTCTGGCTTTGCTTTCCAAAAGGAATATCAACAAGGGGGAAGAACTTACCAACGCTTTCAGAATGGTCTTTATTCTTACATTACCGGCGTCAGCCGGTCTTTTTATACTCTCGGAAGAGATTATATCCGTTGTGTATGAGAGAGGGAGCTTCGGGGAAAGCGATGTTCTGCTGAGCGGGAGCGCTCTTTCGATTTACAGCTTGGGACTCGTTCCTTTCTCGCTTCAGAAGGTGATGTCTGCGGTTTTCTTCTCAAAAGGGGACACGAAAATTCCGGTGGTTGCCTCTCTGCTGACGGTTTTGAGCGAGGGGGTTTTTGCTTCCCTCTTTGCCTTCGGTTTGGGTTTCGGTCTTTCGGGGCTTCCTATGGGAACCGCTCTCTCCTCGCTGGTAGGCTTGGGGTTTTTGTGGTTAAGGTCGGACACAAAGCCTGACTTCGGACCCCTTTACAGCTCTCTCTGGAGGGTGGCTGTGGTCGTAACTCTTATGGTGGTCTTCCTGATAGAGCTGAAGGGGGCAGACATATCCCCTTATCTGAAGGTGGGGGTCGGGGTGGGGGTGTCCGTTCCCCTATACTTCGGTGGGTTGATACTGCTCAGGGAAGATTTAGCCTTGAGACTGGGCAAGGGCTTTGTTGAGAAGCTTGTAAACCCTTGAAACCCTTCTGGAAGCTTCCCTTTTGTGGATAACTCCCTTGCTGGCGGTGTGCTGTATGATGCTCACCACCTCGGGGAGAAACTCCTTTGCTTCCTCAAGCTTTCCTTCCTGAACCATTCTCCTGAACTTCTTTATGTAGGTTCTCATTCTCGAAAGGTGATACCTGTTTCTCTCTCTCCTTCTGGCGTCCCTTCTGGCTCTCTTTATAGCCTGTTTGGTATTAGCCATATCCGACTACCTCCTGCCTTTACAACCTGTTTTGAGCGCTCAATATTTTACCACCCTTTGCTCTTTTGGTGAAGTTGGTCGGGTTTGAAGGTGGCGAAATCGGTGAATGGGTAGTATAATTTTCGAAAACTACTTTCGGAGGCAAGGGCATGGACCTTTACGAATACGAAGCCTACGACAAGATATTCAAAAAGTATGGTATTCCGACTCTCAGGTATATGTTCGTGGACCACATAACGGAAGAGGTGGAGAACTTCGTCAATCAGCTGGGAGAGTGCGTCGTCAAGTCCCAGGTTCTCGTAGGAAAGAGGGGCAAGGCTGGTGCGGTGAGACTTTGCTCTTCTCCCGAGGAAGCCATAGAGGAGATAAAGGCTCTCTTAGAGTATCCCGTTTACGGGGAGATGCCGGTCGGCGTTCTCGTGGTGGAGAAGGCAAACATAGTGAAGGAAATATACGCTTCAATAACATACTCTACCGAGACCAGAGGTCCCGTGCTTACCCTCTCTCTGGAAGGTGGGGTTGACATAGAGGAAGTTGACCCCTCCAAGATAGGTATCTTCCCCATAGACCCTCTCAAGGGTCTGTATCCCCACATGGTAAGGAATTACCTGCTCGACCTCGGTCTTCCCCACGAGCTTTACCCTGCCATGAGGGAGCTTTCGGAAGTTATAGCCAACATGTATAGAGCCTTCTGGGAGGCGGAAGCGAGGCTCTTAGAGATAAACCCCCTCGCCATAGTTGATGCGGGCGGAAAGCTCAGGGTGAGAGCTTTGGATGCGGTGGTAAAGATTGACGACGATGCTTCCATACCCCCCGCAAAGATTTACGGCGTCAGAACCGCTCTCAGGAGACCACCCACCGAGAGGGAAATAGCTGCGGCGGAGATAGACAAGGACGACCACAGAGGAAAGGCAGGTTCTTACGTGGAGATGGACGGAGACATAGCTATGATGACCTTCGGTGGCGGAGGTTCAACCGTTACCATAGAGACCACCTATGCCATAGGAATGAAACCCGCAAACTTTACGGACATAGGAGGAAACCCCCCTGCGGAGAAGATGTATAAGATAACGAGGATAATTCTCTCCAAGCCCGGAATTAGAGGGGTTTTAGTTTGCGGAGGAACTGCCAACAACACCAGAATCGACGTTACCCTCGGAGAGGGTGTGGCAAATGCCATAAGAGACCTCAAGAAAGAAGGAAAACTCAACCCCAACTGGATATGGGTGGTGCGCAGGAACGGTCCCGAGGCGGAAAAGGGACTGAGAATGCTTTATGAAGCCTTCAAAGAGTGCGGAGTTAAAGGTGAGATATACGACTCTACCCTTCCCTTGACCGAGGCACCCGTTCGACTGAAGGAACTTCTCGACAGGTGTGAATCCAAAGCGGAGGAAGTAAAAGACCAGGGAAGGGTTCTGACCGACGAGCAAGCGAGCGACATGGGGGTCTGAAAAGCCCCACTAAACCTTCGGAGGAAAATTATGAAAGCTATAGCCTTCGGTTTCCCAAAACTCGGGGACAAGAGAGAATTCAAGAAACTTTTGGAAGACTTCTGGAAAGGGAAGATAAGCGAAGAAGAACTCCACACCGGCATGAAAGACCTCGCCCTGTGGAGAGCGGAGCTATACAAAGAAAGCGTTGACCTGATACCTTCCAACGAACTCTCCTATTACGACTTTATGCTCGACACAGCCCTCATGGTAGGTGCACTCCCCCAGAGGTTTAAGGACTTTAAAGGAATGGAAACCTACTTTGAGATGGCAAGAGGCAAAAACGCCCTCGAAATGACCAAGTGGTTCAACACCAACTACCACTACCTCGTCCCCGAGATAGAAAGGGAAAAGTTCCAGCTCTTCATAAATAAGCCCCTAAACGACTACACCTTTTACAAACAGAAAGGCTACGAAACGGTCCCCCACATAATAGGACCTTACACCTTCCTGAGAATGTCCAAAGCTCTGCGCAAAAAGGAAGGAGAACTTCCCATATACGAAATAGAAAAGATAGAGGACAAGGACCAGTTCCAGAGGCTTGCCCAGAACCTAACGCCCGTTTATAGAGAAGTTCTCAAGTCCCTCAAAGAAGCAGGCTGTCAGAGAGTTCACATAGAGGAACCCGCTCTCGTCCTCGACACCGAAGACTGGCAGTGGGACCTCGTTCACCAAATCTACACCCAGCTCTCCCAGGAAGGACTCCCCATAGCCCTCTTCACCTACTACGACAGCGTCTCCGACTACCAAAAGTATGTATCTCTCCCCGTTCAGGCACTACACCTCGACCTCGTCTCCAACGACGAGAACCTCGAAAACATAGAAAAACACGGCTTCCCCGAAGACAAAGAACTCATAGCGGGAATTATCAACGGACGCCAGCCCTGGAGGGCAAACCTCGACGAAAAACTCAAACTCCTAAAAGAGCTGTCCCAACACGCACCCAACCTGTCCGTAGCCAACTCATGCCCCCTATACCACCTGCCCGTCAGCGTCCAACCCGAAGAGGAACTGCCCGAAGGACTCAAAGAAAGACTATCCTTTGCAAAGGAAAAACTTAAAGAGTTAAAAGTTTTAAAGACCGCCTTCGGCGGTGATGAAACAGCCCTTAAAGAAGTAGAAGAGAGCAGAAAGCTCTTAGAACTCAGCTTCGGAGAAAACGCAGAAGTCCGCAGACGCATAACCTCCCTAAAGGACGAAGACTTCAGGAGAGACATGCCCTACGAAGAGAGGGACAAGCTCCAGAGGGAAATACTCAACCTACCCCTCTTCCCCACTACCACAATAGGTTCCTTCCCCCAAACCGAAGAAGTGCGCAAAATGAGAACCGCATACAGAACCGGAAAGATAAGCGAAGAAGAGTATAAGAACTTCATTAAAAAGCAAATAGAAAAGGTCATCGCCTTCCAGGAAGATGTAGGACTCGACGTCCTCGTCCACGGAGAGTTTGAGAGAACGGACATGGTTGAGTTCTTCGCCTTCAAGCTCGATGGAGTAGCCACCACAAAGCACGGCTGGGTTCTCTCCTACGGCTCGAGAGTGTATCGTCCCCCCATAATCTACGGAGACGTCTCCCGCCCCAAACCCATGACCCTCGAGGAGATAACCTACGCCCAGTCTTTAACCGACAAACCCGTAAAGGGAATGCTCACGGGACCCGTTACCATACTCAACTGGAGCTACTACCGTGAGGACGTTCCCAAGAGGGTTATAGCCTACCAGATAGCTTTGGCACTGCTGGACGAGGTCAGAGACCTTGAAGAAGCCGGAATAAAGATAATCCAAATAGACGAACCTGCCTTCAGGGAAGGAGTTCCCCTCAAGAGAAGAGACTGGCAGGAATACTTTAACTGGGCTGTTAAAGCCTTCAGACTTTGCTCCAAAGCAAAACCCGAGACCCAGATACACACCCACATGTGCTACTCGGAATTCAACGAGATAATCGAATACATATATCAAATGGACTTCGATGTCATATCCATAGAAGCCTCAAGAAGCAAAGGTGAGATAATAGAAGCCTTCGAAAAGTTCAAAGGATGGGACAGACAGATAGGCATAGGAGTTTACGACATACACTCTCCTGCAGTGCCCACAAAGGAAGAGATGAAGCTCGTCATGGAGAGAGCCTTGAAGGTTCTTCCGAAGGAGCTTCTGTGGGTAAATCCCGACTGCGGACTCAAAACCCGCAAGTGGGAAGAGGTAGAGCCGGCTCTCAGAAACATGGTAGAAATGGCTCAGGAACTGAGGCAGGAAGTTATGGCAGAAGTTTGAATTGCACCCATAAGTGAGCGATACTAATTTTATGGAAATGGAAAGGAAGATTAGGGTAAGAGACTTTTCCGACACCGACTTCATAGCGAGTAGATATGTAGGAGAGCTTATAAGAACCGAGATGGAAAAGGCTTTTCAAGATGAAAAGTGTATAGTCTTAGACTTTGAAGGTGTAAACGGCATAACCCAAGGTTTTGGAGATGAGATAATAGGTATATTCGTTCGAACTAAAGGATTGGATTTTGTCAAAAAAAGGATAAAGGTGGTTAATGCAAACGACAAGATAAGAGTGATACTGAACTGGGTGGTCGGTTATAGCAAAAATATGGGAAAGTCCGTGGCATAGTCAGAATATATCTTCACTCTCCTCTCCTATTATCATGTTCATATAATGGTAGAAACCGTAAGACAATACTTTATCCTCAAATTCAGGCAGGTTGAACCTGAGCAAAACTATACTTCCTTTCCACTCGTTATCTAAATAATCAACCCTATCCCCTGGGTATAGAAAATCCGCAGGATACTTGTATATGCACTCATCGGATACTATCGTCATTTCTCCCCCCGCATCACGAACTATTCTGGATATCACGTATAAGCCCATGCCCGCATTTCTTTGGTGTCCATACACGTAATCCTGGGCACCACTAACACCTTTTTGAATAGCAAGTTTTATAGCCTCTTCTGCTGAGGAAACATCGTATCTACGGCTTATAGTGTGTCTAAACCCTAAACCTATATCCACTATTGATATTTCTACCTCATCTATATTCGGAAACTTTTGTGCACACACTACAGCCTCACTCTGCCCATGGTCTAAAGCGTTATTGGCAAGTTCTCCTATTATGTATTTGAAAAACTCCAAATCTTCCCAATCGTAATTATCTATGTCCATTAAATCGATAATTTGTGCAACAAACCCATCAATATCCCTCCTTGAGTCTATAATCCTTATGGGAATAGTGTTCTGAGTCCTACCCTCTTGAAACATGCGCTTGAAAAAGCCGTAGGCTGGACTACTAACTTCAGGGGGTTTTATCTTCAGTTGATTGCGTCTGAGGTTTTCAGCGGTTAATATAGCCCAATACACGGGGTCTATGAAGTTATACCCAGAAAGGTCTATTTCTTCCAATGTTAGAACATTATCAAGGAAGTGTTTTAAGTCCTGATAAGATAGCTTTCTCTCTCCCATATAACGATTTTATTTTACTCTTCCATGTTCAATTTTTCCTCTATTACGTAGGGCTTTTCACCTCTTGACTCGTAGTATGTCCTTATTATCAGCTCCGCAATTATACCTGTGGAAAGGAGCTGTATTCCTGCAAGGATTAAGAGCACTCCGAGTATAAGAAGGGGTCTTCCACCTATGTCCGCACCCGTGAATATCTTTAAAAGCGTAAGGTAAATCTCTATAGCTACTCCAATCACGAGCAGGAAGAAACCTAATCCTCCGAAAACATAAAGGGGTTTGGTGATGTATTCGTTCAGGAACTTTACCAAAAATATGTCCAGTATCACCCTTACGGTTCTGCCTATTCCGTATTTGGATTTTCCGTATATCCTCGGGTGGTGTTTTACGGGTATTTCGGTTATTTTGGCTCCGAACCTTTTTGCAAGTGCGGGCAAAAATCTGTGCATATCTCCGTAAAGTCTGTATCTTTTTGCTATATCCGCTTTGTAAGCCTTGAGGGTGCATCCGTAGTCGTGAAGCTCAACACCCGTTACCTTCGATATTATCCAGTTGGCAACTTTTGAGGGGAGCTTTCTCGAGAGAAAGGGGTCCTTTCTATCCTTTCTCCAACCGCTGACTATGTCGTATCCCTCTTTAATCTTCTCTAAGAGCTTAGGTATGTCCTCGGGGTCGTTTTGAAGGTCCGCATCCATAGTGATTATCACGTCTCCCTTTGCGTGTTCGAACCCAGCATACATAGCGGCTGTTTGTCCGTAATTCCTGCGAAAGCGTATAACCTTCACTTTTTTGTCCTTAGAAGCCAACTCTTTCAGTATTTCTGGTGTCCCGTCTTCGCTTCCGTCGTCAACGAAGATTATTTCATACTCCTCCCCCAATTTATCCAGCACTTCCTTCAGTTTTTCGTAAAGGTGAGGAACGCTCTCCTCTTCGTTGTATGTAGGCACGACTACGGAAATCATCATATATACTTCCCCTCGCTTTCCATAACTACCAGAAGGGCATTCCCTTCCTCTCTAATCTCTCTGACTTTGTAGTCAAGGAAGTTTATTTTTTCTAATGTATCCAAATCTACCTTCATCTCGACTATGTATCTGAGGGTGTATGCTCTGTGGGGGAGGGTGTTTATGACCCGCTTTTCCTTTCGGTAGTAGATAAAACTTATTACCTGCGCATTTTCGGGTATTGTTAAGGCTTTTCTGTCCTGAGTAGAGGCAAGGTCGAACACTACCTGACCCGAAAGGGTGCTTTCTAAAAGTTCCTTGAGGTGCCTTTTCCAGAAGCTGTAAAGCTTTTCACCTTCATACTCGTCGTTCCAGTCAAGTTCGTATTGGGGTATCAGGTCCTCAACCTTGAGAAGTCCGAACAGAGGTGAAGGAACGAGGGACTTTTCCTGTATCTCTTCCTGGACTTTCTTGGGGAGTGCCCAGAAGCTAAGCTCTTCCCAAAATCTTCCCTTGAGTCTTCTGTATGTGGGAGCGAGGGGGGAAGTCTTCACTTTAAAATGTCTTATCAGTGCTTCTCTTAGTGGGTTTATTTGGGAAAATCCGTTTTCTTCCCACACCTCGAAGAGGTCTTTTCTTACTATATCCATACGGGACTGCTGACCGCTGTGAGGGAGTAGAAAGAAAGCCATAGAAGTATTATAAGGGTAAGCTTATATCCTTATGGTAGAATTTCTCCATGCCTCGGAAGAAGAGTCTAAGGGACGTAGATGTAAGGGGAAGGCGTGTTCTCGTTCGGGTGGATTTCAACGTTCCCATCGATGACCAGGGGAACATAGTTGACGACATAAGGATAAGGGCGAGTCTGCCGACTATAGAGTATCTTCTCGACAGCAGGGCAAGGATAATCCTGATGTCCCACTTAGGAAGACCGAAGGGTAGGGACGAAAAATACTCCCTCGCACCTGTGGCTAAGAGGCTGTCCCGCTTTATAGAGAGAGAGGTTAAGATGGCTCCTGACTGCGTGGGGGAAGAGGTCAGGGACATGGTTGAAAGCCTGGGAGAGGGAGAGGTTCTGCTGTTGGAGAACTTGAGGTTCCACGAGGGTGAGACGAAGGGCGATGAGAATTTTGCCAAGGAGCTGGCAAGCTACGGAGAGGTTTATGTGAGCGATGCTTTCGGAACTTGCCACAGGAAGCACGCTTCCGTTTATGTGGTTCCGAGGTTTTTGAAACCTGCGGTTATGGGCTTCTTGCTCGAGAAGGAGATTAATTACTTCGAGAGGGCGATGATAAATCCCCAGAGACCAGTGGTGGCGGTTCTCGGGGGTGCTAAGGTTTCCACCAAGCTGGGGATAATTAAGAACTTGCTCAAGAGGGTGGACAAGCTCTTCATAGGCGGTGCTATGGCTTTCACCTTCATAAGGGCTATGGGCTACTCCGTGGGTAGCTCTCTTGTGGAGGAGGAACTCATTGACACCGCTTTAGACATTCTTGACATAGCGAAGAAGTTGGAGGTTAAGCTCTACCTGCCCGTGGATTTCGTTATAGGTCAGGAGATTTCCGACAGCACACCTACGAAGGTGGTTCCCTGGCAGGAGATACCTACGGGCTGGAAGGGGCTGGACATAGGTCCCGTTTCCGTTGAGCTTTTGAAGGAAGTTATCTCCGACGCTCAGACCATAGTCTGGAACGGTCCCATGGGTGTATTTGAGCTGGACAGGTTCAAGAGCGGAACCTTTGAGACCGCAAAGCTAATAGCTCAATCTTCCGCACTGACCATAGCGGGCGGGGGCGATACGGACCATGCCATTCACAAGGCGGGTGTTTACAATGCCATAGATTTCGTTTCTACGGGCGGCGGAGCCTTCCTTGAGCTTCTGGAAGGAAATTCTCTGCCGTGCTTAGAAGTCCTCGACGATAAGGAGTGAACATGGAAATCGATAAGCTCGTTCAGGTAGCCAAGGAAGCCTCTTTGATAGGAGGCATAGTTTTAAAGGAGAACTTTAGGAAGGTCAGGGACGAAAACATAGAGGAGAAAGCGGATAAGGACTTTGTAAGCTACGTTGATAAAACTTCCGAGGAGAGGATAAGGAACTTTTTGGAGAAGGTCCTGCCGGACCACAGGGTTGTAGGTGAAGAATGGGGAGGTGAAGAGGACGGCGAGTTCGTGTGGTTCATAGACCCCTTAGACGGCACCAAGAACTACATAGCGGGATTTCCCATATTCGGTGTTTCCGTAGGGCTGGTTTACAGAGGAGAACCCATAGTAGGGGCGGTTTACCTTCCCGCTTTTGACACCCTTTACTGGGCTGGTAAGGGCTTGGGAGCTTTTAAAAATGGAAAACCCATAAAGGTGAGCACCGCATCCAACGTCAGGTATTCGGTAGTGGCATACGGATTTCCCTCACGAGCGATAAGAAACCTTGACGTTTACTGGGCGATTTTCAAGGAAGTGTTTGACAAGGTGGCAGCGATGAGAAGACCGGGAGCGGCGGCGGTTGACCTGTGCTTCGTGGCGGAGGGAATTTTTGAAGGGCTTATGGAGTTCGAACTCCACCCGTGGGACATAAACGCAGGAATTGTTATACTAAAGGAAGCAGGAGGTATGTATCGGGTGCTCGACGACGGTCCCAAAAGAGACATAATAGCTTCCAACGGTCGCATACAGGAGTTTCTGGAAGGTGTCGTCCTTGAGCATCTAAGGGAGGCAACCTATTGAAGGTTCTCGTTCCCGTTGACTTCTCCGACATAACCAACGTGGTCCTTCGAACGGTAAAGAGAATAATCGAACACCACGGGGGAGAGGTAATACTTTTCCATGCGGTATCACCAGCCATATACATACCTTATCCGGAAAGCCTCACCGTCGATGTGATAGATGTAAAACTCCTTCAGGAGATAGAGGAAGCCAAGAAAAAGGAAGCCTTAGAAAAGCTCGAGGGTCTGGTAGAATTCCTAAAACCGGTAAAGGCAACAACCATTGTAGATGTAGGGGACCCGAGGGATTTAATTTTAGAGGTGGAGGAGAGGGAAAATCCCGACCTCGTGGTTATAGGTAGTCATAAGAAGGGTCTTGTGGAGAAAATACTTATAGGTTCTACTGCGGAAAAGGTGGTAAAGCACAGCAAAAAACCCATACTTGTTATAAAGGGCTTCGAGCCTTCCTTCTCCAAAGAGGTGGTTTTAGCTTACGACTTTTCCAAGACTGCGGAAAAGACCTTAGAGTTTGCTCTAAAGTTTCTAAAACCTTTCAAGGTTAAAATTCACATACTCCACATAGACGAACCCATAGACCTACCCCTCGTGGAAAAAATCGGGGAAGCCCTTTACGAAAGATACCGGGAAGAGAAGAGGGGCTATGTGGAGAAAATAAGGGAGAGGTTCTCTTCGGAAGGGTTTGAGGTGTCCACAAGCTTTATATCCGGCAAAAACCCCGCACAGGAAATAGTTGGGTTCGTTAAGGAAAATACGGAGGTTGAACTGCTCGTGATGGGAAGTCGGGGTCTGTCGGGTCTTAAGAGGATACTCTTAGGAAGCACCTCTACCGAGGTTTTCAGGAAGGTGGATATTCCTATACTCATATACAAGGAAGGGTCAGAATGAGGTTTATAGCTCTCGGTTTGTTAACAGCTTTGAGCGTTTCCTTCGGAAATTACTACTACGACTACCTGATGTGCAGGTATCTCTCTTCCCAACCTAAGAAGGCGGAGCTATACTGCCTGCAAGCTCTCGAGCAGAAACCCACACCGTCCCTATACATGGACACCATACGACTCGAGATGTCCCTGAGAAGAATAGACAAGGCTCTTGAAATTGCAAAGGAGTATTTAGAGAGGTATCCCGACAGGGAAGAGCCTTACATAGCCCTATACAGCATATACAGGTTGAAAGGGGACAGGAAGAAGGCTCTCGAGATACTTGAGAAGGCATACAGGAAGTTCCCCAACAAGAAGGAGGTTCTCATTTTCCTTGCGGACGAATACATAAAGACGGGCAAGATGCAAAAAGCCCGTGAGGTGCTGGAAAGATTTGCCAAACTCAGCCCTAACAATCCCTTCCCCTACTACCTTCTGGGACAGCTCTTCTTGAGTGAGGGCAAAGTTGATAAAGCGGTTGAGTATCTGCAGAAGGCTCTCGATATAAGGAGAACCTTCGAGGCGGCGTTCGTAACCCTCGGGAAGATATACGAAAGCAACAAAAATTTTTCACGGGCGGAAGACCTGTATAAAAGCATCCTCAAGGAAAATCCCAACAACAAGGCGGCTCTCGAGAAGCTCGCTCAACTTTACATGGCTATGGGAAGGGTTGCTCAGGCTAAGGAGTTGTATGAAAAGCTTTACAAACTCGACCCCAACAACTACCAGTATAAACATCAGTATGCGGTAACTCTGCTCCAGCTCGGGGAGTTCCGCAGGGCAAAAGATATACTCGAAGAGTTATACAAGCAGCATCCCGAAGACCTGAACGTGGCATACTCCTACGCTCTCTCCCTCGAGGTTACGGGAAATGCGGGTAAAGCGCTCGACATTTACGAGAGGCTACATAAACTCGTTCCGAAAAACCAGAGGATAATCGAGAGGCTCGTCAACGTCTATATAAGCTTGGGAAATTTTTCAAAGGCGGAGGAACTGATAGAAAAAGGACTAAAACTCAATCCTGCCAACATAAAGCTCCTTATGCTGAAAGCCAACCTCTACATGGAAAAAAAGGAATACGAGAAGGCTCTCGAGGTCCTGAACAAGGTTGAGTCTATAGCTCCCAAAGAATACAGGGTTTACTTTCTGAGGGCAATAGTTCTGGACCAGCTGGGAAGGTTCGTAGAGGCTGAGGAAAACCTCAGAAAAGCCATAGAACTCAATCCGGAAGACCCTGACCTGTATAACCACCTCGGATACTCCCTTCTAATGTGGTATGGGGATGCGAGGGTCGATGAGGCGGAAAGATTGATAAGAAAGGCTCTCGAGAAGGAACCTAATAACCCCGCTTACATAGACAGCATGGGCTGGGTGTATTACCTGAAGGGGGACTACGAGAAGGCTATACAGTATCTGCTCGACGCTCTGAGGAGGGCTTACGACGACCCGGTAGTGAACGAGCACGTGGGAGATGTTCTTCTTAAGATGGGATACAAGGAAGAAGCTAAAAAGTATTATGAAGAAGCTTTGAGGTTGCTTGAGGAAGGTAAAGAGGGGGAAAGGGGACAGAGAGAGAGACTCCTTGAAAAGCTCAAAGACTTGTAGGATAATAGTCCCATGAAAAGGGACTTTATAGACCTTTGGAATTTAGACCCCGAAGAGGGTTGGTATATAGTAAAAAGAACTCGGGAAGTAAAAGAGGGAAGGGAGGAACTGAGCAAAATTCTGGACAAAAAGCACTTAGCTCTTCTTTTCACCAAACCTTCTACGAGAACGAGGGTGTCTTTCGAAGTTGCGATAGGGGAACTCGGCGGTAGGTCCATGTTCCTTCAGGAGACACAGCTTCAGATATCGAGGGGTGAAGACGTTAGGGACACCGC
This sequence comes from Aquificota bacterium, assembly GCA_013153495.1. Taxonomy (GTDB): domain Bacteria; phylum Aquificota; class Aquificia; order Aquificales; family Aquificaceae; genus Hydrogenivirga. Next base: position 21,163 of record JAADEH010000007.1, read on the forward strand.
AAGAACCCTGTCGAGGTATGTGGACGGCGTAATTGTAAGAAATCATTCCCACGCTTGGCTCGAGGAGTTTTCCAAGTGGGCTGAGGTTCCTGTCATAAATGCTCTTACGGACAAGTCCCATCCCTGTCAGCTACTGAGCGATGTTTTTACCCTTTACGAACGCTTCGGGGAGGATACCAAGAGGTTAAAGATTGCCTACGTGGGGGACGGGAACAACGTGTGCAACACTTGGCTCGTTGCGGCGGGGCTATTCGGCTTAAATCTGTTCGTGGGCACTCCGGAGGACTACGGACCGGATAGCTACTACCTTCAGGCGGGGCTTGACCTGTGCAACTTCACGGGCGGGAGCATATACCTGACCACCAACCCCGTAGAGGCGGTAAAGGATGCGGATGTGGTCTATACGGACGTGTGGGTCAGCATGGGAGACGAGAACAGGGAAGAAAAGCTTGAAGCCTTAAAACCCTACCAAGTTAATGAGGAACTGCTGTCCCATGCTAAACCCGATGTGGTGGTCATGCACTGCCTTCCCGCGAAGAAGGGTCAGGAGATAACTGAGGAAGTTTTTGAAAAGTTTGCAGACTTTATATTCACTCAGGCGGAAAACAGACTGCACACCCAAAAGGTTCTTTTGGAGTTTCTCTTCAGGAATACTTAATCACTCCACCGTTACGGTCTTGGCAAGGTTCCTCGGCTGGTCAACGTCGAGTCCCAGCTTACTCGCTATGTGATAAGCCAAAAGCTGAAGCGGAACGACGGTAAGGAAAGGAGTTAAGTCCTCTTCCAAAGGCGGGACTTTGAGGAAGTAATCCGAGAGCTTTTCAAGTTTCTGGTCTCCTTCAAACCCGACGCTTATAACTATACCCTTACGGGTTTTGACCTCTTCTATGTTGGAGAGTGTTTTTTCGTAAACTCTGTCCTGGGGAGCTATAACCACGACGGGCATGTTCTCATCTATCAGCGCTATTGGACCGTGCTTCATCTCCCCTGCGGGATAACCTTCCGCATGTATGTAGGATATTTCCTTGAGCTTGAGGGCACCTTCCAACGCTATGGGATAGCTCAGATACCTTCCTAAGTATAGAAAGTCCCTCTTTTTCATAAACTTCTGAGCTAAGCTCTCAATCTCTTCAGACTTGTCCAGTAGGGTTTCTATTTTGGAAGGGACCTTCATAAGCTCTGAGGTGAGCTTTTCCCTCTGAGGGTGGGACGAGGAGGCTAAGTAATATAGAGCGGTTAGCTGTGCTGTAAAGGTCTTCGTTGCGGCGACACCTATCTCGGGTCCGGCATGGGTGTGGAGTGTGTAATCGGACTCCCTATCTATGGAGCTACCGACCACGTTTACTATGGCAAGGGTCTTAGCACCTTTCTCCTTTGCGTAATTGACCGCAAACTTAGTGTCTATGGTCTCTCCCGATTGAGAGATGGCAAGTATGAGGTCTTCCTCACTAACGGGAAAGTCCCCGTATCTAAATTCGGAAGCATAGACCACCTCAGTGGGAACACCTGAATACTTTTCTATCCAGAACTTACCTATAAGTCCCGCATGGTAGGAAGTTCCGCAGGCTATGACGAGTATCCTTCTAAACTCCTTGAGAGAAAAGGGAAGCTCCTCTTCACCCGAGATTAGACCCCTTATGGTATCACCTACCGCTTTGGGTTGTTCGTATATTTCTTTGAGCATAAAGTGCTTGAAACCTGACTTCTCCGCGGAGATGATGTCCCAGGGAACGAGTGTTATGTCCTTAGTTATCGGGTTGCCCTCAAAGTCGTATATGTTCACCCCTTCAGGGGTTATATCCGCTATCTCGCCGTCGCCGAGGGTTATTACCTTCCTCGTGTAAGGAAGTATTGCGGGAATGTCGGAAGCCAAGAAGTTCTCTCCTTCACCTATACCGACGACCAGAGGACTACCCTGTTTTACCCCTATTACCCTGTTGGGTTCGTGAACCGTTATAACCGCAAAGGCAAAAGCACCCTTGAGTTTGTTTACGACCTCTAAAACCGCATCGAGCAGGTCTCCTCTGTAGCTTCGGGCTATGAGGTGTGCGATAACCTCGGTGTCCGTTGCGGAACGGAACTTAACTCCCTGCTTTTGAAGCTCCTTCCTCAGCTCCAAGTAGTTCTCCACTATACCGTTGTGAACTACCGCAAATTCCTCTTTTTCGTCCGTGTGGGGGTGTGCGTTTTCGGTTGAAGGCTCTCCGTGAGTAGCCCAGCGGGTGTGCCCTATTCCTGTTTTCCCCTTGTAAGGCTTGCCCCAGAGGCTTTTTACCAGCTCTCTGATTTTTCCAACTTGTTTTTCAACCACTAACTTGTTTCCCTCTATCAGAGCCACCCCCGCGGAGTCGTATCCCCTGTATTCGAGCCTCTCAAGTCCGCCCAAGATGAGAGGCAGAGCTGTTTCCTTCCCCGTATAACCTATAATTCCGCACATGGCTTTATTTTAATTCCAAATTTCGGAAATGGACCCCCAAGCCACCCGGCTTATGGGCTGTGCTGAGATAAAATAGATAGCATGCTTTGGAAAAAAGGTGTTGGAGAACTTAAAGAACTCATAGAAAAAAGAGAAGTCAAGCCCTCGGAAGTTGTAGAGTCCTTTTTGAAAAGATTTGAAGATACGGAGGAGAAGGTAAAGGCTTACATAACACCTCTTTACGAGAAAGCCCTCGAGGAAGCTAAGAAACTCGACGACAAATCTCCCCGGGGAAAGCTCTTTGGCATTCCTGTTGCCATAAAAGACAACATACTAATAAAAGGTGAGAAAACCACCTGTGCCTCCAAGATACTTGAGAACTTCGTTGCTCCTTACGACGCTACGGTGATAGAAAGGCTGAAGAGGGAAAATGCCCTGTTCGTAGGCAAGACTAATATGGACGAATTCGCCATGGGTTCTTCCACCGAGTATTCAGCCTTCTTTCCTACGAGAAATCCCTGGGATAGGGACAGGGTGCCCGGTGGCTCTTCGGGAGGTTCTGCCGCAACAGTTGCGGTTATGTCCGCTCCCGCTTCTCTCGGGTCCGACACGGGAGGTTCCATAAGACAACCTGCCTCCTTCTGTGGTGTCATAGGCATCAAGCCCACCTACGGCAGAGTGTCCAGATACGGTCTCGTAGCCTTCGCCTCCTCTCTGGACCAGATAGGAGTGTTTGCGAGGAGAACCGAAGATGTGGCACTCCTCTTAGAGGTAATAAGCGGACACGACAGCAGGGACTCAACCTCAGCGGAAGTTCCCGTCCCCAACTATGCGGAGGAAATGAAGAAAGACATAAAAGGTCTGAGGATAGGTCTTCCAAGGGAGTTTTTTGAGTTTAACCTCCAGAAGGAGGTAAAGAAAGCCTTCGACAACTTCGTCAAAGAGCTGGAAGGTCTTGGTTGCCAACTCGAGGAGGTTTCACTCCCCCACGTTAAGTATGCCATTCCCGCTTACTACATAATAGCCCCGTCGGAGGCATCTTCCAACCTCGCCCGATACGACGGTGTTAAATACGGATACAGGACGCCCCAATACGAGAACCTGCTCGACATGTATTGCAAAACTCGGGACGAGGGTTTCGGGTCGGAGGTAAAGAGGAGGATAATGTTAGGAACCTTTGCCCTCTCCGCAGGCTACTACGACGCCTTCTACCTTAAAGCTCAGAAGGTAAGGAAGCTCATATACGACGACTTTGCCAAAGCCTTCGAGAAGGTTGACCTGATAGCGGGACCCACGACGCCCACGCTACCCTTCAAGCTGGGTGAGAGACTCGAAAACCCCATAGAGATGTATCTCTCGGACGTTCTGACCGTTCCCGTTAACCTCGCAGGACTGCCTGGAATTTCCGTTCCGATAGGTTGGTCCGACGGTCTCCCCGTAGGGGGTCAGCTCATAGGAAAACCCTGGGACGAAGCCACCCTACTTAGGGTCTCCTACGCATGGGAGAGTATCTTTAAACACTTCGAGAAAGTCCCGCAGATATGAGAATACTTTCCCTCGACACCTCCTTCTCCTTCTTTAACTTCTCGATAATAGAAGACGGCAAGGTGTCCCTGATACACTACCTCGACACTCAAAAGAAAACCCTCGAAAACCTACCGAAGGTTCTTTCCGACCTATGTATAAGAGTTGAAGAGTTTGACGCCTTTGCGGTGTCCGTAGGTGTGGGATACCTGACCTCCCTCCGCATAGGTGTTACTTTCGTAAAAACCACCGCATACCTCTTGAAGAAGCCCGTAGTTTCCTACGAGAACCTCCACATGCTTTGCAGGTTTACACCCATAGAGGATGTCAGAGTCCCCTTCCTGAAGGTAAGCACCAATCTCTTCTACAGGGTTTTTGATAAGGACCTCTCCGAGGTAAGGATTTACAGAGGAGAAAACTTAGAGGGAACGGGAATATCCTTGAAGCGGTTTGCGGACTCAAGCCCCCTCGAAAAGAACTTTCTCTATCCCTTCTTCCCCTTCTCCGCTTACGGAGGGTTGTATGCCCACGAGTTTTTGGAAAAGAAACCCGAAGGAGAAAACCTCTTTGAGATAGAGCCTCTCTACCTAAAACCGCCTGTCTAAGTAATCTCGTCCTCCCGGTCCGGTTCGCAGGGTGGTGCGGTTTCTTCAATCTTCTCCTGACGGGTAAACAGGAGCGTGAAGCAGAATATGTTCAACCCAAGTATAAAAGCCCAGGACACTATCATAAAAAGGAAAGCATCGCCGTCCATACCTTAATTGTATCTCACTACCTTAACCTTCTCCGAGGTTATCAAACATCCTTCAAGGACATCTTTCAGCTCTTCCAGAACTCTACTCAGCTTTTCCTCGCAGTCTATTATCTCTACCACCACCGGCAGGTCCGATGAAACCTTAAGGAGTTTTTCCTCGTGCAGTTTTGCGGACTTGCCGTATCCGAGTATACCTCTGAAGACCGTAACCCCCGCAACCCCCTTTTCGTGGCATAGTTCTACGAGAAGTTTGTATAGGGGTTTTCCCTCCGCCCTGTCATCTTCCCGCATAAACATCCTTATCAGGAGAGCTTCCTCACACCTCACACCATCCTCCCGACCAGGTATCCAAAAAGCGTCAGAGCTATCCCAAGCAGGTTAGTCCCCAACACATAGACCAGAAATAGGAAAACTTCCCCTTCTCTAAGAAGGCTTACGCTCTCGTAGGAGAAGGTGGAAAAGGTTGTAAGCCCTCCCAAAAGACCCGTTATGAGCATAGCCCGAGCCTCCGGAGACAGGGTAATCTTCTCTACAAGGACCGCAAAAAATAATCCTATAAGGAAAGCCCCCACCAAGTTAACCGTCAAAGTTCCCAGGGGAAAGTTTATGCCCACCCTATCCTGAACAGCCTTAGACACCAAAAACCTCAACACGGAACCGAGCGCACCCCCCAAAGCTACCGCAAGTATCACTCCCATATTTCCGCCCTCTCCAGACTAACCAGTCCACCCTTCAAAAACTTACCCAGTTTCTCCACTACCTCCATAGCCTTACCTTCCTCCTCCACAAACTCCACCACAACCGGAAGGTCGTAAGACAAAGTCTCTATACCCTCAAAGTGATACTCCCCGGTAGTTCCGTATCCCAAAATGCCCTTTAAAACGGTGGCACCCCTCACACCTTCCCTATTAAGGAATTCCACAACAAAGCGGTAAGCAGGTATGCCCTCCACCCTGTCTCCCTCTTTCAGGAATATGCGAACCAGCACCGACACAGCCATCTATTATAATTGCGTAGTATGAGGGAACAGCCCTTCCACCCCCCAGACCTTCCCATAATCAACGGTAGGGTTTATCATCTGAACCTCTCCCCGGAAGAACTTGCACCGGACATAATCATAGTAGGAGACCCCCACAGGGTAAACTTCATAGCGGAGAACTTTCTCCTCCAAATTGAGGTAAACAGAGAACATCGTGGATTAAGAACCGTAACGGGTTACACCCGCTGGGGTCAGAGGGTCTCAATTACGACCTCCGGAATGGGAACTCCCTCCCTCGAAATAGTCATAAACGAGATAGTCGCCCTTCACGAGATAGACTTTAGAAACCTCAAAAGAAAGGAAAATTACCCCACCATCAACATAATCCGTGTGGGAACCTCCGGTGGACTGCAAAGGGATACACAGCTCGGAACCCTGATAATAACAGAGTATGCGGTGGGTCTCGACAACACCGGACTTTTTTACGACGCTCCACACCCGGACCGGAACTGCTCCAAGTTAGAAGATGTTGTAAAGGACGCCCTTACGGGCGTGATTTCAGAAGACTCAAGATTTAAAAACAAAATACATCCCTACGCCTCAAAGGCTCACCCCCAAGTCGTGAAAGCCCTCGAGGAGTCCGCCCTCGAGCTGGGAGTTCCCTTCAAGAGAGGGATAACCGTTTCCAACTCCGGTTTCTTTGCCAATCAGGGTAGGTCGGTCTCCCGCATACCGCCCACCGTGCCCGACATAGACGTGGTTCTATCCCGCACAGACACCCGGGTGGAAAACCTGAAATTTGAAAACATGGAGATGGAGGCAAGTTTTCTCCTCCACTTTATGTTCCCCCTCGGACACAGAGCAGGGGCAATCTGCCCAATCATAGACAAGAGACCGGAAGAGAAGTTCTTATACAACTACAAAGAGAAGGTTAAAGAGGCTTCGCTCGTAGCTCTCCATGCACTAAGGAGGCTCAGAGAATGGACATAAGAAAGTTCATAGACAACTCCCTTTTGAAACCCAACGCTTCCGAGGAAGAAGTGGAAAACTTTGTTCGGAAGTCAGCAGAGATAGGCTTTTATGCGGTGTGCGTAAACCCCTATCACGTCAGGCTGGCACGGGGAACCGCAGGAAAGACCACAGTCGTGTGCTCCGTAGTCGGCTTCCCCCTCGGACTCAGCACGAAGGAGGTTAAGGTTCACGAAGGTGTCAGAGCCTTGAGCGACGGTGCAGAGGAACTCGACATGGTAATGAACATCTCCGCCTTCAAAACAAAAAACTACCGCTACGTGGAAGAGGAGATAAAAGCCCTCAAGAGGGAAACGGGTGCGGTTCTGAAGGTAATAATAGAGACCCACTACCTGAGTGATGAGGAAAAGGTAAAAGCGGTGGAAATATGCGTGGAAGCGGGAGCGGACTTTGTAAAAACCTCAACGGGATTTGCCCCGACGGGAGCAAGGCTTGAGGATGTCAGGCTCTTAAAAGAAGCAGGCAAGGGAAGAATAAAGGTTAAAGCCTCGGGGGGAATAAGGGACCTCAAGACCGCCCTTGCGATGATAGAAGCGGGAGCGGACAGGCTCGGAACCAGTAGCGGTTTTGAGATTTACAAAGAGGCAACTGAAAGTTAAATTATTTAGCCATGAAGTTCTTAGAAGAGCTTGAGGAAACGAGAGAGCTTGTTGTTAAGATGGCAAAGCTCGTTCAGGACGCTATAGAGAAGTCCATAAAATCTCTGAACGAGCAAGATGTGGAACTTGCGGAGGAGATTATTAAGGGAGACGACGACATAGACTCCCTCGAGGTGGAAATAGAGAGAAGGTGTATCCGAATGGTAGCTCTCTACCAGCCCGAAGCGTCGGACCTTCGGCTCGTTATGGGTATATACAAGATTGTCTCCGACCTCGAGCGCATGGGGGACGAAGCGGAAAACATAGCGGAGCGTTCCATATTCTTGGCTCAGGAGCCTCCCCTAAAGCCCTACGTTAACCTCACCCTTATGGCTCAAATGGTGAAAGAAATGGTCAACGATAGCGTAATATCCTTCCTCCAGAGGGACACCATGCTTGCCAAGAAGATAATAGAGAAGGACGACATGATAGACGAGCTATACCACCAGCTCGAAAGGGAGCTTATAACATACGTTATGGAAGACCCCCGCAACATAAAGAGGGTCATTCACCTCTCCTTCGTAGCGAGGCACTTTGAAAGGATAGCGGACCATGCGGAGAACATAGCGGAGATGGCTATCTACTGGGCGGAAGGGGAGATGATAAAGCACCACAGGATAAAAGAAGGCGAAGGTGAAGCGTAAGCTTTTTATAGGGTTCCTTCTGCTCGTAGCCCTCGTCCTGATAAATGTAGCCTTCATAAACAACCTGAAAAATCTACCCTACGCAAACTACTACATACTCCTGCTTGCCATAAACATAGACTTGCTAGCTCTTATACTCATAACCTCCATCATCCTGCGGAAGATTATCAAGGTGTATCTCGGAAAACACAGAAACCTTTTAAGAAGGAAACTTGCCAACATACTTTTCCTTTACCTGTTCATACCCCTGCTAATTCTGAACGTTGCTTCCATATTTGTGGTAATCCAGTCCACCAAAACCTACTTAAGCTCTAAGACCAGAGCACTCTCGAGTTCCGCTGAAAGGGTCTATAGGAACCTATACTCTTCCGAGCTTGAGAGGATAAACAGGTATAAGAGTGTAGCTCAGGCTCTTTTGGAAGCGGGACTTTTTGAAGAGCTTAACAGGATAGAGGAGATAGAGAGCGTTATCCGTGTTCCCAAGTGCGAGTATGAGGTTTCCGAAGGTGAGTTCAGCTATACCCTGTGCCTCAAGGTAGGAGAAGAGTATTACAGGGTGGTCGTTAGCAAGGACCTGAAGCTCATAAGGGACATCTCCGAGTTTGGAGAGCTTGCCTTAGACGTGAGAGCCTTCGTAAAGACCAGAGACATAATAACGGGTGTTTTCGTATTCTTCATAGTCTTCATAACCATGCTTACCCTCCTTGCAACCGTGTGGCTCAGTATGCTTGTTGCCAGACACATAAGCGAACCCATAGAGAACCTTTCCGAGAAAGCCATGGACATAGCGGAGGGGAACCTCGATGTAAACATAAAGGTGGAAAAGACAGGGGACGAGATAGAGGAGCTATACACAGCCTTCATAAAGATGAAGGAAAACCTCAAAAGTATGTATCAGAGACTTAAGTTAGAGAGGGACCTGTTGGAGAGGCTCTTAGACGCACTCCCCGTGGGAGTTCTCTTTGCAGGCAAGGACGGCAGCATAAAGCTCAACAAAACCTTGGAAAACATGTTCGGTAAGGTGGGAGGAGTTAAAGCTTTGCTCGACAAGGTTGAAAGGGATAAAAACCTCAGACTCGTTCACATAAGGGGTGCGGACGGGGACATTTACCTGGTAGAAGACATCAGTTCCATAGTTCTTGCGGAAAGGTTCAAAACCTGGCAGGAAGCGGTCAAAAGGATAGCTCACGAAATAAAGAACCCGCTCACTCCGATAAGGCTCAATCTCGAGAGAATGCAAAGATACGCATCACGGGGAGAGCTTGACCGTGAAAAGTTTTCGGAACTCGTCCAGCTCATACTCAAGGAGATAAACCGAATAAGCGACCTTATAACCCACTTCAAGCACCTAACACCTTCTAAGGAACTCAGGCTCGAGGACATAAGTCTGGGACAGTTCTTGGAGGACATTAAAAAGCTCTACTCCTCCGCAGGGGTGAAGATTGAGGTCAGGGGAGATAAATTTGTGAAGGCGGACACCTCCCTTCTTAGGGAGGTCTTTTACAACCTCATAAACAACAGCATAGAGTGGGGAGCAACAAGTATAGAAATAGAGATAGGTGAAGATAAGCTCATTTACAGGGATAACGGGAAAGGTATCAGCTTTCAGGAAGCGGAGCTTATATTTATGCCATACTACTCGAGCAACCCCAAGGGTATGGGTATAGGAATGGCGGTGGTCAAGAAGATAATAGAGGACCACGGATGGAGTATAAAGGCGGTTCCTTCAAAGGAAGGAGCTTACTTCGTTATAGACTTCAAGTCCAGAAACTGAAGAGCCTGGAGTATCAGCGTCAGCTGAGTTTCCCAGATAGTATCAAGCTCCTCAAATACAGCCTCCTCCTGCTCTTCGGGTGAAAGTCTCTTAAAGGCTTCGGATTTTACACCCCTCTCGTGCATCAGAAGGGGAACGAAGAGCTTCCCTATGGCGTAGAACACGAAAGCAAGCTCTATGTCGGAGAGAATGGGAAAGCGGTTGAAGGTGTTGAAGGTTTTTACCGCTGCCCAGTTGGTCCATCTCCTTATCTCCTCGTCCTCTACCCTTTTCTCCATACCTCCCACATACATGGAACGGACCGCTTTGAGGAGTCTCTCGTCAGGTTCCTCCCCCAAAAGATCTTTAACTTCTTCCCTTATGAGGTCGAGGTCGGACTGCTCAATTTTGTCGTAATCCTTCAAAAACCTTTCTTTCCAGTTCATGTAGCGGTGGAGTTCCTGAAAGGGTGTTTTCATCCCGCTTCCTCGGGTTTCGGGAACTTGTCGCACACCTCCGCAGGAGGTTCCTTTTCGGGAAACTCTTCCCTGAACTCGTTGTGGTATCCGCATATAGGACACTTTATCTCCACCGCATAACCCTCGTGGAGGTGCCCAATGTCCCAACCGCACAGGGGACACTCACCTTCCTGAGCCTTTATAACCTCAAATAAGTTCGAACCGTTGGTTACATACTTCTGAACGGACTTTACTCTTCTTAGAGCCTTGAGAACCTCGTCGCTGTTCCACTCCGCACCGCACTCGAGACACCTGTATTCGGTGTATCTTCCCTCCTGAAGGAGCTTTATTATGTCCCTCGAACCACACCTGTCATCTATACAAATCTCACCTATCTCCTTCCTCGAGAGCTTGTCAAGTATCTGGTAGAAGGTTTCCCTGTCCAGCTCCATCGGAACGTCGTAAGACCTGTATCCACAGCACTCGCAGGTGGCTTCCACCCTCGGATAGGGGTCCGAATACTCGCACACCCTCAGAGCAATCCTGTGGCAGAAGGGACACAGCTCTCTATGCTCCAAACACTTCATGCTCATAGGTTATCCTCCATTCTCTCCAACAATTCTATAATATGACCGACTTCGTCGGTGCCTTCAACTTTCAAGACTACATTCTCCGCTTCCACCTCACCTACCGCTACCTTGGGGACCTCTCTCAGCCCCTTATAACCCTCGAGTATAACGACGTCAAAACCCTGGAAGAACTCCCTCGCTATCTCAATTGGGTCGTCCCCTCTCCTGTCCCACAGGGTTGTCTTTTCGGGAGATGCAAGAGCCACTCTGTCCGCAACTTTGAAAACCCTGTCCGTATCCGAACCTTCCTTGTCGGTTATCCCGTGCCCCTTGGGGTCGTGCTTTATGTATCCAACCCTCAGACCTCTTTTTTTAAGTTCTTTGCACAGACGCTCTACGAGCGTGGTTTTACCAGAGTTGTGATATCCGACGATGGCTATAACTTTCACTAACTTAATCTTAATTCACCTGCGAGCCTTTTTCTATTATTATGAATTTCATGGAGGTTCTGGAACTCTGGAAGAGAAACCTGACCAGAACCAAGAGCGAACGAACCACAGAGGCTTATCTCAGGCACATATCCACCTTCATGAACACCATAAACATAGAAAGTCAAGACCAGCTCTTGGAGGTGTCCTCAGCTCAGATATTCAAGTTCGTTGACCTCTCCCCCCTCGGACCCACTTCAATGTTGGCAAACCTCTCCGCACTCAAGCACTTCTTCAAGTTCCTGCTGAGGAGAGAATACATAGACAGAGAAAAGTTTACGGACATAGAACAGGCTATAGAGGAGGTCAGGGAGGAGCTGAACACAAAGAAAAACCCCACCTATCCCAAAGCACTGACCAAAGAGGAGGTGGAGCGGATTTTCGGAGCGGTAAAGGGTAAGAGATACGAAAAGATTTACTCCCTGTTTCTATACAGCGGGATAAGGCTCGGTGAGTTTGAGAAGCTCAAGAGGGACAACTTTTACTTGGACAAGAGCGGTATTCTGTGGATAAGGCTCGAACCCCACATGACGAAGAGAAACAAAGGAAGACTCGCTCCCGTTCTCGCACCCGACAGGGAAGAGACCTACAGGATAACCGACAAGCTCCTTAAGTGGATAGAGAACTACGAGGAGAACTTCTACGTAAAGAGGGGTGTTCTTCAGGTATATACGGATCGTCTCTCCAAAAGGCTCGGAATTCCCTTCAGTATCCACAGCTTTAGACACACCTACATAACCAACCTCGTGAACAGCGGTTTCCCCGTGGAGGTGGTCAAGGAGTTTGCGGGACACTCCAACATTAAAACCACCATAGAGACCTACTACAAGTTCTCCCAGAAAAGAGCAGAAGACCTCGTCAGGAGCTTTCTTGCGGACTGATGATAAAGTTTTTCGTCCTGACCATATTTCCCAGGATAATAGAGTGCTATGCGGAGTTCGGCATACTCAGGCAAGCCATAAGGAAGGGTCTGGCTCATGTGGAAGCTGTTGACATAAGGAAATACGCACACAAAGGTCAGGTGGACGATACCGCTTACGGTGGTCTTCCCGGAATGGTTCTAAAACCGGAGCCAATCTTCGAGGCTTACGAAGATGTGGTTCGCAAACACGGAAAGCCTTTCGTCCTCATAACCGAACCTTGGGGAAGGAATATAGACCAGAGGTTTCTCGAGGAACTGTCCCATAGGGAGAGGATTATGGTCATATGCGGTAGATACGAGGGAATAGACGAGAGGGTAAAGAGCATAGTTGACGAAGAGGTATCCCTCGGAGACTTCGTCCTTAGCGGGGGAGAGTTGGTGGCTCTGACCGTAATAGACGGGGTAGTTCGGCTGTTGCCGGGAGCCTTGAGCGAACCCATGAGTTTGGAGGAGGACTCTTACAGAAACCGCTGGCTCGGTTATCCGGTCTATACCAAACCGAGGGAATTCAAGGGAATGAAGGTTCCAGAAATTCTACTTTCCGGGAACCACAAACTTATAGAACTCTGGAAACTCTGGCACAGGATTGAGAACACCCTCAAAAAAAGACCTGACCTTATTCCCCAAAACCTGACTCCCGAAGAGAGGGAGATATTGGAAAACATAAAAAAAGGTATGAGCTTTGAAGAGTGGGTAAAGAGGTTCAAAAGTCCTTCATGAACTTTCTGAGCTTTTCTATAGCTTCTCCCTTTATCTGGGATACCCTTGAGATGGAACAGCCGAGTATCTGAGCGATTTCCTTTAGGGGAAGCTCCTCGTAGAATATGAGCTGAATAACGAGCTTTTCCCTCTCGTCAAGTTTTTCGACCGCTTCCTTTAGCTTTTCTATGAGGTCCTTCTTTACTATGTCCTCTTCAACGTCAACCTTCTTGGATCCTATTACCTCTTCGTAGCCCCTCCTCTCCTCAGTGAATATGTCCTCGAGGTTGAGTATGTAAGAGAAGGATATTTTACTCAGGTCGTGCTGAAGGGTGCTCAGGTCTTCCCCGAGATACTCCGCTATCTCCTCGTCGGTTGGCTCCCTGCCGAGTTTTTCTGTAAGCTCCCTTAGAGCTTCTTTTATCTTCCTCTCCTTTTCCCTTATCCTCCTGCTTCCGAAGTCAAGACTCCTCAGATAGTCGTATATGGCACCCCTTATCCTTATCTTGAGGTAGCTTTCGGGGTTTTTCTGGGTGTCGAGCTTTTCCAGAGCCTTTATAAGTCCTATTATGCCGTGCCCTATTAGGTCTCTTACATCTATTGTGGGTGGTAGGTGCCTCTTTATGGTAAAGGCTATGCTCTTTACGAGCGGTAGATACTTGAGTATAAGCTCCTCCCTTTCCTTCTCCTCAAAGGAATACGGATTTTTCATCTCCCTATCAACCTTGAAAGGATACTTTCCCAGAAACCTCTTCTCCTCGGTGATACCTCGAGGTTCATATTGGAGAGAATATTATACACATCGTCCATGAAACCTTTCTCGAAGGGATTTTGCTCTATTATCCTCCTTATAAGGTTCTTCCTGAACTTTATGTTGCCGACGTGGTTTACCTTGGCTGTGGTGTATCTTTCCGTCAGTAGTCTTATGCTCTCGTAAACCTTCTTTCCTTCCTTGTCGCTTTCCACCTTGTTTACCACGAGGTAAAAGTCCTCCCTCTCGTTCTCCTTGTTGATTATCTTTATGAGTGCGTAAGCGTCCGCAACTGCGGTAGGTTCGGGAGTCGTTATTATGAGGGGAAAGTCCGCAGAGGAGACAACCGCTATGGTGTCGTCGTGTATCCCGGGTGGAGTGTCAAATATAACGTAGTCGTAGTTATCTTCCGCAAGCTCCTGAAGCCTCCTGATGAGATTTAAAATCTGGTCCTTGGGAAGTTTAGCCAATTCGTATATACCGTTCCCGCTGGATATGAAGGAGAAGCCCTCCTCAATCTTGACCACTATCTCGTCGAAGGAGGCATCTCCGAAGAAGAAGTGAGCGAGGTTTTTCTGGGGTGTTATGCCGAGCATGAGGTGTATATTACTCAGTCCGAAGTCCGCATCTATTATGAGAACCTTCCTGTTGTTTTGGGAAAGGCTTTTCCCTATGGATAGGGAGAGGATAGTTTTTCCCACACCTCCCTTACCGCTGGCTATAGCGACGTATTTGGTGCGTGTATCCGCACCTTCCCTATGCTTCAGGTGAGTTACCTGCTGATTCAAGCTCATGCCTTTCCTCTAACATTAATTTGGTCAGGTATTCGTAGTTAGCCATGACTATGTCGTCTGGAACCGTCTGTCCGGTGGTGAAGCAAAGGATAGGGAGCTTTGTCCTGTAAGCCACGTTAACTACGTTCCCGGGGTAGGAGGTCTCGTCGAGCTTGGAGAATATGAGTCCCTTTATTGGAAACATTCCGAACTGCATTATCACCTCATACATGACCAGCTCCGAAAGGTTTGCACTGAGGGTTAGGTATATGTGAGTCTGAGCGCTTTCGAGAAACAGTCTGAGTTCGTTAAGTCTAACCCGGTCGTGTTGACTTCTGCCTGCGGTATCCACGAGAATTACGTCCCTGCTGTCCATTTCCTCGAGGGCTTTGAGGAACTCTTCGGGAGTATCTGCCACTCTGAAGGGAAGCTCCATAATGTTTATAAAGGCTCTGAGTTGTTCAACCGCTCCCACCCGATAGCTATCTAAGGTTATCACCCCCGGTCTCTTACCCGCTCGCTTGAACAAATAGGAGAGCTTGGCTATGGTGGTGGTTTTCCCTACACCGGTAGGTCCTATAAGAACCATAATCTGGGGTGTGTTTTCAAATATTCTTTCACCCTCTATGGGTATGTTCTTCTTAAAGCTTTCCATGAGAGAGGGATAGACGTCTTCCTTGAAGTCCAGTTTACCCAGTTCTATGTCGTATCCGCAGGCTTCCTCTATGAGCTTCCTGGCTATCTCCTTTCTTACACCTCTATACACCATTCGGGACATGACCCTCTGGGCACGGAGAGAAAGACCTTCGGTAGAGTCTCCCCTTCCCTGGTGTTCTTCTCCCTGAGTTCGAACGTTCTCTATTACCTGGGTGAGTTTTTTCTTCAGGTTTTCAATCTCCTCATATACTCTTATCCTCTCCTCTATTTCCTTTTTGAACTCCCCTTCACTTTCGGGAATTCCCACGGTTACTTCGAGCAAGGTTGTCTTGAAGAAGGGCAAAAAGCTCCACCTCTTCTTTTTAACCACCCTTGAAGAGAGGACGACCGCATTATCACCGTAGGTTCTTTTTAACTCCTCCACAGCCTCCTGCAAGGAGCTGACTATTATCTTTTCAGTCCTCATCTATCAATCCTAATATTTTCATGTTTACCTGCTTTTCAAGTTCATTATATGACAGCACCGCAAGTTGCGGTAGATACGGCTCCAAGGCTTTCCTGACATACCTTCTGAGGTTTGCGGAGGTGAGCAAAACAGGCTGAGCCTGAAACTGAACGAACTTTTCAATCTCTTTGGATATTTTCCTGTATAGCTTGTTGAGAACTATGTCTATAAACTCGTCCTCTCTGTTCTCGTTTATGAGGTGAAGGAGCTTAGCTTCCACCTTCGGGGATAGAGCTATCGCATACAGGGTTCCGTTGGTCAGGAACATTCTCGTTATTCGCTTGGAGAGGTTCTGACGAACATACTCGGTGAGGAGGTCCGGGTCCCGGGTCTGGTCTATGTAGTCCGCAAGGGTTTCGAGAATGGTCAGGAGGTCGTTAACGGGTATTCCTTCTCTGAGAAGGTTTTGGAGAACTCTGTGAACTACCGATATGGGCACCTGCTCGGGAACTATGTCCTGAACGACCTTGGGATACTTCTTGGCAAGACGGTCTATAAGCTCTATAACCTCGTTCCTTCCGAGAAGCTCGTGGAGGTTCCTTTTTATAACCTCGGAGAGGTGTGTGATTATTGCCGTGCTTATGTCAACCACCATGTAGCCCTTTCTCTGGGCTTCGTCCTTCTTGTCTTCGGTAATCCAGTAAGCTTTCATACCGAAGGCAGGCTCCTTCGTTTCTATTCCTTCTATCTTCCCCCTCGTGGTGCCGAGGTCCACCGCAAGGTAGTATCCGGGCATAATTTCGTAGGAGTCAGCCTCTATGCCCTTTATGAGTATCCGATACTGGTTCGGCTGGAGCTTGAGGTTGTCCCTAATGTGAACGAGGGGAACTATGACACCGAACTCTTGTGCTATCTGTTTCCTCATGGTTCTTATTCTGGAAGGTATCTCACCTCCCTGGCTCTCATCAACGTAGGGTATGAGTCCGTATCCTACCTCCATAGTTATGGGATCAGGTTGAGGAAGGAGGTCTTCTTCAGCCTCCTCTTTTCTGCGGGCTTCCTCCTTCTTTTGCTCCTCTACGAGCTTTTCAAGCTCCTTTATCTGCTTCTCTTTAAGGCTTTTACTCATAAGGTAGTAGAGACCTCCCAAAAGTCCTGCCATGAAGAAGAAGGGAATTTTAGGAAGTCCCGGTATTAAACCTATAAACACGAGCAGTGCGGAAGAGAAGAGGAGAGCCTTCGGCTCTTTTGAAAACTCCTCCGCTATTGCGCTTCCGACCTCCTCGGTGGAAGAGCTTTTTGTGGTTATAAGTCCCGCTGCGGTGGAGAGTATTAAGGAAGGTATCTGAGAAGCGAGACCCTCACCTACGGTCAGGAGAGTATAGGTGTTAAGTGCGTCCATAAAATCCATACCCTTGAAAACCAGACCCACAATTAACCCACCTATGAGACTCAAAAAGAGTATGAGGAGCGCAGCGATTGCATCTCCCCTTATGAATTTGCTTGCACCGTCCATGGCACCGTAGAAAGCCGCTTCCCTTTCGAGCTGTTCCCTGCGCTTCTTTGCCTCCTCCTCCGTAATCAAACCTGCGTTCAGGTCAGCATCTATGCTCATCTGTTTTCCTGGCATAGCATCTAAGGTGAACCTCGCTGCGACCTCGGAAATCCTCTCCGCACCTTTGGTTATAACGATGAAGTTTATTACTATGAAAATCAGGAACACTATAAGACCCACCACCACGTCCCCACCCACCACGAACTTCCCGAAGCCTTCTATGATATGTCCAGCAGCGTGAGTTCCCTCGTGTCCGTAAAGCAAAATTCTCCTTGCGGCAGCTATGTTCAGAGACAGTCTGAGCAAAGTCCCTATCAGAAGTATTGTGGGAAAAGAGCTAAGCTCTAAAGGAGTTTTGACGAAGAAGGTAAGAACCAGAACCGCAAGGGAAAAGGTTATACTCGTAGCGAGAAGTATGTCCAACAGAAAGGCAGGAATTGGAATGATTATTGCGGTAAGGATTACACCGAAAGCTAAGATAATCCAGGCTTCTTTATACTTCACTATACTGAAGATTATATTACGATGGCATGTCCGCTACTTTTGACCTAATACCGTCAAAATTTATTCCAAGAAACTTACTTGACGTCATGACGTCATGATGTATGTTTAATAATCATGAAAAAGGTAGCTACAACACTAAGGCTCGATGAAGAAAAGGCAAGGTTACTTAGAGCTTTGGCTGGTTATGAAGGGAGAAAAATAAACGACATATTGAACGAGCTTGTTGATGAATACATAGAAAGACATAAAGAAACTTTAGAGCTTTTATCTATTCCAGATTTCTTAAAGGAATGCAAGGAAGGGCTTGATGAAATAAAAAGGGGAGGTGGAAAAGACTTGAATGAACTGGACGATTAAGCTCTCTTCCGTCGCAGAAAAGAAATATAAGAAGCTTGATAAAAACACGAAAAGGAGAATAAAAGAGGCTCTTATTGAGCTTGCCCAAAGTGAGAACCCGAAACTCCACAGACATACAAAACCGCTCACCGGACCTCTCAGAGGTTTTTACAGATTAAGAGTTGGAGATTTCAGGATAATATTTTCCTTAATCACTGACGAGAAGGTCATAGCTGTTGTGAATATAGCTCCCCGTGGAGAAGCCTACAAGTGAAAGTTATACAGAAATGCTCTTATTCGAATATAGCGTTCCAACATGAGTATGTGTAATTATTTTTTATGCTATGAACTGGTCTTCCCTCGTAGCCAAGGCTCCCGAAAAGTGCGGAGTTTACATCTTCAAAGGCAAGCGAAAACCCATATACATAGGAAAAGCCAAGAACATAAAGAAGAGACTCCAGCAACACCTAAAGCTTTCGGAAACGGACCCCAAAGAGTTTGCCATATTCAGGGACGCTGTAAGCGTAGAGTGGATAATCACCAGAAACGAGTTCGAAGCCCTCGTCTTGGAAGTTGACCTAATTCAAACCCATAAACCCAAATACAACGTCCTGCACAAATACGGTGGTGGCTACCCTATGCTCCTGCTCACCGACGACCCATACCCCACCATTAAAGTCGTTAGGGGAACGGAACACAAAGGCACCCTTTTCGGACCCTTCCTTCAGGCAAGCAAAGCTTACAAAGTCAAAAAACTCATACACAAACTTTTCAAGCTCCGAACCTGCGACCCTCTTCCCCAAAGGCAGGAACCTTGTATGGACTACCACTTAGGTCTTTGCTCCGCACCCTGCACCAAACTCGTAAGTAAAAGCGAATACATGCTCAGCGTAGAAGGTGCAAAGGCTCTCCTCTCGGGAGAAGTAGCCCAGGTCCTACCAAAGCTCTACGAAAAGATAGAGGAGTTTTCAAAAGAACTTCTCTTCGAGAAGTGTGCCCAAATAAGGGACCAGATAAAAGCCCTCGAAAACATAACCAAAGGACAAACCGTCTCAGGACTTCCCTACAAATCCGCAGACCTATTTTACAAAGTAGGAAAGAGAATAGGACTTTTCCTGATAAGAGGGGGAAAGCTCGTAAGTAAAGAAATATACGACCTCGAAAGAGAAGAAGAACTCGAAGAGTTTATACTCGGATACTACTACTCCAACTTCGTCCCAGAGCACATATTAACCAACTTCAGCATTCCCGAGGAAACCAAAATGTGGATACAAAAGAGGTCAAAACACGAAGTTGCCTTCTCTCAGGAGATACCCAGCAAGCTCTTAGTCCTTGCGGAGGAAAACGTCAAGGAAAACATAGACCTCAAGCTCTTGGAGGAAGAGTTCAAAAACAAACTCGGGATACCGCTTCCGAAAATAATAGAAGGCTTCGACATATCCCACTTCTACGGAGAGGACACCGTAGGAAGCTGTGTCGTGTGGGAAGAAGGAAGCATGAACAAAAAAAGATACCGAAGGTATAAGGTAAAAACCCTAACAAAAATAGACGACTACGGATCGCTCAGGGAAGTTCTCTCCCGAAGGGCAAAAAGGCTAAAAGACAAAAAAGAACCCATGCCCGACCTGTGGCTGATAGACGGAGGCAAAGGACAGCTCAACGTTGCCCTAAAAGTTAAAAAACTCTACAAACTACCCATAAAAGTCCTCTCCCTCGCAAAGGAGGAGGAAATCCTATACACGGAAGACGGAAAAGCCCTAAAACTCAAAGAAATCCCCCTGCTCTACCGAGTCTTCGGACTCATAAGGGACGAAGCCCACCGTTTTGCCCTGTCCTACAACCGCAAACTCAGAACCAAAAAAGCCCTCGAAGACGTCCTCTCGAAGGTAAAAGGTGTAGGAGAAACCCGCAGAAAGATAATTTACAGAAACTTCGACAACCTATACGAATTCATAAGAGCGGACCAAGAACGACTGCGCAAACTCGGACTCCCCCTAAGCATACAGCAGGAGGTAAGGAAATACCTTGAATGAAGTCGTCAAAGGAGTAAACTTCCCCAGCTATCTGTTCGCCAGCCTCGTCGCAGGCTACGTGATGATGGGATTGGACCTCATGCTCGACGGCTTCCTCGGATTATTTGGCACCTACAGAACATACATAGAGCTTATAAAACTCTTCGGCATATTCAGAGGACTCGAAGACTGGATAATGGCAATCGGACACACGATAAACTCGGTCGTTCTTGCCCTTCCCTTCGTTCACCCTGCGGTCTATGACAGGCTACCCACACGCTCGGGACTCATAAAAGGTCTCGTCTTCGGAATACTGTGGCACATATTAGTTTTAATAGTTCTTGTAATAACCGCTTTCAGCGGTGCTAAATTTATGATTGGATTTTTAAACATGCCCCCTCAAGATCACATATCTCTCCTAATTCTCCACATGATATGGTCCGCAACCCTCGGACTCCTCTACAACCCACCCACAAACCGCAACCAATAAACCTTAAACCACCTATCTGTGCTACCTTAATACACATTCCAAAACAAAACGCTATGAGAAAAATAATTCCCAAATACCTGAAAAACTTAGAAGCTCTGGGAATTGATATAAAGAAGCTAAGGTTCCTAAAGAGAAAGGAGCTTATTCAGAAGTTTGGAGAGGAGGAGTTTAAAGTCTTAGAGACTATCGGGAAAACTATCAGGGAGGGGAGGTGGAAAGGTAGCATTAAAACCAGATATTTACTTGAGGACTTGAAGGATATATTTGGGGATAATCTACCCGAAGAAGTAAGGGAAATTCTTAAAGAAGAAACTATAGACAGCCTTACTCTTCACTATTTGAAGCGTAAGTATAAAGACGGGTGGAACTTAGCCTCCCCAGAAGAGCTTGACCGCCTGTTTATAGATGTCCTGCGAAAGGGAAGGTATGTTTTTGAACAAATAGGAGGAAGATACCTTATAGTCTCGGAAAACCTGCTTTATATAGCCGTTGTGGAACCCCCAAATACGAAAATCACGCTTTTCTCGTGGAAGAGATATTTCAGCTCTTATGAGGACTGATATTCCACATCAGAAAGCAGTATATTAAAAGCATGGCACTTAGAGGAATTACGGAACAGGATATTAGCCTTGTAATAAATAGATGGGTGTTCACAGTGTGGGAGTTTGAAAATGTTTTTGGTAGTATTCCTGAAAGAAGGGAGGAAGTATATTTTCTTGGTCTGGACAACCATGAGGAAGTTAAGAAGTTTGACCGTATTCTTTTTAGGCATTTGAAAGACTATTTAAGAGTTGCTACCAGAGTTTACAAGTTTCCCATCCAAGGCGACCCCAACCAGCCCTTAGAAAAGTGGTGGTGGCATTTAAACAAAATAGCAAAGGGAGAATTTCCCATAGAAAAACTCCCCGAGCATCTGAAGGAAATATATAGAGAGAAGTATTTAGATTGAAATTTTGTTAAGCCATTCCCTCACTTCCCACAACTATAAACTGATGAAAATCCACATTCACAGGGATAACTTTCAAGAGATTATTAATAGATTACGGAAACTTGAAAACGATAAGTCGCAATCCCTCATTTTCAGGGATAACCTTCAAGGGCACCTTTTTATCTTGTTGAAAATCAACGCCTCGGGAGTGAGAATTATTCGCAATTAACCTACCTGCCAAAATTTTGCAGAATTATCAACAAAATCCTTCTCGAGCTTCTCTCCCAAGGCTTTGCCTTAAATTTGCCCTATTCGGTTGACAAGGAGCCGTGCGGACCCTTGCGTTCCGCTCTTACTTACTCAAGAATTTAACACATTCTCCCGAAATTTTCTATATGATTTTCCC
>JAADEH010000009.1 GCA_013153495.1 Aquificota bacterium
AAGGAGCCGTGCGGACCCTTGCGTTCCGCTCTTACTTACTCAAGAATTTAACACATTCTCCCGAAATTTTCTATATGATTTTCCCCATAAAAAACCGCCCCTTGTTTTGGGAGTTCCGAAACCTTATCCTTATTTATTGGCTAATAAAAAAAGGAGGTAAAAAATGGAAGAGAAAGAGAAGCTCGAAGAGGAAATAGAGGAAGTTAAAGAGGAAATTAAAAAGGAAGAGCAGGAAGTAGAGGAGTTAAAAAACAGAGTTGCGGAGCTTGAGGAAAAGGTAAAGAAGTTAGAGACGGTTGCGAGGAACTCAAACATCAGAGCCGCAGACCTTCAGAGAGAGCTTGAATACCTCAAGGAGCGATACAGGAGAGACCTCGAGGAGCAGAGAAAATACGGATACGAAAAGCTCGCCCTCGAGCTTTTGAGCGTTCTGGACAACTTCGAGAGAGCCTTGAGCGTTGCCTCTCAGAGCAAGGACTTTGACTCTCTTCTCAAGGGAGTGGAGATGATTTACTCGGAGCTGAGGAAGATACTCGAGAAATTCCACATACAGGAAATAGACATAGAAGGCAAGGAGTTTGACCCCTACCTTGCGGAAGCGGTCGAGACGGTTGCAACTTCCGAGCACCCGCCCAACACGGTGGTCAAAGTAGTCCAGAAAGGCTACAAACTCCACGAAAAGGTCATAAGACCCGCCCGAGTGGTGGTCTCAGTATCCGAAGAGGAGGTAACCTGATGGAAATAAGATTTAAAGACTTCCACCGCAAGATGGCACCCTTTAAGGACGAAAGCCTCGAACAGCTCTTAGAAGAGCAGGTCAACGAGTGGATAAAACTAAACCGTGTAAAGGTAATAAGCGTAGAGACCCTGTGGCAGAGAAACGCCCACGTCTCCGCAGGTATAAGAGTGTGGTATGTAGTCGGTGAAGGGGAATGAAAAGAGCGGGGATATTTATAGACGGCACGAACCTGTATTTCGTCCAGAGGAACTTCCTGCACGCTAAGATAGACATAATAAAGCTGGTGGAATACTTCAAAAGCCTATACACCATATACAACGTATTCTTTTACCTCGCCTACCGTGAAGAGGACGACAAACAGGAAAAGTTTTACAAAATGCTCGCCTTCAGCGGTATAACCGTCGTAAGAAAACCCGTCAAACAACTACCCGACGGTAGCCTTAAGGGAAACCTCGACGTGGACATGACCATAGACATGATACTCACGAAGGACAACTACGACGTTGCCATACTCGTGAGCGGAGACAGCGACTTTGAAAAGCTCATAAACGTTCTCAGGTCCTTCGGAAAGGAAGTCGTTTGCGTATCCACCAGAGAAAGCTCTTCCATAGAAGTCGTCAACGCAGCGGACCGCTACATAGACCTAAAAGACATACTCCCCCAAATAAAGTTCGAGGAGATAGCAAAATGACGAAGCCAACCATACTACCCTTCGAGCGCATACTCACGCTCCCGGAATCCAACCTCATAAAGAACTCCATACTCAAAGCTATTCAGACCTTCGAAAAATACGGCTACAACTACCTCAAACTCCCAGCCTTCGACCACTACGAAGTCCAAGAAAAATCCCTCGGAGAAAAGGTCAAAAACGCCATAGTCATAAAGGACATAGAAAGCTCACAGCTTATAAGCCTCAGAGCGGACTTCACCACCCAAGTCGTCAGAAGCGTCAGCTTTTTCAAAGTGTGGCACTTCCCCCTCAGAGTCTATTACTTCGGAACCCTCTTCTGGACCGGAGAGAAGACCTGCGAGCGTTTTCAGGCAGGTGTGGAGCTTTTAGGAAGCGACAGCATAGAAGCGGATGCGGAAGTAATTACCACCCTCTACGAATACCTGAAGTCCCTCGGAATAAAAGATGCAGTCGTCAGCGTCGGACACGTCAACATAGTCCGCAAAATACTCTCCCGCCTACCCGAAGACAGAAGGGAAGAGGCAAAGAAAGCCTTTAAAGAGAGAAATTTAAGTTTTTTAAGGACCGCCTTCGGCGGTGATTTAATACCAAAACTACCATTCCTGCAAGATAGAGAGCAAGCCCTAAGAGCGGTCTCGGAGCTTGGAATGGAAGAGGAAAGAAGAGAACTGGAACAACTCGGCAGTATCCTGTCCCAAGCGGGAGTCAGATACATATACGACCTGTCCGAAGTGAGAGACTTTCCCTACTACACGGGGATAGTGTTCGAAGTATTTCACCCCAAACTCGGTTCACCCGTAGCGGGAGGAGGCAGATACGACAACCTCTCCCGCCTATACGGAGGGGACTTCTGCGCAACGGGAGGAAGTGTCTATATAGACAGACTGCTCTCTCTGCTCGAACCCCGCAGGGAGGAAAAGGATTTCTACCTGATAGACCTCTCTCAGAAGAAGGAAATAGGCACCAAGCTGGCAAATCTCCTCAGAGGCAAAGGCTACAAAGTGGGAAAGGAGCTGATAAATAGAGGTCTCGAGCACTCCCTCGATTACGCCTTTTCGGAAGGATACAAAAGAGCGGTGGTGATAATAGACGAGAAGGACCTAAGAGTATATACGACCGTCAAAGATTACGAAGTCATGAACCTAAAGGACTTCCTTGAGCTTTTCTAAGTAATCGAGCTTTTCCCAGGGAAACTTTTCCCTTCCGAAGTGCCCGTAGCAGGCAGTATCCCTGTATATGGGCTTCCTCAAATCCAAGAACTCTATTATCTCGCAGGGCTTGAGGGGAAACACCTTCCTGACAGCGGATTCTATGCGACCCTTTTCCACCTTCTCGGTCCCGAAGGTCTCTATGTCAAAGGCAACCGGTTCGCTCAGCCCAAAAGCGTATCCTATCTGAACGACGCACCTCTGAGCCAGCCCCGCAGCCACGACATGTTTGGCTATCATCCTCGCCATGTAGGAACCTGACCTGTCCGTCTTTGTGGGATCCTTGCCCGAGAAGGCACTCCCGCCGGAAAAACCTATGTCCCCGTAAGCGTCCGAAACTATCTTTCTACCCGTAAGACCCGTATCCGCCACGGGACCGCCTATAACGAACCTTCCCGTAGGATTTACCTTTATGGAGGTTTCCTCTTTGAGAAACTCCTGTGGGACTTCCTTCCTTATTACCTCTTCCACGATAAGCTCCCGCAGGTTCTGGAGGGATATGTCCGGATCGTGATGAACGTAGGCTACTATATCTTTAACAAATAAAGGTCTGCCGTCCTCGTAAACCATACTGACCAAAACCTTCCCGTCCGGTCTCAGGAATGGGAGCCTGCCGGTCTTTCTCAGGTCCGCAACCCTTCTGGTTATCCTGTGAGCTATCGTTATGGACCAGGGCATCAGGTTCGGAGCTTCTTCGACCGCATAACCCACCACTATGGCTGTGTCTCCTGCACCTTCCCCGGAAACACCCAAAGCTATCTCCGGACTCTGCTCGTCTATGGAAGTTATGACCGCACAGGTGTCCGCATCAAAACCCAGCTCCGGCTTGGTATAGCCTATCTCTTTAACCACACCCCTGACCACCTTCGGTATGTCAACGAAACTCTCGGTGGATAGCTCTCCACCCACCATAACGAGACCGGTGGTAACGAGGATTTCTAAAGATACCTTGCTGAACTGGTCTCTTCTCAGGAACTCGTCTAAGAGAGCGTCCGCAATCTGGTCCGCAATCTTATCGGGGTGCCCCTCCGTAACGGACTCTGCCATTCTGAGTGAATACATGGATATATTTATAGCACTTTTAAGGTTCGGTAGGCTCGTCAGGAACGGTGTGGTCTATCTTCTGGTCCGGACAGAGCCTTCTGGGTTCCCAATCGGGATGAACGTCGGGGTCAACGGGTTCGACGGGAATAACCGGCTCAATTTTGGGCTTCTCCTCCATAGCCAAACCCTCCTTCCACTTAAATATATTCACCACTCGGTAAGGTTAAAGAGGAGGTCTATGGCTTCCTCCTCAAGGGTTTTATCCACACCCCCGCTTCCCACGCTCGGTGGTCTTATCCCCTCTATCTCCTTGCAGGGTTCAGGCAAGGGGGTAGTATCCGCCTCGTGAACTTTTGCGGTATAGAGAACCTTCTCCCCCGACTTCCTTATGGAAAGTCCGTAGGACTTCAAAAGAGCGTTCCTCCACACAACTATAAAGAGTTTCAAATAAAAGGACAAACTCGTGGGACGGTAAGCGGGGTGGGGTTTATACTTCTCGGGCTGTCTTATGCCTTCCAGCTCCATCTTCTTTACAATCCTTTCCACCTGCTCGGGAGGTGGGTGGGGGACCTTTGGCCATCCGAATATTATGGGTGCTCGCCTTCCCAGCTTAAAAACCCAGGAAGTAAAGCGGGTAAACTCCTCCGCAGGAGGAACGAGCAGATACCTGAATTCCCTCTGACCGAACTCTATACTTTCGGGTAGCTCGCCTACTATATTCAGGAGTGCCCTGGGACCCTCCTTTCTCAGAAGGTCTTCCACCTCATAGAAACCTATGTATTCGCTGGTCCAGAGGGATATTAGTATAGGCTCCCTTCCGAGTCCAAAAGGCATAAGCCTTATACCTGCAAGGAGAAGTCTCTCCCTGCGGGTTCTCCCCGCAAGCCACATGTATTTATCCAGATATATCTTGAACTCTCTCGGACTGGAAAGTATCCTTTCCCAACCCTCCCGGGAAATCTCTATAGGGTCAACCACCTCAACAAAGTTGAAGGGAATGGAAAAACCACCCATCGAACTTCAATATAAGTTCCTTTTTACCTTACAGGTATATTTCTGAACTTCTTTGAGACCTCCCTTATCTCAAGGACAGCCTCTATTACGAACTCAAGGTCGCTGAGTGGTATCTGGTTCGGTCCGTCGGATAAGGCTTCGTCGGGATTGGGGTGGGTTTCCATAAATATGCCGTCGCATCCCACCGCCACAGCGGCACGCATCAGGGGAAAGGCAAACTCCCTCTGTCCTCCGGATTTGTTCCCCATACCGCCGGGCAGTTGAACGCTGTGGGTTGCATCGAATATAACCTTCGCATACTGGGACATTATAGGCAGACTCCTGAAATCCACCACGAGATTGTTGTATCCGAAGGAAACTCCCCTCTCGGTAAGGTATATATCGGTGGCTCCACCGAATTTGAGTTTTTCGACTATGTTCTTAGTATCCCAAGGAGCTAAGAACTGCCCCTTTTTAACGTTTACGGGCTTTCCGGTTTTCGCAGCGGAGAGGAGAAGGTCGGTCTGCCTGCACAAAAAGGCAGGAATTTGGATTATATCGACCACCTCCGCAACGGGTTCCGCCTGCCAGCTCTCGTGTATGTCGGTGGTTATCTTCAAACCGAACTCCTCTTTAACTTTCCTAAGAGCCTTTAGACCGAACTCCATACCGTGTCCACGGAAGGAGTTTATTGAAGAGCGGTTAGCCTTATCGAAGGAGGATTTAAATACGAATTCCACCTCTTTAAACTTACTCTCAAGCTCTTTCAATTTACCCGCAACGGTCATTAAAAGCTCTTCGCTCTCGATGGCACACGGACCTGCAATTATTAGAAATTCCTTCATAACGTATATAATACTAAGCTCAACAAAGGAGAATAGCCATGATACATGAGCATTACATTGAGAAGGTTAAGGGGAAGTTCTTTAGCGAGGAAGAATTACGCAAGGACCTGAACCTCTACAAGCTCGTCCAAAGCATAAAGGATGAGATAAGGGAAAAGGTTCGGGAACACTTTCGGAAAACGGACCGAGAATTCAACTACCTACAGCAAATAACCGACAACTACGGCATACTCGTTAGAGTGGTCAAGGACAAGGAAACGGGGAGACTTTACTACTTTTACTACTTCAAGCACAGAATACCCTACAGAGAGTATTATTTTTATAAGGAGGAAGAGGAGGAATGAAAAAAATTTACGCTTTACTCTTGGGGGCAGTTATAGTGTCCTGTGCTCCTGTCTCCGAAAAACAGGACCGCGTGGCTGAGCTTGAGCTAAAGTTATCGAGGGTTGAACAGAAACAGGAAACCCTCGAAAAGGACGTGGAAAAGACCAACGAGAGAATAGACAAGGTGGTGGAGCTACTGTCGGAAATCAGACTTGAACTCGAAAAGCTAAAACTTCAGCTTTCAACGGGCACACCCACGGTAAAGGAAAAGGACAAAGAAAAAAACCTAAAAAGAGTTCCACCGCCAATAGTCAGAATAAAGCCCGAGCCTGTGGAGAAGCCTAAACCGGTTCAGAGAGAAGAAGAGGATGCGGAAACCGCATACAAAAGGGCTATAGAGCTATACAGCGTAAAGAAGTTATACGAAGCCAGAGACGCCTTCCTGAGTTTCATAAAGAAGTTCCCCGAAAACAAATACACCGACAACGCCTTCTTCTGGATAGGGAAGATATACCAAGAACTCGGGGACACTAAGAGAGCTGAGGAGATATACAAGAGCCTCGTTAGCAAGTGTGAAAATGGTCGTCTGCCCGACTGCAACAAGCTCCCCGACGCATACCTTCAACTCATGAAGATAAGCATGGATAGGGGGGACATAAAGCAGGCTAACAAGTATTACTCCATACTTATAGAGAGATTTCCCACCTCGGACGCTGCGGTGAGGGCAAGAGAACAAAAGCTTCTTATGAGAGAGTGATGCAAGAACTTAAAATCCCTACCCACGTAGCAATAATAATGGACGGTAACGGTCGCTGGGCAAAGAGCAAAGGTATGCCCAGAATAATGGGACATTACAAGGGAGCGGAGGTTGCAGAGGAAATTACGAAAGCCTCGTTGGACTTAGGGATAAAGTATCTCACCCTCTTTGCCTTTTCAACGGAGAACTGGAACAGACCCCAAGATGAGGTCGAGCTTCTCTTTGACCTCATGAAGAACTATCTAACCGAGAAGAAACAACAACTCTTAGAACTCGGTGTCAGGCTCCGCTTTATAGGCAGAAGGGACAGGATAAGTAAGGACCTCAGACGTTTGATGGAAAACCTCGAGCGGGAAACTTCAAAGGACTACAAAATAACCGTAATCTTAGCGGTCGATTACGGAGGAAGGGACGACATAATCCGTGCGGTCAACAAGATAGTCAGGCTCGAGGTAAAGGACATAGACGAAAAGACTTTCTCCCACTTCTTAGACCTCGGGGACATCCCCGACCCGGACCTCCTCATAAGAACCGCAGGTGAGAAGAGGATTTCCAACTTCCTACTCTGGAACTTAGCCTACACGGAGCTTTACTTTACCGACCTCTGCTGGCCCGACTTCACCAAGGAGGAACTCATAAAAGCGATACAGGATTACTCAAAGAGACAGAGAAAGTTCGGAAGAGTTCTCGATGAGTAGAGAGATATACGGACTTCTGATAGGAGTCTTCACCCTACTGACGGTTTCGTTACCTACGCAAATTTTTCTCTTAGCGGTTGCCTTCCTATCCTTCCTTATGGCAAGGGAGCTTGAAAGGACCCTTCGGGTGGAAGGAGTCTCCGTAGCTTCCTTTTTCCTGCTTATCTCATACTTTTACAACCCCGCACTCGGAGGTATTTTGAACGCTGTGTTTGCTCTCATATACGGATACAAAAGCTGGAGCCTCGATGTGTTTTTCAGAACTATGTTTATCCTCTTTTACACAGCCTTCTTTCCCTCCTACCTCGTGCACCTCAGGGAGGAAGGAATTTTGGTCTTGCTTACCCTCATTCTGGCAATCTGGACAAACGACGTTCTTGCCTATTACGTAGGAAAAAATTTCGGAAGGACACCCCTCTTTCCCCAACTCTCACCCAAGAAGACCCTCGAAGGCTTCACCGCAGGACTCATAGGAGGGACCCTCGTCGTTCTACTTCTGCTGAAAGCACCTCTTCTGGATAAAGTCCTGATAGGGGTTATTACCCTCTGTGCGGGGGTTGCGGGAGATTACTTTAAGAGCTTCATCAAGCGTCAAGTCGGCATAAAGGACTTTTCCAACGTTCTCGGAGGACACGGAGGTTTTGTGGACAGGTTTGACGCTCTGGTGTTCTCAGCACCCGTGTTCTACCTTCTTTTGAGAGGATGAACCCATGGGTTTCTTCATAAGGGAGGACCCCCTCACGGGAGACAGGAGGATTATAGCTTCCGTAAGAAGCAGGAGACCTCACCTTATAAGAGACCTCGTCCGGGAAGAACCTCTTCAGTGCCCCTTCTGTCCCGGGAACGAGACGCTGACTCCTCGGGAACTGATAGCGGTTGAGGGAAAATCCGGCTGGCTCGTGAGGGTAATTCCCAACAAGTTTCCCGCAATCCCTCACATGCACGACGTTATAGTTGACTCACCCCTGCACGAAGACGACATAGATACCATAAGCCACTTGGAAGACCTGCTGAAGGTTTACCAACAGAGGATGGTTTACTACTACAACAAAAGGGTAAAGTATGTAGCCGTTTTCCGAAACAGAGGCAGGGAGGCTGGAGCTTCCATACCTCACCCACACTCCCAGGTTCTTGCGCTTCCCTTCCATCCCAACAGGTTCTTGAAAGAAAAGGAACGCTACAAGGTGCAAAGAAAGGACATTCTCGGGGAGTTCTTAGAAAAGGAGCTTCAGCTTCAGGAGAGGGTCTTTACGGCTTCAACAAACTTCGTTGTTCTGATGGCTTACGCACCCGTGGTTCCCTACGAGCTGTGGATTGTTCCGAAGGTCAAAGTAAATTCCTTCGTGTCCGAAACCCGACTTGATGAGCTTGCTGACCTGCTGAGAAACTCCGTCTCTACCCTCAAAGAGTTTTTCGGAAAGGGACTTTCCTACAACATAACCTTTCAGTCTGCACCACCGTGGGACAGGGATTACAGATACTACATAAGAATTCTGCCGAGGGTTTCCACCTTCGGAGGTTTTGAGCTTGAAACGGAGAACATAATAGTTAGCGTTGCTCCCGAAGAGGCTATTATGGAGCTGAGAACTTTAAAGTATTCCCGCAGAACCGATATAAAATAGGTGGGAGGTGGGTATGAAGAGCTTTGTATTCGAGGAAGACCATCCCTTTGCACTCGTCGTGCCTCTTATAGAAGAGGGTAAGCTTGACCCCTGGAAGGTGGACATAGTCGAGCTGGCAAACCTATACATAGAAGAACTCAGGAGAAGGGAGACCCTCGACCTGCGAGTCCCGGCAAGAGCTGTGGTAGCCGCTTCCTTCCTTCTCAGAAAGAAGGTTGAGGTTATATTCCCCAAACCTGAGAGAAAACCCAGGCAGAGGAGGGATTACACCCTCGAGGAAATAGTGGAGATGTTCGAGGAGGAGAGCAAAGAGGTCGAGGAAAACCTTGCGGACAACCTCGAAAAGGTCAGGAAGGTCTTTAAAAGGAGGTCTAACGGTAAAGGAAGTAGGAGAAGAAAGGGAAAGGTTATTCCCCTTCACATATCGAAGTTCGAAGATGTTCTGAAGGAGATGTGGGAGTTTTTCAAGAGCATGGACGTCGGAAAGAGGATTGAGTTTTTCACCTTCCTGGACAGGGTAAACTTCGTTCCCCAGTTCATGGCTCTGATGTATCTATACTACGAAGGCAAGATAGACCTGCACCAGGAAGAACCCTTCGGAGACATTATGGTCGAGGTCAGGGAAGCCAATTAAAAATAGGTGTAATATACCCCCATGGCACACAAGTTTGACCCTAAAAACATACACAAGCTGGAAGACCCCTCAAGGCTCGAGCTTTTTGACCCTGCGAAGGTCTTAAAGGAGTTCGGCATAAGGGAAGGTTTGACGGTTTTGGACGTGGGAACAGGTCCCGGCTTTTACCTTCCCTACCTCTCCAAGCTCGTGGGTGAAAAGGGTAAGGTCTATGCCATAGACATTCAGGACGAGATGGTGGAAAGAGCTAAGAAGAAGGTGGAAGAGGAAAACTTAAAAAACGTTGAGGTCTTAAAGTCCGAAGAGAACAGGATACCCCTTCCCGACAACTCGGTGGACTTCGTCTTTATGGCTTTTACCTTCCACGAGCTTGAGGACCCGAAGGCTTTTGTGGAAGAACTCAAGAGGGTGGCAAAACCTTTCGCATACCTTGCTGTTATAGATTGGAAGAAGGAGGAGAGAGAAAAGGGTCCACCTCCGGAGGAGGTTCTTTCCGAGTGGGAGATAGGTCTAATACTCGACGACAGCGGTGTGAGGGTCGGAAGGGTAGTCGAAATCGGTAAATACTGCTTCGGGGTTTATGCGGTATTTCCTCAAGAGGAGGAAGATAATCCCCTTATGAACGTTCCCTTCAAGATACCTCCCGGCTTTGCTTAAACTCCTCCCGCAATTGCGGGCACTATCGAGAGAACGTCTCCGTCCTTTAGCTCCGTGTCCGCTCCTTTCAGAAACCTAATGTCCTCGTCGTTGAGATAGAGGTTTACGAACCTCCTGAGTTCTCCCTTCTCGTCGAGGAGTCTCTCCTTAAAGCCGGGATACTGCTCTTCGAGCTTCTCTATGGCTTCACGAACGGTTTTGGCTTCTACTTCTACCTCACCCTGTCCGTTGGTGAGCCTTCTCAGAGGTGTGGGAACACGAACGGTTATAGCCATCTTTCTACCTCCTCAGACCTTTGCGAGCACTTTTTCTTTAAAGTCCTTAAGGGTGGCTTCTATTCTCACCGGCTGTGAGAGGTGTCCGTCGAGCACCTCGAGGGTTTTGTATCCGTTGCCGGTTATGTATGCGACCACCACCTCGTCGGGGTCAAAGGCACCCTTCTGAGCGAGCTTCTTGAGGACCGCTATGGTGGTCCCTCCCGCAGTTTCGGTGAATATTCCCTCCGTCTCAGCGAGGAGCTTCATGGCTTCTATTATCTCCTCGTCGGTGGCAGTTTCCCAGTCTCCTCCGCTTTCTCTCGTAGTTTGAAGAGCGTATATGCCGTCCGCAGGGTTTCCTATGGCTATGGACTTGGCTATGGTGTTGGGTTTAACGGGCTTTATGAAGTCCCTACCTTCCTTCCATGCCTGAGCTATGGGAGAACATCCCTCTGCCTGTGCACCGAACATCCTGGTGTTTACCTCGTCTATGAGTCCCACCTCCTTCATCTCCTTCAGTCCCTTCCATATCTTCGTGTAGAGTGAGCCCGACGCTGCTGGAGCCACAACCGCATCGGGAGCCTTCCAGCCGAGCTGTTCCACCACCTCGAAGGCAAGGGTTTTAGAACCTTCAGCATAGTAGGGTCTTATGTTTATGTTCACGAAAGCCCACCCGAGGTCGTTGGCTATCTCGGAGCAGAGTCTGTTAACATCGTCGTAGGTTCCCTCAACCGCAACCACCGTGGGGTTAAAAACCAGACTGCCGTATATCTTCTGGGTTTCTAAGTTTGCGGGTATAAAGACGAAGCAGTTAAGACCAGCCTGAGCACAGTGAGCGGCAACCGAGTTAGCGAGGTTTCCCGTAGAGGCACACGCTGCGGTATCAAAACCGAACTCCTTAGCCTTGGATATTGCCACCGAGACGACCCGGTCTTTAAAGGAAAGCGTGGGGTGATTTACGGAATCGTCCTTTATGTAAAGGTTCCTCAGCCCTAAAGCCTCTCCGAGCTTTTTAGCCTTCTTGAGGGGTGTAAAACCTGCGGTGAGTCCGACGGTAGGATTTTCCACAGGAAGAAGGTCAACGTATCTCCAAAGGCTCTTCGGACCGTTCTCTATCTTATCCCTCGATATGTTTCTCCTTATCTCCTCGTAGTCATAGACCACCTCGAGGGGTCCGAAACAGAACTCGCATACGTGTATGGGTTCAACGGGATACTCCCTACCGCACTCTCTACACTTGAGACCCTTTACCTTTGCCAACTGTCCTCCTCCGGAGAAGTTAAGTATTTTACATTATAAGCCATCAACTTAGGTCTCAAGCAGTTCCGATAACTTGAATAGGGAGAAAAGGCTAAGTCCCTCCGCTTCTATGTTCTCCTTTCCACCCTCCTCCCTATCCACTATGGTGAAAACACCTATCACCTCCAACCCCGCTTCCCTGCAAGCCTTAACAGCCTTCAGAGAAGAACCTGCGGTCGTTACGACGTCTTCTACCACAGCCACCCTTTCCCCCTCCTTAACGAGACCTTCTATCTGACGCTTCATGCCGTGCCCCTTCGGCTCCTTTCTCACCACGAATGGTTTTAAAGGCTTCCCGTCCATGTAAGAGACGAAGGAGACAGCGTAAGCTATCGGGTCCGCTCCGAGGGTGAGTCCTCCCACAGCATCGGGACCAAACTCTCCCACCAGCTCATACATCAGCTTTCCCACCAAGTATGCCCCTTCCGGGTCAAAGGTTATCTGTTTGAGGTCAACGTAATACCTGCTGAGTTTTCCCGAAGATAGCTTAAAGACCGGCTCCTCGGAAACCTTCAGGGACCTCTCGATTATGAGCTTTTTTAGTCTTTCCCTCTCCATGCTAATATTTTAAGGTGCTTTTCCTCAGACCTCTCTCCCTTATATACCGCGGAGCGGTCCTTACAAGAAACTTTCTATACGACAAAAGTCTTTTAAAGGCAAAAAAGCTTCCCGTGCCCGTGGTATCGGTGGGAAATCTGTCGGTAGGGGGTTCGGGGAAGACCTCCCTCGTAAGTTTTTTAGTTAGAGAGTTTTCGAAGGACCACCTTACGGTGGTGGTTCTGAGGGGATACAGGAGGAAGAGCAGGGGGCTTTTGGTGGTATCCCGGTGGGGAGAGGTAATGGTATCTCCTCGGGAAGGGGGGGACGAGGCGTATCTCCTTGCAAAGTTGCTCCCCGAGGCTTCGGTTGTGGTCAGCGAGGACCGGTTCGAGGGGGGTATGTATGCGGTTCGGGAACTCGGTGCGGAGCTTGTCGTTCTGGACGATGGCTTTCAACACAGGCGTTTGCACAGGGATTTGGACATAGTCCTCCTCAGAAAAAGAGACCTGTCGGACAAACTTCTTCCAGAAGGGAGACTTAGGGAGCCTTTAAGCTCCCTGGAAAGGGCAGATGCGGTGGTTCTCTCCTATCAGGATATAGAGCCTTTCGAGTTCAGTTTCGGGGATAAGCCCGTTTTTAAGATGTTTAGGGAGTTTAGCTCTCTTCTGAATGCGGACTTTAAGGTTCTTCCCCTGAGCGTGCTCGAGGGTAAAGAGGTGGTTGCCTTTGCGGGGCTGGGAAGCAACGAGCAGTTTTTTGAGGTTTTGAAGCGTTTAGGTATAAAGGTAAAGAGGTTCATCAGCTTGCCGGACCACTACCACTACGAGGACTTTCCCATAGAGGAAGGAGAGCTTTATTTAACCACTCCCAAGGATTTGGTAAAGCTCCCCAGGAGGGACAACTTGCTGGCTCTTAACTTCGAGGTCAGGGTAGAGGGTTTAGTTCCCTTTTTGAGGGAGAGGCTTCACTTGTAATACTTTTTACTTATCTGCGCTCTCTCCTCTCCGCAGTTGACGTCTTCTCTCTCTATGTATTCCTTCTGTTTCTGTATGGCTTCCTCTCCCGTTACGAGGTCCTTTAGGTCCCTTTCGAGGTTCGTGGGTTTGAGCTTGGCTATCCATCCCCTACCGTAAGGGTCCTCGTTTATGAGTTCCGGGTTGTCGAAGAGTTCTTCGTTTCTCTCTATAACCTCTCCCTCTATGTCCGCAGGAATGGGTCCGGTCCACTTACCGCTCTCTAAGGAAGCGACGGGCTTTCCCTTCGGAACGTGCCTGCCGGGCTTTTTTATCCTTATGTTTATTATCTTTCCCGCTCTTGCCTGACCTATGTCGGTAGCTCCCACTGTAACGGTTCCGTCCTCGTTAACTCTGAACCAGACCTGGTTGTCTATGTCGTAGTAGAGGTCCGGTGGGAGCTTGCATCCTCTATAAACAACTTCCTTCTCCTCTGCCATTTCCTACCTCCTGATGTGTTCCCGAAGCTATACCGATTTTATCAGATGAGGAGATTTATCTCCCTACCAACATAACTTTGCAGGAGTGTTCGAGGGTGGATATGTAGCTGTAAGCTCTCAGCAGTTCCCCGTGGGCGGAGAAAACACCGTGTCCACGAATTACGACGACCGGGAAGTCTTTAAGAAACTCAGATGCCCTTCGGGCAAGTTCCTCCGAAGCAGAAGGTTTTTTTAGTTCCAAGACGGGGACTTTGCGAAGTATTTCTCTCCCTTCCGAGTCAATGGGTTCTATGAGGTCGGTTTCAAAGGCAACTTTGAGAGTGTATGTGGGATGGGCATGAACGACCGAGTTTTTCCCAGTTTCGAGAATTATCCTCCTGTGAACGGGTAGTTCTACGGAAGCTCTGCTTTCGAGTATGGACTTTTCCCGCAGGGGCAGTTTTATTATGTCCGCAGGCGATAAGTTTCCCATGTGGGAACCTGTTCTGGTTATAAAAATATCTTCACCGAAGGCTCTGCTTATGTTTCCCGAGCGGGCGCTTACGAGTCCCTCTTCAAAAAGTAGCCTCCCTACCTCCACTATTTCCCTGTAAATCCAGCGCATCAGAAGCCAAGCTCTTTTATAACAGCGTCCAGCTTCGGCGGAACTGTGGTAGGCTCTTCGCACACCTTTATGGCTGTATCGGGGTCCTTGAGACCGTTTCCGGTCAGTGTGCAGACTACCACCTCTCCACCTTTGAAGAAACCTTCTCTCGTGAGCTTTATGAGTCCGGCAACGCTGGCGGCGGAGGCGGGTTCACAGAACACACCTTCGGTAGAAGCTACAGTCTTGTAAGCGTAAAGTATCTCCCCGTCGCTAACCGCATCTATCATTCCGCCTGACTCCTGAGCTGCCTTTAGAGCATTCTTCCAGCTGTATGGGTTTCCTATCTTTATGGCGGTTGCAACCGTTTGAGGGTTCTTTATTGGATAGCCCTTCACTATCGGCGCTGCACCTTCCGCCTGCCATCCCATCATTTTGGGAAGTCTCTCTATTTTTCCTTTTCCGTGGTAATCCTTGTATCCACGCCAGTAGGCGGTTATGTTCCCTGCGTTTCCGACAGGTATGAAGTGGTAGTCGGGGGCATCTCCCAGAACATCGCACACCTCGTATGCCGCGGTTTTCTGACCTTCTATGCGGAAAGGGTTTACGGAGTTCACAATCTCAACAGGAAACATCTCCCCTATTTTTCTAACTATGTGAAGGGCGTCGTCAAAGGTCCCTCTAATTGCCAAAACCTTTGCCCCGTATATCATAGCCTGAGAGAGCTTTCCTATTGCCACCGCTCCCTTAGGAAGGAGAACGTAAGCCCTAAGTCCTGCTCTCGCAGCGTATGCGGCGGCAGAAGCGGAAGTGTTCCCTGTGGAAGCGCATATTACCGCCTTCTTACCGCTTTCCACAGCTTTCGATATGGCTACGGTCATTCCCCTATCCTTGAAAGAACCCGTAGGGTTTAATCCTTCATACTTGAGGTAAATCTTTCCCTTAAAGCCGATTGCCTTCGCAAGGTTGGGAGCTTCTATTAGAGGCGTATTGCCTTCGAGCAGGGTTACTACGGGGGTTTTTTCACTAACGGGGAGGAACTCTCTGTATTGGTTTATTATGCCCTGCCAACAGCCCATAACACAGTCCTAATTATAACCTCGAAATGTTGGAAAATATTAAGCTCCATGGAAGGATATAACTTCCTACTTTCCTACCTCCTTATACTCGTATCCCTGTTTATAGCTTACAAAGAGGGTTTGGGAAACGAGAGGGAAATATTTCTGTCTTCACTCAGAACCGCAATTCAACTCCTCCTGCTCGGTTATCTACTCAAGTATCTGCTCATGTTGGAATCCCCTGCGGAGATGCTTGGCGTAATTCTGGGTATGGCTTTCGTATCCGCCTTTATAGCTTACGAGAGGGTAAGGCACGCAAGTGTTCTACTTACGAGCTTCCTTTCCATAACCGCTACCACCTTCCTAACTATCTTTCCTCTGCTCCTCTTTAAGATACTTCAGCCCGTATCACACCAGCTAATCCCCTTCGGGGGTCTTATAGTGGGAAACACACTCAACTCCATAACTCTCGCCTTTGACAGATTTCTGGGCGAAGTGGAAAACAGGCTCGAAGAGATAGAGGCTAAGGTAGCACTCGGTGCAACTCTGAGGCAAGCTATGGAAGAGATATTCAGAGATAGCCTGAGAACCTCTCTCATACCGAAAATTAATTTCATGAAGGCGGCGGGTCTCGTTCACATACCCGGTGTGGCTGTGGGTATGCTCATGGCAGGTGCAAATCCCCTTCAGGCTATATTTTTCCAGATAGTCATACTCTATGCTCTCGTCTTTGCGGGACTACTCGGAAGCGTCCTTATGCTTTACCTGAGCTACAAAAGGGCACTGCACATAATTTCTAAGAAGTCTTAGGAGCATTACTTTGTCCTGCGGGCTTGTAGGGAACAGGTATGTATTGAACAGAAGGCGGTTGGGTGCCCATGGGTTGCTCGTAAAGCTCCATGAGAGCATAGACCTCTTCCGGGACTTCCGTTTTAACGTTCAGTCCAAGCTCTCTGAGGTAATCCACGGTCAGTGGATAGTCGTGGGTAAACTTTCCAACCGCAAGTTCTTCCGCTATACGTTTTGCCTTTTCCTCCTCCATACCCTTAGAGGTGAGGAGCTTAGTCAGGTAATCCTTCATCTGCTTTATGGCTTTTTCGGAAACATCAGCGAGTATTAGGGTCTGGTCGTCTATATCCTTGGCTTCCTTTTTTTCGAGAACTTTGAGTATAGAAGCGGCGGGCATCTGACCTATTTGGGGGTCAACGGGTCCCAAAACCGCATTTTCGTCCATTATTATCTCGTCAGCCGATAGAGCTATAAGCGTTCCGCCGGACATGGCGTAGTGAGGAACTATAACTCTGACCGGTGCTTTGTGCTTGGCGAGAGCGTTGGCTATTTGGGTAGCCGCAAGGGCAAGACCCCCGGGTGTATGAATTATGAAGTCTATGGGCATGTCGTCGGGAGTCATCCTTATGGCTCTGAGAACCCTCTCCGAGTCTTCTATGTTTATAAACCTGAAAATAGGGATACCCAGAAACCCCATAGCTTCCTGTCTGTGTATCATGGTTATGACCCTGCTCTTTCTTTTCTCCTCTATATTCCTTATTGCAGCTTCTCTTGCTCTCTGAAGGGATAGCTTTTTAAACCAGGGGCTGAGTATGAGAAAGAATATGAACATAAACCACAACAGGTTGAACATGTAAGAAAAGGGGTCGTATGCAGGCATTCCCGCACCTCCTCTCAAGGAATTATAATACTTAAAGTCATGAAAAAGGTCGCCACATTGCTTTTTTTTGCAGTGATTTCACTCGCTCTTTTGAGTGCCTGCGCAAAACCGAAGGCAAAGATAACCTACCTTGAACTTCCGAGAGGATACAAGGGTGAGATTAAAAAAATAGCTGTTCTACCTTTCGAAAGTAGAAGGCTTGATGGAAGGATTCTCGCTTCGGAGATTGAGGCTGAACTCCTCCAGGTCAGGGTGAACGGCAGACCATACTTTAAGGTTGTCAGCAGAGCGGATATAGATAAGGTTCTCTCGGAGATTAAATTTTCCTCAAGCGGGCTGACGAGTGAACAAGTAGAACTCGGTAAACTCCTTAAGGCGGAAGGGCTTCTTTTGGGAACAGCGGATGTTATTTACTCCACCGATATGTTCTATCGCAAAAAGAAGGAGTGTATAGAAACAAAAGGTTCCGGTCTCATAAAGGAATGTGTCCGTTATGAGGAGAGAAACGTTCCCTGCCAAACCCGTTTCGTTCGGCTTACCCTTGTTCCCAAGTTGATAGATGTTGAAAGGGGAGAGGTTGTTTATTCCAGGAGGATAGTAAAAGAAGCTAAGCACACCTACTGTAGGGGAGACTGGCGGGAACCCAAGTCCTTTTCGGAGCTTCTCTCTGAAGCAAAAACACAGGCTATAAAGGAACTTATAAAGGACATAGCACCGTATAGGGTTACGGTCGTGGCGGAGTTTATAGATGACGATAAGGGAGTTAAAGAAAAGGACATATTTAAGGAAGCCATAGAGCTTGCCAAAAAAGGAAAAGCCAGGGAAGCTTGCAGACTGTTTAAAGGTATAAATTCGAGAACTTACGCTGTCTTATACAACAAAGGTCTGTGCATGGAGCTTGAAGGGGACCTACGCGGTGCGAGGGACTTATACTTTGAAGCTAAAAAGCTAAAGAGTGATGTCCGCATAGAGAATGCGCTCGGAAGGGTAATAGAAAGAATGCAAAAGGAAGCTCAGCTGAGGGAATTAGTCGAATAATGCATCTACGTAAGCTTCTACGCTGAAGGGCTGAAGGTCCTCTATGCTTTCTCCTACACCTATTAGCTTTATGGGTATCTTAAGCTCCCTGCATATCGCTATTACAGCTCCCCCCTTTGCGCTTCCATCGAGCTTAGTTATCACTATACCGCTTATATCCACCGCTTCTTTGAAGACCTTAGCTTGCTGAATGGAGTTCTGACCTATGGTGGCATCTAACACCAGGAGTGTCTCAGAAGGTTCATCGGGAAGAAGTTTTTGAATTACCTTTTTAATCTTTCTGAGTTCCTGTATTAAAGGCTCCTTAGTGTGGAGTCTTCCTGCTGTGTCTATCAGCACTATGTCGTGCCCTTCTTTCATGGCTCTGTCTATTCCCTCATAGACCACAGATGCAGGGTCTGCACCTTCCTGCTTCTTGGTTATGTCCGCCCCCGACCTACTTGCCCAAACCTCGAGCTGTTCTATCGCAGCAGCACGAAAAGTATCCGCTGCAACGAGCATAACCTTCTTATCCTCTTTCGAAAATCTGTAAGCGAGCTTACCTATGGTTGTAGTTTTTCCCGAACCGTTAACTCCTAAAAAGAGAATTACAGCGGGTTTTCTTTCAGGTATGGATAGCTTGCCTTCACAGCCTCTTAAAAGTTCCTTAACCTTCTCCTTTGTAATCTCCTTAAGCTCCTCCGAGGTCTTAATGTTCTTTCTTATAGCTGTCTTTCTGAGGTCTTCCACGAGGGCAACTGCGGTTTTTACCCCCACATCAGCCCTAACGAGCATCTCCTCCAATTCGTCAAAAAGCTCGTCATCAACTTTTCTCCCCCTGAAGATAACTCCGAATTCAACCGTTTCCTTCGTCTTCTTAAGTCCCTTCCTGAGCTTTTCAAGAAGGCTTTCCTTTTTCTCTTCTATAAGACCGAGTTCCACCTTTAACTTGTGGAGTTTTTCCTCTATTTCCTCCCTCTTAGAAGGCGGGGACATTTTGAGGGCACGCTCGTAATACTCGAGAGCTTTTTCCTTGTTTCCCGTAGCGTTGTATATATTCGCCACGCTCAAGAGGCTTTCGAAGTCGCCTACCTTGAGGTATTCCTCAACCGCTTTTGCATAGTTACCTGCTTTGTAATATACGGTTGCTCTTTCCTTGGCTGTTCCGAGTTCCGTTCCGTATCGCTCCAAAAGCCTGTGGGCTTGAGTAAAATTCTCCTCTTCTAAGTAGAGGTCAAAGAGGACCTTTCTGAGGTCAGGGTCCTCCTCGAACTTTTCCAAGAGCTTTCGGGCTTTATCCTTCTTCCCTTTTCTTATCAGCTCTAAAATTGCGCTTTTGTCACCTTTCTCCGCTCTCTTCTCGATGTCGGATTTTTTGAAGAAAAGCATCGTAAGTATTATCTTAAATTAGAGTGTTTGAAGTCGAGGTTGTTAAGTTCTATCCCTTTGAACTCCCCGGCAGGAGAGGCGGTCTGGTAGGGTATGCGGACGTTAAGCTAGGAGACTTTCTCCTTATAAAGGCGGTGAGGCTTATGAAAAACCGCTACGGCGGTTATTATGTCCAGATGCCTACTCTTCAGAGCGGAGACAGAAACTACGAAGTGGTAGAGGTCCTCTCGAAGGACCTTCTTGAAGAAATAAGGCGAAAGGTCGTGGACTATTACAGAGAAGAGGTTAAAATATAAAGCTCAACTATGGGTTCTGTTATTCAATCCTTCGGATTCTTCGTAGCCACCTTCGTGCTGTTTTCGGGTGTGGTCATATATGGTCTTTTCCACCTGGAAGAGCCTAATCCACTATACTGGGCTGTCTTCGGCGTGTCGGGCTTGCTGTTTTCGGTAGGGTTCGTAGCCACCCTTTACAGGGGAATTAGGGACCTTATAAAGGATTACCGCAGGCACGGGAACTTCTTCAGCTTTATATACGACTTCCTTGCCTCCCTCAAGCTTGCTATATTCATAATGCTACTCCTGGGTATATTTTCCATGCTCGGTTCTACCTACATTCAGCAAAACCTATCCTTTGAGGAATACTTAGACAGGTTCGGTCCCACCAAAGCGGTCTGGTTCTGGAGGCTGTGGCTCAACGACGTTTTCCACTCCTGGTATTACATAGCGCTGATTGTCCTCCTTGCCATAAACCTGATAGTCTGCTCTATAAAGAGGCTTCCGAGAATTTGGAAACAAACCTTCGGTTCTGAAAGAATTTTGAAACTCGATGAAAAGTCGGAAAAACACCTCAAACCCATAACGGTGAAGGTAAAAGAGCCTCAAAAACTCATAAACTTTCTGGTGGATAAAGGTTTTAAGGTCTTCAAGGAGGAGGAAGGGAACAGAATTTACCTCTTTGCGGAAAAGGGGAGATACTCACGTCTCGGAGTTTACATAGTTCACATAGCGCTTCTGATAATAATGGCTGGTGCTCTGATAGATGCCATATTCGGCATAAGGGGATTTCTGCCGGTTCCGGAGGGAGAGACTTCCGACATAATGCTCGTGGGTGCAGATAACAAGAGGGTTAAGCTCCCCTTTGCGGTGCATCTCAAAGAGTTCAGGATAATAACCTACGGTGAGGAGGCTCGGGAAAAAGGAATAAAGGTAGCGGAAGAGTTTAAAGAGGCTGTTGCCTCATACAGGAGCTACATAGAGATAATCAACGACGGACACAAGGTTGCTGAAGGACCCGTAGAGGTTAACGACCCCTTCGTCTTCAGAAGCTACCGTATATTCCAAGCTTCCTACGGGCTTACGGGTGGCGTGAAGGAGATGGGCGTTGTGGTCGTGGATAAGCGACTTGCGGAAAAGGAGGAGAAGGCTCACGAAGCCATAGTGGGAAGGTTTACCATAGGAAGCGGTAAGGTGGTAGAGTTCAAGGACATGCTCGTCTCGGTGGAGAGGGTGGTTCTGAACATTCAGAACCCCGACAGGGGTATGGAAGGAGACCTCGCTCCTGCAGTCGTCCTCAAGGTTCTTCTCAACAGAAAGGCTTACAACGTTCCCGTAGTTTACGACCCCCAAATTACGGTTCTGCTTTACTCCCAGCTTGAAGAGCTTGAGGAGTTTCCCTACGTGTTCTTTATGGACGGCTTTCTTCCTCAGTTTTACTCAGGCTTTCAAGTGTCCTTCCACCCCGGAACAAACATCATATGGGTGGGTTCAGCGATACTCGTTCTGGGTATGATGGTAGCCTTTTACAGCGTTCACCGTAAGGTCTGGGTCAGGATAGAAGGGGATACCGCAAAGGTTGCCTTCTACTCCCACAAGTTCAAAGAGGAGTTTAAAAGAACCTTCCTAAGAGAGCTTGAGGAACTTCACGAACACCACACGAAGAAAGAAGACTAAAGCTTCTCAATCACCAGCTCCGAGTTGGTGTATATGCATATCCGGGAAGCTATGTCGAGGGACTTCCTAACTATCTCTTCCGCACTCAACTCCGTGTTCTCGTAAAGAGCCAACGCTGCAGACCGTGCGTAATCACCCCCCGAACCTATCCCCAAAACCGGCTCGTCCGGTTCTATTATGTCCCCGTTCCCGGAAATCAGGAGCATGTGGTCCTTATCCACCGCAAGGAGTAGTGCCTCCAAACGTCTGAGATACTTGTCCATCCTCCAGTCCTTGGCAAGTTCGACAGAAGCTCTCAAAAGATTACCTCTAAACTCCTCAAGTTTCCGCTCCAGTCTTTCCATAAGTGCCATGCCGTCCGCAGCGCTTCCTGCAAAACCCACAATCACCTGGTTTTTATATAGCCTTCTTATCTTTCTTGCGGTGTGCTTTATG
The DNA here is from genome assembly GCA_013153495.1 of Aquificota bacterium. GTDB lineage: Bacteria > Aquificota > Aquificia > Aquificales > Aquificaceae > Hydrogenivirga. The sequence goes on from JAADEH010000009.1 coordinate 21,865, forward strand.
ACCGTGCTTCCCACAGTAACCTGTCCGTCCCCACCGACTACCGTCTCACCGTTTTTCCTGACAGCAAGTATGGTCGTAGCTTTCACTTCCATGAAAGTGATTATAGATTACCCGAATATCCTGCTCAGGATTTCTTTCTTACCTCGTCCCTCTTTGGAAGAACTCATCACTATCGCACCTTCCCCAACGAACCTCCTAACTTCCTTCAAAGTTCTCGATATGTCCTTCTGCTTTGCCTTGTCTATCTTTGTCAGAACAACCGTAAAGGGAATTCCTATATACTGAAGCCAGTCGAGCATCTGAAGGTCGAGCTTCTGGGGACCCACCGACGCATCTACAAGCAAAAAGACCTGCTTTATGTTTTCTTTCCTTTGTGAAAAGTAGTTCTCCATCATGGTCTTCCACCTATCCTGCTCCTGCTTCGACACCCTCGCAAATCCGTATCCGGGGACATCAACCAAATACACGCTGTCTTCCAGAAGGAAGTAGTTTATCGTTCTCGTCCTGCCCGGTTCCTTACTCACACGAGCTATGTTTCTTCCCGTAATCATGTTTATGAGGGAAGACTTACCCACATTTGAACGACCCACGAACACCACTTCCGGTTTATCCGCAGGTGGAAAGTCGTCTATTGTGGACTTCAAAAATCTGACCTTCATATTAGACTATTTTCCGTGAAGATAGTGTTTTTGTGCACCGGAAACAGCATAAGAAGCCAGATAGCGGAAGCTATTACAAAACACCTCTCTAAGGAACTTGGTAAAGATGTGGAAGTTTTCTCCGCAGGTTCTGACCCGGCTGGATACATTCACGCTCTTGCAAAGAAGGTTCTCGAGGAAGTGGGAATAGATACCTCCGGTCTATACTCGAAGGGAATTGAGGAAGTTCCCGTGCACGAAGCGGACCTGATAATTACCCTCTGCGACTCTGCTAAGAAGAGTTGCCCGAAAGTTCCCGGTGCAAAGGTCGTGCACTGGTCCATACCCGACCCCGCAGGCAGGGGACTATTTGCCTTCCGATGGGTTCGAGATGAGCTTTACAGGAGAATAAAATTGATATTGAAAGATTTTTAAGTTAAAGTTATTTATAGTAATGAACTTGGAAAATAACAAAGAAAAACGTGAACAAGCTGAATCAGTCCAAAAAGAGCAGAAACAGTCATATATAAGAGAAGTGTTTAAGCTGATTGATGAGGCTCCCCTGGGAAAAATATTCTTAGTAGCGTTAATGTATGGTTTTGGAGTTTTTATAATTCCATACTTTATACATTATAGGTTTATACCTATAGATTTGACCATAAGTTCTATCCCGATTAAGTTCATTATACTTGTAATCACTACCGCAATATCTTTTGGTTTAAGCATATCTTTTCTAATCTTAGGTCTAGTAATGCTTTTTTCTACACTTAGAGAATTTAATGAAGAAGACAAAAATTTTAAAAAGGACAATAATCATGAACGTATTAATATTCATGAAAGCTTATACTTAATTCTGTATTTAATCTTTTTTGTAATTGCATGGGCAATAATTATTCTAACTGAGAACCCAAAACCGCGCTTCCTATTATTTTTATTTATTATACCTATAATTGACATAGTTTTAACCGTTTTAACTTTAGCTTTAACTAATAAAATCCACTCTATTAACTTTTATGCTCATAAGCATTACACAAAATTAAATTCATTATGTTGTAAGCTAATCAAGCTCTTTTATACTTCAATAATTAGATGGCTTGCATTCATTATATTTTTTGGAGGCAGTATATTTGTATTGATTATATTTTTTAGAGATACAAAGTCATATACTAATATATATTTTGCTTTAGCATTTATAGCTTTAATTACATTTCTTATATTCACAATTATCTATTTAATTGGTAGGAAAGATACAATTGCTACAATCATAACAGTGGTATTTACGATATATCTAATCCCTATTTTATTTTTAAGCTTCGAATGGAAAAGCTACATTAATTTTTTAGAACCTGCATATTCACTTGTTGGTGTATTTTCCGACAAAAATATCGTATGCGTTAACAAAAACTATTCATTTGCCATGCCTTGCTGTTATAAGCAAATCGATATTAATGAGGATATGTCCGTTATTATTCACAAAAACACTAATGAACAATACATATGCTACAAAGACTTAAAGATTATCTGGAACGGGGATAGCAGTATATGGATAGCTTCAAACCAAAATAGAGATAACAAATATCAACCTATCATATCTATTCCCAAGAAATATCTATTGAACAATGATATTATAAATTATGGTTACAAGACCACACCCAAAATAAAACAAATCCAAAAAAGTCAAATACAAACTCAAGGAGATGGAACACAAAATATCAATCCACAATCAAAGAAAGCTAATACAGAAAAGTTAAACTATAAAGAATAAAGGGCTATACAGGCTCGCAGCTTAATATTTTATCCTTACTGTTTTCCAAGCAAACCTTTTTCACATCATATGCCGATTTAGATTTCAATTTAGATTAAATACCTATGAAGTATCCCTCTTACCTGAACCTATACGAGAGCGGTGAGCTGAAAGAAAGGGTGGAAAAAGCCCTTGAGATGCTCCTGTCCTGCGAGGTGTGTCCTCACAACTGTGGTGTTAACAGAATGGAAGGAGAGTTAGGTTACTGTAAGACCGCTCGAAGAGCGGTGGTTTCTTCCTACTTCCCTCACTTGGGAGAAGAATTTCCCATAAGGGGATACAGGGGAAGCGGAACGATATTTTTCTCCTACTGCAACATGAGGTGCGTCTATTGCCAGAACTACGAGGTCAGCCATTTAGGTGAGGGAAAGGAGGTCAGCGCTCAGGAGTTGGCTGATATTATGCTCAGGCTCCAAGACCTCGGTTGCCATAACATAAACCTTGTCTCTCCTTCTCATGTGGTTCCCCAAATACTCGAAGCCCTATACTTAGCCGTCGGGAGAGGTCTCAGGATACCGATAGTTTATAACACCTCATCCTTTGACTCCCTAAAATCCCTTAAGCTGATGGATGGTGTAGTTGACATATACCTTGCGGACCTCAAATACCTGAGCAGGGAGTTTGGGAGAAAGTATTCGAAAGTGAAGGATTATCCGACCCATGCAAAGGAAGCCATAAGGGAGATGTATAGGCAGGTGGGAAACCTGAAAGTGGACCACAGGGGAATAGCTGTCAGGGGACTTATCGTAAGGCATCTCGTCCTTCCCAACGACATTTCCACTACGAGAAGGGTTATGGAGTTTCTAAGGAGTATAGACAAAAACCTTGCGGTGAACGTTATGGACCAATACTTTCCCTTCTACAAAGCCAAGGACTATCCGGAGCTTGCCCGGAGAATAACTCCTGCAGAGTATGAGAGAGCTCTCAAAGAAGCTCAGGGATTAACCCTAATTAAAGATTAAAATCTTCTGTGTCATGGGAGAGTTTATAGACCGAAAGCGGGAAGTTCAGAAAAATTTTGAAAAGGTAAGGACCCTCTTCGAAGAGGGTAAGATAGAGGGGCTGAAGAAAGCCCTTAAGGAGCTTATAAAGGAAGACCCTTACTTTTTGGAGCCTTACGTCCTGCTTCACGAGATATACGAAATGGAAGGTAAGGTAAAGGAAGCGGAGGAAATACTTCAGGAAGCATACAGAAAGGCTATGGAACTCATAGCTCCCGAAGGCAAGTTCCCCGACAGGCTACTGTGGAAGCATCCCACCAACAGGCACATAATAAAGGCTCTGCTGAACATGGGTATCTTCTACTGGGAAGTGGGTGAGCTTGAGGATGCCCTGAAGATATTTAAAGACCTATACTACATGAACCCCACCGACGAACTCGGTGTTCGCTACTACATACTTGCCATACTTGAAGGCATGAGCTTTGACGAGTTCGAGCAGGTCTTTTCCCGGGACGGAGAATACGACTACGAGGACCTTAACCACTGGTTCGAGAAGCACGCTCCCGAGCACGGGGACATATTCAAGGTCTTCCGATAGAGTAATACTCGAACCCTTTATCTCTCATATCCTTCGGGTCAAAGACGTTTCTTCCGTCTATAACTATGGGTAGCTCCATAAGCTCTTTAACCTTGTCCATATCTGCTTTTTCAAACTCCTCCCACTCGGTGAGTATGAGCAGAGCTTCCGCACCCTTCACCGCTTCGTATTTGTCTTCCACGTAAACGAGGTCCTCTCCGGGGACGAAGACCCTATTGAAGTTCTCCGTTGCCTTCGGGTCGTAAGCCCGCACCTTAGCTCCGAGGTTTATGAGCTTTGGAATTATCTTCAGGGATGGAGCTTCCCTTATGTCGTCGGTGTTGGGTTTGAAGGCAAGTCCCCAAACCGCTATATTTTTTCCTTTTACTGTCCAAAGAGCGCTCAAGACCTTATCTATAAACCTCTCTATCCTCTGGGAGTTTATCCTCTCGACCGCTTCCAGCAGACTGAAGTCAAGCCCGTAATCCCTACCTATTTTTATAAAAGCCTTTACATCCTTGGGAAAACAAGAACCTCCGTAGCCTATTCCCGCCTTAAGAAAGGACATTCCTATCCTCTTGTCGTAGCCCATTCCCTTGGCTACAAGCTCCACGTCCGCCCCGGTCTTTTCGCAGAGGTCCGCCACCATGTTTATGAAGGAAATCTTCATAGCGAGGAAAGAGTTGGAAGCGTGCTTTATAAGCTCCGCAGTAGCCGGGTCCGTAACTATGAGGGGAAACCCTTTATCGGTAAGCGGTTTGTAAAGGTCTCTGAGTATGTCCTCCGCCCTTTTGCTTTCCACACCTACCACTATCCTGTCCGGGTTCAGGAAGTCGTAAACCGCAGAGCCTTCCCTGAGAAATTCGGGGTTCGAAGCAACATCGAAGGGAATGTCTTTCTTAAGATACCGCTGAAGGGTCTTCTTCACGAGCTTGTGAGTATTTACGGGAACGGTTGACTTTTCCACGAGAAGTTTGTATGAGTTCATGTTCTTTGCTGTGAGCCTTGCCACCTCCTCCACCTGAGAAAGGTCCGCAGAGCCGTCGGGAAGGGAAGGGGTGCCCACGCAAATGAACACGACATCTGAAAAATCCACGCCTTCCTTTAGGTCCGTGGTAAAGTCCAGCCTGCTCTCCCTTATGCCCTCCGAAATAAGGTCCTCAAGACCCGGTTCGTAGATGGGACTTATACCTTTTTTCAGAAGTTCTACCTTTTCGGGGATTTTCTCTACTATGAGGACCTCGTGTCCGAGGTGGGAAAAGCAAGCTCCCGTAACGAGTCCTACGTATCCGCCACCTATTACAGTTACACGCATAAGGCTATTTTATCTCAACATCTTAAGCAGATTAAGTAGCAGGTGAACCGCAAACAGGAAAAGAGCGTATAGTATCGCTCCCTCGGAAAACCCCATCAAGAATGAAGCTTTCACGGAAAGACTCCCCACCACCACATCCCTTAAACCTTCCGGGTGAACAGGATACATCAAAGTTGAAAAGAAACTGCCTACAACCCCTATAACATAGGCTACGGCATACTTTAAGAGAGGATTTTTAATACCTACCGCCTTTGAAAATCTCTCCGCTTCGTATCCGAACAGTGCCAGCATGGAAACCACAACCCCGAACACCCTTCCCATTATCTCCGGGTCTCTCGATACAGGCTCTAAGAGGTCCCGGAAGCTGAAGCTGGCACCTATCCACCAGGCAATACCTACCAAAACGCAGAGGAAAGCGCTAATCATAGCTGTAGATTTTATCCCCTTAGCGGTTATAATATATAAGTCCGTAGCGGGTGTAGCTCAGCGGTAGAGCGGCTGCTTGCCATGCAGCAGGTCGCGGGTTCGAATCCCGTCGCCCGCTCTTTACCATCTCAACCCCCTTTTCTCCGAGTAGGGAACGAACTCGAACACCCTATCGTCTCCGAGCCTGAGTTCATTCCTAAGCTTTAACTTCACCACCTCTTCCATACTCCTTATCCCCAAATCACCTATGGATATACCCTCCCCCATAATCTTGGGAGCTTGGAATATAATCAACCTGTCCCAAAAACCCTCCTTAAGGAAGTTCGTAACCGTGAAGGCTCCTCCCTCTACGAGCAGGTGGACAACCTCCAACTCGTGAAGCCCCTCTAACAGAGCCGACACACTTATTTCCTCCATGTGAAGGAGTTTTATTCCCGCCTTGATGAGTTCCTCTTCCTTAGAAGGATTGCGTTTTGAGAACACTATCAGAGTGGGTGCCTCTGCGGTGTTTAGCACTTTAGCGTTCATCGGAACTTCGAGTTCGGGGTCTATAACGACCCTGAGCGGGTTCCTCGGAAAGGGGATGTGCCTTACCGTAAGTGCGGGGTCGTCTTTGAGCACCGTGTTTATACCCACGAGAACCGCCGTTGCCTGTGCCCTCAATCTGTGAGCGTATTTCCTGCTTGCCTTCGAGGTTATCCACTTGCTCTCACCCGTAAGGGTAGCTATCCTACCGTCCACGGTCTGAGCGAGCTTTAAGGTTACGTAGGGTCTCTTGCCGGTTATGTATGTGAAAAAGTCCTCGTTAATTAGTTTAGCTTCCTCTTCGAGAAGCCCGACCTCCACCTCTATACCGCTATTCCTGAGCTTTTCAACCCCCCTGCCCGCCACGAGGGGATTGGGGTCGAGGGTCGCTACGACAACTCTTTTCACGCCAGCCCTGATTATGGCATCGGTGCACGGAGGTGTCCGCCCGAAGTGGGAACACGGCTCTAAGGTAACGTAGAGGGTGGAATTTTGAGCCTTTTCTCCCGCCTGCTCGAGAGCAACGACCTCAGCGTGGGGGTATCCCGCTCCCTCGTGATAACCTAAACCTACTATCTCCCCGTTTTTTACGACCACGCAACCCACCGTGGGGTTGGGATGGGTCAGACCCTTCCGCCTCTTAGCGAGGGAAAGGGCTAAGGACATATAACCTTCTTCGCTCATTTAGCGGACTCTTCCATAATTTCCTTGACGAGATTTTCTATCTCCTGAGCTACATCCTTCAGGTCGGGTTCGTTGAACATCTCAAGCATCTGGGTGGGAGCTATCGTGCTCAGAACGGTTTTACCGTCCTTTTCGAATATCGCAACCCTGCAGGGCATAGCGGTTGATATGTAAGGGTTTTTGGAAAGAACCTGGCTCGCAGCTTTAGGCTGGCATATCTCAACTATCACACACCCGTAATTTATCGGGTGTCCTTTGTTTTCGAGTATGTTGGTAACCTCGTGGGTGCTCATAACACCGAAGCCTTTGGACTTTGCCACCTCTTCCAGCTTGCTCCTCACCTCATTAACGCTTTTATTGCTCTCCACGTTTATCAGCATCTTCCATACCTCCTTTCAGGTTTTCGAGAAGTTTCAGGTATATTTTATCAAGCAGGTCGTCGATAGCCTTTCTGCGGGGAATGTCCCCGAAGGCACCCGAGGGAAGGGAGTAGGGAACCGTCCCGCGAAGGGAGAAATCCCTCTTATCCACACGAATTCTTATACCCAAGCTCAGAATGTAGGAGCTTACCCTCTGGTCGGGGGTGTATGCTATGGGAGTTTCTCTAAAGCTCTCCACCTTTATGAGCACAGGCACGGAACTCTCATCACAATCGAGCACCCCACCCATTTCTATAACCGCTCTCTCAACCGTTCTGATGAGTGCGTAGGACAGGTAAGGCTCGTTAAACTCGTTCCGGACGTCCTTTATGCAGAACTCCTTTCCGTTTGCGTAAGACAGGCAGATTAAAGTTAGAAGAGACACTACCCACCGCAACCGAACTTCTCCCTAAGCTTCTCCTCTACAAAGGGATGAACCAGACCTTTCAGGTCTCCGCAGTAGGAAGCTATGTCTCTCACTATTGTTGAGCTTATGTGGATGTAGTCCTGAGAGGGCATCATGAATACGGTTTCAACCTGGGCAAGCTTGAAGTTCGTCAGAGCTATCTGAAGCTCGTATTCAAAATCGGTAAAGAGCCTCACCCCTCTGACTATTATCTCCACACCCTCGGACTTCATAAAGTCCACCAGAAGGGAGTTAAAACCCTTAACCTCCACCCTGTCTCCGAGGTGGGAAGTCATCTCTTTGAACATGTCCATCCTCTCCTCGAGGGAAAAGAGAAGATATTTACGAGGGTTTTCCGCAATCGCTACGACCACCTTATCGAAGAGCTTAAGGCTCCTCTCCACTATGTCTAAGTGCCCTAAGTGAGGTGGGTCAAAGGTTCCGGGATAAACAGCTCTTTTCATCCTTCCTTCCTCCAGAAGGATAAAACCGTATCACCATAGGTCCTTTCCTCGTCTGCACCGAAGCTCCTGCGCTTGTCGTGCTCTAAGACGAAAACACCTCCCGGTTTCAGAACTCTGAGCGCTTTATCTATGAGAAGCTTATATCCCTCAAACCCGTAGGGTGGGTCCGCAAATATAACCTCCGGTTCTTCTCCGAGCTTGTCCAGTATTCTGAGAGCATCAGCTCGAATTACCTTCCCCTTAGCCTTTTTCCTTATCTCCAAAGCCTGCCGAGGGTTCTTTTCCACATAAATGACCTTAGCTCCTCTCCTTTCCGCTTCGAGTCCTATCTGTCCGGTTCCGGCAAAAAGGTCTAGAAAGGTTACACCTTCTATATCACCGAGTATGTTGAAGAGTGCGTTTTTTACTATGGAGGAAGTGGGACGAACCTTCCGGACTTTCCTTGTCTTTTTCACAGAAAACGATTATACTGTATATTTGCTTTTAAGGAGGTGCTCTGTCATGAGCTGTTTTATTCTCCTCAAGCTTTATCAAAACTTTTCAAGGGAGGATAGGAAATGGCAAAGACCCTCGGACTGCATATCTTAGCGGACCTTTACGGTGTTGAAGCGGAGCGCATAGACCGCGTGGAGGACATAAGGGACCTCCTGGAAACCGCCGTAAAAGTCGCAGACCTGACCAAAATATCCTCACATTACTACCAGTTTCAACCCCACGGAGCTACAGGGGTAGTTCTCTTAGCAGAATCCCACATATCAATCCACACCTGGCCGGAGCACGGATTGGCTACCGTTGACGTTTACACCTGCGGAGACCCCTCCAAGGCTTACAAAGCTATGGAATACATCATCAACACCCTCGAACCCAAGAGGGTTGACAAACAGGTTCACGAAAGGGGACTCGTGGAACAACAAAGGCAGTCCGAGGAACTGCGAAGTATCCTGCTCGGAGTTTAGGCAAAGAGTTTCAAGACAAGCTCAACGAGCTTTTTAGCGGATTCTATACCCACTAAAATCAAAAGGGCTACTACACCTAAAAGAGTGCCTACAAATAGGGCACCAAACACAGCTAAAAGTGAACCTTCTAAAAATCTCTCTAACAACCTTCTCGATGTAAGGGATTTCTCCTTACTACCTCTGTCCAATTTCCTATATTCCGTGTATTCAATTAGAAAGTCGCAGTTTGCGGAGACATCTTCCAACCACCGGACGGCTTCTCTCTTATCTGAAAACTTCCTTGAATACACCGGATATGTTACTCCCTCCAAGTGGAACTCCCAGCAGAAGGCACCTTCCTGTTGGATTAGTTTTATGAGAACTACCTTTTCGCTGTCTATGTATATACCTTCATCAAGCTCCAAGAAGATGCGCATATTCTACTTACTGCTTGCTTTGCTGACCACCTCTCTTTCCCATAAGCTCCAGGAACTCGAAGGGGAAGGGAAAGATTACGGTTTTTGCATTCTGAAGACCTATGGTGTGGAGTGTTTCCAGATACCTGAGCTGTATAGCTATCGGTTCGGAGGCTAAAATTCTCGCAGCCTCTAAGAGCTTTTGTGCAGCTTGATACTCCGCCTCTGCGGAGATAATCTTTGCCCTCCTCTCCCTTTCCGCTTCCGCCTGTCTCGCTATAGCTTTTCTAAGGTCGTCGGGAAGGTCTATCTTCTTAAGCTCCACAGCAACAACCTTAACCCCCCAGGGGTCCGTCTGCCTGTCTATTATTTCCTGGAGTTTCAGGTTTATCTTTTCCCTCTTGGAAAGAAGCTCGTCAAGTTCCGCCTCACCGCAAACGCTCCTGAGGGTGGTTTGTGCAATCTGGGAAGTTGCATAAAGGTAATCCTCAACCTCAACTATCGCCTTGACCGGGTCAACCACCCTGAAGTAAACGACCGCATCCACCTGAACCGAAACGTTGTCCTTTGTGATAATGTCCTGGGTGGGAACATCCAAGGTTATGGTTCTGAGCGACACCCTGACAATTCTATCTATCAGGGGTATTATGACTATAAGTCCAGGTCCCTTGGAACCTATAACCCTACCGAGACGGAACACCACCGCACGCTCATATTCGGGAATTATCTTTATGGCTGCGAGAAGGAATATAATTCCTAAAATTACCAAAACTATTATGGGAGAAAAAACCATTCCTATTCCTCCTAAATACTTGAATATGTTTCCACCCGTGAGAAAAGCCAAAAACACCGCAACGAATATCAAAAAGGGTAAAGCCTCAATTAGTCCCCTCATGGTCCACCTCACGTATGATACTCTGCGTTTATCCTGATATATTCATAACCTATGTCTGAAGAGTAGTAAGTCCAGCTATTCTTACCTTCTCTCAGGTCAACAATTATTTCCACTTCCTTCTCTTCCTCAAGATACTTCTTAGCGTTTTTTTCAGCCTTAGGGTGAGGTTTGCCGTCGTATAAGAGATGCTTACCTATGTATATCCTCATGTTGAAAGGGTCTATGGGAAATTCGGTGCTCCCGGCTGCGGCTGCTATTCTGCCCCAGTTAGGGTCTCTTCCGTAAACTGCGGTTTTAACGAGTATAGAGTTGGCTATGGTTTTCGCAATCTCCCTCGCCTTCATCTCCAAAGTAGCACCTTTGACGGTAACTTTTATCACCTTCGTTGCACCTTCACCATCCTCAACTATCTTCTTTGCAAGGCTCTCCGAAACCTCAAAAACCTGTTTCCTCACTTCCTCAATGCTTGCTTTAGTTTCACCGAGAGCTATAAGTCCGAAACTATCGTTGGTGCTCTCACACCCGTCCACCGTTATGGAGTTGAAAGTTTTCTCGTTAACCTCTCTGTGAAGGGTTCTCAGCTCTTCGAAATCCAAATCCGCCGTGGTAAACACGAAAGAAAGCATAGTAGCCATAGAGGGTGCTATCATGCCCGCACCCTTTGCAAAACCGAAGGTCTCCAAATTACCTTCCTTAACGAAATCAAATTTAGGGAAGCTGTCGGTTGTGGATATAGCCTGAGATGCCCTTTCCAAGTCAAGGGGTTCAAGTATAGAGCATGCATCGTCTATAGCGTTTAGGACATTGTCTATGGGCAGAGGTCTGCCGATTATCCCAGTAGAAAAGACGAGAACCTCGTCGATTTTTAAGTCCAAATTCTGAGCAACCCTTTCCGCCATCATGCGAGCGTGTTCTATACCCTCCCTACCCGTTCCGCAGTTGGCATTTCCGCTGTTGACCACGAAGGCACTAACTTTTTCCGACCTCTTGGCAATCTGCTCGGAGTATATCACGGACCCGGCTTTAAAGTAGTTGTCCGTGAAGAGAAAGGAAGCTACGCAGGGGTAGGGTAGTAAAACCACAAGTATATCCGGGGAACCGGACTCCTTTAGCCCGGCTCTGCTAACACCCATTAATATTTCGGGCATATTAATCCTCTTGTAGTTTTATGACTATAAATTCAACCCTCCTGTTAGTTAACCTCCCTATTCTGTCCTTATTGCTCGCTATAAACCTCTCCTTACCGAATCCGACAATCTCTATTTTCTCTTCAGGTATCCCCTTGCTAACGAGATATTTCTTCACAGCCTCAGCTCTTTTGAGGGCAAGCTTATCGTTATACTCCTTAGAACCGATTATGTCGGTGAAGCCTTCTATCCTGACCTTAACAAACTCGTTCTCCTTCAGGGTCTTAACAACCTCGTTGAGGATAGGTATGTATTCCCGTCTTATGTTGTATTTGTCAAAATCAAAGTGTATCCTGGCAGTGATTTTGAGATGTTCCTCAACAAGGGTGGGTTCTTTTTTCTGCTCCTCTTCTACCTGAGCTACTTCCTCCTTTTTCTCAACAGGTTTGGGTTTTACTACTTTCTTCACACCGGTGTAGCACTCTAATTCGCTCTCTATGGCTATCTTAAGCTTACTCTCCGCAATCTTACTCTCTGTGCTGACTTCGTTGTAAAACCTCAGCACCAATGCGGAATTTGGTTCTTCCTTGTTCAGTTCATAGACAAGGGCATCGTAAAAGGCTTCCGCCCTACCGAGCTCTACGGGAGAGCAGTTTTTACCCTTGTTTTCCCTGAGGAACTCCAGCCTATTTCTTATGTCTTCTATGTCCACAAGTGTAAAGGTATCCTTTACTTCTTCACCTTTAGGTTCAGGAACGGGCTCTATGGGAGTTAAATCCTCCTTACCGGCAAAGGCTGCACTTATCGCCTTAGAAGCGTAGTTCATAGTTCTTATAGAAAAAACTTTAGAACCTATATCGTCCGCCTCCGAAGCAAGAATTGTTGCAATTTCCTTGTAGCCTTTAGTTTTCGAGTATAGATAAGGGGCTTTGTCCTTTGCCCCGGCTCTATAAGCTTTTATAACAGCCCTCTGAGCCTCGTCTATACCCTGAGTTACTCTGAAAGCAAATCCAATTCCAGCTATAAGCAGTAGAATTATTATTCCCTGAAATCTTACCATTCTCTTCCCTCCCATCATGATTATACAATAACGGCTATAAATTTCAGAAGTTTAGGACAAAAAAGAAAGGCAAGGGGAGCCGTTTTACAAGAACATATCCCGCCACAACCCCCTCGCCCACTCATAGTATCTCTTAGCGGTAGAAACCTTCCAGGTGTTGTCTTCCCTGAGAATTTTCTGAACTTCTCTGGTTTTAACGTCGTATTTATATTCAACTTCAACCATTATTGCCGACTTTAGGTTTACCATAGCGTAGCATATACCGTGCTGTATAAGTCTTCCCTCGTAATTTTTACCTCTTATTCTGCTTGCAACTATTTTTGCTACAACCTTTGCCTGTGAGTTGGCTGCATACCCGCTCTTGGGAAGATATGACTCACAGGAATCACCTATAACGAAGACATTTTGAACCTTGCTTTCGAAGGTCATCGGGTCCACCTTTACCCACTTCTCCTTACCGTAGGTAAGCCCTATCTCTCTAAGGAACTCAGGGGCTTTCATAGGCGGTATTATGGAACCGAAGTCAAATTTGACCTCCCCTTTTGAGGTGATTATCTTCCTACTGCCCACATCGATGTCCTTTATTTTGACTCCGGTGAGATAAGTTGCCATACCCTTGTAAAAGTCGTTATACGCTTTCATAAAGCCTTCTCGGAGTATGGGTGGGTATTCGTTTTCGTCTATAAAATACATGTGAGCTTTTAAACCGTTCTCTTTTATGTAGCTTAGGATTAGAGCCGCCCTTTCGTAAGGTGCGGGAGGACATCTGTATGGCATTTTAGGGACGGTTATAACTATGCTTTCGCCTTCAAACTCTTCCAACAGTCTCCTCAAATAGAGGTGTTCACTTCCGGGCTTGAAGGCGCCCGGGTAGAACCAAGCTGTTTCCTTATAAAAAGGATAGTTTTCAAAGTCATACTCTATACCTGGGGATAAAACCAGGTAATCATACTCTATGTATCCATCGGACAGATAGACCCTTCTTTTGGGTATGTCTATGTCCACGACGAAGTCGTTTATTACTTTAACTCCATACTTGGTGTGAAGTTTGTTGTAGGGAAAGCAGAGGGAACCGTAGTCTATAAGACCCACCAGAAAGTGGTTGCTCAACGGACAGGATACAAAGAGCTGGTTCTTTTCGACAAGAATAACCTCCGCATCGGGGTTTTCTTTTCGTATGTATTTTGCAGCGGTAACACCACCGTATCCACCGCCAACTACGACTACCCGATTACCCTTTGGAGAACCCAAGAGACTGTTTTTCGTCTTTGCTACTACACCTGAAACTAAGAAAGCTGAAGCTACCGCACCGCCGAGTATTAACTCCCTTCTGTTAACACCTAATGACTTCTTTTGCATATTCCGACACCTCTATAACCTCACATTTTTCCACTAACTTTTTTGCCTTCCTTGAGGATTTATATAGCTTTCTCAGGTCGGGCTTAAAAACATCGAAGAAGTCTTCAAAGAATTCTTTACCGAGAGTTCCAACCGCATACAGAACCCCATCCTCGTAGGTGAGAACTATTGCTGTAAGAGGAAATTGGGCGGGTCCGTCCAACACAACACCACCTTTCTCAGGGTCGAAGACCGAAAGGTGTGCACAGCACTGAATCACGCCGCCTCTTTTGACTATGTTAGAGGGTGTGTCTTGGGGGTAATAGTTAATGAATGAATAATCCGGTGTTGGGTAGCTGAGCTGGTGAGGACATATTGCTGAGTAGGCAACTATACTCTTTTTAGGACCTACGCCTCCTTGCCACTTATAGACACTACCGTCCGCAAGCTTCACCTCGGTGGGTGGAACCTCCTTGTCAAGATTTGCCAGAATGCAAGGTGTCGCTCTGTGTGGATAGAAAAAGAGATACTGCTTCGTCGGGTCTATCTCCTCCGGCTTTATGGGGGTTCCGTCTTTTTTGAGTAGGGGAGCTTTGTTGTAAGGTTTAAAACTTCCCTCCTGAGCCTTAAGTGTATTTATAAAAAAAGAAGGGGAAGCGAGGGAAGCGGCGGCAACGGCAGTGCAAGTTTTTAAAAAGTTCCTTCTGTCCATGCCTTCCCCCGCAAAGTTTATTAACTGAACATGTCCCTGTATAGAGCTTTTGCCCACTCGAAGGTGGACCTTGCAAGCTGTGTGGATCGGTCGTTCACGACGTTAACTTTCTTCTTAACGGGAGCTTTCTTCTTCCTGTCTATGTCGTATAGGACGTTAATGACTATTGCCTCTTTGGGGTCTCCGTTGACCATGGAATAACAGGTGTTGGTAGGCGCCTGAACCGCTTCAAGCGGGTCCTTACCCTTGAGAAGAGCAACCAGCGCTTTAACGACCATCTTCTGGGTGTGGTTGTGAGCCATGTCTCCACTCTTGGGGAAGCCTTTTACCGAAGATGCGTCTCCTGCAACGAAGACCCTCGGGTCGAGCTTAGATTGTAAGGTTAACGGATTTACATCACACCAGCCCGTCTTGGGATTAACAAGTCCCGCTTTCCAGGCAAGGTCTCCTGCCTGATGGGGTGGGTTGATGTTTGCATCATCAAACTTGAAGTCTCCCGCTGTGGTTTTTATGACCTTGTTGACCGGGTCAACTTCTTTTATTTTGGCGTTGGGAACATACTCAACCAGTCCCAAGTAAAGTTCTTGGTATGCTCTTCCAAAACCCTCTCCTTTGGGTTTTATCTGACCTTTGGGGTCAAGTATTATTAGCTTTCCGTTAACCTCATTCTTTTTGAAAACATGGGCTATCATAGCAGCCCTCTCGTAAGGTGCGGGAGGACATCTGTGAGGAGGAGGAGGAACGGTAAGTATGAAGGTTCCCTCTTCGAAGTTATCAACCTTCCTCTTGAGAGCTATGTGTTCGGATCCGGGTATAAATGCAGAGGGGAAGTGGGTTGCACATATCTGTGCCATCTTCTTGTCGCCCTTAAACCAAGCATCGTAGTTGTATCTTATGCCAGGAGCAAGTATCAGGTAATCGTAGTCCACATAACCATCGGTCGTATATACCCTTCTCCTGTCCCTGTCTATGTCCGTTACGGTTGCGTTTATGAATGTGTAGCCGTATTTTGCGGCGGGTGTGTGGAAGTCGTGCATCAGAAACTCCATGTCAACCAAACCACCGAGCCACACGTTGCTTATGGGACAGGACATAAATATCTTCCTCTTCTCTATAAGGACCACGTCAACCTTATCACCAAGCTCCTTCTTAAGGTGCTTTGCAGCGGTCATACCTGCCCAACCGCCGCCTATTATCACGACCCTGTTCCCCTTCGCAGGCGGTAGCATCCTACCTGCCGTTTTGGTAGCGCAGGCTGTGGAGGACATGTGAAGTGCTCCGAGAGCGGCTCCCACGCCCGCAATCTTAAATACATCCCTTCTGCTCAGGTCTGCCATCTTACACCCCCTTCTTAAAGAATTCTTTTTCCACTTAATTAATGGGCAAAATGTGTGCCAAAACTCTAATGGTTGACAATCAAGGCTTTGAGGTGATAAGTCTTGAATAAGGTAATGTCAAATTTGACACCACAGGGTCATTCCTGACAGCTTAAATTTTTCTTTCCCGTGTCTAAATTATTAATTCGATGGACTTCTCGGTATTTGACCACTTTGATGAAGAGGTTGTCGTTATAGACAGAAACTTCCGTATAGTGTATGCCAACAAAAAGTATGCCCAGGACCTCGGATACGACTCTCCGGAAGAGGTTATCGGAAGCTATTGCTACGTTGTGTCCCACCACCAGGACAAACCCTGTGAGGGGGAGTGTCATCCCTGTCCCTTGAGGGAGATAGAGAAAACCGGGAGGTCCGTAAATGTGGTTCACACCCACTATACCCACGACAAAAAGGAAGTCCCCGTAGAGATATGTGCCTTCCCAATAGAGAACGGAGAGAAGATAGTGCAAATAATAAGAGACATAAAGAGCGATAAGGAGAAGTATTACCTCTTTAGCCTGTCCCAGAAGTTAAGCTCGGTGGGTTTCTTGGCTATGGGGATTGCTCACCAGATAAACACTCCTCTGAGCACCATACTTTTGGCACTTGAAGAGCTTGAGAGGAAGCTGGGAACGAGTGAAGAGCTTGAAGTAATAAGGAATGCGGTAAATACCTGCAAGGACTACGTGGATAAACTCCTATTCCTTGTAAAGAGGAACTCCGTGAGGGATTTTGTGGACCTGAGCAGGGCTGTCAAGGACTCGGTGGAACTGCTTAAGGTTTACGCTAAGGAGAGAGGTGTGGAGATAGAGCTTGAACTCGGTAAAAACGCTTACATGCTTGCTAACGAAACCGACATAAGACACCTGGTTTTGAACCTCGTAATAAACGCTATTCAGGCGTCTCCTAAAGGGGAAAAGGTTTTCGTCCGATCCTATGCGGATGAGGAAAAGTGGGTTTTGGAAGTGGAAGATAGAGGTCCAGGGATAGAGCCGGAGGAGCTTAGCAAAATATTCATCCCCTTCTATCAGGGCAAAAACAGAAGGGAAGGTGCGGGTCTGGGTCTTGCCATAGTTGACAGCATAGTCAGGGAGTATAAGGGTTCAATTGATGTTAAGAGCGTTATGGGTGAGGGGAGCATTTTCAAGGTTACCATTCCTCTCCCTTAGTTCCTTCAGTTTTCTGAACACGGTTCTGCGACTGCATCCGAGGGTCTGGGCAACCTTATCAACGCTACCGAGTTTTTTGTATAGGTAGCCTATGTATATCAACTCCAAATCCTTTAGGGACGGTAATTTGGAAAAGAGGGTTTCGAAGCATATCTCGTTCTCGGTATGATTGGGAAGGCACAGGTGTTCGTCTATGTATTCTCCTTTGGATAGCAGGGAGGCTCTCTCAATCATGTTTCTCAGTTCCCTTATGTTGCCGGGCCAGGAGTAATTCATAAGGAGCTTTACGGTTTCGGGTTTAATCTTTTTTCTGAACCTTTTGAGAAAGAGTTCAACGAGCAGGGGAATATCCTCCTTCCTTTCCCGAAGGGGCGGTATTTCTATCTCCATGGTGTTTATCCTGTATAGAAGGTCGCTCCTGAACTCTCCCTTTCTAACCATAGCGTTGAGGTCCCTGTTGGTGGCTGATATTATGCGAACGTTAACCTTTATCTCCCGAAGACCTCCCACTCTCCTGAAGCTCCTCGTCTCCACAAATCTGAGGAGTTTTGACTGCATGGTGAGGGGTATTTCCCCTATTTCGTCCAAAAAGAGGGTCCCTCCGTCCGCAAGTTCCACAAGTCCCAGCTTCCTCTGGGTTGCTCCCGTATAAGCTCCCCTTTCGTGTCCGAAGAGTTCGCTCTCAAAGAGGTGCTCCGGTATGGAGCTACAATCTACAACTATGAAGGGCTTGTCTCTTCTGTCCGAAAGTTTGTGAATGCTTCGTGCTATTACCTCCTTACCTGTGCCGGTTTCTCCTCTCAAGAGGACGTTTATGTCGCTCATAGCAGCACTTTCGACAAGTTCCAGAACCTTTTTGAAGGCTGGACTCCTCGTTTCAAAGGTTATCTCGCTGTCTTTGTCGAAGAGGAAGCTCTTGAGGGTTCTGTTTTCCTCTTCAAGTCTCTTTTCCTTTATGGCTCTCTCTATGCTTACCTCGAGTATGTCGAAGCTGAAGGGTTTCTGTATAAAGTCCGAAGCTCCCGCTCTCATGGCTTCAACGGCGGTATTTATGTCCCCGTATCCGGTTATCACTATAAACTTGGCGTTGGTCTTGGGAGACATCTCCCTCAGGAGGTCGAGTCCGTTCATGTCGCTCAGCCTTATGTCCAAAAGGACTACTTCGTAGTTGCGCTCCGCTATGAACTTTTTGGCTTCTTCACCGCTACCTACGTTGTCAACTCTGAAACCTTTTTCTCTGAGCTTTTTCTCTATAAGCCTGCTCAGGCTCTCGTCGTCCTCGACTATCAGTATTCCTCCCATGGGTGTCAATTTTGACACAAAATTTCTCCCTGTCAATTAGAACTCCTTTGGTCAGGTAAAATAAGACTTATGGAAAACTTCATCTTAGATACGAGCGTGTTTACCAATCCGGACGTATATACCACCTTCGGGGAGTCGGACCAGCTGGGAGCTATAGAGAACTTTATACACCTTGCTATACATTCTGGGGCTAACTTTTACATGCCTTCTTCCGTATATGATGAGATGCTCAAGATGGTTGAACTAAGACACCTTGCTCCCGAGTTTGAGATGGTGGTTCGCATAAGGTCTCCGAGAAAATACTCCATAATGATACCGAGCGAAGTCCTCTACGAGCTTATAGAGGAGATAAGACAGAGGATAAACAAAGGTCTGAGGATTGCGGAGGAGCACGCAAAGGAGGCAGGAAAGCTTGCGGAAAACGACGTGGGAAAGGTCATAAACAGGCTCAGGGAAAAGTATAGGGAGGCTCTGAGGCAGGGGATAATAGATAGCAGGGAAGACGTTGATGTGCTCCTCTTAGCTTACGAGCTTGACGGAACAATCGTTACTGCTGACGAAGGTCTCAGGAAGTGGGCGGACAAGGTGGGCATAAAGTTTATAAACCCTAAGAACTTCAGGGGAATTCTGGAGAGTTTAATCAAACACAAGTCCACCGCTTAAAAGGTGTCCCAAGAGTCCGGTCATGTTCAGAAAAACCTTGTCGAAGGTAAGCACCCAGTAGCCGTTTTCTTCTTTTAGGTCTCTCTGTATAACTTGAATGTGCTTTGAGGTTCTCTGCATAAGTTCCATAAGGGCAACCGCATTATCCCTGCTTTTGAACCTACACCGGAAGGTCCTATAAACTTTGTGTTCTTTCTTAAACTGCTCTATGGCTTCGAAGAGACCGTCTATGAAGGCTCTTCCGAGTTCTTCGTATAGGTGTTCAGTTCTCTCTATACCTTCCTCCTCCATAAAGAGAACGAGCCTTAGAATTCTGTTGGTGTAGTATTCGGGAGGGAGTTGGAGCATGTTCTTGGCGGTAACTTTAATGTCGCTCAGATTTGCATAGCTGGTTATGTATTTTGCTCTTCTGTTCTCTTCAGAGTCCTCCTTAAACACAACTCCTTCCCTTCCTTCCTCGTTCAGCTTCAGGAGGAGTTTTTTGAGTTCTCCTACCTGCTCGGAGGTGAATTTACCGAACACCTCTACCGAGGGTAGCTCATACTTTTCCACGAGCCTGAGTTTTTCCTCCTGGGGGAGAAAGCCTTCTTCGTTCTTCTTCATTATGTCGAAAACAAAGAACCTTATGTCTTCTTCCACGAAGGGCGGACTTTCCTCTATGTAGGGGTTTTCCGGACCTGCCACCTCCGCACATAGAACGAGGTCGGGGTTATCCTCGAAAAACTTGAGGTTGATAAATTCGGGGAGCCTGTCGGTGGTGAAGGGACAGATGTAACCTCCCCTCGAGAGAGCTATAACCCTGTCCCCGAGCTTGAATATGCGGACATTGTATCCGTCCACCTTTTCCTCAACCCAGAAGGGTTTTTTAAACTGCTCTTTAAGACCTTTTTCGAGCATAAAGACTCTGCCTATGTGGGGGTATCCCCAGACTACCGTGTCCTGAAATATGGCGGTTCCCCGTGGAACGTCCTTGTAATCGTCAGAAAAACGCAGGTATTCAAAACCGAGAAAACTCTCCGAGCGAGCCTTCCTGTGCTTTACCGCTTCCCTAACAATGCTTACATCAATCACTGATAAGAGAATACCACAGCATAAGTCCGTCGTGGCTTCCGAGTATGTCTTCGGAGGCTCTTTCCGGGTGGGGCATCATCCCGAATACATTTCCCTCCTTGTTCATAACTCCCGCTATGTTGGAAAGGGAACCGTTGGGGTTTGCGGACTCGGTTGGGTTTCCTTCTGAGTCAACGTATCGGAACAGGATTTGTCCGTTCTCTTCCATGCTCTCCAACTCTTCTTCGGGAACGAAATACCTTCCGTCGTGGTGGGCTATGGGTATCCTGAGAATGTCTCCTTTATCGAGCTTTTTGGTAAGGTGGGTAGATGGGTTTTCCACCCTGAGAAATACGTCCTTGCAGACGAACCTCATGTTGAGGTTAGGAAGGAGCGCTCCCGGTAGGAGGTGAAGCTCGGTAAGTATCTGAAAGCCGTTGCATATTCCCAAGACGAGCTTTCCCCTCTGGGCAAACTCATAGACCGCTTCCGCAAGGGGTGTTTTGGAAGCCAAGGCACCGGGTCTGAGGTAATCCCCGAAGGAGAAGCCACCGGGAAGGACGACGCAGTCGTATTTTGATAAGTCCCTCTGGTTGTAAAAGACGAAGTCCACCTCTCTCTCGAGAACGTCCTTGATGACGTAGTAGGTGTCATAGTCGCAGTTGGAACCGGGGAAAACGCAGACCGCAAATTTCATCAGAGTTCCTCTATCTCGTAATCTTCTATGAGGGGGTTTATTATGAACTTCTCCACCATGGACTTTATATCCGTTCCTTCCTTGACCTCCATCTCTACCAGCTTTCCCACACGGACATGCTGAACCTCAAAACCGTTGTCCTTGAGCATCTCCTCAACCGCTCTTCCCTGGGGGTCGAGGAGTCCCTCCTTAGGGGTTATCAGAACTCTCACCTTCTTCATCAGCCTTTCCCTCGGATTTTATTACTATCCTCCTGAGTTCGTCCCCTTCTTCAAGATCCCATCTGGGTTTGGCGAGCCTGTCCCTCTTGGAAAGGGGTATGTCCTCCGCTCTTATCCTGTCGTAGAAGGCTCTTCCCTGAAGGGTGGTTATGAGAAGCTCAAGCTCCTCCTTTATGGGCAGAAGGTCGAGGAGCCTCTCCCTCGCTGAACCCAAGACGCTTACACCCTTTACTCCCCTGTTCCTTACCGCTATTTCCTGCTGGTAAATCCTCTTAACTTTTCCGTCCGGAGTTACCACTATGAGGTAGGGCTGGTCCGGTCTTATCACCCTCGTTCCCACCACCTCGTCCCCTTCCTCAACCTTTATCCCCTGAGAGCCTTTAGTCCCGGGGGTTGCGGCGGGTATTTCCCTGACGCTGAAGCGGGCAACTTTGCCACGTCTCGTGAACATAAGTATGTCGCTCATGTCTATGGACTGAGCTATGCCTACCACTTCGTCGTCCTCGGCGAGCTTTATTATCCTCATGCCTTGAGCTTTGTATTCAAACTCCACGAGAGGTATCTTCTTTATCATTCCGTTCTTGGTAGCTAAGAGGAGTCTGTCCGCAAACCGCTCCCGTATGAAGGCTCCAACTATGTGCTCATCGGACTCTTTGAAGTTCACCTTGCTTCCTTGGAGTGCCTGAGACCCTGCAATCCAGTAAACCCTTCCCCTGTTTGAGACCAAGAAAAGACCTTCGGTGAAGGGAACGTCCAGTATGTCAACGACCGGGGACTCTCCCTCGGGCATGTTCTCTACGGGCATAACCTTTCCGTTCTCCAAAACCGCTACTACGAGGGACCCTTCCTCAAGCTCCTCCTCAAGACCTTCTATGAAGGTCCTTCTGGGGTCTCCGAACTTCTTTACGAGTTCTTCTGTTTCTTCTATAAATATCTTTATCCTCTCCTCTTCGCTACTTATAACCTTGCGGAAGTAATCTATCTTTTGGGTAAGCTCAGCCTCCTCCTGACGGAGTTTTTCCCTCTCCAAGGAGGTCAGTCTGTGAAGTCTGAGGTCTAAGACAGCCTGTGCCTGTCTCTCGGTAAGTCCGAAGCGGGTCTGGAGCATGGAACGGGCTTCCTGAACGTCCTTTGACTTCCTTATCCCCTCTATGACCTCGTCAAGGTTGTTGAGGGCTATGAGAAGTCCTTGAACCACATGGAGTCTGTCTTCCGCTTTCTTTAAAAAGAACTTCGTTCTTCTTAGAATGACCGCAAGGCGGTGTTTTATAAACTCTCTCAGGAGTTCCTTTATGCCTACGAGTTTAGGCTCTCCGTTTACGAGAACCACGAGGTTTACGGGAAAGCCCTTTTTGAGCTGGGTGTATTTGAAGAGCTTTTTCAGAACCTTCTCACCCTTTGCTTCCCTTTTTAGCTCTATAACTATCCTTATGCCTTCCTTGTCGGACTCGTCCCTTATGTCCGAGATTTCCTTTATCCTTCCGCTCCTGACGTTGTCCGCTATCTTCTTTATAAGCTCTGCCTTGTTGACCTGGTAAGGTATTTCGGAGACTACTATCTGCTCCCTTCCCCCCTGAACCTTCTCCACGTGAGCCTTAGCCTTTACCTGAACTATTCCCCTTCCCGTTTCGTATATCTCCTTCAGGTCCTTGTAGTTTTCTATAACTCCCCCTGTGGGGAAGTCGGGACCCTTGATAATCTCGAGTATCTCTTCCGTGGTCATGTGGGGGTTTTTTGCCAGCTCCACGAGAGCTTTTCCCACCTCTCTGAGGTTGTGGGGAGGTATTGAAGTTGCCAATCCGACCGCTATCCCTGCGGTTCCGTTGCACAGGAGATTGGGAAACTTGGAAGGAAGAACGGTAGGCTCCATAAGGCTTTCGTCAAAGTTGGGCACGAAGTCCACCGTGTCCTTGTCTATGTCTTCAAGCATCTGAACCGCTATCTTGGAAAGCTTGGCTTCTGTGTTGTGGTTGATTATCCCGTTGGCTACAAAGGAGTGGCAGTTGCTCTCCACCTTTATGGAGTAAACCGTCTTGTATCCTCCAAAGTCTTTGAAAACTATCTGGTCAAAGAAGTATCTGTTTTTGAAGAGCCTGTCTATAAGGTCAAGGTCTTCTTTGTCAAGGAATTTCTTAAGTATAGGGTAATATTTTTCTAAGCTCTCATACCTGTCGAGGTTGTGCTTTATAAACCACTCGTTAAACCTGAAGCGGTATTTCTTGCGAAGATACTCGGACAGGAAGGGTATCTTATCCGTTCTGCTGAGAGCCTTCCCGTAGTCTTTTAAAAACTCTCCGAGTTTTTCCTGCTTGTGTCCTACAAATCCTATCTCCTCGTAGAAGAGCCTGAGATTGGTTGCCCCGCTTATCTGGAGCCTGTGAATGTGTCTGTCTCTGTGGAGTCTGCTAACTATTCCGAAGTTGAGGAGCATTATCTGAACCTGTTTTAGAAGCTTTAGGCTCTTGGAGTGGTAGAAGACTAAACAGGTCTGCCCAGCCTTGCTAACGGAACCGTCTCCCGTGAAAAGTGCTCTGAGAAATGCCCTTTGAACTCTCTTGGAAGACCTTAGAACCGCAGGGGGAACCTCCTTTTCCTCTGCCTTGTGGTAAAAGCCCGTTGCCTTTAGGTCTTCTATGACCTCTCTGTGGTGAATTTGGAACTCGGTTATGGTCTTTGTGCTCCTTAGCTTCCTCTCGTATTTACAGTATTTGTCCCCGTAAACTTCCTCATAACATTCCTGAAACTCTCTAACGAACTCATCAGAGACGTTGGAAAAACCGAGCCTCCTGTCGGATATGTATCCCTCGCTCACAAAGGCTCCGAGGAGGAAGGCTTCTTCCTCGCTGATGAGGTCTTCTTTCGGGAAGAAGTTAGAACCCCTTGCAACTACCACATAATCCCCTTCCCTTATTTCTTCCAAGGTTTTCCACGCAAAAGCGGGCTTTCCTTCCTCATCTTTTGAAAGGGTAAGTAGGGGATGGTTAAAGCTACCTTCTATCTCAAGCCCCGTGGCAGTTCTGACCCTTATAGTGGGGTGCTTGCCGGAGTTGAAGAACTTACTTGCCCTGTTTACCTTCCTGTCTATGGAAAGAACTTTGAGGTTTATGTCGTGCTCGCTGGAGTCTTTTGAGTTGGGGACTATCTCCTCTATGGGGATTAGACCCTTTTCCGTAAGAACGAGGGAACCTTCCGTTATGCAGTATCTCATCTGAGCCGGCGGGTCTCCGTCCACCGAGCCGTAGTTTCCCTGCCCGACTATTAGGGGATACCTCATGGAAAAGTCTTGAGCCATGCGGACAAGAGCGTCGTAAACAGCCTGATCACCATGAGGGTGGAACTTACCGAGACAGTTGTGAACTACAAAGCCGTTTGCTAAAAACTCGTGCTCTTCCTCAACCTGTATGTCGTAAGTTTCTTCGGGTGGAAGGTTTTTGACCTCCTTTACCCTAATAAAGAACCAGTTTTTATCGAGGATGTCCCTTAGAAGGGATGCATACCTTGAGCCTATAAGCTCAGCCTTTTTCAGTATTCCAAGCTCCTCAAGGGAGTTCCTGTATAGGGTAAACTTATCTTTCAGGTCGGAAGAGTATCTTATCTTTGCACCGGTTCCGTATTTGATACCGCACCTTATCTTCTTACCCTTCACACTCTCATACCACCCCCCTCCAAGATGCTTTTGTGAGAATTCTTCCAAGATTAGCCTGCCCAGATAGGGAATTGAGTCTGCCTTCAGACGCTTGGTAATCCTATCTTCCTCCAAGGCATAAGCCTTAACGGGAGGTATGGGAGAATTTAGAAGCTTGTAAATGTAATGCCCGGAGACTTCAAGGCTGTAAAGCTCAAAGTTTCTTTTTATCTCCCTTCCGTTAATTTCTCCACCGTTCTTTACACCTTGAGAGTAAACCTTAGAGGGCACTCCAAGATAAAAGAGTAAGACCTGAAGTTCCTTTATAAGCTCCTGGGAAATCGAGCTTATGTTTATGACGTTTCTTTTTCTGTGAAGGCTTCCGTCCGAATCTATTAGCCCTGACAGAAAGGAGAGGACTACATTTTTCCCTGCACGGAAGAGCCAGCTCGGGAGCTTCTTTGTTCTCGCACTCAGAGAGCTATCAGCCTCCAGTATTTCCATAAAGGTTTTCGTCCACGTGGAGTTTAACCTTATAGTGCCGTCGCTCTGTTTGGAGTATTTGATAGCCTTTGAGCTGAGCGTTTCTTCTATGCGTTTTAAAATTCTTTTGTCGTTTACAAATATACCGAGCCTGTGATAGCCCCTTTTGTCCCTCTCTATCCACCCATCTCCCACAAAAAGACCGATAAAGTATGCTAAAGGCTCGTCTATCTCAAGACCCACTATATGTATCCTTTCCCCCTCTTCGGGAAAAACAGCCCTGGCAAGGAGAATATCTCCTTCCCTTAACTCCCTTGCCTCCTTCCACTCAAAGGTGCCGTCTTCCTTTAAAACCTTAAACCTCTGTCCCGGTGTGCATCTTACCGACATGCCCGTATCGGTGATTACCTCCTTCAGAGGTTGGGGTGGCAGGAGGTAGAGTTCTTTAACCTTCTTCAGACCCTTCGATGTGTATACGAGTTCACCCCTCTGAATGTCCTCTATGTTCTTTATGCCTTTCGGTGTTGCCACCTTCGTTCCCTTTACGAAGCACTCTCCCACTATCCTCGCACTCTTTTTAAAGGGCTTTTCGGGAAATAGCCCCATCTCATACATGGAGTAGAGAATTCTCCTCTGGACAGGCTTTAGACCGTCGCGGACGTCGGGGATAGCCCTCCCGACGATAACGGACATGGCATAGTCTATGTAGGACTGTTTTACTTCTTCTTCTATGGGAACCTCTATTATTTCCATTGTCGGAAAATTATAGCACAGGTGTTGCAGGTCTCTCTGACGCTTGTAAGTTAAGGACTGGAAGCTTCTTCCCTCACTCTGTTATACACTTTATCCGCAAGGAACTTTATGGAAGCAGGTTTCGACCCGAAGACCCTTTCCAAACCATCGATGACTTTTCGATACATCTCCCCCGCTTTGTCTTTTGCTTCCTCCTCACCTAACAGCTCAAAGTATCCGTCCCTGTCGAGTATGTCGTCGGTTATCTGGAACAGCAGTCCGAAGTTCCTTCCGAGTTCCTCCAGACCGCCGATGAGGTCCTCCCTTTTGGACACCACACCCCCGAGCATAAAGCTCGCCTCAAAAAGAGCGGCAGTTTTTTTCAAGTTTATCCGGTAAAGGTCTGCTGACCTCTTTATGTCGAGCGCTTGCCCCCCCACCATTCCCTCTATACCCGACTTTACCGATACTATGTGGATAACCCTGATTATCTCCTGCGGAGAGAGAGTTTTAAAAACCTTCGGTCTTGAAAGAACTTCAAAGGCATAGGTCAGGAGTGCATCCCCCGCAAGTATGGCTATCGCTTCCCCAAACTTCTTGTGGCACGTGGGCATACCCCGCCTGAGGTCGTCGTTGTCCATGGCAGGCAAGTCGTCGTGTATAAGCGAGTAGTTGTGTATCATCTCCACAGCACAGCCTGCGGTTATCGCATCTTCCTCATCACCCCCCAAGACCTCTGCCACCGCCACGGTAATGATGGGTCTTATCCTCTTGCCCGGTTGGAAAAGGTAGTAAGCCATAGCGGACGCAAGGTCCTCGGGATAGGTGGGGAGAAACAGCTCCTTGAGTCTTTTATCTATCCTTTCTCTCCAGAGGGAAATCTTTTCCATCTTAAAATTATATGCTCACGGGAGATAGGTTTGAAGGTAGGCATATTCGACTCGGGTGTAGGTGGCTTGACGGTTCTCAGGGCTGTCCGCAACAGGTTTCCCAAAATCGACATAGTGTATCTCGGGGATACCGCAAGAGTCCCCTACGGGAATAAGTCCCCCCAGACCGTGGTCAGATACAGCCTCGAGTGTGCCAAGTTCCTCCTCGACAAAGGTGTGGAAGCCTTAGTAGTTGCCTGCAACACAGCCAGCTCCTATGCGGTTCCCGCTCTGAGAGATTACTTCGGAGTTCCCGTTATAGGTGTGGTCGAGCCGGGTGTGGAAGAGGCTCTGCGCCTGACAGAAGGCAAGGTGGGTGTTATAGGAACCCCCGCCACCATAAGGAGCGGGTCCTATCAGGAAAAACTCAAGGAAGCCGGAGTTGAAGTCTTCTCAAAGGCATGCCCCCTGTTCGTTCCCCTCGTGGAAGAAGGACTTATAGAGGGAGATATAACCCGCAGAGTGGTGGACATGTATCTTAAAGAGCTAAAGGAAGCTAAAATAGACACTCTGATTCTCGGATGCACCCACTACCCGCTCTTGAAAAGGGAGATACAAAATTATCTGAAGGATGTCCGCATAATCGATTCCTCCGATGCGGTTGCCCGTGCCCTGGAAGGAATTATCGAGAACGAAGGAAATTCCTCGACGGAACTTTTTTTCACCGACAGGTCCCAGAACCTCGACTTCCTTATAGAGCTTATTCTCGGTAAGCCTCTTAAACCTACTATACTCAGCGAAGGTGTCCCGAAGGTTTAACCGAGAACTTCCACCAGGCTCATTTTTCTGAGCTTCTCGACGAGCTTCTTCTCCTCCTCCTTCAACTTCCTTTCTATTATCTCTTTTCTAATCTCCTCCTCGCTCCTTCCGGATATCTCTCGGACAGTCCTTAAAACCTTAGCAAGGTATATGTGTTCCTCGTCCTCCGCAATAGCAAGCTCCCCATCCCTCACTCTCCAGACTTCCCTGTCGAGGTTTTCCACAAGCTCACCCTTCTTTACACGAAGTCTCTCAGTCTTGAGACCCAGCTCAAGAGCTATCTTGCCTATGTCCGCCCCGTAGGTGCCCACAAGTTCGAGAAGTTTATCCTTGTCGTTCTTACCAACCACCAGAAGCTCTATGTCTTTCAGGAACTTAATGTCCCCGCTTCTGAGCCTTTCAAGCTCTATCTCCACCTCCGAGACCTCTATCTCCTTCATCAAATACTCACGGAGTCCGTAAGTGGAGGCAAGCTCCACCACTATGAAGTTTTTTAGGTCTTCCGGAGTCAGTCCCTCCCTGCTGAGTTCTTCGTAAAGTTCCTTTACGCTCTTCCCGTTGGACTTTGCTATGTCTTTGATAACCGTGTCTATATACTCTTGAGGAATATCGAGTCCTTGTTCCATCAGAAACTGAGCTATCAGGTGTTTTTCCACCAAGATTTTTACGAGCTTGTCCCTGTCCTTTATACCGTAGAACATGCTTGCGACCTTCAGCTCGCTCTCGAGAATAGGCTCTCCGTTGACGTTTGCCACCACCCTGTCCAGAAGCTGGGAGTAAGAAGTTCCGAGCACCACAAGCAAGACAACTATAAGTGCTTTAAGTATATTTCCAACCTGTAGCGTTTTAAGGTTTCCCTGAACCATTCTCTGAATACCTCCTGCTTT
Source organism: Aquificota bacterium (assembly GCA_013153495.1). GTDB lineage: Bacteria > Aquificota > Aquificia > Aquificales > Aquificaceae > Hydrogenivirga. Next base: position 50,440 of record JAADEH010000009.1, read on the forward strand.
TTCTCCTTCAGAAGCTTAGCCCTGACGATGTCCCTGACTTCCGAAAGGGGAAGGACACCCGCCTTCCTTTTATCGGTAATTTTAAGTATCAGATACCCCGTTTCAAGCCTTATAGGCTTAGACACGCTTCCCACCTTGTAGGGATGCAGTTTCCTCCTAACCTTTCTGGGGAGTGCCTGAAGGGAATACCACCTCTCCCTGCCAACCCTAACACCGTTTCCCGAGTAAACCCTCTTCCCTTCCTTCAAAAGCTGATAAACCTCCTCCGCCTTCCTACTCGTATCAACCAGCACCCTCAAAAGCTTCACCTGATTGGGATAATAAAATTCCCTCTTGTTAAGAAGGTAATAGGCTTCTATCTCACCCTCACTTACCTTTACACCCTTCGTAATCCTGTCGGTCATCTTATCCACATAAAGCTCCCTTCTCACAAGCTCCCTTATAAGGGGAGAGACCTTTTTTCTTCCCCACTTCCTTAGAGCACGCTCAACCTCAGCACCCGTTACCACCACACCCGCTTCCCTTGCGGACTCTTCCACGATAATTCCCTTTATAAGCTCAAATAGGAACCTCCTCTTATCCTCCTCCGTGGGATTTCCGGGACTACGATGTATCATCTCCCTCCAGTAGAATTTAAAGAGTTCCCTGAACTCCTCCTTGGTTATAACCCTACCATCTATCCTCGCCACCACTTCCGAACCGAAGGAAAGGGAAAAGAAAAACACAAGCAGTATGAGAAACATCAACCCCTATTATACAACCGACCTATAAGCAGAAAGGCAAGAGGCAAAAGACCCACAACAGCAAAAACACCGCTCCACACGAAAAGGTCCTGAAAAGCCCAAGAGTAAGCGAGCTTATGCTGGAGAGCACCTACCGAGTAAACCGCCTTAAGAAGCGCCTCTTCCGGAATGTAAGAGACTCCGTCGAAAAATCCCGCCATCTCCTCAACCCGCTCCCGCACATAGTGATAATTTAACGATTGAAGGACCGACACCTCGTCGTAGTGGAAAGAGGAATTACCCTTGAGAATGTTCGTGGCTATTGCGGTTCCGAAGGACCCCCCTATAAACCTTATGTAATCCAAAAGACTTATCACGAGTATGGTCTTATCCTCCAACCCCCTCAGAGCTATAACCGTTACCGGAGCGAAAAACAAACCCATACCCATACCCACAACCGCAAGCTCCAAAGAAGCCTCCCCCTTGGGAGTGTATAGGTCGTAATGCCTTATAAAGAAGTAAATAGAACCTAAATACACCACTATCGCCATCAGGAGAGTCCCACCCGCACTCCATCGGTCGCTCAGAACGCCCGCCACCACCGAAAAGACCGCTATCGAAAAGGCAAAGGGAAGGAGAAGGACGCCCGTCGTGAAGGTGCTCAAACCCTTCAGAAACTCAAAGTATAGGGGAATAGCATAAAAGAGAGCATACATAGAAAAACCCAGCACGAGCATAAAAACCAGAAAGGCAACGCTGAAGTTCAGATGCCTGAACACGCTCAAATCCACGAGCCTGTTTTTGGAACGGACCTCCCACAAAAAGTATAGGATGTATAGAAGGACCGCTGACGCGGTGAGAAAGGATATAAAGTTTGAGGTAAACCAACCGAGCTGTTGCCCTTTAGAGAGAACCACCAAGGTGCTAACGGTCGCACCGCTTATGAATAAAAAAGATAAAAGATTGAAGGGAAGAAGTCTCCTCTCAGCGGAAACCTCTTTCAAGAAGAGAAGGGAAGCTAAGGTAAGAAGCCCGCTGACCGGAACATTTATAAAGAAAATCCAGTTCCAGTTTATGTGCTCGGTGAGCCACCCCCCCAAAGTGGGACCAATAGCAGGAGCAAAGGAAGCCCCCAAACCGAATATCCCCATAGCAACCCCCTTCTGCTCGGGAGGATATATGGTGAAGAGTATCGCCTGAGCGGACACTATTATGAGAGCCTCCGCAAAACCCTGAATAGAACGGAATACAACCATCTGATAAAGCTCCGTGGATATACCGCACAGATAACTGGATATACCAAAAAGAGCAACCCCCACCACATAAAGAGCCTTCAACCCCGTCAACTTCTCCGCCCACTCTATTAACGGAAGCGTAACAGCCGCCGCTATCATGTAAGCGGTTACGACCCACTGGATACCGTAAAGGTCCGTCTTAAGGGGAGCCATCATCTTGGGAAGAGCTATATCAACTATAGTTGTATCCAGAATAGCCATAAAGGCTCCCACCATAACCAGCAAAGTGTGGACCACGAGGTCTCCCTTGGAAAGCTTTACTGACTGACCCATCAGTTATTATCTTAGCAGGACATGTAAAGGGAACCCATCTTGGTAAGTTTTCCCTCCATTTCGAGCTTGATAAGTATCTGGAACACCTCCGAATGGGGAAGGTTCAAAAAATCCGAAATTTCGTCAACGGTTCTCGGTGTTTGCAAGAACTCTTCGAGTGAACCCCTGCTGTTAACTTTATTACCGAATATCTGACCCGGTTCCCCGAAAATCTGAGCCTTTCCCTCCCTTATCAGGTTCACGCACCCCCTCCATCGGGGAGACCTGCCTATACCCACATGAGCATACACCTTCTTCCCAAGCAGGTCAGCCCAGCGAGCGGTTATAAGAGCACCGCTTTTTGTAGAAGCCTCCGGAATTACGACGAACTCCGACAGGGAAGCGATGAGCCTGTTGCGCTTCGGGAAGGTGTGCTTATCCGCAGGTTGGTTCGGCAGAAACTCAGAAATCAAAACGCCGTTTGATTTTTCTATCCTTTTTAAAAGGGAAGACCGAGCTTTTAAAATCCCGAAGCCTAAAATACAAACGGTATAACCGGATTTTTCAACGGCTCTAAGGTGCGCCCTGCTATCGACACCTACCGCCCCGCCCGATACAATACCGAAACCCCTATCAACCGCAAGGTCAACGATTTCGTCCACGAGAGATAAAGTGTAGTCGGAAGGATTGCGAGGTCCCACCACACCCACACAGGAAACGCCCTTAAGATTACCCCTGTAAAAGAGAACCGGTGGAGAATCCGGAAGGTCCATAAACTCCTTCGGATAATCTTCATCTTCGATAGTAACTGCCCCTAAGTCTTCCTCCGTAAGGAGCTTTATAATGTCCTTTATCTTCTTCTCATCAACACCTTTAAGGTCCTTTATGGCTTTAGCCTTAGCTTGCCCGACGACGAGAGCAAGCTCCTTTTCGTCAGCTTCGAGAATGGAACCCGCACCCTTAAACCTTTCAAAAAGAGCCTTTAAGCTTCTCTCCCCCACACCTCTTATCGAAGAGAGAACCAGCCAGTTGTATAGTTTCTCCATCTTCTAACCTATATCATAGGTAAGCCCTTGTTTTCCTATAAGGATTCCCTTATATTGTTTATCACAATCGTTTTTGAGGAGGCAGGAGAATGTATTACGTCGCCCAGGTTATCCGTGATGAATGCACAAAATACAACTGCAAGCAGTGCACCCTGTTCTGCCCCGAACCCAACACCCTGATGTATACGGACGACGACCACCACGCATACGTTATAACGGAAAGGTGCAAAGGTTGTGCCCTGTGCGTCTATGTATGCTCTAACCTGCTCAAGCGTGATTCCATAGAGATGGTCTATGCGGAAAACAGAGACGTTGCGGGAGTCAGATAACTTTTAGTTTGGAGGTAAGTTATGGCAACACTTGGACCTTCAGGATACTCACCCTATCCTGTTGCAATGTATGAGGAGCTTCTGACCCCACCACCGGGCAAAGCTCTCATGTTTAACGAGATAGTTGACGAAGAGGTCGCAATGAGAGAAGCGGCAAAAGCTATGCTCACCAGAGACAATCCCACCATATTCCCCGGTCCCCAGGTTCTTTATGCGTGGAACGAGGAAGCTAAAGAGAAGGCAAAGCTCGTGCGCAAGATAGCGGAGACCCTCGGAGCCAAAATAATTCCCATGTATGACTACAGACCCAAATACCCGAAGATAGACCCTGAAAAAGAGATAAACCCCAACCACCCCAACCTCACCATCTGGCACAACAACATAAAGGCTTGCATATTCGTAGGTGTTCACTGCCACTATGCGAACGTCGCTCTCAAGATAATCAGAGCTGAAACGGACTGCTTCACCATAGCCCTCTGCGGTAATGCGGGACACGAGGATGCGATGATTACCCTAAGGGACCAGCACGTTGAGGAGCTTGAAAAATTTATAAAGGTAGCGGAGCAGGTTAAAAAAGAGCTGGGCAAGTGATGGCTACCGCAACCAAACGCTGGACTTACGAAGAGTATTACAAACTGAACGACGACAAGAGATACGAGGTAATAGAGGGAGAGCTAATTGAGTTGTTCACTCCTGCGGTAATTCATCAAAGGATAGTAAAACGTTTATTTATCGAGCTAACTGAGTTTGTTGAAAAGAGAAACCTCGGAGAGGTATTCATATCCCCTATTGATGTGGTTCTCTCCGATGAAAATGCCTTCCAGCCTGACATAGTTTTCGTCTCGAAGGAAAACGCCGGGATAGTTAAAGAGAAGGCAATCTTCGGCTCACCCGATTTGGTAGTTGAGGTCATATCTCCCTCCACTCTCAAGAGAGACACGGAGGATAAGAAAAAGCTACACGCAAAGTTCGGTGTAAAGGAGCTTTGGCTTATATTTCCCGGGGAGAAGGCTGTGGAGGTTTTCTCTCTTAAAGATGGGGACTACGAGGTATGCTCCTTCGGTTACGATAGCGGCAAAGTTAAGTCATGCATTTTGGAAGGTTTTGAATTAAATTTAGAACAGCTCTTTAAGGAGGTGTAGATATGCAGAAGACCGAGCAGGTTCAATACAATAGAGCGGGGCAGAGGGTAGTTTCTCCCGACTACCTGCTCTTCGAAGCTCCCAGGGAGAAGCAGTTTATGACGGGCTCGGAGGTTGTCAAAGAGGCAGTAAAACGTGCTTCCGTCGATGCATCAGTTTCCTATCCTATAACTCCTCAGTCCGAGGCTGCACACCTCATAGGTGAGCTGTGGGTAGAAGGTTATGTGGGTGTTTACTTCAGAGGAGAATCCGAGTTCGGAGTTATGTCCGAAATAGCCGGTTGTGCAATGGCTGGAGCGAGGTCAATAACCACCACCTCGGGACCGGGAACCCTCAGAGCTATGGAAAACTTTCCTATGTGGGCTGGTTCAAGACTTCCCATACAGCTGGTTCTGATGGCAAGGGGTGTCAACTCACCGCTCACAATTCAGCCTGACAACCTCGAGGTTTCCTTCCTTTTAGATACAGGTTGTATGATTTGGCACGCTGAGACCGCTCAGGAACTCTTTGACATGATACTTGCCGGCTTCGTGGTTGCAGAACAGCCCGACGTTCACGTTCCTCTCATAACCGTCATAGACGGTTTCTTTATATCCCACACCAGAGAAGCGGTCATGCTCCCTCCCGACGACATAGCGCTACCTCCCTACAACCCCTACAAGTCCCCCATGGTTCCCCTCGACATGGAGATGGCTCCCGGAAGGTTCCTCAGAGACCCCTACGTGATGAAGTCCAACTACATATCTTACGCCGCACACACCAGCTGGCAGTTTGAAGTCAGAGCTGCAATAGAGAGGTCCAGACCCTATGCCAAGCACTACCTCAGAGGTCTCATAGAGGAGTTCGGAGACCCGGAAGGTGAGATAGTTTTTGTAGCTTCCGGAACAGCCGCTGCGCAAGCGAAGGAAGCCACCCAGATGCTAATACACGAGGAGGGTGTAAAGGCAAGAGTCGTCAGAATTAAGACCATAAGACCCTTCCCCGCCCAGGAGCTTATAGAGGCTCTCAGGGGAGCCAAATACGTGTTCGTTCCCGAGTTCAACGTTATAGGCTGGCTCGAGAGAGAAATAAGAAGGGTTCTCTACGGAAACCTCGATGTGCCCGTTATCGGCTCGCCCAGGGTTGCGGGTGGTATGACCATGCCTCCTGAGTTTATAGTTAAAGAAGTTCTTCAATACCTTGGAAAGGAGGTGAAGCATGTCGTTTAAGATATTCAAAATAAACGAAGACCTTAAGGAGTTTATGCCTCCCGAGATCGTTGACCTTGAGGAAAAGGCTACCTGGGGCAACCCCAAGAGGGGTGTTATGGACCTGCCCTACTCCAAGGAGCTTATAGAGGAGCACTCTCTCTGTGCGGGATGTCCCGAGTCCGCAGCCTTCAGGTATATCCTCGCATCCCTTCCCAATCCCGAGGACACCATAATCGTCAACTCCACCGGATGCACCTCTCTTGTCTTTCCCCACATAGCTCTCCACACAGTTCACTCCCTCTTCGGAAACCAGAACGCCATAGCTTCGGGTATAAAGAGGACTCTCGAATGGAGGTTCCCCGACAAGGTAAAGGACGTTATAGTTCTCGCAGGAGACGGAGCCACCGTTGACATAGGTCTGGACATGACCCTTCAATCCTTCTTCAGGCAGGAAAAGATAACCACCATATGCTTTGACAACGAAGTTTATGCAAACACCGGTGGACAGGAAAGCGGAATGACCGTTAAGGGACACGTCTTCAAAATGGCTCCCAAAGGTAAGCAGTGGGACAAGGTTCCCATGTGGCAACTCGCTATAGACTCAGGATGCCACTACGTTGTCAGAATGACGGTGTCCTCTCCCAAGAAGGTTGAGAAGGTCATAAAGCAGGCTATTTACGTAGCCAGAGAGGTCGGACCCACATACATACACCTCTACACCCCCTGCATACTTGAGATAGGTCTCAACTCGGACGACGGTCTTGAGGAAATGAGGAGAACGGACAAGGAGAGGTTCAAGTTCTTTGAATACATGACCGACGAAGCTAAGGAAGTTATTCAGAGGAAGAAAGAGGAGGGTCTGATATGAGCCAGCCTAAGAGGAGAAGAATAAACGTCAGAATGCCTGCGATAGGTGGTCAGGGAGCGGTTACCGCCGCCCACATAATGGCTACCGCTGCGGACCACGCAGGATACTACGCTGTTTCTAACCCCTTCTTCGGTGCGGAGAAGAGAATGGCTCCTGCGGAGAGTTATGTCCGTATAGGAATAGAGCCTATATACGACAGGGGAGAAGTCGTTTATCCCGACGTCATAATGGTTTTCCATTCCCAGGTTATCACCATGGGCAAATCCTACACCATGCCCTTCTACTCGGGTATAAAGAAGAACGGTCTGATAATTATCAACACCGAAGAGGACCTTCTGACGGACAGGGATAAGGAGTATCTTGAAAGCCTGAACGTCAAGGTCTTCAACTTCCCCGCTACCAAGTTTGCTATGGAGATAGCGGGAACGGAGCTTGCCACCAACATGGCTATGCTCGGAGCTTTCTTCGGAGCTACCCAGATAGTGGGCATGGATTCTATCGAAGAAGGTATCAAAGCAAGGTTCCTCAAGAAGTTCGTTGCTTCCGGTGGAACGATGTCTCTGGACTCCGCAATAGAGAGAAAGTTCAAGAAGAAGCTCGAACTCATAGAGAAGAACATAAACACCGCAAAGGCTGCCTACGAGATGGCTCAGGAATGGGCAAAGGAACACGGAATAGAAGCCTGGCTACCCAAGCCTTCCGAAATGGCAGCTCTCCAGAGATAACTACATAAAGGGGGCATTCGCCCCCTTTTCAATTCACCACTGGGAAGTTATCTTTGACTTCTTGTTCACGAACTTGTCCACAGCCAGCGCCGCTTTGCATCCGTCCGCCGCAGCTATCACCGCCTGCTTTATGTTGGTGCACAGAACGTCTCCGGCAGCAAACACCCCGGGAACGGAGGTCATCATCTCCTCATTTACCACTATGCAATCCCCTTCGGTCATCTCCACCTGACCCATTAAGAAGTCCACCGAAGGTTTTGTTCCACCCAAGAATATGAAAACCCCGTTTACCTCCAAGAGCTTTTCCTCCTGCTTGGAGAGGTCTTTTAGCTTTAAACCCTTTACGAGCTGGTCTCCCACTATCTCCAGAACCCTGTGTCTCAGCAAAATCTCGACGTTGCTCAGCTTTTCGAACTCCTCTATTATTTCCGGTGGAGCCTTTATCTTCCTTCCCGGGACCACAAAATAGACTTTGCTTGCAAAGCGTGCTATGAATTCAGCCTCCTCTATCCCGTAATCATCCTCACCTATGACCGCAACGGGCTGGTCCTGGAAGAATGCCGCATCGCACACACCGCAGTAGGAAACCCCCCTTCCGAGGAACTCGTCTTCTCCCTTGAACTTGTTAGCCCTCTCCATAGCACCGGAGGCAACTATAACCGACTTTCCCCTGAACTCCCTGCCGTCTATGGTAAAGACCTTCTTTACTTCGTCGGAAAAGTCCGTGGCTATGACCTTACCTCTGACAAACTCCGCTCCGAAGCTCTTTGCCTGCTCACGCATTATCTTGAGAAGGTCAAAGCCGGAGATGGGACCCGGCACGCCCGGGTAGTTTTCAATCTGCTGGGTTACGCCGAGCGCACCGTCCGCTTCCGCCCTGTATAGGACGAGGGTTTTCAATCCCGCCCTTGCGGTGTATATGGCTGCGGTCGAACCTGCAGGTCCCGCACCTATGATTATCACATCGTAAAGCTCTTCAGGCTGGTAATTGAGACCAAATCCTACACCCATTCCGCACCTCCGGCTATGATAACTACATTATTTTAAAGCCTCGTGCACCCTTCCGACTATCTCTTCTGAAGGCTTTAGGGTCTTCTTGCCCGGTTCCCACTTGGCAGGACAGGCTTCGTCAGGGTGGCTCATCAGATAAACGTTTGCCTTCATCTTCCTAACAAGCTCTTCGGCATTCCTGCCTACGTTGTAGAAGTTAATTTCCGAACCTACAAGGACCCCTTCGGGGTTTATTATGAAAGTTCCTCTCAGAGCCAAACCTGTGTTCTCGTCGTAAACGCCGAACATCCTCGACACTTTACCCGTCGGGTCCGCCCCCATAGGATACTTAACCTTTTCCAAGAGCTTCTCCGTTTGTTGCCAAGCCAAGTGAACGTATTTCGTGTCGGTGGACACGGAAATAACCTCCGCCCCGAGCTGAACAAGCTCGTCGTAGTGCTCTGCGAGGTCCGCAAGCTCGGTGGGACACACGAAGGTAAAATCCGCAGGATAGAAGAACAGTATCAGCCACTTCCTCTCCCTTATAAAATCCTCCAGCGAGACCTTACCGAAGGTTCCCGTTTTGGGGTCGTAAACCTCCATCTCGAAGTTGGGGACCTTCTGCCCTACCGTTACCGCTTCCATCCTTCTACCTCCTTTTCGGTTTTCATTTATTGAAAATTATTATTAATTACAAAAATTTGTCAATATGATTAACATCATTCCTGCAAGGAATTTATATGCACGACCGTATCCCTCCTGAAGACCTCCCTTTCGTGGGGAAAGTCCGCTCTAAAGTGAACCCCCCTGCTCTCCTCTCTCATGATAGCACCCTTCACAGTCGAAAAAGCCACGAGGAGAAGGTCCAGAAGTTGCCTGTTCTTTAGGTCTCTTTTCCAGGTATGAGCTTCCTTGAGCCAAGAGGTTATCCTATGGCTCGCCTTGAGCAGACCCTCTTTATTCCTCTCAAGCCCTACCTTATCCCACATGAGTTCCCGAAGGCTGTCAAAGGAGAAGGAAGGGTTCTCATACCCTTCAGCCCTGTTCCTGAAGTGAATCTTAGAAGTTTTCACGAATTTGGCATCTATGTATATCCTGTATGCGGTTCTGTATCCGAAAACCACGCCCTCTAAGAGGGAGTTGGAAGCGAGTCGGTTGGCACCGTGAACTCCCGTGCAGGCACACTCTCCCACCGCATACAGACCCTCAAAGGAAGTCTTTCCGAAACTGTCCACCTCAAGTCCGCCTATGTAGTAGTGAGCTGCCGGAACAACGGGAACGGGTTCCTCTTCGGGATTTATACCCTTCTCCCTCAAGAAGCTGAGTATGGTAGGAAACCTCTCCTCAAGCTTTACTCCTTTGTTAAGTATGGGCTTAAGGTCTAAGAAAACTCTCCTGCCTTGCTTCAAAACGTTGTATATAGCCCTTGCCACCACATCCCTGGGTTGAAGCTCATCTACGAACCTGTTTCCCCTATCGTCTATTAAATGTGCACCTTCTCCCCTAACAGCCTCCGAAATCAACAGGTTTGTGCCCTCCAGCACCGTGGGATGAAACTGAACGAACTCAGGGTTTTTTATGGGAACTCCCGCCCTGAAAGCCAGCCCTATGCCGTCCCCCCTCACCTTCGAGGGGTTTGAAGTGTGGAAAAACATGGAAGCCGCTCCGCCAGTGGCAAGAACGAGAATTCCTGTTCTAATAAAGCGTAGCTTTCCTTCCCACGAATAAAGGACCCCCTGAACTCTGTCCTCTCCCAGAACTTCCTGAAGCTCACCCTCAATTATGGGAATTTTCAACTCCCGGACTTTTCTTAAAAGCTTTGTGTATATCTCCCTACCCGTGTAGTCTTTTACTTTTAGAACTCGAGGAAAGGAATGACCACCTTCGGTGGTGGTAGAGTAAAAGTCCCCCTCCCTATCGAAATTGACTCCCCACCTTTCCAAATCCGCAATTCTCAGAACACCCTCACTCACGAGTATGTGGGTATTAGTTTCGTCGTTTAGATACCTGCCTGCCCTTATTGTATCGAGAAAGTGAGCGTAGGGACTGTCCGCAGGGTGAACCGCCCCAGCTATACCACCCTGTGAGTAGTAGGTGTTTCCTATCCCCCTCGTCAGAATTACGGGGTCAAGTCCGAGGTCCCTTAGGACTATAGCTGTCGTTAGCCCTCCTATACCGCTACCGCAAATGAGAACCTGAGCTTCCTCTTCGGGTATTTTTCGTGTGTCAAACTCCAGAAAGTGCCTCATTACGGACAATTTTAACAATCAGGTCGGTCAACCTATCGGGGTCGTGTCGCACGTAGGAGTTTTTATCCCCTATCAAGTCCTCAGCGTAAACGGATATACCCTCTTTAGCTATCTTTGCTATGTCGGGGACAACCGGTTCCTGTCCTTGTTCCAAATACTTGTGCAAAATGTCGTTGGGTGGCATCTTGGTGTTTATAATGACCGCATCGACCCTATCGAGTCCCGAGAAGTTTAAAAAGGTTCTCAGGTGGTCGTAGGCAGTAAATCCGTCCGTCTCACCCGGCTGGGTCATTGCGTTTACTATGAAAACCCTATAAGCGGAACTTCTCTTTACCGCATCCCTTATGTCCTTTATGAGCAGGTTGGGAATAATGCTGGTAAACAAACTCCCGGGACCGAACAGAATTATGTCTGCGGTTTCTATAGACGCTATGGCTTCTATGGGTGCCTTTGCCTCCTTGGGTTCAATCCATATATCCTCTATCTTTGCCACCCTCTTCTTACCGTATTCGGTTATCTCCTCTTCACCCTCTACTACCTTTCCGTCGTTGAATTTGGCAACGAGGTGAACGTTTTCAACGGTAGAGGGGACTATGTCTCCCTTGGTTCTGAGTATTTGAGAGGTGAGCTTGACCGCTTCAAGAAAGTTACCGGTTATGTCCGTAAGAGCGGTTAAAAAGAGGTTTCCAAAGGCATGCCCGTCAAGTCCGTCTCCTTTGAACCTGTATTGGAAAAGTTCCTGCATAATGTCCTCGCTCTCAGAAAGGGCAACTATGCAGTTTCTTATGTCTCCCGGTGCGGGGATTTGGTAAATTTTGCGTAGTCTTCCCGTGCTACCTCCGCTATCCGCAACGGTAACTATTGCGGTAAGTTCCTTTATGGTATTCCCCACTTCTTTCTTTAAACCCTTTAGCAAAGTTGATAGTCCCGTTCCCCCACCGACCGCAACAGCTTTCATGTCTTGACCTCCTTACCTTTTGTATCGGCAATTATATCCACAGTCAAAGTTCCACACCCACCCACCTTATCCTTTCTGAACCTCGTCGATAGGGTAACCCTCACTCCCATAGAACGTAGGAGTAAAAAAGCGTTTTCGTATTCTTCGGGAGAGGGTGGTTCGTAGTCTCCCACCTGGTTGTAGTAGAGGAGGGTTATACCCACGTCGAGTTCCTTTGCGAGTTTTCCGAGCCGGGTTAGCTCTTCGGGAGAGTCGTTGACCTTTTTCAAAAGCAGGTAGGCAAGGCTTATCTTTCTCCTTTTCTTTTTCGTCAAAGAGGGCAGTTTCTTGCGCAGGGCTGATATTAGGTGCTTCAAACTTCCCGCATAGGGGAGGAGAAGTTTTCTCTTCCGTTCGCTTAGTGAGTGTATGGAGATGGTAACTCCGTTGTGGGGCATGTCCAGGAGCGTAAGAAGGTTGGAGACGGGAAAGCCCGTGGTGTAAAAGGAGACCTTAAGACCTTCCCTTTTAAGTTTCAGGAAGGCGGACAGAACGTTTTTAAAGTTTGCTAAAGGTTCTCCTATGCCTGCGACCGCTATGCGCTTTATTGGGAACAGCTCCTTTGCGAGAAGGTATTGGGAAAGTATCTCTTCTTCCGATAGATTTCTGATGAGTCCTTCCCTCCCGGAGGCGCAGAAGCTACACCTGACACCGCAACCAACCTGGGTCGATATGCACAGGGTGTCTCCTCGGTAATGAACTGCTTCCACCGCGAAGCGGTCTTTTAATTCAAAAATAAGTAATTTGTTCAGGTCTCCCTCAATTACTCGTAGCAATCTCATAGCTCAGCTTTTCTTCCACCGCTCTCCTGCAACATCCCCCGCATTCCTGACAACCTCTGAGAGCCTTTTCGTATCCTTTGGGTAGGACTTCCTCAAGGTTGAACTCTTTGGTTCTGTCCTCGAAGGCTATTGCGACTGTGTTCCTTATGGGGTCAACCTCCACGAGTTTGCCTACCTTGTGGTCTATGCATATTTCCGTTCCCTTTTCGGGGAGTATGTGCTTGACGAGGTAGTTGTCCTTTTCAAAAGCCATACAGCAGACGAGTCTTCCGCAGGGACCGGTGAATTTGGAAGGTGAGAGGGGAAGGTTTTGCTCTTCTATGTCTCTCAGGGATATAGAGTCGAACTTTTCCATAAAGCGCATACAGCAGGGGACTTCTCCGCACAGCCCTATCCAGCCGAGTATCTGAACAGCGTCTCTGACTCCCACCTGCCTCATCTCTATCCTTTTGCGGAAAATTTTGGCAAGCTCCCGAACCAGCTTTCTGAAGTCCACCCTCTCCTCTGCAGTGTAATAGAAGAATATCTTTTTGGAGTTGAGGGGTATGTAGGCTTTGAGCAGGTGCATCTCAAGTCCCTGCTCCTTTATCTTGTCTTTGCAGGTTTTGAATGCTTTCTTGCTCTCTTCTATGTTGCGGTTGAATATTCTGAGGTCTTCTTCAGTTGCCTTTCTGAGAAACTTGAACCTGAGTTCCGAGGGAGTATCTTCTTTCGATACTCCCAAGACCTTCACTACGTCTTCCCCCTTTTCTTCGCTCTCTATTACAACAACGTCGTCCCTTTGCAGGTCTTCTTCGCAGTCCTCCAAGACACCTATCTTGTTCGTGTCGAGGCTTCTGACCTTTATGTAATTCATAGCTTTTCACCTCCACAAAGCGTAAAGGGATAAAATGCCGAGGCTGAACTTTAAGCCTCTTCCAAGACCACTCCTAAGCTCACCGAGCCTTCCCAAAACCATCTCAAATTTATCATAATTTAATCCTTTTTTTAAAAAGGTCTCCTCAAGGTGCCTCTCTAATAAATCTAAGAATAATTCCTTGTCCTCTTCGGCAAGTTTGTCTATCTTTTGGGATACTTCGTAAACCTTTGCAGGGTCGAGGGTCAGAAAGTTGTCCACCAGTTGGATAACCTCTTTCTTTTCTTTGAGCTTGAGGGCGAGGGTGTAGCTCCCAGCAGAGCTTTCGTATAAGTCTTTATTTTCTTCTCCCAAGAGCTTGTAGAAGGCTTCCTCCTCGAGGGGTTTGAACTCCACCTGCTGGGTTCTGGAGAGTATAGTTTGAAGTAGTTGTTCCTTTCCCTGAGCGGTGAGTATAAAGTGGGTGTCGTGGGGTGGTTCCTCGAGAACTTTTAGAAGTGCGTTTGCGGACTCTCTGGTCATAGTCTGAGCTTTGTCTATTATTATGAGCTTCCTATGGGATAGGGCGGGTTTTATGTAGGCAAACTCCTTAACCGCTCTTACTTGGTCTATTTTTATGGAACTTCCGAGAGGTGGGACGAATATAAAGTCGGGGTGCTCTCCGGAAAGGTAGAGGAAAACCTTCTTGCCGTCTTTTTCCTCGTAACGGGACAGTCCCTCCCAATCTCCCGACAGGACTTTTTCTTTTATCTTTTCAAACTCTTTGCAGGAAAGGCACTCTCCGCATCCCCAAGCTTCCTTTTTGAGACAGAGAATTCCCTTACCGAAATTGAGTGCGGTCAGGGTTTTACCCACACCCGGCGGTCCGTAAAAGAGCAGAGCGTTCGGTATCCTGTCCTTTGCGTGTAGCTTTTCCAGAAACCCTTTTACACTACTTTGGTTCAGAAGCTTCATTCTCCAATCAAAGAACTACCTGTTTGACGAAGAGAATTTCAGGTATGCTTTTGAGGTCTTCTATGACGTGTTGGGGAACTTCGTCGTCGAGGTTGAGTATTCCGAGAGCTATTCCTCCCTTCTTTTCCCTTCCGAGCCTGAAACCTGCTATGTTGACGCTGGCACTTCCGAGAATAGAGCCTATCTTGCCTATAACTCCGGGAACATCTTTATTTTCAAATACTAAAAGTATTCCTTCGGGTTCTATGTCCACTCGGTATTTGTCTATTTGGACTATTCGGAGAAGCTGTCCCTCGAGCACCGTTCCTGCCACTATCTTCTCGGTTCCGTTGGAACGAACCACAACCTTTATGTAGTGCTTGAAGTCGGGGGTGTCCTCGGAAGAAAGTTCTTCAACCTTTATGCCCCTGTCCTTTGCCACATAGGTGGCATTTATTATGTTCACGGGAAAGTCAACCACCTCCTCGAGAATTCCCTTCAGAACCGCTGCGGATATGGGGTGGAAGTGTTCCGATATGTCTCCCCTGACCTCTATGTGAACCTCCCTTATGCCTTCCTCTGCCCACTGAACTATGAACCTCCCCATCTTCTGGGCAAGGTCGAGGTGGGGTTTTATGAGGGTTAAAACCGACAGGTCGGGGAAGGGTGCGTTCACCACATACTCGGGAGATTTACCTTTTAAAGCCTTTATAACCTGCTGAGCGACTATGACAGCCACATTTTCCTGGGATTCGTAAGTGTTTGCTCCTATGTGGGGTGAGAGGGAGACATTTTCGAACTTCCTGAGTTTGTCTATGAACTCGGGTGGTGGGGGTTCTTTGGAGTAAACGTCGAGGGCAACACCTCTCACTTTACCGCTTTTTAGGTTTTCTATCAGAGCGTCCTCGTTTATTATCCCTCCTCTGGCACAGTTGACTATGTAAACTCCTTCCTTCATTATGTTGAATTCCTCTTCCGCTATCATGTTTTTGGTTTCGTGGGTGAGGGGTGCGTGGATTGTAAGGATATCAATCTCTTTTAACATGTCGTGAAGGTTGTCCACGAGTTTAACTCCGAGCCTGTCTGCCTTTTCACGGGGAATGTAGGGGTCGTAGGCTAATACTTTCATACCGAAGGCTTTCGCCCTTATGGCTACCTGAGAACCTATGTTCCCGAGACCTATTATCCCGAGGGTTTTTCCGTAAAGCTCCGTTCCCATGAACTTTTTTCTGTCCCACCTGTGTTCCAATATGGATTCGTGGGCTTTGTGTCCGTTCCTGAGTATGGTGAGCATGTGCATTAGCGTCAGCTCGGTTGCCCCTATGGTGTTAGCTCCCGGGGTGTTTACGACGAGAATTCCCCTTTTGGTTGCCTCTTCTATGTCCACGTTGTCAACACCGACTCCCGCTCTTCCGACCACTTTGAGTTTTTCCGCTCTGTCCAATAGCTCCTTGGTTACGGGGGTTCTGCTTCGGGTTATGATGCAGTCGAAGTCCTTAACTATCTCTAATAGCTCTTCAAAGGGTATCTCGGGTTCGTTATAGACCTCTATGTCCGGCTCCTTCTGGAGAAGCTCTATTCCTTTGGGAGCTATGGGGTCGGTGATTAAAACTTTGTGCAATTCCTTTCCTCCAAAAGGGTGTTGGGAAAATAATTATATATCAATCCTCATTTGCTCTCGTCCCTGTGGAGTAAAAGGGTGTTGGCTACAACGCTCACCGAAGACAGAGCCATCATCAGCCCCGCTATTTCCGGCTTGAGGTATATCCCCGCACCGTAGAAAATCCCGGAAGCGACCGGTATTCCTACGAGGTTGTAGATAAATGCCCAGAAGAGGTTCTGTTTTATTTTGGAGTTAACTCTTTTTCCGAGACGGAAGGCTTGCGGAAGGACTTCTATACCTCTGAGGAGCACCACATCTCCCACTTGCTTGGTTATGTCCGTTCCGTGGGGAACCGCAAAGGACAAGTCTGCCTGAGCGAGAGCGGGAGCGTCGTTGACTCCGTCCCCCACCATTGCTACTTTGTGTCCTTCCCTCTGAAGGGAGAGGATAACCTCCTTTTTATCTTCGGGCTTGACCTGGGCTATGAAGTCGTCAAACTCGAGTTCTCGGGCAACTCTGCGGGTCGTTTCTTCCCTGTCTCCCGAGAGGAGAACCGTCTTCAGTCCCATGGATTTGAGGGTTTTTATCACGCTGTGTGCCTTTTCGAGAATTGTGTCCTGAAGGTAAAAGACCGCTATAACTTCATCACCTTTGGTGAGGGCTACCTTTTTTAAATCACCTTCCGAAGGAAGGTCTTTTTCAAACTCTCCTATAAAGTAATCTCCGCATTCCACTCCCTTTCCTACGAGTTCTCTGCAACCTGTGAGCTGAAGGGCTTTAGCTCCCCTGCTTTTGGCAAAATCCCTTATGGCTTTGGCTATGGGGTGGTTTGAGACCTGCTCGAGGGTCAGGGCTAAGTCGAGGGCTTCGGGTGAGCGGGCTTCAAACTTGACCACTTTGAACTTACCTTCCGTAACGGTTCCCGTTTTGTCGAAGACCACGATGTCGATTTGGGGGAACACTTCGAGGGAAGAGGGTTTTTTGATGAGTATTCCTTTTGTTAGGGCTTTCGATATTCCCACCGCAACCGCAAGGGGGGTGGCTATCCCGAGGGCACAGGGACAGGATATTACGAGAACCGCAAGGGAAAACTGCACCGCTTTCTGAAGGTCTCCCGTCTTTAGCATCCAGAGAGCAAAGGTTAGCAGGGATAGGAGTATTACCAGCTGGACGAAGTAATGGGAGACTTTGTCCGCTATGCGCTGTATTTTGGGCTTGTCCGCAAGGGCTTGTTCCACCATCCTGCTGACTTTTCCGAGATACGAGCTTTCAAAACTCCTTATTGCCTGAACCTCTATGAGTCCGTCCTCAACTATGGAACCTCCTACAACTTCGTCCCCTTCCTCTTTCGGTATGGGTCTCGGCTCACCGGTTATCACCGCTTCGGACACGTAGGCTCTTCCCTTTAGAACTATTCCGTCAACGGGTATGAGGTCTCCCGTTCTGAGCAGGAGAACATCCCCGGGCATAACTTCACGGACATTCTTTTTTATTTCTGTATTGTTTTGAAGGACGCTCACCTGAGCGTGCTGGGAACTGAGAAGTTTTTTAAGAAGTTTTAATGTTTTCCGCTTTGCGGTTTCCTCTATGAACCTACCACCTCGGACGAAGGTTATCAGGAAAGCGTTGGTCTCGAAAAAGGGGCTTCCGGCCAGAAATCCCCAGAAAGCGAGAAGGCTGTATATGTAAGAGCCGGTAGTTCCGAGGGAGACGAGAACATCCATTCCAGCCACGCCGTTTCTCAGGGAGTTATAAGCACCCTTATAGAACTTCCACCCACCCACGACTTGAACGAGCGTGGAGAGGAACAACTGAATGTAAATCCCACCGCTGACCTCCACGAACATAAGGAACGCTATTATCAGAGAAGAAATTCCCGAAAAGGCAAGTATTATCAGGTCTTTTTTACTATCCTCTTCATCGACAACCCTGTAACCGAGCTGTTGTATGACGAGCTTTATCTCTTCTTCCGAAACTCTATCTTCGTCGAAGTCAACCTTAACCCTACCGAGTTCGAAGGAAACCTCTACCCTTTTTACGCCTTCCCTTTTCTTCAGAGCTATTTCTATGGTTCTGGCACAGTTGACGCAGGTCATTCCCTCGACCTTGAATGTCCGCCTCATGCTTTTAAGGGTAAAGCGTCGGAGCTGTTAATACAAGCTCTTAATTTAACGTGAAGATTAAAGGAAGGTTCTTAAGCTTAGCTAAAATTCATGTAAGATCTAAACATATTCCGCACGGTAGGAATCTATAATATAATCTAACAACATGTCTGATTGGGAAATGAACCGCTCTCAGGCTATAGAGTTCCTTCTTAAAACTTTTCCCGATCTGTTTTCCGCAGGTAAAAGCAACAACGACCTGGTTATATCCAATGGAATAGAAGCCCTCAACACCGCCGTATATGGAAATGCTGTCATAGTGAGCTTGAGAGAACAAAAAGTCTTTGCAGTGAAGGAACCCTCCAACAATCCTTTATTTTACAGCGTAATGGTCTTGGATAACGGTTTCTGGGTTCCTCCTAATTATGAACTGGATATGCAGCTAGTTAAGCTCGGGTTGGTCAAGTTAATTCATTCCTATGACATATCTATCGTATTTTCAGATTTGTCCCTATCTCTATATGAAATGGACACATACCATGGACAAATTTTCGACGTGGCCTCAGAAGCTGGTTCGGGGTCCGAATATGTAATTGTGTGGGGTAGTTATTTGGGCGAAGATTTCTGGACATATACAGCATCCTTGGTGCTCAGAGCGTGCGGAGTAGTCACGGGTTTTGGCGGGCTTACGAATGCAGACCTGCACGGATATTACATACCGGGGTTTGAACCTCCTTATTTCTTCCCTTATCAATGGTCTTCATTCATGCTTTTGATTAAAAGCCTTGTAGGCGAAACCTGTTATAAAACATACGGGCAAAAGTCCCCCTATATTCGGGATTTTGCTCATGAGTTCAAGGACATAATAGGTGGGAAAAAAGCCGGAATAGTTGTGGAAGCTGAAAGCACGGCTTACAGAGCAAATAACCATACAAAGAACTGCGGTATAGGACAACTAAGAGAAAAATATCTCGGATATGACTATCAAATTGGTTACGTGGCTGGTCCCGGGTTGAGGGAAAACTCACTTACAAATGATGAAAATATAAGTATAGGTGTTATAGGGTGTTCACAAGACATAGAACCCGTGTTCTTAAACCCGCTGACGCCTAGTAGAGAATTTGATTTAATGAGTGACAAGGTTTATAGGTTCTTTATGGCTAATTATTGCAAGTAGTCTTCCTATACCAAATCTATCTAGTTTCAACTCCTTATAGGCACCTAATAAACGCCTTTTTTGAGTATCCTGAATCCACCGCCCAAAATAGGTTTCAACTCCTTATAGGCACCTAATAAACTAAGTTAGTATTTTGTAAGGATGATTGCCCGATGGGAAATGTTTCAACTCCTTATAGGCACCTAATAAACCTAAAAATTGGGACATACGAAAGTGAGAGCCGTTTTCTAGGTTTCAACTCCTTATAGGCACCTAATAAACGACTTTCCTTTTCCTCGAGCTTGAGAAGTCTCTCTTTGTTTCAACTCCTTATAGGCACCTAATAAACCATAAAATGGGAGTTGTTATCCACAGGTATAAAAATTCTGTTTCAACTCCTTATAGGCACCTAATAAACTCGGGCTTTTTGTGGGGCTGAAATATCCCACCACTCAAAGGAGTTTCAACTCCTTATAGGCACCTAATAAACATACAGACGAAGTCTGTATATTCCAAATCGATGACGAGTTTCAACTCCTTATAGGCACCTAATAAACCTGAGGAAACCTTTGAGGGCATAGTCAGGGCGCTCGGGGTTTCAACTCCTTATAGGCACCTAATAAACAGCTCTTCCTCAAGAATGCCCGTGCGGTATAGGAGTTGTTTCAACTCCTTATAGGCACCTAATAAACAAAATGTATACAAGGAAGGAATAATTATAAAAACAAGTTTCAACTCCTTATAGGCACCTAATAAACAGGATTAAACACATCAGCTTTATAACATCGAAAGCACTGTTTCAACTCCTTATAGGCACCTAATAAACGGGAGAGGTTATCCGTGAGTATCTTCCCGAGAATAACAGGTTTCAACTCCTTATAGGCACCTAATAAACAAACGAGCGTCAGGAGTAGGAACCACATCAAGGGAAGTTCGTTTCAACTCCTTATAGGCACCTAATAAACTTCTTTTTCTAACTCTATCAAGGGTTTGGTCCAACTCTCGTTTCAACTCCTTATAGGCACCTAATAAACGAACCCACATATACCCACTCAGACTTACGCTTTATTTCCCGTTTCAACTCCTTATAGGCACCTAATAAACCCCATGACTTCAGGGATGGGACATTCAAGGGAGAAATGTTTCAACTCCTTATAGGCACCTAATAAACATTACGGTTTTAGGGTTTTCGTTCATGTTTTTCAAGTTTCAACTCCTTATAGGCACCTAATAAACCTTTCTGTATGTCTGCATTCCCTTATTATCTATGTGGTTTCAACTCCTTATAGGCACCTAATAAACGCGGAATAATGCTTGCAGACCCAGAGTTAGCGAGACGTTTCAACTCCTTATAGGCACCTAATAAACCTGCCAATTCGAATACCCTATTCAGTTGCCAAGGAGCCGGTAGCCCCGTAGGACTACATGGAAATTTTATACCCTCTTCGAAGGTGCGTCAAGTGAAGTTTATTTCCTGTCGACCTCCAATCTTGCAAAAATCCCCGGGGGTCGACAAGTTGTTGTGAGAGTAGGAGAAGAACAAAATTTTCGTAATTTTTGACCAAAAGAGATAGTGAATACTAACCTAAAAATAGGTAGGTCGACGGATTATTGAGTCCCAAGGCTTCGAAAGTTATTTTTCCGAAAAATAGGCAAATTTGCGCAAATTTTGCGGTTTACGCTAACTAACTTACCGCTACATCCACAGCTCAATATGTATATGTGGTTATTTAGAAACCGGGTTTCAAAATTAACAGTTATAAAAGCCTTTATAAACCCTGTCCTTAGCTGATTTTAAAATCCTAATTTGCTTCGTCAATTTTTATTGAACCTTTTTACGAAAAATTGCCACTAACTAAGTGAAAAACAATAAAGGAGGTGCTAATATGAGAACCGGAGCAACATTTTACAGGAGCTTTTTGACTCTTTTAGCCTTTTTTGCGATGCTTTTGTCAGGGTGCGGGGGTGGCTCAACAAGCAAGCCAACACCCCTGATGCGGGACTTCTCCCAGATAGAGGACCTTATTAAAACGAAGAAAATTTCCGAACTCATTATACCACTTCCTGACGGCTACACTCCCCTACCGGACAGGTATATATTTTTAGGGGATTACTCCTTGGGAACCTTCGTTACCTTAGTTCCCGTTGAAGAGGACCCGCAAAATGCAAATCCTGATAATCTTCACGTTAGGGCTGTCCTTGAAATCCTTCTTAATAAGCCTCAAGATAGCACAGGTGTAAATTCGGGTAAGTATTTACTGTCTTACAGACAAGTCTCTACGGGAAACTTTATAGTTTATCTCGTAGACCCTCAAACGCTCGAACCTGTGTATAGGGCATTTGAGGTTTTTGCAGAGCCTATGGATACAGCTCCTATAAATACGGTTACCGGCGATGGTGGTGGAGTTTACACAATAATAATTGATTTTATTTCCAATACTAATAGTAATTACAAAGCCTCTGTTTCTTTCCCTGCGGAGGGATATTACATAACAGCTTCTTTCGACCTCGGCAACCTGAATACCCCAAACCAACGCATTGTTGGTCCCGACGGCACGGTTATAGACATAATACTGTTTATAAAATACTTCATGGAGCAAGACTCTCAGCTCTTCGACCTGCAAAACCTCAATCTTGATAACATATCCGTTCTTATAACTCCCGATACGATTGTTGCCCTTGCACCCACAGCGGATGGAGCCTTCGGATACATGAAGGTAGGGTATGAAAACACCAACAAAGCGGTTGCGGTCCGTATGGTAACCGAGAACGGCATACTCAGGATATTTGACTCACTCGGCAACGAACTTTTGACCGCTGATGTGGGACATGACGTTCAGACTTATGGTGGGACTAAGAGGATAGGCATAGCCTATGACCCCTTCTCCGAAAACAAGGTTGAAGTCCACTGCGAGTGTGAAAATGCGAGAGTTGCTCCCGGTGAGTGTGTGAAACCTCAAATTCCCGACCCGTTCCCTTATCCTTTCCCCATCGATGGACTGCTCCAATAAGCCCCAAGCCCCCGAACGGGGGCTTTTTTTTTTATTAATAACCGAGTAAATTCAGTATCTCTTCCTCCATACCTTCCCTGTTGCTCTTCCTAAGTTCTATCAAAACGGCTCCGGGTAGTCTTCTCAGTTCCTTGACGAGAGGATGAACGTCCCTTATAGGCAGTGTGGCTACGAGTGTTATTTTCGGGTCTTGGGCAAGCTCCCTGACGAGGTCTCTGAACTTCTTTGAGAAAAGTTCCATCTTGCCTATTTCGTCGATTATCACCACCTTATCCTTGCCGGAGTGCAGGGCTTTTTCCAGCACGGGGAGCACCGCTTCCTCAAACCTTTGAACATTTACTCCGTAAGAGCCTACCAGCTTTTTTGAACGGAAGGTCTTGCTCGCAAAGAGGGTTTCCTTACCGTCGGTGGTAACTACCTTAAAGCCCGTCCTTTTTCTGGTTTTTCTGTCCCTTACCTCTTCGGTCCAGAAGCCTACCGCTCTGTCTCCCAGTCTTTGAGCCACCTTTTTTATCAGCGTAGTTTTGCCCACTCCCGGCTCACCGGTTATAAAGACTTTCATGCTTCCTCCTTTATTTTTTGAAAAACTTCCTCGACTTGCTTTTTAGTCCTTTCAAGCCCGTCGGAGTTGTCTATAACGAAATCAGCAAACTTAACTTTCTCCTCTATGTCCATCTGATTTTGCCAGCGTCTTTCGAAGTCTTCTTCACTCATGCCCCTTTTTAAAGCTCTCTCCTTACACACTTCGTAAGGAGCATAAACGACGACCGTTCGGTCGTAATTTTTATAGGTTCCCTTCTCTATAAGGAGTGTAGCCTCTACGAATACTATTGCGTCCTCCGGAAGGGTTTTGTATATCTTTTCCAGCTCCTCATACAGGGCTTTGTGGGTTATTTCTTCCAGCTTTATGAGCTTTTCCCTGTCGTGAAACACTATTTGGGCAAGTTTCTTTCTGTCTATGTTGCCTTCCTTATCCAAAATTTCCTTTCCGAATTCTCTCAGAACCTTCTCGTAAACGGGATGCCCCTTTTTGTAAAAACTCCTTATTATCCGGTCCGCATCTACGGTGTAAGCTCCCAGCTCCCTAAAGAGCTTTGCAACGGTGGACTTACCGCAACCTATGTTCCCCGTAAGGGCTATCTTCTTCATGACTTATAATATCTTCTCATGTTAATAGCTGTTCCGCTCACGGACGAGAGCTTTAGCTCAAGGGTTAAGGAAGCGAAGGAAAGGGGTGCGGACCTCGTAGAACTCAGGGTGGACCAGTTTTCAAATACGGAAGTTTCCTATGTAGAGGATAGGGTAAGGGAAGCTAAGGAAGCGGGATTGGGGGTTATTTTGACCGTTCGAATTCCCGAAGAGGGTGGAAGAGAAGTTAAAAACAGAAGGGAAATTTTCGAAAAGGTAGCTCCCCTGTGCGATTATGCGGACGTGGAGCTTTCCGCAAGGTCGGAAATAATTTTCGTCAGGAATGCGGTAGTCAGCGGTGGTGGGAAGCTCATAGTCTCCTTCCACAACTTCGAATTCACTCCTCCCAACTGGGTCATAAGGGAGGTTCTCAGAGAGGGACATAGATACGGAGGTATCCCGAAGGTGGCAGTGAAGGCAAACTCTTACGAAGACACCGCAAGGCTTCTCTGCGTGGGAAATCAGGAGAAGTATGACAAGATACTGATAGCTATGGGAGATTTTGGCAAGGTCTCGAGGGTTGCGGGATTTCCGTTCGGCTCGGTAATAAGTTATGCCTCTTTGGGAAAAGCCTTAGCCCCCGGTCAACTGCCTCTGGAGGATGTGGTAAAGCTGAGGGAACTCCTTTACAAAGGAGAAGTATAGCAGGTTCGCACTCCAGTGCAGGAGTATGGGAGCCAGGATAGAACCGCTCCTGATATAAACCCAGCCGAAGAGCAGGGAGGGAAAGAAAACGAGCAAGGAATTGACGGTGGGAAAGCTCACGAGATGAGCCAAGGAAAAGAGCAGAGAAGTTTTAAAGTTCCCGAAAATACCCAGCAGATACCCCCTGAAGAAGACCTCCTCCGCAGTCGCAATGCCGAGCTGATTTAATACCCATGCGGGACAGCTCAGGTCCGGTGGAAAGACCAAAAACAACGGTGTCAGAGGAAGCCCGTATAGAAGACCTCTGCGGTAGTTTTTAAAGCCCAACTTTTTCTCCTCAACGAAGAACAGAGGCAAGAGCATGTATAGGAGCGGTAGCAGTTCGAGCTTTGAGTAGAGATTTCCTACAAAGAGAGCAACCAGCAAGCCTGCGTATATCAAAAGTCCTCTGCGCATCTCTCCACGTTCCAGTAGTGTTTTAAGGGTCCGGCACCGTGCCCTATGTTGAGGCTGTTCTCTATCGCCTTCTGGGTGTAAATCTTAGCCCTGCTTATGGCTTCGTAAAACTCGTATCCCTTTGCGAGGAAAGCCGTTATCGAAGCGGATAGGGTGCAACCTGTCCCGTGGGTGTTTTTCGTTTTTACCCTGTCCCCTACAAAGTAGTGGAACTCCTCACCGCCCGTATAGAGGACATCGATAACCTTTTCCCCTTCCATGTGCCCACCCTTTATGAGGACAGCCCTGGGTCCCATATCTAAGAGCTTCTTTGCGCACAGTTCTATGTCCCTGAGCTTTTGAATTTTTTCCCCGCACAGGAACTCAGCCTCGGGTATGTTCGGGGTTATGAGAAGAGCTAAGGGGAAAAGTTCCCTAAGGAGTGTCTGAACCGCCTCCTCCTCTATGAGATTAAAACCGCTTTTGGATTTGAGAACCGTATCTACCACCAGCCTGTCTATCTTAAAGTCCTTGACCGCTTTAGCGGTGTTTAAAACTATGTCCGCATTACCCAGCATTCCCGTCTTTGCGCTGTCAACACCCAAGTCCTGTGCAACCGCCTTTATCTGGTCATAGACCACCTGCCCCGGCAGGTCCTTCCTGTATAAAACCCCCTTGGTATTTTGAACCGTTATGGAGGTTATAGCACTCATACCGTAAACGCCCAGAGCGGTAAAGGTCTTAAGGTCCGCCTGAATTCCCGCACCACCGCTCGGGTCCGAACCCGCTATGGTCAGAGCCTTGGGAACTCCATCCATGGGAATAATATACTCAGAAGAAACCGCCTATAACGAAGTGTATCCTCGAGGGAGAGGTATCCCCGTAAACCTTCTTGGTCTTCCAAGCCCAGTCTATCCTGATGGGAGCCATGGGTGTGATAAACCTGAGACCTATACCGTAACCTCCCCGCCAGTTTTTAGGGTCCATGTCCTCCCACCTGTCCGCACCGAGACCCGCATCGAAAAACACGCTCGGATAGAGCATCTCGTGTAGCTTGTAGCTAAGCTCAAAGTTCAGGATTAGCTCCTTCGTGGCACCTATGGGGTCCCCGTTTGTGTCCACAGGACCAGCCATACCGTAATCGTATCCCCTTATGGTGAAGTCCCCGCCTACAAAGAACCTCTCGTCTAAGGGAACCTCCTCACCCCCGTAAGGCTCCACGAAACCCACGGTAGCCTTGGTGGAAAGCACAAAACCCGTATCGAAGTAGGTGTCTTTGAAGAACTTAGAACCCGTCAGGACAACCTTGTGGAACTTCTCGGTCCCCCCCAGCACGGGAACCGCAACCGAGTAAGAGAGGTTAGCGTAAGAACCTTCGGTGGGAAAGAGGAAAAAGTCCCTCGTGTCCCTCGTGAGGGAAAATATCAGCTTTCTGGACTCACGCCTGCCCGCCTGCTGTTGAATAAAGCTCGAAGCGGTAGGGTCTATGTCCGAATACTTAATCCTCTGAGCGCTGAAGCCCACCGCCCACCTCCAGTATTCCCAGAACTCCCTCGAGAAGGTAGCGCTTATCCCCTGCCTCTCAACCGTGTAGGTGGTGTATTCAATCCTCCTGTCGAAGATGGACCAGGTCAGGTCAATAGGCTTGTTCATAAACCACTTGTCGGTGTAAGAAAGAGAGTTGTCCTTATACTGGGAACCGTAGCTGACCGACAGACCGAATATATCTCCCGTCCCGAATATGTTCCCCTTCTTTATAGAAACAAATCCCGAGAGCTTCGTTACCTCGTTGTAGGAAAGTCCCACCGAGAACTGCCCCGTAAAGCGCTCCCGAATTTTAACCAAGAGGTCCCACTTACCGTCCCCCGCAGGGAAAGGCTGTATCTGAACATCCTCATAATACCCGAGATTTAGTATCCTGCTTCTGGACCTCTTTATACCCTTCCTGACCGCAAGCTCGTGCTCCTGAACTCTCAGCTCCCTCCTTATCACGTAATCCCTCGTCTCGTAATTCCCCTCAATCTTTACCTTCCTTATGTAAACAGGCTTACCCTCGTGAACCCTGAGTAGAACGCTAACTTCCTTCCTCTCCGCGTCTATCTTCTTTGACTCCTCCACGAAAGCGTTTGCAAAACCTATCTCCGAGTAGAGGTCTTTTATATTTCTTTTTAGTTTTTGAAGGACCGCTTCGCGGTAAAAACCTCCCTTCCTTTTATTCTTTTCCAGAATGTTCCCCACAAGCTCCGCATAGGCATACAGTGTGTTGCCTTCAATCCTCACCTCACCGAGCTTGTAGCGAGGTCCTTCCTCTATAAAGATGTAGATGTCGTGCCTTCCGTTCTTGCGCTCCACCTTGTAGTCAACCTTCACCTCCAAAAAGCCTTCGCTCTTGTAGAACTCCTTTATGCGCTCAATATCCTCTTTCAGCACCTCCTCGCTGAAGGGTGGCTTTAAACGGAATATGAATATGTTTCTGTCCTCCGTCTGCATGAGGTCTTCGAGGTCTCCGCTCGAAAAGGTCTTGTTGCCTTTAAAAACTATGTCCACCACATACTTCTTTTCTTTCTCCTTTATGTGGAACACGAGCTTCGAAGCTCCCTTTTTGGCAACTATCTCGTAGCTCACCTCAACATCGGGGAAGCCCTCCTCCCTGTAAATCTCCTTTATCCTGTTTATAAGGAACTTTATCTCCTTCTGGGAGAGAACCCTCCCGAGCTTTATCCTCCTGTGTATCTCTATCCTCTCCTCAAGAGCGGGACTCGAAGTGTATCCCTGTATAAGCTCGTCAACGTCTATCTTTCCCACCTCGGTCTCTATACCCAGCTTGTCCGCAAGGTCCTCGTCGTCAAGCTCCTCGTTTCCCACAAATTCTATCTTGTATATAACGGGAAGGTCTTCCACCACGTAAAGGAGTCTAACTTTGCCGTTCTCGTCGAACTTGTGAACCTCTATCCTCTTAAAAAACCCCGTTCTGAAAAGCCTCTTGATGTCTTTCCTGACCTTTTCTATGGAAAACTGGCTTCCCTCCTTGGTAAGGAGAAGCTCCTTTATGAGGTCATCGGGAACATACTTGTTTCCCTTTATTTCCACCTTCCCCACAATCTGGGGAAAGGTAAAGGCAAACCAAAGGAAAAGAAGGAGAGCTATTTTTGTAATGGGTCTCACAGGGAAGGTATTATATCAGCTCTCCTTCAAAAGAGCCTCCTCTAACTTCTCCTTCTTTTTGAGGGTTTTAAGGTAGGGTTTGTCGTTTTTAACCCTTATCTCAACCGTGTCAACGTCCTTCAAGGTTCCCTTAATAAGCTCCTCCGCAAGGAGGTCTTCCACGTGCTTCTGGAGAGCTCGCTTGAGGCTTCTGGCTCCGAACTCGGGCTTGTATTCCTTTTCTATAATCCAGTCTATAAAGCTCTTGTGGAGTTTCACCTTGATGTCCCACTCCTGGAGCTTCTCGTTTACCTCCTTGACCTGGAGGTCCAGTATCTTCTCTATGTCCTTCTTATCGAGCGGTCTATAGACTATTATCTCGTCGAGCCTGTTGAGGAACTCGGGGTTGAAGGTTCTCTTTACCTGGTCCATAACGTTCTTCTTCATCTGGTCAAAGTCAATCATTCCGAACTTCTTCTCAAAGCCCATGGTTCCGCCGTGGACTATCATCCTCGCACCGAGGTTGGAGGTCATGATAATTATGGTGTTGGAGAAGTCTATGGTCCTTCCTAAGCCGTCGGTGAGCCTTCCGTCGTCGAATATCTGAAGGAAGACGTTAAAGACATCGGGGTGAGCCTTCTCTATCTCGTCAAAGAGGAGAACGGAGTAGGGTCTTCTGCGAACCTTCTCGGTCAGCTGTCCGCCCTCTTCGTATCCCACGTAGCCGGGAGGTGCACCTATTAGCCTGGAGACGGTGTGCTTCTCCATATACTCGGACATGTCAAACCTTATGAGCGCGTCCTCCGTTCCGAAGAGGTATTCCGCCAACGCCTTTGCGGTTTCCGTCTTACCCACACCGGTGGGTCCCAAGAACAGGAACACTCCTATGGGTCTGTGCTTACCCTTAAGTCCAACTCTGGAACGCCTTATGGCTTTTGCTATGGCTTTTATAGCTTCATCCTGACCGACCACACGCTTCTTGAGTTCGTCCTCTATGTGGAGGAGCTTCTCCATATCGCTCTCGTGAACTCTCCTTACGGGTATTCCGGTCCAGCGGGCAACAACCTCCGCCACGTCCTCCGCGGTAACCTTGGGTTTGTTCTTCTCCATTTCCTGCTTCCACTTTGCCTTGAGGTTCTCAAACTTTGCCCTTAGCTTTAGCTCCTCGTCCCTTATTCTTGCCGCCTTTTCGTAGTCCTGCTCGTTGGCAGCCTCTTCCTTCTCCCTCTCGAGTTCCTTAATCTTTTCCTCAAGCTCCTTGAGTTCGGGAGGGAGGTCCATAGCCTTGAGCTTTACAAGCGCACCAGCTTCGTCAACCACATCTATCGCCTTGTCTGGCAGGTTTCTATCGGTTATGTATTTGACCGAGAGAGAGACAGCCTTCTCGAGGGACTCGGGGGTGTATTCCACTCCGTGAAACTCCTCAAACTTCTTCTTGAGTCCGTAGAGTATCTGAATGGTATCCTCTTCCGAAGGTGGGTCCACAAGAACGGGCTGGAACCTTCTCTCAAGCGCTCCGTCCTTTTCTATGTATTTCCTGTATTCGTCGAGGGTCGTAGCACCTATTACCTGTATCTCTCCCCTTGCCAGAGCGGGCTTCAGCATGTTGGAAGCGTCTATGGAACCTTCCGCGGAACCCGCACCCACGAGGGTGTGTATCTCGTCTATGAAGAGGATAACGTTGGGAGCCTTTTCAAGCTCTTTGAGGATGTTCTTTAATCTTTCCTCAAACTGTCCCCTGTATTTGGTTCCCGCAACCAGAGCGGCAAGGTCGAGGGCAACCACCCTCTTGTTCAAGAGGGGTTCGGGGACTTCCTTGTTGGCTATCCTCTGAGCCAAGCCTTCCACTATGGCTGTCTTACCAACTCCAGGGTCTCCGAGTAGGACGGGGTTGTTCTTGCGTCTTCTGACGAGTATCTGGATAACCCTCTCTATCTCACGCTCCCTGCCGATTACGGGGTCGAGTTTGCCTTCCCTTGCCATCTGGGTTAGGTCTCTGGAGAACCTGTCTAAGTTCGGAGTGGGAGCGTATTTGACGCTCTCCTGGGGAGGAAGCTCTCCGAGAATTTGGAGAACCTCTCTACGAACGGAATACTCGTCCAGACCGAAGCCTCTGAGTATCCTTCCACCGAGTCCCGTCTTTTCCCTAACTATGCCTATGAGCAGGTGCTCGGGACCGACGAACTGATGGTGAAGAATTCTTGCCTCTTCAACCGCAAACTCAATCACGCGCTTTGCGTCCGGGGCAAAGAGTATCTCCCCGGTGTGGGAACCTCTGTTTATCTGCCCCATTACAGCTTTGCGAACCTTGTCCGGAGTGAGTCCGAACTTGGAGAGGACGAGGGTGGGTATGTCCTCTTCCTTTATCAGAGCCAACAATATATGTTCACTTCCTAAATAACTGTGTCCGAGGTCTAAAGCCTCTTCTCTTGCTTGCAGTATTACCTGTCTCGCTCTTTCCGTAAACTTTTCAAACATGCTCTAACCTCACTTGAGTTTATAAGATAACAATACGGAGTGCCGATGACAATACCATGTTAGAGGTCATTGACCCTCATCATTTGACACCGCGTAAGCGGTCTTTTATTCTTAAAGTCGGATGTCTAAGAAGAAAAAGACTTTCAAGATTAGCCTCATAGTGGAAGCCTTCCAGAACCTCGAGAAGTCCTACATAGACCTGAAGAAGCACATCTCTCTCCCCAAAGAGGAGTTCGTCTCCAACAAGCTGGTTTTGGACAAGGTGAGGATTGACTTTAACCTTGCCTTTGAGAGCACGATGAGGGTTTGCAGGCACATGTCTGCGGTTCTGGGACTGAGAACCAGCTCCAAGGACTGCCTTGTGAAGCTGGCAGAGCACATAGGCATGAAGGAGGTGGATAAGCTCCAGAAGTTTACGGAGTTTTACTTCAAATACAGAGACCTCAAAGATGCGGTCTCTCCCGAGGAGCTTTACGAGTTTTTGAAGGAGAACCTATACATGTTCAAGGAGTTTGCCCGTGCGGTGGTGGAGTTCGTGAAAGAGACAACGGGTAATTACCTTCTAATAGACTTTGAGCTTCTGAACGAAAAGTCCAAGTTCATAAAGGACTCGGTAAAGAAGATAAACTTCGTTTTGGAACAGGGGCTTGAGGAGTTCAAGTCTAAGCCTATGTATTACGACAGGACTAAATACTTCTATCAGGTAGCTTACGATTCGCTCTTTGATATATGTAAACACCTGGCTCCCAAGTTCGGGATAAAGAAGTTCGGGGACGACTGCCTTTCCAAGATGGTGGAGGCTGGGATAATCCCGCAGGAATACTACATGGACGTTTTCAAGCTCACCAATCTGAAGAACAAGCTCATAAGCACCTGGGAGGTTCCCCCCGAAGAGCTTTACGAGTCCCTGAAGGAGCTAAATCCTAAGTTTGATAGCATAGTTAAGGAGATTTCCAAGAGTTTGAAGAGGCTTCTGGAGAAGAAGGCTTCTAAGGAAGCTTCTAAAGGGGGTTGATAATTTCAACTTTTTTATTTGCGATAGATATCCTACTCGGGGACGGGACATCTTCCGAAAGGATAACTTCTATTCCATGGTTGAGTGCCGAGGCAATTATTATGGCATCAAAATAATCAATATGTTTATAGCGTTTCCTTAAGGCGATTGCAGTCATTACATCTTGCGGACTTTCACTTATTAAGCTGACTCTACTGCTAAAGTTCCTAATAATATCAATGACTTCGTCCTCTTCAAAATTGAACCTGTCAAGCAAAACTCTTCCAAGCTCTTTAACCACTTGTATGGGTGCCACGATTAGTGAGCTGTGCGATGAACGATGTTTTTTAACTATGGAAGAAAGTGTATTTAACACGTATCTTGCCTTCTCTCCTTTTTCCGTATCGTCCGTAAGTGCATAAATCCAAATGTTTGTATCGACTAATACGGGAGTGGGTATGGATTCCACTATGAGCATGTGTATAAATTATGCTTGTGGTATGACTTTATGTCAATACTATAAAGTAGTAAGTGTTATAAATAACTTGTAAAAGGTAGGACACATGGCTTGACTTAAATGGGGGGAACGTTTAAAATCAAAATAGGAGGTGTTAGCTCGCATGGTGCACATCATACCGGTCAGGGAGTTTAAAAACGGCGTTAAGTTCATACTCGGGAGGGTTGTTTATCCAAAAACGGAACCCGAAAACGCAAAGGTTAAGGTAATAAAACCCGGTGAGTCTAAAGTCGTTGTGGGAAAGAAAGGAGTTTATGTCCTTGATGATGAGCTTGCAGAAAAAGTTATATTGGAGGCGTGGAAGGCTAACATAAGAAAGTATAAAAATCCAGGTGCAAGGTCGGGTAAGGATACTATAAGCAGACCTGTGGAAATTACGGAGGATTTCTTGAGGAGCTTCCTGAAAAGTCAAGGGGTGGGAGAGCTTTTTATTAGGGGGATTATATCCTTTAACATTGAAGGAAGCGATGTAGGGGAAGTTCTCAAGCTCTGGCATAAGCTCAAGGATAAAGTTGCGGAAAAAGCACAGGCATAGTTAGAATTCTTAGGATGAACCTCTTTATAACCGGCATAGGTTCCGGTTTGGGAAAAGCCTTGGCTTCGGAGGCTCTCAATAGGGGGTATAGGGTTTATGCCCTTAGCAGGCATCTACCACGGGAGCTTGAGGGTAAGGTTAGATTTGTCCCCTGCGACCTTAGAGAGCTTGAAAGGGTCGGGCTGTGCGTGAAGGAGCTTTTGGAAGGGGTTGAAGAGCTTGAGCTGGTGATACTGAATGCAGGGATATTGGGTCAGTTCGGGGACATGTCGGAGGTTCCCCTATACAAGTTTCAGGAAGTTATGGACATCAATGTATGGGCTAACAAGGTGATACTGGATACCCTTAAGGAGATGAATGTAAAAGTCAGGCAAATTGTGGGTATATCTTCAGGTGCATCGGTCAACTGCAACAGAGGCTGGAACGCATACTCTATTTCCAAAGCATCGCTCAACTGCCTTCTCAAACTCTATGCCCGTGAGATGGAAGATACTCACATAACCGCTCTCGCTCCGGGACTGGTGCTCACACCCATGCTTGAGGAAGTTATGAAACAGAATGCCCAGAGATTTCCCTCCGTAAAGAGAATTTTGGAAGCTCCCAAGAGAACTCCGGAGGAGGCTTCAAAACTGATTTTTGACACTCTGCCGAAGCTTTTAGAGTTTGAAAGCGGTTCTTACGTGGATATTAGGAAGATTTGAGGAGGTGCTATATTATAAATCCTATGGGTATAATTCCGCTTCTCATAGCTATTTTTTTAGGACTGAGTTTCGGGGCAACTCCCGAGGATAGGATACTTCAAGAGCTTTCTAAGCTGAGGGAGGATATGACAGAGCTGAAGGCTTCCCAAAGAATTTTTATGGAGCAGGTGGATAAGAGGCTTAGGGAGCTTAGAGAGGATATGAACAAAAGGTTTGAGCAGGTAGATAAAAGATTTGAGCAGGTAAATAACGAGCTCGACAGGCTGGTAAATATAATGGTCGGTGTATTTGCAGGGCAGATAGCGTTGGTTGCGGCAGTTATAGGCTTCGCTTGGTGGGATAGGAAAACCGTGATAAGGGAAGCGAGGGAGGAAACCATAGAAGAGCTTGAGCAAAGGGGAAGCATCAGAAAACTGATAGAAGTTCTAAGAGAAAAGGCAAAGCACGACAAGGAACTTGCGGAGATACTCAAATCCCACGGTCTTCTATGACTTTGCTTAATATAAACTCCGCACTCTCGAGTTTTGTTTTAAACTCAAACTCTCTGACTTCCTTTTCCGTTATCAAGTATCCGCTGTGGTTTTTACTGCCCATGCTTTCAACCGGATTGGCAACTACGAGGTCGAGGTTCTTTCTTCTCATCTTCTCCCTTGCGTTCTCCACGAGGTTCTCACTCTCAAGGGCAAATCCTATTAATATCTGGTGTTTTTTTATCTTTCCGAGTTCCTCGAGTATGTCCGGAGTCTTTTCCAGCTCTACGATGAGCTTTTCCCTCTTTTTGAGTTTTTGGGGGGAGGTCTTTGAAGGTCTGTAGTCCGCAACCGCTGCGTTCATTATCACTATGTCTGCTTCCGGGAAGAGCTTGAGGACTTCCCTTCTCATCTCCTCGGTGGTTTTAACCCGTGTTATCCTAACTTCCGGCGGTTCCTGTGCGGTGGTAAAGCCTGCCACCACCTCAACCTCCGCTCCGAGCCACCTTGCCACCCTTGCCAAAGAAAACCCCATCTCCCCGCTCGAGTCGTTGGATATAAAACGCACCGGGTCTATATACTCCCTCGTGCCACCGCAGGTTATTAGAACCTTCTTTCCCTTCAAAGGTTTCGGATAAAGTGCCCAGATTATCCAGTCGATAAGTCTTTCCACGCTTGCGAGCTTTCCCTCTCCTTCCTCTTCGCAGGCTAAAACTCCCCACTCCGGCTCGATAATTACCACACCCCTTTCCTTTAGCTTTTTGAGGTTCTCCTGAATTGCAGGATTTTTATACATAACGGTGTTGGCAGCGGGAGCTATCAAAAGCGTTCCGGAGTAAGCTAAGGCTGTGGTGGTCAGGAGGTTGTCCCCTATGCCGAGGGCTATTTTTGAGAGGGTATTCACCGTGCAGGGAGCTATTAAAAACACCTCAGCCCAGCGGGCGAGGTTTATGTGAGCAAGGGGGTCCTCATTCCAGTCCCAGAAAACCTTATTCCCCGATAGGGTTTCAAAGGTGAGTTCACCTACGAACTTTCTCGCAAAGGGGGTCATTAGAACCTTTACCTGAGCACCTTGTTTTTTTAGGTCTCTTACCAGCTGGGCAACCTTATAGACCGCAATACCACCCGTTACCCCTACGAGGATTTTTCTTCCGCTGAGCATAATTAATAGTATTAAAATAAAGCGAAATGCGAGCCTTCGTGGGTTTCTTCACCACAAAAAACCTTTACGAGCACGTGGAAAAGCTCAGGGACGAGAGCAAAGGCTTTCTGAGAGGAAAGTGGATAGAGCCTCAAAACCTTCACATGACCTTCCAGTTCTTAGGTGAGATAAACAAGGAACAGGCTGTGAGCGTTCTTAAGAACCTTCAGCAGTTAGTGGAGAAATACTCACCTTTCAAGGTTCAGTATCGTTCCCTGGGAGTGTTCCCCGACAGGAAGAGACCGAGGATACTCTGGATAGGGGTTTCGAAGGGAGAGAACAAACTCAAAAAGCTTGCTAACGAAGTTGCACAGCTCAACCGACGGGCAGGCATCAGGATTGACTCAAAGCCTTTCCACCCCCACGTAACCGTTTGCAGGATAAAGGAGGTGGACAAGAAAAAGCTCAGCGGTCTTATGAACAGATACAAGGGGTTTAACTTCGGTGAGGAAACGATAGACAGGGTTGCTTTAATCTCAAGCTCTCTGACCAGCATAGGTCCCATATACACGGTGGTGGAAGAGTTTTACTTCAGGAGGGAAGAGGGTTGACCACTTACAGGGACGCAGGGGTTGACATAGACAAAGCTAACGAGTTCGTTAAATACATAAGGGAAAAGGTTAAAAGGACCTTCGGTGAAGGAATTCAGGAAGAGTTCGGCAGGTTTGCAGGCGGTGTGCCTCTGAGAGGATACAGGGAACCCGTAATATTCTCCTCAACCGACGGCGTTGGGACCAAGCTCAAGGTCGCTCAGGAGTTTGGTGTCCACGATACGGTAGGCATAGACCTCGTGGCTATGAACGTTAACGATGTGATTACCACGGGTGCGGATCCTCTGTTTTTCTTGGACTACATAGCTACCGGCAAGCTCGAGATGGAAGTCCTTAAGAGGGTAATAGACGGAATAGTGGAGGGTTGCAGACGGGGAGAGGTTTTGCTCGTAGGTGGAGAGACCGCTGAGATGCCGGGCTTTTATCCGGAGGGAGTTTACGACCTTGCGGGTTTTTGTGTGGGAGTGTGCGAAAGGTCGGAGGTTATAACGGGTGAGGAGATAAAACCGGGGGACAGGCTGGTGGGCATAAAGTCCTCGGGCTTCCACAGCAACGGCTTTTCCCTCATAAGGAAAGTTCTAAAGGACAGGGGTATCTCCTACGGGGATTTTGTGGAGGACTTGGGCAGGAAGGTGGGAGAGGTTCTCCTCGAGCCTACTAAGATATACACTCCTCACATAAAAGGTTTAAAGAAGGAGGTAAAGCTCAAAGGGATAGCTCACATAACGGGGGGAGGAATTCCCGAAAATCTTGTAAGGATACTCCCGAAGGGAGTCCGTGCGGTTGTGGAAAAGAGGTTAATTCCGGAAAATCCGGTTTTTAAGTGGCTTCAGAGGCTCGGTGGTATAGAGGAGAGGGAGATGTTCAGAACCTTTAACATGGGAGTGGGAATGATTGTGGTTGTGGAAGAGGGAGAGGAGGGGAAGGCTCTTTCCGTGCTGAAGGGAGAGGGATTTCCCCTCGGGCATGTAGAGGAGGGTGAGAGGGAAGTTGTTATCACCTGAAGGGTAGTTCCACAATCTCCTTGGCTATGTCGTCTTTGAAGGCTTTGAAGGTAGAGTGCATGCTGAGCAGTCTCTCGAGCAGGTCCGTATTGAGTCTGACTTCCTTACCTTCTACCTTGAAGAGGTCAAACTTCTGGGCGAACCTCTCTATCTCCTCGTAATAGCCGGGGTTCTTGTAGAGGTAGAAGACTTCGGGGAAGTATTTGGATAGAGCAAGTATGACCTTCTCTACGGGAACGTGCTCCCCGTTTATGTGAACGTCTATGTATCCCTTCTCCTCTCTTAGGATAACTTCCGCTCCTTCCCTTTCTGCAAGCATGAGGGAGGCGGTCAGAATTCCCACGAGGGTGGTCAGGTCTATCTCCTGAAAGTTGTCCCCCAAGAGGTCTTTCTTGCCTGCGAGCGTGATGCTTTCTTCCATTTCGTCGTATAGGTATATGTGGTTCAGACCTTCGGTAAAAGTTCGGTAGTGGGAGTGTTCCACGTGGGCGTATCTCTGTCCCGTCTTACCGAAAACGCTGAAGGTTTTATCCGAAAGAAGAAAGGTATTGTAAGCACCGTGCTCCGCTTTGAAGAAAACACCCTCGTAGCTACCGTTTGATAGCACCTCGAGGTCGTCGGTCATGTAGAGGACATTCTTCTCTGTTATAACCACAGGTCCTTCGTAATCGGATAGGACCTTGACACCGTCCGCAAGGACTTTTTCAGTTAGCTTCTCTCCCTTAACGCTGAGTTTGTATAGGAAGCTCTCGGTCAGGACGAAGATAAATTCCCCCAAGAGGTCTATGGATTTTATGGGTTTTTCGAGGGTATCCGAGACGGGATACCTTACCACTTCCGACTCTACGAACTTCTCCGCAGGCACCCTGTATATACCTTCCGCAGTAGCGAAAAATACATCTCTCAGGTCGGTCGTTATGTCCTTAACTTCGTTTTCGAGGCTTATTTCTACCGTTTCACCGCTCCTGCGGTCCATTCTGAATAACTTTGAACCTCCAGCACCTATGAGGTGAAATCTCGTGTTGGCAAGCATAGTGGGCGTTTGGGATAGTTTCTCCGACTGCCACACGACCTTTGTTTCGGACTTTTCTATGAATTCCTTTTTGGAAATTCCTTCTACCCTGTCCTTTTTGGAGATGTAAATTCTTTCTCCGTCGCAGTAAAGTTCCATTTTCTTACCTCCTGCTTTCTATCATATCACCTGCACTTTTCGAACTTGAGGTTCTCGAGTCCTATGAGGTGTGCGTATCGTAGCTGGGTCTGGGTCATTATTTTCATGACCACCTCTTCGTCCTTGGGGTTTTCAATCCCTATGGTAAGCGTTTCCCTTCTCTTTCCCTGAGCTTCCACCTTGCAGAAGGGTATTTTGAGGTTTTCAAACTCCTTTTTTAGGACTGTGGGGAATGCTCCTCTCTTTATGTAGAGAACCTTTTCGTAGGCTTCGTTTATGCGGGAGTAGAACTTTTGTTTGTCTTCTTCGGTTATGTATTTGTTCTTCAGGGTGTGCAGGGGGTATCCGTAAGAGTTAAGCTCCCCGAGCAGTTCCCTGCTAACCTTCCCTTTCCTTACCTGCTGGTCTATCTCTTCCAGCCTCTTTTCGACCTTCCGCAGATACTCTCTATCCCTCTTAAACTCTTCCTCGCTCACCTGCGCAAAGGCAACAAAAGCGGTGATAAAGAGAGCAATCCAGAACATCTTTAACCCTCCTTTTTAATTAGAGATAAGACTTCTTCCTTAAGGCGGGAGAGGGTTATGAGAGCCTGAAGGGGTGTTGTGTTTCCTATGTCTATGGATGCTATCTCGTTAAGTATCCTCTCGAGCTTTTCCCTCTCTATCTGTTCTTCGGACCTTTTGAAGGTCTCTTCGAGAACATGGACTTCGGGTTTTTCGAGCTGGTTAAGTATATTCCTCGCTTCCTCTATCAGCTCTTTGGGAAGTCCTGCCATCTTTGCCACCTCTATACCGAAGCTCCCTTTAGCCTTACCCGGCACGAGGGTGTATAGGAAGTTTATCTTTCCCCCTTCCTCGCTGACAGCCATGTGGTAGTTTTTCACCCCGTGAACCTTTCCCTCGAGTTCCGTTATCTCTAAAAAGTGGGTGGCAAGAAGGGTTTTGGCTTTAAGGTTTTGGGATATGTATTTGGCGAGGGCTTTGGATATGGCTATGCCGTCGTAGGTGGAAGTTCCTCTCCCTATTTCGTCGAGGATTATGAGGCTCTTCGATGTAGCATTTGAAAGCATGTTGGCAACGTCGAGCATCTCGTTCATAAAGGTGGAAACTCCCAGCGCAAGTATGTCTCCCGAGCCTATGCGGGTAAAAATTGCATCTACGGTGCCTATGCGAGCCTTCTTTGCGGGAATGAAACTCCCCATGTGAGCCATCAGGACGAGGACTGCCACCTGTCTTATGTAGCTGGATTTTCCAGCCATGTTGGGTCCCGTTATTACGAGGATAAATTCCTGTTCGTTTAGCCTCGTGTCGTTGGGCACGTAAGTTTTTGAAAACTCCTCTATTACGGGGTGCCTTCCCTCCTCTATCTCTATCGAGTAATCCTCGCTGACTTCGGGTTTAATCCATCCTTTGGAGTAGGCAACCTGGGCGAGGGACTGAACGTAGTCCACCTCACCTACCAGCTGGGCGTTCCTACCTATCCTCTCCAGCTCTTTGAGTATCTTGTCTCTGAGTTGAACGAAGAGTTCGTATTCGAGTTCGTTTATCCTGCTCTGGGCGGAGAGTATTTTCTCCTCGAGCTTGCTTAGTTCGTCGGTTATGAAGCGCTCCGCATTGGAGAGGGTCTGCCTCCTTCTGAAGTATTCGGGAACGTATTTTAGGTTCGGTTTAGTAACCTCTATGTAGTATCCCATTACCTTGTTGTAGCCTACTTTGAGGCTGGATATTCCCGTCTCCTTTCGGAGCTTCTCCTCGTAGTCTTTCAGGAGCTTCTTGGCGTTGTCCCTTATGAACCTGAGTTCGTCTAAATACTCATCTACACCTTCCTTTATAAGTCCCCCTTCCTTCAGGTGAACGGGTGGGTCGTCGGTTAGAACTCTGTCTATTTCCTGAGCTATGGCTTTAAGGTCTTCAAGTTCCTCCCTGATGCGGGTAAAGAGGGCAGACTTTAAGCGGGAAAGCACAGTTCTGAGTTCTTCCACCTTGTAGAGGGTGTTTTTGAGGTGAAGGACATCTCGGGGTGTTGCCATGTTTGAGCTTATGCGGGAGACGAGCCTTTCGAGGTCTGCCATGCCTTCGAAAACGCTACGGATACTCTCCCGAGCTTCTCTATTTTGAAAAAGCTCTTCCACCGCTTCCTGCACCTGACGGATTTTGCTAACTTCCCTGAAGGGGTTTAGTATGTGAAACCTGAGCCTCCTTCTCCCCATACCCGTAAGGGTCTCGTTGAGAACCCCGAACAGGGTCTGCTCTTTTGTTCCCTCTATGCTCTCCAAGAGTTCAAGTCCTCTGCGGGCTTTTAGGTCTATGCGGACAAATCCTTCGTCCTGAAAGGGTTTTGGCTTCTTTATGAAGGGCGTGAAGCTCTTTTGGGTTCTCTTTGCGTAGAGGTAAACCGCTCCGAGGGGCAATAGGTATTCTTCCTCTTCAAATCCCAAGGAGCGCAGGTTGTATATGTTGAAGCTCTCTTTGAGAAGTTTTGCCCCTTCTTGGAAAAATTCGGACGGGAGTTCAGTTATGAAGAGGTCTAAGGTTTTAATCACCGCCGAAGGCGGTCTTTCTCCTTTTTTAATAAGAACTTCTTTGGTGTTGAATTTAGAGAGAAAGTCCAAGAGCTTATCCGCCGGGGTTTTGCCTGCTATAAAGTCCCCGACAGACAGGTTCAGGTAGGCTATGTAGTAGGTGTTTCCCTTCCTGTGAAGGGCGCACAGACCTGCGGTTTCCTTTTCAAAGTAGGTTCCGGGGGTTATAACTCTTATTACTTCTCTCTTTACTATACCCTTTGCCTTCGAGGGGTCTTCCACCTGCTCGCAGATGGCTATTTTGTATCCTTTTCGGACAAGTCGGTGTATGTAGTTCCCTGCGGAGTGATAGGGGACTCCGCACATGGGTATCCTCTCCCTCCCTTTGCCTGCGGGTCTTGAGGTCAGAACGAGGTTAAGCTCTTTCGAGCCGACTATGGCATCTTCGTAAAAGAGTTCATAAAAGTCCCCGAGCCTGAAGAAAAGCAGACAGTCGGGATACTTGTCCTTGAAGTAGTGATACTGGGCGAGCATGGGTGTAAGCTGGGTCTCTTTGGCGCTCATACTTTAAATACTATTGTATAGCCTCAAAGACTGTTCCTGATTTGGAAGAGCGCTGTTTTTGGAGAGAAGATGGGGAAGCGGAAATAAATTTCAAGTTAGGTTTTAGAGGCTGTAAGCCAAAAAGCAATAACGGAATTTCCCTATAGGCACCTAATAAACTATTTCTATCCCCTCCCTTATTGTTCTATATCTTGCCTCAGTTTCAATTCCTTATAGGCACCTAATAAACTCTCCGTCTATCACTCTCGACTCTTTCGTGAGAGCGAGTTTCAATTCCTTATAGGCACCTAATAAACGAGCTTAGGATACTGCGGGTCTTTGAGCGAGGTGTAGTTTCAATTCCTTATAGGCACCTAATAAACGCGATGAAGTTGCCATAAGCAGTCAACAGTCTTGAACGTTTCAATCCCTTATAGGCACCTAATAAACAAAAAAAGGAGGGGAAAATGGCAAAATTCAAGTTGTTCTGTTTCAATCCCTTATAGGCACCTAATAAACAGGCAAAAAGCCTTTTAGAGGCTTACCACGAAGCCTTCCCGTTTCAATCCCTTATAGGCACCTAATAAACGTTATTATTGTTGATGAGGCTCAGAAATACTTTGACCGGTTTCAATCCCTTATAGGCACCTAATAAACAGGTTGAAATACTTCATTTTTACCGTGATGTGTTTGTTTAGTTTCAACTCCTTATAGGCACCTAATAAACCAGCTCTCATGGGCAAGGAAAAAAGGGGGTGAGAAGGTTTCAACTCCTTATAGGCACCTAATAAACTCAATAACCCTTCCAATTATTACAGAACCCAACCTGTTTCAACTCCTTATAGGCACCTAATAAACTTTACCTCTGCCCCGCTGTCTCTCATCTCCTTCTCGTTTCAACTCCTTATAGGCACCTAATAAACCTTTGTCGTTGAGGGATTAGCCTTCTCTCGTGAAAGTTTCAACTCCTTATAGGCACCTAATAAACTCCCGGAGGTTTTCTACGTCAAAATACCCGAAGGAGACAGTTTCAACTCCTTATAGGCACCTAATAAACCCGCCTTCTTCAGATACTTCAGAGGAAGAACGAAATTTGTTTCAACTCCTTATAGGCACCTAATAAACATCAGCCTGATATTCTTCGTCATGTCTAAGAATTGGCAGTTTCAACTCCTTATAGGCACCTAATAAACACTTCAGCGGTGAATTTGTATCTAATCGGCAGATATAAGTTTCAACTCCTTATAGGCACCTAATAAACGCCCCAAGCCCTGTGGATTATGCTTTTGCCTTTATGTTTCAACTCCTTATAGGCACCTAATAAACCTGCCAATTCAAAAATCCTATTCAGTTGCCAAGGAGCCGGTAGCCCCGTAGGACTACATGGAAATTTTATACCCTCTCCGAAGGTGCGTCAAGTGAAGTTTATTTCCTGTCGACCTCCAATCTTGCAAAAATCCCCGGGGGTCGACAAGTTGGTGTGAGAGTAGGAGAAGAACAAAATTTTCGTAATTTTTGACCAAAAGAGATAGTGAACACTAACCTAAAAATAGGTAGGTCGACGGATTGTTGAGTCCCAAGGCTTCAAAAGTTGTTTTTCCGAAAAATGGAAAATTTTAGGCAAATTTTACGGTTTGCACTAACTAACCTTGCCTGAAAATGCCTTCCCACAAAGGGTAACGTATCTTAAAATCTTCCTCAGATTTCTTATGCCTCTCAAATCTTCGGGAGACCTTATTGCGGACTTCATTCTTCTTCTTATTATCTCCTTTGCGGTTTCCTTTCCCACTCCGGGTATGCGAAGGAGCAGTTCAAAGTCCGCTTTGTTTATCTCTATGGGAAAGAGATGAGGGTTTGCCTGCGCCCACGCTTCTTTGGGGTCTTTGTCTTCGGGTAGTTTCCCGTTTACGAAGGGAAGTTCCTTGTAAGAAAACCCGTAGTCTCTAATCAGAAAGTCTGCCTGATAGAGTCTGTGTTCTCTGAGCTTGGATTCAGGCTTTTTGCTTTCCATGGGGGTTTCCTTTACGGGATAAAAGGCACTGTAATACACTCTGTTTAAACCGAGTTTCCTGTAGAGGAATTCACTGCTTTTGAGTAGCTCCTCGTCGGTTTCTCCGCTTGCCCCTACCATGACCTGGGTTATGTGGGTCTTGCGGGTATAGTTCTTAAGGAGTTTACTTACCTGTTCCATCAAAGGTAGCATATCTCTCTTTATGCTCTTGCCACGAGCTATACTTTTAAGCCTTCTATCGTTGGGGGCTTCTATGTTCAGAGAAACTCTGTCAGCGAGCTTGACCGCTTCCTCTATGGTTTGCAGACTCACACCCGGCATGAGTTTTAGGTGAATGTATCCCCTGTATCCGTATTTATTTCTGAGTATGCTGACGGTGTCTATCATCTTCTCCATAGTAATTTCGGGGTGGATAAATATTCCCGAAGAGAGGAAAAGCCCCTGAACCTTTCCTTTTCTATAAAGTTCTATAAAACCTCTTGCGAGGTCTTCGGGAGATATAAAAACCCTCGGAGTTGAGTCTCTATCCCTTCTGAACATGCAGTAGTCGCAGTTCTTGTCGCAGTAGGTTGACTGGAGGACTTTAAGTATTGGTTTCTTTCCATAGGGAGTTGAAGCGGAATATATGCACCTTCCGAGGTCGGGATTTTTCTCACATTCGAAGGAGGCAAGTCTCGAAAGGAGCTTAATCTTCTTGTATCTGTCCATCGGGAAAAAGATAACTTAACTGCGCTACATCATCAACCTCACTTCCAAAAGGCATATGCTTTAACAAGCAATTTTCAGGAGGTAAGCATGGCAGATTTGCAAGAGCTTGCAGTTAGTTTCGGAAAGTTTGTAGCGGAAAGAGATGAAATACAGATAGAAGACATAACGGAGGAGACGGTTGAGGAGGTTGTTCACGAGTTCATAAGGCAGGTTCTGAAAGGGAAACAACCCACCGAAGATGAGTTGGCTATAATTCAGGTAGCAATAGAGCACGGACTCTTTGATGGAGCTACCGTGAACGAGATGGAAGGCTGACAGCCCTGATAAAATTACATATGTGGAAGAGCTGAGGGAACTGCGGGAAGAAATAGACAGAATAGACGAGGAAATACTGCGCCTTCTCAACGAAAGAGCCAAAATAGCCCGCAAGATAGGGGAAATAAAGAAAAGGAAAAATATGGAAATCCACGTCCCCGAAAGGGAAAGGGCAATATTCGAGAAACTCCTGAAGCTCAACAAAGAGAAGTTTAAAGAAAACTTCCCGT
The DNA here is from genome assembly GCA_013153495.1 of Aquificota bacterium. Taxonomy (GTDB): domain Bacteria; phylum Aquificota; class Aquificia; order Aquificales; family Aquificaceae; genus Hydrogenivirga. Next base: position 94,050 of record JAADEH010000009.1, read on the forward strand.
CGGAAGCCCTCGTTCACATATACAGGGAGATAATATCCGCCTGCCTGTCCTTAGAAAAACCCCTGCGCATAGCATACCTGGGACCGAAAGCAACCTTTACCCATCAGGCAGCGCTCGAGTTCTTCGGCTTTTCAGCCCAATACGTTTCCTGTGCCACCATAAGGGACGTCTTCGAAGAGGTAGAGTCAAAAAGAGCGGACTACGGAGTAGTTCCCGTAGAGAACACCATAGAGGGAGTCGTCAACTACACCCTCGACATGTTCCTGGAGAGCGACCTCAAAATCTCGGGGGAGGTGGTAATACCCATAAGCCTTCACCTTCTCTCCGTAGCGGAAGACCTCTCGGAAATAAGGAAGGTTTACTCCCACAAGGTAGCCCTCGGACAGTGCAGAAAGTGGCTCGAAAAGAACCTCCCCAACGCTCAGCTGATAGAAACCGAAAGCACCGCAAAAGCCTGCGAGATAGCCCTCGAAGAGGAAGGGGCTTCCGCCGTAGCCAGCGAAGTGGCAAGCTACACCTACCACCTGAACATACTTGCCAGAAACATTCAGGAAAATTCCGATAACTTTACGAGGTTTTTAATAATCTCCCTTCGGGAGATGAAACCCACAGGAAAGGACAAAACCAGCCTAATATTTGCAGTTAGGGACGAGCCGGGAGCACTATACAAAGCCCTCGAAGCCTTTTACAAAAGAGGTGTAAACCTCACCAAGATAGAATCCAGACCATCACGAAAAAAGGCATGGGATTACGTTTTCTTCGTGGACCTCGAAGGACACAAAGAGGAAGAAAAAATAAAGGAAGTCCTTTCGGACTTAAAGGAAAGAACCCAGATGGTAAAAATACTCGGCTCTTATCCCAGAGCACTCTTCAGCGAGTAAGCTCCCCTATAGCCCACTTGAGCGTATCCAGAACGAAGTTTATATCCTCCTCCGATATAACCAACGGCATCATCAACACCATAACGTCCCCCAAAGGTCGCAGAAAAACACCCCTCTCCCTGCACTTCATAGCCACCTTAAAACCCGTTCTCTCCCCGTAAGGGAAAGGCTCTCCCTTTTCCTTGTCCTTCACAAGCTCTATTCCCGCCATAAAGCCCAGCTGACGAACGTCTCCCACGTGCTCTAACTCCCAAAACTCCTTTAACCTCTCTTCCAAAAGCTTTATCTTCGGTTTGAGCTTCTCCAAGGTCTTCTCTTCCTCAAAAACCTCGAGGTTAGCCAAAGAAACCGCACAGGCAAGATTGTTCCCCGTGTAGGTGTGCCCGTGGTAAAAGTGCTTCGCCTCCCCAAACTCTCCTAAGAAAGCATCAAAGACCTCATCGGTGGTAAGAGTTGCCGCCAAAGGAAGGTATCCACCCGTTATTCCCTTCCCGAGACACATAAAGTCCGGTGTTATGCCTTCCTGCTCACAGTAAAACATAGTGCCGGTTCGACCGAAACCCGTTGCCACTTCGTCCACTATAAGGAGAGTTCCGAACCTCTTGGTCAGCTCTCTTACTCCCTTCATAAAGCCCGGTGGATAGGGGAGCATTCCCGCCGCCGCCTGAATACCGCTTTCGAGAACCACCGCCACCACGTCCCTTCTCGCCCTCAGAAGGTCTTCCAACTTAAAGAGCAGGTCAGCGGTGCAGGTTTCCGACAGACCGCCGTGCTCCTTTTTGCAGTAAAGGTAAGGGGAAGGTAGCCTTATAGTCTCAAAGAGAAGGTCTCTATACGTGCCGTGGAAAAGGTCTATACCTCCAACACTTACAGCCCCTATGGTGTCCCCGTGATAGGCTTCTGACAGAGTTATAAAAACTTTCCTATCTTCCCCCCTGTTCCTCCAGTAGTGATAAGCCATCTTCAGGGCAATTTCCACAGCCTCAGCTCCGTCCTCGCAGTAAAAGACCTTATTAAGACCTTCCGGGGATATGTCCACGAGCTTTTTGGCAAGGAGTATGGCAGGAACGTTGGAACTACCGAGAGTGGTGGTGTGTGCCACCTTCTTGAGCTGTTCTTCGACGGCTCTGTTCAGCTTGGGGTGATTGTGCCCGTGGACGTTGCACCACAGGGAAGAGATGGCATCTATGTATTTCCTTCCGTAAATGTCCCACAGATAAACCCCCTCACCCCTTTCGAAAATCAGGTTATCCTCCTCCCGATAAACCTTCATCTGGGTGAAGGGATGCCAGAAGTATTCCTTATCCCACTTTTCCAAAGTCTTCGGGTCAATTTTCATGGGAGAAAATTTTAGCTTAATTTTTCAATCTCCGATGTGCATGGCTGTTACCGAATCCCACTGGGCAACGTGGAGCTTCAGCCAGGGAACCATCTTCTCTTCCAAAAACTTCATAACCTTTCTCGTGTCCTTGGAACTCTTCCACTCGTCGTAAACACCCTTAAAGTCCCTCCTCATGTTGTCGTGCTCCGCCTTGTGCATAGGGTAGCCGAAGAAGTCCGCCTCCCTCATAAGCTCCTCCTCGGTGGAGAAGTGGTCCTCCAAATCCACCAGAAGCTCGTCCATGAGCTTGTCAGCTTCTTCAACGTCGTTTTTCTTGAGGGCTTCGTATAGCTGGTTTATTATCTCTATCTCGTCCTCGTGAACCGCATTCATGAACATGTTAGCAACCTTCTGTATCTCTCCCGGCTTAATCAACATGGGAAAACCTCCTGCTGAGTTTGTATTTAAGTTAACAAATGTTTACGATAAGCAAATGATTACTATCACAATTGGTGAGGAAGTCTCAGGCTGATGTCCCCTGCGGTTATCTTCTCAAGCCCCTCAGAGGTTTCCAAAAGCAGAAACCCCTCCCTATCTATTCCCCTGAGTGTGCCTACTTTGCTTTCTTCCGAGAGAAGAACCACCTCCTCCCCTACATAAAGGAGCTTCCTCTCAACCTTTTCGTGGAAGGGTTCAAAGCCTTCCCGCATATACCTTTCAATCTCACGGGATATGAAGTCAAGCAGTGAAAGGAGAAGCTCAGCCCTGTCAAACTCCCTACCCGCAATTAGCCTGAGAGAGGTGGCTCTGCCCTCTATGTCCTTCGGAAAACTTGCCTGATTTACGTTCAGACCCACACCTACAACTATTTTTTCTCCGGACTTCTCCACCAGAACTCCCGCCAGCTTTTTACCCGCAACATAAACGTCATTGGGCCACTTTATTCCCGTTCTAAAACCCAGGTGCTCGACGAACTCCGAGAGAGCATAACCTACGACGATAGGGGTCTGAAGGGTTTCCTTAAAATCTTCCTCCTTCAGGACGAAACTAAAGTATAAGCCTCCCTCCTGGGACTCCCACCTCCTTCCTTTTCTTCCCTTTCCTCTTTTTTGTATGTCCGCAACTATTACGGTTCCCTTGGAGTAATTGCCTTCCTTTAAAATGTCCTGAGTCGAGCTAACCTCTTTGAGCCAGATAAGGGTTTCAAACATCAGTGCCTGAAGTGTCTGGTTCTGGTAAGCACCATAGCCATTCCGTGCTCGTCAGCCGCCTCTATAACTTCCCTGTCTCTGATGGACCCTCCGGGGTGTATTACTGCGGTTATTCCCGCCTCGTGAGCTATGTCTATGGAGTCCCGGAAGGGGAAGAAGGCTTCCGAAGCCAGAACAGCTCCCCGAAGGTCGAAGCCGTGCCTCTTAGCCTTTTCTATGGCACACCTCAGACTGTCCACCCTCGAAACCTGTCCCGAGCCTATGCCCAAGGTTTGCTTTCCCTTAGCTATTACTACCGCATTGGACTTTACGTATTTGCAGACCTTCCAGGCAAAGATAAGGTCCTCTTCCTCTTGGGGAGTAGGTTCTCTCTTGGAGACGACCTCCCATGAGTCGTATAGAAGGGTGTCCTCGTCCTGGAGGAGAAAACCACCGCTTACCTTCTTTATGTCGAAGGAGTGCCCCATTCCGAAGAACCTTATAACTCTCAGGTTTTTCTTCTTAGACAGAATTTCCAAAGCGGACTCATCGTAATCGGGAGCTATAACCACCTCCAAGAACATGGAGGTAAGCTCTTCGGCTAAGGAAGCATCGACCCTGTCGTTAAAGGCAACTATCCCCCCGAAGGCAGACTCCGGGTCAGTAGCCTTTGCCCGCAAAAAGGCAGATTTGAGGTTTTCACCCAAAGCCACCCCGCAGGGGTTGTTGTGCTTAACTATCACGCAAGCGGGGTCGTTGGGAAACTCCAAGACTATCCTCACAGCTGAGTCAGCGTCGAGATAGTTGTTAAAGGACATCTCTTTTCCCTGCAAAACCTGGGACTTGGTAATCCCGATTTCCTCAAAGGGGTTCTGGTATAGAGTTCCCCTCTGATGGGGATTTTCCCCGTATCGGAGTTTTCCGCCCAACCTCATAGGAATAGAAAGCTCTTTAGGCTCTTCTTCCACCTCGAAGAGGTTTTTAAGAGCATTAGAAATTACTCCGTCGTAGTAAGCGGTGTGGCAAAAGGCTTTCCAGGCAAGGTATGCCCTGTCTTTTTTGGTCAGCTCCCCTTTTTCGAGCTTTTCCGCTACCCAATCGTAGTCCTCCGGGTCCACCAAAACGACTACCCTAAAGAAGTTCTTCGCTCCCGCCCTTATCAGGGAAGGACCCCCTATGTCTATAAACTCCATAAGCTCCTCTTCGGTCAGGTTCTCCCTCATCATCTCCTCGAAGGGATACAGGTTGACCACCACCACATCGACGGGGAGTATTCCCAGCTCTTCTATCTCTTCCCTGTCCTTTTCTACCCAGTCCCTGTAGAGTATTCCCCCGTGTATTACGGGATGGAGCGTTTTGACCCTTCCGTTTAGTATTTCCGGAAAGCCCGTAACCTTGGAGATTTCCTCAACCTCAATTCCCCTTTCCTTCAGATACTTTGCGGTTCCGCCGGTCGATAGTATCTCGTATCCGAGATTTTGCAGGGTTTTCGCTATTCTGTCAACGCCTTCCTTTCTGTAAACGGATATTACCGCCCTCATGCTTTTATTATACTTATTGAAGTTCGAGCAAATGCTTAGAGCCTTTTTATACAACATTCTTGAGAACGACAGGTCAAAGCACTTCGTCCTCTACCAGAGTTTCTCTTTCAGCTTCCTGATGCTTTCGGTCATATTCGGCATATACGACGAAATAAAGGGTTTCCACTCGGAGCTTCACCCCTTCATATTTAAGTTTGAGCTTTTCGTGTCGGGGATAATAGCCTTTGAGTATGTAGGCAGGTTTATCCTTGCGGAGAGAAAGCTCGAATACGTAATAAACCCCCTGTCCATAATAGACCTAATAGCCATATTCCCATACTTTCAGCCCTTCAGGGTTCTGCGTTTCGTGGTCATACTCGCCCGTTTCCTGAGAGTTGCCTACAGGTATAGGTATTTCGCTAAAGGTATAACATTCATATTCAGGAGCATCTCCTTTGAGTTTTACTTCCTGTTTGCCTTCTTCGCCCTGTTCTTTATAGCCTCTCTCGTCATTATGTATTCCCTCGAGGTCGGTGCAGGCAATCCGCAGGTAAAGAGCCTCTTTGATGCCCTCTACTTAGTGGTTATAACCATGACGACCGTCGGATACGGAGACATAACCCCCGTTTCCCGTGAGGGGAAAATCTTAGCCATGTTCTTGGGAGCGGGAGGACTTTTCATATTCTCCATGTCCATAGCCACCATAAGCGCAGGTTTTTTCAACTACGTCCAGATGTTAAAGCTGGGTATGATAAGTTTCAAGGACATGCACAATCACATAGTTATATGCGGTTGGAACGAGACAGCTCAGGTGATAATCGAGAACCTCAAGCCCCTCGGCAGGGACATAGTGGTAATAACCCAGCAGGAAATAAAAACCCCCGAGGGGGTCTATTACAAAAAAGGAGACTTCGGAAGGGAGGACGTCCTTCAGGACGCAGGAGTGGAAAAGGCTTACATGGTCATAGTGCTCGGTGAAAAACTACCCGGCTTTACGGAAGACTCCATAGATGCGAGAACGATACTCACAGGAATGCAGATAAGGGACTTAAACAAAGAAGCGGTGCTCGTTCTCGAAATACTGCTCAGGGAAAACGCAAAACTTATAAAAAGAAGACGGATAGCGGACTACATAATCATAGGTGGGGAGATGCTCGGAACCATAATATCCAAGTTCGCACGGGAGAGGTTTTACGGGGAATTTTTCAGCCACATAGTCGAACACATAGAGGTCGAAACTATGGACTGGAAAGACGAAACCACAGTTCTGGAAGCGGAAAGAAAGCTCGAACAAAAAGGCTACCGCATAGTGGGAGTTATAAGAGACAGCAGGATAATTTACTTCCCCCGAGTAACCTTCCGCTTACACAAAGGTGATAAACTTCTCCTTATAAGAGAACACTCAAAGGAGGAGAAAACATGAAGAAAGTTCTGATGGCTATACCCTTTCTCCTTTCGGTAGGTTTTGCCCAGTATTTTGAAGGAGAAATAATTAGAGAGTTCGGTGTGAAGACGGGACTCGTTAAGGTCAAATACGACAGCATAGACCGCTCAAAACCCGACAAGACCCTCGAGGAGTTCCTATCCGTTTACGGATTTCTTGGCTCCCAGACGACCGCAGGCTTTACCGCAGGTGTTTCCATTGAACTCTCCACGGGGAACAAAATGAGCGCAAGCAGAACCGTCATATACAACTCCTTAGAGCTAAATCCCCTCGCCGAATTCCGGTTCTCCGACAGACTCAGAGCCTACACAGGCTTCGGAGGTTCCATAAACAGGTTCAAGGAAAGAAGCGGAAGCCTCACCAACACCGACACAAACCTCGGACTTCAATTTATGATAGGAGCCAAATACAACCTCACCCCTAACTTCGGAGTGCTCGGAGAGTATAAAGGAAAAATCTTCATGACGGGAGACTACGACGGAAACACAGTGCACCACTTTAATGTCGGACTGTTCCTGCTCATACAATAAAACTCTCAAAGCGGGGAATATATTAGAACCCATGAAGTGGATAGAACTCAACCGTTCCAAGATAAAAGTTTACGGAAAACCCGCAAAACTGCTCATGAAAGGCATGACCGCCCCCGAAGAGCACACCCACTTCCTGCACAGCCTCCTTACCAACAACATAAAAAACCTCAAACCCGGACAGTTTAACTACAACCTCTGGCTACGACAGAACGGACAACCCGTGGGAGACTTTTTCGTTTATAAACTCTCGGACCACTACATACTCGACACAGAAAAACCCGCCCAGGAAGTCATAGAAGAATTCAACCGCCTCAAACTCTCCCTGAAAGTCTATTTCGAAGATCTGACCCCCAACCTCTCGCACGTATTCGTATTCGGAGAAGATGCAGAAAGTTTTTTAAAAGACGCCTTCGGCGTGAGTATAAAAGAACTCGAATTTACACAAACCCAAAACCTCATAATAGCCAACAACCCCCTCAGACTAAAAACCCCCGGCTACGACCTCATAGGAGAAGTCCCAACCCAACTCCTCGACCCCAAAGACAAAATAACCCCCCAAGAATTTGAAGACCTCCGAATAAAAAACTGCGTTCCCAAAATAGGCAAGGAGCTAAGGGAAGGCTTCTCCCCCCTCGAAGCGGGAGTTCTGAGCTACGCAATAGACATGAACAAAGGATGCTACGTAGGACAGGAAGCCATAGCACGAGTTTACTTCAGAGGCAGAACCCCAAGAGTCCTCGCAAAACTCCAAAAACTCGAAGGTGAGCTAAAAGAAGGAGACAAAATACTCTCCGACAGCAAAGCGGTAGGATTAATTACCTCGGTAAACTCTCAGGGAACCGAAGGACTCGGATACATTCTCCGTGCCCAGTATCAAGAAGGAAAAGAACTCAAAACCCAAAGCGGTAAGATAAAACTCGGGAGAAGTTGTGAAGGAGAAACTCAAAAAAGCTAAAAAGCTTCTGAAGGAGACCCTATCCCAAACCTGTCCCAACTTAGAGGAAGAAACCAAGGACGATAAATACCTTCTATTCTGCAACAACGAACTCGTAGGCAGTCTGGTAAAACTCGACGAAGACAAACTCGCCCTGACCGTCTATGCCCCCAAAATAAGCGACCCCCTACACAAAAACTTCCTCGAAAAAGCTAAGGAAACCTTCAAAAACGACTTATTAAACTCCGGAACAAAACTCTCCACAGGCATAGAAGGTAACTTCTACTATACATTCGTTCACATAAAGCTTTCCTCATAGGCATCTAATAAACCCCAGGCTCTTCTCCAGAGTGGTCTTTAGGGATTCGGTGTTTCAATCCCTTATAGGCACCTAATAAACAAGTCAATCGCCCCCTCCCTCGGGCTACTGGAGTTCGTGTTTCAACTCCTTATAGGCACCTAATAAACTGTTTTTATACCGTCGCATGTCGTTACTTTTAAGGGGTTTCAACTCCTTATAGGCACCTAATAAACTTCCCTGTATTTCTCGCCGTTTATCGTGAGTTTGACACGTTTCAACTCCTTATAGGCACCTAATAAACTCCCGATTCGAGAACCTCCATGGAGAAGCTTGAGCTGTTTCAACTCCTTATAGGCACCTAATAAACCTTGCTGAAGTCTTGCATGGCACACACCTCCTTTTGTTTCAACTCCTTATAGGCACCTAATAAACGATGGGCTGGATTAACCAAGATACTGCCCCGCAGTATCGTTTCAACTCCTTATAGGCACCTAATAAACTGCATGTATATATTACTTCTACACGAAGTCATTAGTGTTTCAACTCCTTATAGGCACCTAATAAACGTGCATCATGGGAAAGGTCGTAGGAATTCAGAACCTGTTTCAACTCCTTATAGGCACCTAATAAACGGACAAATCATATCCAAAACGGAGCTATAACGCTTAAGTTTCAACTCCTTATAGGCACCTAATAAACTTTGCATTTTGTTTCCTGTGAAAGAAGAGCATGAAAAGTTTCAACTCCTTATAGGCACCTAATAAACCGGTATGAGACTTGGAACAGGAACGACCACTCCTACGTTTCAACTCCTTATAGGCACCTAATAAACTATGGTTGTATATGGTTCAGTAAGGCACCCCCACACAGGTTTCAACTCCTTATAGGCACCTAATAAACTGATGGATCTGTTTCCACTGACGTTTATTTTTGCCCTTGGTTTCAACTCCTTATAGGCACCTAATAAACCGGTTCGTTGCTCCCCACTCTTCTATGAACTTTCTTAGTTTCAACTCCTTATAGGCACCTAATAAACAAACATAAATTCTTATCCCAGAAGGATTGAAGCGAGTTTCAACTCCTTATAGGCACCTAATAAACGTAGAGTACGACGACGAAAAAACGCTGGAGGAGTAATGTTTCAACTCCTTATAGGCACCTAATAAACGAGGTGTGAGGAATGAGGTTCCAAACTGATAGGTAGTTTCAACTCCTTATAGGCACCTAATAAACCCTCGATATAGCATCGAGGCAGCACGGGAAAGCATGTTTCAACTCCTTATAGGCACCTAATAAACAACAAGAGAAACCACAATTTTCTTCATTTCTGACACCTCCGTTTCAACTCCTTATAGGCACCTAATAAACTATATCCAACAGGCAAGCTATATACAATACTTGTTGTTTCAACTCCTTATAGGCACCTAATAAACACCCTCGAGCCAGAGCCAAGTATGGCTCCAGCCCCGACGGTTTCAACTCCTTATAGGCACCTAATAAACTTATGGAAGTTTTTAATGAAAGAACTACCCCTACTTGGTTTCAACTCCTTATAGGCACCTAATAAACCTGCCAATTCGAAAATCCTATTCAGTTGCCAAGGAGCCGGTAGCCCCGTAGGACTACATGGAAATTTTA
>JAADEH010000004.1 GCA_013153495.1 Aquificota bacterium
TGGGAGTGATGGCAGTGGTAGCGGGATTTTTTGAGGGGTGGTATATGCATGCTGTTGGTGGTGAGCATAAGGAAATTCATTTGAATATAGCGGTTATGTCCGTGGGAGTAGCGATACTCGGAATAGTGCTCGCATACGGGGTTTTCATAAAGCGCTTCCTCGACCCCGAGAAGACTTACGAGTCCCTGAAAGCTCTCCATACCACCTTCAAGGAGCAGTTCTTCACGGAGAAGCTCTACCACGGGATACTCGCTGCGGGATACATGAGCTACTCAAAGGTTCTTTACGCTGTCGGGGAGAGGCAGTTTATAGACGGAATAGTTAACGGTCTTGCCTTTATAGTTCAGTCGGTGGGGCAGGGTCTTAAGTTCCTTCAGAACGGTAAGCTCAACTGGTATGCCCTCGGTTTAGGAACGGGTTTTGCTATACTTGTTCTGCTCCTTGTGGCACTAATATACGGAGGAGGATACTGATGGAGTGGCTTCTTACCATAGCTATATTCCTTCCGCTTCTGACGGCGGGAGTTGTGGCGATAGTCAGAAATGAAAAGTTTGCAAAAGTTGCCTCCATAGCTGTTTCGGGAGTAGTCTTTATCCTGTCGCTTATTCTCTTCTTTAACTTTGACTTTTCAAAGGAAGGGTTTCAGTTCGTTAAGAAAATAGAGTGGATACCCACCCTCGGTATCTCCTACCACATAGGCTTGGACGGTATGGCGGTTTCCCTTATAGTTATGACCGCCCTTATATTCCTTGCCGCCTTTATATGGTCTTGGAGGATAGAGGATAGACCTGTTCTATATACGGCTCTCTTTCTGATGCTTGAGACAGCCTGTATAGGTGTGTTCTCTGCCTTGGACTTCTTCCTCTTCTATATATTCTGGGAAGGTATGCTCATTCCCATGTATTTCATAATTGGCTTTTGGGGACACGACAGAAAGGTTTATGCGGCAAACAAGTTCTTCATATACACCTTCTTCGGAAGTCTCTTTCTGCTTCTGGGATTGGCGAGCATAATAGTCTATGGATACTTCACCACGGGACAGATAACCTTTGACTACCTTGAACACGCTAAGTTGGGATACCCCATATGGCTTCAGCTGGCAGCCTTCCTCCTGTTCGGTATAGGTTTTGCGGTCAAGATACCCATGTTCCCCGTTCATACCTGGCTCCCCGACGCTCACGTTGAAGCTCCCACCGCAGGTTCGGTAATACTTGCGGGAGTCCTTCTTAAGATGGGAACCTTCGGTTTTGTGAGATACTCTCTTTCTCTGTTCCCCGACGCTTCCAAATACTACATACCTCTAATATTTACCCTCAGCGTTATAGCGATAATCTACGCAGCGATGATGGCAATAGCCCAGACCCACATAAAGCGCCTGATAGCTTATTCCTCCATATCCCACATGGGAATAGTTACTTTGGGAACCTTTGCCTTGGATAAGGACGCTCTCAACGGAGCGGTCTATATGATGATAGCCCACGGTCTTTCCTCCGCCGCTCTCTTCTTTGCTGCGGGATTTATATACGACAGGATACACTCCTACAACATGGACGACCTCGGTGGGCTTGCGAGATACCTTCCCAACTTTGCCATATTCTTCATGATTTCCGGACTTGCAGGTATCGGTCTTCCCGGACTTGCGGGTTTCATAGCGGAGTTCCTGGTTCTCTTAGGAACGTTCAAGGCTCACCCCGTATGGGCTGTGATTGCGGGAACGGGAATGATACTGGGAGCGGCATACTTCCTCTACATGTATAAGAGGGTTATGCTCGAGGAGGAGACCATATCGGACCACAGGAGGGAGAAGTGGGCAAAACTCAGGGACGTGGAAGTGCACCACGTTATACCCTTCGTTCTCATACTGCTCGTAGCTTTCATAATGGGGCTTTACCCCGCACCCTTTGTTAAGATAGTTGACCACACCGCAAAGCTCGTGTTCGGAGGTTAAGAGTTGAACTGGAACGCCCTTCTGCCCGAAATAGTGCTCTCCGTAGGGATACTCTTGATATTCGCCTTAGAGATAGTTCTTAAAGAGAAGTATTACAAGTCCCTTACCATACTGGGATTTATAACTGTCGTTCTCTCTGCCTTCTCGGTTCTCTTCGTGAGCTATCCCGCAAGAACCCTCTTTGACGGCTTTACGGTCAGCGGGTTCAATCTCATAGCCAAGTTCTTCCTCTTAGCAGTTACGGGGCTGGTTTTGCTCTCCTCCTACGACTTTTTTATAAGGAAGAAGTCCGTTTACAGCGAGCTTTCTTACCTCTACCTCATTGCCCTCTTGGGCTTTATGGTCATGCTATCTTCCGAAAACCTCGCAATAATATTTGTGGGCTTGGAGCTTGCCTCCATAACGATGTATATCCTCGTGGGTCTCTTTAAGAAAGAGTATTTCTCCAAGGAGGGAGCCTTCAAGTATCTGGTGATAGGGACTACGGGAACCTCCATGTTTGCCTTGGGTTCAGGTCTCGTGTATGGCTCAACGGGTAGTCTGCTGTTGGGATTTCAGAAGGGAAGCGACCCCATATTTGCCCTCGGGGTTCTGCTCTTGATGTCCGCCCTTGCTCTCAAGGTTTCTGCGGTTCCCTTCCACTTCTGGACGCCCGATGCTTACGAAGGTGCACCCACCCCCACCACAGCCTTCCTCGCCACCGTGCCCAAGATAGCGATGTATTTTCTCTTCGTAAAGCTCACCGTCTATATGTTCTCCGCCCTTCCATCCTGGGAGCTACTTATTGGGATAGTAGCGGTGGCTTCCATGTTTTACGGAAACCTTATGGCATACGCTCAAAGAAGCGTAAAGAGGCTCCTTGCATACTCCTCCATAGCCCATGCGGGATACTTCACCCTTGCCCTTACCGTAGTTGACAAGGTTCTCATGAGTTCCCTGCTCTTTTATGTCTTCGTATATGCCCTTGCCACTCTTGGAGCCTTTACGGTGCTCTCCGTTCTTGAAAAGAAAGAAGGCTGGACTCATCACTTCTTGGACTTCAAGGGGATTGCAAAGGAACATCCCTTCTTAGCTTCCGCATTGGCACTCTTCCTCTTTGCCCTGATAGGAATACCGCCTATGGCGGTCTTTGTCGGAAAGTTGGGTATATTTATGGGTCTCGTCAGGAGCGAGCTTTTTATCCCCGCTCTGCTTTTTGCGATTGCGAGTTTAATATCCGCAGGATACTACCTCAAGGTAATCGTGTATATGTTCCTACATGAGAAAGAGAGAGACCTCGGGGAGACCCGTGTATCCGCAGGGGAGTCCTTTACGCTCCTCGCTTCCGTGTTGGCTGTGTTCTTCTTTGGACTGTTCCCGGGATTTATAATAGACCTGCTCTTTAAGTTCGTTTAGGCTGAAGAAGACTTGACTGTGTATAGGCGTTTCGGAAGCTCTTAGAAAGTTGAGGAATAATTATTCCTCAAAAGGATTGAACAGCTTTAAGATTTTGCCCTTGTGTTCTATCTCTCCCAGGGGTTTATCTTCCGATATTAGTAGCTGAATGTTGTTTCTGAAACAAAAAGCGTATATGACGCTGTCAAAGAACTGCAGGTTATATCTGTCCTTGATTTCCAAAGCAGTCTTTATGTCGCTCGGCATCTCTGGATACACAGAAGCTATTTTCTCTATGCGGGAGAGTATTTCAAAAGCATACTCTTTAGGCAGGTTGAGCCTTCTGATGAGAACATTTGCTATTTCCTTATAAATCTGGTTCGAGATTACAATGTGTCTGGGGGAAAGGGAGCTTATGAGTTCCCTAACAACCTGCCTCTTGACACTATCCTGTTCGCTGAAGAGGTAAATCCAGATGTTTGTGTCTATGCAAATCATCTACGCTCTCGCCTTTTCTTTTGCTTTCTGAACTATGCTCATGACTTCGTCCAGTAGCTTTTCTACGCTCTCTTTATCCTTCGGTGTCTCAGGCTCAAGGTCTATAAATCTGCAGTTGCAGGGGTCATATCCCTCTTCTCTCAGAACTTCTCTTATCGTGTCTTCGTGTATCACGTTAGGGTGTCTAACTTCGTCTCCCTTGGATTTCTTTCCTCTTCTGGGAGAGGAAAGGTATTTCTCCAAGTATCTCTTCCACTCTTTCTCTGCACACTTGGTCAAAAGCTCTCTCGTAAGTATGTAAACTCCTTTTCCTCCTATAGCTATTATGAACTTTGCATCTTTCTTCCTTACGTCAATTCTGTAATCTTTCGGGTTGTCTTTGGGGTGTATAACCTGTCCTGACATGAGATAGTATCTGCCTTTGGGGTCTCTCTTCATCTCAACTATGTAATTCTTTTCCATGACTGACCTCCTTGATTGATAAATTAGCTTTCTTTCTCATTTCGCCAAGTGTTTTTACTCATATTTAATGAATATATTGATATTACTACATTTTCTTTATAGTAGTTTTACCTCATAAAACCCTGCGGAAGTTTTCCCTCCCCTTATTCACCTGTGAAGTTCCAAACTCCAAGAAATACCTAAACTTTAGTCCTCCCAGAATTCCCTGAGTATCTGCTCTCTTCTCTTCTGCTCCTTTCTGTATTTGTAATAAGCGAAGGCACTCAGGACGAGCACCACACCGATTATTACTGGGAGAACCGCAATCCCTATTATCAGGACGAGGGCGGTTATAAAGCCCACTACGAAGCCCGATAAGAACATGAAAAGGCACTGCAGGGTCATCGCAAATAAAATATAACAGGTTATGGTTGAGCTTGCGGTTTTAGGTTCCACCGGCTCTGTGGGGAGCCAGACCCTCGATGTGGTCAGGAAGTTTCCCTCCGATGTGGAGGTAAAAGCTCTTCTCGCCCGCAGGGCTTCCGATAAATTGCTCAAGCAGGTTGCGGAGTTCAAACCCGAGGTAGTTGCTACCTACGAAGAGCCTGCCTCCGACTGGCTGTCCGCCCTTCCCGAAGGGACCAAACACCTACTCGGAGATGAGGGGCTTCACGCCTGCGTTGAACTTGCGGACAGGGTTATGAATGCGGTCTCAGGAGTTCACGGCATAAAACCCGCCCACCTTACCCTCACCAAGGGGAAGACACTCTTAGCTTCCAACAAGGAGTCCATCATATGCCTGGGAGAGCTTGTTAAAAAAAACAGACACAGGATAATCCCCGTTGACAGCGAGCACAACGCTCTATTTCAGCTCCTTGAGAATGTGAAGAGGGAAGAAGTCCGGTTTATTTATCTTACCGCCTCCGGCGGTCCTTTCAAGGATAAAACTCTTGAGGAGATGCGAAATGCAACCGTGGAGGAGGCTCTCAGGCATCCGAGATGGAGTATGGGTGCGAAGATAACGATAGACTCCGCAACGATGATGAACAAGGGCTTTGAAACCTTAGAGGCGGTAAATCTCTTTGACCTTGAGCTTGATACGGTTAAGGTTGTTATACATCCACAGAGTGTGGTTCACGGTGTCGTAGAACTCAGGGACGGCTCCTTCCTTATGCATGCTTCCCAGACGGACATGAGGGTTCCCATAATGCACGCTCTCTTTTATCCGGAGCGCAAGGAGTTTCCCTTCGGGAGGGTATCTCTTCCCGAGCTTTCCCCCGTTAGCTTTGAGGAGGTGGATACGGAAAAGTTTCCCGCTCTATACCTTGCGAGGTGGGCTGGTGAGATGGGAGGAGTTTACGTTCCGGTGCTCGTGGGTGCGGACGAGGAAGCTGTAAGCCTGTTTTTGGAGGGGAAAATCGGGTTTTTAGACATAGTTGAGCTTATAGAGAAGACCCTTTCGGAGGTGAGTATAGAGGACCCGGAGGACATAGAGGGAATTTTGGACGCTATAGAGTGGGCGAGGGAGAAGGTCAGGGAGATTTACGAGAGAGAGTATGCAGGAACCAGATAGATAGAACTCCCCACAGTGCGGAGGATAGGAGCAGAAAGGTGTGAACTAAAAAACCCACCTTTATGCCTTCCTTAAGCTCAAAGCCCATACCCTTCAAGGGTAGAAGAAACCCCGCTTCATAAGTTCCGTATCCCATAAATCCGTGGATGGGGAGTATGGTCGTAAGCTCGCCTCCAGCAAAAGCGAAGGTAAAGGTAAGAAGGTCGATTTTCAGCAGACCGAGAGCCAATATGTAAACCCCCAAAGCCTTCAGGAGGAAACTCACCGTAGAGAGTGTGGATAAGGTCAGAGACAGTTTAAAACTAAGTTCTCTTCTCAAAAACTCCTTCAGCTCACCGAGCTTTCCTATGCCGGGCAGTAATTCTCTTATAAGGGGAATTAAAAGGGATACTCCTGCTATAAGGACAGTTGAGGCGACTACATGGGGAAGACCTCTCAGGAGGGCATAGGATAGCAGGAATAGGTAAAAAAGACCGAGAAGGTCGTAAAACCTTCCTAAGATAAAGCTCCAGGCTGAAGCCCTCAGACTTATACCGAGCTTCTTGGCATAGTAAAACCAGCTAAGCTCTCCCGTTCTTGCAGGCAGGAGGTTGTTTAGAAATATGTTTGCGGAGTTTATCAGGAAAGCATCTCTGAAACTAAGCTCCTTGAGTATTATCTTCCAGCGCAGGCTCCTCGCTACCTGACTGAGGGTGTAGAGCAAGAAGGCTCCCGAAAGCTCGGGAAGGCTAACTGAAGAGAAGCTCTCTTTAAGTTCCTTCAGAGGAACGGTTTTCAGAAGTATGTAGAAAAACGCTAAGGATATGAGTGAGGGGATTAATAGTTTCTTTATCAGCCCTCCTCCGGAACGTCGTGTATTACTACCGGTTTGCCAGCCCACTCGGAGAGGATGTTTATTGCTACCTGGACCCCCGTGCCTGCGGCTGAGGTAAACATGGAACTTGCTCCCGAAAGGAGACCTGCCACATAGAGACCGTCTCTTACTTTAAAATCCCCGTCGTGCTTTATCATTACCCTTCCGGGTTTGGGAGACTTGGGATTGTCCACCACCTCTACGCCTTCGCATTCTATCTCAAACCTGTGGAAACCACTCGCAAGAACTACGAACTGAGCCTCGTAGGTGCTGCCTCCCTCGGTGTGAACCTTAAAGCTTCCTTTCTCGCCTTCAATCTTTACGACTTTGTCCTCTTTAAAGTCAACGCCCCCGTAGGACTTTATCTGTTCTTTAATTTTGTCCAAAAGCTCTTTGCCCGTAGTCCCCTGCGGAACGCCGGGAACATTGTTGAAAAGCGCCCTGTTCATGTCCGAGCGTCCCGTGTCTAAGACAAGATACCTTCTGTTTTCAGCCCATTCCCAACCTCTTCCCTGGGCAGATGCGAGCGTGAGCGCACAGGAAAGTCCGGAAGCACCTCCTCCAACTATCACAACATCGTATTTCATGGTGAATATTATAGCAATGGCGGGCCCGGGAGGACTCGAACCTCCGACCTGGGGATTAGAAATCCCCTGCTCTATCCGTCTGAGCTACGGGCCCTGAGGCTGAGGGAATTTATATTTTAGCACTACTGATTAACTCTTCAAGCTCTACCGCACATACCCTGTAAGCCTTCTGTATCTTAACTGGGCATCTTTGAGCCAGGGTTCGTTTCCCTTGGCAAGTTTTATGGCTCTTTCGTAGCTCGCAAGGGCAGACCTGTAATCTCGAACAGCTTCGTAGTTTCTCCCCAAGTAGTAGTATGGGTCCGCATAGGTGGGGACGAGCTTTACCGCTTCCTTCAGGTCCCTTATGCTCTCTTTGTGCTTTTCCATGCTGAAGAATACCAGTCCTCGGGTGAACCAGGTCCACATAAGATGCGGGTCTATGCTGACCGCTTCGTTTGCATGTTTGAGCGCTTCCCGGGGATTTCCCATTTCGGTCAGTATTACAGCGCTGTAAACGTGTGCCATCTGGTTTTTGGGAAATAGTCGTAGTGCTTCTTTGAACTTTCTCAGCGCTTCCCTTTTCTTTCTCTCGGAGTATAGCTTCTTCCCTTCCTGGTATAGCTCAAAGGATTTTTTGGTGGAAAGAAGTTTTCTCTTCACCTTCTGAAACTCTGGGGAGTCTTTTCTCAATTTCATTCCGCGGTATTTGCTTATGACTTGGGAAACTCTTTTTATCCTCTCTTCGGGGAGGGGGTGGGTGGAAAGCCAGGCGGGAGGCCTTTCCTTCTGAAGCCTTTTAAACTTTTCGAAAACTCCTATAAAACCCGAAGGGTCGTATCCTGCCTTTACGGTTATGTCCACTCCGAAATCGTCCGCTTCCCTCTCCTGGTCTCTGCTGAACTTAAGGGCAAGGAGGTTTGCTCCTACGCTTGCCATCTGCAGGAGAAGCTGTGAGCTTGCGCTCGAGTCCGCTACGAATATGGCGGTTATGTTCAAAAGTAGGGAGAGTCCGAGGACCTTTTCTAAGTATCGTGCATGGTGTCTCTTGTTTGTGTGTCCGAGTTCGTGTCCCAGAACGCTTGCCAGCTCGCTCTCGTTTTCCAGCATGAGGAGAAGACCCCTCGTAACGAAGACGGGACCTCCAGGCAGGGCAAAGGCATTCTGGACAGATGAGTTAACCACGTAAAACTCGTAGGGTAGCTTTCGGGGGGCGAGGACAGCCATACTGTTGCCTAACCTGCGCACATACTCCTGAACTTCCTTGTCCGGATAGAGTCCTTCGTTCTGGGCTATGGCGGAGGGGGTGTAGGCTTTGCCGAGCTTTATCTCTTCCTCGGGCGGCAGTAGGGCGTGCTGGATACTTTCGGAAATCTGGGCACAGGATACGAGCAAGAACAGTAGGAGAAGAGCTAATGCCTTCATCTTTAACCTTTCGGGGTGGCGGGACTTGAACCCGCGACCTTCGGCTCCCAAAGCCGACGCTCTACCACCTGAGCTACACCCCGTTAGGGTAGATATATTATTATCCTTCAGGTGATTAAGTTTCAACTATGGAAAAAATCCTCATCATAGGCGGTGCCACCGCAACGGGAAAGTCCGATTTGGCTTGTTGCGTTGCCAAAAGATTAGGGGGGGAGATAGTGAGTGCGGATTCTATGGCGGTTTACAGGCGCATGAGTATCGGAACCGCAAAGCCTGTGGATTGTATGAGGGAGGTTAAGCACCACCTTATAGACATACTCGAGCCGGGGGATTACTTCGACGCAAAGATGTTCGAAAAAAAAGCCCTGAAAGCGATAGAGGAAATTAGAAAGCGTTCTAAACTGCCTATGGTCGTGGGGGGGACATACCTATACCTTCAGGCTTTGATTTACGGGATAGAGGACACCCCCCCTCCCAACTGGTCCTTGAGGAAGAGGTTATACTCCGTGGCTTCCGAAAAGGGAAAGGAGTATCTATACCGCAAACTCGTGGTGGTGGACCCTAAATACGCTTCGAAAATTCACCCCAACGACGTAAGGCGTATAGTCAGGGCTTTGGAGGTGTTTATAGAGACGGCAAGACCCTTTTCCAGCTTTCACAGGTGGGGCAGACCTAAGATAGAGTTTGAAGGTTTCCATGTGGTTCGTAGCTGGGAGAGCTTGTCCCGCAGGATAGAGCTTAGGGTCAGAAAGATGGTCGAGGAGGGGCTTTTGGAGGAGGTGAGGGAGTTGATAGACATGGGCTTTGAGAAGTTCTTGACCTCGTCGCAGGCTATCGGGTATAAGGAGCTTGTTCCTTACCTTAGAGGGGAAAAAAGTTTGGAGGAGTGCGTTGAAGAAATAGTAAAAAACACAAAAGCCTATGCTAAGAGACAGATAAGGTGGTTCAGGAAACAGGGTTGGAGGGAGATAGATTTGGACCGTTTAACTCTGGAAGAAGCCTGTGAGGAAGTGGTGAGGGTATTCTCGGGTGGGTAGCGTCCTTAGTTTTCTTTTCCTTATGCTTTCCGTTGCGCATTCCAGCGTTTTTGTGCTCAGCTCGGAGAATAACGAGGGGGCTTTTTCGGTAAAGGGTTTTAGGAAAGGTTTTTGTTTCGTGGGAAGGAGGGATACGGAGAGGGGATACGATGCGGTCTTAGGGGTGTGCAGTAACAGGTGTAGGGTTTTCTCGGTGGATACTTCGGGGGATGATTACAGCTACACGGTGGAGAGGTTCGCAAAATCCTGTCTGGCGGGGATTGTTCGGAACAAGGATATGGCGCTTGCGGTGTTTGACGGAAGGAGTGTTCACAAACTTCTTTGCCTGGGCGGAGATGGGGAGGACATGCTTTGGTTTATGAGGAAGGTCGAGGACGGCTATTTGCTCGTCGGGGGTGTTCTAACTCGGGATTGGGATGTCCTCGTGGTAAAGCTTTCTCCCAAGCTTTCTTTAAACTGGTGGGTCAGGTTGGGAACTACCGCTCACGAGTATGCTTACGGTGTGGCGGAGTGGAGGGGCAGATATTGGGTGGTCGGAAGGAGCAACTACAGGGGAAACTGGGATGGGTTTGTCTTGGAGCTGAGTTCTGAGGGGAAGCTTTTGAGTTCTTCTTTGTTCGGGAGCGACAGGAAGGATTACTTGAGGTATGTGGGTGTTTGGAGGGGGGAGCTACTCGCTGTGGGAAGGTCGGAGGTCTCGGGCGATAGCGATGTTCTCCTTCTTTTACCGCGAAGCGGTCTTTTTAAACTATACGACGGAGGTGAAGACGACTACGGAAGGGCTTTTGAGGAGAGGCACTCGGGTTTGGTTGTGGTGGGGGACACCTACGAGAATGGAGTCTCCGACGGTATGGTTTTGTTCTTGGATGGGGACTTGAGAGTTGTAAGGGGGTTTGCGGTTGGTGGGGAAGATGTGGAGTCCATCAGGTTCGTGAGCGGTGGGTTTTTTGCGGGTTATACCTATTCTCTCACCTTCGATAACGACATTGTGTTGGGGGAGTTGGAAAAAACCTGCGGTGGCTTCTTTAGGGAGAAGAGTTTTAGGGAGAGGTCGGGATTTCTGAAATCCTACGGGTATCCCCTTGAGCTTAGGGATTACGGGCTTAGGGTTTTCGAATGTGAATTTAGCTGGAGGGAGGCTTCCTTCGAAAAATTAAATCCCTGTCAGGAGTAGAGGGTGGCTTTAACCTTCTGGAGGAGGTTCTTTATCTCAGCTCTTATTTCTCCCGTTCGGGGTTTGTCCTTGAGTTCTTTGAACATGTAGGTGCGGTCAACTTCGTCGTCGAACTCTTCCCAGTCCACGCTTCTGAGGACTTTTTCCCCTGCGGGGGTTATCTCGTCGGGCGCTTCTCTTTGGGATATTTCACACCATATCAGGGTCCAGCACCTTGCGAGAGCTATGGGGTGGTAGCCTCCTCCTCCGAGGTAAACTCCCACGCCGAAGGCGTCTTTTACAATTCTAAAAGCTTCTAAAAAACCTACATTTGAAAGCTGGAACTTGGACAGGGGGTCTTCCAAGAGCGGGTCCGTGCCCAGTTGGAGGACATAGACCTGGGGCTGGAACACATCCTTCAGGTAGATCAGGGTTTTCTCGAGGGTGTATGTAAACTCCGTATCGTTGACACCTTTGGGCAGGGGAACATTCAGGTTGTAGCCTTTTCCTTCTCCTTCTCCCCTTTCTTCGATAAAGCCTCTCTTGAAGGGAAAGGCATACTCAGGGGATTGGTGCAGGGACAGGACGAACACTTCGTCCGTGTCGTAGTAGGCTTCCTGAACGCCGTCGCAGTGGTGAGCGTCGAGGTCTATGTAGAGAATTCTCTTGAAGCCCTTTTTTCGGAGAACCTCTATGGCGATTACGGGGTCGTTTATGAAGCAAAATCCGTTGGCTCTATTTTTGAAAGCGTGGTGCATGCCCCCTGCGGGATTGAAGGCTGTATATCCCTCTAAGAATAGTTCTACCGCTTGGACGGAAGAGCCTGTTGCAAGGGAGGAACCTCGAAACATCGCGGGAGAAACGGGGTTTTCGTAATTACCTATGTTGAACTTCTCCCGTGCACCTTTGGGAACACACTGACACCTGTCCGCTTCTATCAGAGTCTCTATGTATTCTCTTTCGTGAAATAGAAGTAGCTCTTCGAGAGTGGCTTCCCGACCTTCTACCTTTTCTTCATCTGCTATAAGCTTCATAGCGTCGAGGAACTCTAAAAGCAAGGAAACACGGGGTATCCTTAAAGGGTGGTTTTTGGTGTATCTGAGGCTTCTATACCTGAGACTTCCTATAAGTCGTGCCTCTCTCATCGGTAAATATTCTCCATTAGCTCCTTTTATTTTACTTCTTTGATAGATGTCGTAAAAGTTGCATTAAAAGTTTTTGTATTTTATGTATAATAAAAGCCTATGATTGAGTATTTAATACTTTTGATGGTTTTTCCATGGTTTTATTTAGCAAGAAAGCCCGTAAAACTTCTTGCAAGGAAAACTAATACAGACCTTGCTTTGCTGATATTCAACCTTATAACCGTATTTATGATTACAGGAACATGGATGCATGTTGCTTGGAAGTTAACAAATGACATTATTCAAGGAAAAGTATCTCCTGCGGGAAAGATGGTTGTTTTAACAGCTCTTTTATCAATGTCGTATTCTGTAGCGATTTACAAAACTTGGAAATCTTTTATTCATAATATTCGCTCCGCACAGTAATCGCTCTGTTGGGATTAATCCTTAAAGCTATTACTCTTTCAGGTCAGCGGTGCAGTGGGGACACTTTACCGCATTTATGGGTATTTCCATAAAGCAGTAACTGCACTCCTTAGTTGTAGGCGCAGGAGGAGCCTCTTCTTCTTTCTTCATAGCTCTCTCATGGATGGTATTTATAACCTTAATCATCATGAATACAGCGAAAGCTATTATGAGAAACTCTATTACGGTGTTAATGAAAACCCCGTAGCGTATTACGGGTGCTCCAGCTTTAGTTGCTTCAGCAAGGGTTTGGTATCCTTTACCCGAGAGGTCTATAAATAGATTAGAAAAATCAACGTTCCCGAGGAGTAATCCTATTGGTGGCATTATAACGTCCTTTACGAGCGAGGAAACTATCTTTCCGAAGGCGGCTCCGATGATGATACCTACCGCCATATCGATAACATTGCCACGCATTATGAACTTCTTGAAGTCGTTTAACATACCTTTCCCTCCCTTTAATTTTTTCTATACAACCTTACATTAGCTTAAACTAAGTTCAGTAAAAAATCAAGGGTTTTATTTAAAATCAGTCCTGATAGGCTTCTTTGAAGCTTTTGACGAGTTTGTGTATCTGACGGAAATTTATGTCTCCCGCAAGGACGTAAGTTTTTCCTTCATATCCGAAGCTCTCGGATACGGTTATGCAAAAGTCGTCGGTAGCTTTGGAAAGATAAACGTCCGATATGTATGTCCCTTCCGCAAGAGCGTGTTTGAAGTAGGGTTTTTCGGAACGGTCCGTTCCCTTCTTTCCCTGAGCCACGAAGTAGTCCACCTTCGGGTTTATTATGTTGTTGGTTATCTGAAGTCCCTGGGAACTCATTATGTAGAAGAGTTCGAAGTATGGGTAGAGGTCGAACATGTCGTAGAGGACATACTCCCAGGTGTCCTTCGGGGAACTTCTAACGTGTTCCACTATGTTTTTAAAGTCCTCGATAATCTTCCTCTTTATGTTGGTTATGAGCTTCTGTTTCGTGGGGTCGTGAAGGATCAGTGTGGGCTGGAGTCCGTGGACTATAAACACGGAACCTTCTATCTTTGAGGTTCTTTCTCTTAGCTCTTCCTTTATTTTGTAAAACTTCTCTTCCGAATCTATCAGAGACAGGTCCAGACAGAAGCCGTATATGTGAAGCTGGTCAAACTCCCCGAAAAGAAGGGTGTATTCCCTGTGGAACTCCTTAAAAAGCTCCTTTATGTCCTCCTTCTTCGGGGGTGCGTTTGTCAGGGTCCAGAATTCGGACTTTTCGGGAATACCTGCCACTTCTCCTTCGAAGAAGTCCTTTATGTCCTCGAGAAGTATCTTCTGAACGCTTTCGAGCTTGTGCCCACCGAAGGTCTTTTTAAACTTATCGGTGTTTTTGAGTCCGAGAACGCACAGAAACTCCCTCTTTCCGAGACCCGAGTGAACTCTCTGCATTATGGGGAGTATGTGTTCCCTGTGATGGGTTACGTAATGCAGAACCGTGTCGTAGGTAAGAACACCGAGATATGTCCCCCGCCTGTCGGTGATTATGACGGGTTCCTTCTCTAAGGGAAGTATGTCGAACATGCTCGAGAGACTTTCCTTCTTTATGGAAGTGTTCCTGAGCCTGCAACAGGTGGTGGTTATGTCCCCAGCTATAAGTCGCTCGTTGGAATACTTCTCCACCTTGTCCCTATAGACGAGACCTATTGGAGTGCTTCCCTTTATAACCGTCAGGTATTTGTAAATTCCGAGTTCATCAAAGACGTCCTTCAGCTCTTTTAGGCTCAAGTCGTGGGGGACGGTGGGTATGCTTATGCTTATGTCCACCAAGTTAATCTCTTCAGGCTTCATAATTTTAAATTTTCTATCCTTTTAGCTGCCTCAAGCAACCTTTCGGTAGGAACGGTCAGAGAAATCCTGAAGAACCCTTCTCCCGCATCTCCGAAACCGTTTCCGGGTGTGCATACTATACCCGCTTCGTCTATGAGCCTTCCCACAAAGTCCGCCGAAGTGTATCCCTCAGGAACTTTAGTCCAGATGTAGAAGGTAACGTCCGACTCCAAGGGGTTAAGCCCGAGCTTCCTGAGAGCCTTGGTCATGACCTCCCTTCTTTCCCTGTAAATAGCCCTGAGTTTATCGAGTTCCTCCTCTTCCATGTTCAGAGCTACTATACCCGCCTCCTGAACAGCGTTAAACTGCCCCGAGTCTATGTTGGTCTTTACCTTCCCCAATGCCTTCACGAGTTCTTCATTCCCGACCGCCATCCCTATTCTCCAGCCGGTCATGTTGTAAGTTTTGGAAAGGGAGTGAAACTCTATGGCTACATCCCTTGCACCTTCTACCTGAAGTATGGAAATAGGTTTTCTGTCTCCGGTGTATATTTCCGAGTAAGCGTTGTCAGAAGCAATTATTATGTTGTGTTTCTTCGCCCACCTGATAAGGTCCTTGTAAAAGTCCTCGGTAGCGTCTGCAGAGGTGGGGTTGTTCGGATAGTTTATCCAGATTATTTTTGCCCTGTCCACAACTTCCTGGGGGATTGCACCTATATCCGGAAGAAAATCGTTTTCCTCCTTAAGAGGCATCATGTAAGGCTCTCCGCCCGCAAATATGGTCCCTATCTTATACACGGGATAAGCCGGGTCGGGACATAGAACCACATCACCCTCATCTATAAAAGCTAAGGGAAAGTGAGCGACCCCCTCTTTGGAACCTATAAGAGCTATAACTTCCGTGTCGGGGTTCAGGTCTATGTCGAACCTCCTCTTATACCAACTCGCTACCGCTTCCCTGTAAGCTCTCATGCCAACATAGGAAGGGTATTTGTGGTTTTCCGGTTTTTCCGCCGCACGCTTGAGAGCTTCCACTATAGGCTCCGGAGTGGGCAGGTCCGGGTCTCCCACACCGAGGTCTATAACGTCAACGCCCTGCTCTATCTTCTCCTGCTTTCTACGGTCCAGTTCCGCAAAGAGGTATGGGGGGAGAACCTGTATCCTGCGTGCGAGTTTGAAAGCCATTGCAGACCTCCTGAATTTTTTAAGGCTCAACTATTATAACTCTACCCTCACGCTGTCCTTTCCATCGTATTTGGGGCTGAAAGTGGCAAGGAGAACCGACACGACCCCCGTGTTAGTGTAAAAGTGAACCTTACCCTTCGGTATAAAGGCAAAATCTCCCTCTTTTAACTCAAATCTCTTACCGTCCAAGTAAAGCTCCCCCTTTCCCCTCAGAACCGTGAAGGTCAGGTCGTGCTTCGCATGGTAGTGGGGAAGCTCCGCAGCCCTTATGAACACCAGAAGCTGGGTCATAAACTCCGTCTCGTTCAGCTTAACGACCTCTATCTCTTTAACGCTCTCTACCTTCTCCTCTATCAAACCTTCCAGTTCCTTCACACCTTCGGGAGAAACCGCCCTCATAAAAACCCTCCGCTCGGGTAGTAAGATTATATCCCCTATGAAACTTATCCTATCGGGAGAGTGGCTGAATGCTAAAGGTTTGATGTCCTTCCCCGTAAAAGGGGTCCTCTTCCCGCCCGATTTAAATTCAATACCTCTAGAGGACGGCTTTCTTATAGTTTCCTACGACGCCACCGCCCAAACCCTCAACCTTCCCATAAAAAGAACTACCCTGCCTCCCATAATATTCCTCAAGCTCGGAGACCCCTCCCCGCTCACCCCCGACCCATCACCGACCCGCCTCAGCCCCTGCGGAATGAGCCTCGGTAGGGAAGATTTCATCAACAAAATCCGAAAAATCAAAGAATACATAGCCTCCGGAGATGTGTATCAGATAAACCTGACCAGCAGGTTTGACTTTCTCCTCGAGGGAGACCCCCAAAGCCTCTTCCTGAGCTTTTACCTGCGCCAGCCCGTCCCCTACGCCTTCTTTGCCCAGCTCGAAGACCTCTTCATAATCTCAGGTTCCATGGAGCTTTTTCTGAAAAAGACCGGAAGCAGGTTAGAGAGCAGACCCATAAAGGGAACGGGGAAAAATCCCCGGGAGATACTCTCCAGCCCCAAAGAAAAAGCGGAGAACCTCATGATAACGGACATGGTCAGGAACGACATAGGAAGAGTTGCCCGAACGGGAAGCGTCCGTGTAGAAGAGCTATTCAAAGTGGAAAGGTATAAAACCCTGTGTCAGATGCACTCGACCGTGGTAGGTGAGACGGATAAAACCCTACCCCAAATACTGAAAGCCACCTTCCCGCCCGCATCGGTTACGGGAGCACCCAAATACAGAGCGGTTCAGATAATTGACCTGCTCGAGCCTCACGCCCGTGGCTACTACTGCGGAACAGCGGGACTTATCCGAAAAAACGGAGATTTTACCTTAAGTGTTCTTATAAGGACCGCCTTCGGCGGTGGTTCAAAAATATCCTACTTCGCAGGTTGCGGAATAGTCTGGGACTCGGACCCCGAGAAGGAGTGGGAAGAACTCCTCCTCAAGGTGAAAGCCTTTTATCCGTAAAGGGAAATCTTTGTCTCCTTTCTCTCCATAAAGCCCTTCCTTACCTTGTAGCCCTCCTCGGGATACAGACCGTAGAAGAGGTTCTGGACGTGATTACCCTCCACGAAGAAGCTCCACCTCTCGAGAGCGCTACCCACAAGAATAAAGAGGTAAGTAAGACCCAGTATCCACTGGTTGTGGGTTCCCGTAATCCAAGCGTATAGCACCAAGAAGAGAGGCACCACGAAGGTGAGCAGGTAGGCAACGGGTATTACCGTCGAGAGCATGTCCTTACCCTTCTTGTAGTAAAACTCCTCCGTGCAGTAGTTGTGGGTGGTAGAACCCGTATCTATCACCCTTATAGGTCTGTTGTGGGGAAGGTTCAGAGCTTCGTTCATGGTAGGACGCTTGAGGTAGAACTGCCTTATGTTGAAGGCAAGCCTAAAGCCGAAGCTGAGCACAAGAAAGAGGAAGGTCAGGAATATGAAAGTCCCCAAATAAGGAAGCTTGTAGAGGTAGGAGAAGTAAGCCATCAGAGATGACCCGAGCATAAGATACATCAGAAGGTAGTAAATAACCGTTATAGAAGTGTTCCACTCTAAGACGAACTTATTGGAAGCGTATATCATAGCTGTGGAGAACCCGCTCAGAACTCCCAAGATAAAGGTCAAAACCCCGAAGAAGTGCTCAAAGAAGGGATTGGCATCGAGCTGGTTTAGAACCAAGTAAACGAGCAGGGTAAAGCCGTAGGCTCCGCTGAAGACCGCTTCCCGTGAAAGCCAAGAGGTTCTGAACCTCCTTATAGCCTTCCAAGCTCTGAGCTTGTGTCCTAAGTGAAAGGAAGCTCCTATGGCACCCGCACCTATGAGAAGAAGCTCTATTATGCCGAGCTTGAGTATTACCTCCTTTGGAAGTCCCTGCCCTTTACCGAAGAGCTGGAGAAACTCAATCGCATACATGAATATGAACAGCCCTATGGAAGTTCCTGCGGTCAGGAAGAAGAATATGAGCGACAGCGGTGGATGCATCAGACCACCTCCTCTACCTGCTTTTGTTCCGGTGTTTTATTGGAAACGTGGTGTCTCTTCATAACCTCCAAAAACAGAGGGTTGTCGGGTTTTAGAATGTGCTTTTCGAACTCCTCGAGGTTTATCTTGGTCTCTATCCTCGGCAGATAGTGGTTTGCGGGGTTAGTTCCCATGTCGGGGAAGAGCACGAAGCCGTTCCTTTCCTGAATAATCTTGTAAACCTCGCTGTTGGGGTCCTCTATGTCTCCGAAGAACCTCGCCCTTGCGGGACAGGTCAGGACGCAAGCGGGTTGCCTGTGCTCGGGTGGTAGGGACTCGTCGTAAACCCTGTCGATACAAAGGGTGCACTTCTTCATAACCTTGTCCGCCTCGTCAAACTCCCTACATCCGTAGGGACAGCTCCAGGAGCAGAGCTTACAGCCTATGCAGTCGTCGTAGTTCACAAGCACTATCCCGTCCTGTTCTCTCTTGTAAGTTGCCCCCGTAGGACACACAGGGACGCAGGGAGCATCCTGACAGTGCAGGCAGGACTTGGGTAGGTGGAAAACCTGGGTGTTAGGGAACTCTCCCGTCTCGTAGGTCATTATCCTGTTATACCAGACCCCCGAAGGTTCCCTTCCGTAAGGGTCGTAGTCCGAGAGAGGTCCAAAGGCTGCCTGGGTATTCCACTCCTTACAGTTGGTTGCACAGGCATGACATCCCACGCAGGTGTTCAAATCTATAACTAACGCATACTGTGCCATCACAGCACCTCCTTAAAAAGCTCTGAAAGGTCTATCTCAAGGTCCTTTATAAGGCTTGACTTTACCTTACCTTTAATCCTTGCCCTTGAAAAAAGCCTGAAGTTTCCACCCTCGTTTATGTAAACCTCAACCTCCTCCATCTCCGGGTCCACTATCCAGTATTCCTTCACCCCTTTCCTCTCGTAAACTTCTTTCTTCTTTCTGAGGTCGTAGTAGGCTGTGGATGGTGAGAGAACTTCCACTACCACATCTGGAGCACCTTCTATTCCCTTTTCCGTGAGCCTATCCCTACTCTCTTTCAAGAGAACCACCAGGTCAGGCTGAAAAGCATTTTCCTCGTCAAGGTAAACGTCAACGGGGGAGAAGAGAACCTTACCCCTTCCTTTTTTCTCAACCGCTTCAAAGAACTTAATAAAAATCTTCTTTAAAACCTCCTGATGCCAGGGACTCGGTGCCGGACTCAGCACAAGCTCACCTTCTATGAGCTGGTAAGGACTCCCCTCCGGGAGCGCTTCGTAATCCTTTACCGTGTGTTTCTCTTTTAGCTTCATGGTTTATACCTCAGAACCTCAACCCACCTCTCCTTTATGTAAGGCAGAGGCTCTACCTTGAACTCGGGATAGGTTTCCGGTGTCTGGTCTTCCGCTTTATATACCTTGACCTTGGTGTCGAACCATGCAAGGTGTCCCGTTATCGGGTCTCCGTAAAAGAGTTCCCTTCCACCTATCTTGATGGAGTGGGGTATTACGTGGTTGAGCAGGAAGCCTTCGTGTCCTTCTTCCGCTTCGGGCTTGAGTCCCCACGCTCCCTGCATCTTTCCTATTGCGTTCCAAGTCCAGACGGAGTTGGGTTCGGTGGCTTCGGTGAGGAAGACCTGGCACTTGACCTTTCCTACCCTGGATTCTACCCACACCCAATCCAAGTGCTTTATGCCGTATTTCTCCGCAGTTTTGGGGTTCATGTAGAGGAAGTTTCTGGTGGAGATTTGTCTGAGCCATGCGTTCTGAGAGTCCCAGGAGTGATACATCCACTGGGGTCTTGCGGTAAAGGCATAAAGCGGGTATTCGTCCCCGCTGACCTCCTCCTCAAAGGGAGGATACCAGAAGGGTAGAGGGTCAAAGTATTTGACGAGCCTCTCCCTTATCACCGGGTCGTTGGGAGGCTGGTTCTCACCTTCCCACAGTCCCTGACCCGCAAGCCTGAAAGTCTGGAGCGACTCAACGTAGAAGTTCATTATTATGGGGTCTGTCCTCTTCACGAAACCTACGCTCTTTGCCCACTCTAAGTAGTCTTTGTTGATGTGCCTGTAATACCTCATGTGTTCGGGGAGCCTGTAGTAGAAGAAGCCTTTGTTCTTGGTATACATCTCGAGTTGTTTGGGGTTGGGTTCTCCTACAAAGTGCTTGTCTCCGTTCTTTCCTCTCCAACCCGCAAGGGCACCTATTCCGGGTCTGGGTTGCCAGTTTATGAGGAAGTCCTTGAAGTCCTTATACTTAGGAGTTCCGTCTTCGTTAACGAACCCGGGGAGTTTGAGCTTGGTTCCGAGCTTGACCATAACGTCTCCCCAGGGCATCACGTCGTAGCCTTCCTGTTTGGGGTCAACAATCGGCTGTCTGAGGGCATCGACGGGACCGCTTGCAACGGAAGGCGGTCTGTCAAGGAGCGAGAGGGCGAACCACTGCTCAAGGTAGGTAGCATCCGGAAGGACAAGGTCGGAGAAGGCAACCTGTTCGCTGTAGAAGGCGTCTATGGTAATTATCTTGGGAATTATGTAATTGCCCGCAGCGTCCTTTGCGGTGAGCGCTTCAATTATGTAGGGGATATTTTGAGAGGAGTTCCAAGCCATGTTAGCCATGTATATGATGAGGACTTCTATGTCGTAGGGGTCCTGCTGGTATGCGGCGGGTATGACGTTCTGTATGCAACCGTGAGCGGTTATCGGAAACTCCCAGCTGTAAGCTCTATCAATTCTAAGGGGTTTTCCATCCTTATCCACTAAGAGGTCGTCGGGATTTTGGGGAAGTCCCAAGTGGGGACCTTTCAACGGCTCTCCGTATTTCAGGTCATCGAGAGACCTTATCTTTACGGGTTTGGGAAGGTCCTCTATGTGCTTGGGATAGGGGGGTTTTGCGAGGTGTCCTCCGGGAGTATCCACGCACCCCAAGAGCATCTTCAGCACGAAGACCGCTCTCGAGGTCTGGAAGCCGTTGGTGTGGGAAGCGACACCCCTCATTATGTGGAAGGAGACGGGTCTTCCCTTCATGGTCTTGTGCTTCCTTCCCCACACGTCGGTCCACTCTATGGGAAGCTCTATGGGTTCGTAGAGCGCAATAACACCCATCTCCTTGGCTATACGCTCTATGTCCTTTGCGGGAATTCCCGTAATCTTTTCCACCTTTTCGGGAGAGTAATCTTTGACGAGCCTCTCCGCAAATATATCGAAGGCGGGACGAACCTTAAACCCTTCGGGTGTCTCAAACTCACCTATAAAGGCAGGGTCAAGCTCGTCGGGAACTATCCTGTCCGCAGGTTTGAAGGACTTGGACTTCTTGTCATAGACCATGGGTTTCCCTTCTTCGTTTCTGTAAAAGAGACCATCCTTCGAGGTTCCCGGTGCCTGTATTACGAGCCAAGGGGCATTGGTTTGCTCTTTGAGGAAGGTCCAGTCTATCAGGTTGTATTTAAAGAGAACGTGGCACAGTCCCAAGATAAAGGCTCCGTCCGTTCCAGGTTTTATGGGAACCCATTCGTCCGCAATTGCTCCGTAAGACCACCTGACGGGGTTCACAAAGACGAGCTTTCCTCCTCTCCTTTTCATTTCCTGAATTCCCAGCTTGAAGGGATTGGAGGCATGGTCTTCTGCCACACCTATCATCATGAAGTATTTGGTGTTTTCAAAGTCAGGGTCTCCGAACTCCCAGAAGGAGTATCCGGTGGAAAGGAGTCCCGCTGCGGCGACGTTCACCGAGCAAAAGCCTCCGTGCGCAGCCCAGTTTATAGTGCCTATCTGCTGGGCAAACCAGCCGTTTATAGCCTGCATCTGGTCCCTTCCGGTAAAGAAGGCAACCTTAGCGGGGTTTTTCTTTCTCGCTTCGTCTATCCACTTTGCGGCAATCTCAAGAGCTTCTTCCCATTCTATCTCCTTGAACTGTCCTGAGCCTCTGGGTCCCACCCTCAGAAGGGGTTTTCTCAGTCTTGCGGGAGAGTATTCCTTCATTATTCCCGAGGACCCTTTGGCACAGAGAACTCCTTTATTCAAAGGGTGGTCATCGTTCCCCTTTATGTAAGTAACCTTATTGTTTCTGACATAGACCTCTATCCCACACCTGCAGGCACACATGTAGCAGGTGCTGTAATACTTTCTCTCGTAAAAGCTTCCACCTATCTCCATGTCGTTGCCTCCTTAAGGCACACTTTAAGTAAAAGGATAATCTCCGCTCCAA
Organism: Aquificota bacterium; assembly: GCA_013153495.1. GTDB lineage: Bacteria > Aquificota > Aquificia > Aquificales > Aquificaceae > Hydrogenivirga. The sequence continues at coordinate 22,083 of JAADEH010000004.1, forward strand.
GTTATTGATAGCATTTTTACTTAAAAGTTCATAAGTTTTCCTTATAGGTCTTATAAGGTAGAGCTTATCAAACCACCTCCACCCAAACCCCTTTTAGGTAGAGAGTGTTCGGCATCTGCAGTATCCACGGGTGGTCGAGGTCCTGAAAGGTTTTTGCTATCACCCTAACTTGCCTTCGCACGTCGTAGGACGCTTGCGTTAGAACCTCCAAAAGATGCTGCTCCGTTATGTGGAAGGAGCAGGAGAATATAGCCATGTAGCCTCCCGTTTTCGTAATCCTCAGTCCCCTTACGCAAAGCTCCTTATAACCTCTCAGGGCGTTAGGAACCGCATGGCGGTTTTTGGCGAAGGAAGGAGGGTCTATAACTACCACGTCAAACTTCTCACCCTTTCTGTCAAGCTCTCTCAAAAAGTCAAAGGCGTTAGCCTCCACCCACTTTATCCCCGAAAGTCCGTTGAGTTTTTCGTTTCTCTTTCCCACCTCTAAGGCAAGTCCTGAAAGGTCAACCGCAACCACCTCCTTTGCTCCCATTTTCTTCATGTTCAGTGCAAATCCTCCCGTGTGGGAGAAGACATCTAAGCACCTGTCTCCCGGCTCCACCAAAGACCTTACGAACTTTCTTGCGTTCCGCTGGTCCAAAAAGAAACCCGTTTTCTGACCTTCGGGTATGTTTATGATGAACTTTAGGTCGTGCTCCCAGATTATGGTTTCCTGGGGGACTTCTCCGTATAATGCTCCCTCCTTGACCTCTATCCCCTCCACCTTTATGGCGGTCTGATTGGCTTTTTCGTATATTCCCTTGGGTCTGAGCACCTCTACCAGAGCGGATACGATGGTATCCTTGAACCTGCTCATACCGTAGGTGGTAAACTCCACCACCGCATACTCACCGTAAACATCCACTATCAAGCCCGGGAGCAGGTCTCCCTCCGAGTGGACGAGCCGATAAGCGTTGCTGTTTATGTAAAGTCTCTTTCTGTATTCGTAGGCTTGTTTTATCCTCTTTCGGATTAAGTCGGGAGTTATGGGTTCTTCCTTGTCAAAGGAAAGTATCCTGACCGCTATGCTGACCTCCGGGTTTATGTATCCGTATCCGAGAAACTTCCCACCAAAGTCCCTGACTACTACCAGCTCTCCCTTCTTGGGCTTTCTCGAATAGGAAGCTATCTCCGGTCTGTAAATCCACGGAAAGAAGCCTCTAATCTTATCCTCTATGCCGGGTTTGACCCTTATCTGAAGCATTTAACTATATTTAGTTTATACTTCTCTCTTACATAGAGATGGGTATATTTGACAAGCTCTTTAAGAAGAAAAAGGAAGAGGAGAACTTGTGGACCAAATGCCCCGAGTGTAAGACTTTGCTGTATGTTCCCGACCTTAAGAGAAACTTTAAGGTGTGTCCCAAGTGCGACTATCACTTTCCGCTCTCTGCGGTTGAGAGGGTGGAGTTTTTGCTGGACGATACCGGTGCACAGAAGCTCTTTGAAAATGTTCTCCCTTCCGACCCTCTGAAGTTCAAAGACACTAAGTCTTATAAAGACAGGCTCAAGAAGGCTCAGGAACAGACCGGGCTTACGGAAGCTATAGTCATAGTTAAAGGCTTTATGAACTCTCAGCCTGTGATACTTGCCTCTATGGATTTTGGGTTTATAGGTGGGAGCATGGGGTCCGTCGTGGGGGAGAGGTTTTTTAGGGCTTGCGAGCTTGCGGTTAGTGAGAATATCCCTCTCATAGCGGTTACCTGCTCGGGCGGGGCGAGGATGCAGGAAGGTATTTTGTCCCTTATGCAGATGGCTAAAACTTCTCTGGGTGTGGGTATGCTAAAGGAAAGAGGGCTACCCTACATAACCGTTCTTGCAAACCCTACCACGGGCGGAGTGGCAGCGAGCTTCGCTTTCTTAGGAGACATTATCCTTGCGGAGCCGAAGGCTCTCATAGGTTTTGCCGGACCGAGGGTAATAGAGCAGACCATAAAGCAGAAACTCCCTGAAGGTTTTCAGAGGTCGGAGTTTCTCCTCGAGAAGGGTATGGTCGATATGGTGGTGTCGAGAAAGAACCTAAAGGAAACCCTTACAAACCTGCTCAACCTTACCTTTTACTCCGAGAGATGCTGGAAGAACTGAACTTTCTCGTAGAGAAATACAGCTTTCCTCTCTGGGAAGGTCTTTTGAGAATAGTGCTTGCGATGCTCTTAGGTGCTCTCATCGGACTCGAAAGGGAGAGGAGGCGTCAACCTGCTGGGTTCAGGACCCATACGGTTCTTGCGGTAGGTTCCGCACTGCTCAGCATGGTTTCTATCTACATACCTGCCACCTACGGAACAGGTATAAACGTTGACCCTTCCCGTATAGCCTCTCAGGTGGTAAGCGGTATAGGGTTCTTGGGGGCGGGTGCTATACTCAGGATGGGTGTTTCCGTGAAGGGGCTTACTACCGCTGCGAGTTTGTGGACCACCGCAGGTATAGGTTTGGCTGTCGGTGCGGGTATGTATGTTATGTCCCTGTTCTCCGCTTTCGTCCTCCTTGTGGTTCTGAGCTTGATGAGCAAGGTGGAGAGGGAGTTTCTCGCAAAGGGGGTTAAGGTGGTCAAAGTGGTAGCAAAGGACCCACAGGTGCTCGAACAGGTAGAGGAGGTTCTGAGCGAGAGTAAGTTGCTTAAGATAAAGAGGGAAGACGGCAGGGTTGAACTTATCCTTGAGGTTGCCTTAGAAGGAGAAGAGCTGAGTGAAAGGGTCAGGACACTGATAAAGCTACCGGATATTACATCGGTTGAGGTTATCTAACAAGGTCTCTTCTGTTGCAGAACTCCATGGCGTCCTGGGGTGATAGCTCTATGCTTCTCAGCACGCACTCCCCTGCCTTTTTTACTACCGCTCTTACTAACTCCTGTTCCTCCTTAGAAAAGGGGGATAGGACGTAGTTGACCACTTCTTCCTTTCTCTTTGGTCTTCCTATTCCTATCTTGAGTCGGGGAAACTTATCGGTTTTTATGTTCTTGATTATTGACTCAACTCCCCTGTGTCCTCCGGAACTACCTTCCAGTCTCAGTCGGGTCATCCCCAGGGGGAGGTCAAGGTCGTCATAGACCACGAGCATTTCTTGAGGTTCTATGTCATTTTCCTCAAGTAGGTTGACGACCGCAAGTCCCGAGTTGTTCATAAAGGTTTGAGGCTTTGCAAATATGACTTCCCTACCCGCTATGCGGGTCCTGTAAACGTGGGAAAGGCTTTCCTCTTTAAAGTTCTTTATTTTTAGACGTCTTACTAACTCATCTACTACCATAAACCCTACGTTGTGTCGGGTATTCTCGTATTTCTTTCCGGGATTACCGAGACCTACTACGAGTTTTATCATTCAGCGGGCTTTTCTTCCTCGGTTGCCTCTTCGGTTGCCTCCTCTACGACTTCTTCTTCAGCCTCGGGTTCAGCCACGACCGCTACAGTTTCTTCCGGATTGTCGAGTATTACGCAACCTTCCGGGGGTTCTATGTCCCTAACGTGCAGCGCTTCTCCGAGACCGAGACCGCTCACGTCTATAACTATCTTGTCGGGTAGGTTGGCAGGGCGAGCCTTGATGGTTAGAGAGTGAAGGAGTATCTCGAAGGTTCCTCCCATTTCAACGCCGGCAGGCGTTCCTGTAAACTCTATGGGAACTTCAACTTCTATTTCCGTAACATTGGCAAGGTCGTAGAGGTCAACGTGTATGGGGTTGTCTCCGAGCCAGCCGAACTGTATGTCTTTTAAGATGCAAACCCTTTTCTCACCGTTTACTTCCGCTTCTATTATGAAGGTCTCACCGTGAGGTAGGTTCAAGAAATCCTTTGCTTCTATCCATGCGTGGACGTTTTCCACACCTTTTCCGTAAATCTCAACGGGTATGTATCCTTCCCTTCTCATTCTCTTGATTTCGCTTTTCTTTCCGGGAACTCTCTCTTTCAGTTTTACGCTTACCCTCTTCATGGATTTCCTCCTTAAGGCATGTGCGGAATTTGAAATTATAACACTATAATATTGGAGAGTCCAATGGTAAAAGTCTTCTTGGCAAGACAACCTATATTAGATAGGGAGGGAAGGATATTCGCATACGAGCTTCTCTTCAGGTCAGGTTTTAGTGGTGTTGCGGATATAAAGGAAAATGAAGGTTCAATAGCTACTGCAAAGGTGATGGATTCAATTATAAGTTCCTTCGGTGTGGAGGCTGTGGTTCGCAACAAAAAAGGTTTCATAAACATCGATGAAAATTCTGAAATACTTGAGGTTGTGGAGCTTTTACCTCCGGGGAAGTTCGGTTTTGAGGTTCTCGAATCCTCCGTATTTAGTGAGGAGTTTTTAAATACACTAAAAAGGTTGAAAGATTTGGGTTATGAGCTTTCCCTCGATGACTTTTCTTACAGAGAGGATTTTTTCCCCTATTTGGAACTCGTGGATTACGTTAAGATTGATGTTCTTCAAAGCTCTCCTGATGAAGTTGAAGATGTTGTGGAAAAACTCAAGAGGTTCAATCTAAAGCTCATAGCGGAAAAGGTGGAAACCTATGAAAATTACAAAATTTACTATGCTATGGACTTTGATTATTTTCAGGGTTTCTTCTTCCAAGAACCTTATGTTATGACATCGAAGACTATAGAACCTGCCTTTGCCACACTTGTCAAGCTTTACAACATGGTTTCTGAAGAGAGAAATGTAAAGGAAATAGAAGATGTTTTTAAAAGATTTTCCGATTTGTCCGTTAAGCTCCTTCAGCTGATAAACTCCGCATACTATGCCTTAAGACAGCCTGTTAAATCTATACGACATGCCATATTAATGCTCGGTTATAAGAACATACTCAAGTGGATATTGCTTCTCATGTATTCGGTAAGGAGTAAAGATTTTACTTCCGACCCGCTTTTCGAAGAGGCATCTATAAGAGGTTTCTTTATGGAGAAGCTTGCTCAGGATTTGTTTGACGATAAGGAGCTTGGAGAGAAGGCTTTTATAACCGGAATGCTTTCACTTGTAGATGTGCTCTTAGGAGTTCTCATGGAGGAAGCGGTAAATCATCTGAGGTTGGAAAAGGATATAAAAGATGCTCTACTATACAGGAGTGGAAGGCTCGGAAATCTATTAAATCTTGTAGAGGTAGTTCGTAGAGGTAACTTAAAGGCTGTAAGAGAAGCCCTTGATAAAGGCGATTATGAAGGATTAACCGTAGAGAAACTACTCCAATTTCAAACTGAAGCTATCAAAACCTACTCTTCCCTTGAATTTTAAGTGAAAAGGGAGCTTACAGATTCCTCTTCGTGAATTCTCTTTATGGCTTCACCGAGGAGAGGTGCAACGGAAACTATCTTAAGTTTGTTAAAGAGCTTATCACCTATAGGTATGGTGTTGGTGATTATCACCTGCTCGATGGGTGAGTTGGTCAACCTTTCCACAGCCGGTCCGGAAAGAACCCCATGGGTTGCACAGGCTATAACCCTCTTTGCTCCCCTGTTTATGAGCATGTTTGCCGCTGCCACCATGGTGCCTGCGGTGTCTATCAAGTCGTCGATTATTATTGCTTCCTTACCCTCTATGTCCCCCACCACGTCTAAAACTTCCGCTTTGTTGGGTTCTGGTCTTCTTTTGTAAATTATGGCGATACCGCATCCGAGCCTGTTGGCAAGCTGTCGTGCTCTTTCCACACCCCCCGCGTCGGGAGAAACTACCACCGGGTTCTCGAGTATGAGGTTCTTCTTTATGTAGTCGTGCAGGACCGGAAGTGCGGAGAGGTGGTCAACGGGTATGTCGAAAAACCCTTGTATTTGTGGAGAGTGCAGGTCTATAGTTACCACCCTTTGAGCACCGGCAACGGTTATCAGGTCCGCAAGAAGTCTGGCGCTCACGGGTGTTCTCGGCTTGTCCTGTCTGTCCTGCCTTGCATAAGCAAAGTATGGGATAACCGCAGTTATTCTTCCCGCAGAGGAACGCTTTAGAGCGTCTATTATCAGCAAAAGTTCCATTATGTGTTGGTTTGCAGGATAGGATAGGGATTGAAAAACATAGACGTCCGCTCCTCTGATTGACTCGTTTATCTGAACCCTGACCTCCCCGTCGCTGAACTTGGTTACGAGCATGTCGGAGATTTTAACGTTCAGGTGCTCGGACACCTCTTCCACGAGGGTTCTGTTTGCAGTTCCCGTAAGTATCTTGAGGGGTCTCTTCATGGTCTTTTATAAATGGCTGGGGTGCCTGGACTCGAACCAGGAACCCCCGGATCCAAAGTCCGGTGCTCTGCCAGTTGAGCTACACCCCAAGCCAGCTTTTGGTCTCTATCACCCTCCAGCCCCGGAGCCGAGCACCTCTTTCCAGCTCCGGAGAGGGTTTACCTATATAGAATACCGCAGAACCGCTCCCGCTGACAAGGGGTTTGTGCCCTATGTGCTCTAAGAACCTGACCACTTCCCCCACCTCCGGGTAAAGCTCGCAGGCTATATCACCCAGCCTGTTCTCCAACATGTCGAACTTTCCTTCTTTTATAAGAGATAAAACCTCTTGCGAGGTTATTTCGGGTCTCAAATCAGTCTCACTTACCTTTGAGTAAACCTCCTTCGTAGAACACAGAACCCGGGGAATAACAAGCGTGATGTCGAGCGTAAGGTGGTCCACAGGTGTTATCTTTTCCCCTCTGCCTTCACCTAATGCAGTTCCACCTCGCAGAAAGAAGGGTGCGTCGGAAGAGACCAGACCCGCTATTTGGCTCAGATCCTCACAGCTCAGAGGATTTCCCAAAAGCTCATTCACCTTTTTAAGAACTACAGCCACGTTCGAGCTTCCACCCCCCAGCCCGGCACCTTCGGGTATCCTCTTGCTTATGAAAACGGAAAACTCAACGGGCTTTCCCGTTGCCCTCTCGAATTCCAAAAGAGCCTTGTAAACGAGGTTTTCCTCCATAGGAATTCCGGTAGATGTTTCCACCCGTAAGGGTCCTTCTTTTATAAAGACCTCGTCGCATAGGTTTATGGTGTGGAAAACGGTCAGTATCTCGTGGTATCCGTCCGGACGCTTGCCCTTTATCCAGAGTCCCAAGTTGACCTTGGCAGGAGAAAGGAGCTTTATGTAGCCTTTTCTCATAGGATTATAATTTTTACCATGGAATACGAAGCGGTAATAGGTCTCGAGATACACGTTCAGATGGACACCCAAACCAAGCTTTTCTGCTCCTGCAAGGTGGAGTTCGGCTCGGAACCCAATACGAACGTATGTCCCGTATGTCTCGGTATGCCCGGTTCCCTGCCCGTTCTAAACAGGAAGGCGGTCGAGTATGCCATAAGAGCTTCCCTTGCCTTGAACTGCACGGTTCACGAAGAGTCCATCTTTGCGAGGAAAAATTACTTCTACCCTGACCTTCCCAAGGGATACCAGATTTCCCAATACGAAAAACCCATAGCCACCGACGGATACTTGGATATAGACCTTCCCGACGGAAGCACCAAGAGGGTAAGGATAAGGAGGCTTCACATAGAGGAGGATGCGGGGAAGAACATACACGAAGGTTCCAAAAGCTACGTGGATTTAAATAGAGCGGGAACTCCTCTCATGGAGATAGTTACCGAGCCGGACCTGAGCACCCCCGAGGAAGCGAGGATATTCTTAGAGACCTTGAGGAACATAATGAGGTATGCGGGGGTATCGAAGGCGGACATGGAAAAGGGACAGCTTCGCTGTGATATAAATGTCTCCATAAGACCCAAAGGTTCGGACAAGCTGGGAACGAGAACGGAGATAAAGAACGTTAACTCCTTCCGCTTCGTCCAGAAGGCTCTCGAATACGAGATAGAGAGGCAGATAAAGGTAGTTTCCGAGGGCGGAAAAATAGAACAGGAGACGAGGACCTTTGACCCCGCAACGGGCAAGACCTACACAATGAGAACGAAGGAAGAGGCTGAGGATTACAGATACTTTCCCGACCCCGACCTTCTGCCTCTGGTGCTCGACAGGAAGTGGATAGAGGAGATAAAGGTAAACATGCCCGAGCTTCCAAACCAGAGGCTGGAAAGGCTTCTCTCCCAATACGGTATAAGCGAATACGAGGCGAAGATATTCGTCCAGCACAAAGAACTCGGGGACTTTTTCGAGTCCGCTGTAAAGGCTTACGACGAGCCTAAGATGATAGCTAACTGGCTCCTGAACGACCTCTTGGGACTTCTCAACGAGAAGCAGGTTTCCATAGAAAATTCCCCCGTTTCTCCGGAAAATCTCGCTCAGCTCGTAAAGCTCATAAAAGAGAACGTAATATCCACCAAGATAGGCAAGGAAGTTATAAAGGAGATGGTCGAGACCGGCAAAAGTGCCTCTCAAATAGTGGAAGAGAGAGGACTCAAACAGATAACCGACGAGGGAGCCATAAGGGAGATAGTTCAGGAGGTCATAAAGAACTTTCCCGAAGAAGTGGAAAGGTTTAGAAACGGTGAGGAAAAGCTCATAGGTTTCTTTGTGGGACAGGTGATGAAAGCTACCAAAGGAAAGGCTAATCCTAAACTCGTTAATCAGATACTTAGGGAGGTTCTTAAAGGATGAAGATAGCCCTCGGTTCGGACCATGCGGGATTTGCCCTGAAGGAGAGGATAAAAAAGTTCCTTATAGAGAAAGGTTATGAAGTCTTAGACTTTGGAACCACTTCCGAAGAGTCCACCCATTACCCTTTGTTTGCCCAGGATGTAGCCCTTGCGGTGCAAAAAGGGGAAGCGGACAGGGGAATACTTGTGTGCGGAACCGGTATAGGTATGTCCATAACTGCCAACAAGTTCAGAGGTGTAAGAGCTGCTTTGTGCTGTAACGAATACATGGCAAAGATGAGCAGGCTTCACAACGACGCAAACGTTCTCTGCCTTGGAGATAGAGTTCTGGGTGAGGACTTAGCTTTAGCTATAGTGGAAACCTGGATAAACACTCCCTTCGAAGGTGGAAGGCACGCAAAGAGGGTAGAGCTTATAAAGAATATAGAGAGCGGTTGTCCCTGATATGGATAGGCTGTCTAAGTTCTATCCGGACCCGGTTATCCTTTTCACCGTTCTGCTCTTAGGTCTCATCGGATTTATGAGCGTTTTCAGCGTCAAGGTTGCTCCCCACATATTCGAAGGTGTAGAGTTCCATCACCTACGCAGACCTTTACTCTTTCTCGTGTTCTTCGTTGTGGGCATATTTGCCATGTCCGCTATGTCCCACATGATTAACTACAAGAAGCTCAACAACAAGAAGGTGGTGTATGCCCTTATGGGGCTGTCCCTTTTCCTTCTTCTTTTGGTTTTAATAAAGAAGTTTGCTCTCGGAAAGAGCGTTGACAGATGGCTTGTTGGGACGAGCCTTCAACCATCGGAGCTTTCAAAGCTCATCATAATAATCTTCATAGCCCACTATGTATCAAAGAAAGGTGTCATAGAGAGGTTTAGCTTTTTCGGCTGGGTAGTTTTTCTGGTGTCCTTGCATGCGGTCTTGCTTTTCCTTCAACCCGACAAAGGTATGGCAATATTTATATTTGCCCTCACCAGCGTTATGCTGTGGATAGGGTGCACATCTCCCCGCATATACATTCCTATAGTCTTAATATTTGCAGGTGTAGCTTTTCTCATGCTCACCTTCGGAGGGGATTACGTTCATAGGAGGCTTGTTGCCTGGAGAAATCCCATGGAAGATTATTACGGTTCTGGGTATCAGGTAATTCAGGCTCTCCTCTCCTTTATGAACGGAGGACTGCTCGGACAGGGATACGGCAAGGGTTTCCAGAAGATGGGACCCCTGACTCAATCCGATACAGACTACGTCTTAGCGACTTTGGGGGAGGAGCTTGGCTTGCCAGGAATAATCTTCGTGTTCGTTCTCTTGAGCGTTTTGCTCTGGAGACTAATAAGAATAGCCAAAGAGGTTTCCGACGTGTTCGGCAAGCTCATAGTGGCGGGGGTTGCGGTAAACATCATCATGTCCGCTTCCGTAAATGTTCTAATGGCTGTCAATATTCTGCCACCCAAGGGAATTCCCCTTCCCTTCGTAAGCTACGGGGTAAGCAATTTGCTTGTAAACCTTATCTCCCTTGGTCTGGTGGGAGCTGTGTATAAAAGACAGCTATACTACAGAATGCTCTGATACAATCCTACCTTATGGAGGTTGTTGACCTTAGAAACAGAGCCTGGAAGTTAGATGCCCGCATACGCTACCTTGCCCAGAGGGGAGACATACTCACGGAGGAGTATGAGGAGAGCGTTAAGGAGATAATAAGGAATGTCAGAGAAAGGGGAGATGAGGCTCTGATAGAATACACAAAGCGTTTCGACGGTCTCGACCTGACCCCGGAAACCTTAGAGCTGCCCTACGAAGTCCTCGAGAAAGCCTACGAGGAAGTTGAAGACAAGGTAAAGGAAGCTCTCGAGATAGCGGAAGAGAGAATAAGGCTTTTTCACGAGAAACAGCTGGAAAGTTCCTTCTTTAAGGAAGAGAGAGGAATAATCCTCGGACAGAAGGTTCAACCTTTAGAAAAGGTCGGAGTTTACGTGCCCGGAGGGAAGGCTGCTTATCCCTCTACTGTTCTCATGAACGTGGTTCCTGCGGTTGTAGCAGGCGTTGAAGAGATAGTAATGGTTTCACCCAAGCCAAACAAATACACCCTTGCCGCAGCATACATAGCGGGCGTAAGCAGGGTGTTTCAAATAGGGGGTGCCCAGGCGGTAGCGGCGTTAGCTTACGGAACGGATACGGTTCCCAAGGTTGACAAGATAGTTGGTCCCGGAAACATATACGTTGCCCTTGCAAAGAAACTCCTATTCGGAGTTGTGGATATAGACATGATAGCGGGTCCCTCGGAGATACTCATAATAGCGGACGAAGAGGCAAACCCTGCGTGGATTGCTGCGGACCTGCTTTCTCAGGCGGAGCACGACGAACTTGCCGCTTCCATTCTCCTAACGCCCTCTGAAACCCTCGTCCTGCGGGTCAAAGACGCCTTGGACAAAATGTTGCAGGCTCTCAGCAGGAAGGAAATAGCCCAAAAATCTTTGGAAAGGTTCGGAACCATATTCATAACCGAAGACTTAAACCACGCCTGTGAGGTAGCTAACTTCATCGCACCCGAACATTTAGAGATAATGACCCAGGACCCCTGGTCCCTGCTACCGTCCATAAAGCATGCGGGGGCTATATTTCTTGGAGACTACACGACCGAACCTTTAGGGGATTACGTTTTGGGACCGAACCACACCTTACCCACAGGGGGAACAGCCCGCTTCTTCTCCCCCCTCGGAGTGTATGACTTCCTCAAAAGGAGTTCCGTCCTCTACGTTTCCCGTGAAGGGTTTAACCACGTTGCGGAATTTGCCCACACCATAGCGGTTGCGGAAGGTCTCGACGCCCACGCCAACGCTGTTAAGGTTAGAACGAAGGAATGAGGAAGCTGTTATTTCCGTTTGCGGTAGTCTTAGTTCTTATTTCCTGCGCACCAAAGGTAAAAAAAGAAAAACTCTGTCCTCCCGAGCAAGCCATACTGAGTAAATACTCCCAGAGGGTCGTCCCCGAGGAGTTCCGCATTTACGGCACCCTAAAATACGGACCCTTAAAGTTTCCCTTCATGCTTTCCAAGTTTGACGGTTTTTACACACTCAAGGTCGCTAAAGTGAGAAAGGTCGAACTATCCTCGGATAGGTTTTGCCTGGATAAAAAGTGCTATCTTCTTCCGGACCAGCCCGAGAACCTGATTTTTGGCAAAGTCCTTACCGGAGAGGAGCGTTCTCTGTGCAAAGACGGAACCCTTTACTTCAGGTCGGAAGGGAAGATTTACATCAAGGAAGTGGCTTTTGAGGGAGAAAGACCCAAGGAGCTTACCTTATACAACCCACGGAAGGACAAGGACATAAAGGTTATTTTTGGTAAGGAAAACCCGAAGGGTTTCTTTGAAGAACTCAGCTTTGTAGGAGAAGGCACGGAAGTTAAACTTGAAATTGAGGAGGTAGAGCTTTAATGTTTCCAGAGCTTATCGACCTTTTCGGACTGAAGATATCAACCTACGGAGTCTTAGTAGCGATAGGGCTGATAGTAGCTTACTTCGTTTCCCTCAAACTCGCCCAAAGGGAGGGAATACCTTCCGACAAGGTAGAAGCTCTCTTTATATTCGCAGTTCTCTTCGGTCTCATAGGCTCGAGAATAGCTTTCGTAATTGAGCACCCGGAGGACATAAAAAGTCCTCTCGACCTGATAGCCCTTTGGAAAGGGGGAGTGAGTTTCTTAGGTGGTCTTGCAGGTGGAATTTTGGGTGTCTTGTTTGCGGTTAAGAAGTATTCCCTTCCCCTGTGGAAAGTTGCAGATGTCGCAGCCCCTTCCCTTGCCCTTGCACACTCGATAGGGAGGCTCGGTTGCACCGCCGCAGGGTGTTGCTACGGAAGACCTGTTCCGAACGCTGAGGAGGTTGCCGTAGGTGTTCACTTCATGAAGGAATTTCCCTTCTTTTACATAGTTTTCCCCCAAGGAGCGGTGGCTCCCCAGGGCATACCCCTCTACCCCACCCAGATAATGGAAGCGGTCGGCAATTTCGTGATATTTCTCGCTCTGCTATTTCTCTTCAAAAGGAAGAAGTTCGACGGGGAAGTGTTCGCCCTATACATGCTTCTATACGGAGCGGAGCGTTTTGCCTTGGAGTTTTACAGAGGGGTTACCCCGCCCATACCGGGCTTAGGTCTTACCTGGAACCAGGTGGTAACTCTGCTCATGATGGTGGTAGCGGTGGCACTCTTTATCGTGCTAAGGAAAACTCCCTCTCACGCAGAAGGACATTGATGCGGTAATCTATGAGGATATTCAGAGGGTCTTCCTTCAAACCCTCGTCCCTGAAAGGAACGCTGAAGGGTGAGGTTTCCAGCTTCTCTTCCTGAGCGGGTGGGAGGGCAAAATCCCTTCCCATAGATGCTATCGTTCCTCCCCTTCTCCTTCCCACAGCCCTCGTCTCCCCTACTTTGAAACCCAAATCCTTTAAGGCTTTTCTTACAGGCAGGGAGGAGGTATAAGACACCCAAACCCCTTTCCGCTTAATCCGTTCCCTCATAAGACCTAAAAGGTCTAAGCTCCAAACTTCCGGGTTTTTGTAGGGTGAAAAGGCATCGTGAAAGACCGCGTCCGCCTTCAACCGCGTCTTGGGCAAACAACTCCTTATGTCTCCCTCGTGGAGCTTTACATACACACCGCCCCGCTCACCTTCCGGCAATAGGTCGATAATGACCCTGTGCATATCCCCAAACGGCTCGGGCAGGTAGATAAAATTCTCCGGCAGACTCTTCTCAAAGGCATGCACCTCTACGAAGGCTTTAGGATTTTCTTTTTTTATTAAAAAGACCGCTATCGCGGTGTTATAACCGAGACCAAAACCCACATCCATTAGGGTTATCTTTTTCAACTTACCGGCTAACTCCACCACTCCCGAGGGTCGAACGAACTTTTCGATAACTTCGGTGATAGCACCCGCACTTACGCTGTGATAGGGTTCTCCGTATAACCCGCTCGCAAGGGTATAACTCCCATCGTAGGTTTTTATAACGCAGGTGGAAGCGTATTCCTTTCTGGTCCACCTCTTGAGGTCCATTACCGCTTTAGAAATCTCCTCTTGGGACAGCTCAATCCCCAGCCGTAAGGACCCTTCTAAAACCTTATCCTCCAGCCTTAGCATGCTTTACCGTTAGATTTTCTATTATCTCCTTAAGTCTCCATTTTCTCGGAAGCTCACCCATAAAAACCACATCTTCCTCCGAGTAATCCTCGTCTTCCCTATCTATAAGAAGAACCGGTGTAGTGGCTATTCCGAGATAAGTCAGTGTATCGAGCATCTCGTAGAGGTCAACTTCCCTCCACTCAAAGGGTATCTCCTTCTGAAGTTCCTTAAGAAGCTTTTTGGCTCTATCGCATCGTGGGCAAACTTCCTGAGTTATGAGAACAAACTTCATCCTTCGCTTCACCTCCGCTCCCAAATATAGAGGACGGGCTCTAGCAAAACATTGATTTAGATTAGCCGGGTCTCAGATGCGGGAAAAGTATGACGTCCCTTATGGTGTCCGTATCCGTCAGAAGCATCACGAGCCTATCTATCCCTATACCCTCTCCTGCGGTGGGTGGCATGCCGTATTCCAAAGCTCTTATAAAGTCCTCGTCCATGTCCATAGCTTCCTCGTCTCCCATCTCTTTCTCTTTTATCTGTTCCAAAAACCTTTCCCTCTGGTCCGCAGGGTCGTTCAGCTCCGTGTAAGCGTTTGCCACCTCGTAGGTTGCCACGATGAGTTCAAACCTCTCCACCAGGTCCGGGTCCTCCCTGTGGGTCTTTGCAAGTGGAGACAGTATTTTGGGGAAGTCTATAACGAAGGTGGGTTGAACCAAATCCTCTTCTGCCACCTTCTCAAAGATTTTGTCTATAAGTTTCGGGTGGGTGAGCTTTTCGTAGTGGGCTATCTCTAACTCTCTTGCTAAGTTGCGGACACCTTCGAAGTCTTTCAAAAAGAAGTCCTTATCCTTTCCGGTCTTCTCCTTGAGCAGGTCAAAGTATCTGACCTTTCTAAAGGGTGGTGTGAAATCCAACTCCGTTCCCTGATACCTGATTTTGAGAGTTCCGAGAGTCCTTTGAAGTATGTGGGTGAAGAACTCCTCGGTAAACTTGATAAGGTCGTTGTAGTCCCAGTAAGCAGCGTAGAACTCTATCATCGTAAATTCGGGATTGTGGGTTCTGTCCACCCCCTCATTCCTGAAGTTCTTTCCTATCTCATACACCCTTGGAAAGCCACCCACAATAAGTCTTTTTAGATAAAGCTCCGGTGCAATTCGGAGATACAGGTTCATCTCAAGGTAGTTGTGATAGGTTATAAAGGGTTTTGCGTTTGCACCGCTTGCAACAGTCTGAAGTATGGGTGTTTCTACCTCCACAAAACCCCTTTCGTCAAAAAATCTCCTTATCTCGCTGATGAGCTTACTTCTCAACAAGAATGTCCTTCTGGCTTCGGGGTTAGCTATTAAATCGAGATACCTCTGCCTGTATCTTACTTCCACATCCTTTAGTCCGTGCCACTTTTCCGGCAGGGGATGGAGACATTTGGAAAGAAGCTCAAAGTCGTGAACCTCGACGGTAAGCTCCCCGGTGTTAGTTCGGAACAGCTCACCCTTCACGCCGATTATGTCCCCCAAGTCTATGTAGTCGTTGAAGAAGGAGAACTTTTCCTCCCCAACTATGTCCTTCTTGAGGTAAATCTGTATCTTCCCCGTGAGGTCCTGTATGTGTCCGAATATAGCTTTTCCCATAGTTCTCAGAGCTACGAGCCTTCCTCCCAAGGAAACCTTTTCTCTGTTGGGGTCAAAGTCGTATTGAGCCTTTATTTGCACTATACTCTGGGGAGTTTTGTCGCTCAGGACCGCATCGACCACGCTGAGCTTTCCTTCGACCCTGTCTAAGGTTCCCTCAAAGGTGTATTCCTCGCCGGGCTTTAGGTTTTCCTCCTTCGTATATACGAGTATCTCCACATTATCTTCCGAGAGCCTGACCATGTAGCCGTCTTCGGTTCTGGATACCCTCTTGGCTTTACCTCTTACGACAACCTTTACCCCCCTTGGGGGGTCCTTCTCAAATTTTTTCCTTACATCGCCTATAAAGCTCGTTATCTCAAATTTGTAAGGGTATGGGTTTATCCCTTTGCTTTTCAGGTCTTCAAGCTTGCGAAGTCTTATCTCTTCCATGGAAGGAGAATTATACCGCTTCCTCGTCAACTATGCTAAGGGCTGTTTTGACAAACCTCTCCGCCCTTTCCAAAGAGTCTATCTCCTGCACAAGATAATCTATAAGCTCGTAAGCATCTTCTTTTGTCATAAGATTCCTGTTAAATTTTTTCTCCACTATGACAGCGTTAAAAATATATTCTCCAGCAGGACCTATTTCATTTTGGAAGGCATCTTTTATAGCTTCTACCTGGTGGGGTGATAAGTATCTTCTCCTGCGCCTGAGCGTCTTTAATTCACTCTCTTGAACTTTTTGCTGTAAATATTTTCGCCTCGAACTCTCCTTTAGTTCCCCAAGTATGTCTGTAAATTGTCGCAGGTCTTCAACTATCCCTCCCATTGCGTAGAGTATTTTTGCCGCACCAACTCTCTTCGCAAACAACCCTACAACATACATCTGGGGATTTAAAACCCCAACGTAATAGTAGTATTTTCCTAAGTCCCCGAAGGAAAACTCAGGTGTGCTTTGAGGATTACCCGTATCAAGCGTAGTGAAACTTATGAGCATATTTTCCAATCTCTGGAGCCACCTTCTTACGAAGCTATCTTCAACATCTGCCGCATATATACTCAAGAAACCGAGGACATCTTGGACAGCTATAAAGAGTGCTCCCGTCCCCTGTCTTGCCCTCTCAAGCGCTATCTTAAGTTCTTCTTCAGGAGCCATATTTCTTTAACCTTCTAACGAGTGCCCGTATGGATAACCTCATTCTTTCAAAGGCTTCGGAGAGCTTCTCTATTTCATAGCTACCCTTCGCATCCAAGGGTGTGTCTAAATCCCCCTGACTCATTTTTTCAAGCCTCTGAGTTATTTCTTTAAGTGGCTTTAGAATGGTTCGCTCTATTAAAAGTTGTATTATCAATATCGGTCCTACAAACCAGCTGAGCACAAGGAATAGTGTAGAACCGAGAGCGTATTTCCACGCTATGTCTTCCGGAACACCATTGTTTACCATAGCGAAAAAGAAGATGAAAAACACTAATACAGCTGCCAAAAGGCTTCCTATAAATACTATATCTAAGATTTTGTAGAATATGCTCTTGTATTTCTTACTTCCTTTTGTCAATGTGCTCCTCCAACTCCCTTATTAAATCCCTTATGTTAACCCTCATTTTTTCAAATGCCTCTGCCATTTTACCAAATTCATCGTTTGTTTCCGGTCTAACAGGTGTATCTAAATCTCCTCTACTAACTCTGTCCATATTATCTATCATCTTTTCAATCTTTTCTACAATAAGCTTATACAAAAATGCTCTCACAAAGAATATAGGTAGCATAAAAGCCAAGACCAACACCCCTGTAGAATACAACATAGTCTTCGGAATTCTGTCCGAAGGAACATCTGTTATATGTAGGACTATATAAAGAACTATTAGAGTAATAGCGATGCTGAATATGGACCCCAAGGTTACATATATAGTCAGACGGGTGAGCAGGCTCCCCGATTTCATAATTAAATCCTCCTCCCGCTTACCTAACACTATAATTTAGGCAACAGGATTTATGAGTGCTGAATATACATAGTTTTCGGACACCTTAGTGATAGAGTCAAATAGGGGTTGACATCCACCTTGTAATGGGTTATATTAATAGACCGCTTGTAAGGATGCGGGACGCAAGGGCCCGCCGGCTCCTTGGCAACTGAATAGGGGGAAGGAACCCTCGCTAATCTGGGGTCCAGTTTTTAGGATTGTAAAAGACCTCAAGTTTATTGCTTGTGCCCTATTTCCTTGAAGAGTTTGATCCTGGCTCAGCGCGAACGCTGGCGGCACGCCTAACACATGCAAGTCGTGGGGCAGCAGGCCCTCCTTCGGGAGGGTGCTGGCGACCGGCAAACGGGTGAGTAACACGTGGGTAACCTACCCCCAGGAGGGGGATAACCCCGGGAAACCGGGGCTAATACCCCATAATGCCACCCGCCACTAAGGCGTGGTGGTTAAAGGGGGCCTCTGCTTTGCAAGCTCCCGCCTGGGGATGGGCCCGCGGCCCATCAGGTAGTTGGTGGGGTAACGGCCCACCAAGCCTATGACGGGTAGCCGGCCTGAGAGGGTGGCCGGCCAC
>JAADEH010000003.1 GCA_013153495.1 Aquificota bacterium
ACAGGCCCCAGTTTTACTTCAGGACAGCGGACGTGACGGGGACGGTGGTGAAGCTGCCGGAAGGAGTGGAGATGGTGATGCCTGGGGACAACGTGGAGTTAGAGGTAGAACTGATAGCACCTGTGGCAATGGAAGAGGGATTGAGGTTTGCGATAAGGGAAGGAGGAAGGACGGTAGGAGCTGGTGTTGTTACTAAAATCCTGGATTGAGGAGAAATAGGCTATGGAGCAGGATAGAATACGGATAAGGCTTAGGGCTTACGACCACAGGCTTTTGGACGAATCGGTTAAGAAGATAATAGAGACCGTCAAGAGAACCGGAGGTGTTATAAAGGGACCCATACCTATGCCTACCAGGATTAGAAAGTGGTGTGTTCTCAGGTCTCCTCACAAGTTTGAACAGTCGAGAGAGCACTTCGAAATAAGGGAGCATGCCAGGATTTTGGACATCACGAGGGTTACCCCTCAGACTATAGAGGCTCTCATGGAGATAAACCTTCCCGCGGGCGTTGACGTTGAGGTAAAGATGAGAGGGTAATGAGATGGGAATAGGCGTTATCGGTAAAAAGGTGGGAATGACGCGGGTATTCACCGCAGATGGAACCGCAGTGCCCGTTACCGTAATAAAGGTTCCCACCAACTACGTAGTTCAGGTGAAAACCGAAGACAAGGACGGGTATTCTGCTCTTCAGATAGGAGCCATAGAGGCTAAGGAGAAACACCTTACGAAGCCTCTCATAGGACACTTCAATAAAAGGAACGTTAAACTGCTAAGATACCTGAGAGAATTCAGGGTTGACAACCCCCAAGACTACCAGGAAGGTCAAGAGCTTAAAGTAGAAGATGTTTTCAAGCCCGGAGACCTCGTGGATGTGGTAGGCACTTCCAAGGGAAGAGGTTTTGCGGGAGCTATGAAGAGATGGGACTTCGGAGGATTTCCCAAATCCCACGGACACAGATACCACAGGGCTGTAGGAGCGATAGGAAACAGAACGGACCCCGGCAGAGTTTGGAAAGGTAAGAAGATGGCGGGACACTGGGGTGCGGAAACCGTCAGGGTTCAGGCACTGCTTGTGGTGGACGTCATTCCCGAGGAGGGACTTCTCCTTGTAAAGGGTTCTGTTCCCGGTCCCAACAAAGGAATTCTCTACATAGAGCAGTCCCGTATAGCGGGAAGGAAAAAACAACAGCTCAAGAAGGAAAGGCTAAAGTCCGTAGTGGAAGGTCTTCAAAAAACGGGAGCTGAAGCATGAAGATAGGAAGAGTTGAGGTAAAAGACGAAGTCTTTAATGTTGAGGTTAAGAAACACGTCCTCTGGGAAGTGGTAAAGTGGCAACTCGCTTCCCGCAGACAGGGGACACATTCTACCAAAACGAGGGGAGAGGTAGCCTACAGCGGTAGGAAGATACTTCCCCAGAAAGGAACCGGTAACGCAAGGCACGGCGACAGAGGAGCCAACATACTCGTCGGAGGCGGTGTGGCTCACGGACCGAAACCCAGAGACTACTGGTATCCTCTCCCTAAGAAGGTTCGTAAACTCGCTCTCAAGATGGCTCTCTCCGACAAAGCTCAGAACAAAGATATAGTTATAGTGGATAAGATAGACCTCGGAGAGGTTCCAAAGACCAAAAAGGCTCTGGAATTCCTAAAGAAAAAGAAAATTGATGACAAGAAGGTTTTAATAGTCCTGCCTCAAAAGGACGAGGTTCTTATAAAGTCCTTCAGGAACTTGCCCAATGTTAAGGTTCTCCCCGTAGAAGGCTTGAACGTTTACGACATCCTCTGGAGCGACAAGCTCATCTTGCTCAAAGATGCTCTCGAAGGAATATACGCGAGGGTAGGATCATGAGTCAGAGAAGACCTCACGAGATAATCATAAGACCGGTTATAACCGAAAAGAGCAACAGGCTGATGGAGGACTACAACAAATACACCTTTGAGGTTGCCCTCGATGCTTCCAAGAGTGAGATAAAGAATGCCATTCAGGAGCTTTTCGGGGTCAAGGTGAAGAAGGTAAACACTATGATAGTTAAACCTAAAAAGAAAAGGGTGATAGGAAAGTTCAGGCAATACGGAAAGACCAAGAAGTGGAAGAAGGCTATAGTTACCCTTGAACCCGGGGAAAGCATTGACCTTCTTAACTTTGCTACTTAAGGAGCGGTAAGATGGGTGTAAGGAAGTTAAAACCTGTTACCAACGGAACGAGGCACGCGGTTCTCTACGACTTTGCGGAACTTACCAAGAGGGAGCCTGAGAAGTCCCTCGTCTTTTTCTGGCACAGGGCAAAGGGAAGGTCCCGTCAGCAGGGTAAAATTACCTCTCGACACAGGGGCGGAGGTCATAAGAAGCTTTACAGGATTATAGATTTCAAGAGGGATAAGAGCCTCGTTCCCGCAAAGGTTGCAGCCATAGAGTATGACCCCTTCAGGAGTGCGAGGATAGCGCTTCTGCACTACGCTGACGGTGAGAAGAGATACATACTCTGGCCCGAGGGTCTGAAGGTTGGCGATACCGTCATGTCCATAAGCTACGAGGACGCATCTGCAGGTAAGGAACTTCCCGAGATAAAGCCGGGTAATGCCATGCCCCTTAAGTTCATACCCGTGGGAACTATAATCCACAACATAGAGATGCACCCCGGTAAGGGTGGACAGTTGGTTCGTTCTGCAGGGACCGAAGCTCAGGTTCTCGGAAGGACTGGAAACTACGTTCAGATAAGGCTCCCTTCCGGTGAGATGAGGCTTATACACGAAAGGTGTATGGCTACCATAGGAAAGGTGGGTCTTGCGGAGCACGAGCTTATAAAACTCGGAAAAGCAGGAAGGGCAAGGTGGCTCGGCTGGAGGCCTCACACCAGAGGAACAGCCATGAACCCCGTTGACCACCCCCACGGTGGTGGTGAGGGAAGAACGAGAGGTAAACACCCAGAATCCCCCTGGGGATGGAAGACCAAGGGATACAAGACCAGGAGAGGAAAGAAGTATTCCGATAGATTTATCATTACTCGTAGAGACGGGAGGCCGCTCTGATGGGTTTTAAAGGCGCTTGGAACAAGAGAAACAGGCTTATAGAGGACCTGGATACCTTCTACAAGCTTTACAAGAAGATACACAGGCTCCACAAGAAGGTTAGAGAGGCTCAAAAGAAGGGAGACCCTGAGCTTATAGAGAGGAGAATTCAAAAATACGAAGAGGTTTACGAACAGTTCAGGAACTTGGTGAACAAGAAGGCTTGGGTTGACCCTAAACTCTGGAGAAGGATAAAGCAGATGAACGAGAGCGGAGACCGCAAGGTGGTTAAAACCTACTCCCGCTCCACCACGATAATCCCCGAATTCGTAGGACACACCATAGCGGTTCACAACGGAAAGACCTTCGTTCCCGTTTACATCACGCAAGAGATGGTAGGACACAAGCTCGGAGAGTTCGCTCCCACGAGAACCTTCAGGGGGCATCCCGAGAAGAGTGCCAAAGTTGTAAAGAAGAAGTGAGGTAGAGAGCTATGGGACAGCTGAAGATAAAGGACAAATCCCAGAGGGAAGGATACAGACCCGGAGAAGCGATAGCCATCCTGCGCTATGCGAGAATTTCTCCCCTCAAGGCGAGGCTCGTTCTGAGGGAAATACAGGGCAAGGATGTGGGTGAAGCCCTATACCTTCTCAAGGTTATACCCAAAAGAGCTGCGAGGATTGTTGAGAACCTGCTAAAGAGCGCAATAGCTAATGCGGAGCAGAAGGGCTTAGACCTCGACAGGCTTTACATCAAGAAAGCGGTTGCGGACCGGGGACCTATGTTCAGGAAGTGGCTTCCCAGGGCACACGGGAGGGCTACGATGCTAAGGAAGAGGCTCTCCCACATAACCATAGTTGTGGCGGAAAGACCGGAAGGTCAGGAGGAGGATTGATACATGGGACAGAAGACGCACCCGATAGGCTTCAGGCTCGGAGTTAACAAGAGCTGGGATTCCAAGTGGTATGCTCCCAAGAAAGACTATGCACAGATGCTTCACGAGGACCTGAAGATAAAGAACTACATAAAGAACAGATACAAGGTTGCGGGAATTTCCAAGATAGAGATAGAGAGGATAGTGGATAAACTTAAGATAAGGATACACGCTGCAAGACCTGCCATCATTATAGGTAGGAAAGGGCAGGAAGTTGAGATGCTCAAAAAAACCGTTGAAAAGATGGTCCCCGGAAAGGAAGTAACCATAAACGTTAACGAGGTTCGAGTTCCCGAAATGGACGCTCAGCTCGTTGCGGAGGATATAGCTCTTCAGATAGAGAGGAGGGTTTCCCACAGGAGAGCCATGAAGAGAGCCATAGACAACACCCTCAAAGCAGGTGCTAAAGGGGTGAAAATACAGGTCAAGGGTAGGATAGGCGGTGCGGAGCTTGCCCGTAAGGAGTGGTTCCTCGTGGGTAGGATGCCCCTTCAGACCATAAGGGCGGACATAGATTACGGGTTTGCCACCGCATACACCAAATACGGAATACTCAGCGTTAAGGTCTGGATTTACAAGGGGGACATACTGAAAGGTAAGAAAGAGGAAGTTATAAAGAAGATAGAGGAAGACCTCGCTCAAGCTTCCCAAGGAGGTGCGGAAGATGTTTCTTCAACCTAAAAAGACCAAGTTCAGGAAACAGCGCAGGGGAAGCTTAAAGGGTAAGTCTCTTAGAGGAAACAAGGTTGCCTTCGGTGAATACGGGATACAGGCTCTGGACCGTGCCTGGATAACCCAGAGACAGATAGAGGCTGTGAGGGTCGCTCTCGTCAGGGCACTCAAAAAGGGTGCTAAGGTCTGGATAAGGATATTCCCAGACAAACCTTACACGAAAAAGCCCAACGAGGTGAGAATGGGTGGCGGTAAAGGGGACCCGGAAGGGTTTGTGGCGGTCGTTAAACCCGGCAGGATAATGTTTGAGTTCTCCGGTGTTCCCGAGGAGGTGGCGGAAGAGGCTTTCAGACTGGCATCTGCCAAGCTTCCCATAAAGACGAGGCTCGTTAAAGCCGGAGGTTTCACCCTATGAAGGCATCTGAACTCAGAAAGTTGAAGATAGAGGAGCTTAGGAAGAAGGCGGACGAGCTTAAGATGGAACTCCTCAAGCTGAAATTTCAGCAAAAGATAGCCGGTCTCGACAACCCTATGGCTATAAGAAATCTGAGAAGGGACATAGCGAGGGTTTTGACCGTTATAAGAGAGAAAGAACTCAGAGGTGAGAGCTGATGGCTGAGAAAAAGTGGAACGAAAAGAGAAGACACCTCGTAGGGGTTGTAGTTTCCGACAAGATGGATAAGACGGTTGTTGTTAAGGTGGACAGAAGGGTTCCCCACCCTCTATACGGTAAGCACATAATAAAGAGCAAGAAGTATCACGCTCACGACGAGAAGAACGAGTGCAGGGTTGGAGACCTCGTGGAGATAAGGGAGACGAGACCCCTGTCTAAGACCAAGCGCTGGGTCGTTACTAAGATAATAAAGAGGGCAAAGAAACCCGAAGAAGCACTGTCCGAGCAGTCGTAAGCTTTCTTTTTCCCCCTCTTAGACTATTATTATCTATATGCTCAGGTATATACTTTACATTGCCGTAGTGTTTATAGTTGCGGACCACGTATATACCCACTGGGGTCCCGAGATAATAAACTGGGTAGCCAGCAACTTTTTAGGGCGGGAGGTGGTCGTCGTAGAGGAAGCTCCCTACAGGGAGAGTCTTATAGATAAGGTTATCAAAGGCATTAAGGAACGGATAGAAGATGTCCGGAGGTAATCCGATGGAGAACTTCCGTTTCAACACGATTGAGGAGGCTATTGAGGACATAAGACAGGGGAAGATGGTCATAGTGGTGGACGACCCGGACCGAGAGAACGAGGGAGACCTCGTTATGGCTGCGGAGAAGGTAACCCCCGAGGCTATAAACTTCATGGCTAAATACGGAAGGGGTCTTATATGTCTATCACTAACACCGGAAAGGTGTGAGGAGCTTGACCTCTATCCCATGGCTCACAGGAACACGGACCCTAAAGGGACATACTTCTGCGTTTCCATAGATGCACATCCCAAACACGGAACTACCACGGGCATATCCGCTTACGACAGGGCAAAAACCATAAAGCTCGCTATAAGTCCGGAGGCTAAGCCTTCCGACTTCATAAGACCGGGACATGTATTTCCCCTGAGGGCAAGACCGGGAGGTGTGCTCGAGAGGGCAGGACACACCGAGGCTTCCGTTGACCTTGCCAAGCTAGCAGGTTTATACCCCGCAGGGGTTATATGCGAAATAATGAAGGAAGATGGAACAATGGCAAGGCTCCCCGACCTTGTGGAGTTTGCTAAGGAACACAACCTGAAGATAATCACCATAGCGGACCTTATAAGGTTTAGACTGAAGAAGGAAAGGCTCGTGGAGAGAGTGGCGAGCGCACACCTTCCCACCCCTTGGGGAACTTTTCGCATACACGCATACAAACACAAGCTCACGGGAGAGGAGCAGGTCGCTCTGACCATGGGAGAGTGGAAAGAGGACGAGCCTGTGCTGGTGAGGGTTCACTCGGAGTGTTTGACGGGTGATGTTTTCCGCTCTATGAGGTGCGATTGCAGGTCCCAGCTCGAAACCGCTTTGGAGATGATAGCAAAGGAGGGTAAAGGTGTTCTGGTTTACATACTTGGACACGAGGGAAGGGGAATAGGTATAGCCAACAAGATAAAGGCTTACGAGCTTCAGGAAAAGGGATACGATACCGTAGAGGCAAACGAGAAGTTGGGTTATCCCCCCGACTTGAGGGATTACGGGGTAGGTGTTCAGATACTTTTAGATTTGGGTGTCAGGAAGATGAGACTCCTTACCAACAACCCGAGGAAGATAGTTGCCCTTGAGGGGTTCGGTTTGGAAGTGGTCGAAAGGGTTCCCATAAAGACTGAACCCACACCCTACAACAGGGTCTATCTGTCCACAAAAAAGGACAAGTTGGGACACATGTTCTGAGGAGGAGCCATGGCGGACTACAGGAAAGCCGGAACGGATAGGGGAGACATAAGGTCCGAGCTGAAGAACCATCTCCTCTCCATAAGGATAAGGAAGGAAGAGTATCTGAGCATAATAGACGATCTTGAGAAGGACGAGCTTGAGTTTGACCTGAAAGAGTATAGGGAATACTTCGAAAAGGAAGTCAAGCCCCTGTGTGAGCAGGCTATGTCCATAGGCGTTGAGAGCTTGGTCAAGCTGGCTCAGGAGGTAAAGAGACACTACGAAGAGGTTATGAGTCTTATAGAGGATAGGATTTCTAAACTGTAAAATTTCTACATGATAAAAATCAGATATGTGAACGTTCGTTCGCAAGGTGTATAATTGTTTTAAGGGGAAGCTCTGATGTGAGTAAAGAGGCTCTGCTCAGGGAGCTTAGAGAAAACCTCACCTTGCTCAAATTTTCCCGACATCTTGAGGACCTCTTCAGAAAGTATTACTTCCGTAGAAAGATATGGCAGGTCAGGATTGCAATTCTTGCGGGCATAATTCTTTACGCTTCCTTCGGAGTTCTTGACGCTTTAATTTCCCCGAATAATAAGGAAGTTCTCTGGGCTATAAGATACGGTGTTATATGTCCTGCGGGGATAATTTTCCTTCTATCCACCTTTAGGCTTAAGGACAAAGATGAAACGGCTCTCCAGTGGATACACACCCTTGCGGTTGTAGTGGCTGGGTTTGGTCTATTGGGTATGATGATGGTCGTTCCGCAAGATAAGGCTTACCTATACTATGCGGGTGTTATGCTGATAATCTTTTACACATATACGCTCTCTGCCATGCGCTTTTACAACGCTTTGGTTGGAGGTGTTTTTCTTTCCGTAGTTTTGCCCTTTTTAGGTTTTTACGTGTTTAACTTGGATACTCCATACCGATTTCACATACTCTACTACTTAGCTTCCACCAACATAATAGGAGTTCCCGTCAGTTACATGCTTGAGAGGCACATTCGCAAAGATTTCATTATGGCTTTGCTCCTTATGAGGGAGATGAACGAAACCGCAAAGCTGAACAGGATACTTAAGAACATGAGCTATTCTGACCCTCTGACAGGTCTTTACAACAGGCGGAAATTTGAAGAGTTTTTCGAAAGGGAGTGGGAGAGGGCGAGGAGATACTCGAGACCTATATCCGTAATAATGGTGGACATAGACTTTTTTAAACTCTACAACGACTCGGCGGGACACGCTGAGGGAGATATGTGCATAAAGCGTATAGCGGGAGTTTTGAGGAAGAACATCCGTGAGGGAATTGACCTGCCTGTCAGATACGGGGGTGAGGAGTTTCTTATAGTTCTCCCCGAGACGGACATAAAAGCCGCTTTCGAGGTCGGCGAGCGAATAAGAAGGGACGTAGAGTCTCTTAAAATTCCCCATCCGTCTCCCGAAGTGAACGGTTATGTAACCGTTAGTGTGGGAGTAGCTTCCTGCATACCTTCTGAGGGTGATAAGAAAACTCTCTTGAATGGAGCGGATGAAGCTCTTTACAGGGCAAAGAGAGGGGGCAAGAATAGAGTAGAAACAAGGGACCTATCGGAAGACCTTATTTCGGAGGTTTCTTAAGTAGCGGGCTACTTCTTTTAACTTGCCTTTGAGCCTTCCGCAACGTCCCTGTCGGGCACGAGAAGGGACATGTTCTCTCCGTCCGATACTGCTAAAATCATTCCCTGAGACTCTATCCCGAATATCTTTCTCGGCTTCAAATTGGCAACTATGAGTATCTTCTTGCCTACGAGTTCTTCCGGTGAGTAAAACTTTGCAATCCCGGCTACCACCGTTCTTTCTTCATCACCCAAGGAAAGTTTGAGCTTGAGGAGCTTTTCGGAACCTTCCACCTTTTCTGCAGAAATCACCTTCGCAAGGCGAAGGTCTATCTTTAAAAAATCCTCTATTCCTATGTAGTTTTTCTCTTCCATGGCTCAACTATTATATGACAGAAAACATCAAAATAAGGCTTCCAAGGCTGTTAGAATTTGCTCAAACCACAGAAAGGAGGTGGATGCCATGGCGGAGACAGTTACGCTCAAAGGTAATACAGTCAGCTTGGTTGGACCTGCTCTGAATGTAGGAGATGACGCTCCCGAGGCGGTCGTGGTTACCAAGGACCTTGAGGAGAAGAGAATAGGCGGGGCTAAGGGAAAGGTTCAGCTGATAATAACCGTTCCCTCCTTGGACACACCCGTTTGTGAGACCGAAACCAAGAAGTTCAACGAGCTGGTAGCTCAGCTCGGAGACAAGGTGGACGTTACCGTCGTTTCTATGGACCTTCCCTTTGCGGAGAAGAGGTTCTGTGAGAGCTTCAGCATAGGAAACGTAACGGTCGCTTCCGACTTCAGATACAGGGACATGGAGAAGTTCGGAGTTCTCATAGCGGAAGGCGCTCTTAAGGGAATTCTTGCAAGGGCTGTGTTCATAGTGGATGCAAACGGGAAGGTTGCCTACAAGCAGCTCGTTCCTGAAATAACTCAGGAACCCAACTACGACGAAGTTATGGAAAAACTCAAGTCTATGGTCTAAACGGACGGGGCGAATGCCCCGTTTATTTTAAAAACCTATCTATGTAATCTTTTGGGAGTTTGTGTTCCTCCGACCCTTCTACAACCGTTTTTCTGTAATCTTCTGAAGGCTCTCCTACTGGCTGAGGTTCTCTCATATATACGAGGGCTTCGTATTCCTTTCCTTTCTCGTCTTTAACCTTCAGGTATCTTTTGCTGTATATACCTCTCTTAACCCCCTCGAATTTATCGAGGGTTTCTTCACAGTCTTGTCCTATCTTGTATAGAACACCCCAAACTCTGTCTCCTTCTGATGGAACTATGTTTGCAACCGCACCTTTCCATGTTTTCGAGTATCCGTCATAGACGAACCTGTAGCCTTCTATATAGGCTATGCCTACAATCTCAAAATTATCCTTGCATCTTTTTCTCATCTGCTTCGTGCTCATGTTGGAACCGTAAGCGAAGTAGTATCTCATTTCTCAAACCTCAGAACGGGTTTTCTGTTGGCTTCCGCTTCTTTAATTCTCGCTACTGGCGTTCTGTGGGGAGCTTCTTTGAGTAGCTTTGGGTTTTCTTTGGCTTCTCTGACAATCCTTCTTATGGCTGAGGCGAAGGCTTTCAGCGTTTCGGGGTTCTCCGTTTCGGTAGGTTCTATCATGAGAGCTTCTTTAACTACGAGGGGGAAGTAAACGGTGGGTGCGTAGAAACCGTAATCCAGCAACCTTTTGGCTACATCCATGGCGCTTACCCTGTATTTGAGCAAGTTTGAGGCGGACAGGACGAACTCGTGCATGCAGGGGGAAGTTGGATAGGGGTCGTGAAGAACTCCCTTTAGTAAGTGTTTGAGATAGCGTGCATTCAAAACCGCAAACCTGGCTACCTCTTTTATTTCCCGTCCGTAGGAGAGTATGTATGCAAGTGCCCTTACCCACACACCGAAGTGTCCGTGAAAGGCGAGCAATCTTCCCACGCTTTTGGGATTTTTCCAGTTCAGGTAATACCTCTTTCCGTCATACTCGACCTGGGGAACAGGAAGGTAGGGCTTGAGTTTTTCGGAAACACCTACGGGACCGCTTCCGGGTCCACCACCACCGTGAGGGGTGGAGAATGTTTTGTGAAGGTTAAAGTGCATTACATCCACTCCCCAGTCTCCAGGTCTTGCGATACCGACCACCGCGTTAAAGTTGGCTCCATCCATGTAAAGTAGTGCGTCCCTATCGTGAAGTTCACGGGCGATTTCCTTTATGTTGCGCTCAAATATGCCGAGTGTGTTGGGGTTCGTAATCATCAGGGCGGCTGTTTCGTCGTCGAGCTTACTCATAAAATCTTTCCAATCAAGCTCACCCTTTTCGTCGCTCTTTACGGTTATGACTTCAAACCCGCATATCGCTGCGGAAGCTGGATTTGTTCCGTGGGCGGAGTCCGGTATGAGTATCTTTTTCTTGTTGGTGTTCCCTCTGTCCCGGTGGTAAGCCATTATGAGCAGAAGCCCGAGAAACTCTCCGTGTGCTCCCGCTGCGGGCTGAAGACACACTTCCGCAAAACCACCGAGTTCTTTAAGGAGTTCCTTCAGTTCGTAAGCTATGCGTAGAGTTCCCTGAATAAACTCCTGCGGAGTTAAGGGGTGGACATTTGTAAACTCTTCCATGCTTGCCAGTTCTTCGTTGATACGGGGGTTATACTTCATAGTGCACGAACCGAGGGGGACCATTGTAGTATCCACGGCGTAATTCTTCTGGGAGAGTTTGGTAAAGTGCCTTATCACATCAAGCTCGGAAAGGTCCGGCAGGTTCAGCTCCTCCCTCAAGTATTTATCCGATACAACCTCTTTGGGCTCTACTCTCGGAACATCTAAAGAGGGTAAGTTGTAGCCTTTTCTGCCTTTTTTCGACTTTTCAAAGAGGGTCTTCATGGAGATTATTTTACCTGGTGGTAAAGTTCACCCCCGAGGTGGAAATATTGCTGTAATATGTAGGATAAGGAGGGCGTAGCCGTGAGGGTTTTGTTGTCTCTGGTGCTACTCGTTCTGAGCCTTTCCTTCGGGTCCGACATCAGGGTCTTTAAGTATTGCGGACACATAGAAATCTTAGGCTTAGAGCAGGGTCAGATGCCCTTTATGCTTCCCGTTAACATTCAGGGATACGTTTCTCCGACCGGCATAGACCCCCAGCCCCCTAAAAGCTGTGCCTGGGTGTTTCTGGATAGGGAAAGGGGAGATGTATTTATTCCCACCATTGTGGTTTGGAGCGACACCTTCTCGGGCTACCATGCGGATATATACAGCGATAAAGACTATATATTCGGACACAGGCAAAACCAGCCGTCCGATTACAGCCCTAACGGGCTTTTGGAAAGAAATAAGGAGATGGAAAACTATCTGAAAAACGCGGCGGGGGAGAGGGTCCTAAGGGAGGTCCTTAGGGCAATAAGGGAGGGGAAGGGGGAGGCAACCTACGAAGATGTTCTGGACATTCCCATACCTGCCACACCGGGATTTGTCCCGAAGGTGAGAGTAAAGTATTACCTATACGACTTTGAAGTAAACCCGGAGATCCCCGATTATGTAAAAAAGCTCATGGAAGAGGGTAAAAATAAAAAGATACCCCACACTCCCGATTGGAAACCCATAACCGTTCCAAAGGAGTTGATTAAGGGGTAAATTATTAGCATGAAATACTTTAAGCTTGAGCTTACTTCCTATGAGGATAAGTTTCAGCTCTGGTTTACGGGTGAGGATACCCTGACGGAGGAAGACTTTGGAAACGCTCTCTCGGAGGCTATGCTGGAGGTATTTAAAAAGCTCGAAGATACTATAGATGACTCTCCCGAAGTTAGAAAGGATTACCCCCTCTTCGTTCTCGCTTTGGAGGAAAACACCTTCCTGAGGGTTATGGAAAGTAAGGGTTTTAAGATACTTAAACCCGACGTGGTGATAAAGGGGGACAGTTACTCTATTCTGTGGGAAACCCCCAGCGGAGAGAAAAAGCTTACTCCCCTAAAAGATAAAGGGAAGTTGGAAGATTTTATAGCGCGTAAAGGTGTTGAGCTGTCAGAAGAAGACCCCAATAAGCTTATATTTGGGGAATTTTAAAGGGAGGTGAGTGCCATGAGAACCTTGCTCGCTCTTTTACTTGCATTTTCTTTGGGCTTTTCCCTTGAGGCTTTTGTCATTGAAAAGGAGATTACCTCAAAGGGTATGGTTTCTCAGAAGTCCGAAGTTAAAGAATACATAACCGACGGATACGTTAAACAGGTTTTAATTTCTTCCATCGAGGGAGGATTTTTTATACCGGGAATGCAGACAAAACCTGTTCAGAAGGAAAAGACCGAAAAAATAACCATGTTCAAAGACGGTAAGGTCATAACCTACGACATAAATCACGGAAGAAAGATGTATACGAAAATGGAAATGCCGGCGTCCACCATGGCTTACATGATACTTTCTGCCTTTTACGAGTGCGACCAGCAGGGCAACTGCAGACCCAACAGGGACCTAAAAGTTACCGACGAATACAAGCAGGTTGGGAAGTGGAAGGCGAGAAAGATAGTAACCAAAATGAAAACCATGTTCGGCGAGACCGACACGGTTATTTGGGCTGCTAAGGATAAAACCCTGTATCAGGCTGAGATGCAGAGGATAGAAAACTTCTTCAGAGAAGCTGAGAAGGACCCGAGGGTAAAATCGAACCCCAAATACAAAAAGCTTCTCAGGGACGCAAAAAGAGAACTTAAGGAGTTTATGGACAAATACGGTGTTGCGGTGATGATGGAAACGAGCATGAAGGGTATGGGAAACATGACAACCGTTGAAGTGGTAAAGTCCGTTAAAAAAGAAAATGTTCCCAAGGATGCCTTTTCTATACCCAAGGGGTATAAACCGTTCACTCCTCCCACAATCAAACCCATGTATCAGCCAAAAGGTGGGTATAAATGACCTTTCTGATACTCGTTCTCGGGTGGGTGCTTCTTGCCCACGCTCAGTATAACGGTCTAATAACCTACAAGGGGCAGGTTCTGGACTGCGGACATCTCTTAAATAAATACGCCCATTCGGGCGTCCCTTCGGTTAAGGAGGACGAAAAGGTAAAGGTGTGTTGCAGGGGTTTGAGGGAAATAGCGCTCAGTGGGTATGCAAATGAGCTACTCGTAGCCCACCTGCGCGTCTGCAGACAGCTGGGAAGGTAGTAAAGGGAGAGGAGGGCAGAGGGGGGCAGAGGCTTGCTTACATACTCCACCTGTAAGTTAACCAGACCCAGAACTTCTTTATGTCCTTGTCTGCCACTCCTGCATTTCTCGCTTCATCATCCGCATCGTAAAGAGCCGCCTTCGCACCTACCGTTAAGTTCTTGAGAACTTTCTTTGTATAAACCACATCTATCTCATTCCCGAACTTGTCTCCACCACCTGGGAAGCTTTTGTCCGCCTTAAAGGTGTGATACCTCAAAGCCAGCTTTCCCAAAGTTTTACTTTTTATCCCGCCTCCTACCCTGAAGTCCTCAAGACCGTAAGTGTTGGATACTCCGGTATAAGCGAGGAATGCGTCCGCCCAGCCGTTGTGCCCGTGCAGTGTTGCTAAAGGTGTGGTGAACCCCCTCGTTTCGCCTCGGTCCGCACCCTCCAAGAACTCATAACCTACTTCTACAAATACGTTCCCGAAGGGAGACTTATATTGGGGCTTTAAGCTAACGTAGTAGTAGTAAGCTTCTATGTTCTGGTTCACCGTTTCGTGGTCCGTGAGTGTTGGGTCTTTCTGGTAAGCGACCTCTCCCCAAAAGCCGACCGATATGTTTCCCGTTATGGTAGGTGAACCGTTGACCTTCAGACCGTAAGTATCGTGCATCCCGTTCAGCAGGTAAGAGTAAAGGGTTATGTTGGTTTTGTAAGCGGACAGGCTGTAATTTGCTCTGAACAGGAGGGAGTCGTTTACAGGAGTATCCTCACCTATGTAGGTGTTGTGGGGTGCGAAAACCCAGACCGCCTTTTCCCCCGCTTTTGTGTCAGTTACTCCCGTCTTTGCGCCTACATACACGAGGTTTAAGGTCAAGTCCTTGATAGGATTTAAATCTAACCTCACCGCATCGAAGGTTTGAGCCATCTGTCTCCAACCCACATTCCCCATAAACCTGTGGTTGTCAAAGGTAATCTGCTGTCTTCCAACCTTGAGGCTAAACAGCTTAGCCTTATACCCCACATACACCTGGTTTATCCTAACCTGCTCCGGGTCCGGTATAAGCTCGTATCCCGATTTTTCAGGTCTGTAATCCTTCCAAAGAGCGTTCACCACCCAAGGTTCGAAGAACAAAGACAGTCCCTCCACTCCTCCGAGATTTATCAGTTTTGTTCCTACCCGTATCCTCGTGGTAAAGGAGTTAGCTGTTTTAAAACCGTTGTTGTCCACCTGAGCGTTTTCCCATCGTGGTCTTATTTCGATGGTGGTTTTTATGTCCTCAGCCAAGTCAAGGGCAAAGGCACCGCTTGCAAAAGCACCCGACAGAACCGCTGTCATAAGGAACTTCTTAAGTTTCATGACACACCTCCTTCGGAGGTATTTTACTATTTTATGATATTTTTATCAACTTATAAGCAATATTGAGCTGGGAAGTGGTAAGATAATGCGTAAATTTATTTAAAATGTTCCCATTCGGAGGATGAAGATGAAAGCAATCTCTGTAGATTACATAAAGGATAAAGTAGTTGCAGGGGAAAGACTCTCTACCGAAGAGGCTCTCGAGCTATACAGAAATGCGGACCTGACCACCCTCGGAATGCTTGCCAACCTCGTCAGAGAAAGAAAGCACCCCGAAGGGGTCGTTACCTTCGTAATAGACAGGAACGTAAATTACACCAACGTTTGCATAGCAGGCTGTAAATTCTGTGCCTTTTACAGGAGAAAGAGCGACCCCGACGCTTACACCTTGGACATAGACACAATCCTTGAGAAGGTGCGGGAGCTTGTGGATTGGGGAGGAACTACCCTGCTTATGCAGGGTGGAATTAATCCCGACCTGCCCCTCAGCTTTTACGAAGAGATGATTTCCGCTATAAGGGAAAAGTTCCCCCAAATTCAGATACACTGCTTCTCCGCCCCCGAGATAGTTTATCTTTCCAAACTCGAAAAAATCTCTATCAGGGAGGTTCTGCAAAGGCTCAAAGAGGCAGGTCTTATGTCCGTTCCCGGAGGAGGTGCGGAGGTTCTATCTCAGGAGGTAAGGGATAAGGTCTCGCCGGGTAAGTGTTCGGTGGAAGAGTGGGAAGAGGTTCACAGAACAGCTCACGAACTCGGAATGACCACAACCGCCACCATGATGTTCGGACACTTGGAGAGCATAGAGCACATAATCGAACACCTCGACAGGGTCAGAAGAATTCAGGACGAGACAGGGGGCTTTACCGCCTTTATTCCCTGGACTTTTCAGAAGGGAAATACAGAGCTTGACTTCGTTGAGCCTGCGAGTTCGGTTTATTATCTGAAGGTGCTGTCGCTTTCCAGAATTTTCCTCGATAACTTTGAGAACGTTCAAAGCTCCCACGTTACCCAAACCATGCCCGTGGGTATGATAGGGCTTCACTTCGGTGCCAACGACCTCGGCTCTGTGATGATAGAGGAAAATGTTATCTCCTCTACCGACTTTAAGGTGAGCATTCCCAAGGTTGAGGACATGGTGCAGGCAATAAAAGACGCAGGCTTCAGACCCGCCCAGAGGGATACCTATTACAGAATTGTTAGGTATTTTGATTAAGGGTAACGCTTCCGAAAATCCACGTTAGCTCCGATTACTTTGCCTCTGTATCTCCTTTTGTGAAAATTCACCAGCCTTTATTTCCCTAAGACAGAAGATAAAAGAGGGAGGTGAGTAGTTATGATGGGCAAGAAGCTATTTGTGGGCTTGCCTGTTGTATTTTTAGCTTTGTTTGGATGCGGAGGAGAGGCAAGCACAGGTCTGTCGGATTGTAACCAAGCTGGATATGACATATACTTAGGCTACTATACTGAAGACCCAACAAGTAATCCTGAAGACCCTACATCGGGTTATTTAGTAGCATGTATGCCCGATTCCAACGGCACTTTCGAAACTCAGTTTTTATTCTCCTACTATGGATGTCAGGGTGGTGTTGACATAGGAACGGTTAATGGAAACAGAATAGGAAATAGTGTAGGTGGCTCCTGGAGTGGCAATGTAGATGGTGTAAACATAGGAGGAAACTTTTCTGGTAGCTGGGATGGAATTAAATTTTCCGGAACGTGGAATAATAGTTCTGGCAAAGTGCACATACAAAGAGGTTCTTGTTCATACTATGTTGCCCCTAACGGTGATTGGGTCTTGTATAGTCTGAATAGTGATTTCGGAGGGTTAAATATTACCATAAGTGTAAGTGGTTCCAGTGTGAATGTCTCTTGGAATAACTCCATATCCGGAATTCAAGGCTTTTTAATCTCTTTCTACGATAAACAATGTTTATACGATAAGATTTCTTTATCTGAATGCACCGTTTGGAGCTTATGGTGTCCTTCCTCAGTCAGCTCACTAACTTATGGAGTTTCTCCTTCAGGATGTGGTGAATTCTATCCGAGCCAACCTTTAACAAGCTGGGAAGACTATGTGGTAGCTATATCGGCTTACGGAACTCCTTCATCCAATGTTCAAGCTTTTGCCACCGAGATATTTACCGCACCCTAATTTTCTTTGCTTTATGAAGTAGCTTTTAAGTTAGAAGTGGGAGGTAAGTGTCATGCGAAGCAGAAAGTTGATTTTAGGACTGTCAGCAGCTTCTTTGACTTTGTTCGGATGTGGGGGAGACGGGGGAGGTGAGAATGTAGCTGGTGTATGGATAGGGAACTATACAGTCCAACTTTCCTCTCAACAGACCGGCAACGCACCGAAGGGTCCCGTTTGCCTCGAGCTTACTCAGAATGGTTCACAGGTAAGTGGTAAGGGATGGGTAGGAGGATACTTATGGGAAAGCAACTTCAATGGCACAATTTCAGGGAATGCTTTTAGAGGAACCGTTACTGGACAAACCCTTGGGAATTCACAAATAACAGTAAACTTTGACGGAACCGTAACATCAAATCAGATTTCTGGAACTGTTACAGTTAACGGAAACACATACAACGTAAACCTTTCCAAGGACGAAAATAAAACGGAGTGCGGGTGGGCAAGTAGAGAACTTGTTCTTGCTTTCGGTGAAGCTCTTGGCAGAGCCTACGGAGGTAGTGATGACCCCTTCGTTAGGCAGTTGATTTCTTTTATTTCAGAGGTGCCAACCATTGATGTAAACATCAATGGTCAAACATACCAAAATTGGTGGGCTTGTATATGGGAAATAAGAAATAAGGTTACTCCTTCCTCCCCTACGGAAATAACACTCGGTGCCATTATAAACCCTCAAAAACTTGACCCAAATGGAAATATAGAATTTGCTATGTGGCAACTCTATAACACAGACCCAAATATAGGGCTTGACATTAACTTTTCATCACAACCTATTAATGAAAACTTTGATTCGTCAGCACCGGGAACAGGCTCGAACGGAGCTTATTATGTTTACCGTTATGCACCCGGAAGCTCAAAATACATACTCCTTGATGCAACCCTCGATGACG
Source organism: Aquificota bacterium (assembly GCA_013153495.1). Classification (GTDB taxonomy): domain Bacteria; phylum Aquificota; class Aquificia; order Aquificales; family Aquificaceae; genus Hydrogenivirga. The sequence continues at coordinate 18,123 of JAADEH010000003.1, forward strand.
AATATAAGAACGAAGGGACAGTATTAAGTGGAGAACCTTTTTTCGTTAGTGAATGCTTGGGAACAAGCCAGTATAAGGTATGGATGACTCAAATACCTTTTTATGTGAGATTTAGCGGTGATTACATGGACTCAGGAACTCGTATAGGAAATGGCTCTTTTTCCTCACCCCCAAATGCACCAGCTTCTACCGTTACCATTCCAGCCCTATATATAGAGGTAAACCAATGCACGCCTTAACAGTTGTTGGCTTTTTCTTTTTAGTTTTTCTTTTTTCTTGCGGTGGCAGTTCTGTTGATAGTGAGCTTCGCTCTTTGATAAAGAAACACAACCTAAAACCTATTGAGAAGCCCAAGACAGACCCGAATAAGGTTGCTTTGGGGAGGGCTTTGTTCTTTGACAAAATTCTCAGCGGTAATAAGGATATTTCCTGCGCAACCTGTCATGACCCGAGGTTCGGAACAGGTGATTGCCTGCCCCTATCTATAGGCACAAAGGGGTCGGGTATATGTTTACAGAGAACGAAAGACCCCAATAGACCCTTCATACCGAGAAACGCACCCGACGTTTTCAATAGAGGACACGGGGAACTTACTACTATGTTCTGGGATGCGCGAGTAGAAAAAATCCAAGATGCGCTGAGAACGCCTGCAGGTGCTCAATTGCCGGAGGGGTTGGATAGTATGCTTGCGGTCCAAGCCCTATTCCCCATTACCTCCAGACATGAAATGAGAGGTTTAGAGGGAGATATCGCAGTTGATGGTTCAATTAACGAACTCGCTACTATACCCGACGGGCAGTTTAGCCAAATCTGGGAAGCTGTTATGGCAAGGTTGATGAGCATTCCTGAATACGTGGAGCTATTCAGAAGAGCTTACGGACAGAGAGAGTTTACTATAGCTGACTATGCAAATGCCATAGCTGAATTTGAAATTGAAGCATTCACACTTGACGATAGTCCTTGGGACAGGTATCTCAGGGGGGACGATAATGCCCTGAGGTATGAAGCTAAGAGGGGAGCCTTATTATTCTTTGGCAAAGCTAAATGTTATACCTGTCATTCAGGCTCTTTATTCACCGACCAGAGGTTTCACAATATAGGTGTTCCTCAATTCGGACCTGGAAAGAATGAGAATGGTTTTGATTTTGGAAGATACAATGTAACCGGTATTGAAAGCGACAGATTTAAGTTTAGAACGCCTCCGCTCCGTAACGTGGCTGTTACCAAACCCTACTTTCACAATGGTGCTTATAACGACCTTAGAAAAGTTATACTACATCACCTTAATCCTGAAATATATCTGAGGAATTATGACCCCTATGAGAATGGCATTCCTGCTGAATTAGCTTCAACCTTGAAAAATGATGAGCAAACTATATCGTGGATATTGTCAACCTTGGACATAGAACCGATAAGCCTAAGTCAAAACGAAATAGACTACATAGTTGAATTTTTAAAATCATTAACCAGTCCAAAGGTTTACTATTTGAACTCCGTAATTCCTAAAAGAGTTCCGAGCGGTTTGCCCGTAGATTAGAAATCTTTTATGAAAAATCACTCCTCCTCTCCCTTATCCCTCTTTATATCTTCCAAAACCTCCTTTCTTCCATCTACGAAGTAGGCTACCCACTGGGCAAGACGCCTTCCGAGCCTTCTGCAGGCTTCCTCCTCAGCTTCATTTTTAGGTTTTCCCTCAAGAACCGCTCCGTAATGGAGCGTAAGCTCATCACTGACGTAGTCAGTTACTCCAAACACTAAAAAACCGAAGTTCATAAGTATTGTCAGTATAGACATACAGGCTATCTCGCTTCCGCCTCCCCATCCTCCGGAAGAGGAAAAGGCACACCCGATTTTTCCGTCTATCTCCCCCCAGAGTTCCCCCAGTTCTTCGTCAAAAAATTTCTTCAGCTTCCAGGAAACCAACCCCATGTTGGTGGGAGAGCCAACAGCCAAGCCGTCGCACCAGAGGACATCTTCCTTTGTAGCCTCGTCCACATGCTTTATCCTGACTTCGGTTCCCTCAACGCTCCTTGCACCCTCCGCCACAAGCTCTGCCATTCTTTTGGTGTTCCCGGTTCTGGAGTCGTATAAAACCAGCACCCTACCCATGGTGTATGAATTCTAACTTAAAGCACTTTGGCTTCTTTGAATTTCTTAAAATCTTTATCGAAGGTATAAAAAACACATTCCCGTTTTGAAGAGCTTTTAAGATAAGTGCTTTAAACTTTTTCTGTCCATATCTGTGCCATCATGAAGATATCTGATAAATAGGTTCGTATCCATTATCCCTTCATAGAACATCCTTTACTATTTCCTCCTCCGCTTTTTCCCTTATATTTCTGTGGGAAACAGATTTGTCTTTTAAAATTCCTGCTAAGTTTAAAAAATCTTTCACCTTTCTTATTTTTATCGTATCACCCTCTATTTCGAATACTATCCTGTCCCCTTCTTTTATTCCTAACTTATTTCTGACTTCTCTGGGTATTACTATTTGATATCTACTGCTTACTCTTGTAATTAAGCTCATGTAAAACAAATTATAAATTTTCATACGAAAAGCAAGAAGCCAGCACTTTTGGATTGCTGACTTAAGGTATAATACTTCCCCCATGGGCTACAAAGTTGCCATAGTAGGGGCTACCGGAGAGGTCGGAAGGACTTTCCTAAAAGTTCTGGAAGAGAGAGACTTTCCCGTCGATGAGCTTGTCCTCTTTGCCTCCGAACGCTCTGAAGGGAAGAGGCTTAGCTTTAAGGGGAAGGAATACGAGGTCAAAGCTCTGAATAAACAGACCTCCTTCAGAGGTATAGACATAGCCCTCTTTTCCGCAGGGGGGAGCATAAGCAAGGAATACGCCCCCAAGTTTGCTCGGGACGGGGTCGTGGTGGTGGACAACTCCTCCGCCTGGAGGATGGACCCCGAAGTTCCCCTCATAGTCCCGGAAGTTAACCCCGAAGACATTTATATGTTCAAAAACAAGAGAATAATAGCCAACCCCAACTGCTCCACCATTCAGATGGTCGTGGCTCTAAAGCCCATATATGACTATGCGGGAATAAATAGGGTGGTGGTTGCAACCTATCAGTCCGTCTCCGGAGCGGGAGCAAAGGCTATAAGGGAGCTTGAAGAGCAGACAAAAGCATGGTGTGAAGGAAGACCAATACCCGAACCCAAATACATAGCCAAACAAATAGCCTTCAACGCTGTCCCGCACATAGACGTCTTTATGGAGAACGACTACACAAGAGAAGAGCTTAAGATGCTCAACGAGACGAGAAAGATAATGCACGACGAAAACATAAAAGTGTCCGCCACTGCGGTTAGAGTTCCCGTCTTCTACTCCCACTCCGAGGCTGTCCACATAGAGACCAAAAGGGAAATATCCCCCGAGAAAGCCCGTGAGGTTCTCTCAAAAGCTCCCGGTGTGGTGGTGATAGACGACCCCTCAAAGTCCGAATACCCCCTCGCCATAGATGCCCAGGGAAGAGACGAAGTCTTTGTAGGAAGGATAAGGAAAGACCTTGCCTTCGAACCGGGACTTGCCATGTGGGTGGTAGCGGACAACATCCGCAAGGGTGCGGCAACGAACACGGTCCAAATAGCGGAGCTTCTCGTAAAAGAGGGATTAGTTTAAAGCTTAGCGTTCTTGAATATGTCAACAATCTCGTCCTTGTCCATACCCAATTTTGTGCAAATTCTCTTCACATATTCTCTTACCGAAGAGATGCTTATACCCAGCTCCTTGGCTATTGCTCTGTAACTTTTCTTCTTTAGCATAAGAGCCAGAACCTCTTGTTCTCGCTTGGATAGCTTCTGTAGGCAATCGTTTATAAAGGCTTCCATGTCCTTTTCCGATTTTTTATTCGGGGCTGGTGATAACCTGTATTGAGTCATCATAAGACTTACCGCTGTAAGTATTAGAGCAAGGGTCCCGATTGCGGATATTAGGTGTTCGGACAGGTTAGTATAACTTAGCCCTGTCCCCGCAAGTATAGAGGCACATACAATTGCAAATCCCATACCAAAGGACCTCAGCGGGTTCGGATACTTTAGAAGTAGCAATAGAACATATATATCCGCAAAACCGAACCCCGATTGGAGTAAGAACATAGAAGCGCTGGTTGTCCAGGAGTTTTTTAGGTGCATAAACACGAAGGAGAAACCTATAAGAACAATAGTTATAACCTTAAGTATCCATATAGCGCTGTTTTGCTTGGAAATAAGGAATACTGCGCACAAAACAGCAATAACGTAAAAGATAACCTCTACAGTTTGTAAGTTTAAAGTTTGCATGTATTTTGGCATCACGATGCCATACATTATTCCTCCTGCAAGATATAATGCAAATATGAAAAGGGCATCCGTGTGGTTAAAACTTTTATTTTCGATAAACTCGTATCTGTTCGGTTGAAAGATTAGGATAGACGCTAAAACAATACCTAATATTAAATACTTAACCTCCGGCATTGTGGGAATAATACTTAGAGTAAAAGTTGCAGCATTACCTAAAGCAACTCCACCGAGAACCCATACACTTTTTGAATTGAAAAGGCTTACCTCATTTTTGAGAAAAATCCCCATATTAACCGAGGCAAAACTGCTGAACAATCCTATCAAGGCTATTATCAGAGCTTTATAAGGGAGAAAGGGATAGGTTGCTGTGAGCATAGAGGTTGAGCTAATGGCAAAGGGTAATATCAATTTAAAAAACTCTCTCCTCAAAAAGAGTCCTATTGTAAGGAGTCCTATTATGTGAGTAACTAAGAAGGCAACAAGGTGTTCCTGACTTTGTAGTAAAAATCCCCTCATAGGAAAGGATATGAGCCAGAACACGAAGGAAAAGGTTACCCAAAACGCCCCCATAGCTTTAATTTATGACCCCCGCGGGCACAAACCCGCAGGGTAGAAGTCATCCCCTCACCCTCCTGAGTAACCTTCTGAGGAATATAGCGCTCGGCACACTAAGGCTCATGTAGCCTATCGGAGCACCCCCTCCGCAACCAAAGAGGTTATCGTCGTCATCATCACTTAAAGGAGTATCTATTGGTCCTGCGTCTCCAGTATAGTTAGAAACTCCCACACCATATATAAGCTTGTATTGATTAAAATCGAACAAGACCATATGTATATTCCCGTTTGCATCTATGGCAATATCTGTATATTCATAATATCCTCCACCATTTTGATAAATTGTCTCTATAGCCCACCCATTAGCATGTTTTGTCGCATATTTAAGCTCGCCTGTATCAGCGTCAAAGAAGGCTATATGTGGGACATTGCCGTTATCTATTCTAAGTGATATCGGAACTAATCCATTTGTATTTGATGTAATTGTTTCTATGCTCCATTGATTGCCAGATTTATATCCATATTTTAAGAACCCATTAGATAAATAAATATCGGTGAAAAAGCTGTTGTATAGCACATGTATATCATTGTTACTGTCTATTTCTATATATGCAAGGTAGTAATTATGGTTACTATTGTTGCTAACATCTATACTTTCTTCTATCCAATTATTACCATTGTTATTAGTAGCGTAATTTATGACAGTTCCCTTAGTGTATACAATATGTAGGTTATTGTTATTATCCATTGATAGTGCTATATCGTTTATTTGATAACTTGGTTGTATTTGTATACTCCCCTGTCGCCAATATTGATCTTTGTAGTAATATTTTATGTTTCCATACAGTGCATCCAGGAATATTGTATGTGGCTGGTTATTTATATCCAGGGATAAATCATTCAGTATAGATATATATCCAGTAGTAATTCTCTCTACTATCCATCCGCTGTTTGGGTCTTTAGAAGCGTAGCGAAGCCTTGCAGAAGAGTAATCAATACTGTCTTCTAAAAAGATAAGGTGAGGCATATTGTTTGAATCAAGTTCCATAGATATGTATCCACCCCAATCCTTCGCGTTGAATATTATTTCCCTGTTTACTCCGTTGCTATTTGGTTGCATATAAACTATGTCGTAAGTTAGTTGGTCGTAAAAAGCTATATGTGCTTGATTATTTGTATCAACTTCTATAGATATGTATCTGGGAATTCCACGAGCTTTATCCGTATATATTTCTATTTCGTTGTTGTTGCTATATTCAAATATGGATAGTTTCAATCCACTATCTATATATCCGTATATGACATCGTTTGTGTTAGGAGCTACAGCTATTGATACTGGTAAGTAACCCCTATATGCAGGCGTGGATTGGAAATTTAGCCAATTACCATTATTATTATCTTTTTTGAAAAGATATCCTCTGCTAAAAGCATATGGAGAAAGAGAATCACGAGCTGAAAAAATTATATATGGTGTGCCGTTACTGTCTGTATATATATCCGTGTAATTAATTATAACTATACTAGGGTAGTCTTGTGATGAAATTACAATCTCTGGTGTGGAAAAAGTGTTATTGATGTTAGAATACTGAACATACTTAATGCTTTTAACATTGTTATTGTCATCATGTTTATATGTTATGTGAATATTATTATTCGAGTCTTTATGAGTTGAGACATCACTAATATAAGTGCCTGTATCTATAGTTGTTGGTGCAGACCATGAGCCTGAAGTGTTATTTATACTATAAAGAGAATAATTTCCTGTATCTTCAATGACGTAAAATATATAAACATTAGTTTGCAATACTTTTATATCTACATCATATACCCAGCCGGTACTATTCGATAAATTTTCCGGTTGTGACCATGACTGATTAGCCATTTTCCTTGTGTAAAATATTTTCCAAGATAAAGTATCAGGGTCACGATGACTGTAAACTACATGAGGTTTATCGTTGGAATCTACATCTATACCAATATGCATAAAAAAAGTATCAGGTATATTCGCAATCAGTTCTGGCTGAGACCACTGCCCATTTATATTTGTAATGTAATATAGACTACCTGTATCGTTATTATTTGTCTTTAAATATACAACATGCATTCGACCGTTACTATCTATAGCTGTGCTGATTCTATCAAGCCCTATTGGGATTACCGTCTGTGTATTCTGCGAAGAGCCATCAAAGTGTGCATAATATAGGCCTTGACCACCATAGATTATGTGTATATTTCCATTGGAATCCACTTCAATATCAAGATAATCCTCAAAAAGTTTTGGTTCTTCTAAAGTAAAGAACTGCCATGTAATAGCATTGAATGAGGTAAACGGATAGCAAATTAGAAAAAGTATGATTGCAAATATAACTCCCTTCATAGCACTACCCTCCGTAAAGTTTTTTAGCGCTAAGTGAAGCTAAATCTTAAGTTTTTGTCGTGTCAAGTCGCTTTCTGTGTCGCACTCCCCTGTCGCACCCCCTATTTTTGTGTATTACAAATGTAAAAAGCAATCCGAGAATTTAAAATTTCAAAACCGCTTTGTCATAAAAACTGTTTCAACCTCTGCCACCTATAATCACTCTCGATTGTTAAAGCGGTGCCGGCTATATGTAAGCTATAATTTACCTATGCTCTCCCAAAGGGTAGCCCAGTTAAAGCCCTCAGCCACGCTCACCATAACCGCCAAGGCAAAGGAGCTTAGAGCCAAAGGTATAGACGTTATAGGCTTCGGAGCGGGTGAGCCGGACTTTGACACGCCCGAGTTCGTAAAGGAAGCTTGCATAAAAGCCCTCAAAGAGGGAATGACCAAATACGCCCCTTCTGCGGGAATTCCCCAGCTCAGGGAAGCCTTAGCCCAGAAGCTCTACGAAGAGAACTCAGTGGAATACAAACCCTCCGAGATAGTGGTCTCAACCGGTGCCAAGATGATTCTCTTCCTCATATTCATGACCATACTCAACGAGGGAGATGAGGTTCTCCTGCCCTCTCCCTACTGGGTAACCTATCCCGAGCAGATAAAGCTCCTCGGAGGAGTTCCAATTGAAGTTCCTACTTCTGAAGATGGAGGTTTTATACCGACCGCTGACGCGGTGAAGGAGAGAATAACGGAAAGAACGAAAGCGATAGTTCTGAACTCCCCCAACAACCCCACCGGAGCGGTCTATCCAAAGGAGGAGCTTGAGAAGATAGCAGAGCTTTGCCTCCAAAAAGGCATTTTCATAATCACCGACGAGTGCTACGAGGCTTTCGTGTATGAAGAGGAGTTCGTCAGCGTTGCCTCCCTTTCGGAGGAGATTAAGAGGATAACCTTTACGGTAAACGCCTTCTCCAAGACCTTCTCCATGACAGGCTGGAGGGTGGGCTACGTTGCCTGCCCGGAGGAATACGCTAAGGTGATAGCGAGCCTAAACAGCCAAACTGTCTCCAACGTTACCACCTTTGCCCAGTTCGGAGCCTTGGAAGCCCTAAAAAACCCTGAAGCTAAAAACTACGTGGCAAGAATGAAAGAGGAATTCACCAAAAGAAGGGAGAGAGCCTACGAGCTTTTAAAGAGCATACCCTATGTCAGCGTATTCAAGCCGAAAGGCTCTTTTTACATCTTTCCTAACTTCTCCTACTACTCCCAAAAGCTGGGGGACGACATAAAGCTCGCCCAGATGCTCCTCGAGGAGGCAAAGGTTGCCTGTGTTCCCGGTTCACCCTTCGGTGCGCAAGGTTATCTGAGGCTCTCCTACGCAACCAGCATGGAAAACATAGAAAAGGGTATAGAACGCATAAGGAACGCTTTATCCGAACTTTCCTGAGACTATATTTACCCTTATGGGTAAACTTGCCTGTATTTCCATAGAGAACATCGAAACACTATCCGGTGCACCCATAAGGAAGCTTAAAAAACAACTCGTGCAAATTATCCCGGAAATTAGACTGTTCCTATTCGGTTCCTACGTGAGGGGAGCTTTCAATTCCGAAAGCGACATAGACCTTCTGGTGGTGTTGCCAGATGGGATTAAACCCCAGCAAAGGAAAAAAGTAGAAGAAGTTATTACGGATTTTAACTTCAAGTATAAGGTCTTCGTTTCGCCTGTTTTTCTAACCAAAAGAAAGTTCGAAAACAAGGAAATCCCTTTAGTAATTAAAGTATTGGAGGAGGGCATAGAAGTCTGATGGAAGGTGATAGGTATTCTTTGGAAGACAGGTTGCGCTTTTCCGAACTTCACTACAGAAAGGCTAAGGATATTCTCAGGGGTCTCCCCATACTTCTTGAACACAAACTTTATCTTGACCTAGTGAGTAGAGCTTACTATGTAGCATTTAACATGAGTAAAAGCCTGCTTTACCTTTTAGGAGAAGACCCCGTAACGCACAAGGGAATTAGAAGCTTACTACACCTCAGATTTTCCTCTGAGCGGGAAATGCTTACCCTTTTTGACCAGCTTTTTAACTACAGGCAAAGTGCAGATTACGATACATTTACCACCTCGGAAGACATAACCGAGAAAGAAGCTACGGAAGTTAAGCAAAAGGCAGAGAAGTTCTTTGAGCTGTCTCAGGAACTTAGAAATAAACTAATAGAAAGGTTAAAACCCTAATTACGCACCTCTTACTAACGTCAAGTTAAAAATATCCAACCTATCTCCGATATAGATACTTGACTAAAAATCACATAGGAGGTGTCAGCCATGGCTCTGAGAATTAACTTTAACTACGAGTCGGCGGTAACGCATACCGCCCTCAAAACAAACGAGAGGCTTATGAACAAGTCTCTTTTGAGACTTTCAACGGGTCTCAGAATTTTGAACGCTGCGGATGACTCCGCAGGACTGTTCATAGCGGACCAACTTGCCCTTGTCTCCGCTGGTCTTGAACAGGGTAACAGGAACATCCAAACCGGTATATCCGCTCTCCAGATAGCGGAGAATTCCGCCGGCCAGATTTATAACAAGCTCAAGGAAATCTACGTAAAGGCGGAAAACGCAGCTAACGACATCAACGACCCCAACGCAAGAGCAGCACTACAGAGAGAGATAGATAATCTAATATCCGCTATAGAAAAGATAGGCAGGGATACTGAATACAACGGTATTAAGTTGTTGGATGGAACATTCACAGGCAAGTATATACATTATGGAGCAAGGAAGGATCAGGTTGTTTCTATAAGCATTGATAGTGTGTTACCCAAAGATTTAGGAGCATATTTGGCTCGTGCTCAAGGAGCAATATACAGTTCTGCAGGAGCAGGCACTAATGCAAGTTTCTCTGCGGACTTAGGAACTCCTTCCGATTGGGTTGTGGAAAATGGAGATTATGTTGATATAGCTGGAATAAGAGTTATAAGCTGGGATGGGACCGACAGACTTGTAGATGCAAAAACGCTCGCGGATGCTATAAATTCAAATACAGATTTGCAAGCGCTGGGAATAGAAGCCCAAGCTAAGAATGTTAACCAAGCTTCGGAAAGCTTTACTGGCTTTGCAAATCTTTGGACAGATGCTAATGACACTCTTAATAGTCTAAGGCTTGACTTCTTTGTTGGTGCTGCTGATGCAACGGCTACAACAGGGGATTTTGTAGTTGTTATAGATAGTGATGTTACAAGTTTACAACAGCTTGTTGACAAAATAAATACAGCAGCTTCTGCTGCAGGCAAAGATATTAGAGCGAAGGCTGTTGATGGTAAGCTTGTCCTCGAAACTGGAGGTGGAGAAACTATAGGAGTTAAGATTACTGCATCAACTACTACTGGAACCGGAGGAGATGGAGTTGTTACTGTTAGACTAGGACAATTATTTGAAGGCTTAGGGAATGTGAATTTTGACAATAACCAGACATATTTCTACATAGATGTTGGAGAAGTAGATATCGCTGGAATAGATACATATAAGGTCAACTACTCTGGGGTATCTAATACTAATGTTGGATTTAACTTTAACTTGGCTCCTGGAGGAGACGCAACAGCTAAAAATCTGAATGCTATCAATGTCCTTACAAACCCCAGAGCTGAGGAGGCTCTGCTTATTATAAAGAAAGCTATACAAAGGGTTGACATCGTTCGTTCCGAAATCGGAGCTGTTATGAACAACCTACAAACTATCTACGATGCTCAAAAGGTTGCTCAGGACAACACCAACGAAGCGGAATCCGTCATCAGGAACGTGGACTTTGCTAAGGAGATGGCAACCTTCACCACCATGCAGATAAGGATGCAGTCCGGCATAGCCATGCTCGCTCAGGCGAATACCCTACCCCAGCTCGTTCTCCAGCTACTCAGATAATAATGCTTGGGGGGTCGCTCCCCCCTTAAATGAAAAGGAGAACCTGCCATGAGAATTGACGGTAGAGGTTCGGAAATAGACATAGAGCTTATAAGGCAGGTCTCGAGGCACGTGAGGGAGGTAAACCCTTCGGTAGAGGGAATTAGAAGGGGAATAGAACGCAAAGCCCGTGAGACGGTTCAAGAGGCAGTCCTCAACGAGGAGGAGCTTCAGAAGATACTTCAGGAGATAAGGAGAAAACTCGATTACCTGAACAGGTATCTGAAGATAGACATAGACGACCAGCTGGAAATCCCGGTGGTTAAGATATTCGAAAGGGACACAAACCGCTTAATAAGGCAGATACCACCCGATTATCTCCTCGAGCTTATGAGAAGAATTGACCAGATGCTCGGCGTCTTGCTGAGCGAGAAGGTGTAGCCATGGCTGGAGAAATGTATATTTCCGGGCTTACCGGATCCAACTTTGACGGCGGAGCGATAGTTGACCAGATACTTCAGTTAAAGTCTTTACCTCTTCAAAAGCTTCAGCAGGAAAAGGCTTTAGTTCAGGCGAAGCTCTCCTCTCTCGGCAACCTCTCCGAGGGTATAGGAGGTTTCCTGTCCCTCTTTGAAGGTCTGGTGGTTGACGACCTCTTCAGCGGTAAAACCGCAAGCGTCTCGAACGGCGACATCCTCGGAGCTACCGTAACCGAGGAAGCACCGAACATAGGGTTTTCCGTTACGGTCAACAGACTCGCTCAAGGTGAGATAAGAGTATCCAACGGAGGGTTTGCAAACCTGACGGACACCTTCGGGACTTCGGGAACTCTCACCATAAACTACAACACCGGGTCCGCAACCGAGAGTTTTTCAATAGACTACAACGCAGGAGAGACGCTCGAGGACCTCGTGAATCGCATAAACTCTTCTCAGGACAGGGTAAAGGCTTCCATATACTACGACGGAACTTCCTACAAACTTATGCTTTCGGAAAACGACGTCGGGGCTTCTACCGTTGAAACTGATACGGCAGGTGGGGTTTATGCTATAGAGGTTACTGGTATTCCCTCCGAACTCGGAACCGGATTTGACACCCTTCAGAATGCCCAGAATGCGCAGATAGTCATAGGTTCCGGAAACCCTATAACGAGTCCCTCCAACACCTTCGAGAACGTCATAAGTGGTGTAACCCTCGAGGTCAAGGACATAGGATCTTCGACCGTAACCATAAGCGAGAGCTACTCCAAAGTTGTGTCCTTCTTCAACGACTTTGCCAAGAAGTATAACGGACTCGTCAAGTTAGTAGATGAGCTTACTACCGGAGAGGAAGCTCTTTTCAGGGGAGACTACACCGTATCGAGCGTAAAAACGGGCTTAGCGGAAAGGCTTGACCCCCTAATAGAACTCGGACTCATAGACTACGACGGGGACACGGGGGAGATTTCCATAAACACCGACAAGCTGAACGAACTTCTCAGTTCTGACCCGGAGAAGGTCAAGTCCTTAGTTCAAACTATAAAGGACTCTTACGGTTCTTACTTAGAAGGTCAGAAGGACATCTTCGGAGGTTTTGAAAGAACCTTTAATGACAGGATAGAGAGCATAGACGAGAGGATAAGAACCCTTGCAACCAGACTGGCTCAGGAGGAGCAAATACTCAGAAGAGAATACGCTCAGCTCGAAGCCTTTATAGCTCAAGCCAACGAGATACGGCAGAGGCTTCAACAATTTGTCGTTACCCTCTCTCAGATGAATAAAGGAGGTGGTGAGTGATGAACCCCGCGGAAGTTTATCTCCAGAACATGGTTGAAAATGCAAATCCTATTAGGCTCGTGGTTATGCTATACGACAAAGCCATAACCTGCATAGAGGAAGCTGTGGAAGCTATAAAAAACGGTCTCGAGGACACCCAAAACGTCAAAACAAAAGCGGAGAACCTCACGAAGGTTATGGACATACTGATAGTCCTGAAAGCCTCTCTGGACTCAGATAAAGGACAGGACATAGCGAAAAATCTTGACGAAATTTACGAAGCACTTATTAATGAAGTTTTAAGGATAAACATGACCAACGACCTTGAGGCACTCCTTAAGGTGAAGGAAGTTATGGAGGAACTCAGGGAAGCGTGGGAAGAAGCGGAACGAAAAGTTTACGGAAAAGAGGAGGTCGTAGCAAAGGCAGATGAATAAAAGCCTGAAGGAATTACTTCTCAAGTGTGAGGTATATTTGGAGAGGGAGGACTTCGACTCCCTTATGGAGACCCTCGAAGAAGTTCTAAAGCTGGACTTTTCAAACTTAAGCAAGGAAGAGTATGAGGAAGCCCTGAAAATAATAGAGTTCTTAATTCAAAAAGCTGAGAAGAAAAAACACGACATAGCGGAGAAACTGTTTAACTTTCAGAGGTTTAAGGGTTATATAAAGTAAGTTTACCTTTTCAGATAAAGCTCAAGTAAGGGGTCCGTGAACTCATAAACTCCTCTGGAAACTCTCCGCAGGTATCCATAGCTGACGAGTTTGTTCAGGACACGGTTAACTACCTGTTCCTTGACCTGCAAAGCATCGTATGGGTTTTGACCGTTAGCAATAGCCCTCAATACCTCAAGGGCATGCTTTACAACTATTATCCTCTCAATTAGAAGCTCAACATAGGCTCTCTCCTCTTCTATAAGCTCCTCGAGGGCATCCACTATATTCTTACCGCTCTTTACCTTTCCCATAACCCTTACGAGATAATAAGGATGTCCCTTAAGAAGCTTGAAAAGTTCAACAAATTCACCCGCTTCTACGGGTAGGTTTTTGAGTGCATACTCGAGAGTGTCCTCAAGCTCGAGTCCACCGAGTTCCATAATGGTCCCGAACCTGAAAAACACACCGTCCTTGTCCATGAAGACCTTCTTCATTATCGTCTCTTGGGAGCCTGCGAATATATAGGATGTCCGTTGGTGATGCTGAACCACGCTCCTGAAGAGTTTTACCGCACTGATGTTAGTCTTATAAAGCTCCCCGAACTCGTCAAAGGCTACAACCATCCTTTTCTTCTTCCTTTTGGCTATCCTCTCGGGAAGCTCAAGGGCTTCCCTGAGCATTTTCCTCTCGTCCGTGCTTTTGAAAACCTCAAGGTCGAGTTCTATACCTTCCTCTTTGAGAACAGCCTTTCCCTTTATCTGAAGTAGATGAGGTAATTTCCTGATTTTACCTTCTATGCCGAGGAGGTCAAGAGCTGTATCCACAATGTGCCTTGATAAAGCGGGCACGCTGTCCGCATAGGGCATGAGGTCTATGTAGAGCGTTAAAACATTATCTTTCTCCAACTCCTCTAAGACTTTCCGTATAAGTGTGGTTTTACCGTATCTTCTCGGAGCTACTATTACAAAGCTTTCTCCTAAGCTCAAGCCCTCCCTCAGCCTCTGAAGTTCCTCCGTCCTATTAATAAACTCCAAAGTATTTATAATTATAAACAAATCTTGTTTATTAGTAAACAAAAATTGTTGAAAAGAGGCAATTCAGAAAAGCACAACTTCCACCTCTTCTCCCTCTTTGATTTCGTTCACTCCCTCATAGACGACCATGTAAGCGTTGGACTCCACCAGAGAGGTCAGCATGTGGGATTGCTGTTTCGGATGTGGTTCACACAGGAACTTCCCCCCTTCGAACCAAACCTTAGCCCTCGCAAACTCCCTACGCTTTGCGTCCTTTCTCCTAAAGCCTTTCACGAGCGTTGCACTGACCTTCTTCTTAAAAACCTCCTTCGCCCCTAACATAGTCCTTATTGCGGGATAAACCAGCAGGTCAAAAGCTACCGCACAGGATACGGGATTGCCCGGAAGACCGAAGAAGAGTTTATTTTCCGAGTAGGTTCCGAAAAGGACCGGCTTCGCCGGTTTTATTCTTAACTTGTGAAACTTCACATCCACACCTACCTCTTTTACGAGGTATTGGACGTAGTCCTTCTCTCCCATAGAAACACCGCCGGTGGTAATAAAGATGTCGTAATCGTGGCATCTTTTTAGAACTTCCAAGAGCTTTTCAGGTTCGTCGGGAGCTATGCCGAGCTGGTGAGCCTCTCCGCCTGCGGACTCTACGAGAGAGTAGAGCATGTGATGGTTGGAGCTTCTTATCTGGGAAGGTCTGGTCTGATTTTCTCCCACCTCCAAAAGCTCGTCCCCGGTAGAGAGAACCGCAACCTTGGGTCTTCGGAAGACCTCCACGACCGCCCTATTGACGAAGGCAAGCATACCGACCTCGTATCCCCTTATCTCGTGTCCTCTTCCGAGTATAACCTCTCCCTCTTTGACGTCCTCTCCCCTCAATCTCACATTTGAGCCTCTTTTAAACTCTCTCTTTATAAAGACCTTTCCGTCTTTTTCCTGGGTGAACTCCACCGGGACTACCGTGTCCGCCCCCTCGGGAATGGGTGCTCCGGTAAATATCTTCACCGCAGTTCCCTTCTCCACACTAAGGTTCTCTCCGGTGCCCGCACTGTATTCGCCCACCAGGCTAAGCTCTACAGGTTTGTCTTCGGAAGCACCTTTTATGTCCTCAAACCTGACCGCATAACCGTCCATTGCGGAGTTGTCGAAGAGAGGTTTATCCGTGTCCGACACCACATCCTCCGCCAAAAAGCGACCGAGAGCATCTTTCAGAAAAACCTTTTCGGTGCTGAGAGGCTTAACATTTTCCAGCACTATCCTGAGAGCATCTTCCAGTGGCATAAGTTCAGCCATGACCACCTCCGGCACTGAGAATGTTCTCATACACCTTCTTTACGAACTCCACCGCTTCCTCCCTCGTCCTAACGGTTCCCTCCATCTGAGCCTCCTCTAACTTCCTCTTTATTTCTCCGACCATCTTCCCCTGAGATATGCTGAGGATTGCCATTATCTCGTGCCCGCTCAGGAGAGGTTTAACCTTCTCCTCCGTAAGCTCGCTCCTCTTAAAACTTTCAAGCTCACTTATGGTCTCTAAGAGAGCCTTTATCTCCTCTTCCGTGTCCCCGCTGGCATAGGCATCAGCTATGGAGAGCAGAAAGAGGTGGGGTGCTATGTCCCCGCATTCCTTCCAGAATTTAGCCATGCCTCTCCTTTTAAGCTCACCTCTGAGGAAGGACTCCCTCAGATAGAAGGGTCTCAGATGATACCTAACCAGCTTTGCTATAAACTTGGTTGCCTGTTCTCCCCACCTGAGCCTATCCCCTATTCTCTTGACTATTTCCTCTCCCACCTTGTCGTGGTTGTAAAAGGTTACCTTGCCTTCCTTTATCTCGAAGGTGTCAGGCTTGCCTATGTCGTGGAGAAGCGCTCCCCACTTTAGTAGCTCCACATCGGTAAACTCACCTAAAAAGCGTTTGCATCCGAAGTCCCTCAGAAGCTCTAAGCTCAGATACTTAGTCCTCTCCTCTATAACTTCTTCCACGAATTCCAGTATCTTCAGGGTGTGCTCGTCGAGGGGGTATATGTGATGTTCTCCCTGGTCCTTTACCTCCCTCAGCTTGGCAAACTCGGGAATTATCACCTCAAGGAGTCCCACTTCGTATAGCTTCCTTATCACCCTCGAACCTTTGGGATGCTTCATTATCTTGAAAAGCTCGTGGGTTATCCTCTCGGGTGGAGCTTTCAGTATGAGCTTTTTGTTCTTTTCCAAAAACTCGAAAAAGTCCTCCGTCAGGGTTAGGTCCTTCTCTATGGAAATTCTGAAACCTCTGAGAATTCTTACGGGGTCCTTCTTGAGATTTTCGAGGGAAACCGGTCTGAGCAGTCCCTGTTCGAGGTCTTTTATACCTCCGGTGGGGTCAAAAACTATGGTTTGCTTTGCCCCTATGCTCAGAACATCGTCCAAGTTCACCGCTATGGCATTTGCGGTAAAGTCTCTGTCCTTGAGGTCCTCCTCTATCGCCTTTTCTAAGTCCTTTCCCTTCACCTGAGAGAAGTCGAACCTGTATCGGTAGGGTGGAAGGTGCAGAACCACAGAAGCTACGACAGGACGCTTAATTATAAAACCCTTCTTTTCGAAGACGAAGAAGTGCCCTCCTACTCTTTGAGCGAAATCCCTCGCCACCTTTTCGGGGTCACAGGTTACGAGAAAGTCCACATCGATGTTGTATCCCACCGGTTCTCCGAGAATGCGGTCCCTCACCCAACCGCCCACTATAAAGCAGTAATCTTCCCTCGGGAGAACCTTGGCTATGTCGTCGAAGTAAGAGAGGTAAAAGTTAAGACCGTGCAGGGTGTGCTTTCCTTTAGAGATAAGCTCTATTTCCATGCTTTCTATTCTAAGTCCTTAAAGGTATCTTTCCATAATTAAGCTCAATCTTCCTTGAACTCTTTTATCCTTATCTCCACTCCCTGCTCGCCCTTTACCACCTTTTTGACGGTTCTGACCTCGTATATGAGGTTATCGTTCTTCAACACTCCAGCCTTCTCGAGAACATCCCACAGGCTTTTGAGCATGTTGTCTATGTCCCTCTTTCTGTGATTGGGAAGAACGAGGGTTATGTCCACCGATACCTTGTAATCTATCGGCTCGCCCGAATACTGCTGTTTAATTTCCCAGAGCGCTCTCGTTTCCCAGTTTTTTACCCTCGGAGGTTTGAAAACCTTGCCTCCCCTTCTCCTTATGTATCTGTTAGTCTTGGGAACGGGTATTTGGGAGAGCTTAAGAACCAACATCCTTGGTTCTAACTATAAGATAGACTATCGCCCCAAAGGTGAAGAAGAGAGAGACCGTGCTCATAATTACCGAAATAAGGTGTATGCGTGCAAATTCGGGGGAGTTGGCACTCTTGAGTGCGTGAGCTTCCGGAAGGACATAAAAGTTCAGAGTCAAGAGAATAAGAAGGTTTACAAATAGAAGAAGGAGCAGGAACCTGCTCATCTTAGAAGTTATCCCTATGAGGAGGGATATACCCACCGCACCGAGACCTATGCCGAAGTATAGGGGAAAGACCTTTTCCACTATACCGCCTGCAACGCTCCTCTCTAAGGACTTAAAGAGCTGGGGAGCGACTATGTAGCTGAAGAAGGAGCCGAGACCAAAGTAAAAGGAAAGCAAAAATATCATCACCTTATTCAACCTGAAGCCTCCTTAAGTTTTTTTCTGTCCGCTATGAAAACCAGAAGCGTCAAGAACAGGAAAAGCCCTATCAGGTAAAACCTCGTTACCCACACGGTCCACAGGGTTTCGGACATGACCTTCGGTATGTATTCCTTAGCCCAGACCACCAGCAGAACCGTCAAGAATATGGGAGTTATGTATCTCATAACGTAGTAGTAAAACCTCGGAACCTGAATTATCCCGCCCCTGTTTATCTCCCTCCAAGCCTTTTCCCCGCCGAATATCCACAGGAATATGACCATCTCCAACAGCCCGAAGAACACCACCCCTATGGTTCCCGCCCAGAAGTCCATCTCGTCCAGGGACTTGTTCAGGAATATAACGAGGTGTGCGCTGAAAAAGACTATACCTGCGGTTATATAGACGGAGGTCTTTCTCGATAAGCCGAACTCGTCCTCGAAGAAGGCTATCAGAGGTTGCATGAGTGCCAAAGACGAAGTCAGCCCGGCAAAGAACAGCAGGAAGAACCACAGAAAGCCCAAAAAGGTTCCCGCAGGCATGTTAGCAAATATGGCAGGAAGGCTTATAAAACCGAGATTGAATGCCCCCGACTGAGCTATTGCAACCGCATTTGCTACTCCGAAGAAGGCAACCGCAGCGGGTATGGCAAGCGAGCCTCCCAAAACCACCTCCGCAGTTTCGTTCAAAGAGGAAGCGGTCAGACCGCTCAAGGTTATATCCTGATTTTTCTTTATGTAAGAGGCATAGGTTATTATCGCCCCGAAGCCTAAGCTCAAGGTGAAAAATATCTGTCCAGAAGCGGCTATCCAGACACCCGGGTCCGTCAGCTTCGAGAGGTCGGGTTTCCAGAGGAAGTTAAGCCCCTGTAGAGCACTTCCGTTCTCCGTTTCCAAAGTAAAGACACGAACCACGAGAACCACCGCAAGTATGAAGAGGGTCGGCATGGCAACCTTTGCGAAGGCTTCTATTCCTCTCGATACACCCCTGCTCAGTATGAGAATGTTTATCACGACCGTGATGAGGAATATAAGGTAAGCGTATCCGGAGGGTTTTATAAACTCTTCACCGCTCCCTATGTAGCTGACGAGGAAGTTTTCAAAGGGTTTTAGGTATGTATTTGGGTCTGCTCCGTCCGCAGGAATGGAGGGCACAAGCCCCAGCAAAAACTTTATGGCAAAACCGAGGGTCCAGGACTCTATGTAGATGTAGTAGATTATCACCACGAGGGGTATCCAAAGCCCGAAGACCCCTATCACCTTCGAAATGGGATTTTTCCAGAGCAGGTGGAATATAGCGGGTGTGGTTCCGTGTCCGTGAGCACCTCCGTATCTTCCTATCGCCCACTCTATCCACATGAGGGGTATTCCTATTATGAGGAAGGCAATTATGTAAGGTATCATGAAGGCACCGCCACCGTTTTCGGCAGCCTGAACGGGAAATCTGAGGAAGTTACCGAGACCTACCGCATTCCCCGCCATTGCGAGGATTAAACCTATTCGGGTAGCCCATCTCTCCCTTTCCCTGTGATGCACCATTTTTGAAATATTATACTTTCATACCAGCTAAGAAGCCTACCGCAAAGCTTCCGCTAAAGCTCACCGTCCTGATTGCGGTTTTTGCAAAGCTCTCAAAGGAAGAAAAGAAGCCTACGGCAAATTTTTCCAAGGCATTCCAGTTTACGGTTATAACTCCCGTGTCCGCAAGCCATATGAGACTAAGGATATAAAGCCCGAGCACGAAGGCTACTATTTTGAAAACCCTCTTGAGGGTAAAGCCTGTTAAAAAACCCAAAGCTCCCCCGAAGCCGAGAGCTTTTAGGGTATCCTGTCCGAAGAGTTCTTCCATCAAACCTCCGCCCCTTCGAGGATTTTATCGCAACCGCAGGTTTTAGGTTCTATTCTGGTTATAAGGTCCTTTATAACTTCCTTTATCTGTTCCTCCTTTTGAGCCATAAGCTCGAGGACTTCATCGCTCGTTAACTTGTTTTGGGATATTCCTGCAGCAGGGTTTGCCACCACGCACAGGGAAGCGTAGCACATAGTAAGCTCCCGAGCCAAGACCACCTCGGGGTATCCAGTCATACCCACCACGTCCGCCCCGAGGCTTTCCAGCATTTTTATCTCCGCAGGGGTTTCGAAGCGTGGTCCCTCGGTGCAGGCATACACACCCGCAGGGTGGTATCTAAAGCCCTTTTCCTCCAGAATTTCTATTAGAGCACCCCTTATCTGGGGACAGTAGGGGTCGGAGACATCTATGTGAACCACCTTTCCTTCCTTAATAAGCTGTGCAACCTTGTCCTCCCCTTCTACCTTGACGGATAACCTGCCCTCGTAATAGGTGGATTTCCTTTGTTTGGTAAAGTCGAGGAAGGAGTTAATTACCACGAAGTCTCCGGGTTTAAGAAGTCTGTTTATACCCCCAACAGCGGACACCGCGAGAACTCTGTCAACCCCTACCTCCCTCAGTGCCCAGAGGTTCGCTCTGTAAGGGACGAGGTGGGGTGGGAAGGAGTGTTCGGGACCGTGTCTGGACAGGAAGGCTACCTTTTTACCTTTAAGTTCGCCGACAATTACGGGGGAAGAGGGACTCCCGAAGGGAGTGTCTATAAATAACTCTTCCAGAACCTTTACATCTTCTAACCTGTATAACCCGCTTCCCCCTATTATGCCGAGCATGGAAAAATTTTAAACCGTTGCCAGCTCCTCTGCCTTCACCACCTCCTCGGGGTGAGCTATCCTTCCGAGAACCGCACTCGCCGCCACCACCGCAGGATTGGCAAGGTAAGACTCGGACTTGGGATGTCCCATCCTTCCGGGGAAGTTCCTGTTTGAGGTGGATATGCACCTCTCCCCTTCCGCCAGAACTCCCATGTGTCCGCCGAGGCAGGGTCCACAGGTGGATGTGGAAACCACGCAGCCCGCCTCCATGAATATGTCGATGAGACCTTCTTTCATCGCCTGCTTATAGACGTTCTTAGAGGCAGGTATGACTATGCATCTGACGTAGGGGTGAACTTTCTTGCCCTGCTTGAGTGCAGCCTCAAAGACTTTTGCCGCAATTCTGAGGTCTTCAATCCTCCCGTTGGTGCAAGAGCCTATGAATGCCTGGTCCACACTTATGTGGGTGGACTCGCTTACGGGGTGAACGTTGGAAGGCAGGTAGGGCCAGGCCACGAGAGGTTCTATCTTTGAAGCGTCCCACTCATAAACGGAGTGATACTCCGCATCGGGGTCGCTCTCATATATCTTCCACTCCTTCTGCGCCCTTTCTTTCACATACTCTATTGTCTTCTCGTCGGGGGATATTATCCCGCTCTTTCCTCCCGCCTCTATCGCCATGTTGGTTATGGTGAGCCTCTGCTCTATGGAGAGGTCCCTTATGGCTTCTCCGTCGAACTCCATAGCCCTATACAGGGCACCGTCAACCCCTATCTCACCTATGGTGTGGAGTATGAGGTCCTTACCCATAACCCAGGGCTGGAGCTTGCCGTAGAAGATGAACTTCATGGACTCGGGGACTCTCAGCCATATCTCTCCCGTTGCCATAGCGTAGGCTATGTCCGTAGAACCCACGCCCGTTGCGAAGGCTCCTATACCCCCGTAGGTGCAGGTGTGGGAATCCGCTCCCACCACGAGGTCTCCGGGAACAACTATGCCCCTTTCGGGAAGTATGGTGTGCTCTATACCTTCACCCTCTTCAAAGAAGTATTTGATACCGTGCTTCTTTGCAAACTCCCTGACGAGCTTTGCCTGTTCCGCAGACTTTATGTCCTTTGCGGGAACGAAGTGGGAAAGAACCAAAGCTATCCTGTTGGGGTCAAAGACCTTGTCTATCCCATACTTTTCCAAGATTTTTATGGCAAGCGGTGCGGTAACGTCGTTCGCCATAGCGAGGTCTATCTTTGCGGTTATCAAGTCTCCCGCCCTGACCTCCTTCTTTCCCGCATGGTCCGCAAGTATCTTCTCCGTAATAGTCATTCCCATCACACGACCTCCTTCTCTTCCTTTTGGGTTTCTTCCTTAGAAGTATCCTCAAAGGTTTTGTGCTCTTCCTTCTTACAGCCGGTTTTCACCTCAACACCGTAGAGCTTCAGAACCTCTACGAACTCTTCACAGGTTATGGACTCTTTCTCTAAGAGTTTTTTAACGACCGCTTTCAGCGGTTCTTTATGAGCCTCTATAGTAGATTTGGCTATCTCGTAAGCCTCGGTGAGTATCCTCTTGACCTCTTCGTCTATCTCCCGCAGGAGTTCGGGACTTGTGTCTATGCTGTTGGAAACTCCTCCTAAGAAGGGATTGCTCACCCTCTTTATGGCTATGGGACCCACTTTGTCGCTCATGCCCCACATGGAAACCATCTTGTAGGCAAGCTCGGTAGCCCTCTGAAGGTCGTTCTCCGCACCTGTGGTTATCCCCTCTTTTCCGTAAAAGACCTCTTCCGCAGCCCTTCCTCCCATCATTATCAGTATCCTGTTAAAGAGGTTCTTTTTGTCGTAGATGTGCTTGTCGTCGATAGGTAGCTGTTGGGTAACTCCGAGAGCCATACCCCTCGGGATTATGGATACCTTGTGAACGGGGTCCGAGTCCTCGGTCATAAAGCCCATGAGAGCGTGCCCAGCCTCGTGGTAGGCTATCTTTTCCTTTTCCTTGGGGGATATAACCATTCCCTTTCTCTCGAGACCCATCGTTATCCTGTCTATTGCCTCTTCCACCTCTTCCATGGAGATGAATTCTTTCCCCTTCCTTGCAGCGAGGAGTGCCGCTTCGTTTAGAAGGTTTTCAAGGTCCGCTCCCGTAAAGCCGGGTGTCGCTCTGGCTACCAGCTCCAAATCAACGTCCGGTGCCAGCTTCTTGTTCTTGGCATGGACCTTCAGTATCTCGTATCTGCCCTTAACGTCGGGTTTGGGTATGAATATCTGCCTGTCGAACCTTCCCGGTCTCAGAAGTGCGGGGTCGAGGATGTCGGGTCTGTTGGTAGCAGCGATAACTATTATCCCTTCGGAAGTGTCAAAACCGTCCATCTCAACCAGAAGCTGGTTCAGGGTCTGCTCCCTCTCGTCGTGTCCCCCTCCGAGGTTCAAAGCTCCCCTCGTTCTTCCCACAGCGTCTATCTCGTCTATGAAGACTATGCAGGGTGCGTGCTTCTTGGCGGTTTCAAAGAGGTCCCTTACTCTTGCGGCACCTACACCCACGAACATCTCCACGAAGTCCGAACCGGAGATGGATATGAAGGGAACGTGAGCCTCACCCGCTATGGCTTTCGCAAGGAGCGTCTTACCCACTCCCGGCTCTCCGTATAGCAGAACTCCCTTGGGGGGTCTTCCTCCGAGTTTCTGGAACTTTATGGGGTCCTTCAGATACTCGATTATCTCCTTTACCTCGTCCTTTACTTCGTCTATACCTGCAACATCACCGAAGGTTACCTTCGGTTTCTCTTCTATATAGACCTTTGCTCTGCTCTTTCCGAAGGAGAAGGCTCTTCCAGGACCTCCTCCCGCTCCTCCTCCGCTCATCTGCCTCATGAGAGCTATCCATATACCTATGAAGAGGAGTATAGGTAGCCAGGATATGAAGAGGTTTATGAGCCATCCGCTTCCCGCATCTCCCGCATCCACCTCAACACGGACACCCTTCTTAACGAGGTCGTCCACTATGGTGGAACCCGGCGGTATGACGGTCTCTATCCTCTGTCCTTCCTTTGTAGTAGCCACTATGGTTCTCCCCTTCACCTGAACCTGCTGGATTTTACCTTCCTCTACCAGCTGGACGAAGCTGTTGAGGGGAACCTTAGTGGCAAGCTCGTGTCTCTGCTCGAATATGTTGAAAGCGACTATGGTGGCACCGATTATGAGTATCCATACGAAGAAGCTCTTAAACATCTGCACTACTCTTCCTCCTTGGGTGCGTCCTCAGTTATGATTAGAAGATAGTCTTTTAAGTTTTCTTTTTCAAGCACAGCAAACCTCCTTTTCTGACCGCTTTAGTATTTTCGTCCAAACTCACTTCTCCTCCTCTTTCCAAAAGTCTGCGAACCTGTTCAAGCTTAGAGAAGTTCTTTATTTTAAAGAAGTCCTTTATGACCCTCCTCTGGAGTGCGGGATGGGAGTTTTTTAGCTTCTTTACCTCTAAGCACTCTCCCTTTCTTGAGGTCTCGAGGAGTTCTATGCTCAGCTCTTTAAGGAGTTCGTCTTCCGATTTGAGTATTTCCCTCGTTCTGAGGAAGGTTTCCTCTAAGTTGGGGTTTATCTCCTTCAGCTTGGGGATTATCTCGTGTCTGAGGCGGTTTCTGAAGAACCTTCGGTCGTAGTTGCTCTCGTCTTCTACCCAGGTGAGCTTGTTGTAGAGCGCATACTCGAGTATCTCTTTTCTGGTTGCGAGGTAAAGAGGTCGCACTATGTCTTTCTCTTTGGGTTCAAAGCCGAGGAGTCCTTCCAGTCCCGCACCCCGCACGAGCCATATGAGAGCGGTTTCCACGAGGTCGTTGAGGTGGTGGGCTGTAGCGATAAGGTCAAATCCTTCCCTTTCCTTAATTTCTCTCAGGAAACGGTATCTGAGTTCCCTTGCGGTTTCTTCTAAGTTTCTTTTCTCCTTTTTTGCTATCTTTTCCACTTCTTCGGAACCTGTGAATATCTCAATACCGAGCCTTTTGGCGAGGTCTTTACAAAACTCTTCGTCTCTGTCGGCTTCCTTTCTCAGTTTGTGGTTAAAGTGTGCAAGGGCTATCTCTTTCAGCTTAAAGAAGTCCCTGAGTTCCATCAGGCTGTGGGTCAGGACGACCGAGTCAACTCCTCCGGAAATCGCTACGAGCAGGGCGGAGTCCTCGGGTATTATGTTCTTCTCCTTTTGCAGTTTGATTATTTTTCTGAGGAGTTTACTCCTTTCCTTCATCGGATAGCTTTGAGGTCAGCCTCTCCTTAACTTTATCGTAGTAGGGGTAGGCTATGCCTTCCTTCTTTATCCTCTCAACGAGGTCGAGGGCTTCCTTAATCTTGCCTTCCCTCTCGAGGAGATAGACCTTCACCTCGAAGGAGTTTATCTGGGGGAGCTGTCCACCAGCTCTTTTTAAAAGTTCCTCCTTGTATTGGGGGAAGAGTTCCACATCTCTGTCGCAGTATTTTTTCATCTTTTCGAAGTCTTTGAGTTTCTGGGCAAGGAGCAAGAGGTCGTTCAGTATAAGGTGTTCTTCGTAAGGGGTGCCTTCCATCTTGAGGGCTTCGTTGTAGAGCCACTCTGCGGTTTCGTAGTCTCCTTCGAGGAGAGCTGTCTGGGCTATAGTTGCCAGGAAAGTCCTCTTTGTGTATAGGGGGTTTTCTATCTCCCCGCTGTCGAAGTGTTTGGCTTTGTATGGAAAGCTGAGGTTCTTTATGACTTTTATGGAGTAGTATTTCTTTATAGCCTTCTGCCGTTTGGGTTCTAAGCTTTCATACCAGTCCCACAGGTCGAGGGCTTTTAAAAGACCTCCCTTCTCACGGAATATCTGAAATACCTTTCCGAGCATGCTTTTCACCTCAACAAAGGCTGTAATATTCCACGGTTCATTTTTCCTGGGCAGGTGTTCCTAAAACTTTGTAAAGGAGCTGACGAATTTCCCTTATGTCCTCTTCAAGCTTGTCGATGCGTTTTTCAATAGCATCAAGTCTTTTGTTAATACTGTTCTCAAACGTATCAAGCCTCTTATTGACCATGTCAATCTGCCGGTTTATCAAAAACATAAAAATAGCCATAAATCCCGCAATGCCGAAGATGATAGTTATAACCTGTCCCCGCTCCATACCTTAAGTATAAGCCTCAAAGTTCAAGGAGAGAATGAAAAAACTCACCCGGTTAACTTAACTATCCTCAAGCTCTCCCCTCAGATACTTGTCGTAGGCGGACAGATCAAAGTATCCGTGTCCCGAAAGGTTGAAGAGTATGACTTTTTCTTCACCGGTCTCCTTGCACCTCAGAGCCTCATCTATTGCCGCTTTTATGGCGTGAGAGGACTCTGGAGCGGGAACTATTCCCTCGGTTCTCGCAAAGGTAAGAGCCGCTTCAAAGACTTCCGTCTGCTTGTAAGCTACTGCATCTATGTATCCGAGGTCGTAGAGTTTGCAGACAAGGGGTGCATCTCCGTGGTATCTGAGACCACCTGCGTGTATGGGCGGTGGGACGAAGTCGTGTCCGAGGGTATACATCTTTATGAGAGGGGTAAGTCCTACGGTGTCTCCGAAGTCGTATCTATACTCACCCTTTGTGAGCGTCGGGCACGCAGATGGCTCAACTGCCAAGACCTTGAGGTTAGGCTTGTCCCCTCTGAGTTTATCTGCCATGAAGGGGAAAGAAAGTCCCGCAAAGTTTGAACCTCCACCGACCGCACCTATGACCACATCTGGGTAGAACCCTGCCTCCTCCATCTGCCTTTTTGCCTCCAGCCCTATGACGGTCTGGTGGAGCAGAACGTGGTTCAGGACACTCCCGAGGGAGTATTTGGTGTCTTCTCTCGTTGCCGCTTCTTCTATCGCTTCACTTATAGCTATGCCGAGGCTTCCCGGATGGTTGGGGTCTTTCTCGTAAAACTGCCTGCCGGCGTTGGTGTTGGGACTCGGAGAGGGTATGACTTCTCCTTTCCAAGTTTCCATCAAAATTCTTCTGTAGGGCTTTTGCTCGTAGCTCACCCTAACCATATATACCCTGCACTCAATATCAAAGAACTGGGTTGCGAAAGACAGAGCACTTCCCCACTGCCCGGCACCCGTTTCGGTGGTAAGTCTCCTTACCCCGGAAATTTTGTTGTAGTATGCCTGAGCAACCGCTGTATTAGGTTTATGGGAACCGGGGGGTGATACGCTCTCGTTTTTGTAAAAGATTTTTGCGGGAGTTTGCAAGTATTCCTCTAAGTTCTTTGCTCTGTGAAGTGGCGTAGGTCTCCAAAGTGAGAGAATGTTCAGGACTTCCTCGGGAATGTCTATCCACTCCTTGTCGGAGACTTCCTGTTCTATCAGCGGTTCCGGGAATATGACGGAAAGCTTTTCCGGCGATATAGGTTCTTTCGTCTCAGGGTCCAGGGGTGGTTCGAGAGGTTCAGGCAATAACGGGACAATGTTAAGCCACCTTTTTGGTATTTCTCCTTCCGGCAGTATATACTTTCTCACCGCTCAGCCCTCCTGATGTGCTTTGCCTAAAGGCAATTTTAACTTGAAACCTTCCTCTTGTGTTTTAATTTTCCTCTCCCATGGAACTGTGGAGCCTCTATAAGGGTAAGGATTATCACATAGAGCCTACCCTCGAGCGGATAGAGAAAGCTGTTAGGGTTGTGGGTAACCCTCAGAGGGAGTTCTTTACCTTTCTGATAGGCGGAACCAACGGCAAAGGCTCCACCTGTGCATTCTTGGAGAGGATACTCAGGGAACACGGTTATAGAACAGGTTGGTTCGTTTCTCCCCACCTTATTGAGGAAAGGGAACGCTGGAGAATAAACGGAGAGCTGATGCCTTCGGAAGTTCTTTCTTCCTACATAAAGGACCTCAAGAGAGTCTTTGAGAAGTTTTCCCTGACTTACTTCGAAGCGGCTACTTTAATAGCCCTTTTATACTTCCGGGACATGAAAGTGGACGTGGCGGTTATGGAAGTAGGTATGGGCGGAAGGTGGGATGCAACCAAGGTGAGTGAAGCAAAGGTCGTGGGAATCACCAATGTGGAGAGGGACCACACAAAGTGGCTTGGAAATACCGTTGACCAGATAGCGAGAGATAAACTTCATCTATACAGAGAAGGTGCTCCCCTCGTCCTCGGTAGTGCCAGGTTTCCCTTATACTGGGTAGCCTTGGAGATGGGTCTGAAAAACCTCGTGGTGGCAGGTGAGGATTACACCTACGGTTCCTCCCTGCTCGAAGGAAGAACATACATAGAGAATTATGAATACGGAGAGTTAAAAATAGACCGAGCGAAGCTCGGTTTGTTAGGTAAATGGCAGGCGGACAACTGTGCCATGGCTATCACGATGGCGTGTCAGTTCACAAAGCCTTCTTGTGATAAACTCACAAAAGCGCTCTCCGACACCAGATGGGAAGGGAGAATGGAGATAATAAGGGAAAAGCCCCTTCTGATTGTTGATGGCTCTCACAACCCCTATGCAATAGGAAAGGTAGTCAAGGAAACCCTTAAGCTGTTTCCGAACATTAATATACTCTTTACAGGTTTGCTTGAAAAGGAATGGAAGCTTTCTATGGAGATAATACGACGTTATACATCTAAAATATATCTCGTTCAGGTAAATCATTACAGGGGAGAACCCCTTAAAAATCTGTATAAATACGCAAAAGAGCTAAGCTTTACTCATATAGAGCTTGTGTCTTCTCCAAAAGATGTATATAACATTGAAAAAGATTTGCTTGCCATAGGGTCGCTGTATCTGGTGGGCGAAATTAAGAGGACTGTTTCTAATGCCATTATTTAAAATATATAAAGCCATGTATGTGCTATTTAAACAACCTGTTTTTGATAGGGAGGGAAATGTAGTATTCTACGAAGTTACTTTAAGGGACTTAAAAACAAAAACCTTTCCTAAGGACCTCGACCCGTTGAAGGCTACTTCCATAACAATAAACATAATCACCGAAGTAGGACCCGAGCGGGTCGGAAACGGCAAACCTGTGTTCATTAATGTCCCCTCTTTATTCCTTGAAGCTACCATGTTTGAACTACTCCCACCCGAGTTCATAGGTATAGAGCTGGTGGACAACAGGAGCATAACCAACGAGCTTTTGAAAGCGGTAAATGAACTCGTTGACCGAGGTTTTACCTTCTGCATAGACGACTTCGGCTTTGAAAAAGTCAACTACCTACCTCTCCTGAGCAAGTGCCACATGGTAAAGATAAACTGGAAGGAACTCGTTTACAGCGAGGAAGAACTCAGAGAGGTCATGGGAATACTTAAGGAGCTTAGGAAGGGAGTAATAGCAAAATACATAGAAACCGAAGAGGATTATGACAACGCCAAGAGGGCAGGTGCGGATTACTTTCAGGGCTTTTACTTGGCAAGACCTCTGCCGATAAGGGACGTTCGAAGTCTCTTCTTCATGAAGGGAACCGTGATAAAGCTCTACGAAGCTCTTAAAAACAGAGACCTAAAAAAAGCTGCTGATGTTATAGAACAGGATGTGGGAGCTACTTACCGTCTGCTCAGGTTCGTAAAGTCTTTATACAGGGAGAGAGCACAGGACATTAATTCTGTAGAGGACGCAATATCCTTCTTGAGCCTTAACAACGTTGCCAACTTTACCCTTGCACTTGCCATAACGGAGCTTTTTGCGGAGCATGAGGAAGAGGAATACATAAAGAGGTCTTTGCTCAGAGCGAGCCTTGCGGAGGAGCTTGCGAAACTCTACGCACCCGAAATGAAGGAAAAGGCATATCTGACAGGTCTCTTTTCCCTTACCGACGAGCTTATGGGAGAGCATCCGCAGGACATAGCTAAGGAGCTTGAGCTTGACGAAGAAATAGTGGAAGCGTATGAAACCCGACACAACGAACTCGGGTTGATACTTTCCCTGGTGGAGCTTTTGGAGGAAGACCCTGAGAACAGGGAAGTTATAGGAAAAATATCTTCAATCCTGAAAGTCCCCGAGGACAAAATAAGACAAGCGGTGCAGAACGCCAAGAGAATAATAAAGGAGATAACCTACCCCGGGAAGGGTAGGAACAAGAAGCTCACTCAGTAGCGTAGCTGTGAAGTCCCGGGAAGTATAGGTTTATTGCAAAGAAGCATATCAGGACGGTTATAAACCCAAACACTACCATCCATGCGACCCTTTTGCCTCTCCATCCCATCAGCTGTCTTGCGTGCAGGTATGCTCCGAAGAAAAGCCAAACTATCAAAGACCAAACCTCTTTTGGGTCCCAGCTCCAGTATCCGCCCCAGGCTTCGTTAGCCCACGCCGCACCGAGGATTATAGATGCGGTCCATATGGGGAACACAATCGCTATGGACTTGTAGGTAATTTCGTCCAGGACTTCCTTGGAGGGGAGAATTTTTGCAAACTTCTTATCCTTGAAATGTTCCTTTATCAGGTAGGCAACCGCACCGCCGAAAGCCACAGTAAAGCCCGCATACCCGGTAAAAGCGGTAACAACGTGCAGGTATAACCAATAACTCCTGAGAGCGGGCATAAGGGGTGTTATTTCGTGGGAAGCCTTGAATATGGCAAAGGCACTCGTGAAAAACAGGAGCGGGACAACGAAAGCTCCTATTAACTTAAAACCGTATCTACGCTCTATGACCAGATAGACCGCACCCGCTATGAAACTCCAGAAGGTCAAAGCCTCAAAGAGATTGCTCCACGGTGGGTGGAAAACTCCCATCTGGTAGCTCTCTATGGACCTTCTGACCATTCCGGTTAAGTTCAGGGTAAGTGCAAGGAATAGAACCCCCGTAGCTACATTTCCTAAAATCCTTTCCCTTATGAGTAGGTATGAGAGATACACCAAAGAAGCAAGTCCGTAAGCGAGCATCGCGGACTTATACCAGAAGGTGTTTTCGTAAGGAAGCAGGGAGAGGAACACCGCGGTGGCTACACCACCTATGACGAAAAGTATGTCCGTTGACAGACTTATCCTCTTTTTCTGAACCGCAACCTCTTTCATGGCACCAATAATTTAAGACTTTTCCTCGGGTTTGACATCAAGTTTTATCTCTACAGATACATCCCTGTGGAGTCTGATAGTTATCGTATAAACTCCAACGTGCTTTATTGCATGCGGTAGGACTACGTTCTTTCTGTCAACCTCTATGCCTTTCTCCTTTAGAGCGTTGACTATGTCCGCAGGTGTAACTGACCCAAAGAGTTTACCCGCTTCTCCCACGGGCTTGACAACCTCTACCACTACACCTTCCAGCTTTTTAGCAAGTTCGAGGGCTTTCTTCTTCTCACGCTCGAGCTTTCTCGCCTTCTGCTTAAGGATTTCCTGAATGTGTTTTACATTACCTTCCGTTGCGGGCAGGGCATAGCCCCGGGGTATGAGGTAGTTGTTGGCAAAACCTCTCTTTACTTCAATTACATCTCCGAAAAATCCGTATCCTTCTAAGTCCTGGGTAAGGATTACCTTCATGCCAAGTTCCTCCTTTAGACTACAACGTAGGGAAGAAGCGCAAGCTGACGTGCTCTCTTTATCTGAAGAGCAAGCCTTTTCTGGTGCCTGTTGCACAGGTTAGTCTGCCTTCTGGACTTAATCCTCGCTCTTTCGGTCATGAACTGTCTTAGCTCCTCGTAGTTCTTGTAGTCAGGTTCCTTCTTGTTTTCACAGAAGTAGCACACCTTTTTCTTTGAAGGTCTCTTTATAGCCATATCACGCCTCCTGAAGAAATTTCTCAAGGTAATCCAGAGAGTCCACCGGATACCAGGACCCTATCCTGAGCTGTTTCATTATTTTAGCTCCTTCTTCGTCCTCTGGCATCTCTTTTAGAGCATAAAGAATAGTGCTCTTAAACTGGGCAAGCTCCGGAGCTATCATGAGAAGATGGGAGCTTACCTTCTCGTTGCTCTCGAGAACCACATCCACGCCCCTTTTAGACAGGTCCGAAAGTTGCTCCCAAAAGTCTTTGTATAAAAACCCGTAGGGTGCTTCTCCTCTCGATACACCGCTCAGGACATTCTGCCAGGAATCCCTCAGCTCTATATCGACTTTGATACCTTTATCCTTGAGGATTTTCCTGCCAAGATAGGAAGCAAACTGCCCTTTAACAGCAAGCACCTTCTTACCTTGCATGGCTTCGAGCGTGGTTTCCTCTCCCTTCTTAGCTATTATTACCACCTCGTCGTAGTTGTCGTTCCCCGCTATGGGCACAAACTCCCTTTCCCTGTGAATGCGCAGGGCATCCAGAGGACTTGAGTATGTCATGTCTACTCTTTCAAAGCTGTCGTAGTAGCAATCGAAATCAAAACACTGATCCATAGTTATATCCAGACCGGTTTTTTGTGATAGGTATGTTATGAAGTAAAGCCAATTCACCTTGTTTTTTGTGGAGTCGTGGGGACACACAGCTATAACCATACCGGCTCCCTCCTTTGAGTTTAGAATGGTATTTCGTCTTCGTCATCAAAGGTTTTTTCCTCCCTGCTAAACTCCTTAAGCTCCTCTTCTATTCTCTCAATTTCCGAGGAGCTGTCCTGCGGAGCTATCTCTTCTTCTTCTATTTCATCTATCTTAGGTTTGCGGATTATCTTCACGGACTCTGCCACTATGCGAACCCTGCTGTAATTCTTCCCGTCCTGTCCGGTCCACCTGTCGTGGGATAGCCTACCTTCCAAAACCACCATGTATCCCTTGGACAACCGGGTGGAGAGGTCTTCTGCCAAACTTCCGTAGGCTTTCACGTCGAAGAAGTGGCTTTCCTCCTTCCACTCATCTCCGGACTTATACCTGCGGTTCCACACTATCCCGAACTCCGTAACCGCTGTTCCGGAAGGCAGGTATCTTATTACCGGGTCCGCAGTCAGCCTGCCTATTAGCAGAACTTTATTTAGCACCTTTTATTACCTCGCTCTCCTTTATCTGGAAGTTGAGCCACCTTATGACGTCCTCGTTTATCTTGAGCTGGAAGTCAAGCTCGTTGGGGAGCTGGGGATTCTCGGTTTTATACTGAATGAGGAAGTATCTTCCGTGGTTGAAGTTCTCTATTGGGTATGCGAGGGTCTTTGTTCCCCAGTCTTGAAAGTGTAGAATTTCTCCACCTTTTGACTCTATAAACTTCTTTATCTCCTCAGCCTTCTGCTTGGTCTCTTCCTCCGTTAGAGTAGGTTTGAGAACAAAAACCGTTTCGTAAAATCTGAGCGTCTTGTAATGCCTGTGCCTCGGCATCTTTTTACCTCCCGGACTTTTTGGTCCCTTCCCTTTGGGGAAGGAACGAGGCAGAGTTAAAATTTTAGCATAAAACTGTTCGGGGAGGATGCTATGAGAAAGTTTTTAGCATTTTCCCTTTGCATAATCCTTATTGCCTTTTCTTATGAAGAGAATTCATCGATTCCCGATGAAATTTATGGAGCTAACTATGTTCTAAGTGAATATCTTAGTTCTATTGAGCTGGTAAGTTTACCCTCTATTTACAGGATTTTCACCGGAAGTTTTTTAGACTTTCCACCTGCGTGCTTTCAGTATGAGTCAAAAAAAGGATGCATAAAATTTGTAGAAACCTATTCGTGTCCCGGAGGCTCTTATAAGGTTAAGGTTTCAGGCAAACACCATCATTGGAAGATGGATTTTAACTGTAGTGGTAGAGTGGGTTCTGTCAATGTTTCAACACAGGGGAAAACCTATTACTATGATTTGCATGTAAAGACAAAGTCAGGGTTTGAAAGCAGGTATAACTTGGAGATATCTACCGGACAGTTATTCGTTATAAACGGAGATTACAAAGGCAATGGTTTTAGAGTTGTTTATAAAAATTTGAGATTTTACTTCACAGGATTTGATACAGATAAGCCCTATTTGAAAATAGAAGGTGTTTTAGAAGTTCGTGCTCCTGAGGAGTCCGGTTGTAGGTCGGGTGTATTTCGATACTCAACCCCGCAGCCTCTGCCTCTGCACCCGGAGGACTTTAAAGTATTAAGAGATAAGAACCCCATACTTGTTGTGAATGGAAAGAGTATCAAAATTACTCCTCAAGGTTTGGAATTGGAGGGGAAAATATATACTGACCTATTGTTGTGTCCCTATAGGGGCTTTAATATGGTTTGGAATTGATTTGTCAGGGTTTACAGCTTAAACTCTTCGTTCAAAATTTTCTTGTAGAACCCTTCGGGCAGGAAGGCGTATCTGTGCATCTCTTCCGAGTATATCTTGGTCTGGACTTTAACCTCCCTTGCGGGTTCACGAACCGGGTATTTTTTGGAGGCTATGGAATAGGTCCACCAGTATCCCGCATATATGGGAACTACGGAGGTGTATAGGTCAACTATGGGGAATACCTTCTGGAGGTTTTTCTGGATGCGAACCACCATGTCGAGGTGGTAGTGTATGGACTCGGTCTGTGCTGAGAATATACCGTCCTCCTTTAGAGCTTTATAGACGAACCTGAAGAACTCCTCGGTCGTGAGGACGTGGGCAAATCCCACCGGGTCCGTTGAATCAACTATAACGACGTCAAATTCGTTTTCGTAGTCCTGGATGTATTTGTATCCGTCCTCGTGAACCACTATGGCTCTCGGGTCGTCGAAGGAGCAGGAAAGTGTGGGAAAGAACTTCTTTGAAATCTCAACTACTTCCCTGTCTATATCCACCAAAACCGCTCTCTTGACGCTCTCGTGCTTCAGAACTTCCCTGAGCGTTCCCCCGTCCCCACCTCCTATTATGAGGACATCTTCGGGGTTAGGGTGTGCGTGCAAGGGAACGTGGGCTAAATACTCGTGATACATAAACTCGTATTTTTCGTCAAGCTGAACTACCCCATCCAGAACCAACAACCTCCCGAACTCGGGGGATTCGAGGACGAGAATTTCCTGATACTCGCTCTTTCCCTCGTATAGGACTTTGCTGACCGCATAACAGTGCCTTATGGGAGCGTATGGGTCTCTTTCTATGAAGAACACATCTCTCATCGCTTTACCTCATACACATTATACAGCCTCAGTATGTCCTCCATGGAAAGTTGTTCTACCCGCAGGTGCGGGTCTATACCTGCTTCTTCAAGGAGTTCTTGGGGAAACTTTTTTTTGAGCATCTTCCTCCTCATGGAAAAGAGCTTTGTGAGGAAGGCTTTGTAGCCTTTAAGCTCAAGGCTGGGCTGGTTTTCTCTCCTGATTATCCTAATCACTCCGGAATCCACCTTGGGGGGAGGAACGAAAAATCGGGGGGGGACGCTGAAGAGGTATTCGGACTCGTAAAAGGTTTGTAGGAAGACACCGAGCCAGCTCGGTTCTCCTTTTCCCGTTAGCTTTAGGGCTACCTCCTTTTGAAGCATAAAAACACCTACGGGTATGCAGTCCTTGTGAAAGATGACGTTTTCTACTATAAGGGAGCCGACGTTGTAGGGCAGGTTTCCCACAGCTTTAAGCTCCCCACCGAGGGAACAAAAGTCCAGCTTGCTGGCATCTCCTCGAATTATCCTCACCCGCTCGTCCTCAATCTGGGAAAGTTTTTCCACCATCTCCGGGTCAAGTTCGACCACGAAAAGCTCCTTTAAGGGGTATTTAAGAAGAACCTTCGTTAAGTTACCGGTTCCTCCCCCTATTTCAACAACCCTGTCCCCTTCCTCTATGCTTAGGCTTTGGGCTATGTTTTTTAAAACTCCTTCTGAGACCAACAGGTGTTGCCCATAGCTCTTCTTAAGTCTTGCCATCGGTTATATAATTACACGAATGTTCAGGAAGGTTCTGATAGCTAACAGAGGAGAGGTAGCTCTAAGGATAATAAGAGCCTGTAAGGAGCTGGGTATAAAGACGGTTGCCATATACTCCGAGGCGGACGTTCGCTCCCTCTACGTTAAAAAGGCAGATGAAGCCTACCTCATACCCGGAGACCCCATAAGAGCATACTTGGACTACGTGCGCATAGTGGACCTGGCAAGGCAGGTGGGAGCGGAAGCGATACACCCGGGCTACGGGTTCTTGGCTGAGAATGCGGACTTTGCAAGATACTGCCAGAGGAGGGGAATAACCTTCATAGGTCCCACCCCCGAGCAGATAGATACCTTCGGGGACAAGGTAAAGGCTAAAAAGGTTATGTCCGAGGCGGGGCTTCCTGTAGTTCCGGGCATTCCCGAACCCATAAGGGATGTGGAGGAAGCTCTCAAGTTTGCCCGTGAGATTGGTTTTCCCGTGATGCTGAAGGCTGCCTACGGCGGTGGCGGAAGGGGAATGAGGGTGGTTTATTCGGAAGAGGAACTCAAAACTGCCTTTGAATCCGCTTACAGGGAGGCGGAGACCTTCTTCGGTAAAGGGGACATATTTATAGAGAAATACATAGACAATCCCAAACACATAGAGGTTCAGGTCCTCGGGGACAAATACGGAAACATCATTCACTTAGGTGAAAGAGATTGCTCAATCCAGAGGAGACACCAGAAGCTCATAGAGATTGCCCCTTCCCCTGCACTTCCTCAAGATTTGAGGATGAAGATACTCGGTAATGCTGTTCGGGCGCTTATGAGGGTCGGCTACGAAAATGCGGGAACCCTTGAGTTCTTGGTGGATACGAAGACAGGAGAGTATTACTTCATAGAGATGAACACCCGTCTGCAGGTGGAACACACCATAACCGAGACCATAACGGGAATAGACATAGTGGAAGCTATGATAAGGATAGCGGCGGGAGAACCACTGCCGATACTCCAGAGCGACGTTACTTTTAGGGGATATGCCATAGAGTTCAGGATAAATGCGGAGGACCCCAAAAAGGGTTTTGCCCCCTCTCCCGGAAAGATAACCGCTTACTACTCACCCGGCGGACCGGGTGTGAGGATAGATGCCGGGGTTTACAAGGACTACATAATCCCTCCCTACTACGACTCTATGATTGCTAAGATGACCGTGTGGGCGCTCACTTGGGAAAAAACCGTAGCCCGTGCGAGAAGAGCCATAGACGAGTTCATAGTTCGTGGCGTTCCCACAAACATTCCCCTTTACAGGGAAATAATAAGGGACCCGGACTTCCTCAGAGGAGACTTTGGGGTCAAGTTCTTGGAGGACAAGATACAGAGAGGAGAATACGACTTTGAGATAGAGGGAGAGGTGGACAAGGAAGACATAGTCCTCGCAATATCAGCAGCGATAGCCGCTCATTACGGTCTGTAACGAATAATAAGGGGGTCGCTCTCCACCCCGAACCTGTTTATAGAGTGAACCCTGTATATAACTTCCTGCGTAGGAGCCTTTTCGGAAAAAACGTTCCCGACGATGGGTTTTGGGGTTAGCTTTTTCCCATCCCTGTAAACGACAAACCCGACTACATCCTCGGAGTCCAGCCACCAGTAGAGGTAAATTCTGTCCTTTTTCACCACATATCTCCCTTCTTCGGGTTTCGGTGGTTTTGGAGGTGCTTTGGGCGGGATTTCAACAACTACGGGCTGGCTCTCTCCCTCAGAAAGAACCTTGGTTATAGCTACCTTTTGGGGCTTGAAACTTCTCTTGAGCTTGATTTTTCTACCCTCGAACACCTTTGCGCTTGTGGGTATAGGAAATTCTCTAAATTCATAGACTTTGTAGGTGCCGGGTTCATTCAGAACAACTACCAGGCTATCATCGAGTAGCTCTACCTTATAGGAAGGCTTTACAGGAGGTGCTTCCTCCACGCAGGACATTCTGACCTTACCTTCCCTGTGCTTTACCTTAAAGCAGAGCCTCCCTTTAGCCTCTTTTACGAAGAAGCCGTTTGCTTTTTTAAAACCTTCCACGGTTATACCGCTTGTTTTGGGGATTACAAATACATAATAGCCGATTCTTAAAACTTTATATTTTGGTTCTGGTAGAGGTTTTGGGTCTTTTTTTATCCCGCAAGAGGCTAAAAATATAAAATTCAAAACCATAAGAGAGACTTTTAAAATTATGCGCTTCATGTTCAATTTAAAATTATATGCTTTTATGCTCGGGGGTTGACAAGCAATGATTTTAGTCTAAAATAAAGACTACCAAAAATCGCTTCTTAAGTTGCGTAATTTTATTTTGCCCAAATCAAAGGAGGTGGAAGATATGGGAAACAAGGTTAAATACATAATAAAGCTTGAACAAGTCAATGAATTGAGTCCAGAGGAAAGGGAAGAACTCAAAGAAGTTACGGAAAAATTCGCTTTTAGGACAAATAATTACTATAACTCTCTAATAGATTGGTCCGACCCTGACGACCCCATAAGGAGGATAGTTATTCCCACAACCGAGGAGCTGGAAGTTTGGGGAAAGCTCGACGCTTCCAACGAAAGCAAATACATGAAAGTCCACGGGCTTGAGCACAAATACCCCGACACCGCTCTTTTGCTCGTTACGGACGTGTGCGGTATATACTGCAGGTTCTGCTTCCGTAAAAGGCTGTTTATGAACGACAACGACGAGGTGGCGAGGGACGTTTCCGAAGGTCTCGAATACATCAGAAACCACCCCGAGGTCAACAACGTCCTGCTTACCGGAGGAGACCCCCTCGTTTTAGCTACCTTCAAGTTGGAGAAGATACTCAAAGCTCTTGCGGAGATACCTCACGTGAGAATTGTCAGAATCGGTTCCAAGATGCTTGCGGTTAACCCATTCAGAGTCATAGACGACCCGGCACTGCTCGAACTCTTCGAGTGGTTCAACACGGAAACCGGCAAGAAACTTTATCTGATGAACCACTTCAATCACCCCAGGGAACTCACCGACGAGGCAAAGAAGGCAATAGAGCTTGTTCAGAAAACCGGAACCACCATGACTAACCAAACACCTATCCTGAAGGGAATAAACGACTCCTATCCTGTTCTTAGGGAACTCCTCGAGGAGCTTTCCTTCATCGGGGTGCCTCCTTATTACGTGTTCCAGTGCAGACCCACCGCAGGGAATAAAGCATATTCCACCAAGATAGAGGAGACCATAGACCTTGTCGAGGCGGTTCGCTCGGCGGTATCCGGTCTCGCGGCAAGGGTAAGATAC
The DNA here is from genome assembly GCA_013153495.1 of Aquificota bacterium. Classification (GTDB taxonomy): domain Bacteria; phylum Aquificota; class Aquificia; order Aquificales; family Aquificaceae; genus Hydrogenivirga. The sequence goes on from JAADEH010000003.1 coordinate 56,877, forward strand.
GTTATGTCCCACGAAACGGGTAAGATAGAGATACTCGGCAAAAGCAGTGAACTTATATTCTTCAGATACCACAGAGCTGCGGACCCCGAAAATGCAGGGAAGTTTATGATATACAGGAGAAACCCGGACGCCCACTGGTTCGATGACTATAAGGAGCTTGTGGAAGAGTATAAGGTTGAAACTCAGGAACAGTGTGTTTAACTTCTTTCAATAATGGAGATGTCCCCCTACTACGTGCTTTTGGCGAAGCTGGAGGAGGAGATATCCTTTCAGAGAAAGGTTATAAATACTTTTCTTTTTGCCCAGCAAAGGTCATCTCACGAGATAACCCTTAAAACCATAGACATACTTCGGAGGCTCGCTCAGAGCTTCCGCCTGATTGCCCTCGTTCTCGACGAGGTGGAAACCATCTCCGACAAATACATGAAAGAACAGGCACTCCTAATGAGTTCTGAGAGCCTCTCTTTGACCTCCCTTTTACTCCCCGCACTGGAAAATGTTTCTCCCATATTCTTAGAAAGCTTGACCCTCTATGACGAACCCATACTGGACAGAATAGAGGCAGTTGCGGAGTTCATAGAGAACTCCCTCCAGGAAAGCGAAAGCCTGTCCACCGAAGAGCTTGCCCAAACGGTGGAAGACATAATGAAAACCCTTGAATACCACATAAGGTTAGGAGAAAGGTCACTTGGCAAAATAGTTTGACCTATAATTTCCCCTGTGAAACTCTTTATAGTCGAATCCCCGACCAAAGCTAAAACTATACAGAAATATCTCGGGAAGAGCTTTGTAGTAAGAGCGACCTTCGGTCATGTAAAGGACCTTCCTCAAAAGGAGTTAGGAGTTGACGAGGAAACCCTCGAAGCAAAGTATGTCTATCTTAAAGGAAAGAAAAAGCTTGTAGAGAACTTGAAAAAACTCGCTCGCACCGCGGAGGAGGTCTATATAGGCACGGACCCGGACCGTGAAGGTGAAGCCATAGCCTACTTCATATATCAGGACATAGTGAAGGCAAACCCCAATACCAAAAGAGCGGTTTTCTACGAGATAACCCCCACCGCTCTCAGAAAAAGCATTAGGGAGGCGGGAGATATAAACATGAACATGGTGTATTCCCAATTTGCCCGCAGGATACTGGACCGCCTGATAGGCTACAAAATCTCTCCATATCTCTGGAGAACCTTCAAAAACTACAAGCTATCCGCAGGCAGGGTCCAATCCCCCGCACTCAGACTCGTGGTGGAGAGGGAGAGAGAAATCCAGAACTTTAAGGTTAAAAGCTACTACTACGTGAAAGCTATTCTGGAAAAGGACGGACACAGGTTTGAAGCTATATACGATTACCGATACGAGAACCCTTCCGATGCAAAGGATGTGGCAAGGAGGATAGAAGAAGGTATATACGCGGTGGTCAGCTTGAAGTCCAAAGAGGAAAGGGTAGCACCGCCAAAACCATTCATAACCTCTTCTCTTCAGAGCGAAGCTAACTCAAAGCTCGGGTTGCCTGCGGAAAAAACCCAATCCATAGCCCAGAAGCTCTACGAACATGGAGCGATAACTTATCCCAGAACTGACAGCTATCGTATGAATCCCCAAAAGGCTAAGGAGTTTATGGAGTATGTAGCCTCCAAGTTCGGAAAGGAGTATGTAGGCAGGCTCAGAAAGTTCAGGGACAAACCCACATCTCAAGGAGCACACGAGTGCATAAGACCGATTTCTTTGAGGGAAAAAGTGGGTTCAGGTGAGTATGCATCCTTATACGACCTAATACTAAGAAGAACCCTTGCCAGCCTTATGGCTGATATGCTCGTCGAGAGGCAGGAAGCTGTTATAGAGATAACTTCTCCTAAGCTCAAAAGACCCATACGCATGAAAGCTAAAGGTTTAAAGATTATCTTTGACGGATGGAACAGAGTTTACCCCTCCGACATAAAGGAAAATCCATTACCACCTCTGGAGGAGGGAGAGGTCCTCAAGCTCATCAAAGTTTACGTTGAAGAAAAGAAAACACAACCCCCACCGAGATACACTGAAGGCACGCTCGTTAAAACCTTAGAGAAGCTCGGCATAGGCAGACCCTCGACTTACGCTACCATACTGAAAACTCTCAAGATGAGGAAATACGTCTATGTATATAGAAAAAGCTTACGACCAACTGACATAGCCTTTGAAGTCGTGGACTATCTTATGGAGCACTTTCCCCTGCTTATGGATTACAGTTTCACGGCGAAGATGGAGGAAGCACTGGACCAAGTTGAAGAAGGCAAGATTTTCTGGAAAGATGTGGTTAGAAATTTCTTTGAGAAAGTTATGGCTCAGGTTGTTTAAAGTGGCCCAGGGCGGAATCGAACCGCCGACACCCCGGTTTTCAGCCGGGTGCTCTACCAACTGAGCTACCGGGCCTTCGAGATTAAATATTATAGCTCTATAATAGGCTTATGACAATAAGAATAACTTCCTACGGGGCAGCAAAGGGTGTAACGGGGAGTTGTCATCTTCTGGAGGTAGAAAGCTTAAAAGTCCTTATCGATTGCGGTATGTTCCAAGGGCAGGAAGAGGAAAAGAATTACGAACCCTTTCCCTTCGACCCAAAAGACATAGACTACCTAATACTTACACACGCCCACATAGACCATTGCGGACGCATACCTCTGCTCGTAAAAGAGGGCTTTAAAGGGAAGATACTGTGCACCAAACCTACCGCTCAGATAGCACGCATAATGCTCTTAGACGCATCGAGGGTAATGGAAGAAACTTACAGAAGCAGGCTCAAAAAGGCAGAAAGGCTCGGGGAAGAAGTCAACCCGCCCCTTTACGAGGAACTTGACGTCCTTGAGAGCTTTGAGCACTTCCGGAGTCCGTATATTTCATACCACAAGTGGTATAACCTTACACCCAAAGTAAAGTTCATGCTGAAGGACGCAGGACACATACTCGGTTCCGCTTTCGTTCAACTTGACATAAATGGCACTCTTATAACCTTCTCGGGGGACTTGGGGAATAGGGGCAAACCGATAGTCAAAGACCCCGAAGAACCCGAGAGGACAGAATACCTTTTTGTGGAAACAACCTACGGGGATAGGGAGCACAAAAGTTTTGAGGAGTCGAAAAAGGAATTTGAAGATGCGGTTTTAGAAACCCTATACGGGGGAGGAAACGTTCTTATTCCCTCTTACGCACTCGAAAGGGCGCAGGACATTCTGTTCGTCCTCAGAGAGATGTTCAATAGGGATATACTCCCCGAGTGTCAGGTATTTTTGGACAGTCCTCTCGCAATCAAAGCCACCCGTATATTCCTGCAAAACCCCGAATTCTTCGACAGAGAAACCTACCGAATTTTCAAGGAGCGAGACCCCTTCAGCTTTCCATACCTAAAGTTCACCAGGAGCGTTGAAGAGTCAAAGAAAATTAACGACATAAAGAGCGGAGCCATAATAATCGCAGGTAGCGGAATGCTTACGGGAGGAAGGATACTTCACCACCTCAAACATAACCTCTGGAGAGAGGAATGTAGCCTAATATTTGTCGGATACCAACCCAGAGGAACCTTGGGTAGGAAAATCATAGAAGGTGCCAAAAAGGTCAGAGTGCTCGGGGAGGAGATAGCGGTCAAGGCACGTGTATATACGATAAACGGCTTTTCTTCCCATGCGGACAGAAGGGAACTCGCCAGCTGGACTTCAAAGGCACAGCCCGAAAGAGCCTTTCTAATTCACGGAGAAGAAGATAAGATGAACGCCTTCGGCGTTTATTTAAAGGATAAATACGGAATTGAGAGCTACATACCCTCCTTTGGGGAGACTTTGGAGTTTTAATGGCGTCCCCGGGAGGACTCGAACCTCCGACCTCGAGATTAGGAATCTCGCGCTCTATCCGCCTGAGCTACGGGGACAGCCAAATAAATAGTATATACCTCCGTTTGCGTTCGAACAAGTGTAGTAGAGGAGACAATCCTGTGGCAAACCTTAATTACTTTCCTCTTCCCACTCCCAGTAAACGAAGACCCAATTTTCGGGGTTATCCCCTTGAGTGGTAATTTCATGAATGGTTTTACCGACCTCTATGGTATATACAGGCTTATACTTATCAACTTTTATTCTCAGTCCTATATCTGCTCCCTCCTTTGGTCTTATTAGATAAACTTCCTTAACAAAGGGTAAATCTTGAACAGCCTCTATAAGTTCCTTAACTACATCACCCTTAACCTTCATAACTTAAAGCCTCCTCCAAGATACTAATATAGTTCTTCAAATCCCTTTTAGATTCTTCGCTTAGAAGTTCATCAGAATAATCAGAAGTTATTCTCATGCTGTATAGAAGAGTATAAGCTTCTTTAAGAGAGTTAATAAGCTCAACAGGCACTGCACTTTCCCTGTATGCTTTGTGAACAAAAGCCTTAGCTATTCCTATGTGTTGCCACCTTCTCCTTGGAGGCTCCCCCACTACATACTGAAAGAAGTTAAAGTAAGCAAAATACAGGTTGGAGGCACAGGCAGAGATAAAGTCCTTTTTTATGCACCACTTGGCGATTTCCAGTCTTTCAATAGCCTTCCTTTTTAAGTTCTCCTTCATATTTAAAACCCCACATCCTCCGAAGGTTATTATGGCACATTCCTTGCAAGCTATTTTGCAGGAGGCGAGCTATGAAGATAGTCATAGTCGGCAACGGTATAGCTGGAACCGCTTTGGTAGAAGAGATACTCCAGCACAGCAACGGTAAAGACGTTCGTATTCAAGTGTTCGGAGACGAGAAGTATATAGGCTACAACAGGATACTCATAACGGACGTGCTGGCAGGCAGGAAGCTGATGAGCGAGATATACATCAAAAGGTGGCAGTGGTATGAGGAGAGGGGAGTAAGGCTCGAGATAGGGAGGAGGGTTGACAGGCTCTTCCCTAAAAAGAAGATGCTCGTAACGGAGGACGGGGACCTATTCAACTACGACAAAATTGTGATAGCTACGGGTAGTAAACCCTTCATACCTCCATCCATAAAGGGAACGGACAAGAAAGGAGTTTTTACTTACAGAACCGCAGATGACGTTTTCAAAATACTTGACCTTGCTCGTGTTTCCGAGAGGGCTGTGGTCATAGGTGGAGGACTGCTTGGTCTTGAGGTGGCAAAGGCTCTCAAAGACATAGGGCTTGAAGTGTATTTGGTTCACATCTTTGACACTCTCATGGAGCAACAGTTAGACAAAACTGCCTCCGAGCTTCTGAGAAGAGACCTTGAGAACATGGGAATAAAGGTTCTCCTTGAGAAGGATACGAGGGAAATACTCGGAGACAAGAAAGCGGAAGGGGTGAGATTTGCGGACGGCGAGGAGCTTCCTGCGGACTTTGTGGTGATAGCTACGGGCATAAGACCTAACGCTGAGGTGGGAATAAAGTCGGGACTTAAGGTTAACAGGGGAATAGTGGTTGACGACTACATGGAGACCTCCGCAAGCGACGTCTATGCGGTGGGCGAGTGTATAGAACATAGAGGAAAGACCTTCGGTTTAGTCGCTCCCATAATGGAGCAGGTCAAGGTGTGTGCTCACAACCTTCTGCACGGAAACGAGAAGAAGTATGAAGGTTCTATCACCTACGCTATGCTCAAGGTCGCAGGCATAAACCTCTTCTCCGCAGGGGAGTTTAAGGAAAAGGAAAACGACGAAGTCGTCTCTTTCTTAGATAACGGAAAATCTATATACCGCAAAGCGGTCGTTCGGGATAACAAAATTGTAGGCACAATATTGTATGGAGACATAAAAGGAAACAATTACTTACTCGACCTCATAAAGACGGGCAAGGACATATCCGACGAGCGTCCCTTCTTCCTCATAAAGCACATAGTTCCCAAGGACATAACCGAGGCTGAGGAGCTAAAGGATACCGATATCGTCTGCAACTGCAATGCGGTAACCAAGGGAGACATAGTCAAAGCTATACTTGAGAAGGGCGCAAAGACCCTTGAGGACATTCAGGCTATAACGAAGGCTTCTACCTCTTGCGGTTCCTGTGCGGAGCTTGTGGAACAGATACTCAGGCAGTATGTAAAGGAGAGACCCACCAGGGTTAACAAGATTGAGGTAATCAAGAAAGAGCTTCACCCCTTTGACCCAGAGTTTAAGGAGCGCATGAAGAAATACTTTGAGGACGGAAACTGGGAGAACATACCCGAAGACGACAGGGATGTGCGCTTCAAGTGGTATGGGATATTCTACAGAAAGGCTACCCCCGGCTATTGGATGGTCAGAATTCGTGTTCCCAACGGAAGGCTCACCTACGAGCAGGCAAAGGTGGTTTCCCACCTTTCGGAGAAGTTCTGCAGGGGAGAGGTGGAGATAACCTCCCGTCAGCAACTCCAGATTAGGTGGATAGAGCTTAAAAACATTCCAGAGATATTGGAGGCTCTAAACAGTGTAGGTCTTACCACCCTCCAGACGGGAATGGACAACATAAGGAACGTTACAGGAGACCCCCTTACGGGACTTGCGGAAGACTCGCTAATAGATACTCTGAAGCTCACCAGAGACATAACGAACGTCTTTCTCGGCAAGAAAAAGTATGCGGACCTTCCCAGGAAGTTCAACGTGGCAGTCCTCGGCTCCCAGACCGACTCCATAAACGCTATGTTCAACGATATATGCCTTTACCTTGCCCAGAAGGACGGAAAGCTCGGCTTTAACGTCTATTTGGGTGGGAAGATAGGTTCGGGGGGACCGGTCAAAGCTGTTGACATGGACATGTTCATAGAACCTTACGAAGCTCCCGACCTGTGCAAGGCGGTATTTGACATCTACATAACCTTCGGCAACAGGGACAACAGGTCCAAAAACAGACTCTTTTTCCTAATTCAAGAGTGGGGAGTTGATAGGTTCAGGGAGGAGATAGAACAGAGGTTATACAAGGCTATGCCTTCTAAGGGAGAGGACCTCGTCAATAGACGAGGTGAGCGTGAGGGGATTATAAACCTCAGGAACGGAACCTTTGCAGTTTCTGCCATAGTCCCCGCAGGCAAGATAAAGGCTAAGGACCTGAGAGAAGCAGCTGAGCTTTCCAGAAAGTATGGAAGCAGAGAACTCAGACTGAGCGTCTATCAAAACCTTTACATACCTAACGTTCCAGAGGAAAATCTCGACGCACTCCTCAAAGAGGAGTTCTTCCAGAGGTATTCAACGGTAAGCTCTCCCTTCATGACCCACCTTATAGCCTGTGCGGGGAGCGACACCTGCGCCTTCGGAGTTATACCCAACAAGAGCGATGCGGTCAGGGTTGCCAACTACCTTGCGGACAAGATTGAACTTGATACTCCTCTAAGGATGCACTGGTCCGCCTGTGCCAAAGGTTGCGGACAGCACGGCTGTGCGGACATAGGCTTTGTAGGAACAAAGACCAAGATAGGAGATGAGGCTGTCCTTGCAGTGGACATATTTGCAGGTGGCTCCATAGACAAGGAAGGCTTTAAGGTCGTTCAGGGACTTCCCTTGGACAAGGCGGAAGAAGCGACCGAGAAACTCGTAAGGTTTTACTTAGAAAACCGCCAGAACGGAGAAACCTTCTCTGAGTTCGCCCACAGAGTGGGTGTTGATGCTCTAAAGGCAGTGGTCATGAGCGTGGGTGTGGGGGTGTGAAAATATATGTGAAATAATATAATATATTGTAGTCATGTTGAAGTTTATATATGCAAATAGTATAGAGAATTTCTTAGAAGAATCTACAAATGACATAGTTTATGAATTTAAACGTAGGTTTACAGAGGTTTACTTCCATAATCCATCAGCATTACAAGTAGATTCATGGCTGGATTTCGTTAAACATTTAAAAAGCACGCTAACGGAAGTAGATGAGCGGTTATATGATTTGAAGTTGTTATTTGAAGTTTCTATGCCATATTCTTCTGCAAGATGCGATTTACTGATACTGGGTAAAGATGGTAAGCGTAGGCTTAAAGGTGTTGTAGTAGAACATAAGAAATGGCATGATAGATCTATTTCAATTAGGGATGATGAGATATACTTGCTCAACGAAATAGAACAATACCCATTAGAGCAAGCTAAAGGATATGCAGAATATTTATCCCAAACTTTGGAAGTATTCCATAGGGGTGTTTTAGATTACATAGCTTTTTTGCCTAATATTGAAAGTATTGATTGCCTGCCCGAACCGAAAGAAAAGGTGTTCTGCAAGAGTAATTTAAAAGACTTTATAAACTTTATTAATACGGAATTTTATAAAGGTCTAAAAGATGAAGAATTTAGAAACGTTTTGGAATCAAAGTATAAGCCTTCTAAATCATTAATTGATGGGGTTGCTGAAGTGATTAGGGGTAACCCAGCATGGGTATTAATAGATGAACAAAGGAATGTATTTAATAAAGTTACAAGGCTTATAGATAGTTTAAAGGCAGGGAACTTTAAGAAGTCAGTTATTGTAGTTGAGGGAGGTCCTGGAACTGGAAAAAGTGTCGTAGCAATGAACTTGCTTAATTATTGTCTTGAAAAGGGACTTTCCGCTATACATGTTACAAAAGCTACTGGTTTTACCAGCACATTGAGGGGTTTAATGGTTGAAAATGGTCTGAGCAAGAGCAAGGTTAAATCTATATTTAGGTATAGTCATAATTTCATACATCAAAAGGAAAATTCTGTAGATGTAATAATTTGCGATGAAGCTCACAGATTCCAGATAAGAACTAACATTAGAGGAAGAATTACAAGTGATGAGCCACAGGCTTTACAAATAATAAGAACTGCCAAGATATCTATATTTTTCTTAGATGAAAATCAAATGGTTAGACCCGATGAGTCAGGAACCGTTGAGCATATTATGAAATGCGCTCAAAGGCTTGGTGCAAGCGTATATAAATATAAGTTAAACACGCAATTTAGATTTAATGGCAATAATAAGTTCGTGAAATGGTTAGATTACATGCTTGAACTTTCAGATGAACGTGTTCTTCCTGATGAATTCATTAATGATTTTGAGTTCAAAATTGTAGATGATATATTTTGTCTGGAGGCTTTGTTAGGAGATAAAATTGAAGAAGGGTATTCCGCTAGAATAGTTGCAGGGTTTGTTTGGAAATGGGGTGATCCAGATAGACAAGGTAACTTGCCGAAAGATGTTAAGATTGGAACATGGCGAAAACCTTGGAATAGAAAGAGGAAAAAAGAGCCAAGTGATTTAACAAAAGATCCTTACTTTGAGTGGGCTACCAGGAAGTATAATCAACTGGAAGAAGTGGGTTGTGTATATTCATCGCAAGGCTTCGAATTTGACTATGTAGGAGTTATATGGGGAAATGATTTGGTTTATAGGAAAGGGGTTGGATGGATTCCACAGGTGCAAAACAGTTATGATCCTGCCATAAAAAGACTTAAAAACGAAGAAAAAGCCCTCGAGCTTTTGAAGAATACGTACAGGGTATTAATGAGTAGAGGATTAAAAGGATGCTTTGTATATTTTCTAGATAAGAATACTGAAAGGCTTTTCGTGGAAAGTTTAAGCAATATAAACTTCTGACATGCAAGGGAGTATAAAGAGTAATAAAAGAAGCTAACCAGCTCCAGATAGTTTCATATTTACATTTGCTTCTAAATATACACATAGTGCATAGATTCTTACCAACTGAGTGGAACCATACCCTGATAGGTTTGATGTTTGCTTTTTAACCTTCATCTGAAGTAAAATATGACAACTATTAGTTTTAACATTTGAAAGAGTTCTATGCTGGTAATGGTATAAATATTTCTGTTTACATACTCTCCTCTTGCCCTTCAATTTATAATAGTCATTCCTCGTCCTTTTATTATTTCCCCTATAATCCAAGTTCTTACTCCCAGCTCCATAGCTTTTTCCTTAAGATACTCGACCTTTTCCCTGTCTATGGTAAATAGGAGACCACCGGAGGTTACGGGGTCGGAGAGGAGAAGGAGTTTCCACCACTCGAGGTCCGTTTTCAGGTAGTTTTTCACGAAGCTGAAGTTGTCGGAGGCACCTTTGGGATACACCTTCTTTTGCACAAGCCCGACGGCTTTCTCGTATATGGGGACTTTGTCAAACTCTATCCTCATTCCCACCTTGGAGTTCTTGCAGATGTTGTAGGCGTGCCCGAGGAGTCCGAAGCCAGTTACGTCCGTGCAGGCGGTAGCTCCCAGCTCAATCATGAGTTTGGAAGCCCTGTCGTTAAGCTCGAGCATGTTTTCTATTGCGTCTTCTATTTCCTCCTGCGAAAGTATGCCTTCTTTCAAAGCCTTTATAAGTATTCCCGTTCCTACCGGTTTAGTCAGAACGATGACCTGTCCGGGTTTTGCCCCTCTCTGGGAAACGAACTTGCTATCGGGACACACTCCCCAGACCGCAAGCCCGAACTTTGGCTCTTTGTCATCTATTGTGTGTCCACCGAGGAGAACGGTTTTTGCCTCACGGAGCTTGTCCACCGCTCCCCGCATAACTTTCTTGAAAACTTCCAAGTCAAGCTCGCAGTTGTTAAAACCGACTACCGCTAAAGCGGTTAGGGGAATACCTCCCATTGCGTATATGTCACTCAGGGAGTTAGCGGTGCTTATAGCTCCCCACAGGTATGGGTCGTTCAGTATAGGGGTTATAAAGTCAACGGTGTGAAGATAGACTGTCCCATTGTGTTCATAAACTCCTGCATCGTCTCCGACAGCCAAAAGCGTCCTCTCGTCCTTGTAAGGACTGAGGTCCTCCAATATTGCCTGTAGGTCCGACGGACCTAACTTTGCCGCTCAGCCCGAAGACCTTACCAGCTTCAGAAGATCCATAAGAAAAAGTTTACCAACCGCAGGTGCTGTAAGTTTTAGGTCTTTTGCCTTTTTGGGTGAACCGTTATTCGATAAAATCGATAATGTGAAGAGGGTAATCCTTATTTTGTTGGCGGGATTTTTCTTCTTCGTGTTCGGAAACTGGGTTCTGTCTATTACTTCCCCTGACGAAGGCAAGAACCTCGATGCGGCTTTGGGTATGCTCGAAAGGAAAGACTTTGTTGTTCCCTACTACAACTGCAGGTATAGGTTCGAAAAACCTCCCATGTTCTATTGGCTGACGGATTTGGCTTTTGTAGGTTTTGGTGTAAACGAGTTCAGTGAGAGACTGGTATCTGGGCTGGCTGCTGTTGGTGAAGCTATCCTCACATTTTTAATTGCTATTGAGATATTTAATCCTGAAACGGCTTTTATAGCTTCATTGGTTTATATCCTTTTTCCACACAACTGGGTGGAGGCTCGTGCGGCTGTTCCTGAGATGCTACTTACTTTCTTCATGACTTTGGGTCTTTACCTGTTTATAAAGGGTCGTTATGTGCTGGGCTGGTTGTCCTTAGCTTTTGCTTTCCTCACCAAGGGTCCCGTGGGTGTTATCCTTCCGGTGGGTGTGTATCTGCTCTGGAAGAGGGATTTAAGGGTTCTCAACCTGAAGGGTATTTCCCTCTTTGCGGTTGTGGGGAGCGTGTGGTATATCGCTATGATTTACAAGTTCGGTTTTGAATACTTTTACAAGTTCTTCCTATACGAGAATGTTATGAGGTTCACGGGGCACAAGAGCATACATCCTTATCCCTGGTGGTATTACCTCCCCATAGTTGCGCTCAGCAGTGTGTTTTTCCTTCCTAAACTCCCTTCGGTGGTGAGGGGGTGGGATAAGAGGCTAAATCCCTATCTTTTCTGGTTTCTTCTGGTGCTAGTTTTCTACAGCGTTGCCAAGAACAAGCTTCACCACTATGTCCTGTTTCTGTATCCTCCCTTAGCGGTTATATTTGCGAGGTATGTGGGCACGAGGTATATAAAGGTCGCTCTGTCCGTAGGTGCGGTTTTGATGCTCGGACTTTTTGCTTATGCCTACAAGCTCGAAGGGGAGCGCTTTGTTCCGAAGGCTGTCCCCTACATAAAATCCTTTGAGGGAGAAGTAGTCTTTTACAGGACCGAGAATTCCGCTGTGGTCTTTTACTCGAGAAGGTGCATAAGTAGGATGGAGAGGGTGGAAGACATACCTCAGAATGCGCTCGTTATTACTAAGGAAAAGCACCTGAAAGAGCTTGGGGATTATAGGGTTATCGTTAAGGGGAACGAGTTCGGGAAGAAGTTGTATCTCGTAGAGCTTGTGAGATAGACTTCGGTATTAGGTCAATTTCGTGGTCCCGAACGGTTCTCATGTCTAAGAGCAGTTTCCCTTCCTTGACTCTGCCTATCAGGGGCGGGTCGGAGTTCCTGAGAAGCTCGGAGAGTTTGTCGGGGCTTAACTCGGAGTGGGTTATGGCGACGCAGTAGGTGGGCAGTTCTAATTTGGGAAGCGAACCTCCACCGGGCGAAGCCCGGTCTTTCAAAATACTAACTTCAATTTCTTTTAGGGAAGAGAGTTTTCTTTTGAGTTTGAGCGCTCTTTTCTTTATGGTTTTTTCGTCCTGCAAAATCATGTTCAGGGCGGGTATTTCTGAGTATCTGCCTTCCGCATACAGTCTGAGGGTAGCTTCGAGGGCGGAGAGGGTGAGTTTGTCAATCCTCAAGGCTCTTGACATGGGGTTCTTCTTTATCTTATCTATGAGTTCTTTTTTCCCAAGTATTATTCCCGCTTGGGGTCCTCCGAGGAGTTTGTCTCCGCTTCCGGAAACTATGTCCGCTCCCTGAGAGAGGCACTCACTGAAGCTGGGTTCGTCGAGTCCGTAATTTTTTAGGTCGTGGATAAGTCCGCTTCCTGCGTCGTAGTAGAGGGGAATTCCTTTTTCCTTTGCGAGTTTTGAGAGTTTCTTTATGGGGACTTCTTCCACAAAGCCTTCCATGTAAAAGTTGCTCCTGTGAACCTTCATCAGAAGTGCTGTGTTTTCCCCTATGGCTTCTTCGTAGTCTTTGAGGCGGGTTTTGTTGGTTGTCCCCACTTCTCTGAGTATTGATCCGGAGCGGGACATTATGTCGGGTATCCGGAAGCTCCCTCCTATTTCTACGAGTTCTCCTCTTGATATTACGACTTCCCTGTCGAAGGCAAGGGTGTTAAGAACGAGATACACTGCTCCCGCATTGTTGTTAACCACGAAGGCAGACTCCGAGCCGGTAAGCTCGCAGAGGATTTCCTCTATGTGTGCATTCCTGTTTCCTCTCGTTCCCTTTTCGAGGTCGTATTCGAGGTTTGAGTATCCGAGGGCAACCTCCTTGATTGCTTCGAGGGCTTCGGGGTGCAGGGGAGACCTTCCGAGGTTGGTGTTTATGACTATGCCGGTGGCGTTTATGACTCTTCTGAGTCTGGGTTTTTTGAGTTTTTCTATCTCCCTCTCTATTTCGGGATACAGTCCCTCTAAACTCTTTCGTTTCCCTTCCTTTATTTCCCTGCGGTATTTTTCTATTACCTGTCGGGCTACCTTCTTTATTAGGTTTTCCGGCGCTGTTCCCCTGAAGCGTTCTATGACCTTCGAGATTTGGGGAAGCTGGCGCAGAAGGTCATTCATGTCGGTGTTATTTTAATTTAGGTGAGGATTTTTATTTTAGGGCTTGTCCTTTTGGGAGTGCTGTCCTGCGCTTCTAAGGGAAGTTCCGAAAACAGCTTTGACATAGGTGTTAGGGGCAAGGTGGAGATTAAGAAGGGGCTATGAGGTTCGTCCTCTTTGCCGTCGGAGGGCACGTTGACCACGGAAAGACGACTTTGATAAAGGCTCTGACCGGCATAGATACCGACAGGCTCCCCGAGGAGAAGAGGAGGGGACTGAGTATAGACTTAGGCTTTGCCTACTTGGATTATCCCGAAGACAACCTCAGGGTGGAGCTTATAGACATTCCCGGGCACGAGAGGTTTATAAAGAATGCGGTTGCGGGTCTCGCAGGGGCGGAGGGGCTTCTTCTGGTCGTGGATGCAGGGGAAGGGGTTATGCCCCAAACGGTCGAGCATCTCAAAGTTGCAAAGGCTTTCGGTATGGAGAGGGGTGTAGCGGTTCTTACGAAGATAGATAAAGTGGATAGCGGTCTTCTTTCCCTCGCTCGGGAGGAAGTGGTTAATCTGCTGAGGGAAGAGGGGCTTAACTTTCCCGTCGTTGAGGTCTCTTCCAAGAACGGAGAGGGTTTGGAAGATTTGAGAAGCGCTATCAAAAATGTATCTATCGAACTACTGAGCGGTAAGGAGGAACTTCCCTTAAGGGTCTTGATAGACTCTGCTTTCAAAGTAAAGGGGCACGGAACGGTAGTCAGGGGAAGTTGCGTAGAGGGCAAGGTCCAAGAGGGAGACAAAATAATCCTCGAGCCTCTGGGGGTTAAATCCCGTGTGAGGAAAATTCAGAACCACGGCGTTTTTGTTCGAACCGCTCAGGCGGGTGAGAGGGTGGCTCTGAACCTACCGGATGTAGATGCGGACAAGGTGGAGAGGGGCTTTTGGGTTTTAAAACCTGAAACCTACGAAAAGAGCGCTAAGCTGTTGGTGCACTCCGAAGAGGAGTTCAAAAACGGAAAACTTTACTACCTGTTCTTCGGTATGAGGGAGGTGAGGGGCAGGTTCTCAAAGGTGTCCGAAGGTCTATACCTTCTGAGGTTAGAGGAGGAAGTAGTTTCGAGGAGGAAGGACCGCTTCGCGGTGCTGAGTTCGGAGGGTAGGTTTGCGGGCGGTGGGGAAGTTCTCCATCCCAAGGTTCGCATACTCAAGAAGGGCTTTATAAGGGAGAATGCTCGTGAACTTTTGGAAAGCTTCGAGCTTTATCTGCTCAGGGAGTCGGGCACGGAAGGTTTTTCGGGTGAATACTTCAGGAAACTGACGGGAAAAGCCCCCGATACGAAGGTTCTGGAAGAAAAAGGCATAAAGATAGGAAGCAGGTTCTACGACAGGGAACTTTTGGAGAGACTAAAGGTAAAACTTGAGGACTTCCTGAACAAGGCTTCCGACGAGGTGGGCGTTCCCAAGGCTGAAGTTGTGAGCAGGTTCGGGCTTAGGGAGGAAGTTTTAGAGTATGTGCTGGGTTCTGTAGGAGGTTTTATTCTGGTAGGAGACTTTATAGTCAGGGAAGGTAGAGAAGGACTTGATAAGAACCCTTACATGGAGAAACTTATTGAGCTTACGGAGAAAGAGATAATGGAGGAGAAGAAACTTATTTCGGAGGGCATACCGAAGGAAATTATACGGGTTGCGGTAAAAAGCAGAAAAATACACCGTTTGGGAGATTACCTTCTTATCTCGGACACCCTTCTGAAAGGGTATGTGGAAGAACTTAAAAGGCTCGGGGAAAGCTTTACCCTTCAATCCGCAAAGGAGAAACTCGGACTTACCAGAAAGTATCTGATACCTCTGTTGGAGTATCTGGACTATCTCGGACTTACCGAAAGGGAAGGTAACGAGCGCAGGTGGAAGAGTTTTAAAATATGACAGAATACCTGTTTGATTTATTGCGGACTACTATAATCAAAAGGGAGGGGGTGTAGGGTGCGCGGGGACATAGACCTCAGGCTACTTGAGATTTTCTGCTGTGTTTACGAAAAGAGAAGCCTAACCGAGGCTACCAAGTGCCTGCATACTTCTCAATCCACCCTATCTTTTCACATAAAGAACTTGGAAAATCAAGTGGGACAGAAGCTCTTTTACCGTAAGGGTCGCTCACTTGTTCCCACTACCATAGCGGACAGGTTATACGACTACGCTAAGGAATTGATGGACTTTAAACTTAGGCTTATAGAAGACATAGGGAGGTTTTCCGGAAAAAGAAGAGGTATGCTCAGAATAGGGGCAAGCACAATTCCTGCCAACCACATACTTCCCGAGCTTTTAGGTGAGTTTATGAATTCCTTTAATGGTGATTTTCAAATAGACCTAATTGTAGGTGACAGCGCTTCTATATTCAGACAGGTTCAAGAGGGAAAACTCGACATAGGTATAGTTGGATATCTTGCAGATAAGAGCCTTGACTTTTTAACATTTTACGAAGACAGAATTTGGGCTGTTGGGAATCCCGAATTGGGTGATAAAACCTACACCGTAGATGAGCTTAAGGAGCTTCCCCTTCTCATAAGGGAAAAAGGCTCAGGGACAAGAAGTGTTGTAGAGGAAGTTTTAAGAAGAAGAGGATTGTCTATAAAACAGATGAATGTTATAGCTACTCTGGAAAGCAACGAAGCGATAAGGAAAATGCTCAGATATGTAAACGGCTATTCCTTTCTCTCAAACTTTGTAGTTAGAGATGATGATTTTCTTATAAAACTGAAAGTGTCCGGTTTAGAACCCATTGTCAGAAAGTTTTTCCTTATAAAGGATAGAAATAGACCCCTTTCAAAGACTGTGCATGAAGCTATAGACTTTCTCATTCTGAGAGCTAAAACGCTGTTTTAAAATTCCTTTCGGGAATATAAAATCTTCAGATTTAAAAATTAGATATAAGAAAAATCAAATATAAAATAATAAATATAAACTTAAGGTTTTATAGGTTTTGGAACTCAAGCGTTCTAGTCCACACACTGCTCTGGGGATTTTATCTGTTAAAGACTTCTAATGGTGTTCATTTTTTGTATTTGCCTCTGATAAACCCATATTAACCTCAAAGGAGGTGCAGGGATGAACATCTCAAGGAGGGGCTTTATAAAGCTCTCTGTTGGTAGTGTAAGCGTGGGAGCTATGGGAGGTTTAGGCTTTGACCTGTCCCGTGCCCACGCAAGGGTTAGAGAACTTAAGATTTCCCAGGCAAAAGTAACCAAAAGCATATGTCCATACTGTTCTGTATCCTGCGGTGTCCTTGCTTACTCACTTTCGGACGGTGCCATGAATGCTAAGGAGAGGATAATACATATAGAAGGAAATCCGGACGACCCCATAAACAGAGGAACCCTATGCCCTAAAGGAGCTACCCTAAGGGATTTTGTAAATGCTCCAGATAGGCTTACCAAGCCTCTATACAGACCTGCTGGTTCATCCGAGTGGAGAGAGATAAGCTGGGACGAAGCTATCGATAAGTTTGCTCGATGGGTAAAAGATACGAGGGACAGAACTTTCATTACGAGGGATAGAGCGGGGAGGCTTGTTAACAGATGCGATTCCATAATCTGGGCTGTAGGGTCTCCTTTGGGGAATGAAGAAGGATGGCTCATGGTCAAACTCGGCATAGCACTTGGGTTGTCCGCTCGAGAAACGCAGGCAACTATATGACACGCACCTACGGTGGCCAGTTTGGCCCCGACGTTCGGCAGAGGAGCAATGACCAACAACTGGGTGGACATATCCAACTCTGACCTCGTTTTCGTTATGGGAGGAAACCCGGCGGAAAATCATCCCTGTGGATTTAAGTGGGCTATAAAAGCTCGTGAGAAAAGGGGTGCGAAGATAATAAACATAGACCCAAGGTTCAACAGGACTTCAGCAGTTGCAGATATATTCGTTCAGATAAGACCCGGCACGGATATAGCCTTCCTTGGAGGACTTATAAATTATGTTCTCCAAAACGATAAGTATCAGAAAGAATATGTAAAGATACATACCACCGCTCCTTTCATAGTTAGGGAAGATTACGGTTTCAAGGACGGACTGTTTACCGGATACGACCCTCAACGCAGGGAATACGATAAAACTACCTGGGATTACGAGTTTGACCCCCAAACAGGGTATCCCAAAATAGACCCGGAAATGAAACACCCGCGGTGTGTTCTTAACATACTTAAGGAACACTACTCACGCTACACTCCCGAGGTTGTTGCTCAAATATGTGGTTGCTCCAAAGAAGACTTCCTCAAGGTAGCGGAGGAGGTGGCAAAGTGCGGAGCACCCGACAAGTTCATGACCATACTCTACGCCCTTGGGTGGACGCATCACTCTTATGGAACACAGCTTATAAGAACCGCTTGCATGCTTCAACTCCTGCTCGGAAACATAGGCTGTCCCGGAGGTGGTATAAACGCTCTTAGAGGACATGCAAATGTGCAAGGTATGACAGACCTTGCAGGACAGAATAAAAACCTACCCACTTACATAAAACCTCCAAAACCTGAGGAGCAAACTCTTGCACAACATCTCGAAAATAGAACTCCGAAGAAACTCCATCCAACAAGTATGAATTACTGGTCTAACTATCCCAAGTTTTTCATAAGCTTCCTAAAGTGCATGTGGGGAGATTCCGCGACTCCAGAGAACGATTTTGCCTACGACTATCTCTACAAACCTGATGGTGGGTATAACTCTTGGGACAAGTTTATAGACGACATGTATAAGGGAAAGATAGAAGGCATGGTGACCGCGGCGCTCAACTTCCTTAACAACACCCCCAATGCTAAAAAGACGGTCAGGGCGCTCAAAAATCTAAAATGGATGGTGGTTCTTGACCCCTTCATGATAGAAACCGCTCAGTTCTGGAAGGCTGAAGGTGTTGACCCAAAAGATATTCAAACGGAGATACTTATACTTCCCACAGCAACCTTTTTGGAAAAAGAAGGTTCTATGACCAACAGCGCTCGTTGGATAAAGTGGAAGTATAAGGCTACGGACCCACCGGGAGATGCAAAGGACGAGTTCTGGATATTCGGCAGGTTTTACATGAAACTCAGGGAGCTATATGAGAAGGAAGGAGGAGCCTTCCCCGACCCCATACTGAACTTAGTTTGGACTTATAAAAACCCCTACTATCCCACTCCGGAGGAGATACTCACAGAGATAAACGGATACTACACGAGAGATGTAGATGGGCACAAAAAAGGTGAAAGGGTAAAACTTTTTACTAAGCTCAGAGATGACGGCTCAACCGCATGTGGAGGATGGCTATACTGCGGAGTGTATCCACCCGAAGGCAACCTCGCTAAGAGAACTGACCTTCACGACCCCCTCGGACTGGGGACATATCCCAACTACGCTTGGAACTGGCCCGCTAACAGGCGAGTTCTATACAACAGAGCTTCGGCGGATGCAAAGGGAAAACCTTGGGACCCTGCCAGACCTCTTCTCAGGTGGGACCCTGAATTGAAACGATGGGTCGGCGACACACCCGACACGGCTGCAACCGCACCACCGGAGAAAGGTATAGGAGCCTTTATAATGCTGCCCGAAGGTAGGGGAAGGCTTTTTGCCGCTAAAAGTTACGCTACATTCAAAGACGGACCTCTGCCCGAACACTACGAGCCTTACGAATCCCCTGTAACTAACATACTTCACCCTGAAGTTCCTCACAATCCCGTCGCAAAGGTTTACAAAGCGGATATAGACCTGCTGGGAACACCGGACAAGTTTCCTTATGTGGCTACTACATACCGACTTACCGAGCACTACCACTTTTGGACAAAACACATATACGGAACATCACATCTTGTCCCTGTTATGTTCATAGAAATACCCGAAGAGCTTGCCAAGGAAAAGGGAATACAAAATGGAGATTTGGTCAGAGTATCAACTGCAAGAGCATCGATTGAAGCGGTAGCCCTTGTAACCAAAAGGATAAAACCTCTTAAAGTTGTAGATAAGACCGTTTACACGGTAGGAATACCTATTCATTGGGGATTTGAGGGACTCGTTAAAGGAGCAATAGCCAACTTCATAACTCCAAATGTGTGGGACCCCAACTCGAGAACGCCCGAGTTTAAGGGCTTTTTAGCAAACATAGAGAAAGTAAAAGCGTAAGGGAGGTGGTGATATGAGCACCTTAACTACAGGAGGAACCGTAGGTCTCGGTCTCAAGAGGGTTTCCGCCACAAAGGAGCCGGATACAAAGATAAAAAGCTATCCCGAACTTGCCATACTCGTTGACATATCTTCCTGTATAGGTTGCAAAGCCTGTGAAGCAGCCTGCCAGCAGTGGCATGACCTGACGCCACCCATAATGACACCTGAGGAGGTAGTGGAGAGAAAGATAGCCGGTTATCAATCTCATCCAGACCTCAGACCCGACCTCTTTATGCTTATGAAGTTCAACGAGGTGGAAACTCAGAGGGGTTTTGCATGGCTGATAACTAAGTATCAGTGCATGCACTGCAGAGAACCCGGTTGTCTCATAGCTTGTCCCTCTCCCGGAGCGGTTGTCCAATATCAAAATGGTGTTGTTGATTTTGACCATTCCAAATGCATAGGTTGCAAGATGTGTTTAGTAGGATGCCCCTTTGATGTTCCCAGATACGACTCAAATAACAAGCCCTGGAAGTGTAACTTCTGCATAGACCGCGTTTCCGCAGGTTTAGAACCTGCCTGTGTAAAGACCTGTCCTACCCAGTGTCTAACTTTTGGCTTTAAAGAGGATATGCTTGAAAAAGGGCAAAAAATAGTGAACGCGCTAAAAGAAAGGGGATATAAAAATGCCGTTCTCTATAACCCCGAAGGGGTAGGTGGAACAGGATACATATATGTTCTACCGCATGGTGACCATATAGAGGACTATAGCTTGCCCTCTAAACCTCACATAGATGCTTCTATTGCTCTGTGGAAAGGTCCTTTAAAGACGCTTGGTAGCTTTGCTTTGTGGGGAGCTATAATTGCCGCATTTCTTCAGCTTGTAATCTGGGGACCAATAAAAGTCCTCGGAGGTAAGGAAGAAAAGGAGGAATAAGCCATGGCTGTGGGTAGCACTAAATTTCCCGGAGAAATAGAGAGGTTTTCAGCCTTGGATAGAATACTGCATTGGGCTAGTGCAGTTGCCTTCCTTTATTGTTTCTTTTCCGGAATAGGTATAGCGTATCCAAAGTTCAGCTGGTTGTTGACTGTTCTTGGCGGGGGAGAGTTTGCCAGGTGGCTTCACCCTTGGGCAGGTGTAGTCTTCTCCATAGGAGCTATTCTCATGTTTCTCAAGTGGGCAAGGAATATGGTCTTAACTTCCGAGGACATAGCCTTCCTAACTCGTATAAAAGCTTACATATCCGGCAAACATGAGGAACTTCCTGAGGCGGGAAAATTCAACGGCGGACAGAAATTATATGCTTGGGTAGTTTTCATAAGTGCCTTCCTCTTTTTCCTGAGCGGGATAGCCATGTGGTTTCCCGAAAACTTTGATGTAGGTCTGGTTCGCTGGGCTGTAGTGCTTCATACCCTGACCTTCATAGTTGCAGGGGCATTCACCGTAATACACATATACATGGGAACTATTGGTGTCCCCGGTTCAATCTGGGGGATGATTGGGGGCAAAGTGTCCTCAACTTGGGCTAAGTTTCACCATCCTAAGTGGTATAAGGAGGTGAGGGAGAGATGAAGAAGTTAATTTTGGGAGTTATAACCTTTACCTGTATTTGTTTTGCTCACGAACTCAAAGCCGAGGCGGAGCTAATAAATCCGGAGGGTAAGAAAATAGGCAAAGCTGTTCTCGTAGAGACCGCAAGCGGTGTTCTTATAATGGTGAATGCTGAGGGATTACCTCCAAACGCGGAGCTTGCCTTCCACATACACGAAGCGGGAAGATGCGACCCACCGAACTTCAAAAGTGCCAAAGGACACTTTAACCCTTTTGGAATGCAACATGGACTTCTTAACCCTAAAGGGCACCATGCAGGGGATATGCCTAACGTCTTCACCAACTCGAAAGGGCAGCTAAGAATCCACATTCACAACACCCTCGTAACCCTCAAAAAAGGAAAAAAGAACAGTCTCTTTAAAGAAGGAGGAACTGCCATAGTCATACACAGAAAGGGAGACGATTACAAAAGTGACCCTGCAGGCAACGCTGGACCGAGAATAGCCTGCGGTGTAATAAGATGAAGGTGGATAATCAACTTGCACGGATAGAATATTTGAAGGAAAAGTTTCCCGAAGCTAAAGAGATATTGGACTTTGTAGGGGAAATTATAAACTTTCAAAATTCCTTCTCTGACTATATATCCATGCATCCGCCCTCTTTTGACATTTACGAAGCGGAAGTTCGATTTAAAAATGGAAAACATGCACTGGATTTACCCTCTTTATATTTGAATGGATACCTCCCTTACCTTAGGGAGCTTATTAAACGTGCGGGGGAGTGTGGGACGGATACCATTAGGGAGGGGGCGGGGAAAATAGAAAAGCTCGACGATTTAGACTTGCTCGAGCTTCTAAGGAAGTTCTTAAAAGGCGAAGAGCTTAGTGAGCTGTTAAGAATGCTTTTTATAGCATTTTTACAACCCGTCATGTATAAGCTAAGGAATAATTTTAATTTTGAGCAGGAAAAATGGCTTAAAAATGTATGCCCTCTATGTGGGAATAAGCCCTCCGTATCTTACCTGAAAGATACCTATGAGTGGGAAGGGGCAAGGTTTCTGAGATGTAGCCTATGTTTAACCGACTGGCTATACAACCGAACAAGATGCGCATCCTGTGGAAATGACGATGATAGTTATCTCAGCTACTTTATAGCCCAAGAAGCTGGGTATATAGAAATTCAAACTTGTTCCTTATGTAATAAATACATAAAGGTTGTAGACCTCAGAAAGGACGGACTTGCGGTTCCTCATTTAGAGGATATAGCCTCGGTGAGCCTTGACCTTTGGGCTAAGGAAAAAGGTTTTGAAAAAGTTGAAAGAAACCTTTTAGGTTTGTGAAATGCTCAGGAGGAACTTTATAAAAGGAGTTCTATTACTGCCACTTATTAAGTTTGGGAATGTTATGGGAAAGGATATAAATGTATTGGGATGTCCTTTGAAGGAGGACAGGCTATACCGTGTGGAAAGCTATCGAATGTTATTTCAGTGGGTAAAGGATGAAAAAGAAGGTATTTACTCGGTGGGGATGATGCCACTTTTGGCTGTTTTGAGTTATCCAATATACTCCATAAGGATAAAACCTGTAGGAACAGTTCTGGAAAAGGATGACAATTTGGCAGTCGTTGAATCAGGAAAAAGAATCGCAACCTTTCCCACACCACTCTCAGGGGAAGTTGTGCAAATAAACCATGAAATTGTGAATAATCCAGAGCTTCTAAATAAAAAGCCCTATACATCCTGGATAGCAAAACTCAGGGTATCCAAACCTGAAGAGCTAAAACGACTTAAGGGAGCCAAAGATGTGCTGGAGGAGGTCAGAAGAACTATAATCGAGGAAGATATAGATTGTTCAATGATTGAGGAGTAGGGAGAGGTTGGTAGGCTGGTGCCGCCCCGGGACTTCAAATCCCGTGGGAGGTCTCGCAAGAGGTCTCCGGAGGGTTCGATTCCCTCCCTCTCCCGCTTGGGGAAGTTATGAGGCGGATATACTTAGACAATGCAGCAACAACACCGCTTCTACCTCAGGTAAAGGAATTTATAAAGGATAAGCTCGACCTATTCGGAAACCCTTCAAGCCCTCACCAACTCGGTATCGAAGCAAGAGAGGCTCTTGAGAAGGCAAGGAACAGATTAGCAGACCTTTTAGGGGTGAAGGCTCAGGAGGTAATCTTTACTTCCTGTGCAACAGAGGGCAATAATGCAATCCTAAGAAATGTAACCGGCGGAAATGTGGTGGTCTCCGCCATAGAACACAAATCTGTCTCTGAAGTTTGCAAAGTTTTGAGAGATAGGGGAGTGGAGATAAGGGAGGCTCGTGTGAGCAAGGAAGGTGTAATAGACTTAGAAAACCTTTACAAGCTCATAGATAAAGATACCGTCCTTGTATCCGTTATGGCTGTAAGCAACGAATTTGGAACGGTGCAACCCATAGAAGAAATTGCAAATATGTGTGAAGAGAAGGATGTCCCCTTTCATACCGATGGAGTCCAGGCTCTTGGAAAAGTTCCGTTAGACCTTAAAAAGGTTTCCTATGGAGTTTTTTCGGGACACAAGTTTCACGCTCCCAAGGGAGTAGGATTTATGGTCGTAAAAGAATATGCAGACTTTGAGCCACTCCTCCTGGGTGGAGGTCAAGAAAGAGGTATGCGTAGCGGAACTGAAAACCTCTTGGGTGTATTGGCTATGGCTAAAGCGGGGGAGATAGTTTTGAGTAAGTTGGAAGAGAATTTTAAGAGAATCGGTAGAATGAGAGACGATTTCGAAAAGCTACTTAAGGAAAGAATCTCAGGGATTAAAATTGTTGGGGAAAATGTTGAAAGGTCTCCCTATATATCCACTATCCTGTTTAACCTTGAAGGTTGGAAGTTGGTAGAAAAACTCTCGTCAGTTGGTGTTTTCTGCTCTTCTGGGTCTGCTTGTTTTTCCGGAAAAGAAATGCCAAACACACATCTATTAAAAATGGGATATTCCCCTATTGAGGCAATGGGTATGGTTAGATTTTCCTTCGGGTTAACCAATACGGAGGAGGAGGTGTTTGAAGCGGTCGACAAGATATACAAAGCTATACAATAATCTGAAGCATGCGCAAGTTAGCGCTTTCCCTTTTGTTTTCGGTTTCCGCTTTCGGTATAGAGATTTATCTGTCTCCCAAATATATGACATGGGAAGAGTTTGTACCCTCTAAGGGGAGGCTTTTAAAAGAATCAGGTTTTATTTTAGGGGTCGGGCTTATACATGAAAAGAACTTATTCGCCGGGGGAGTTGAGATATACGGTGGCGTCTTGAACTACGACGGTCAAACCCAGGCAGGAACCCCTGTAGAGACGGACACAAGATACTTGGGTGGAAACGCTCATATAGGTATATGGAAAGAGTGGGGAGAAAAGGTTAAGCTGAAAGGGAATCTCTCTTACCGGGTTGAAAGTTGGATAAGGGACATAAGGTCAACATCTCAGGCTGAGGGCTACTCTGAAGTGTGGTTTTTTGATGCTTTGGATGTGGGTCTGAAGATATCAAAGGGAATGTATTACGCCTTCAGCACATACCGTTTTATGTTCAGAGATGCTCGCATGGAGGCAAGCATAGAAGGTGTTCCCGTCCTAAGACCTAAAAAAGGACCTGCATATGAAATTGGAGCTGGCATCAAGCTATCTTCCTTCTCGGTGGAGCTTACATACCAATACACAAAATTTCGCCTGTCGGACCCTAAACCTTTTAGAAACGGGTATGTTTTGCAACCCGTGTCCGTAAGGAAGCTATACATATTGAGGCTATCCAGGGGGTTCTGAGAACAATCTGTCTCCCATGTCTCCGAGACCGGGGATTATGAAACCTTTGTGGTTCAATCCTTCGTCTATGCTTGCGGTTATTATCCTGTGTTTGGGATACATCTCCTCCACCCTTTTTATCCCCTCCGGGGCACAAATTATGTGAACGCTTAAAGTTTCCTTGGGGGAATGCCTTACAACTTCCTCGAGAGCTTTTATGAGCGTTCCTCCCGTGGCAAGCATCGGGTCCAGAAGGACTGCTCTCTTATCTCTTAAATTAGGCAGTCGTGAGTAATACACCTTTGATTTTAAAGTTCTCTCGTCCCTCTTTAGAGCTAAAAAACCCGACGGTGCGTTGGGGAGAACCTCAAGAGACCCTTCTAACATCGGAACTCCCGCTCTCAGGATGGGAATGAACACCACGCTTTCCTCATCGACGAACCTGAACCTTCTCGGTCCTATCCAGGTGTTTATCTCCTTTTCCGAAGAGGGAAGGTCTTTTAGGGCTTCGTAGGTGAGCAAAGCTGACAGCTCCTTGAGCAAAAGCCTGAGAAGACTTCTGGGTGTGGATATGTCCCTTATTAAGTTCAGCTTGTGGGTCAGTATGGGGTGTTCGGGACACTCTACCAACCTTTACCTCCCTATGCCGGAAGTTATTTCCGTAAGCGGGAGCAGGACGCTCACCACTATTATGCCAACTATCGCACCTATTACGAGTATCGATATAGGCTCTATCATCCTGACCCAGAGGTTTATAGTCTTGAGAGCCTCTCTCTGGTATAGCTCAGACACGAGTTTTAGCATTTTCTCAAGCTCTCCGCTACTTTCCCCCGTCTCCACGAGGTTAAGAAAGAGAGGTGGAAACACACCGCTCCTTTTCAAAACCCAGGAGAGGCTTCTTCCCCTCTCTATCTCGGAAGAGAGTTCCTCGAGCTTTGACCTTATGTAAGCGTTGGATATGCTCCGCAGGGAAATCCTGAAGGCTGTGGTTATGGGAACTGCGGACATGAGCGTCATGTGAAGAGTGTAGGCAAAGCGGGATAGGTTAAAGTAAAGCCCTATCTTTCCCACAACAGGGACTTTGAGGAAGAGTTTATCAATTTTCTCCCTCCGGATAAACCTCTCCCTGTATATAAACAGCAGAAGGATTATCGGAAGAGCATACAGAAGGTATGTAAGGATGTCCGCAAAGAGGATTATTACCTTGGTTATAAAGGGAAGCTCCTTTCCAAAGCCTTCCAGAACCTTCGCTATTCTCGGGACCACGAACTTCACCGCTACGAAGAGAGCAAAGAAACTGAAGCCTATCACCACCGAAGGGTAGGCAACCGCACCCACTATCTTGGACTTCATCTCCGCAACGGTCTCTAAGTGCTTCCCCGCTATGTGAAAAATCTTTTCCAGGTTCTCGCCCGTTTCCGCTGCGGTCAGCATCTCCGACAGGAACTCGGGAAATATACCGCTGTTTTTAAAAGCTGTTGACAAACTCTCTCCCCTCTCTACGGCACCCTTTATCTCAAGGAGAGCGGAAGATATGCGCTCGTCTTCCGTCTGGGTTGCCACCAGCTCCAAGGCTTTTGCGAGGGATATGCCCGACTCGAGAAGTATGGAGAGCTGTATCAGAACGAAGGCAAGGTCTTCCTCGGAAGGACCTTTCAGGTGAAACTCCCTCTTCCAGAAGGGTTTTTTGTCCGATAGAGGTTCCACCGACAGGGGAAGAATTCCGTCGCTCTTAAGCCTGCTTAAGGCTTCCTTCTTTGAACCCGCTTCTACCTTTCCCTTTACCCTTCTGCCTTCCTTTATTCCTTCGTAAAGGAACTGAGCCATCAGTATATCTCCCTATAAACTATCCTGTTGCCGGCTCTGTCGTAAACAAGCTCGACGGTCGTCTCCTCTTCTCCCGCCTTTACCGTAGCCACTATCCTGAAGTGGGTGCTCTTTACATCTATCATATCCCTTATCCTGTATAGAACGTCAAAGCTCACGCCCTCCACCAGAACGAGGTCATCGACCTTTTTGAAAGGCTTTGAGCTTCTGTATTCCATTATCCTGTCCGCAACGGTGGAGTCTATGCGTGGGTCGAGAGCCATAAGGATGTATTTGGGAGCGGTGTTTACGTTTATCTTTCCCGAAGAGTGAACCGTTACCAAACTCAAAAGCCCCGGATAGGAAACGTCTCCCACCGTCCTTCCGTAAAGCTCCTCCTCTCCCATTCCTATGAACCTCAGTTCGTGAACCGAGTCCATGGGTGCCCTCTTGAGGGGATACTCGCTCTCAAAGGTTGAAGGACTCTCCCCTATCCAAGCCAACAGCCTGTCCGCATAGCCCGGACTTATCTCCAAAAGGGTAAGGAGTCTTTCAAAAACCTCCCGGTAGGTCTTTGACTTCCCCACATAGTTCAGGTTAAAAAAGCGGTCTTCGTCGTATATGTTTATCTCCAAGGTTCCCTTTTCCGTCTCTACCACGAAGGGGAAAGCCCAGGGGTCCGAAAGGGTGTCCACCGAGGAGTCTTCCCTTTTCAATCCTTGGAGTATGTAGGGTATAAGGGAAGTTAAAGCGTGGTAAGCCTGCTGTTTGAGGTATAGGCTTTGGATGAACCTTGCGGTTGAGCCTGCGGACTGAAGGGTGGAGACAACGTAGCCCGAAAGAACGAGAAAGAAGCTCAAAACTAAGACTACTATCACATCACCTTGCCACTTCCCACTCGGTTATGAGCTGATTTCCTCTCTTGAAGTGGGAACGGAGCCTAAGATGGAGTATGTCTTTCAGCTTCTTAAAACCCTCTCCTCCCACGAGGGTCGGAACATTCTCACCTCCCACTATTACCGGCAGGTGAATTAATCTGATTTCATCGACCACACGCCTCCTCACGAACTCCCAGTTTATGGAAGCTCCCCCCTCCACCATGAGAGTTTTAATCCCCATGTCGTAGAGCTTGGGAAGCAGAAGGTCGAAATCCACCAGCTCGTCCCCCGCCACCACCACCTGTGCTCCCTTCTCCTTTATCTTCTCCAACCTCTCCTTCGGTGCCCTTTCGGTGGTGGCTATTATGGTGGGTGCCTCTTCGGTGTTTAAGACGTTTGCATCTAAGGGAACATTTGCGGTGGAGCAGGGAATTATGCGTGTGGGGTTCTTCCCCTTAACATACCTTACGGTCAGGCTCGGATTGTCGGTTCTCACCGTTTCACAGCCCACCATTATCCCGTCAACCTTAGCCCTTATCTCGTGCAGATACCTGTATGCCTCGTCGTCCATAAGGCTCATAAGCTCCTTGCTGGAAGCACCTCTGTATAGGGTCAGTTTCCCGTCTATGCTCACCTCCGAGACGATTATCACGTATGGTCTCTTTTCCATCACTCATACTCCCTTCCGTAGTGTTTGTATAGGTATATGACCCTCAAAAGCAGGGAAGCCAAGGTCAGGAAGGCTATCAGCTTTATACCGAACTCAAGACCGAGGGGAAAGTGTGCCCTCTCGAGCAAGGCAAAGACGATTAAAGTTAGGTGGGTCTCCGGTCTTCCGAAAAAACCCACCCCCTCAAGGGGGTCCTGTATCTTACCCTTTATCCTTTCCGAATAACCTATCTCCGCATAGGCTACGGGTTTTATGAAGGAGTGGAGCATGGAAACCACCACCGCAGTAACCGCCACGAAGGGAGAAGCAAAGGCAAAGCCCACAGCTCCCAGAACGAAACCGTCCACCCACTTGTCTGCTATCCAGTCAAAAACCGCCCCGAACTTGGAGCTTCTGTCCGTCTCCCGAGCTACGACCCCGTCCAGAAGGTCAAAGAGTCCCGAAAGTGCAAAAAGTCCCACCGCGGTTAAAACCTTCTCGTGGTAGAAGAAGTAAGCGGAAGCGGTTCCCAGAAACAGGGAAATCAGCGTTATCAAGTTGGGGTGTATCCCCCTCTTAGCCATAGCTAAGCCGAGGGGAAGGTAGAGTTTTTTCAGGTGTTCTCTTTTACTGGTGAGGTTCATTTAAGCTCCTTCCCTGTTATCCAAGGCATCATCTTTCTAAGCTCCTCGCCCACCTTCTCTATGAGATGCTCCCTGTCCCTTTCCAGAAGAGCGTGATAGACGGGTCTGCCCGCCTTGTTCTCAAGCACCCACTCCCTTGCGAACTCGCCTCTCTGTATCTCCTTCAGGATTTGCTCCATTAGGGGCTTTACAACCTCGTATATCCTGTCTCCTCTCGTAACGTCTCCGTATTTGGCTGTGTCCGAGATGGAATACCTCATTCCCGCTATCCCGTATTGGTATATGAGGTCAACTATGAGCTTAAGCTCGTGAAGGCACTCAAAGTAAGCCACTTCGGGCTGGTATCCCGCCTCTACCAGAGTTTCGAAACCAGCCTTTATGAGAGCGGTAACACCACCGCACAGAACCGACTGCTCACCGAATAGGTCCGTCTCCGTTTCCTCCCTGAAGGTGGTCTCTATAACACCCGCTCTCGTGGCACCCAGACCCTTTGCGTAAGCAAGAGCTGTATCCAGACACCTGCCGGAAGCGTCCTGGTATATGGCAACGAGAGCCGGAACCCCCTTGCCCTCCTCATACATCCACCGGACCAAGTGTCCGGGACCTTTGGGAGCCACCATAAAAACGTCAACCTCTTTCGGGGGAACTATCTGCTTGAAGTGTATGTTAAAGCCGTGAGCAAAGGCAAGGGTCTTGGAAGAGTCTAAGTTAGGCTCAACACACTCTTTGTAAAGGTCAGGCTGAACTGTATCCGGAACGAGGAACATTATCACGTCCGCAACCTTCGAAGCTTCCGAGGGGGTCAGAACCTCAAAACCGTCCTTCTTAGCCTTCTCCCTCGACCTGCTCTTCTCGTGCAGACCTATAACCACATCAATACCGCTATCTCTCAAGTTCAAAGCGTGAGCGTGCCCCTGAGAACCGTATCCGAGAATGGCAACCTTTTTACCTTTCAGGGGGTCAAGGGAAGCGTCGGAGTCGTAGTATATCTTAGCCATTTCTTACCTCCAGAGGTTTTCTATCAGAATTATATACCAACACCTCAGCGGTAATTTCGTTGGCAAGTAGCATAAACTCCTCTCTAATCCCCAGCCTGCCTTCCCTCTCCTCAAAGAACTCCACAAGGTGAGGTGGTATTAATTCCTTCTCCTCTGCTCTCAAGCCCCACCTGAGCCTCAGCCTGAGCATCAAGCTCTCCTCGAAAAAATCCCTATCACTTATAAAAACTTCGCTCTCCAAAGGTCTTTTATTTGAAAGGACGCCTTCGGCGTAGGAAAGGACATTTTTCGTATTTCCGTATCTAACCCTTCCCACGAACCCCCAGGCGGACACACCAAGCCCCACGAACTCCTCCATGGTCCAGTAGAGAAGGTTATGCCTGCAC
This sequence comes from Aquificota bacterium, assembly GCA_013153495.1. Classification (GTDB taxonomy): domain Bacteria; phylum Aquificota; class Aquificia; order Aquificales; family Aquificaceae; genus Hydrogenivirga. The sequence goes on from JAADEH010000003.1 coordinate 87,097, forward strand.
TCCTTTCCCCTCTGTGCCCAGTTGGACAGCTCGTATCTCTCGTATCCCAGTTCCTTCAAACCCCTCCATAGAAGGTCGTATATGCTTGCCAGCTCCTCTTCTTCGGGAAGTTTGACCTCCCCGGACTTAGCTCTAAAGCCCAAAGGTGTTCCTTCGTAGGGTGTGAGCATGTAAGCGGACAGGTGGTCCGGTCTCAGCCTATCTATCCACCTGAGTTCCTCTTCAACATCTTCAGCTTTCTGACCCGGATAGGCATATATGAGGTCTATGCTCACGGTTTCAAAGCCCACCTCACGAGCACTCTCGTAAGCCCTTATAGAGTCTTCCACGCTGTGCTTTCTTCCCAGAGCCTCAAGCCCCTTACTCAGAAAGCTCTGAACGCCTATGCTTAAGCGGTTCACCCCGAGCTTTTTCAACTCTTTGAGCTTGTTCCCGCTTACGGTTTCCGGATTGGCTTCCACCGTTATCTCTTCAGGGGAGCCGAACTTTTGCACCTCCTCTATAATCTCCCCCAGAAGTTTCGGCTCAAGCAGTGTCGGTGTCCCCCCTCCGAAGTATAGGGTTTCCAGCCCGTAGTCCAGCCCCTGGTAGAAACCTATTTCCCTCTTGAGGAGGTTCACATACTCCTCACCGCTTACGGGGGAGTTTATAAGGGAGGTAAAGTCGCAGTAGGGACACTTGTAGGAGCAGAAGGGAATGTGAACGTATATCCCTTTTACCATCACTCATAATTTACTTCCCCTCCCATGACCGGCACAGCCGTGTTCAGCTCCCTGTAAATGCTCATCAAAATCCCCACCATTATGCTGAAGGTGAGCATAGAACTACCCCCGAAACTCACGAAGGGAAGGGGAATGCCCACTACGGGAAACAAGCCCAAGGTCATCAGTATGTTGACCGCATACTGGAAGAACAGAATGGAAAATACCCCTACCACGAATAGGGTTTCCGAACGGGTCAGCGTCTTCCCCGCATAGGACAGTATTCTCAAGAGGAACAAGAAGACTATGAGAACGAAAACGAAGGTTCCCACGAACCCAAGCTCCTCACCCATCAGCGAGAAGATAAAGTCGGTGTGAACCTCAGGTAGGAACATAAGCTGGGACTGGGTGCCCTTTAGAAAACCTTTTCCCGTCAGTCCTCCCGAGCCTATGGCTATAACCGATTGAATGAGCTGATAACCGCTACCCAGATAATCGCTGTATGGGTCTATAACCGCAAGTATCCTCTTCTTTTGGTAGTCCTTTAAAAAGTTCCATAGGATTGGAGTCGTGGCTAAGAAGGCAAGACCCGCAAACACGAAGTATCTCAGCTTCACCCCTCTGAAGTAGAGCATCACTACGAGGGGAACGAAGTAGGTTGCGGTCGTTCCGAGGTCAGGTTGCTTTAGGGTAACCACCGCAGGTATAGCGTAGGCAAACATCAGCAGGAGAACCTTTCGGTCCCTTATACGGTTTATGTAGGGAAGGATGTAAGCGGTCAAGAGTATGAGGGAAAGTTTCATAAACTCGGAAGGCTGAATATTTATAAAACCTAAATTGAGCCATCTCTTTGCCCCATAGACCTCCTTACCCATAACGAGCACGAGCACGAGCAAGAAAAGGTTGAACAGATATATGTATAGGGATAGGTCAAGTATGTTCCTGAACTTCTCCCGAGCAAGCAGGACTATTATTATCCAGCTCAGAGCTATGTATAAAAGGTGCTTTTTAAAGAAGGTTGGAACACCCTCGCTTACGGAAGCGCTGTAAACCGCAAGGATACCGAAGATTTGTATGAGAGCGAGCAGGACAAGGAGAACCCAGTCTAAGCCCCTAAGAACCTCCGGAAATCGCATTTACAACTCTTATGTTATCACCTTCCTCTACGTAGTCCTCCTCCGATATGACCTCGTCGTTCTTTATAACGAGGGAGGAGAGGGGGGAAAGCCCCAGCCTCTTGAGTAGGTCCTTTGCCTTGAGCCTCTTCTCGGGTATCTCTATTTCCTTTCCCCTGTATATGACCTTTATGGGCATCTGCTCGTATCAGATTCTACCGCATCTATCGCATCGAGGAAAGCCTCGAAGGGACCCATGTTCTTCATGGCGACCATCTTGGGACCTTTGAACTTCAGCCTCCCGAACATCATAGCCTTCATGGGACCGTATTCCTTTCTCCCCATCTCAAGCCATCTTTTGGTATCCGCATACATTAAGAAGTCGTGCTTGGTCTTTTCGTCCTTTTTCGGACCCCCGTAAACGCAAATAGCCTTCCCGTTCTCGTTCTTTATGGTCAGCTGAACCATCTTGTCCTTTCCACAATCCCTCCTGTATAGAAAGAGCTTTCTTTCGGGAACCTCGTTCCAGGCGTCGTTCTTGCCCAGCTCCTCCACGAGGGTGGGCGTGTTGTTCCACACCTCACAGAAAGCCTTAGCCCACTCCCCGTCCATAAATACGGGTTGAGCGACAGCTGTTCCTCCTAAAGCTAAGAGTCCTAAAGCAAACTTTTTCATTTTTTCACCTCCCTTTTTGGTGTGGATACTATTAAAAACCGCTTATGCGGTGGCTTTAAATAAGAGTTTTTAATGTTTTAAAAAGTTATAAAAATATATTGATATTCTAATCTTCGTCTAAAAGGATTTTTCCCTCTAAGGTGTAGAAGGGAACTTCGTAAGAGGAGTAGTAGTAGGGTGTATAGGCTACGAACTCACCTGCACAGGTGTCAACCCCTTTAAAGGCAGGTTTTATGTTCAGCTTTTTTCTCTTTTCCCTAACTTCTTTTTCGCTAATTCCCCTGAGTTTAGCTATTTCCCTGTCCGAGTAGCCGACTTCCTTGGCTCTTCTCAGGAGTTCTTCATCGAGTTCGGAGGTTTTCAATCCCTCTTCGAGAGAGACTATTTCCTCTATGTTGAATAGGAACCACCTGTCTATCTTGGTAAGGTCGTAAAGGTCATCGACCGAGTATCCCCTCCTGAAGGCTTCCGCTACGAACCAGAGCCTGTCCTCGTTTGGGACCCTCAAGTTCCTCACAAGCTCGTGGTCGTCCACCTCTAACCTCGGAAAGGCGAGTCCATCCCTGTCAAGTTCGAGACTCCTGATAGCTTTAAGTAGAGCTTCCTTGAATGTCCTCCCTATTGCCATAACCTCACCTACCGACTTCATCATGGTGGTCAGGGTCGTATCAGCCTTGGGGAACTTCTTAAAGTCGAAGCGAGGGATTTTGACCACCACATAGTCTATGGAGGGTTCGAAGGAGGCGGGAGTGTGCTTTGTAATGTCGTTCTTAAGCTCGTCGAGGGTGTATCCTACTGCCAGCTTTGCCGCAACTTTGGCTATGGGAAATCCCGTTGCCTTTGAGGCGAGAGCGGAGGACCTCGAGACCCTCGGGTTCATCTCTATAACGTAGAAGTCTCCGTTTTCGGGACTTACAGCAAACTGTATGTTTGAACCTCCCGTATCCACCCCTATTTCCCTTATGACAGCTATGGAGGCATCTCTGAGTATTTGATACTCTTTGTCTGTCAAGGTCTGTGCGGGAGCCACCGTTATAGAGTCCCCCGTGTGGACACCCATAGGGTCAAAGTTTTCGATAGAGCAGACGATTATCACGTTGTCCGCTTTGTCCCTTATTACCTCAAACTCGAATTCCTTCCATCCTATAAGGGACTTGTCGAGCAGAACCTGATGTATGGGAGAGGTTTTTAGAGCTATCTTGAGTTTGTCTTTAAACTCCTCTATGTTATAGGCAATTGAACCTCCCGTCCCGCCGAGAGTGAAGGCAGGTCTGAGTATGACGGGAAAACCTATCTTCTTTATTGCTTCCAGACCCTCCTCTTCCGAGGAAACGACCGCGCTTTCTGGAACCTTCAGACCTATATTTTCCATAGCTTTTCTGAACAGTTCCCTGTCTTCCCCTTTTTTTATGGCTTCGTAGTTAGCTCCTATCATCTCAACCCCGTATCTGTCCAGTATCCCGTCCTCGTAAAGTTTTACCGAGAGATTTAAAGCGGTCTGTCCCCCGAGAGTAGGCAGGAGGGCATCCGGTCTTTCCCGTTTAATAATTTCCTCCAAAACCTCTTCGGTTAGTGGCTCTACGTAGGTGCGGTCCGCTATCTCGGGGTCAGTCATTATGGTGGCGGGGTTTGAGTTGACGAGGACAACCTCGTATCCTTCCTGTTTAAGAGCTTTACAGGCTTGCGTTCCCGAATAATCAAATTCGGCTGCTTGACCTATGACTATGGGTCCCGAGCCTATGATAAGAATTTTGTGAATATCCTTTCGCCTTGGCATTAAAGTTTGTATTATAATAGACGACAGAATACTAAAAAAGGAGGGATAGATATGACCAAACTTAAGGCTATACTCCCGGTTCTCGGCATATCCGCAGTTGCACTGTTCAACTTCTCCTGTGCAACTAAGGCTGAGGTTGAGGCGCTCAGGCAAGAGGTTGAGGCACTCAAAAAAGAAACTCAGACCGTAAAGCAGGAGACCGAAGCGGTCAAGAAAGAAGCTCAAGAGGTTAAGAGACTTGCTGAAGAAGTAAGCCAGAAGATAGATGAGCACGCAAGCGATACCTCTCTACACCCTGGCGCTCAGTAATCAGGAGGGAGCAGTATGAGGAGAGAGATTTTAGCATTACTTCCCGTAATAGGTCTGTCGGCAGCTTTCGTTATAAACCAATCCTGTGCGACTAAAGCTGCCCTTGAAGAGGTAGAAAGGGAAGCACAAACTCCTAAGGAGAACATAGCACAGGCTAAGGAGAACCTTCAGGAGAGCAGAAGTCTCCTTAGAGAAGCTAAGGATATACTCCAGTCCGCTAAGGAAAAGCTTAACAGGCACGCAAGTGATGTGGCTCTTCACACTCCGCCGCCACCTCCCAAGCAGGAAGTGGAAGTTGCACAAGCACCTCAACCCCAATACGGGGAGGTAACTGTCGGCTGGTGTGATACCCTGTGGGATATAGCTGCGAGGGTTTACGGAAACGGTCTATACTGGCCTGCCATATACGACCTGAACAGGGACAAGATAGGTTCCGACCCCT
>JAADEH010000008.1 GCA_013153495.1 Aquificota bacterium
TGCCTCCTTGCTTGTAGATAAGTCCCTCGGGGTTCTTTATGTGTTTGACGAACATCTCGTCAAGTTCTTCGGGGCTTTTCAAGTTCCAACCATCGATAAACTTTCTCTTAAGGTAGTGAATATTAGGCTGTTAGCTGTCTCTTTGCTGAAGACATGTTTGGCTTCTTCTGGGAAAAACTCCGCATACTTTGAAGGGATTTGTTAACTTTCAAATCCCCTCTGGGTTTTCAGGAAGAGTTCCGAGTAAACCTTGCTGACTAAATTTATAAACTCCGTGTTATTCTCGTCTATTTCCAGAACTACCTTGTTTTCGGAGCTTCTTATAACTCTTCCGACGAAATGGAACTTTCTGTTCTTGTAGTTTATAACCACCTCGCATTCGCTCGGTTCTTTTTTTCTTCCTGTTTCAACCGCAAGGGAGGTCAGGCTTATGTCCGAGACTTTTCCCTCCAGAGCTTCACCTTCGCATTCAACAGTAGCAGTAATGTCTAAAAAATCCCCTACGGGGATACGGGGAAGTTTTCTTTTGTCTTCGGTGATAAAGTCGAGAGAAGCTATAACGGACTTGCCATCCTTCTCTATTTCTACGACTCTTATCTCCGCTATGCGGTATTTATCTTCCTCCACGAGGGTGAATACGACCGCACCGGGCTTGAGTTTTTGTAAGAGCTTGGCTGGGAAGGGATACTTAATCCTTACCTTGTCGTTGCTCAGGGGATAGAGGTTGAAGGTGATGGGTATGTATCCCCTCTCCGTTTGAAGGAAACCTCTGTATCTCTTACCGGGTTTGAAGAGCCTTGTTGTTTTTATCACTCAAATACCTCCGAAGTATTTGGTAGTAATAGTTTATCTTTACCATCTGCAGGTGGTTTTCTTTGCTCCTGCCTGCTCTATCGGGGTGGAAGCGTCTTACGAGCTTTCTGTAGCTTGCCTTGAGGGACTCTTCGTCGAGTTCTTCGAGTTCGAAGAACTTCATGGCTTCCTCTATGCGCACGGGGTGTTTCCTCGGGTTCTTGCAGAAGCTCCAGTAGGTTTTTATGTAAGTTCTCAGCAGGTGTCCCTTTGAGCTTTCGAATTCCTGAAAGGAGTTTATAAGGGTAGAGGGTGGGAAGTAGTATATGAGGTCTCGTATTATGGACCTGCGGAACCACTCCCTGAAGAAGTCCTCTTCCTCGAGGTGGCTATACCGCTGGTAAAGTTCGTAGAAGGAAGATATGAACTGGTTTAATTTATTCTCAAACATGTATTCTATTACCTTCCTGCAGAAGGCACTCATCAGGACTCCCCTGTTAACTTGCTGTCTATTAATCTTTTTGTATCCTGCATTAGGTTCATGAGGGTCTCTAACTTCGAAGAAACCTCCTCGTATTTGCTCTTTAGAGCCTCCATCCTGTATTGAACTAAGTAAAAGAGTTCTTCCACGTTGGAGGACTGTTCCCTCTGGAAGTCCGCTTCCTTTGCCACCTCTTCTATGTGTTCTTTGGCTTCGTTTATCTTTGCGTCTATGTCCTTGAGAACTTTGTCGATGCTGTCGGTGAACTCCATGGTTTTGCCGGCAAGTCTTCTCACTTCGTCCGCAACTACCGCAAATCCCCTTCCTACTTCTCCCGCTCTTGCGGCTTCTATGGCTGCGTTGAGTGCTAAGAGGTTTGTTTGCTCGGAAATCTCGTTTATCAGGGTCAGTATGTTTATTATGTCTTCGGACTGCCTGCTCAGTTCTTTTATTATCTCCATGTCCCGTTTGAGCGCTTCTTCCGTTTTCTTTACCGCTTCGTTCATTTCCTGAACTATCTGAAGTCCGTTGGTAACTATCCTGAAGACCTCGTCAAGCTCTATGAAGCTCGCAGCGGATTGGGAAGACACGCGGTTTATCTCCTCTATGAGGGGTTCTATTTGGTCTTTTATGCCTCTTATGCACTCCTTTTCGTTGAAGATGGGTTTTTCTTCTTTTTCTTCCTCCTTTTCTTTAAACACCGCGAAGCGGTCCTTTTTAACTAAAAACTCTATGTTGTCAGCTTCTTCTAAGGTTTTGTCCTGTAGTAGTCGGGTAGCTTCCTGATTTTTGAAGAGGGTTCCGTCGGGCAGGCTTATTACGACTCCGTAGGGAATTGAGTTTAGGGCTTCTTTGAGTAGTTCCGTCTCCTCCCTGCACCGGGACAGTTTTTCTTCGAGGTCCCTTATCTTTTTGTTATTCCAAAACATGGCTTACTTGAATATCTTTTCCATCTTCTCTTTGAGGACCTCCGGTGTGAAGGGTTTGACTATGTAGTTGTTTACTCCCGCTTTGAGGGCTTCCATGACGTTTTCCTTTTTCGCTTCCGCTGTAACCATCAGAACGGGTATGTGTTTGAGTTCTTGGTCCGACCTTATGGCTTTTACGAGGGACAGTCCGTCCATTTCGGGCATGTTCCAGTCGGTAACTACGAAGTCGAACTTTTCCTTTTTGAGTTTTGCGAGGGCTTGTTTGCCGTTTTCAGCTTCTTCGATGTTGGAGTATCCGAGCTGGTTGAGTATGGTTCTGATTATCCTCCTCATGGTGCTCATGTCGTCCACCACGAGAATTTTTATGTCGGTAGGGGGCATAGGCATTTCTCCTCCTCCTTACAGTCCGAATTCTTCCAGCAGTTTATCTACATCCTCCTGAGATATTCTGTCCCTCTCCAAAAGCTCGCTCACTTTGCCTTTTATTCCGGAGACCTCTTCCTCTTTGAGGTTTTTACCTGCGGTAACCTGGGACACGATTATGTCTAAGAGGGCACCTTTTATCTTCTCGAGCACCTCCAAGACGGTTTTGAGCTGTTGACCTGCGAGGTCGTGGAAGGACATGTGGGTGTATAGCTCCAGCAGGGTGTTTATGTTTTCCTCGTTCTTTTGCTTTATGGACTCGAGTCTTTCCTTGACTTTGGATACGGGGTTTAGGGAGAGCAGGAACTCAACGTCTTCCTGTATCTTGTTGGAGTTTTCGTTTATCTTCTCGAGCAGGTTCATTATGGTGTGGGAGGTTTGCTCCAAGAAGACCATGACGTCTTCTATGTTCTTGGCTGTTTCCGGCAGAAGCTGGGAGCTTTCGCTTACGGGTTTCTTAATGTTTTCTATTACACCTTCAAGCTCTCTGACGTTGGTTATGAGTTCCTTGATTATCTCCTCTAAGTCCTTCATTGCTGTGATCCCCTTCCAAAATGTTCCACGAACGATTTTATTTTAACAGCCTTCCTGCCTGCGGACTCCCCGAGGATGCCTTTAAACATGGGAACTCCTTCCACCTTCACGGTTACGGAGTTGGTTGACCTCGGGTCCAGGGTTATGAAGTCTCCTTCTTTCAGTTCCAGGACTTCCTTCACAGTCATGCTCAGAGCGGGAAGGACCGCTTCCAGCAGAACCGGTGTTGCCATGAGGTTTTCCAAGATAGCGTCCCTGTAGTCTCCGCTCTCCGTATCTGCGGTTCTTAGGGTGTCCTTTATGGGTTCTATGGTCTTCATGGGTATGGCAAGGTAAACGTATCCCTTAAAACCTTCTATCTCCACCTCCAAGGTTATAACTATCACTATCTCGTTCCTGCTTACGGTTATAAGTCTGCGGGGGTTGTCCTCTATACCTCCGAACTCTATCTCACCTTCCCTTATAAGTTCCTGCCAAGCGGAGTTCAGGTGTTTGACGAAAATCTCTATGAGGTTGTTTATCACCTTCAGCTCGAACTTGGTGAAGCTTTTACCTTCCACCTTGTAGGGCTGTGCCGGTCCACCGAAGATGATGCTTATTACTGTGTAGATGAGACGGGTGTCTATTACCATGTAAAACTTTCCGTTGAGCGCTTCCACATTCAGGACCGCTATTGCTGCGGGGAGGGGTATTTTCAGGACGAAGTCCGAAATCTTTTCGGTTTTTATCTCCGCAAGGGAGATAGTGTCGAGGTTAAAAATCATGCTTCTAAGCTCGGAGGTTGCACTGGCTACCCAGCGGTTTATCACCTGCTCGAGCTTTATGAGTCTTGTGGGGGAAATCCTCTCCAGCTCACCTATGTCGAAGGGCTTGTAGGTTACCTCTTCTCCCTCCTCTTCCTCCTCCGCACCGAGGCTTTGCAGGAGCATATCTATTTCGTCCTGGGAAAGGAACTCCTCCTCCGCCATGGAATTAAATATAGCAGAGATACTTCCGATTTCTAAGGTTAGAAGCTCCCCACTCCCGAGGAGGTATGAAATGGCAACATACGGAATAACAGAAGAAAACCTTCGACTTAGGAAAGAATTCATGCAGTTCGCTTCCGAAGACGTGGCTGTTTTGTCCCAGCTTTACTCTTGGGCTAAGAACTACGGTCCTCAGATAGTTAAGGAGTTTTACGACATTCAGTTTTCCTTTCCCGAAACGAGAGACTTTCTCCAGAAGGTAGCTCAAAAGAAAGGAATATCCTTAGAAGACCTCCGCCAGCAGGTAGAAAGAACCCAGCTCCAGTATTTTATGGACATATTTGAGGAAGCGAGGAGGGGAGGTAGCTTTGGGGTTCCTTACTTCGAGAGACGGCTCAGGATTGGCTCTATTCACAACGTCCTTAACCTTCCCATGAAGTGGTATATCGGTAGCTACGCCATATACACGGAGTTGATAATCAAATACCTTCAGAGGGCTTTCAGGTTCAAACCGGGTTTCAGGGAAAAGGCTATAAAGGCGATACTCAAGGTGTTTATCTATGACATGCAGAGCGTTTTCGATGCCTTCTTCTTCGACTTCCTGAAGGATATCGGTGTCGATGTGAACGAGATTGACGGGGCAAAGGACCCCTTAAAGGACCTCTCCGACTTCTACGCTGAGCTTAAACAGCTCGTAAAGGACAAAATGGTCGAGAGGGCAAAGCAGGTTGAGGAAGTAATAAAGGATATATCCGAAGCCTTGGAGAGACTCAGCAGGGGGGACTTTACGGTCAGGGTCGAGGTCAAGAAAGGGGAATACGAGGACCTTTACAAAGCCTTCAACGACACTATGGTCAAGCTCAGGGAGATACTGGACAAGACCTTTGCCAGCTCCAGCGACCTGACAGACAAGGCTATAATCCTCACCGATGTGGCATACAGCATGGAGCAGAACTTCCAGAAACTATACGAGCAGATAAACACCATATCCACCTCCGCAGAAGAGTTTTCCATGATAGTTCAGCAGAATGCAGGCAACCTTATGGAGGCGAGAAGCCTCGTAGAACAGATGTATTCCACCTTCACCCAGAGCCACAAGACCCTGGAGGAACTCATAACCGGAATGAAGGACATATACCAGTCGGTGCAAAAGTATTCTGAGGTAATAAAAGAACTGAGCAAGTCCGTCGAGCGAATAGGGGAGATAACGGGGACGATAAACTCCATAGCGGAGCAGACGAGTCTCCTTTCCTTGAACGCTGCAATAGAGGCTGCGAGAGCAGGAGAGGCGGGAAGAGGTTTTGCGGTCGTTGCCGATGAGGTCAGGAAACTTGCGGAGAGAACCTCCGAATCCGCAAAGGACATCATAGACATAGTGGAAGGCATAGGAGACTCCACCGCAAGAGCGGTTGACCTGGTTTCAAAGATACTCGAGTCGGTTCAGAGGGGTATGAATGTCTCCGACAAGGCGTCGGAGGACATATCCGAGCTTGCGGAGAGAATAAAGGAAGTGGAAGCGCGCATATCCGCACTGACCACTGCGGGCGAGGAGGAGGCAAGCACTGCAAACCAGCTCACCCAATCGGTTATGGAACTTAGTAAGCTGGCGGACGAGGACAAAGAGAGGGCAAAAGAGCTTAAGCAGATAGCTAACGACACCATGGAAAAGCTTAAGGGACTTCTAAGCGACCTGCAACAGTTCCAGCTCGACGTCTTTGACATAGAGAAGGCGAAGGTCGCTCACAACATGTGGAAGCTAAAACTTCTGAAGTTTATAGAGGGTGAGGCGGACATGGACCCCTCCGAGCTGGTGGACCACACCCAGTGCTACCTCGGAAAGTGGTATTACTCCATAGGGAAGGAGATGTGCGGACACTTGGAGAGCTTTAAAGCCATAGAACCTCCCCACATAGAGCTTCACAAACTTGCCAGAGAAATATACGAGCTTAAGAAGGCGGGACAGGTGGAGGAAGCTACCGAAAAACTTATGCGTGTTAAGGAGGTTGCGAGGGAGATTGTGGAAAATCTCAACAGGCTCAAGAGCGAGTGTAGCCGTTCCGATTAAAATTCTAATGGGAGGCTGAACATGGCTGAGGATAAGGGTGTCAACTGTGGGAAGTATATGGACGAGCTTTCGAGACTGACCGAGAACCTTATGAAGATAGCCAAGCAGTCGAACCTCCTCGCTCTGAACGCTGCAATAGAGGCTGCAAGGGTAGGAGAGTCTGGGAAGGGTTTTGCGGTAGTCGCATCTGAGTTCAGAAAGCTTGCGGACAACACCTCAAAACTCTCCAAAGAGATAAAGAACATAGTGGACAGGCTGGCGGAGTCTTTGAAAGAGCTTGAGGAGGAAAAGAATGGTTCCTGACAAAAACTCCAGCGCTTTACCCGACATACTCGAAACGGGAAAGAACGAGCTTGAGATAGTGGATTTCCGTCTATACGAGGACAGACCCGAAGGACTCTACGAGTGGATATTCGGGGTAAACGTGGCAAAGGTTAGGGAAGTTCTGAGGATGCCCGAGATAACCAAGATACCCAACATGCCTCCCGAAGTGGAAGGAATGGCGGAAATAAGGGGGAAACTCATACCGGTCGTCAGCCTTGCCCGGTGGATGGGCATAGAGGAACCCATTGAGAGGAAAAGGTTTTTACTTCACTTGGAGTTCTTAAGAGAAAATGTGGGAGTAATAGTTCACGACGCAAAGCGTATAAGGAGAATTTCCTGGAAGGACATAAAAAAAGCCCCCGAAGCTCTCAACCAAAAGATGGGAGGCAGAATTACTGGGGTCGTGGATACGGAGGACGGTCTTCTGATAATTCTGGACTTTGAGGGAATACTGCACGATATAGGGCTTCTGAAGGTGTTCCACGAGGCGGAAGCCTACGACAAAGCCCAGAAAACTGAACACACCTACACCATACTCGTTGCTGAAGACTCTCCGGTAGCGAGGAAGATAGTCAAGGACATACTCGAAGCGGCAGGGCACAAGGTAATAACTACCGAAGACGGTCTCGAAGCTTGGAACTTACTTAATGACTATCTCAAAAAGGCTCAGCAGGAAGGTAGAGCAATAACCGACTACATACAGCTCGTTCTGACGGACATAGAGATGCCCAACATGGACGGACTCACGCTCACCAAAAAGATAAAGGAAACTGTAGGACTCATGGGGCTACCCGTGATAGTGAACACGACACTCAGCGACGAGTCCAACAAGCAGAGGGCTTTCAGGGTGAATGCGGACGGCTTTATAGTCAAGTTCGATGCGGAAGAGCTACTTGAGATGGTCAATAAACTTGCGGTTAAGGGAGCGAAGAGATGATAAGCGACGACATGAGGGAGATTTTTAACGAGTTTCTGGTCGAGGCGGAGGAAAACCTCCAAAAGGTAGAGGAGAACCTCCTCGAACTCGAAAAGGACCCTCAAAACGAAGAGCTACTGAACGCTACCTTCCGAGCTATGCACACCCTAAAGGGTGGAGCTGGTTTTCTGGGCTTACAGGCGGTCGTCGAGGTTGCACACGCTGCGGAGGACGTCTTAGGTAAACTCAGGAGCGGGGAGCTGGTTCTCACCCCCGACATCAACGATGCCATACTCGAAGCGGTTGACTTCATAAGGTCTGCGCTTGCCAGATACGAGGCGGGTGAGGAGGTCGAAGTCCCCCAGGAACTTGTAAGCAAGCTGAGGGCGCTCGAGCAGGGGGAAACTCCTTCAGAAACCAAGAAGGAAGAGGGAAGCAGCATAGACGAACTCCTCGACAAGTTCGGCTTCGGACACCTTAAGGGAAAACCAATAGAGGAGATACTCGAAGAGCTTATACTCCTACCCCCCGACGAAAGACCCATGGAGCTAATAGAGGAGCTTGACAAGATAGTCGCTTCCGGGGAGAAACCCAAAGAGGAGGAGAAGAAAGAAGAACAGGATAAGACCATAGAACCTGTAGAGGAAAAAGCTGAGGAAAAGAAGGAAGAGAAAAAGGAAGAAGAACCAAAGAGAGAAGAACCGAAAACACAACCTCCGAAAGCGGACAAAAAGCCTCCGGTAAAAACCGAAGGTGAGAAGGTCCTTAGGATAGACGTCAGCAAAATAGAGGACCTTATGAACCTCGTGGGTGAACTTGTTTTGGAGAGAAACAGGCTCTTGAGGGTCTTTCAGAAGCTATACGAGGAGTATCAGTCCAAAACCGTTGACGAGTTCGAAACCGTTATGTCCTCCCTCGACAGGATAGTAGGGGACCTTCAGCTTGCGGTCATGAAGACGAGAATGCAACCGGTCAAGAGGCTCTTTCAGAAGTTCCCCAGGGTTGTAAGAGACCTCGCAAGGATGCTCGGTAAGGAGGTTGAACTCGTCCTCGAGGGTGAGGATGCGGAGATGGACAAGACAGTTCTGGAGAAGTTGGAAGAGCCTCTCATACACCTCATAAGGAATGCGGTTGACCACGGGATAGAGCCTCCCGACGAAAGGGAAAGACTCGGAAAGCCGAGGAAGGGAATTGTTAAGCTCAGTGCCTACTACCACGGGGACAGGATATTCATAGAGATTTCCGACGACGGAAGGGGTATAGATGTAGATAAAGTCAAACAGAAAGCTCTCGAGAAGGGACTAATAACACCGGATAGAGCGGAGAAGATGACCGAGAAGGACATTCTCTTTCTTATATTCCACCCCGGATTTTCCACCGCTGAGGGGGTATCGCAGGTCTCTGGCAGGGGAGTCGGAATGGACGTGGTTATGAACACGGTGTCAGCTTTCAGGGGAACCATAGACATAGAAACGGAAAGGGGTAAGGGAACAAAGATAACCCTCTCCTTCCCGCTGACGGTGGGCATTATCCGTTCCTTGCTTGTGTCTGTAAGCGGAAAGCTATTTGCTATACCCATATACTCTGTGCTCGAGATAATACAGGGAGAGGACGCTCAGATAACCACGGTTTCCGGAAAGGAAGTCCTCATTCTGAGGGAGCTGACCATACCCCTTATAAATCTCGGAGAAGCCTTGGAGATGGAGAGCGGAAGTGTAGGATACGTCATAGTTTCCCAGGTGGGAAGCCAGAAGGTTGCCTTCACCGTCGATGACCTCTTCGGGGACGAGGAGGTGGTGGTAAAGCCTCTCGGAAAAATAATCGGGGAGGTGCAGGGAATATCCGGGGCGACTATCACCGGAGACGGTAAGGTGGTTCTCATACTTGACTTGGACGGAATTCTAAAAAGGGAGATGCGGTCCCTGACTTTGGTGTAGGAGGGTCGATATGTCCGAACTGCTGCCTGTGGGAGAGACCAAACCTGATGTGGCGCTGACTGACATAGAGGAGTTCCTCGGGATATCCTTGGAGAGGGAGCTTATAGGGATACCTCTTAAAAAGATACTCACCATATCCAAGATACTCGACATAGTGAAGGTTCCCTACACTCCCGACTACATAGTGGGCGTTATCAATCTCAGGGGTGAGATAATTCCCGTCCTGTCCCTGAAGCAGATACTCGGTCTCTCGGAAACCAAAGAGCCTACGAGGATTGTGGTGCTTGACTCATCTCACGGTAAGGCAGGGGTGCTCGTGGACAACATCGTGGGCGTTATAAGGGTTCCTCAGGAAAGGTTCGAGCCTAATCCCATGATAGGGAGATACAGTGCATACGTTAGCCACGTTGCCCAGACCGAATACGGTCTTATGGAGATACTCGACGTGGAAAGGTTCATAGACTCGATAGTTAAGAAAGATTAATTAGCTCTCCTCCGCACGCTTTAGGAGTTCTAAGAACCTCTCCTCTATCTCCTTTGGTAGCTCTTTCGAGTAGCTGAGCTGATAGTATTCCCTGTATAGCTCGAGGGGACTCATGCTTTTTACCTCGTAGCCTTCGGAGGTAGGTGTGTCGGGGGTTATCTGCTCTATGCGGAGCAGTTTCTCTCCGAGAGCTGTTCTGAGCTTTTCTAAGGTTATGGGGACGGTCGTTCTGTCTTCTATACGGATTACTACCTTTATGTATCCGGGTTCCGCTTCCATGCGTGGGAGTTCCCTGAGAACTTCGCTCTGCTTGAGGTCAAAGACTTTCAGGGGGTTCTTGAGAGAAAGCTTTACAGGTTCTATTTTTGGAGGACCTTCTTCGAAGGTTATTAGGTTGAAAAACTTATCGTCCCCCGCTTCGGAAAAGTCGAGCTGGTATAGGGTTCCCGTGTAGTAGGCTTGGGTGGGAGCTTGTTCTATTCTCTGGTGGCGGTGGACGTGTCCGAGGGCTACGTAGTCAAAAACTTCCGTAAGGTCCGCGGGGTTTACCGCATAGTGCTGGGTTATGGTGGCTTCCTTTTCGGTGCGGGTGTATTTTGAACCTGCCACAAAGAGGTGGGCGAGCAGGACTTTGTGCTTTGCCTCCTTTACGCTGTGGGCGAGGAACTGTATGAACTTGCCTACTATCTGGGCGTAGCTTTTCTTTGAGTCCTCGTCCGCGGAGGTGATGACGCGCTCGGAGGGGTATGGTAGGCATGCAACTTTCAGGTCTTTCATTTGGAAGAGGTAGCGTTCCTTAGAGGGCCTGTCGTATATGTGAACGTTGGCGAGGCGCGATAGTCCGGAGATGCTCTTCATAAAGTCGTAGCTGTCGTGGTTTCCTGATATTACTACTACCTCGCTTGCGAGGTCCTTCAAACTTAAAAAGAAATTAAATATCAGCTCTTTCGATTCGTTGTCGGGATTTGCCTTGTCGAACACATCTCCTGCGATGAGGACTAAGTCAACTTTGTTTTCTTTCACGAAGGAGACCACCTGCTCGAGGGAATACTGCAGGTCCGGGTTCCTGCTTACCTTTCCGAGGGTTTTGCCTGCGTGCAGGTCAGCTATGTGCAAAAGCCTCATGGTTTTTGAGTATCCTCCTAAGCTTCTCCATAAAGTTGGTCTCTTCCCCGTAATACTCTTCAAGGTAGTGATACTTTTCCTTGCTCCTTTCGTATATTAGCTGAATTACCTCGTGGGGGTCGTCAACGAGGCTCATGAACCTTATGTCGCTTTCGTCTATGGTGCCGAACTTTACCATTACCTCTTCCATGTAATTCAGCAGTGGCTTCCAGTATTCGCTTCCGAACAGTATCAGGGGGAACTTGTAGCTCTTTCCCGTCTGTATCAGGGTCAGGGCTTCGAAAAGTTCGTCGAAGGTTCCGAAACCTCCGGGGAATATCACGTAAGCGAGGGAGTATTTTAGGAGCATCACCTTTCGGACGAAGAAGTAATCGAACTTCAGAGACAGGGTCTGGTATTTGTTGGGGTGTTGTTCGTGGGGAATTTCTATGTTGAGTCCGACGGAGGTGGTTCCGCTGTCGTAGGCTCCTCTGTTTGCCGCTTCCATAATTCCGGGTCCACCACCGGTTATTATTGCGTATCCGAGCTTCCCGAGGTTGAAGGCGGTTTCGTAGGCGAGCCTGTAATACTTGTCCCTCTCTTTGCTTCTTGAGCTTCCGAAGAAGGTTACAGCAGGTCCCACGTGGGCAAGCTCGTCAAATCCCTGGACGAACTCGCTCATTATTTTGAGGACTCTCCAGGTGTCCCCCTGTCTTAGCTTCAGCTCCTCTATTATCCTAAGACTGTCTTTACTCATAGATGTCCTTCAGCATCTGCTCGAGCTTGAGTTTGTCCCCGCTAACTGATGTGTTCGCTCTGTAAGGATACTTGCGTATGTAGTAGCGTTTTTTATACCTCTTTTTGTGCTTCATTCCCTTCTTTGTTTTGGCAACATAGGTCTTTTTGTCCTTGGGAGCTTTTTTTGAGAAGGATAACCCTGCGGGTGTGAGAAGAGATAAAATTAGAGCGAATATGAGTGCCTTCTTCATCGCTTCCCCCCTAAACGCGCATCGGCATAATTATACATTTGTAAGGGTCCTTCTCGTAGTCGTCCGACTCTAAGAGGGCTGCGGTATCGGGTGTGGTGAATTTGAGCCAGGCTTTGTCGGAATCTAAGGCATCGAGAGCTTCCAACAGGTATTTCCCGTTAAAGCCTATTTCGAACACTTCTCCCACGTAATCCACGTCAAGCTCTTCCCTACCTTCTCCGAACTCGGGGTCCATAAACTCGAGTATGGCAAGGTTATCGTTCAGAGTTATCTTGACGGGAAACACTTTGCCTTCCGCAAGACCGGACAACCTCTTTAATGCTTTCTTCGTTTCCTCCACATCCAGCAGAACTTCCGCGGAAAACTCGGTGGGTATAACAGCCATGTAGTCGGGGTAATCCCCTTCCAAGAGCCTGACTATGAGCTTCCACTCCTCGCTGGTAAAGTAGGCAAAACTGCCGTCCTCGCTCTTTGCCACCTTAACGTCTTCTATTCCTGTAAGGAGCCTCTGAATTACCTTGAGGCTCTTTTTGGGTATCAGGAGTTCGTAGGAGAAGGAACCTTCCGGTTCGTAGAGGGCGAGTCTGTGTCCGTCGGAGCCTACGAAGTGTATTCTCCCCTCGTGCCCTTTCATAAACATTCCTTGGAGCGCTATACGGGCTTCCTCTTTGGCTATGGCGTATTCGGTTTTAGATATTCCCTCAAGAATAAGGTTTCCGCTTATTACTTCCTCTCCCTCAACCGCCTGGGGAAATTCGGGGAAGTCTTCCGTAGGAACGGTAGGTAGCTTGAACTTGCTCCTTCCGCCGGAGATAACCAGCTTTTCCTCTTCCGTCTCTAAGTTTACCACTGCGGAGTTTAGGTTTCTTACTATGTCCGACAGGCTTCTGGAACTCACGCAAACGGAACCTTCCTCTTCCACGTCCGCCTTGACGCTTAGAACGAGGTAGTTTTCAAGGTCGGTAGCCTTTACGGTTAGCTTTCCGTCGCTTGCGGTCAGGAGAAAGTTGGTCAAGATGGGAAGGGCGGACTTTTTCTCGGTTGCCTCCTTGGCTTTTTTGAGGGCTTCCTCAAACTCTTCCCTGTCTATCTGTATTTTCATCTTGTCCCTCCGCGGAGAGTTCTTATCTATTTTAACTCGCTATTTCCATTATGACCCTTCCGCTCTTGGGGTCTATTCCGACGAGTTTCTCCTTCTCGTAGTCGTATCTAACGTGTGCCCACTCCATCCACTTGGCGTGGAGAAGTTTAACTATCACGAGGCACAGGAGAGCTATACCCCCGAAGAGTGCAAAGGCGAGGCTGTATTTGCCGGTGGTCTCAAAAACTATACCGTTTACGGTGGGAAGGTAAAAGCCTCCTATCCCTCCCGCGGCACCTATTATTCCGGTCATCAAACCGGTCTGGTAGGGCCACCGGTGGGGAACCAGTTGGAATATGGCTCCGTTCCCGAGTCCGTAGAAAATGTATAGGGCTAAAAACATAAGTATTCCAAGAAGGAGGGGAGGCACAAAGAAGGAGAAGAGGAGATTGACCAAGGCAATGCCTCCCAAGAAATATATAAGAGCGGTTGCCCCGCTAACCTTGTCCGCTATATGACCCCCCAGGGGTCTTATCATAGCACCTGTGAAGGCAAACAGGGACATCAAGATGCCAGCTTCTATCTTGGAAACCTCGTATATATCCCTCAAAAGCATAGCTATGTAGGAGGACATACCCACAAAGCCTCCAAAGGTTACCGAATAAGCGAGCATCAAAACCCACGTATCCCTCTCTAAAAACACCTTCTTGAAAGAAGTAGGCATCAGCAGTATGGCAAACCCTGCACCGAGTATGGGTATGAGGAGTTTACCTCCATGACCGCTTATACCGAACCAGCCCTTGTAAAATCCCAGAGCTATGAAGCACATAAAGGCAAGGGTTGAAAAGAAGGCAAACACGGGATAGAGCTTGTTCCCTTCGGTCTTTTTCGTGTTGTCCTTTGCCCAAAGGAGAACGAAAAGAAGAGCTATCAGAAGAAGAACCGAGGAGAGAACGAAGGTATGCTCCCATCCTATCCTCTTAGCTATGGGCGGAAAGAGAATACCGTCCAAAACCGCTCCTATGTTGCCCGCTGCCGCAAGCCCTAAAACGAGACCCTGAACCTCTTTAGGGTAATTGCTACCTGCCATAGGGAGAGCTATGGCAAAACTCGCACCAGCAACACCTAAGAACACACCCATCCAGAGGAGGTCCTCGTAGGAGACCTCAAAACCTCTGAGAACTATGTATGCATGGGGAACTAAGGATAGGAATATCCCCATAACCGCTATGTATTTCCCGTTTATGAACTGGAACATGTGTCCGAAGTTTATTCTCAAGATTGCGGCGGCTATAACCGGGATTGCTACCATAAATCCCTTCTGTGCTCCCGACAGACCCAGCTCCTCTGCTATAAAAGGTCCCAAGGCTCCTAAGAGGAGCCAGATGCTGAAGGAATGGTCAAAGTATATAAAGCTTGCAAAGAGAGCCTTCCAGTTTCCCTTCTTAACTGCGGAGATAACCTCTCCTAGCATGACTTACAGCCCTCTCTCTTTCGTCCTTATGGTCCAGACCTCCGATATGGGGCAGAGGAATATCTTTCCGTCTCCGTATGCACCCGTGCGTGCCGACTTGGTTATGGTATCCACCACCTTTTGGACATCTTCCTCCTCAACGGCGACAAGCAACATAGTTTTTGCCAGTTCGTCGTAAGGGGTTTCACCTACCTGAACACCTCCCTCCTTTCCCCTTCCCACGACATCCCACATAGTCATAGCCTTAAATCCTTTCTTCTCAAGAGCCTTTATTACCTCATAGACCCTCTCGGGTCTTACCACAGCCTTAACCATTCTCATGGTGCTGACCTCCTCCTGCTGTTTTATCAAGAAAACCTTTCCGTCTCCGTATGCACCGGTGTGGGCTTTGTCTATTATTAGGTTGACCACCTTTTGAGCTTCCTCTTCGGAGCAGATTATGGAAAAGGCGGTTTTAGGTAAAAAAGGCATCAGAACTTTCTCCCTTATAAGTCCTTTGTAGCGCAGTCCTCCTTCCTTTCCCCTACCCTTGACCAGCCAGGACACGTAAGGGATACCTTCTTTGTATAAGGCTTCCTTAAGCCCGTAGGACTTTTCCTTCCTTATTACCGCAAAGACCTCGACCATGCAAACCTTTTCGCAAAGAGTGTGCCAGAGAAATCTTCAGAGGTTGGAAATGTGCTTTTTATATCCCTCCCGGGCGGTTTCAAAACCCTGCCGAAGGTCTTCCACGCTTCCGTAAGCAAACAACAGAAAGGCGGAAGTTAAAAGTGCCCAGTTAATAAATTCCTTTGTAGCCTTTCCCTCGAGCACCTTTAGGTTTATCTCAACGGACTCTCCTAAAACCTCGGAAGTCTCAACCCTTTTCGGGAGGTCTATTCCCGCGGAACTCGGGTCGAACTTCTGCACCTCACCTTCCACAACCTTGAAAAAGGTAGGTCTGTCCGTGAGAGGCTCTATACCACCCTCTAAGCCCTTTATTACGGTCCACCTTTCAAACCCAAGTGCTTTACACAGGGAGGAGAGTTTTTCAAAGTAAGGTTTGTGAAATATAGATGTTATAACCCTTCGGGTGTTGAAGGGGTTTAGAAGTTTCTCCACCACATTCAGGAAAGTTCTGAAACCCAGTTCCCTGCGCAGGGGTAGAAGTTTGTATAGCCCGGGAGCAAACTCCCTCTGGTGGATTGAGACAAATAGGTCTCTGTTTACATATTTGTAATCCATTTCTTCAAAAATGTCCGCGAGGGTGATACCCTCCTTTACGGGAACGCGCTCAGCGTAGTGATAGGTTAACTTAACTCCGCAGGCGTTAGTTATGACCACCGCGGAAGGCAGTATGGACAGACTCTTAACTTTTCCGTCGTAGTTGACCGACAGGTCTAAGGCATTCCGCTCAGGTGGTGGATACTGCAGGTTTTCCCTGAGAGTTTCCGTTATGCCCAGAAGCTCCTCCGGGGTCTCCCCCTTTATCCTCATAGCTGTAAGAAGTGCGGAGGCTTTAGGTGTGGAGAGTTTACCCTCAAGGAGGTCGAGGGTAGCCCTGCGGGCTTCCTCACGGGTCAAATCCTGGAGGTGTTCCTTCAGCTTGGTTAGTTTCTTGAAGTAGTCCATGATTTTGGCTCCGGGGGAGGGATTCGAACCCCCGACCAGGTGGTTAACAGCCACCCGCTCTGCCAGCTGAGCTACCCCGGATGCAAGAATTAAATTTTATCCCCGCAAACCTTAAAAATCAAGGTCGTAATCCTCTTCGGAGAAGGCTTCTTCCTCTTCGAAAATTTCCTCCTCCGTTTCCGCAGGCGGAGTAGCGAGGGAAGCAAACTTGGCATACTCCTTTATGAAGGCGACCTTTATTATCCCCGTGGGTCCCTGTCTCTGCTTTGCAACTATTATTTCAGCTATTCCCTTCTCTTCCGGGGATGGATTTTTCTTGTAATACTCGGGACGGTGCAGGAATATTATGAGGTCGGCGTCTTGCTCTATCTGTCCCGACTCTCTGAGGTCCGCAAGCTGAGGTCGTTTGTCGCTCCTGTGCTCCACCTGCCTCGATAACTGAGCGAGAGCTAAAACGGGTATGGAAAGCTCCTTCGCGAGAGCTTTTAAATTTCTGGAAATTTCAGCCACTTCCTCCTGTCTTGAAGACTTTCTGACGGGAGACCTTAGCATCTGGAGGTAATCCACCGCAACGAAACCTATCCCCTTCTCTTTCTTGAGCTTGCGGGATTTTACTCTCAATTCGGTTGTGGTCAGAGCGGGTGTATCGTCTATGTAAATCTCCGCTTTCGAAAGCTCCAACGCTGCGGAAAGTAGCTTTTCTCTCTCTTCGTCCGTTATAAAACCCGACCTGAGCTTTTGAAGAGGAACCTCAGCCATACTCGAGAGCAATCTCATAACAAGCTGTTCCTTGCTCATCTCGAGGGAGAATACGGCAACCGGTTTTTCCTCGTTGAAAGCCACATGGCTAACGAGGGTGAGCATAAAGGAAGTCTTTCCCATTCCCGGTCTTGCGGCGAGAACCACGAGGTCCGCATCGTGAAAGCCTGTTGTCATCATGTCCAGCTCGGTAAAGCCGGTCGATAGTCCCGTAACCAACCTGTCGGTTTTACGGAAGTTGTCTATCATTTTGAGAACTTCCTGAGCCACATCCTTTATGTGGTAGTAGTGGGTTACCGTAGTCCTTTCGGAAATCTCGAATATCTTGGATTGGGCTATCTCTATTATGGTGTTAAAGTCCTGGATTTCTTTGACATCCTTTATAAGCTCCATGGAAAGCTCTAAGACCGCTCTCAGTCCTGCTTTCTCCTTGATTATTTTGCAGGCGGTCTCGAGGGTATTCAGAGGTGCCGCTTCTTCGTAGATACCGAGTATCCAGTCGAAGGGGAGCCTGTCCTCCAAACCTTCCTTGCGTATGTAGTCCCTTAAAACCACTTCGTCCCAATCGTTCCCGTGGTCCTGCCAAACCTTCACTATTATTCTGAAAAGTAATCTGTGCTCCTCAAGGTAGAAGTCCTCCTCCCTCAGATACTCGAGAACGGTCTGGATACTGTCCGGGTCCGCAAGCATCGCACCTAAGACGGACCTTTCCGCGGACTCGTCGTAAGGCGGTTTTATGTTTAGCGAGAGCATACCAAATAATTTACTCCCTGACTGCCACAGCCTCTATCTCTATAAGCGCTCCGAGGGGAAGCTCTTTTACTCCCACGGTAACGCGGGCGGGTTTGGGTTCCACTCCCTCCAGGAAGCGTTCGTAAAGGGAGTTAAACTCCGCAAAAAGGGATACATCTGTCAGGTATATTACCACCTTAACGAGGTCCTTTTTTGTGTAGCCAGCCTCTTCGAGAACAGCTTGCAGGTTTTCGAGCACCTGCTTTGCTTGAGAAGGGAAATCCTCCCTCAGTCTGCCCGTGGAGGGGTCTATGCCTATCTGCCCTGAGAGGTATAAGGTATTACCGACTTTGATAGCTTGAGAATACGGACCTGCCGGTTTTGGCGCTCTGTCGGTAAATATGGCTTCCTTCATAAAAGAGAATTATAAAGGGAGGAGGGAGGGGCGGGATGGAAGGAGTTAATCAACGGGTTTTGCGTCTATCACATCGTCCCCACCTTCCTTTTTATCCTCTCCTCCTTGTCCAGCCTGCTTGCCCGCTCCTTCGTAGATGTGGGATCCTATCTTGGAGGATACCTGCAGAACTTTATCCATTACGGACTTTACCTGGTCTATTTCTTGGGCTTCCTGCATGACCTTTTTGGCTTCCTCTATGACCGTTTGAGCTTCCTTGACCTGTTCCTCGGGTATCTTATCCTTGTTTTCGTTAATTATCTTCTCGAGATTATAGACCAGCTGGTCCAGCTGGTTCTTGGTTTCTATAAGCTCCTTCTTCTTTCTGTCCTCCTCTGCGTGGGCTTCCGCTTCTTTGACCATCCTCTCAATCTCTTCCTGAGTAAGTCCGGAGGAGGGTTCTATCCTTATGGACTGCTCCTTGCCTGTGCCGAGGTCCTTTGCGGTAACGTGGAGTATTCCGTCCGCGTCTATGTCGAAGCAAACCTCTATCTTGGGAACACCTCTCGGGGCGGGCGGTATGCCTGTCAGGAAGAACTTCCCGAGAGATTTGTTATCCTTCGCAAGGGGTCTTTCTCCCTGAAGGACGTGGATTTCAACCTCTGTCTGGTAATCGGAGGCTGTGGTGAATACCTCACACTTGCGGTAAGGTATGGGGGTGTTTCTCGGTATAAGAACGGTCATAACTCCCCCGTAGGTTTCCACACCTAAGGATAGGGGTGTAACGTCAACGAGAAGTATCTCCTTAACCTCTCCGGAAAGGACTCCTGCCTGTATTGCCGCACCTACCGCTACCACTTCGTCGGGGTTGACTCCCTTGTGAGGTTCTTTCCCGAAGAACTCCTTTATCCTCTGCTGAACGAGAGGTATCCTCGTGGAACCTCCCACCAGAACAATGTCGTCTATGTCCTGCGGGCTGAGCTTAGCATCTTCGAGAGCCTTCTTAACTATGTCCATGGTCCTGTCTATGAGGTCCTTTATCATCTCCTCGAGTCTCGCACGGGTGAGCTTTTTCTGAAGGTGAAGGGGCTGATTTGTGTTTGGGTCTATGGTTATGAAGGGAAGGTTTATCTCGGTCTCGAGCTTGAAGGAAAGCTCCTTCTTTGCCTGCTCTGCCGCTTCCTTTAGTCTCTGAAGAGCGGTTTTGTCCTTTCTCAGGTCAATTCCGGTCTCCTTTTTAAACTCCTCTATGAGCCATTCCATTATCCTCTCGTCGATGTTCGCACCACCCAGGTGGGTATCCCCGCTCGTAGCCTTGACCTCTATAACTCCGTCTCCACCTTCCAAAATGGAAACGTCAAAGGTTCCTCCACCGAAGTCATAAACCAGTATCTTTACGTCGCTCTTTTTGTCCAGCCCGTAAGCGAGAGCTGCTGCGGTGGGTTCGTTCAGAATTCTGAGGACCTCTAAACCCGCTATCTTTCCTGCATCTTTGGTAGCCTGTCTCTGCCTCTCGTTAAAGTATGCAGGAACGGTTATGACAGCCTTCGTTACCTTCTCCCCGAGGTAAGCCTCCGCTGCTTCCTTTAGCTTTCTGAGAACGTGAGCACCCACCTCTTCCGGACGCACAATCTTGCCCGCATTGGGAACATCAAAGGCAGCATCTCCCTTATCATCAGCAACGACCTTGTAGGAAACTCTCTTGGCTTCTTCCTTTACCTCCTCAAACTTACGACCTATGAACCTCTTGGACTCGTAAATGGTGTTTTCCGGGTCGAGGACCGCTCTCCTTTTGGCAGGCTCACCCACAAGGATTTCCTTTTCCTTTGTCCAGGACACTACTGACGGTGTAAGCCTTGCTCCCTCCTGGTTCTGTATAACAACCGCTTCATCTCCCATCATTACCGCAACCACGGAGTTGGTTGTTCCGAGGTCTATACCCAGTATCTTCTCAGCCATTTTTCCACCTCCTTTCTTTTCTCTTCCAATATTTTAAATCTTTAGTCTATTATTGTCAAGTTTTATGATGAGATTTTTCTAAAGTCTTGTGTAGGCAATAAAAAAGCCCCGCACGGGGCGGGGCTTGGGAAGTTTTGTGAAAAGAGTTTAGAAGTTATACCAGAATGCGAGAGTAATGTCGGTGTAGGAGTCCTTTGCAGGAGCTACAGCGTTGTCATCCTTTATGTTGTCTATGGAAAGGGCTATTCTGTTTCCTACACCCTTGACGTAGAGCTGACCAACAACTCCGAAGACCTGAGCCTTCTTAACACCGGTAACGTCGGGGTCAGACTGTGCCCATCTTACACCTACTGCAGGCTTTCCGAGTATGGTGTTCTGGTTGAAGAGAACCTGTCCTTGGAGCAAGATACCCTGAACATCTGCACCGCTTGAACCAGCAACGTCCTTGTGGTTTACATAACCTATAGATATGTTGGGAGTTACCATTCCAAAGTTCTGCTCCCAGAGAAGGTCAACACCGAAGGACTTCTGAGACTTTGCACCAGAACCGTAGTCCTGAGTGAAGTAAGAGAGACCAAGAACCAGGGTGTCCTGCTTTCCGAGGTAGGTTTCCTTAAGAACGTATCCGGGGTGTCCCTTGTATCCTGCCATTGTGGGTGCAAACTCAACCCTTACACCGTAACCGGTCTTAACATCGGTAGAAGAATCCCTCTCGGTTCCGTCAACCGCGTAGAGGTAGTATTTAAAGAGTCCATCCGCAACCTTACCCCAGATACCTACCTGAGGAGAACGGGAACCAGAGCCAGGTATTTTCTCGGCTGCGGGGTTCGTGAAGGGATTTCCTGCACCGGTGCCCTTCAGACCGTAAGCGGGTCCGGTAGGCATCACATAAGACCAACCGGACTGTATTCCGGAGTGAAGCTCAAAGGGAACCTTTATAGCACCAGCGTAGAGCTTGACTTCTTTAGCAAAGTCGAGCATGACAAATGCGTCAACTATTTTGAAAACGCCAAACTTTACTTGGTGAGAGTGGTCAGGGTTTCCCGTAGGACATCCTGGTGTACCATCAAGGTCAGCACATGAAGTATTTATCTTCCCTGCAAAATCACCTTGGAAGCCCCACTTAAATATCTTGGTTATGGAACCTTTAGCGTATATCCTTGCATTAGGAACGGTGAAGTAGTAGTCAGACTTTGTATCAGAGCCACCTCTTTTACCTTCGTAGATAGCGTGGACCTTAGCCCTGAAACCCATCTTGAAGGACTTACCGTCCCCCAGGCTTATCTTTGCTGCCTGTGCCTGTCCTGCGAAAACTGCTGCACCCAGTATGGCTGCCGCTGCTAAGTAGCTCTTCTTCATGACATACCCTCCTCTCAAAATTTTTCAAAGGAAATTATAGGCGCATAAGGTTGAGTTTGTCAAGCCTTTTTGTATCAAGAACTTGATTTTGCACACCGTCCAAACCGTTGAGAGACAACAGCTTGATTTTTGCAGTTTTGCAAATAAAACGACATGTGAATTTTACCCCGATTTTCTTATTACATCTGTCAGTAGCTGAATTACCGTGTCCATGCGTCTGTTGAGATTGTTTATGTCTTCCTTTATCTCCTGTCTGAGTTGGTTTATCTCCTGTCTGAGCTGGCTTATTTCCTGCCTGAGTTGTCCTGTTTGTATATCAATTTTCTGGTTTAGATACTTAAAGTCTTCGTGTCTCTGTTTTTCCAGCTCTCTTATGCTCTCCTTGATCTTTTCTATCTCTTCGTATAACCCCCTCGTCCTCTCATCCACTATCTCGTAGATAAGCTCTAAGGTAACCTTTTTAACGACGCTTTTAGTCCACTCACGCATAGCTTTAATTATAGGCTCTTACCTTATCTCTTCAATTGCCCTCCTCCTTTCAAAAACCTGCGGTAGCAAAAAGGCATAACCCTTCTGTTGCCAGTGGAGTATCTCTGTTATGGCAGAGGGCACAAGCTCCACGAATTCGGGGAAGTCTTCGGGTTTGTAGTGGTATATCAGCTCCGCTGCCATCTTGCAGACCTTGAACTTGACCCCATACATGCTCATGCTCTCTATCCTCTCCCAGACGTCCTTATACTTCTCCTTGTTTTTCTTGGCAAGGGTTACTATTTCCGTTCCGTGTATAACAACCACTATGTCTATGTCCTCACCGGGTATGAATTCGTAAGGCTCTCGGGAAAGAACGTAGATTATGTTTGAAACCCATTCCAGGGCGGGTCTTATCTTCTCAGGCTCGTCAAAGTAGAACTCCACCACCACCCTAAAGGGGGCTTCGTAGGGTGTTTGAACCACCCTTGCCTTATCCTGAGCAAAAACCAAACCTATTAGAAAAACCACCGCAAAGACTACACCCCTCATGGCTCACCTCCTTCAACATTTATAATTTTTTGTATGGGATAAACTCTTAAATACTTCTCAGATGTCTTTAAAAATTTCGGGGTAGGGCTTATGGTTTCCTGATTTATACTTCGCGTTTCAGGGGATATCCCTGAGGAAGTCCTCACATCCCTTTTATTGCTCGGTTTGGTAAATGTGGGGTTGGGAGTTATATTGTTAAACATTAGGAGCAGGGACGATGGAAGGTGATACTTTTCTGATTTACCTTGCTTTGTTTGCGACCATAGCCTTGATGGGTATGACTGCCTTCTTTTACTGGTATGAAAAGCGCAAAAAGGAAAAGGTCGCATAGCTCACCTCCCTACTCTAAACTTAATCTCTATGCTATACTTTCTGTATGAGAACGGTTATAAGGGGAAAGGTTTGGAAGTTCGGCGATAACGTTGATACGGACCAAATAATTCCCGCAAGGTATTTGAATACATCGGACCCCTACGAGCTTGCCAAGCACGTCATGGAAGACTCCGAGCACCCCAACTTCGCTCAGGAACACCAAGAGGGAGACATCATAGTGGCGGGAAGGAACTTCGGCTCGGGTTCCTCCAGAGAGCACGCTCCCATCTCCATAAAGTATGCGGGCGTTCCCGTCGTCATAGCCAAGTCCTTTGCGAGGATATTCTTCAGGAACGCTATAAACATAGGTCTTCCCATCGTGGAAGCCCCCGAGGCGGTTGACGAGATAAACCACGGGGACGAGATAGAGGTTGACCTTGAAAAGGGAATAGTTAAGAACCTGACCACCGGGAAGGAGTATCAGGCGACCAAGTTTCCCGAGGAACTTCAGGCTATCCTCAGAGCGGGCGGTCTCATGGAGTATGCCAAGAGCAAGCTCAAGAGTAGTTAGTTGTAAAGACCGCTTCGCGGTAAAAAAGGCGACGGAAGTCCTTTTACGGGGCGGGTTCGTAGTAGCCCCTTCGGATACCATATACGGCATATATTCGGACGCTACCAACTACGATGCGGTTGAGAGGCTCAAAAAGCTAAGAAGACCGTCAGGAAGACCCTTTATAGTCTTAGTCCCGGACATATCTTGGGTCAAAAAGCTCGGACTTGAATTTGAAGAAGAAAAACTCCTCTTCGTGCCCGGGCTTACCCTTGTTTTGAGGAAGCGAACAAGACTTTACCACTGGCTCGGAAGAGTGACCGTTGCGGTCAGATACCCCCGAAGGGGGTTTGTTCAAAAACTTTTAAAAAAATTAAATAGACCCATAGTGGCTCCGAGTGCAAACAGGGAAGGTGAACCCCCCGCAAGGAGCGTGGAGGAAGCATACGGATACTTCGGAGATGAAGTGGAGCTTTATGTGGACTGTGGGCGGATAGAGGGTAGCCCTTCGGCGGTCATAGACTTGAGCGGGAAAGTCCCGAGGATTCTGAGGAGGGGTGCTTTTAGCTCTTGGAGTTTGAAAAGAGTGCTCGGGATGTTAAATTCATAGCTATGGCGGTTAAAACCGAGAAAAAGGTCAAAAGACCCACGAAAGAGCTTATCTACGAGATGCGCTACGGAAAACCTATCTACTATCGGGACTACGAAAAGGTCCTCTCGGGTGAGAAAAGCTTGGAGGAGGTCATGGGGAGTAGTAAGATTCAGGCATTGATAGTTGTTTTACTTGTTGAGTTTTTGCTTTCAAAGCTTGACAGGAAGAGATTTATGGTTCTTTCCAACGAAGCGGGCTTTATGTTCGCTCCCAAGAGCTGGAGGAACCTTGACATAGCTGTTTTTGAAAAGGACAAGCTCCTTGAAGAGGGTATAGACGACCAATACACAAAAACTCCACCCCTTTTGGTTGTTGAGATAGATACAAAAGCTGACCTGAAGAAGTATCCCACCTTTATGGACTACGTTTATGAAAAGATAGACGACCTGCTCGGGGCGGGTGTGGAGAGGGTTATATGGATATTTACGGGGACTAAGAAGGTTTTGATAGCTGAGAAGGGGAAAAAGTGGATAACTCAGGGCTGGGAGGAAAGCTTTGAGCTTATGGAGGGTATTGAGGTAAATCTGAAGGAACTCCTTAAAAGGGAAGGCTTCAAAGCTCTATAACCTTCCCGGGATTAAAGAGGTTTTTGGGGTCAAAGAGGAGCTTTATTCCCTTTAAAAGCTCGTATCCTGTATCCCCGAACTGCCACCTTAAAAACTTTTTCTTGGTAAGACCCACTCCGTGCTCTCCCGTTATTGAGCCGTGGTAGGAGAGGGCAAGCTCAAAGACCTCATCAACCGCTCTCTCCGCTCTTTCCTCTTCCTCTTTGTCCGTCTTGTCGTAGAGGAAGTTCACGTGCAGGTTCCCGTCTCCGATGTGTCCGAATATGACCATGAGAAGGTCGTATTTTTTAGCTATCTTCCTGAGCTTGGGAAGAGCCTCTGCAAGGTAGGTTCTCGGGAAGACGATGTCTTCGTTTATCTTTCCCGTCTTCAGGTTTCCGAGGGCGGGACCGAGGTTTTTGCGTGCGGTCCATAGCTTTTGGGCTTCTTCTTCGCTTTGGGCTACTTTTACCTCCACTCCGAGCTGTGCGAGGAGTCCTTTAACCTCTTCTATCTGTTCTTTTACAGCGGTTTTTGAGCCGTCCACCTCTATTAGAAGGAGAGCCTCCGCATCCTTGGGAAGTCCCACGGGCTTGTAGTCCTCAACCGCTTTTATAGCGTCCCTGTCCATAAACTCAAGTGCGGAGGGGAATATACCGCTGGTCATTATCCTCGTTACTGCCTTTCCCACATCTTCAAGGCTCTTGAAGAGTGCTAAAGCGGTTGCCCTCGCTTGGGGCTTAGGAATTAGCTTTAGGGTTGCTTCCGTAAGAAGTCCGAGAGTTCCCTCCGAGCCGACGAAGAGTTTGGTTATGTCGTAGCCCGCTACGTCCTTGAGAATAGGATTTCCCGTTTTTATAGTTTTACCTTCTTTAATGACGGCTTCAATCCCGAGGACGTATTCCCTCGTAACTCCGTATTTGAGACACCTCGGACCCCCTGCGTTTTCCGCTATGTTCCCACCTATGGTGGAGTATTTGAAGGAGGAGGGGTCCGGAGGGTAGAAGAGACCCAATTTCTCAACGTGCTGTTGGAAGTCGTAGGTAACCACACCCGGCTGGACTTTTGCGGTTGCGTTATCCACATCCACCTCAAAGGAGGTCATTCTCTCGAAGGAGACCACCACACCGTTTTCCCTTGTTGGAACCGCACCACCGGTCAGTCCCGAGCCTGCCCCTCTGGGGAATATGGGTATGTTCTCCTCGTAGCACACCTCAACGAGCTTTATTACGTCTTCTCTACTTTCGGGAAATATAACTGCGGAAGGAATTGCTCTCTCTATGGGAATTGGTGTGGCATCGTAGGAGTAGAGCTTCCTCTCAACTATTGAGGTGTTTACCTTCTCCTTTCCTAAAGCTGAGATTAACCTCTTTATAGGGTCTTTTTTCAAAACTCCCAGCATGGGGAAAAATATAACACCATAACTGTGAGGTGATTATGCTGTTAACCATAAAGAGGCTTTTATAATAAAGGGATTATGAAAAAGTGGGTATTTTTACTTATCCTTTTGCTTATAATTGCTTTTGTCATGTTTTCCGCTCTGCTTTCGAGAGTGCCCGTCGGAGAGAGAGTAGCGATAATTAAGATAAAGGGAGTTATAGTCAATCCCCTTCCCACCGTTCGTAAAATAGAGAGGCTCAGAAAAGACAAAAGCGTTAGGGCTTTGGTCATAAGGGTTGACAGCCCCGGGGGTTCCGTGGGGGCATCTCAGGAGATATACAGAGCTATCGAGAGGTTCAAGGCTGAGGGCAAGCCGGTCGTAATCTCCATGGGTAACGTTGCGGCATCCGGTGGATACTACGTCTCCGCACCTGCGGACTACATCTTTGCGAACCCCGGCACCATAACCGGAAGCATAGGGGTGATAATCCAGCACGTAGCCTACAGGGAGCTTATGGAGAAGATAGGTATAAAGGCTACCGCAATAAAGACGGGAAAGTTTAAGGACACCCTCAACCCCTTCAGGGAGCTGACCGAGGAAGAGAAGAAGTATCTTCAGGAGACCATAGAGGAAGCCTACGAGCAGTTTTTGGAGGCAATACTAAAATACAGGGGGAAGAAGATAAGCGAGGAGAAGCTCAGAGAGGTAGCGGACGGTAGAGTTCTGACAGGGGAGAGAGCGAAAGAGTTAGGTCTCGTGGACGAGCTTGGTGGTCTTGAGGATGCGGTTGAAAAGGCTAAGGAGCTGGCTGGTGCTCCGAAAGCGAGGGAGTTCTTCGTCCCGGAGGAGAGAACACTGCTTCAGAAGGTTCTCGGTGGTGAGATAGAAGAGCTTAAGATTTTAAACTCATACAGTCCGCTCTTTTATTTAATGAATTTCTAAAGATGGAGTTTCTTGTAGATAAAACGGACGGAGATACGCTCTTTAGATTGGTTTTAGGGCTTGTGGTTCCGAGACCTATCGGATGGGTTTCCACCGTCAGCGAAGAAGGTGTTTATAACCTCGCTCCCTTTAGCTTCTTCAATGCGGTAAACGACGAGCCACCCGTCTTTATGCTATCCATAGGGGACAGGGACGACGGCACACTCAAGGACACCGTAAAGAACATCCTCGACACAAAGGAGTTCGTTATAAACGTAGTTACACAAGAGCTATTTAAAACCATGCTCGTAAGTGCGGAGGAATTTCCCCCGCAGGTGGACGAGTTTAAAAAGGCTGGTCTTACACCCGTTGAGGGTAAAACCGTCAAGGCTCCCTACATAAAGGAAGCAAAAGCCTGTTTTGAGTGCAAGTTATACAAGCACGAGAAGGTCTATGACATGCACCTTATACTCGGGGAAGCACTGCTTATAAGGGTTTCTGATGAAGTATCCGACCTCGAGGGTAGGATAGATTACGATAAACTTAGACCCATAGGTAGGATGGCTGGGTCTTACTATGTGAGAGCTTTCGGAAACTCTCTCATAAAAAGCGATTAACACCGATCCAAGCCCAATCCTTTCCCGTCAAAGCCAGCCATTAAAATATATACATGCTTATAAAACGCTTTTCCGACAAAGACCTCTTTTACAAGTTCCTGAAAGAGCGTGTGGGGGTTTTCTTCAAGGAAGCCCAGGACAGAGCCTTCGAGGGAGTCTTTTACTGCCTTTACTTTAACTACTCGGGAAGTGCGGAACCTATATACCTGAGCGCTCAGAAGAGCTGTGTATCGGTGTTTTCCAACGGTGATAGATACGCTCTGTGCGGGAGTGAAGCCAATCTGAGGAACATGTGCTCTGAGCTTGTGAGCTACCCGGAAACTAAAGCCCTTGCGAGGGAGATACTCGAAAGACTTATAAAGTTCAGAAAGAAGAGTTTTCAAATCCAATACAACAGGAAGATACTCCCGCTGGGATTGAAGACAGCCGTAATGGGTATTCTGAACGTAACCCCGGACTCTTTCTCCGACGGAGGGCTTTACACAAAGCCGGAAGAAGCACTCAAGAGAGCGGTTCAGATGGTGGTGGAGGGAGCGGACATAATAGACATAGGGGGTGAGTCAACCCGTCCGGGTTCTGAGCGGATAGGTGCTGAGGAAGAGCTAAACAGGGTTCTGCCCGTCCTTAAACTCGTCAGGAAGGAACTTCCCGATGTGTGGATTTCCATAGACACCTACAAGTCCGAAGTGGCTGAGGCATGCCTTGAGGAAGGAGCGGACATAGTAAACGACATAAGCGGTGGAACCTTCGACGAAAAGATGTTTGAGGTAATCTCCTCATACAACTGCCCTTACGTAATAACCCACATAAAGGGAAGACCCGAAACCTGGAAAAGCGAACCCATAGTTTATGAGGATGTGGTAGATGAGATTGTTCGCTGGTTTGAGGAAAGAATTAAAAAGCTGACAGCCTGCGGATACGCACGGGAAGAGAACCTAATACTTGACCCGGGAATAGGTTTTGGAAAACTCCCCGAGCACAACGTGGAGATACTCCGCAGGTTTGAAGAGCTGAGAATTTTCGGAAAACCTCTGATGGTAGGAGTTTCCAGGAAGTCCTTTATAGGACTTATACTCGAAGGCTTCATAAATAAGGAAACCCAGCCCCACGAGAGGCTTTTCGGTAGCTTGGGAGCGCTTGCCCCTGCGGTTTTACAGGGAGCTAACATAGTCCGAGTTCACGATGTTGGGGAGACGAGGGAGTTCTTAGCCCTGTTGGATGCGGTGAGAACATACGATGGTGTTTGAGGTTCTGAAAGAGCTTTTCGGTCTCAGGGACATTATAGATATACTTGCGGTAGCGGTTTTCGTGTATGGAATAATCTACTTTCTCGTTGCCACGAGGGGATTTCAAATCCTTAAAGCCCTCGTTTTCATAGGTATTTTCTGGTTCGTAGCGGAAATTATCCAGCTCAGGACTCTCTCCTGGATATTCGAGAAGCTCTGGACCCTCGGTCTGTTTTCCATAGTGGTCATATTTCAACCGGAGATAAGGAAAACCCTTGCCCGTATAAGCGAGAGAACGAAGGTCATAAAGTTCTCCTCCCTCGAGGAGAAGACAATAGAGCGAATTGTGCGAGCCTGCAGATTTATGTCCGACAGACAGATAGGAGCGCTCATAGTTATAGAAAGAAGTCAGGACATCGAGGACATAGTTGAGGGATGCGTCTATATAGATGCCACCGTTTCCGTGGAGCTTCTCATAACTATCTTTTACCCTATGACGCCCCTACACGACGGAGCTGTTGTTATTAAGGGAGAGAGGATAGCTTACGCTTCCTGCGTTCTACCCCTTTCGAAGACTGCAGACCTCCCCAAAAAATACGGAACCCGCCACAGAGCAGCGTTGGGTATAAGTGAAGAAAGCGATGCGGTAGCTGTGGTAGTTTCCGAAGAGACTGGAGAAATATCCCTCGCTGTGGAGGGAAAGCTTGAAAGAAACTTAGACCCCGAAATACTAAGGGATAGATTGGAAAAACTTATGGGATTGAAGGATGAGGGTTCTTAAAGATATATTCTTGAAGGACTGGAAGTATAAGCTTATGGCACTCCTTATTGCGATTTCTATATGGAGCGTTGTCAACTTCGGAAGCAGAACAGCTATAACCATATCCCGCTATGTGGAGATAAGAAACCCGAAACCCGAGTTCGAGTATAAACTGCACCCTGAAAGGGTTGACATAACCGTGTATGTGGTGGAAAGGCTTTTAATGTCCAAGCTTATAGAAGACGTGAGAGCTTATGTGGACGTGGGAAGTATAGAAAGAAAGGGAGTTTATAAACTGAGGGTAGAGACGGAAAGCAAACTACCTATTTTGATACACCCGGCGAGCGTGGACCCGCCGGTTATAAAGGTAAGGGTGGATTAACCGCAGCTGAAGGAGCTTCCGCAACCGCAGGAGCCGGTAGCGTTGGGGTTCCTTATGGTAAATCCGCCACCCATAAAGTCAACGACGTAGTCAAGCTCGGCTCCGTTGACGTAGGGCATGGAGAAGGCATCTATGACCACCTTAACTCCGCCCTGTTCGAAAACGTGGTCTCCTTCCTCTATGGTGTCGTCAAAGCCCATAGCATACTGGAAGCCGGAGCATCCGCCGGGAACGACCCTAACCCTGAGAATAGGGTTCTCTATGTTGTTTTCCTTTGCGACCTTGAGTATCTCCTCAGCCGCCTTCTCGGTAATCTTAAACACCATAGTTGTCTGCTGTTGCTCTTGCATACTGGTTACCTCCTTATAAGAATTTGCTTATAAAATACGCTCATGAAGATAGTCTCTTTATGATGTAAGTCAAGAGAAAGAAGAGCATTCCTGCCAGGAAACCTAAGAAAAAGGCTATGAGAATTACCAGACCTACCGGCATTGCGGGGGTCCTTACACCGTTCCACAGAAGCACCTCAACGCTCTGGGAAGAGTTCATCAAAAAGAAATAAAAGGACAAACCGAAAACAACCACGAAAGCGAGCAGTGCCAGAAGACCTTTCATCCTTTAAGATGATGAAGGAGTTTTTCCAAAAGTTCAAGAGCTTTTATGCTGGGTGTAGGGTCAGCTATGTTTTTCCAGGCTATATCGTAAGCGGTTCCGTGGTCCGGAGAGGTTCTCGGGAAGGGAATGCCCAAGGTGAGATTAACTCCCTCCTTGAAGGAGAGCATTTTAAAGGGAATAAGCCCCTGGTCGTGATACATGCACAAAAACACGTCATACTTGGGGGGTTGGAGAAAAGCGGTATCGGGCACAAGAGGACCCTCTACCGAATGTCCCTGAGCTTTGAACTCTTCAACTACAGGGAGTATGACCTCCACATCTTCCCTCCCCAGCTCTCCCATCTCACCCGCATGGGGGTTCAGCCCAAGAACTCCCACCGAAGGTCTTTTTCCGAAAAGCCTTTCATACTCTCTTAGGATAAGTCTTAGTTTGCTCGCAACCATCTCCTGCGTTATGTGCCTTGGGACTTCCGCAAGGGGAACGTGGGTAGTAACGAGAACGACCTTTAAAGCTTCCGAATACATCATCATGGCAAACTCTTTGGTGTTGGTAGCCTGAGCTAAATACTCGGTCTGACCCGGATAGGAAAAGCCCGCTCTGCCAGCCCAGAACTTGTTTATGGGCATGGTGAGAATTCCGTCTATGTTTCCGCAGACCGCATCTACAACAGCCCTCGCAAGGTATGCAACCGCTACCTTTCCAGAAGTAAGAGAGGGTTCCGGAACAGCCTTGTCGGATATGTTCATGTCCAGAAGGAATATACCGGGAGAGTTGACCTTTCCCGCTTCTTCTATTTCTTCAAACTCCAAGCTCTCCCCGACCAATCCGCAGGCTTCAAAGAGGGTCTTTTTTTCTCCGTAGATTATGTATGCGTTTTTAGTAGAGAAGTGCTTTGAGAGTTTTACTATTAGCTCCGGACCCACCCCTGCGGGGTCTCCTATGGTTATTCCTATCCTATTCACTGTATTCCGCTCCGCAGTTTTCCGTTTCCCAGACGACTACCTTCTCCACGCTCGGATAACGCTCTTTGACCTTGTGATACAACCACCTTGCCACGTTTTCCGCACTCGGGGAGAAGTCAAAGACTTCGTTCAGAAGTGTGTAATCGGGCAGTAGCTCTTTCAGGAAGTTGTCTATCTCTACAAAGTCTATACCCATGCCTCCCTTATCGAGCTTGTCAGCCTTCAAAAAAACCTCTACGGACCAGGTGTGCCCGTGCAGAGGTTCGGGGCTTCCGTGGTAGTCGGTTAGGAAGTGAGCAGCGTTAAACTTTCTCCTTACTCTTATCGTCCATGGCATTTTCCTGAGCCTCTTTCTTAAGTTTCTTAGATTTATACATACGAGTATCCGCTACGTCAATAAGCTCCTTTAGGGAGTTGCCGTCTTGGGGAAAGCATGCGTATCCGACACTCAAAGTTATCTTTAGTCCCTTATACATGACATAGAAATCCGAGGTCAGTCGGTTAACGACCTCCATTACCTCCGAGCTTTGTCCCGAGGGTAGCACAATCAAAAACTCGTCTCCTCCCCATCGTGCGACGAGGTCATACTCTCTAAGAACGCTTTTTAACTCTCTATAAACTATCTTTAACGCTCTGTCTCCCGCATCGTGTCCGAAGGTGTCATTCACATGTTTAAAGTCGTTCAGGTCAACGAGAAGAATAGCAAACTCACTCTTTAACCTCTTAGATTTGCGGAACTCCTCGTGTATATACTCAATTATGAACTTTCTGTTGTAAGCACCTGTTAGCGGGTCATAAAAGGCTGCCTCTTCCAGCTCTTTTAGCGACCACATGGACAGCCTTATCAGGGAAAAACCTATGATAACAGCTCCGGCAACTATCATAAGCTCAGCCCAGGGACTGAGTATTTCACCGGTCCAGACTATGTGAATTTTTGGAACAGTTAAACCCAAAAAACCTACTGAAAGCAGTATGAAATCCTTGAGTATGTTCCTGGACCATGCAAGCCCGAGGGATAAACCTGCGAGTATGGCAAGTAGTAGAGTTTCCAAAGCGAAGAAATCTTCAAAGGTCATCTATCTCCTCTCCCCTCAAAAGACGCTGAGCGTAGTTAACACAGCTCAGAACCATGAACCATAGGGCATGTTTGTGTGTATCCTGGAAGTTTTCCTTTACCCAAAGGGTGCCATCTTCCCTTTCCACTACCTTTATGTATTTGAGAGCTTCCTCCGCTAAGGCTTTATTTTGAACCTTCTGTAGTATTTTTTCCCTTACCCATTCGGGCAGGGGTTTTTCCACTTCCCTCATTATTTACCTCCAAGAGGTCTGAAATAAAAGAAGGTTTTACCCCCACCAGCAACCTCCCGATTTTGAAGAGATAATTATAACCTAAAACTAAGTATTTGCCGTTCGGGACTTTTTCAAACACACAGTTAGAACCCATAAACTCACTTACTTTGCCCGAAGCGTCGAGCAGCAAGACGTAAGTGTTATCGAAAGGAGACGATACTTTGATGGAACCTTCTTCAATCCATACAAATGCGGGTTTGCCCGTGAAGGAAATAAGGTTTGAACCTCTTCTAATAGCCTCTAACAGCTCTTCCTTCATCTTAACTTCTCTATCGGTCATAACATAGTTCCTCATGAGTGAAAAGGAAAGCTCGTAACTCGGAATAATAATCCTCTTTCCTACTTCCCGTATGTAAACTTTCACATGGTGGTCAAGCCCACCCAGAACTTTGTTCTCCCAGCCCTCTTGAAAATACCTTTTAGCGTAGCTTTCTATATTTACAAGCTTTACGAAATTCCTCACTATGCGCTTTCCCAGAACCGGGTAAAGGAAAAGGCTTATGAGTATGTAGAGTATCAGTTTCCTCTTATTTTCCAAAAGAGCGTCCCGAAGGTCTATAAGCTCTAACAGATAGTCCTTCGGTCTTTCCAGCCTCCAGCGGTATTTTCCTCTGAAGTGGTGGGCTATTACTCTAAGGTCTCCTACTTCGAGCAGGTCTCCCAGGAGTTTACCCGCAGGGTCATTTAACTTTATTTCCATACCGGCTATAAGCCGGTCGTCCGCAAAGTGCTTTATGTGGTCGTTGTCGTGGTCCGTAACTATTGCATAGTCTATACCGAGGTGGTCTCTCACCCTTATAACATCTTCAGGCTTGCCTAAGGAGTCGTAGGAAAACTGGGTGTGAATGTGAATAACGTAGGAGTATATGAACTTATCCGGGGGTTCTAAAATCAGGTCGGACTTCCTCGCTCTCGGCACGTATTTGACCGGAAATAGAAAGAACCACAGAAAGAGTAAGATTAGAACGGTGAGAACTGTGAGGAGGGCTATCATTTCAGGTTCATAGCCGTGCGAACTTCCTCCATGGTGGCTTTTGCTTTTTCCCTTGCCTTTTGAGAGCCTTCTTCAAAAATCTGGATTAGTTTATCTATATCCCTTTCCACCGTTTGTCTCCTTTCCCTTATAGGTGCTAAGAATTCTTCGAGTCCTTGTAGCATAATTCTTTTGCACTCGACGCATCCCAGCTTTCCCGCTCTGCAATCCCTATCTATTTGCTCTATCAGGTCGCTGTCCTTTGTAAAGAGTTTGTGATACATGAATACGGGACATATATCCGGTCTGCCGGGGTCGTTTTTGCGGAGCTTCTGTGGGTCCGTGAACATCTTCATGACTTTTTTCTGAACTTCCTCCTCGGTGTCCGCAAAGAAAATTGCGTTGTTGTAGGACTTGCTCATCTTCCTTCCATCCGTTCCGGGAACCTTTGGAGTTTCGGTCAAGATAGCTTCGGGTTCGGGAAACGTATCCCCGTAGAGGTAGTTAAATCTTCTGGCTATCTCACGGGTAAGCTCTATGTGTGGTAGTTGGTCCTCACCTACAGGAACTCCCTCTCCCTTGTATATGAGTATGTCCGCAGCTTGTAGAACGGGGTATCCTAAGAAACCGTAGGTGTCCGTTTCGTAAAAATCCCTCTTGGATACATTTAGGTTCTTTAGGAGCTGAGGCTCTATTTCACCTTCAAAGAGTGCGGATATGAAGGTTTCCGCAAGGTCGTCCAAAAGCCTCTCTTCGAACTTCTCGAAGTCTTCAATCTTGTATGGTATGAGTCCCATAAACTCTTTAACTGCGTCCCTGAGTCCACCCCTGAACTGGAGTGCTATGTCCTGGAGTTTGAGGAGGTTATACTTCATGTCCTTGTAGGTGGGGTTCCACTCGAGCCAGCTTTTGGGTGTTATCATCGAAAATAACAGGTGAAGCTCCGCATGCTCCTTAACCTTGGACTGAATAAAGAGCACGCTCTTTTCGGGGTCCAGCCCCAGAGCCAGCCAGTCTATCATAAGCTCCCTGATGTTTTTCTGAAGGTCCTTCGTGTTTTTGTAAGCTGTGGTAAGAGCATGCCAGTCCGCTACGAAGAAGAAGGTTTCGTGGTCTTCCTGAAGCTTTTTCCAGTTTTCTATAACACCGAAGTAGTGCCCGAGGTGCAACTTGCCGGTCGGTCTCATTCCGCTGACTATTCGCATAATGGAGTATTTTACTAACTTTGAAGATATGGACACCTTTGCAAAGGTTTTCAAAAACGTGGTGGTGATTTTGTGCAGTGGAAGCGTTAAGGAAGTTTTTAGAACGGGATTTTCTCTGAAGTTAAATCCCCAGGAAAGTGTGATAGAGCTTTACAGGGAGGAGGGAAGGCTGACGACCGAGGGGAGTTCTTCCAAAGGCACAAGGAGGAGGATAGCTTACAGGGGAAGTCCGAACATAGAGGGTATATACAGCCTTCTGGCTCTGAAGGTATCCGACGGGAGAGTTCCCCTGCTGAGGAGGACGGACATACACATAAAAGAGGAGGTATTCGGTTCATACACCGAAAGGGTCGTCTTTTATCAGGTATCCTTTAACATTCACAGCGGAGAGGTTCTGAAGGAAAACCTTATAGACCGTTCATCTGAACACTTGGGAACTCTGAGACCTCCTCGAGGCATAGAGGACTTCTTAAGCCTGACTCACGAGCTTTGGACCCTCATAGACCGCTTTGATAATTTATAACCGTTTAGCTTAAAGCCCGAACCTTACGGGTTTGCCGGCTCCCGGAATTTCCTTCGGTGGGGGAGAATGCTTTAAAAGATTTAAGGAAAAGTTGAGATTGTCGTATAAGGTTATGGAGTAGTTATCCCAAAAAACGCAAGTTCCCGCAAGACAGAAGTATCCCCCCGAGGGTGGAGCTATCTGTTCCGCTATCAGCAGGGTGTAGTTATCCTGGTTTGAAACAGCAGTATCTTCCGCTCTTACAACTATCTTTATGTCAGGCATGATGGGTTTTATAGAAG
Source organism: Aquificota bacterium (assembly GCA_013153495.1). Classification (GTDB taxonomy): domain Bacteria; phylum Aquificota; class Aquificia; order Aquificales; family Aquificaceae; genus Hydrogenivirga. The sequence goes on from JAADEH010000008.1 coordinate 35,588, forward strand.
CTGTGCAGGGTAGGAGAACCTTCTCCACGTTAACCTCGTTCTTTTCGTTCTTGTTGTATCTCCTTATCTTGGAAGTTACCACGAAGTATTTGTCCCCGTCGTGATTGCTTTTCTCGTCCGTTACCTCATCGGAGTTCAACTCCATTCCGAACCTTCTTGCAAGCGTGTTGCAGGTGTCCGCTATGTGGTCCTCGTTTTTGTAATATCCGAGCAAGATTACTTTCTTTCCCTCTTCCCAAACCCACCTTTCCACATCTTTGGCTTCCTCTTCCGTAAAGGGTATCTCGGGATAGTTAAACACTATGGTGTCGTATTCTCCCAAACTCTTCCAGTCGTCAACCTCATCTATCTCTATACCTGCCTTTTGGGCTTCCCTCTGGAGAATAGAGAAGTAATAGTAATCCGTTATGGTGAACTCCTGATGGGTTATGCTCCAACCGACTCTTACCTTTTGCATGGTATTTAATTATAAGACCGCTTAAATTTTACCTATGTCCGAACTGGGGAGGATAAAAGTTCTCCTTTCGTCCGCAGAAAAGATAAACAGGGAAAAGGACATAGACAAACTTCTCATTATTCTCTCCAACCTTGCCCGTGAGATACTTGAGGTTGAAAGGTGCAGTCTTTTCCTTCTCGACAGTAGCGGTAAAGAGCTGTGGACCAAAGTTGCCCACGGTGTGGACGAGATAAGGGTTCCTTCAGATAAGGGAATAGTGGGTTGGGTGGCAAAGAACGGTGAAAGTCTCATAGTAAACGATGCATACTCCGACAACCGCTTTAATCCGGAGGTTGACCGGGAGACGGGATATAGAACCAGAAGCATTCTTGCTGTCCCCTTATTTAACCGGAAAGGGGAAGTTCTGGGTGTATTCCAGGCAGTCAATAAAAGGGAAAGTGATTTTAGTAAGGAAGACCTCGAGCTTCTGTCCCTTCTGAGCGGATACGCATCTTCCGCAATAGAGAATTCCCTTTTAGAAAAGAAAGTTAAGGAGGCTTACAGAGAAGCTGTTATGAGGCTTTCCTTCGCTGCGGAGTATAAGGACCCGGAAACCTACAACCACATAGTTAGGGTGGGATTGTTTGCGAGATTGATGGGAGAGAAGATAGGTCTTGACCGGGAGGTATGTGAGAACCTGACCATATCCGCACCTATGCACGACGTAGGAAAGATAGGGATACCAGACGCTATACCTTTGAAAAAGGGAAAGCTCGACGACTGGGAGTGGGAGGTAATGAAGAGACACACCATAATAGGGTATGAAATCCTTAAAAACAGCTCCAGCGAGCTTCTTCAGATGGCTTCTCTTATCGCTCTGGACCATCACGAAAGATGGGATGGTGAAGGTTATCCTCACGGAAAGAAGGGAGAAGAAATAAGTTTGTGGGGCAGAATTACTGCCGTAGCTGATGTGTTCGACGCTCTCCTCTCTAAAAGACCCTACAAGGAAGCCTGGAGCGTGGAAAGAACGGTGGATTACATGAGGAATTTGAAGGAAAAAGCTTTTGACCCAGAACTTATAGATGTTTTCTTTGAACACCTCGAAGAGGTCCTTCAAATAAGGGAAAGATACAGAGATGAAGAGTGATATACTTAACTAACTGATGGGTCAGTCAGCCACCAAGGATAGAATTGTTGAGGCAGGGAAAAAGGTTATCTTTGAAAAGGGTTTCCACAGTGCGAGGGTATCTGACATAACCTCTGAGGCAGGTGTAGCCCACGGAACCTTTTATCTCTACTTCAAAACTAAGGAGGAGTTTCTGCTTGAGCTTCTGAACTCCGTCAGGGAAGAGATACTCTCCACCATAGAGGAAGGGGAAAAACTCATAAGGTCCGGAGATGTTGATAGGGGGGCAAACCTCGTATTCGTAAGAAGTTTCGAGCTTATGGTGAAAGAAAGGGAGCTTGCAAAGATATTTTTCTTTGAGGCTATATGCACAAGTCCCGTATTTCTCGACTTTTACAGGGAAAGCAAGAGTTTGTTCTTAAGTAAACTCTGCAAAGCCTTGGAGCTTCTGAATGTCTCAAGTCCAGAACTTAAGGCTGAGATACTCATCGGAACCGCAAGGCACCTCGTAGAGGAAGCGGTTTTGAGAAACAGAGAGGTCGCAGGACGATGGAAGGAAGTCTTAAAGGAACTTGGTGTGCTCTCCTGATAATCTTTACTCTTTCCTTCGGTATGTCCCTCGAGGAAGCTCAGGAGAAAGCTCTCAAGCATCACAGGGAAATTCTCGTGGAGGAGCTTGAGCTTCATAAAAAAAGGCACGAGGTGAGAGAGAAAAGGGGTAAGTTTTTCCCCACGGTAAACTTAGAGCTTTCCTTCAACCTCTCCAAGAGGCAGAGCTTTACCTTCCGAGTTCCACCCTTTCCACCCCGTGAGTTCGTTTTTCAAAAGGGGAGCTATCCCAAGCTGACCCTTCAGGTGTCTCAGGACCTTTTTAACCTCAGAACCATAAAAGAATACCAAATTTCTAAGGAGGTAGAAGCTCTCCAGCACTTCATCCTCGAGGAACGCAAGAGAAAAGTCTTGCTGAAGGTCAGAGAGGCATACCTTAATGCCCTCAAGGCTAAGGCTCTCGTAAACATATACGAGAAACACCTGGAACTTGTGAAGGCACACCTGCGGGACGTCCAGGAGCTTTACAGGGAAGGTATAGTTCCCTTGAAAGATGTTCTCGAGACGAGGGTAAAGCTTCAGGAGGTCAAAGAGAAGCTGTCCGATGCGGATGCCAAACTGAAAAAATCCTTTCACTACCTTAGCTACTTGACCGGGGAAGAAGTTTATGAAATCAATGACCTGAAGGTGGAAGAGTATTTAGACCTTGTAAACTCAAACCCTGATAAGCTCATGCAGGAGCTTTTGAAAAGGAATGTCCTTGTAAAACTCCTCAAAAAGAGAATAGAAATTGCACAGCTCCAAAAGGAGGCGGTAGCCTCTTCCTTCTATCCCGTGGCGGTTTTGGAGGCTTACTACCAGAGGACGGAGGAGTCGGACCTCTTCCCGAAGGACAGGTATTTGGTGAGCTTTGCCTTCAGGTGGAATCTCTTCAGCGGTTTCCGGAAGTTCAGGATGCTCGACATAAGCGAGATTTCCAGAAGACAGGCGGTTCATATATACGAGGACACCCTCAACAAACTCAATTTGCAACTGGTTTCCCTGCTCGAAGATACCAAGGCGGTCAGGGAAAGAATAGCTCTCGCAGAGGAACAGCTCAGGGACGCAAGGGAACATCTTAAGATGGCTCAGGAGAAGTATAAAGCCGGCATAGGAACAAATACGGAGGTGCTCGATGCCCAGAGCTACCTAATAACTGCGGAAAACACCCTTAAGATAAGCAGATACGACCTGCTCCTCTTGGAGTTCAAGCTAAGAGAGGTAGTAGGTTATGAGTAAAAGAACCTTCGGTTTTGTGGTGCTTTTGATAATTACCCTCATCATGCTCCTGTGGGGAGCAAAGTGGGTTCACTACCGGCTGACCCACGCAATAACCAATGCGGTCTTCGTAGAGACCGACAGCCTCGTAAAGGTCGCTTACAAAAGAACCGCAGGACGAATAGAAAAACTCTTCAAGGAGGAAGGAGACGAGGTCAAGAAGGGAGAACCCCTTGCAAAGCTCGAAGATGCGGATTACAGGATAAAGCTAAAGGAACTTGATAGAGAGATGGAAAGCCTTAAAAAGCAAGTGGAGGCTCTGAAAGTAAAGAGAACTTCCCTCGAGAAGGAAATAAGGACGAGCATGAAGCTCGTGGAACTAAAAGTAAAAGCTCTCGAGAGTAAACTCAAAGCCCTCGATGCGCAGATAGAGCAGTTGAGAAGGGACAGGAATAGACTCGAGAGGCTCTATACCAAGGGAGTTGTTCCCAAAAGGCGTCTTGAGGAGGTGGAGACAAAACTCAAGGCTCTGACGAGCAACAGGTCTGCTCTCCTCGGAGAAATCCGTTCGGTTCACCAGCGCTCTAAGGTTCTGGAAGCCAAACTCCAAGGTATTCGAGAAATAGACAAACGCATAGAAGCCCTGAACAAAAAGCTGGAAGCGCTCTCCGCAAAGAGGGAAGACCTGCAAAATTTACTTGAAGAAACCTTTTTAAGAAGTCCCATAGACGGATTTGTGGTCAAGCGTTTTGTGGCTGAGGGGGAGGTGGTCAGGCAGGGACAGTTTATATATGCGGTATATGACCCGAAAGACTTATACATACTCGTTCTTTTGGAGGAAACCAAGCTCGAAGGTGTAAAGCCCGGCAATAAAGCTTACATAAAGATAGACGCATTCCCAGACGAAGAATTTGTGGGAGAGGTCGAGGAAATAAACAGAGCAACCGCCGCAAAGTTCGCCCTAATTCCCAGGGACATAACCGCGGGTGAGTTTACCAAAGTAGCCCAAAGAATACCCGTAAAAATCCGTATCTTAGAAGGCAACACGGAGCTTTTAAGGGTCGGCATGGGAGGAGAGGTAGCGATAAAGCTTTCTCGTTGAAGGGTTATCCTGCTAAATAAGTCCTAAGTTTTTTAAATGACTTTTGCATATGCTTGCTATAGATTTTAAATGGGAGTCTTCCCACCACATACTCAGCTGGTCAGTAACTATCACGAGATTTCCTCTATCGGATATACACAAAAAAGTCTGATTCCTTATTCCCTTAATGCGCCTACACTTGCAGAAAAGCCCAAATATATCAAGTAGTGTAAGCTCCACCCACTTAGTTTTATTTCCTGATTGTAGAGAAGAGGAAATGCAATTTTTAAAATGTGTTTGCAAGTAAGTCCTTGCACCTATTACTATCACAGGAAAACTTCTATAAAATTCATGGCTTAAAAGATGCTTTCTTATCGGGTTTACGCATTTAAACTTCAATTTGTGTGATTTCTTTGATGGTTTATGATTTAATTCTGTCATAAAGCAATAATTAAACATGGATTTGCTTATATTGGATGTATTATAGAATAATGTTTTCCAGTCTTTATTATAAATGTATCCGATAATCTTTGAGTATTTGCCCCAAGTCCCTGCAGGAGTTAATTTACTGTAGGGATACATTCTTGGAAACATAGGATTAAAACCTAAATTTCTGAACAAATATTTATGATTTAACAGTTTCCCGTAGGAGATTATGTATTCCCATTGTATAAAGTTACATACGCTTTCATAGAATAAAAGTCTTGCGTTTTTCTCATCAAAACCTTTCTCTTTGCCAATAAAAAGTATATTTGCATCCGGGTTGCCAAAGCCTAAGTAGTATGGATTGGGACCTTTTAAAAGGTTTGAAATACGCCACAGGTATTCTTTGTTTCGGAAGTTATCTATTAGACCTTTGAATTCTTTCTTTCTTATGTATATGTGCATTATGGATTACCTCTCCCTACCAATACTATGATACGCTCAGTTAAGCTTGAGAAGTTCAGAAATTTAACCTAAGCTGGTAAAATAAAACCCATGGAGGAGAAGGACTGTATCTTTTGCAAGATAATCAGAGGAGAAGTGCCTTCCCAAAAGTTGTATGAAGACGACAAGGTGTATGCCTTCAGGGACATAAACCCCGTTGCCCCCGTTCACATACTCATAATTCCTAAAAAGCACATAGTCGGAATTCAGACCCTCGAAGAGGAGGACGAGTGCCTCGTGGGACACATGTTCACGGTTGCAAAGAAGATAGCCCAGCAGGAAGGGATAGCACCTGACGAGGACCTGAACCGTGGATACAGGCTCGTTTTCAATGTGGGAAAGGATGCAGGACAAACCGTATTCCACCTTCACCTGCACCTAATAGGCGGAAGACAGATGAGCTGGCCCCCCGGGTAAGGTATGAAACCCTTTTTCCTTAAGCTCTCCGAAAAGAGGTGTCCTATAAAAGTAGAAACTCTCGAAAGTGTTCCAGAAGGAACTGCCCTCATAGTGGGAAACTTTGACGGAATTCACATAGGACACAAGTATCTTATAAGAAAGCTGAAGAAAAAAGCAAAGGAGAAAAACTTAAAAACAATGGTTGTTACCTTCTGTCCGCACCCTCTAAAAGTTCTTGCCCCCAAGCTCTTTCCCTGCGAACTTTCCACTGCGGAGGAAAAGATAGAGCTTTTAGAGCAGGAAGATATAGACTACCTCTGCTTCATAAGATTTGATAGAGATTTTTCCCGAATGGGAGCTAAGGAGTTTTTAGAGGAGGTTTTATACCGAAGACTTAAGTGCAAATATCTTTTAGTAGGATACGACTGGCGTTTTGGATACAAGAGAGAAGGTGAAATAGAGCTTGCGAGGGAAGTAGGAGAAAAACTCGGCTTTGAGGTGGAGCTTGCAACCCCCTTTAGGAAGAACGGACACATAGTTAGCTCCACACTCGTGAGGAGACTTCTTTCGGAGGGAAGGCTGGAAGAGGCTGAGGAGTTTATCGGAAGGAGATATTGGATAAAGAGGAAGGTCGTCAGAGGGGACGGGAGAGGTTCCAAGCTCGGCTTTCCCACCGCTAATCTCAAGGACACGGAGAACCTGTGTTTAAAGGAAGGTGTCTATGCGGTTAGAGTGAACGATAAATTGCCTGCGGTGGCAAACTACGGATATAGACCCACCTTTGAAGGTAGAAAAAAGGTCTTGGAAGTTCACATACCCGACTTTTCCCAAAACCTGAGAGGAGAGACCATAAAGGTTGAGTTTGTGAAATTCCTCAGAGAGGAGAGAAAGTTCTCAAGCGTTGAGGAACTGAAAAAACAGATAGAGAGGGACATTCAGTCCGCACTTGCGGTAGCCTCTTCCTTGGGATAGACCACCTTAACCTCACCGTTTTTTAAAAGGACGAAGCTCTTTTCTAATCTGTCCCTTATACCCTTCTTGTTAGCAAGGAAGTTCTCCAGTCCCTTTGGCTCGTTGTGGGATTTGAGGAGATGCTCCCTTACCTCTCCGTTGTCGAAGTGAATTTTGACCTTTAAACAGTAGAACTTTGCATCTTCCGCCCTGTGGCACCTCTCTATCTCACCCACAACCTCTATCTTAACGCTCCTTGCAACTATATCCTCTTCCCTAACAACAGCCATAGCGCATTTATTATATTACAGAGATGATAACCGCTGACCACCTTCGGAAGGAAGAAAGAATAAATTTAGGTTCATACTACACCTCACAGGACATAGTTCGTATAGTATGGGATTGGATAAGACCCCTGATAGACAGTAAAACCGTAATCTTCGACCCTGCTTGCGGATACGGATACTTAGGAAGGAGACCTTATGTTCTATACACTCAGGGATATAAATGCTCTTAAAAGGACAAGATTATTGAATACTTCAAAAAATTGCTTGGGGAGCACTTCAATGAGAATAGTTGAGCTTAATCCTATCTTAAAAGTTATAAGGGTTGAAATACCCATAACCAAACCAACAGGTAAGATTAGAATAAATGAGAGACGGCAATATACAGATTTCGGAGTCCCCGTTGCAGCGAGAAATAAACCATTCAGTAAACATATGTATGTAAAATTTCGGCATGCTCTCGCAGGCTCACAAACATGACACTGTGGAAATACTTAAGTTGCTTCTGAATAGCTAAATCTCCTTGTCTCACCCTCTCGTTAAGGTTTATATTATTTATCCCATGCAGGAATTGAAAGTTGACAGGGAGCTGGACATAAGAGGTGAGGTCTGTCCCTTCACCTTCGTAAAGAGCAAGCTCGTCCTTGAACAGATGAACGAAGGAGAGGTTCTCAGAGTCATAATAGATTACGAACCTTCCGCAGAAAATGTCCCCAAGAGCATGAGAGAAGAGGGGCAGGAAGTGCTTGCGGTTAACAAGATAGGAGAAAACCTCTGGGAGATACTCGTTAGAAAGAAGAGATGAAAGTCCTCATAGTAATAACCAGCGTTCCCTTTGCAAAGGACTACAGCACGATAACGAAGCTCACCCAGAAGCTGACCGCAAAGGGGCACGAAGTTTCCATATTTCTCTCGGGGAACGGAGCCTACTACCTAATCAGACCCGATGCGTCAACCTTTGCGGATTTGGGAGTAAAAGTGTATTTCTGCGCTCACTCCGCACACCAGAGGGGTGTTGATAAAATCCCGCCTTGGGCTGAGAGTAGCTCCACCTACAACCTTTCAAAGATGATGGGAGAATTTGACAAAGTTATAGTGTTTAATTAAAAGTAGCCATGAAAACCGTATTCGTCCTGAAGGGAGACCCCTTCTCGTGGAAGGCACACGAAGCCTTCAGAGTAGCCATAGCGGTGGGTATGAACCACGAACTCACCTTCGTCTTCATAAGGGACGGTGTTTACACGCTCACAAAATGGAATCCCGAGGAGTTGGGAGTTGAGAGCTTTGAGAAATTCTACGAAACCCTCGATTTTGTGAACATAGAACTCGTGGTAGAAGATGCGTCCATGCAGGAAAGAGGTCTTAAAGAGACGGACTTCGTCCGTGAGGTTAAAATTATGTCCGCTGAGGAGATAAGCGAGATGCTAAGCTCTGCGGAGGCGGTGTTCGTATGGTAAATACCCTCTGGCTTGTCAGGAAGCTGGGAGACTTCTCCTCAGAACTCCTTTCCGACGACGACATAGTCGTTCTCATACAGGACGGCGTTCTCAGGTGGCCTACTCGGAAAGGTTGGTTTGTCTGCAAGGAGGACGCTCTTGCCAGAGGTCTGAAGGTTCCCGAGGATATAATGAAGAGCTACGACGATATAGTTGAGCTGATAGAAAAAGCCAAAAGGGTGGTGGTCTGGTGAAGTGGGAAATATCCAAAACCTTCAGGTTTGAGGCAGGACACAGGGTCTGGAAGCAAAACCTTACCCTCGGAAGGGGAGCGGAGCTTACGAGGGGTGTGGAAGTTCCCCAGAACAAGTGCGTAAACCTGCACGGACACAGCTATGTATTAGAGGTTACCGTCGGCTCGGATACCCTCAGTGAGCAGGACATGGTGATGGATTTCTACCACATAAAGAATGCTTTGAAAGAGCTTATAGACACCATAGACCACAGCTTCATAATAGATGTCAATGACCCCATGTATCCGGAGCTAAAGGAAGTGGCGGAAAAGTTTGGAGCGCTCAAGATATTCCCCGTTGATTTCTGCCCTACTGCGGAGGCACTCGCTAAGTTCTTCTATGACTTTCTAACCCAGAAGCTCAAGGAAGCCAGATTGCTCGGAGAAGTTCAGGTAATCAAGGTAGTCCTGTGGGAGACAGCTACCTCAAAGGCTGAGTATAAGGGAGGGTAGTATGAAAAAGCTTTATATTAGAAACTTTGGTTTTATTAAAGAGTCGGAAATAGAAATTGGTGATTTAACTGTATTTGTTGGACCTCAAGCGTCGGGAAAAACCTTGGTTTTGGAACTTATAAAATTATTGGTTGATAAAAATATAATAATTGAAAAGCTAAAAAAACATGGATTTCAGTGGAAGTCAACTCAGGAATTCTTGGAACAATTCTTTGGGGGTGGGCTGGGTAGTGTTTGGAAGGAAACAACATTAATTAAAAAGGATGGGAGGGAAGTTAGATATAACACACTGCATTTAAAGAAAAAATCAAAATATACATCCGAGAGGGTGTTTTATATACCAGCACAGAGGGTTTTGATTTATGAAAATGAATGGCCTAAATCTTTTTCTTCATATTATTACTATGTTCCCTACGTTGTTAGGAACTTTAGCGAGGAAATCAGACTTCTATCAGACAAAATTAGGAGTGAGAGTATTTTTCCAATTAAAGGAAAGCTTCCTGAATATTTAAAGAATATTCTTGATAAGACTATATTTAGGGGAACTAAATTAAAAAAGTCAAGTGGCATGAAAAAAAGATTCATATTGGAAGCGGATGAAAAAGAGTTGCCTATAATGGTATGGTCAGCAGGGCAGAGAGAATTTATACCCTTACTGTTAGGTTTATATAAACTTATGCCGGCTGGTAAAAAGAGCAAGGAGGATAGTATTGATATGGTGATAATAGAAGAACCCGAAATGGGATTACATCCCGTTGCTTTACAAGGTGTCTTGGTGTTCATATTGGAACTTTTAAAAAGAGGCTATCGCGTAATAATGTCAACCCATTCTACGCTCCCCTTAGATTTTATTTGGATGATAAATCAGCTCGTAAACTCCAGGCAAGAAGGTTTATATGAAAAGTTAAAGAGTACTTTTAATTTTAAAAATATAAATGATGTAAAAACCCTGTGGGATGCAATTATAAATAAAAAATTTAAGGTTTATTTCTTTAAGCCTGAAGATGAAGGTGTGTATATCAAGGATATTAGCAAATTAGCTTTGGATTCAGATGAAGAATGGGGGAATCTAACACTGTTTGTATCACAAGTAACAGATATAGTAGCGGAGTTTGCTGAATGATTTCCAAAGAAGAAACTAAGGTAGCTTTTCAAAAGAAAACTGAGGAGGCAGGAATAAAAAATTGCTATAGAGAAGGATTGAAAGCTATTAACAAAAAAGATAGGAAGAAGATTAGAGTTAGTGAAGGTGGAAATATAGACGGAAGTGTGAATCTAGATTCTTGTCTAAAAGAGCAATATCCAACTGACAATAGGTGGGATTACATAGTTGGATACAAAGGAATAGTATTCTTTATAGAAGTCCATTCTGCTGAAAATATACGTAATATTGACGAAATATATAAAAAACTAACATGGCTTAAAAATTGGAAGTCCTATACACCCTTTAAGAATGATAATAGATTTATATGGATAGCTTCAGGTAGAGTAAATAGAAAAATTAAAGAAATACCACCGCATAGCTTGCATTATAAGAAAATATCTAGTGTGAAAGGTCCGGTGAAGATTATATCCCTTGATAGTTGTATTTAATTTTTTGGGCAAAAATACATATATTCCGCACAGGGCATCCTTCGCATACGGGGGTCTTTTTGCAAAACCTCTTGGCGTGCTCGTCCAAGAGGGCGTGAAATTCCTTGTAAACTTCCAAGTCTTTGGGCAGGTTTGCCTCGAACCACTTTCTCAGCTCCTCGTAGCTCCCTTCCATTCCCCAGACTCTACTCACTATCCTCTTTGTGTAGGCATCTATCACAAAGAAGAGCCTGTTTCCCGCATAGAGAAGCACCGCATCAGCGGTCTCTTTTCCTATTCCTTTTACCTTGAGAAGTTCCTCCCTCGGAATTGTTCTCACCTTATCAATCGGGCTTAGGGCTTTGGCAACTTCCTTAAGTCTCCGTGCCTTCTGTCTGTAATACCCGCTGGGTCTTACAAGCTCTTGGAGTTTTTCCAGAGGGGTTTTTAGAACTCCCTCAAAGGAGAGGAGATTTTCTCTTTTCAGGTTTTCCAAAGCCTTCTCCACATTCTTCCAAGAGGTGTTCTGGGTGAGGATTGCCCCTATGACTATCTCCTCTCTGGGGTCTGAACCTGCCTTTCTGTGGTATTCCTCGTCAACGGGCCACCAGTTCTGCTTTCCGTAGCTTTCAAGGAGAGCTTCATATACTTTTAGCAGTTCACTTTTTGAACTTCTCAAGCCTGCTCACCTGAACGTCGGAGATAAACACCACCCCCGAGTGCTTGTTGAGGAAGGGTCTGAGACCCTCAAGGACTACGCTAACCTTCTCCTCGTCCATAACGCTTATGACCATAACCAGGACCTCTTCCTCGTTGAAGAGAAGATGTCCCTCGTGAAAGCCGTGGCTACCTTTTCCCGACAGGTTGTGGATTATGGTGTATCCGGGCACTCCCGCTCTCTCCAAGAGGTCCGTTACGAACTCGAGGTGCTCACCTTCGATTACTATCTCCACCTTCTTCATGGTGTATAGGTTCAGGTTCTTCATTGGCTTACCTCCTCATAGGAAGGGGAGACCCACCTCCCCTCTAAATACCTGTAAAACTTTCTCTCCTCGGGGTCAAAGACTATAAGGTTTATCCAGTGGTTCTGAACAAGCTCCCTAATTTTGCCTATACCGCTTATCACCTTTTTAACTCTCCCCAAGGGAGCTTCCACGACCGTAATGAGCCTTACGGGGTTGTGGTGGGGGTGTTTTCCCTTCAGGACCGTCTGGGCGGGGAGTCCCGTTCTCAGGTCGCTAAGGTTCCCGCTCATGACACCTATTCTCCCCACGACGTTGTGATAGACCTTACTACCGCTCCCGTAGTGCTCGTTATCCACAGCGGAAAAGTAGTGTTCCATGTTTATCCACTCACCCACAACTAATGGTCCAGACAGGATTATCTCGAGCATATAACCCTTCGGGTCTATTCTCCAGTCGTAGGAATGCAGGAAAGCCTTACCCTCCAGGTTCAGCCTTCGGGTCAGGTGTCTCCCACCTATGATAAAGGCGTAGTTCCCCGAAAGTCCCCACTCGGGACGGACCTGGGTCCAATCCAAGGAGTTTTTCCTGACCTCCACGAAGGCTCTTTCGGGGTCTTTGCAGTCGTTTCCGAGTTCCATGCATCTCTCAAGGGCTGTTTTCTTCCCTGCCTCTTTGAGGTCCTCCATAGCCTTCTGGATAAAGGGCAGGTGGGTGGCGGGTATTTGGTCCAGGTCAAAGAACTCCACCTCGTCGGTGGTGGTGTTGTGCTCGCAGGCTACGAATAGGGTGTCCTCAGGTATGTCTATTCCCTTCTCCCTCAGCCTCTCCCTGACCTCTTTTTTATTAGCCATCATGGCAAAGACCTTTGCGTTTACCGCTCCATGGTCTCCCCCGCAGGCTCCGCAGTCGAGGGCGGACTCGTAGGGGTTGTTCTCTGACCTGCTCCCGTGTCCTATCACTAAAACGAGCTTGCCGAAGTTTTTGGTTAAACCTATGGAGTGGAGCGCTCTCTCGACGAAGAATACCTGCTCCTCCAAGGTAAAGCCTATCTTGGCGAGCTTCTCTATCTGTATTCGGGTGTATCCCCTCTCTATCCTGTAATCCCTACGCAGAGTCTCTATGAAGTTTTCAAGCTCTTGAGTGCTAAGGTTCATCTCCCTTGCCACACCTTCAAGGTTTCTTTCCTCCTCGAGGGCGAGCTTTCTGAGAGCCTCTAAAATTCTTTCGGGAACCTCTTCTTTACCGAGATGGTTTTTAACAGCTCTTGATATTATCTCCCTCTGGAGAATGCCTATGACCTCAAGGACGTATTCCTTCGTAGGTTTGTCTATCATCAGCTTGGAAGGGGGTTTGTGGTTGGCGAGCCTGTGCCTGAAGGCTCCGTATCCGAGGGGGAAGAAGGTCTTACCTATCATGTCAAATCCGAAGAGAAGTCCGATAGCCTCAACGGTTATGTATGGTGTAAAGACGTTGTATTTCAGGTCGTGAATAATTTCCTTAACTACCTCGTAGAGGTTTTCTTTCTCCTCCTTCAAATCCTTGTGTAGCTCTAAGACTACATTCTTAGGTTTTATGAGAACGGGGCACAGGTGTGTCTCGTGTCCCTTTCCGAGTTCTATAAAGCTTATGGGAACTCCGAAGAAGCCTGCTATCCCGTAGGTCTCGTATCTACCGAGGTTTTCCAAGTTTCTTCTGAACCTCTCGGAACGAACGTCTATGCAGAAGAGTGCCTGAGCGAACGGTCTATCCTCGGTATCGGGAGTTTCCGCTTCTATACCCGCAACGAGCCTTTCTATTAGGGTATCTTCGTGGGCTTTGAGCCATATGTAGCCTTCCTCCTCTTCAAAGTCCCTCAGAAGTTTCCCAAGCTCTAAAAGCTCAGCTTTGTCCATACTCAGAAGTTTTTCCTCCTCAAGTCCTGCCTCCTTCCAGAGCTGGGTTATAAAGGATGCTGTGCTGAGAGCCTCAGCTTTTTTCTTCTCCTCAAAGTATCTGCGGGATATAGAATTGAGCCTATCCAGCTCTATCGACTCGTAAACTTCCTGCGCCAGATGGGGCGGAACCTTTCCCGAGAAGTAATCCTTCCTTATAAGGACCCCTTCGGGGTTTTTTTCTATGAACTCTCTTATTGAGGAAAGCTCAGGAGTAAAGGGCAGGTTCTTCTCCTCTTCCCTGAGAAGGGACAGGGCAAGCAGAAGTCTTATGGCAAGGTAATCCACTAAGTCCGCAGGGTGTTTTATCTGCCAGTAATAGTCCTTAGTGTTGGAGCGCCACCTTATAAAACCTGTCCAGCCGTGGAGCTTGGAAAGTTCCGTCGTTACATACTCGTCCCAGAGGTCCTCGGGTATTCCCATGGCTCCAAGGGCGAAGGCAACAGCCTCCTCGGGTTCCTCGCAGGACTCTAAGACATTTTCAAGACCGCAACAACCTTTGAGTTTGAGCCTCCTGCTTCTCTTGGCGACCTCCCTCCAGGCTTTATAAAAACCCCTTTCCCTGAAGGGCATTCCCCAGACCGCCTGACCCTCGTCCAAGAACTCCGCACAGTTCCTTGCCATAAGCTCGTTTAGTGTCTCACCTATTCGGGTGCCGAAGGTCTGGTCTATAAAATCGTATAGGGTCATCTCCCTCCCGAGCTTCTGGGAGAGCTTCTTTACTTCCTCCGCAGGGTCTATTTCCTCCTCGAGGTGCTTTGCAATTTCCTTTGCTGTAGGGCATTTGCAGTTCAGGTAGAGGTTTAGGGAAGGTTTTAAGTCCGCTTCCATCATTAGGGTGCTCAGGAGTCTCTCGTATTGTTCTCTTTCAAAGTTTCTCTCCTTCAAAAACTCTCTCAGGTGCTTTATGAGTAGCTCCTTCTTTATATCCCCTCTTTCTAAAAACCTTCTGTATGCCTCCCTGCTCAGATACCCCCTTGCGTGGAAGAGCCTGCTTCCGAGTTTGACAGCCTCTTTGAAGGGAAGTCTTTCAAGACCGTATAGGGGGTTGTGGTGTATAAAGTTCCTCATGGGCCAGAAGAAGGGTATTACCTCTCCCGCAACGGTTATAAGGCTCCTTATAAAGAGCTTCTTTCCTTCCTCCAGCCTCATAGCTCACCTCTCCAACCCAGGAGATAACTCAAAACCTCAAAAAACACATACCCAGCACCGAACACGAATGCACTTAGAACTATTAGAACAAGGCTACCTCTCAGATTTAAATCCTCATAACTGAGGTCTTCCCTCGGGGAGCCGAAGACGATAGAGGAAAGGACCTTGACACCGCTCCAACCCCAAAAGAACCACACACCGCTCAGGATAAGGCTTCTGAAAAAGTCCCTTGCCTCCAAGAGGTTCAGAAACTCCACGAAGGTGGTGGAAGTGGGAACCCCTATAACACCGAGTATGGAGAGGGTGGTGATGAACCCCAGCTTAGGGGCACCCAAGCCTATACCCCTCACAAGTCTGAGGTCTGAACTCCCGAAACGGACCGCTATGAGCCTCTCGCTCAGGGAAAGAAGCACGAAGGGCAGAGCGTAGAAAAGACCCAGAATACTTTTCTCCCCTGAGGGGTGAAGCCAGAGCAGAGAGACTGCGGATACGAAAATGTATATACCCCACCTGCTCAAGCTCTCCGCAGATACGGCTCTGAAGGCATACAGGAGAGAGGTAAAAAGAGATATGTAAAGGACCGCCGAAGGCGGTTTTTCTATAAAACCTAAAAAGAAAAATCCTGCGAGGGGAAGGAGTAAGAAGGCTATCGTCCTGAGACCCCTCAGCTTCCCGAGGGCGTAGCTCACCCCCATGCTCAGGGGAAATAGGGGAAGGCAGAGGGTGCAAACTATGTATGCCAGAAGCTCCATCACAGCCACCTCAGACTTCTGTTGAGTTTTGAGGACAGCTCTGTGAGTTTCTTAGCCACCGCTTCGTAGAGGTCCGCAACGTAAAGCTCCCTCGAGAGGTGGGTGTATAGGGCAACGTATAGGCTTCTGAACTTGGGCATTACAACATCTCTGTTCTGGTTGGCGTAGTAAACGAGGAGCCATCCTAAAGCCACCACCACGGTGAGCAGGATTATCTGAAGCTCGAAGACCGTCGGGTGTATCCCTGCGTTGTGGTATATGCGTTCTATGAACTCCTTGTCGGGGTAGAGGAACTTCTCAAAGGAGTGCCCGATGAAGACGTAACCTAAGACCACCACGCTGAAGGAGAGAATAACGAAGAGAAGAAGTTTGTAAACGCTTCTTGCCCCCAGCTTGTAGATGCTGAAGATGGTCTGGGCACCCGTAACCCACCCGAAGAAGAGCAAAATCAGGGCACCCTGATACTTGAAGACGTCAACCCCTGCAACGAGGTGAGCTAAGAGAACTATAATCAGGGGAACGGACACGGTTATGAGGGCGAAGACTATCCAGGGAAGTCTTGTGGGCGGTAATTCCCTCTTTACGAAGAAGCTATAGACCTCGTCCTCGGGAATGTTCGGGTCCTTTCGGGCTTCGTGGATAACACCCCCCGAACCCATGAAAAGGGTAGCCTTGAATATACCGTGGGCTATCAGGTGGTATATGGCGAGGGCAAAGGCACCCACACCGCACTCCATAATCATGTATCCCATCTGTCCCACGGTGGAGTATCCGAGGGACTTCTTTATGTCGGTTTGCAGGAGCATCAACGTGGAGCCGAGGATTGCGGTTATGAGACCCACCCAGAAGGCTAAGTGGAGTCCGTATTCCGCATGGTAAAAGACGGGGGCAAACCTGTTTATTAAAAACCCCCCGGCGTTAACTATACCCGCATGCATGAGGGCTGAGACGGGCGTGGGGCCAGCCATGGTGTAGGGTAGCCAGACGTGAAGGGGAAACTGGGCGGACTTGGCAAAGGCGGATAGAACCACCAGAATTCCCACCAGCTCTAAGTTGTCGGGAACATTACCCGAGAGCAGACCCTCCCTGACTTTGTCAATCTCAAAGGTTCCGTAGCTCTCAAAGAGCAAGAGTATGGCAAAGAGAAGGGGTAAGTCCCCTATCCTGTGGGTTAGGAAGGTCCACGCACCGAAGCGGTGAGCCTGTTCAAAACGCAGGTTATGAGAGAGCAAAAAGTAAAGGATAACCCCTATGAGGTTCCAGCCTACGAACATAAGTAGCAGGTTTCCTGCGATTACGGTTATGAGTATGGAGAAAGTCATAAGGTCCAACAAGGCAAAGAAACGGGCATAACCCTCGTCGTCCTGCATGTAACGAATTGAGTAAGCGTGAACCACCAGACTTATAAAGCTCACCGCCACAGCCATAACGACGCTCAAAGCGTCTATGTAGAAGCTCAGAAAAGGAGTAAGTCCGACCTTAAAGCTACCCTCCCTTAGGTAGGCAATAAGCAGAAGGAGTGAAACAAAAGCGGTGAGGAAACTGAAAAACAGACTTATCCTGTATGCCTTTCTTTCACTGTCCCTTCCGAAAAGGTAAACCAAAACCCCCGATAAGAGCGGTAAAAAGGGAAGAACAATTGCGGGCATCTTACCCGTTTATATTTACTCTCCGCCGTATTCTACGCTGTCTATCTCTTCCATAAACTGCTCTATCATGAAGGTTATATACTCTTTAAGTTCCTCAACGCTCTTGTTCCAGTTATCGGGAGAAATCTCTATGTCCTTTTCGTGAACGTTGTGTTCGTCGGTAGTGTATCTGAGCTTCACGTAGGGAAATCTCCTCGGTCTGTAGCAATCCTCCTCAAAGCAAGGCTCTATCTCTATGTCGGGATTTACCATCATGTCGTTGAGCTCCTTTGCGAGCTGTTGGAACTTCTCCTTAACGGCTTTGTCCATACTAAATCCTCCGATTTGTCTGCCTACTATGTTAACAAAAAAATTTTTAAATAAAAGTTAAAAAAGACCCGCCTTCGGCGGGTGGTTTTAATCTCCCGTTTTCACCATAACCATCTCAATACAATGACGCTTAAGAAGGTCCGAGCACACATAAACGCATATCTCGCAACCCTTGCACCTGTCATACCATACCCAAGCGGTGTGGTCGCTCTCCTTGTAGTTGAGACAGTTCGGCTCAGGACAGAACAGAACGCACTGTTTGCAGTTATACTTCGCGCACTCCTTTTCGTTAACCTCCGCTACGAAATACATCTATTACCTCCTCAGGTGGCTACTTTTTCCTCTTCCTCCTCCACCCACTTGTTTTCCTCAGCCATCTTTATGGTGTATTTGATAACTTCCATGTTCTTGGCGAGGAGTTCCTGCTTCTTCTTAAACTTCTTCTCTATGGCGGAGTCGAGAGCTGTCGTTCCACCGGAAGCAACGAAGCTACCTCCGAGGAACCTCTCTATGAGAGCCTTTTCTATGTGCTCGAGGGTAACGAGCTTAGTTATGCCGAAGAACAGTCCTATCATCGCCATGTTGGTGGCGAGTTCGGTTCCCGCTATGTCCCTCGCTATCTGAGTTGCGGGTATCATGAATATCCTCGCATTCAGCTCTTCGAGAACCTTCTTGTCCTCGTCGGGGATTATGTCGGCGTCGGAGTTTATTATGACCATTCCGTTTGGTTTTAGACCCGTGTAGAAGGGCATCGTGTAGGACTTACCGTGGGTGATAACCTGCGGGTGGTAAATCATTATCACGTTGGGATAAACGACTTCACCCACTTCGTAAATAGGTTGGTCCGAAGCTCTGACGTAAGCCTCAACGGGAGCCATCCTTTTCTCGGAACCGAAGAAGGGAACCAGAGATGCGTATTTACCCGCAGCTGACATAGCGTTACCGAGAATGTGGGCGGAGGTAACGACCCCCTGCCCACCGACACCGGCTATCCTGATGTTATACCTTTTCATTTTTGAACCTCCTGCTTTGCCTTTTCCTTCTCCTTCCTCTCTATCTCCTCGAGGTATTCCTTGACCTCGTCGGTCATCCACTCGTAGAACTTAAAGTCCTTCTTCTCCCTTGCCCTTGCGTCAGCGAGGACCTCTCTTGTGGGTATGGAGTATTCAATGTTGCAGGAGGTGTAGGCGTGTATGAAGGTGGGTCCGAACTCCCTCGCGGCGAGTATAGCCCTTCTTATGACCTTGGCTATCCTTTTGGGGTTTGTGGGAGAAATCCTTGCAACGTAAACGCATCCTGCGGTCTGAGCAAGCTCAACGGCGTTTATCTTGTCAAACTGCTTACCTTTGGGAGCCATCTTTAGCTGTATCCCTTTCGGAGACATTCCGCTTTCCTGACCCCCGGTGTTTCCATAGACCTCGTTATCAACCATTATTGTGGTGAACTTTTCCCTTCTGAACCAAGAGTGCATCGTCATTCCGAAACCTATGTCCATAAGACCACCGTCTCCCGCTATAACTACAACGTCCTTAACCTTATCGGGGAACCTGATAGACAGTGCCCTCTTGAGACCGGAGGCAACCGCGTTCGTGTCTCCGTAGTTTCCGTATATGAAGGGAACCGCTGCCTGAGATAGGGCGAGCCTTGCACATCCCGCTGTTCCGAGAACTATGGTGTCTTCCGGATTGGGAAGCGCTGCGTAAAACACCCTTATGAAGTAAGCCATGTAGCACCCTGCACACATGGGGTGCTCTTCGACCAGTTCCTTGAACTGACCGAGTTGCATTACATCAACTTGCTTTCCGAATTGCCCGAAGGTAACCAGGTCAACGTAGTCCCTGGGCATGTATTTTTCAAATCCCGGAGAAATCTTGACGTATTCAAGTCCCATAACTGCACCTCCTTACAAAATTTTAGGCGTAAGTCCTCTCTCTCTTAATACCGAGAGCCTTGTATATTTCCTCCATTATAAGCTCAACGGGAAGGGTCATTCCACCATAGACCCTCGGCCCGTCAACAACTATACCGCTGTTGGGTATGACAGCCTTGACCTCTTTGGCGAGCCAACCCACTATGTTGTGCTCGGGAACTATAACCGCTTTGGCATTCTTGAGAGCCTCCCTTATCTCCTTTTCGGGGAAGGGTCTGAGGGACTTTACCTTTATGAGTCCCACGTTCAGTCCTTCCTGCTCCGCATACCTTTGGGCTTCCCTTCCCTGCGCTGCGGCACATCCGGAGGCGACTATGAAAACGTCAGCCTTGGGATTAACGACCTCTATGGGTCCACCGAGGTAGTGGTATATCCACTTCATAGCTCTTCTGTTTGCAGACCAGACTTCCTGTTGCCATACAGCGTGGATAAGATAGCTCATGAAGTTGGACTTCTGAACCGGAGCATCCCTCTGAATTCTTGCAGGAGGTATCTCACAGTCGGTAGGAGGAACCGGTGCTTTGTAGGGGTCCCTCGGGGGTAACTTCATGTCTTCCGGGGGAAGCTCAACGTATCCCTTAGCGTGGGTAACGAAGAAACCTTCGGTTGCAACAACCACGGGGAGATACACGTCAACCTTTTCGGATATGGGGAAGCCTGCTAAGGTAAAGTCAAACACGTCCTGCTGGTTCTCCGCATGGAGCACGACGAGACCGGAGTGAAGCAGGTAGGCTATTTCCACGTTGTCGGGCTGTATGGAGAGGGGTGCGTTAACGACCCTGGTCATTATTCCCAAGACGACGGGTATCCTGTGTCCGGGCCAGGACACTATAGCTTCAAGTCCTCTCAAGAGTCCCGGTCCTGAAGTTGCCGAGAAGGCTCTTGCACCTCCTCTGACGGCACCCGCTATGGCGGACATAGCTCCGTATTCCTCTTCCGCTCTGTAGTAGTCCTTAACGTATCCTTGGGCAAACAGGTCTCCGACCAGGTGCATAGTCTCGGATTGGGGAGTTATCGGGTAAGCTATCGCTATATCTACATTAGCTCTCTTGACAGCTTCTGCAAAAGCCTGAGAGCCGGTTATAAACTTCCTCTCCCTCGGAGCCTCTAATATAAGGTGTTCAGGCTCAACAACTCTCTGCTCGGGCATATCACACCTCCTAAAAATTACTCGCTTTCTTCAACAACTTCGCCCTTCCTGGGCATAAGCAGAGCTGCATACTCTCCAAAGTCCAGAGGAGATATCTTGGTCCAATCTTCCTTGGGAAGGGAGGGGTTTTCCGGCGGGAGTTTGGGTTCCCACTCAATTCCGAGTTCCTTTCTGACCTGAACGAGGACATCCTTGAACTTTCTTATCTCCTCAGCGTGAACGTCTCTGAGAGACACCATTGCATCCTCGTGCCCCATCTCAGCACACAGCGCTATGGTAAAGCAGTTGGTTCCTGCCCTTATCATTCTCAGGGAAAGGTTCGCGTAGTGGCAGTGAACACCCACGAATATGCACGCTTCTATCTTGTTGTGGAGTATGGTCAGGTTGGGGTGGTTGGGGTTTATCTCCGCTTCCGGGTCTATCTTGGGATACTTGGGTCTGTAGTCAGGCATGGGGATTATCCTGCAGTTGGGTATCTCCATAGCGAGTTCCAGAACAGCCTTTGCCTTTTCCATTGCCCCTGCGTTCCAACCCCACAGGACTAAGGGTCCGGGGAATATGGTCGGGTTCCTTCTGGTGAGCATAGCCTTTGCCGCTTCACGCATTGCGGTTTCTTCGTCAACTATCTCACCGTATAGGAGGGCTTTACCCGGGGGTGGCAGTTCAACACCCATAAAGGCGCCCGGAGTGGGCATATAACCTGATGGTCCCGGCGTGATAAGTTTCTCTTTATCCATTACTTGAACCTCCGCTCTCTTTTGCAGGAATGCCTACAATTTATAAGGATTTCCTTATATTGTCAAGGCAAAAAGTATGAGATATGTCAACAGCATAAAACATCGTTTTATTACCTGCCTTTGATGGCTTCAAGTAAACACTCCCTCATCAGGTTTTCGGAAGGATTTCCCATGTCGGGGACGGGGTCAAAATCTTTCCCGTATCCCAGCTTCTGAAGTCTGTCCATCAGCAGACGATAGACGTTCCTCAGCCCTTCCTTCATACTTATCCCTTCTTTGAATATGTAAAGCTCGTCGTCTTCCCGGAAGAACTGAAGTCCGTAGTCTTCAGGGTTTTCCACCTCAAACTCCACCCCCACCGCAAAGGCTTTTCCATGGTTTATGGCGCTCTCCTCCGGTAGGTAATGTTCCGAAAAACAGCTGAGCTTCTGCTGTTGGAAGAGGTTGCGGTCGGTGGGCACTGCAACAATATACAGTGCCCCTTCTTGCATGGTTTCCCCCTTTTCGTTCCTGCCTACGAGCTGTATGAAGTATGTCCACGACCTCATGGTGCTACCCAGTTGTCCTTTGCAAGAAGCTCCTCCGGTTCAACCTTTTCTTGAACCTTTTGAGAAATCTTGTAGGAGCAGAATTCGGGTCCGCACATGGAGCAGAACTTGGCGGTTTTGTATCCGTCCTGGGGCAGTGTCTCATCGTGGTAAGCCCTTGCGGTTTCGGGGTCCATGGCAAGCTCAAACTGCCTGTTCCAGTCAAAGGCGTATCTTGCTTTGGACATCTCAAGGTCCCAATCCCTTGCTCCGGGCCAGTGTTTTGCTATGTCCGCAGCGTGTGCCGCAATCTTGTAAGCTATCACTCCCTGTTTGACGTCTTCCACATTGGGAAGTCCGAGGTGCTCTTTGGGTGTTATGTAGCAGAGCATGGAAGCTCCCACCGAACCTGCAACCGCAGCACCTATTGCGCTACCTATGTGGTCGTAGCCGGGTGCGACGTCCAATACCAAGGGTCCAAGTATGTAGAAAGGAGCCTCGTGGCACCAGAGCTGTTGTATCTTCATGTTGAACTCAACCTCGTGGAGGGGAACGTGTCCGGGACCTTCCACCATAACCTGAACGTCGTGCTTCCAGGCTCTTTCCGTCAGTTCTCCGAGAACCTTTAGCTCTCCGAGCTGTGCGTCGTCGGAAGCGTCCTCTATACAACCGGGTCTGAGGGCATCTCCGAGGGAGAAGGAAACGTCATACTTTTTGAAAATCTCGCATATCTTGTCAAAGTGCTCGTAAAGTGGGTTCTGCTTTCCGTGCTCAGCCATCCACTGAGCGAGTATGGCTCCTCCCCTTGAGACTATGCCCATGACCCTGTGCTGAACCATGGGAAGGTGTTCTCTGAGAATTCCCGCGTGTATTGTCATGTAAGAGACACCTTGTCGTGCCTGCTCTTCTATAACGTCAAGTAACAGGTCTATGGTAAGAGCCTTTATGTCCCCCTTGGCGAGCTTCCAGGCTTCGTATATGGGAACCGTTCCTACGGGAACGGTGCTCGCTTCTATTATTGCCTGGCGGGTCTCGGGTATAGCCTCACCGGTGGAGAGGTCCATTATGGTATCCGCACCGAACTTTATGGCAACCTTAGCCTTATCCACCTCGGTGGGTATGTCGGAGGCAAGTCCTGAGTTGCCTATGTTGGCATTCACCTTTACCTTTGAGTTCATACCTATGCACATAGGCTCCAAATGCAGGTGATTGACGTTGGCTGGTATAATCATTCTCCCTATGGCGACCTCTTGACGCACAAACTCGGGGTGTAGCCCTTCCCTCTTGGCTACGTATTCCATTTCTTCTGTGATTATGCCCTGACGGGCAAGATGCATCTGGCTTTTATTCTTAAACTTCCTTCTTTTCTCAACCCACTCAGCTCTGAGCATCTCCTTCCTCCTTTAGGTAGTTCATAAAAAATTAATAACAACCTCAGCGGATAACAATATGACAAAGACTATGATATGGGGAAGCCCTCAGAAAGCGCAAGCTTTTAGTCAATAACTTACATCTACTCCTCGGTGCACCATATTGTAAAGTCCCCGCTCTCTTTGTGCCCGGGGCGTTCTATGAGTATGCATAAAAGCTTTTTATTATCAATCTTTACCTTGCACTTGTAAAATCCTTCTAAATATCTCCACCTTGAAAAGGGATAGTCAATTCTGGCATCTTCTATCTCCTTACAGCGCATGTAATCCTTAGAGTAGCCTGTTCCGAACACCAGCAGAAGAAATCCTAAAGCAAGGATTACCCTCATGTTTTGAACCTCCCGTCGGAGAATTTATCGAAGTAGGGAGAAACTACACCTCTTTCCACAAAGTCCAAGATTAACTTAGCGCTTATGGGTGCCCACAGTATCCCGTTCCTGTAGTGTCCCACCAAATAGGCAAAGTTTTCACCGAGCTTGAGTATTGGTTTTTCGTCGGGAGTTGCAGGTCTGAACCCTACCTTGACACTCAGAAACTCAGCCCCTTCCATAGAGGGGATAACCTTAATTGACCCCTCCGCAAGGGACTTAACACCACCGAGGGTAGGTCTTCTGTCAAAACCGGCATCTTCCGAGGTAGCACCTATGAGTATGTGGTTTTCCTTGGGTATTATGTAGGCAAGCTTTGAGTAATACACCTTATCCAGCTCAAGACCCTTAACCTTGAGTATCTGTCCCTTCACAGGGAAAACGGGGAGTTTTAAAAGCTGTCTGCTCCAGGAGCCGGTGGCGAAAACGTAAAAATCCGCTCTGTAGGTTTCACGATAACCTTTTACGCTTTCTACTCTGCCATCTTTTAGCTCAACTTCCGTTATGTCATCTATGAGTATCTTTATCTTCAGGTTCTCGCAGGCAAAGAGAAGTGCATCCATCAGCTTCTCCGCATCTACATTGCCCTCTTCCTCAAACAAAACTCCTCCCATTAAAGTTTTTGAAAGCAGAGGCTCTCTTTTAAAAAGCTCTTCTACCTCCAGCTTTTGAAAGCTAATACCGAGGCGTGCATAGAGGCTCAACTTCTTTTCTATAAGGGAAAGTTCCTCCTGGTCCACCGCAAGCCTGAGTATGCCGTTGCGGTTAAAGTAGATGCTGAGCCTTGCCACGTCGCTCAGTCTATCTATAAAGTCCGAATAAAGGGAGAGGCTTTCCCTTGAGAATTCAAGCAGGTCCCCCTCTAAGCCTTCCGAGTAGGGTGCGAGCATTCCACCTGCAACCCATGAAGTTCCCTCCTCATAATTTCTCGTTATTACGCGAACTCTGTGTCCGGCAAGGGCAAGTTCAAAGGCTGTGGAAAGCCCTATTACACCGCTTCCGATTATAAGAATATTCATAGGTTTTTAATATAAAACAGAGACCGCTTACGCGGTTTTATAATCTCAGTTATGAGCGCTTTGGGAGTAATTGCCTTCGCTCTTCTTATGTATGGAGTGGGATTTTTCTTTTACTCAAGGTATCTCTCTCAAAAGGTTTTCGGACTTGACGATAGCAGGAAGACACCGGCTCACGAGCTTGAGGACGGGGTAGATTATGTCCCCACCAACAAGTGGATACTCTTGGGACATCACTTTACCTCCATAACGGGTGCGGGTCCCATAGTTGGTCCGGCCATAGCGGTTATATGGGGGTGGGTTCCAGCACTGCTCTGGGTAGTCCTCGGTGCGGTCTTCATAGGTGCGGTGCACGACTTTGGAGCTTTGGTAACCTCCATAAGACACAAGGGTAGGTCTATAGGAACTATTCTCGGAGAGTATGCGGGTGAGCGTGCGAGGGTTCTATTTCTACTTCTGATACTCGCTTTAGCTGTGCTCGTGAATGCGGTCTTCGCTTACGTGATAGCCTTGCTCTTTACCAAGTTTCCCTCGAGCGTTATCCCTGCCTGGGCTATAATCCCTCTGGCGCTGACCTTCGGGTATTCGGTCTATAAACTCAGGGTCAACTTTCTGATACCGACGGTTTTCTTCCTCGCTCTTCTATACGCTTCCATGTTCCTGGGGAAGGCTTACCCCGTTGATATTTCTTCTCTTGCAGGGTTTTTAGGTTTGGAACCTATAATGCTCTGGATACTTATACTCTTTACCTACACTTTCTTTGCCTCTTCCCTTCCCGTGTGGCTACTTCTCCAGCCGAGGGATTTCCTCAACGGACTTCAGGTGGTTATTCTCCTCTTTCTCATATACATCGGTGCTCTCGTAGCCAATCCGACCATAGTAGCACCCGCGGTAAACCCCTCCCCCGAGGGGGCACCTCCCATGTTTCCCTTTCTGTTTATAACAATTGCCTGCGGAGCTTTGAGCGGGTTTCATGCTCTCGTCTCTTCGGGGACGTCTTCCAAACAGCTCTATCGTGAGAGCGATGCCAGAACGGTGGGATACTTGGGCTTTTTGGGAGAAAGCTCCCTTGCGGTTGCGGTCATATTAGCCTGCACTGCGGGCATAGCCATGTTCTCTGCTGACAGATTTGCTGAGCTTTACAGCTCTTGGGCTGTTATAAAGAAATCCGCTGTTCCCGCTGTAGTAGAAGGGGGTGCTAACCTTATCTCCTCTCTCGGAATTCCTCTCGACTTGGGAAAAACTCTCATAGCCACATTGATAGTTCTCTTTGCGGCGACTACTATGGACACCAGCGTGAGAATTCAGAGGTATATACTCAACGAACTCGGGCAAATATACTCGATAAAGCCTCTGAGGAATGCGTGGTTTGCCTCTTTGGTTGCGGTTCTCACCTCCATGGCTCTCGTCCTTGCCAAGGAAGGGGGTAAGGGAGGCTTGGTGTTCTGGCCTGTGTTCGGAGCTGCAAATCAGCTCTTGGCTGGGCTGGCACTCCTCGTAACGTTCCTGTATTTGAGAAGGTCCAACAGACCCACCCTACCTATTCTCATACCCCTTTTAGGGGTGCTCGTAATAACCTCAACGGCTATGTTTATGAACGCGGTAAACAATGCAATCAGGGGCGATTATCTCCTCTCCACCGTTAGCGGGATTATCCTTATCCTTGAGGTAGCTATAATCTTGGAAGCCATTAAAGCTATCAGGTCCGAGAGGGTGGAGGCAGAGGTGTGAAACTGGGAGAGGTGCTGAAGGAGTTTTACAGGTTAAAGTTCGGTCAGGGCTTTGCCCGCGAAGCGAGAAAGCTGGACGAGGTCTTCCTCTTTTTCCTGTTTTCCGACTACTTTGGGCTTCCCAATCCTTACAAACTTCTCCTTTTAGAAGCCTATCCCTTTTTACTCGAGGATTTTCACCGGTGGCACAAAAGGATGGGTCTTGAGCACTCACCTTTGGAGTGGATAAGGTGTTGTTGAGAGGTTATATTAATTAGAGGAGGTTTGGAATGCACTTTCCTTTTCCTTGGCAAATTGCTCTCGTCCTGTTGGTTATACTGGTAATCTTCGGTGCGTCCCGACTTCCGGAGTTGGGGAAGTCGCTCGGAGAGGGTATAAGGAACTTCAAGAAGGGTCTATCGGAAGAGGAAGAGGAAAATCCCAAATTGAATAAAAAGGAGGATGAGTGATGCCCTTTATAGGAAACATTTCGGTGCCTGAACTTTTGATAATACTTGCTATAGTGTTCGTGCTGTTCGGTGCCTCAAGACTTCCAGAAGCGGGAAAGGCTCTCGGAGCGGGTATAAGGAACTTTAAGAAAGCTCTCTCCGGTGAGATTGAGGTGGAAGAGGAGAAAAAGATAAAGGAAGTTAAGGCGGAGGAGGTCAAAGAGGAGAAGAAGGAAGAGGCAAAGACCGGCTAATCAAATACTCTTTTGCGGGAGAAAACTATCACGACCTCCCCCTTTATCCGTTCCCTGCTTTCAAGTTCTTCTATAACCTCTGAAAGTTTCCCTCTTATGTATTCCTCATGAACTTTAGTCAGCTCCCTCGCAACGCATACGGAGACATCCCCGAAGACCTCTCCGATTAAGCGTAGTGTCTTTATTGTCCTGTTAGGGGACTCGAAGAGTATGAAAGTTGTATCTTCACAGGCGATAAGCTCTTCAAAAAAGCCTTTCGTTCCCTTCTTTGGGGGAAAACCTAAGAAGGTGAACCTGTCGGTGGGAAGTCCCGAGCCTACCAGAGCAGTTATGGGAGCGGAGGGTCCGGGGAGCACTTCTATTTCTATGTTTTCCTCTATGCACTTCCTTATAAGTCTGTATCCCGGGTCCGATACGGCGGGCATTCCTGCATCTGATACGAGGGCAACGTCGTGCTCTTCGAGGATTTTTATTATTCTTGGTATCTGTCTCTCTTCTTTGGGTTCGTAATAGGAGAGGAGCTTTTTATCCTTTATGTCGTAGTGATTTAGAAGTATCTTGGTTCTTCTGGTGTCCTCACAGGCTATATAGTCCACCTCTTTTAGGACTTCCAAGGCTCTTAGGGTTATGTCTTTGAGGTTTCCTATCGGCGTGGGAACGACGAAGAGCTTTCCCATCAATCCTTATCGGAGAGTAGTTTTCCTTCCTTTCCCCAGTTATCCCTGTCTATCTCCTCTATCACCACGTAGGTGGCGGAGGGAGGTTTGTTAGCAACCTCTTCGAGGAGCTTTGTTATCCCTTCAACTATCTTTCTCTTCTGGTCTTTGGTTAGCTTTCCCGCAACTTTGACGTTGACATAAGGCATGTTTATTATCCTACCACTCTCATATACTTTCTGCTATGCGTTTGATAGAAACGGACATAACCTGCAGACTTGACGCTCTGCCTTGGAGCAGGTTTCACACGAAGTTCCTGCTGGCTTTGGGTATTACCTGGGTGCTGGATGCTTTCGAGGTTGTAATCGTCGGCAATGTGCTGGGTAGTATGACCAAATCTTTGAATTTATCTCCCTTTGAAGGTTCTCTCGTAATAAGCGGTTTCTTGATAGGTGCTATCGGTGGGTCTTTTCTGTTCGGGTATTTGGCGGACCGATACGGTAGGAAGAAGGTTTTTCTGATTACGCTTCTTCTTTACTCTCTGGGAACTTTCCTTACGGGCTTTGCGTGGGATTTTTACAGTGCCTTTGCGCTGAGGGTTATTGCGGGTGCGGGTATAGGGGGCGAGTTTGCCGCTATCCATTCCGCAATTGACGAGTTCATTCCCGCAAGGCACAGGGGCAAGGTGGACGGTCTCGTGGTGGCTTCGTGGAATATAGGTAGCATACTTGCTTCTCTGGTGGCTCTCGTTCTTTTAGATAAGTTGCCTCCCGAATGGGGCTGGAGGTTTGCCTTCTTCCTGGGAGGTATCATCGCTCTTCTTATAGTGTGGGTTAGGAAGAATGTTCCCGAGTCCCCACGCTGGCTTCTGTCGAAGGGCTATTACGAGGAAGCGGAGAGGATAGTTTCAGAGCTTGAAAGGCAGGCAGGTAAGGTTCCCGAAAGGGTAAAGTGCGATGTTCCTGTCTTTGAGGGGAGTTTGTGGGAGGGGCTTACGGTTATCCTTAAAAACTACCGGTGGAGGTTTCTCTTTGCCAGCTCCTTGAGCTTTACCATACTCACTACTTATTACGGGCTGGTGAGTTTGTTACCTATAGTTCTCGCACCGAGTATGGGAATAAAGCCGGAGGAAGTGCCGAACCTGTTCCTCATAGGGAGCGTAGGAGGACTTATAGGAGGTGTTGTGGTAGCCTTCCTGGCGGATACTCTGGGCAGGAAGCTTACCGGTTTGGGTGTGGGTATTTTGTCTGCCTTTAGCACCTTGGGACTTATATACATAGATAACTTCTATACTGCCTTTTGGATTTACTCGCTAATAGCTTTCTCCTTTGCGAGCGTTGCCTACGTGAGCGCTATGGAGATTTTCCCCTCTTACATAAGGGCAACCGCAATCGGTCTGGTTTCCATAATAGGTAGGTTGGGGGGTGTTTTAGCACCACCTTTGCTTATATCCCTTTCCGAAATGGGTTATAAGTTCGGTCTCTTTGGGCTTTTCGGTTTTTGGCTCGTGGGCGTGGTTGCTTACCTGCTGTGGAGTATCTTTGGAGTGGAAGCTAAAGGTAAGCCTATAGAGGATATTACTTAAAAAGGAGAAGGAAGGGGAAGGGGGGTGAGCCTTATTTAAGACCCAGCGTGGTTTTGGGAGAAAGATAAGAAGCCAAACCTTTTATTCCCCCCTTCAGAGCATAGACGTTTTTGAAGCCGAGCTTCTGGAGGAAGGCAACAGCCACTATGGCTCTCGTTCCGGACCTGCATATCACTACAACCTTTTTATCCTTGGGTATCCTCTCAAGATTTTCCTTTTTGAAGAGCTTGTCTAAGGGTATGTGTATGGAGTTGTCGTAGGTCAATCCTACTATGGAGGCTTCACCGGGAGTTCTTATGTCGAGGAGCACTACATCTTCCCCTTTCTTAATCCAGTTGATTAATTTATCGGGCTTTATCCTGCAGGGGGATTTGGCGAGGTTCTCCTGGTTGAAGTGGGAAAAGAACTGTTCGTATTCTTTGGCTTCCTGCCAGTCTAAGGAGTAGCCCACACCGCTGACGAGCAGTCCCGAAACGAAAAGACCTATCAGCATCCTCTTCATCTCACCACCTCCGTTCGAGTAATCATTTGTTTATTATTTTATCATAGTAAGGGTTAACTAACCAAAACTTAGAAGTTCTGACAGATTGGCTCTGAGCTTGAAAATTCTTGGACATAAAAGCTATTCAAAAAGTGCGGTCGTGAGATACTTCTCCCCACCGTCCGGGAAGACGGTTACTATGACTCCTTTCTCTCCCTTTTCGGTGAGTTCACGGGCTAACTTGAGACATGCCCACAGAGCCGCTCCCGACGACTGCCCTACGAAGATGGCTTCCTCCCTTGCAAGTTTGCGTGCCCACTCGTAGGCGTCCTCCGTCTCCACGAATATGGTTCTGTCGAGGAAGTTTTCGTCGAATATTCCCGGCTTTATGGAGCTTTCTATGTGCTTCAGACCCTCTATGCCGTGAAAGGGGTATGCGGGCTGGACACCTATTACCTGAATGTTAGGATTGTAAACCTTGAGTCGTCTTCCCGTTCCCATTATCGTTCCACCGGTTCCTATTCCCGCAACGAAGTGGGTAACTCTTCCCTCCGTTTGGTTCCACACCTCTATACCGGTTGAGTAAAAGTGTGCCTTCCAGTTGGCGGGGTTGTTATACTGGTCCAGATAAACGTATTTTTCGGGGTTTTTTTCCACGAGTTGACGGACGTAGAGTATGGCTCCGTCAGTTCCTTCCAGCGGGTCCGTCAGATAAACCTTCGCTCCGTATGCCTGAATTATCTTCTTTCTCTCCTCGCTGACGTTTGCGGGCATTGCGAGTTCCACTGGTATCCCGAGAGCTGAGCCTACCATTGCGAGGGCTATGCCGGTATTTCCCGAAGTGGCGTCTATTACCACCTTTCCTTCCTGTATTACACCCTCTTTGAGGGCTGTCAGGAACATGGACAGAGCGGGTCTGTCTTTGACGGAACCTCCGGGGTTAAAGCTCTCGAGCTTTGCGTATATCTCAACCTCGGGGGATATGTCCTCCGGAATGACCTTTTTTATGCGCACCAAGGGTGTGTTTCCTACGAGGTTAAGGACGGAGTTTCTTATTTTCCTATAAGGTTCGTCGTGCTGACCAAGAACCCACATTCAGCAAACTCTTACTTTCCTTTTCCTATAACGAGTATGGAACCGGGTCTCTTTATTCTCAGGGCTACCATTTCCAAAACTCTGAATATGTGGTTCATGTTGGAACTCTCCACGTAGGCTACGGATACATCCTGAGCTATTACGAGGTCAAAGTTCTGTGGTCCTGCGGAGACGAGCAAGGCTCGGTTCTCGGGCATTATGGGTGTTTGAAGGACATCTTTTACCACCTTTTTTATCTGCTCTATCTCGAGCAGTCCCGTGTTGTCGTGCATACGGTTGAGCTGGAAATACTGTTTGGGATTTACTACGAGGTAGTAGTTTCCGTAAAAACCTTGTTCCACGAGCTTGGATATTCCTTCTATGACGTCCGTGAAGGCATTTCCTACCTTGGACCAGTCGCTCATGGACATGGAGTTTATGCCCTCTGCGGTCATCAATCCTTCCAGACCAAGGTTCTTGTTTCCCAAAAGTATCAGGGTGTCTTCCGCAACCGCAGTGGCAACCGCTGCGGCAACCGCATTTGAGGTGTCTATGGGCATGTTGAACTGTCTGTAATATTCGAGGTCTCTCCAAGATATTACGAAGTCCTTGTATATGGTGGGTATGGGTATGTGTTTCCTTACCCCCGTCCTGACGGGTTCACAGGTTTCGTATTCCTGCCCGGGCTTTATCTCACATACACCGGGTTCCATTCCGTATATGACATCGTAGGAGACCATCTGGTGTCCGGGTCCTATGGGTCCCACCACGGGGACGAACCTTCTGCACACGAGGGTTTCTTTGGCTACCTTTACGACCGCTTCATCTATCTGCTCCCACTCCTGGGCGGTGAGGGGTGCTTCTTCCCTGCCGAGGAAATCCATCTCATACCCCCTTATTTAGAAGTCTCTTTAATTATAGTATGCATAGTATGTTTTAAGGGGGTGCAGAGATGGGACTACTTTTGAGTTTGCTTTTGGCGGTGTCCGCAGTTTTCGGTATGGAACTTAAGAGGGTTGCCCCTAACATCTACATGGCGGAAGGGGGATACGGACTTCCCTCGAAGGAGAACAGGGGTTTTATATCCAACGCTTACGGCGTGCTGACCGGCGAGGGTTGGGTAGTTATAGACACTCTCTCAACTCCCGAGCTTGCGAGGGAGTTCCTTTCAGAACTCAAAAAAATAAAAGATGTTCCCGTCCTATACGTTATCGCTACCCACTACCACATGGACCACTGGTTCGGTATAGCTCCCTACAAGGAGGAGGGGGCAAAGTTCGTCGCTCACGCAAACCTTAAGGAGTTTTACGAGGACGGCAGTGCGGACATGGTTCTCGAGGGTGCTCAAAAGGCTTTCGGGGTGTTCGGTTCCGTTAAGCTCTTCCCACCTGACATCGTGGTGGATAAGGGGATGAAGCTGAAGGTCGGTGCTGAGGTTATAGAGATTATTCCTATGACTCCCGCTCACACGAACACGGACTTGGTGATAAGGGTGGGGGATTACCTATTTGTTGGAGACCTCGTCTCTTACAAGAGAATTCCCTTTCTCGGAGACAGGAACGTTTCAACCAAAGCCTGGCTGGAGGTTCTTGACCGGCTTGAGAAGATAAGGTTTAAGAAGCTTCTGATGGGACACGGCAAGCCTGCGGGAAAGGAAGCTATAAGGTGGACCAAGGAATACATAACCTTTGTCAGGGAGGAGGTTCGCAGGCTCAAGGACGAGGGACTTTTCATAGACGAGGTTAAGGAGGCTCTCAAGGATACTCCCTTCAAGGACTCGAAGATGTATGAGGAGTTCCACATGAGGAACGTTTACAGCGTCTTTAACGAGCTTGATATGGAGCTTTAAGGAGGTGAAGCTATGGAGGCTTTGGGAGCTGATGAGATAGAGAGAAGGCTCTCGGAGATGGAGGGCTGGAGTTTTGAAGAAGGTTTTATAGCGAAGGAGTTTCAAACCAAGAACTGGAAGACAACCATCTTTGTGGTGAACGCAATAGCCACCCTTGCGGAGGCTCACTGGCACCATCCGGACTTAGAGGTGGGTTTTAAGAAGGTAAAAGTCAAGCTCACCACCCACGAAGCGGGTGGTATAACCGAGAGGGACTTCAGGCTCGCACGGGAGATAGATAAGATAGTTGCAGAGGTGCTAAAGCATTGAAAGAGGAGAAAAGAACAAAACGCCACGGATAGCGTATCATAACTTCTATGAGCCTTCTTATTATAGAGAGAGGGTGTCCCAACTGCGGGGGAGCCATAAGCGACGATAGGCTATCAAAAGGGCTTCCCTGCTCAAAGTGTTTGCCAAGACCCCAGGGGGAAGTTTGCACCGCCTTAGAGGTGCAGGATAAACTTCTGAGGCTCGAACCCTTTTGCAAAGCCCAAAATTCCCTTCAAACCTTCGAAGAGTTTTTCAAAAAGGCAGTGGGTGCACCTCCTTGGAGCCTTCAAAAGCTCTGGGCAAAGAGAGTTCTTATGGGTCAATCCTTTGCGGTAGTAGCCCCCACGGGGGTGGGAAAGACCACCTTCGGCTTCGTTACCGCCCTGTTCCTCGAGCCAAAAGCTCTTCTCATATTTCCCACACGGATACTCGCCCAGCAAGCGGGAGAAAGACTGAAAGAACTTGCCCGGAGAACGGGAACAGAGAAGAGAATACTCGTCTATGAGTCAAAGAAGAAAGTGCGGGAAGCCTTTTTAAGTGGAGAGTTTGACGTCCTTTGCGGGACCAACATGTTCCTTCACAAGAACTTTGAAAACCTCATGAATTTCAAGTTCCGTTTCCTATTCATAGACGACATAGACTCCTTCCTCAAGCGTTCAAAAAACGTGGATAACCTCTTCAAGCTCTTAGGCTTTTCCGACAGAGAGATACAGCTTGCCCTCAAAGAAAACAAAACCGAGAGGGACTGGGAAAAACTCGCCCAGATAAGAAAGCGCAAGAGGGACACGGTTCTCATAGTCTCCTCCGCAACCCTCAAGCCCAAGGGGAACAGAGTTTTTCTCTTCAGAAACCTCTTGGGATTTGACGTCCAGAAAGCCATAACCACCCTTAGAAACATAGTCGATGTGGCAGAGCAGGTGAAGGACTTAGAGGAAGCCCTGTCTCGGTCCGCAGACCTCATAAAAAAACTCGGAAAGGGAGGACTCGTCTATCTGTCTGTCTTTTACGGGAAGGACAAAGTCGAGGAGGTGGTGGAGTTTTACAGAAAAAGAGGCATAAAAGCGGTCAGCTACCTCGAGCACAAACCCGAAGACCTCTACAAAATACTCGAAGAAGGGGACTTCGACGTTGCGGTAGGAATATCCCACATATCCAATCCCTTAGTTCGAGGTCTCGACCTTCCCCACATAATTCGATACGCCATATTCTTGGACCCCCCCAAGCATCTCTTCCCCACTCAGCTGACGCTCCAACCCTCACTCCTTCACTCCCTGCTACTTACGCTTCTCAATTTATTTGATGAAAAGGACCGCTTTACAGCGGTGGAGTATATAAACTACCTCAAAAGATACCTGACCCTGAAAGAAGACCAGCTCGAACGCTACCCACGGATAAAGGAAAAGGTCCAGGAGATAAAGGACTTTCTGGAGAAGTTCCTCACCGACGAGGAGTTTCTGAAAAAGATAGACCAATCCGAAGACATCTCCCTCGTCAGGAAAGAGGACCAGCTCTACGTGGTTGTGGGGGACGCCAACTCCTACATTCAGGCTTCCGGCAGGACTTCCCGCTTCATAGCGGGAGGAATGACAAAGGGACTCTCAATACTCTTTTACTCGGACCCCAAAGCCTTCAAATCACTCAAGAGGAGACTCTCCGCCTACTTCATGCAGTCGGACGTGGAATTTAAAACCCTCGAGGAGATAGACTTAGGCAGCATTCTCGAAGAGATAGACAGGGACCGGGAGAGAGCACGCCTCGTCATAGAAAAGAAAGTAGTTCAGAAGATAAAGGACCTCTTTAAGACGACCCTCGTGGTAGTTGAGTCTCCCAACAAGGCAAGAACCATAGCCAGCTTCTTCGGAAAACCCCAGATGAGGCTCGTAAAAGACTCAATAGCCTACGAAGTCCCCCTCGGGGAGAGACTGCTCGTCATAACCGCTTCCCTGGGTCATGTTCTCGACCTCATAACCGACAAAGGCTTTTTCGGAGTCCTCGAGGACAAGGACAGGTTCATACCCATATACGACACCATAAAGAGGTGCAAAACTTCCGGACTTCAACACACCGAGCTGGAATATCTCAAGGAGAGATGCAGAGGAAAGATAGAGGACAAGATAGACCTCATAGAAGGGATGAGAGAGGTGGACTGGGAGGTGGACGAGGTCTTCATAGCTACAGACCCCGATGCGGAGGGTGAGAAGATAGCCTACGACCTCTTTTTGCTGCTCAGACCCTTCAATCAAAACCTCAAGCGTGCGGAGTTTCACGAAGTTACCCCCAAAGCCTTCAGAGAAGCTGTGGAAAACCCCAGAGACTTCGACCTCAACCTCGTAAAAGCCCAGATTGTCAGGAGAGTTCTGGACCGCTGGGTAGGATTTACCCTCTCGAGAATCCTCTGGAAGGTCTTTAAAAAGAGCTGGTTTTCCGCAGGCAGAGTTCAGACGCCCGTCTTAGGGTGGGTAATAGAGAGGTTTGAAAAATCCAAAGAAAAGAAGGGAGAAGTCGTTTTCACCATAGAAGGACATACCTTCCGAATGGACATAGAGGACCTGACGGTTGCCAGAAGCGTTTACGAAGACTTAGAGCTTGCGAGGATATACCTTCACTCCCCCCAGGAAACACAAAAGAAGCCCCTGCCCCCCTACTCAACCGACACCATACTCGAGTCCGCCAGCGAAAAGCTCAAGCTCTCCGCCCAGGAAACCATGAAAATCCTTCAGAGCCTCTTCGAGGCTGGATTTATCACCTACCACAGGACCGACTCCACGAGGGTATCGGAAGCGGGACGCTTCCTCGTTGCAAAACCATACATAACCGAGAAGTTTGGAGAGGAGTTCTTCTACCCACGCAGTTGGGGAGAGGGAGGAGCGCACGAGTGCATAAGACCCACAAGACCCTTGGAACCTTCCAACCTGAGATTTATGATAACCGCAGGTCTCGTGGAACTCGAAGCCCCCCAGAAGGCACTCGAAGTTTACAGGCTCATATTTAACCGCTTTATGGCATCCCAGATGAGACCAGCCAAAGTGATTGCGGAAAAACTCCACGTAGAGCTACCCTACTTCGACTGGGAGGAGGAGGTAATTACAAAAGTTCTCGAACACGGCTTTGACCTCATGCATCCCACCTTTGAGGTATTCCCCAAAAAGGACATCTACGACATAGAAAGTAAAGAATACAGGGAAGTTCCCAAAGTTCCCCTCTTTACTCAGGGAAGCCTGATACAGGAGATGAAGAGAAGAGGACTCGGAAGACCCTCAACCTACGCCCACATAGTCCAGACTCTGCTCGACAGAGGATACGTAAAGGAGGTCAAAGGAAGGCTGGTCCCCACCAAGAGGGGTATAGAGGTGTATAACTTCCTCAGAAGCAAGTATCCCGACTACACCAGCGAGGAACTCACCCGCAAGCTCGAGGAAGCCATGGACAAGATAGAGAGGGGAGAGCTTGACTACCTGCAGGTTTTGAGAGAGGTTTATAAAGTTAAAAAGCTCCTAAAAGGTTTGGAGAAGGTGAAAGAGCCGAGGAAGTTCTACTATGAGTGATGTTGTAGCTCTCATACTCTTCATACTTGCCCTGCACGGTGTTCTATTTATCTACTGGAAGGGAATGGGAAGCGCCAGGAAGAAAAAATACGAAAAACTCATGAAGTCCAAGGGGGAAGAGTAGTTATCCTACCCCTTCAAATTTTAGCCAGCTCGTCCTTAATCTTTTGTATCGTATCCACGGGAAGAGGCTGGAAACCGTATTTACCCGCAAGATAATAACTTGCCCAGTCCCCCACGTGTATCAGGTCCAAGGTTCTTGCAAGATAGGAGTTTCCGTCCCCGCCCACGACCGTGGGAACTATCCCCAAATCCTTCAGAAGCTTTATCGTTATATCGACCCTCGCCCTAATCCTGTCGTGGTCCTTGGGGTCAAACATAACCACGTATGCAAACTTGTTTCTAAGCTCCGCATTTTCCCAACCCATAACCTCGTTGTGGTGCATCTCCGGAAGAACAGCTCTGTAAGCGGGTGTTTTGGAGTTTTCGTTTATCTGCGTTTTCCACCTGAAAGCCACCGCAGAAGTCAGCGGTGTGGAGTATATCACGGGGACATATCCGTATAGCCTTTGAGCTATGTCTTCTCCCTTTGACTTGATTTCCTCGTAGCGGGACTTTAAGTTCTCCCTTGCGTCCTCAAGCTCCTCCTTATCTATTCCCAGCAGGCAGAGAACCTTGGAAAGCATAAATCCCAGAGCGAACCTCGGAACGTATCCCTCCGGGACCTTGAGATGTAAAACTCCGCTACTCTTGGCAAGCTCCTCGAGCTTACCGCCCGAGCTTATACACACTACGGTAGCCTGTCTCTCTACAGCTTCCTTAAAACTGCTCAAAGTCTCTTCCGTGTTTCCACTGTAGCTTATACACACTACGAGGTGTTCCTCACCCTTAACGCAGTTGGGAAGTCCATATCCCCTGTGAGTTAGTGCGGGAACTTTGCAACCTCTGTGCTCGAGCCAGCTCTTTGCAATATCACCCACTATGCCCGACCCCCCCATACCGCAGAAGGTAACCGTGTGGTATAGGGAAAGGTCAACCTCCGTCTTCTCCCACTCGAGCTGTTCCGGGAAGCTCTTAAGCATTTGCTCGGGACTCATCGCACCCCTCCTTTAAAACGCCGTTCTATTATACCCTTAAGCTCGCAGGACTTTTCAAGAACATCCCTGTGGGAGAGCTTCGTCCTGAACCCATCACCTTCAAAGTGCGTCCTCACCCCTTCGAAGAAATCCACCACCTTTCTTATAGGTGGCTGTTGGGGTATCCCCACCTTCTCCGAGAGCTTGGACACCATGTAAAAACCTACCGTCTGTAGCCCCGACTCTTCTTTTATAAGAGAGGTTATCCTTTTGGTTTCCTTGCTCACCTCTTCCCTCTCCTGAGCTTCCCTGAACAGGAAGTCCGTAAACTCCTCGTCCCAAAGCTTACCGAGCCACATAGGACCACCCACGCTGAAGCGCGTCCC
Source organism: Aquificota bacterium (assembly GCA_013153495.1). Lineage (GTDB taxonomy): Bacteria > Aquificota > Aquificia > Aquificales > Aquificaceae > Hydrogenivirga. Next base: position 73,643 of record JAADEH010000008.1, read on the forward strand.
GCACACGGGACAGAACTCTTTTATTTTTAAAACGTCAAAGACCGCTTCGCGGTTCATACAGTTAAAGCAGTAGAGGACATAACCCATTTGCTCCATTAGGGAGTTCGTCAGCTTAGCTCCTCTGTCTTTTACAAAAAAGAGTTTGAAGTAATGCAGGTGGGAGTATGCGAATATGGGAACCATCGCTATGTCGTGCTGAGCGGACAGTTCTATCACCTTCTTTATAAGAATTCTTATGCCGACCTCGTGCTTGAATTCGTTCCTGAGTGGCTTTGCCCCATACCTTCTAAGGCAGGTTTTAGGATAGGTTCCCGAAAGGGGTGCTGTGTCCGTTGCGGTAAGGCTCAGAATACCACCTCTCTTCATACTCAAAGCCACCGACTCGACAAATGGAACGGGAGTTCCGAAAGGGTCCAGGTCAACGTAATCAAATCCGAAGCCCCAGCTTTTTCTAAGAAAGAAGTTGGCATCTTCCCTGTGTATCTCATACCTATCCGCGGGTATTTCGTTAAGCCGGAAGTTTTCCTTCATTATTCGGGTTGCCTCTTCATTTATGTCGTTGGCAAATACCTTACCGACGCAGTCGGTCTCTTTAAGAAACCTTATAGACCTTATACCGCTTGCGGATAGGGGGTCCGCCACCATGAGTTCCCTACCGAGCTTCGAGCACAGATACGCAAGCCCTAAGACCGCAAGGTCCCTGTTGACCCTCATCTTGGGGTTGTAAAAGACGGGCATGTCGGAGGATACGATTTCCCGAAGTTCGGGAACGAGGATTTGAGCCTTTCCCTCTCGGACCGTTTTCATATTTTTCTCATGGGGGTACCGGGAGTCGAACCCGGACGGCCTTTCGGCCCGCGGATTTTAAGTCCGCTGCGTCTGCCAGTTCCGCCATACCCCCTGCAATTTTTATTATAATTGGAAAAATGCTAAGAAACCTTTTCCTTGCGGTGTTGTTGCTCGCAGGTCTATCCTTTTCCCAGAAAGACCAGACATCTTTCTTAGGTATGTATTTCTCCAACACCATTCCCTACATGAAAGACTCCTTTCCCGTAAAGGTTGCGGACTTTACAAGCGTTTACTACGCTCACTTTATAGGCTACTTAAAGATGTATAACGAAGGCAAAAGCTACCCCAAAGCCTACGGTGAGGCAGTTCGTGAGGCTGAAAAATCTTTCAAAGCTCTTGCGGATAAGACCTGTGATAAGTATCCCTTCAGCGCTGTGATGGACGTTAGGCTGAATACGGTTGACATAAAGGATGTAGGACTCCTTTTTATATTTAACGGAGTTCTCGTTTGCATCGACTTCGTCTATAAGCGTTGAAAGACTTAAATTAATACCGTAACCCCCATGAGAGACCCTATAGTTGCAATCGCTACTCCTTTCGGTGAGAGTGCTATCGGGATGGTTCGCCTGACGGGCAAAGGTGTTCTTGAAATAGCTCAAAAACACTTTAAAACGAGTAAACCCATCAAGCCCCGCTATGCCCACTACGGAGAGCTTCTGGACGAAAAGGGGGAAGTTCTCGACGAGGGAGTTTTAGTCTATTACAAAGCTCCCCACAGCTACACCGGGGAGGACATGGTGGAAATCTCCCTTCACGGGAACCCTTTGATTTTGAAAAAGGCGGTTGAGCTATTCCTAAAGGCAGGATGCAGACTTGCACAGCCGGGAGAGTTTACTAAAAGAGCATTCCTCAGCGGAAAGCTCGACCTCACCCAGGCGGAGGCGGTGGCAGAGCTAATCTCTGCAAAAACAGACCTCGCCCGCAAGGTAGCCCTCAGACAACTTCAGGGAGAACTCAGCAAATACATAAGACCGCTCAGGGAAAGCCTTTTAGAGCTTTGTGCCTACGTAGAAGCGGACATAGAGTTTTCCGAGGAGGACATACCTACTCTGTCGAAGGAACAGGTAATTGAGCTGGTGAGCAAGGTTATAGAAGGCATAGACAAACTGCTCAAAACCGCAAAAACGGGTAAACTCATAAGGGAAGGCATAAAGCTGGCTATAGTGGGAAAACCAAATGTTGGAAAATCTTCCCTGTTTAACGCCTTACTCAAAGAAGATAGAGCCATAGTAACCGACATAGAGGGAACTACAAGAGACTTCATAGAGGAGAGCCTCAACCTGAGAGGCATTCCCGTCAGACTGATAGACACGGCAGGTATAAGACAAACCTCGGACCCGGTGGAAAAGATAGGAGTTCAAAGAAGCCTGAAGAAAATAGAGGAGGCAGACGTTATTCTCTTTGTAGTCGATGCCTCTTCATCTCTTACCGAGGAAGACCTCCGCATATACGAGACGGTTAAAAATAGAGACCTCATAGTTGTCCTGAACAAAATAGACCTCGGAGAGGTCGTTCCCCTTGAAATTTTTAAGGGACATTCTATAATAAAAGTCAGTGCCCTCACAGGCACGGGACTACAGAACCTTGAAGAGGAAATTCTCAAAAAGGCAGGAGCAATAGCTCAGGAAGGATTAAACATATATGTGTCGCTCAGACATGAAGAGCTTCTCAGAAAGTCAAAGGAAGTCCTTGAAAGTTTTCTGGAAAGATACAGGGAGGAGGACATAAGTCCGGAGATAGCTATGCTGGACATAAGGGAAGCGTCCGATTGCTTGGGAGAGATAGTAGGAGAGGTAACCACCGAGGACATCCTCGGAAATATATTCTCGAGATTTTGCATAGGAAAATAACCAGGAGGAAGAGATGCAGGAGCTTCAGAAGATTTACACCCTCGAAGAGCTGAAAAAGATGACCCTTCACGAACTCCAGAAACTCGGTAAGGAGATAGGTCTGAGCAGAACCACCGGTCTGAAGAAAGAAGAGCTTATAGAGAGGATTTTGGAGACCCAAGCGAAGGACGGGGGTCTCGTTTTTGTTAAGGGGGTCCTTGAGATACTCCCCGAAGGATACGGCTTTATGAGAAGTGCCCAGAACAACTACATGCCCAGCTGGGAGGACGTGTATGTGGCACCCTCCCAAATTAAAAAGTTCGGACTCAGGACGGGAGATACCATAGTAGGCTTTGCCCGACTTCCCAAGGAAGGAGAAAAGTATAAAGCCCTGATAAAGATGGAAGCGGTAAACGGACTCCCCGCAGAACCGGAGGTTCTCCGTTCAAGACCCACCTTCGACAAACTCACTCCCTACCACCCGACCGAGAGGTTCAACCTCGAGTTCGACCCGAGAGAGCTATCCACGAGAGTTATAAGCCTCGTAGCTCCCATAGGAAAGGGACAGAGGGGAATGATAGTTGCACCCCCCAAGGCAGGAAAGACCGTTCTACTCCAGAAGATTTCAAGAGCGCTGATAGAAAACCATCCGGAAGTCCACCTGATAATACTCCTTATAGACGAAAGACCTGAAGAAGTTACCGAGATGAGACGCATAGTTGGGGACGGAGCGGAAGTTATAGCCTCAACCTTCGACGAACCTCCCGAAAGACACATGCAGGTTGCGGAGCTGGTAATAGAGAAGGCAAAGAGGCTCGTTGAATTGAAACAGGATGTGGTTATACTCCTCGACTCCATGACGAGGTTTGCGAGAGCTTCAAACGCCGTTACACCGCCCACCGGAAGGGTTCTCTCCGGAGGTATAGAGGCTACCGCCCTTCAGAGACCGAAAAAGTTCTTCGGTGCTGCGAGGAACATAGAGGAAGGAGGTTCCCTCACTATAATAGCCACAGCCCTCATAGAGACAGGCTCGAGGATGGACGACGTCATATACGAAGAGTTCAAGGGAACAGGAAACATGGAGATACACCTCGACAGAAGACTTATGGAGAGGAGGGTGTTCCCCGCAATAAACATAGAAAAGTCGGGAACCAGAAAGGAGGAGCTTTTGGTGGAAGACTGGGAGCTTCAGAGGATGTGGGTTCTCAGGAAGTTCCTTGCCACCATGGATGCGGTGGAAGCCATGGAGTTCCTCTTGGACAAACTCAAGAGGTTCAAGACAAACAGAGAGTTCCTAAAGGCTATGAATGCGTAGTATAATACTTAGCTCGCTGACGGAGGTTCGAAGATGAAGCAGGGAATACACCCGGAGGTTCAACCCACAACATTCGTGTGCGGTTGCGGAAATACCTTCACACTACTTTCAACTAAAGGCGGAACGGTTCATGTTGAGGTGTGCAATCAGTGCCACCCCTTCTACACCGGGAAGCTCAGGCTAAAGCCCGCCTTCCTTGAACTCACAGCTCCCGGTGAAAAGAAGGAAGGTTGATGCTCAAAAAGGAGCTTATAGATAAGCTCGAGAAGCTCTCCCTCAAATACAGGAAGTTAGAAGAAGAGCTATCTAAACCCGAAGTTATACAGGACATAAAGAAGTATAGGGAGCTTAGCAGGGAGCATAAAGAACTCTCCGAGCTGTATGAAACCTACAACGAATACAAGAAGCTCAAGGAAGAGCTTAAAGAAGCTAAAGAACTCCTCAAAAGCCCGGAACCCGAAATGAGGGAGCTTGCCCAGGAAGAGGTGGAAAAGCTCACCCAACGCATAAGCGAACTTGAGGAGAGGCTGAAGATACTCCTTATACCCAAGGACCCCAACGACTCCAAAAACGTCATTTTGGAGATAAGAGCGGGAACAGGTGGAGAGGAGGCGGCGCTCTTCGTGGCAGACCTGCTCAGGATGTATCAGAAGTATGCAGAAGACAAGGGATGGAAGTTTAACATACTCAGCGCTAACAAAACCGGTTTGGGAGGATATAAGGAGGTTATAGCCCTTGTTGAAGGGGAAGGAGCCTACTCGAGGCTAAAATACGAAAGCGGAGTTCACAGGGTTCAGAGAATTCCCGTAACGGAGTCCGGGGGACGCATACACACCTCAACCGCAACGGTTGCGGTTCTCCCCGAGGCGGACGAGGCGGACGTGGAGATAAACCCCCAGGACCTTAAGATAGAGACCTTCAGAGCTTCGGGTGCGGGCGGTCAATACGTCAACACCACGGAAACCGCAGTTCGTATAACCCACATACCCACAGGCATAGTTGTTTCCTGTCAGGACGAGAGGTCTCAGTTCCAGAACAAGCAAAAAGCCTTGAAGATACTATACGCAAAGCTGAAGGACTTTTACGAGAGAAAGAAGAGGGAGGAAATAGCCAAGGAGAGGAAGGAGCAAGTGGGAACGGGTGAAAGGAGCGAGAAGATAAGGACTTACAACTTTCCCCAGAACAGGGTTACGGACCACAGAATAAACCTGACCCTCTACAAACTTCAGGATGTTCTCGAAGGCAAGCTCGACGAACTCATAGACGCTCTGAGAGCAAAGGAACTCGAAGAAAGGCTTAAGCTCGTGGAAACTTCCTGATTACCCTTTAAAGGGTATGCTTATGCGTAGCTCTTCCCTCTGGTCCTCGTTCTTTTCTAGCTCTACCTCTATTCCCCGAGCATCAAACTGCGGATATTTAGAGAATAGGGATATTAGGTCTTCCCTGAGTTTATCCACAATGTTGGGAGGTAGTCCTTGCCTCTCGTAACTCAGAACGAGCATCAGCCTCTGCTTAGCAACTTCCTTGCTTTTTCTCCTAATCCAAGACAGCAAGACCTCACCCTCCAAAGAGCCTACTTAGGAACCCTTCCTTCTCTCCGTATCTCTCGAAGGGAACTTCTTCCCCGAGCGTTCTCTTGGCAATGTCCATTATAGCCTTCGCAGCGTTGTATTTGTGGTGGAGAACTATCGGCTCTCCTCTGTTGGTAAAGTCCACCAGCTTCTCTTCCTCGGGTATTACTCCTATCAGAGGAGCTTTGAGTATGTCTATAATGTCCTCCACCGAGAGCATCTCGCCCCTCTTTACCATCTTCCATCTTATTCTGTTTACAATTACCCAGTAGTCTTCTTTATTCATGCTCTCCAAAAGACCTATAACCCTATCCGCATCTCTGACCGAGGAGACTTCCGGATTTACCACTATGTAAGCTTTGTCGGACGGGGTTACCGCTATCTTGAAACCCTGCTCTATACCTGCTGGAGAGTCTATGATGATGAAGTCAAACTCACCGCTTTCCTTTATCTCGTTTACCAACTCGAGCCACCTATCCGTGTTGACCGCATCCTTATTCTTGGTCTGGTTTGCAGGGAGCAGGAAGAGGTTCAAACCCCTCTTGTCCTTAACGAAAGCTTTGTTTGCTGGAACCCTGCCCTCCAAGACGTCGAGAATGTCGTAAACTATCCTGTTTTCGAGACCGAGTATCATGTCAAGGTTTCTTAGACCTATGTCCGCATCTATGAGAAGGACCTTCTTACCCAGCTTAGCCAAGGCTACCCCGAGGTTAGCGGTGAGCGTCGTTTTCCCGACTCCTCCCTTTCCCGAGGTAACCACTATTACCTCTGTCATTACTCCCACCTCATACCTTTTCTAAAACTATCATACCATCTTCAACTCGTGCCACTTCAGGGTAGCCCGGGGATACCCTCTCGGACTCTTCAGATATAGCTATCTTCTTTCCTATCCTTATCTGCTGAGGCTCCATTTTTAGAGCCACGACCACAGCTTCTTCGTCCCCGAGGGCACCCGCTATGGCTATACCCCTCAGCGTCCCCATAATAATAATATTACCTACCGCTACAACTTGAGCATCTTTGTTCACGTCTCCTAAAACGAGGACGTCTCCGTTGTGTTCTACCTTCTGTCCGGACCTCAGAGATTTGTCCACCACCAAAAGCCTATCGCTTCTGACCTCTTTTCTCTTCTCCTTGGAACCTATTCGTTTTATGCTTTCTAAGCTCAGCTCCTTTAGGAAGTCTTCAAGCTCTTCAATCCAATCGGGGGGAAGGTCCTGCGGGTTCTCTATAATGAAGTAGCTACCCTGAAAGAGCTTACCCTTGACTTTACTCTTTATCTCTTCCTTGAGGGAATTTAAGTCCTTTGCCTCCTTTATCCTGATGGATATTACCGGAAGCGTTACACCCCTTATGTCTATCACCTTAAAACCTAATTATATCAGTGGTGGTGGTGATGGTGCAGGTGTCCCGTGTGCTTGAGCAGGGGACAGGAAGGTGGACAGGAGTATCCTTCCCTCTCTATCTGAATGGTAGTGTGGTCTATCCCGAACCTCTGAACCGACTCCTCTATATTCCTGAGTATGTCGTTACAGGCATTTATGTCGCTCACCACCACATGAGCGGTCAAGATTACGTTCCCCGAAGTTATGGACCAAACGTGAAGGTCGTGAACATCTATCACACCCGGAACTTTCCTTATCTCCCTCTCTACCTCCTCCGGGTCTATGCTTGCAGGAACGAGTTCTAAGAGAACGTTCAAAGAGTCTTTAAGAACCGAGTATGCACCCGGCAGAATTAAGAGAGCTATCGCCACGCTCAGTATTGGGTCCGCAAGGTAAAAGCCCCAGAAGGTAACAGCAAGACCTGCAAGTATAGCAGCAACTGACCCCAGCGTGTCGGTTACCACATGCAAAAAGGCAGCCTTCACGTTTATGTTCTCCTCAGAAGTCTTAAAGAGCAGATATCCCGCAATCAGGTTTATAACGAGACCTACGGTAGCTATAAAAAGCATCTGGGGACCCAGAACAGGCTCCGGATTTAAAAACCTGTGAAAAGCCTCGTAGGCTATGTATCCTATGAGAGCTATCAGAAAGACCCCGTTTATGAAAGCAGCAAGCACCTCGAGCCTGTAAAGACCGTAGGTCATCCTCTTTCCCTTTGCCCGCTGAACGAGTATTTGAGCCACCAGGGCTATGAGCAAGGACACGCTGTCGGTTAGCATGTGCCCCGCATCGGAAAGGAGAGCAAGACTGTTTGTTAAAAACCCGCCTATAAGCTCTACGAAAGCAAAGGAAAATATGAGAACGAAGCTAAACCCTAAGACCTTTATACTGTTGCTCCTGTCCATAATTCAAACCTTGGAAGTTCCTCTATCCTCCTTAATAACCCTGAACGCTATTACGAATGCCCATAGGGTGAAGGCTATAACGAGAATAGCTACACCGGCATAGGCTATAAAATCATTCATCTTCCAGCCTCCTTATTAACTTCTCAATCTTCAAATATAGAGCTAATGCAAGAAGCAACCAAACAATTTCCACCCATATACCAGCGGAGAATAGAAAGGCAAATATAGGCTCATTTAGCCTGCCTATGGGACTCAGGACTCCCCCACCCGTGGTGAGTATAAAGATACCTATCTCTTTTAAAGCTTCCTCCATGATACCTAAAATATTATTGCTGTCAGGAAGTAGTCCGTTATGAGAATGAGCATCGACGAGGTTACCACCGAATTGGTCGTTGCCCTGCCCACGCCCTCCGTTCCGCCTTTTGTGTAATACCCAAAATAACAACTTACGGTTGCTATTATGAACCCGAAAACGAAAGCCTTGTAAAGCCCGCCCACTATGTCGTAAAACTCCGTAAGGTCTATCATCTTCTGCCAATAAAGGTATTCGTTCACCTTGAAGAGTTTAGTCGCTACGAGCCAGCCTCCGAATATGCCTGCCACATTTGCCAGAACGGTTAAAAAGGGGACCCCTATGGTCGTAGCAAAGAGCCTCGGAGTTACGAGGTATCTGACCGGATTTACCGCCATAACCTCGAGAGCATCTATCTGCTGGGTTATCCTCATGGTCCCTATGTTTGCCGTCATTGCAGAACCCACCCTCGCCACCACCATGAGGGAAGTTAAAACAGGTCCCAGCTCCCTTCCCATAGAGAGAGCTACAACCGCCCCTATCAGGTATTCCGCATTAAACCTGTGGAAGGTGGAGTAAGTCTGGAGAGCTATAACCCCACCCGTAAAAGTGGAAGTTACCAAAACAACCAGAGAGGTTTCCGCCGCTATGTAAGTGAACTGGTCGATAAAGTGCCTAAGCTTAGGGGGTTTTGTAAAGAGAAAATAGACCGCCTGAATAGCCAAAAGCGTTGCCTTTCCCACCTCCTCCGTAAATCGTTTCAACCATTCCATCGGACAATAGGATATATCAGAAGTTCCTCACATGACGCAGATAAGCCTCATACCTTTCCCTCACCTCCTCCATAAAGTCCCCTCCCAGCTTTTCCAAAAGAGCGTCCGCAAGCACTATCGCCAGCATAGCCTCCCCCACCACCGACGCAGCGGGAACAGCCACCACATCGGTTCTCTCCTTACCCGCTTTCAGCTCCTCCTTAGTATCTATGTCCACGCTCCGCAGGGGATTTTTTAGGGTGGGAATAGGTTTCATCGCCACCCTCACCACCACAGGCATACCGTTGGTTACACCCCCTTCGGTTCCACCTAAGTTATTTGAGTATCTGAAAAAACCGCTTTCAGCGGTATATCCTATTTCGTCGTGAACCTCCGAGCCGAACCTCCTCGAAGCCTCAAACCCGAGACCTATCTCCACGCCCTTTATAGCCTGTATGCTCATCATAGCTTGAGCTATCCTACCGTCTATCCTTCTGTCCCACTGGATGTGGCTTCCCAATCCCGGTGGAACGCCGATTGCGAAGACCTCAAACACGCCACCCAAACTCTCCCCCTTCTCCTTAGCTTCATCTATGACCTCTTTAAACTCATCGTCCTTTGAAGGGTCCGGAAACCTGAGTTCTGACCTCTCCGCAAGCTCGTGCCTTCTCAAGTAGTCCTCTTCCTCTATCTTCGGGGAGAGTCTGCCTATGCTTATTACATAGCTACCTATCCTTATCCCCAGCTCTTCCAAAAACCTCTTACAGACAGCTCCGACCGCAACCCTCGCCGCTGTCTCCCTTGCGGAAGCCCTCTCAAGTATGTTCCTCAAGTCCCTCTGATTGAACTTTATCCCGCCCGCAAGGTCCGCATGTCCGGGACGAGGTCTTTTAAAGGGAACTACGCTCTCCGTTGGTTCCCCCTCCGCAGACATTTTCTCCTTCCAGTTTTCCCAGTCCCTGTTTTCTATCCACAGAGTTATAGGGGAGCCGAGGGTCTTTCCGAACCTCACACCGGACAGGAACTCTACCCTGTCCTTTTCTATCTTCATTCTCCCCCCTCTTCCGTATCCTCCCTGTCTTCTACGGAGTTCTTTGTTTATGTATTCGGAAGATATGGATAGGTTAGCGGGTATCCCCTCAAGTATGGCAGTCAAGCCCCTACCGTGGGACTCTCCCGCAGTTAAGAACCTGAGAACACGCAGGGACATTTATTGCTGTTTGGGAACCCTTGCCGCCTTTACTACCTTGCCCGCCTTGAGGCACTTTGTGCAAACGTAAATCCTCTTAACGGTCCCGTCCGGCATCCTGACCCTGACCTTGTGAACGTTGGGTTTGAAAAGTCTGGGATTTCTCTCTGCGGAGAAGGTTACTCTCCTTCCGTGCATCACCTTTTTACCGCATATCTCACAGGCAGCCATCTCTTACCTCCGGGAAAGGGATATTGTATCAGAAATCAGCCTAAGTGTCTTTTGAAGAACTCTACCGCCATCTTCCACGCATCCTTAGCGGTCTTCTCTTCGTAAACGTCCGGTCTCTTATCGTTCAGGAAGGCATGATTTACCCCGGCATACACCTTAGCCTGAACCTCAACGCCGTTTTTCCACACACCCTTCACGAGGTCTATGACCTCGTCGTTGTTAACGAACTCGTCCTTTTCAGCCATTATGAAGAATATGGGAACTTTTATGGAAGAAGCGTCTATGGGTGCCAGCTGAGGCAGTCCGTAAAAGGGAACGCTTGCGTCTAAAAGCTCCGGAAACTTGCTTGCAAAATACATGGAGAGCGTTCCGCCACAGCAAAAGCCCGTAACACCCACCTTAACCGGGTCCGTTATGTCCAAGTTTCTCAAATACTCCACCGTAGCCTTAAATATGTTGTCCACATCCTCCATCCTGTTCTGGAACATGTCCGTCATGAGCTTACCCGCATCGTCCGGGTTGTCCGCATTTTGTCCCCTGTAAAAGTCCGGTGCAAAGGCAACAAAGCCCTCCTCCGCAAGTTTATCCGTAAGTTCCTTTATGTTGGAAAGGGGAGACTCTAATCCCCACCATTCGTGAATTATGATAACCGCAGGACCCTTCTGAGCAGGCTCAGCCAAATATCCGCTAACCTTAGTTCCATTCGCCTCAAACTCCACCATCCTTCCCATCTTTCTCACCCTCCTGTTAATAAGGCTGTTTATATTATAATCCCCCAACCCGGCAAGTAAATTCCCAAAGTGTATTTATTCTTTGCCATTTATTCCCAAGGAAAACCATGTTTGTTAGTTAGTGTTAACCCCAAAATTTGCCTAAAATTTCCCATTTTTCGGAAAAACAACTTTTGAAGCCTTGGGACTCAACAATCCGTCGACCTACCTATTTTTAGGTTAGTGTTCACTATCTATTTTGGTCAAAAATTGCAAAAATTTTGTTCTTTTCCTACTCTCACAAGAGCTTGTCGACCCCCGGGGATTTTTGCAAGATTGGAGGTCGACAGGAAATAAACTTCACTTGACACACCTCGGAAGAGGGTATAAAATTTCCATGTAGTCCTACGGGGCTACCGGCTCCTTGGCAACTGAATAGGATTTTCGAATTGGCAGGTTTATTAGGT
>JAADEH010000005.1 GCA_013153495.1 Aquificota bacterium
GTAGAATTTATAGACCCATTTTCCGAACTCGTCGTGCATGTATCCGAGGGAGTAGATGAATATGAGTGTTGCTACGAAGGTTACTACTGATACTGTTATGGTTGAGAGGGGGTCAAAGTAAAAGCCTACTTCTAAGGTGTATCCCTCTATGGGGAGAAACTCATACAGCTTTATTTGTATCGGAGCGTGGAGAGCCTTGGGAAGAACCAACAGAGAGAAGAGGAAGGATATTCCGCTACCGATGACCGTTATAATACCGCTTGCTTTGTCCCCTATCTGCCTACCTAAAAAGCCTATTACCAGAAAGGCAAAGAGAGGCGCAAATACTACAACCAGTCCTTCCATCAATTACCCCCTCATATCCGTAATCTCGTCGGTGGACTCCACGAACCTGTATCTGAATATGGCTATGATTATCCCCAGTCCCACCGCAGCCTCGGCGGCAGCGAGTGCTATTATGAAGAGGGCGAATATCTGACCCTCCACCAATCCCATGTGGGCGTCCGCACCCACAAAGGCTATGTTAACGGCGTTAAGGGCAAGTTCCAAGCTCATCAGAACCGTTACCAAGTTCCTGCGGGCTATAAGTCCTATCACCCCAAGCCCGAAAAGTATCATGCTCACTATGAAGTAAGCCTCAAGGGGTATCGTCTTCATAGGTCTGACTCTCCTTCCTTCCTATTATTACCGCACCTATCATACCTATCAGAAGCACCAGAGAAACTACCTCAAAGGCAAAGAAGTATTTGGTAAAGAGTATAGAACCCACAACCTCGGTATTGCCGAGCTTCTCCATGAAGGCTCTGAATTTACCCTCGGGCGATGCGGTTATCCCGAGGAAGAAAACTATAGCCATCTCCACATAAAGGAGAAGAACCAACGGAAGGGATATGACACCCTCCATACGGTAGTGGGAACCCTTCTTTATAGCCTTCTCCCAGGGAACTGCAGTTAGGACGAAGACGTAAAAGACGGCGATGGCAACCGCATATATCAGAAGCTGAAGTGCACCTACAAGTTCAGCTCCCGCTACGAAGAATATGCCCGCAACCGCAATGAGAGCGGACAGTAGCCAGAGGATAACGTATATAGGATTTGTGAAGGTTATCACACCTATTCCCGAGATTATTGCCCATGCGGAGAATATCAAGAAGATTATAAGCCTTACCATTCATGCCTCCCCCTGAACTGTGGCTCAGGAAGTTTGAGGTCGTTCTCGTGCCAGAGCTTGTCCCTCTGGGAGTCGTCTATCCAAATCCTGTCGGGCTCGTTTTCCCTCCTTGCCTGCCAGTCTCTTCCTATCCTTTCAAGGAGTTCAAGGTCAAGGATTGAGTCCTTCCTCGTGTAAGAGGCGGTCTCGTGTATGTCCGTCTGGTATAGACAGTCAACGGGACAGGCATCAACGCAGAAACCGCAGAAGGTGCATAGCATAAGGTTCATGTTGAAGACGCTTACAACCCTTCTTCCGTTCTCAAGTTTCTTGCCCTCTATCTCAAATAGCTGGGGAACGGGACAGGCACGCTTGCAGAGCATGCACACAACGCACCTGCTTTTCCCGGGAATAACCTCTATCTTGAACCTCTCCACCCACTCGTCGTAGGCAGGCTGAGGCTCGTTTCCGTCCACCACCTTGTGGGCAAAGAAACCTCTGAACCTCTTAGGGGGAGTAAGTTTTTCGTAAGGGTAGTGGGTAGTTATCGTCCTGCTGAAGGCATGTCTTATGGTTACCGATAGACCCCTTATAAAATCTATAAACAAAGCCCTCTCTATCCAGCTCAAGGGCTTAGCCATCACCCTCTTAATCATGGCTTACCTCCAAACTATCGGAGCAATTATAGCGGTTAAGACTATGTTTATCAAGGCTAAGGGAAGCATTACCTTCCAAGCTATCTCCGTTATCTGGTCTATCCTGTATCTCGGAAGGGTCCAGTGAAGCCACAGGATAAAGAGGAAAAGAGCGGTAACCTTCAAGAGAAACCACACGTAAGGGGAAAAAGGTCCCAGGAAAAATAAGGGGTCAACGAAACCTAAGAAAGGTATGTTAATGGGAGACCATCCCCCGAAGAACAGAACCACTGCTATAGCGGAGAGAGACAGGACTTCCACATACCACTCAACGAGTGGGAAGAGACCGAACTTCATACCCCCGTATTCAACGGTAAAGCCCGTAACAAGCTCTGCCTCCGCTTCCTGAATGTCAAAGGGAACCCTTCCCGTTTCCGCAAGGAGTGAAAACAGAAAAACCACAAAGCCTATCGGCTGAACCCATATATACCAGAGGTTCTGTTCAATCTGACGCTGAACTATCTCGTAGGTTGAGAGCGTCCCAGCAAGTATGAGGGGACCCATCACCGCAAAGGTGATTGCCACCTCGTAGGAAATTATTATTCCAGCCTTTCTCATAGAGCCTATTAGGGGATACTTGGAGTTGGAAGCCCATCCCGCTATGGCTATGGCATAAACCGCTAAGGAGCCGAGACCAAAGACGAGCAAAAGACCGACGTTAACGTCGGTGAGTATGGGTTTTATCTTGTATCCGAAAAGCTCAAACTCCGGTCCGAAGGGAACGACCGCAAAAACGAGGGTTGCAGGAACGAGGGCTAAGACTATGGCAAGGTTATACAGGAACTTGTTTCCGTATCTCGGGAAGAGGTCCTCCTTGGTTATGAGTTTGACGCCGTCCGCAAGGGGCTGAAGGAGTCCGTGCCAGCCAACCACCATGGGACCCGGTCGTCTCTGAATGTGCGCTGCGACCTTACGCTCAACCCATGTGAGGTATGCTCCCACACCTAAGACTATACCGAGTATTACGAGTATCTTTATAACCGCTATAATCAGTCCGGCTATAACACTCTCCATGCGCGCCTCCTCCTACGACCACACCTTTGAAAAGTCTATCTCAACCTCACACTCCTCAAAGTTCAGTTTCAAAGTTCCTTCACTTATATCCTTCAGCTTTATGAACCCTATGTCTGTATTCCTGTAAACCTTGGCAAGCCTTTGATCCGGATAGAGGAGCATGTAGTATTTTACGCCCTCCTGTTCGTAAGTATCCTTTTTCACACCTTCATACCTTTCCGCGGTGGCTTCGGAAACCACTTCCGCTACCATAAGGGGCGCTACCCGTATGTAGTCCTCCACCGGAGAACACAGGACTGCCACATCCGGTCTGAAAACGGTATCGTGGGATACTATGTAATCAAGCTCCACCGTAACCACGCACTTATCACACTTCTCAAGCTGTTCCTTTATTAGAGATGCGAGGTTTAAAACCACCTTCTGGTGGATAAACTTGGGTGAAGCCAAAGCCACCGGTATGCCCTCTATAAGCTCCCAATCCCCTTGCCAGCTCTTGTAATCCTCGTAAGTGTAATGAGGTATGTATTTCACCATTTTCATCTATCCGTCTCTCCCACAACGGGGTCTATGCTTGCGAGTATGGTAACAGCGTCCGCTATTACCCTGTCCTTCATGAGATGGGGATATATGCACAGGTTGTAGTAAGAGGGCGGACGCACCTTTACCCTGTAGGGCTTCACCCCTCCCATGGAGAACACGTAAAAGCCAAGCTCTCCCCTCGGATTTTCTCCTGAGGAGTATATCTCCCCCGTGGGCACCTTAAGACCTATTCCGTCTATGGTGAGCTTTATCTTCTTTTCCTTCGGAACTTCCGCAAAGAAGGGGGCATCCTTGGGCATCTTCTCAAGTTTGTTCAGGCATTGTTCAATTATGCGAACGCTCTGCTTCATCTCCTCTATACGAACTAAATACCTGTCGTAGCAGTCTCCTATGTCTCCGACCGGGATGTCAAACTCCACCTCGGGGTAAGCGTCGTAGGGTTCTAACTTCCTCATGTCGTAGGGAATTCCCGAACCTCTTATGACGGGTCCCGTTACACCGTAGAAGTATGCGTCCTCCGGGGAAATCACCCCTACTTCCTTGTTCCTCCTGAGCCAAATCCTGTTCCTTGTGAGAATTCTCTCCCAATCACCGAGTTCCTTGGGGAACCTCTTTATGAAGGCTCTGATAACCTCAAGGGCACCCTCGGGAAGGTCCATCCTGACACCACCCACTCTGGGGTAGGATATGGTAAGGCGGGCACCCGTTATACCTTCCAGTATGTCCATTATCTTCTCACGCTCTTTGAAGGCGTATAGAAAAACGGTCAGTGCTCCCAAGTCAAGGGCATAGGTTCCGAGCCACAGAAGGTGGGAGTTTATCCTCTGAAGCTCGGACATCATAGTCCGTATGTATTTAGCCTTTTCGGGAACGTCCTCCTCTATGCCGAGCATCCTTTCTATTGCCACCACCCAAGCTTGATTAGAACAAAGGGCAGATAGGTAATCCATACGGTCCGTATAGACGAGGAACTGATTATACATCTCGTTTTCCGCAAGCTTCTCCACCCCCCTGTGGAGCTGTCCTAAGATAACGTCCGTCTGGACTATGCGCTCTCCTTCCAAGTCAAAGAGGAACCACATAGTCCCGTGAGTTCCCGGGTGCAGGGGTCCCCAGTTGAGAACTATCTGAGCCTTTTTCTTGAGCCTCCTCTTCTCGGTTATCTCAAGGTCTTCCAAGGTGGGGACTATGGTGTGCTGTCTCTGGTAGTTCATGGTGCCCTCGAGCTTATCTCCCCAGAGGACTTCGTTCAAAGAGGGCAGGTCCTGCTCCGGTATTCCCTCAAGGGGAAAATCTTTCCTGAGAGGGAAATAAGGGTATGTGTCCCACATGAAGGCTCTCACGAGGTTTTCGTGCCCCTCGTATTCAATACCGAACATGTCGTAGGCTTCGCGCTCAGCCCACTTTCCCGCAAACCAGAGCTTTTCTATGGAAGGGAGCGTCCCGTCCGTTCTCGTCTTTACTATTACCCTCTTCTTCTCGTCAACGTTGTAGAGTGTGTAAAAGGCTTGAAAGCGGGAAAGTCTGTCTTCGGGGAAGGCTATGAGGTTTTCCTTGACCGCATTCTTGAAGTCCTTCTCCTTCTCGAGTATGTCCTTGAGGTCCACCACGGAGTGGTCTATGAAGAGCTTATATCCCCTGTTTTTTAGCTCCTTAAGTAGCTCTATGAGGTTCTCTTTCTTTATGTGAATAGAGGTTGTGTTCTTAAGTTCCAAAGCTTCCAGTTCCGGGAAGCGTTCCTTCAGGTCCATAAACTCATCCGCTTTTGCCCACGGCATCAAACTTCCTCCACCTTAAGAGGTTTTCCTCTCCTTAAAGTCTCCTGACTCTATGCTGTAAAGCTTGTAGGCGAAGTAAATTAGAAAGCTTGCCACAAAAATAGCTATCAGAATGTCAGCCACAGTTCTCCTCCATAAGATTTAGAATCCTGTTAACTCTATAGTATGCCCTGAATGTGTATAAGGCTATGAGCACGTCCGCAACCGCACCACCGAAAGCCAGTATGTAATCACTAAACCTTTGCTCCTCCTTGAGCATCAAACCCACCAAGCCTGAAGTTAAAATCACTACCAGAGATACACCCACCTTAAACCTATCCTGTTCAACCTCAAGCTTGCTCTTGAGAATGCTTTCCCTGCTCATACCTCCTCCATCTCAAACTGCCAATTGAGCGCTCCCTTTCTCCAGGCGTATAGAAGACCGTAGGTGAGTATCAGAATAAAGAGGAACATCTCTATGAAGCCGAACACACCGAGCCACCTGTAAACGACGGTCCACGGGAAAAGGAAGGCAGCCTCTATGTCAAAGAGAAGGAGAAGAAGTCCCAGAAGGTAATAACCCTGGTGGAAGGTCGTCTGAGCGCTCTCGTCGTATAGGGGAACTCCGCACTCGTAAGGATAGTCCTCATACTCCTGGGGAGTTTTAGGACCGAAGAGCCAGTTAAGAGAAATCATCACCAGCGCTATGCCGAGCATTATCACGAAGAATATGAGAAACCCTATATACTCCATACCTCTCACCTCGCAAAGAGAGTTTCAGCTCCCGGGCTTAAAAGACCCCAAACCACACCGGGCACCACCGCAAGGGCAACGGTAAGCAGAGTCAGGAACACAAGAGAGGCTATCTCCGCATAGCTCCTTCCGGGGATAGAAACCTCCTTTTCCTTCTCCTTCATATACATCAAAACCACAAGTCTTACGTAGTATCCGGTGGATATGGCTGTTGAAAGAATCATTATGAAGGCGAGCCACCAAAGCTCGTCGAAGGAAAGAGCCATAAAGACGAGAGTCTTACCCACGAAACCTACGGTTGGAGGAACTCCCAGAAGGGCAAACATGTAAACCATAAAGGCGAAGGCAACGTAAGGGAGACTGAACCTCAAACCTGCAAACTCCCTCGTTTCGTTGTTCCAGTTCTCGGAACGCTCGAGCATAGCAACCACAAAGAAGGAACCTGCAGCCATTATGGCATAAACGACGAGGAAGTATATGACCGCTTTTAGACCTATAACCTCGGTAACCGCAACCGCTGCGAGAATGTATCCCGAGTGGGCTATGGAAGAGTAGGCGAGGAGCCTCTTTATGTCCTTCTGAACGAGGGCGACAAAGTTCCCGTAGAGCATAGTAGCTGCTGCTATCACACCCACCGTGAGCATCCAAGCCACCGCAAACTTGTCCTGTATGAGGGGCATTATGCGAACCACAGGTATAAAGAAGGCGAGCTTACCCACGGAAGCCATGAAGGCTGTTACGGGAGTAGGTGCACCCTGGTAGGCGTCGGGAAGCCAAAAGTGGAAGGGAACCGCACCTATCTTTATGGCAAAACCTATGAGGAAAAGAACGAGACCGAGTATGAGGTAGTGGTAGTCCTCTCCCTGATACCTGAGTATCTCCCTCAGGTCTATGGAACCCGAATATACATACATAAAGACCGCACCGTAAGAGGCGAGAGCTATACTCAGACCTCCGAGTATTAGATATTTGAAGGCTCCCTCTTTGGATATGAAGGAACCCCTCAGAAGGGCTGTAAGTATGTAAAAGCCTATGGAGACCAGCTCAAGGGAAACGTAGATAATTATTAGGTTGTAAGAGGAGACAAGTATCATCGCTCCCAAGAGCGTAAAGGCGAGTATGTAGTAAAACTCCCCGTAAAAGGACTTTTTGGAAAGAAAATACCTGTGGGCGAATGCAAGAACCGTGAGGGCTATTATCAGCTCAAAGGCTTTAACGAGGACTCCCAAGGCATCGTTGGTAAAGGTTCCGTAAAAGGTATCCCCCTTATACTGAACCGTAACGGTCATGGAAAGGAGTGCGAGTATGTAACCTATGGCGCTCAAAGATGGTAAGATTTTCCTCTTAAGGGGGGAGGAAAGAACCAAATCTAAGGTAAACACCGTAAAGGCGGTAACGAGCACAATCAGCTCCGGCAGGAAAAGCTCCAGCCTCGGAAGCTGTAAAGTCCCTATAAGGTCTTCTATCGTCATCTCCGTCTCCTCACTTCAGTCCCAGCAAGTTTTTAAGGATAAATCCTATAGACCCCTCAAACATGTTGAAAAATATGTGAGGGAAAAAGCCAATCAGAAATATAGGGATTACGAGCAGTATAAAGGAAGCCAGCTTAAACCCTCTTATGTCCGTAAAGTGTATCAGTATGCTTTCTTCTCTCACATCCAGGAACAGAGTTTTTAACATAAAGAGAACGTAAGCTGCACTGAAGAAACCACCCGCAATGACGAGTAGAGCAAGGGAAAGGGAATACTCCTTAGCGGCGACCACGGTCAGAAACTTACCCCAAAAGGAAGAGCCTCCGGGAAGTCCCATGGCGGCAAAGGCTGTGGTGGCAACCAAAACCGCAAAAACGGGCATAAACTTTACGGAACCTCTCAGGTTCTCCATGTTGAACGTGTGTAACCTGCTGTAGATAAAACCCGCAATCATAAACAGAGAAGCGCTCGTCATACCGTGGGCAAACATCTCCATAACGGAAGCTCTTAGACCTTCCATGTTCAGCAAAAACAGTGCGGTAACCACGAAGCCCATGTGAGAGACGGAGGAGTATGCGACAAACCTCTTTATGTTGTTCTGAACTATGGTCATCCAAGAGGCATACACGATTGTTATCAAACCTATGGCGACCAAGAAGGGCATCAGCTTAAGCGTGGCTTCGGGGAACAGACCCACGTTAAACCTCAGAAGGGCATAGGTTCCCATCTTAAGAAGTATCGCTGCGAGCACCACCGAACCTGCGGTGGGAGCCTCACCGTGAGCGTCGGGGAGCCAAGTGTGGAAGGGCACCAGCGGAGTTTTAACCGCAAAGGCTATGAAGAAGAGCAAGAATACGAATATCTCCAGCCCGAGCGGATAGGTATTTTTGAGCAGGTCAAAGTAGCTGAAAGAGAAACTCCCGAAGCCCTTGTAGTGAACTACCGCAACGGTAGCTATACCAAGCAACAGAAAGAGAGAAGAGGCGAAAATGTATATGAAGAACTTGTAGGCTGAGTATAGACGGAGCTTGTATCCCCATACACCTATCACGAAGAGCATGGGAATTAAAGTCAGCTCGTAAAAAACGTAGAACACAAGCACATCAAAGCTGGCGAATACTCCCACCAGAAAGCTCTCGGTAAGCAGGAAAGCTATGTAGTATTCCTTAAGTCTGAAACTGATTTGCTTATCCCTGACGGACCAGACTATGGCAACCAGAGATATAAGCGTGGTGAGGAAATACATAAGCATGGACAGACCGTCCAGCCCGAGGGATAACTTCACGTTGAGTTCTTCAAGTATCGTGTATTCTTCGTAAAACTGAACGGAAGCAGTTTTGGAGTAGTCGAAGCTAAATAGCACCACGAGAGATAGAAGGAAGGTAAGCCCAGCACCTGCGAGGGATACCCACCTCACAAGCCTATCTTGAATGAAGAGCACTATGAGCGCACTTATTGCAGGTATCAGAAGAGAAAGCGTTATAAAGGGAAACTCCGTTCTTATTAACTCCATCTCAGCTCACCCCTTCATCCTGTCCAAGGCGTAAAGCATTATCCCCAGAACCACTATTATTCCCACCAGCAGAAAGAGGACATAGTTGTTCAAAAGTCCCGTTTGTAAGTTCCTGAGTAGCCTTCCCGACCTGAACATGCTCAGAGCAAGCCAATGGATAAATATGTCTATGGACTTTATGTCGAAGGCTTTCCAAACCTCCTTTGCTACCCTGAAAAATCCCTTGTAGGCTGTGTTTATGGTGCCATCTATTACGAACCTGTCTCCCACGTAGAAAGCTACCTTCGAAAGAGCCATGTATCCTCTTGCAAAACCTTTGTGGTAGAGCTTCTCCGTGAAGAACTGCTCCTTGAAGGTAATCCTTATGGGAGCGAAGGTGGAAGCTATTCCTTCAGGAGAAACAAACCTCTTCACAAACACCAGGTAGGCGATAAGTATTCCGACCAGACCAACAGCTACCGAGGTTATAGCTATATTCAAATGAATTTCCTTATGCTCACCACCAACAGCATGCATATACCACCCCTCAAAAAATCCCGCTACCACTGCCATCACTCCCA